>QCBV01000020.1 GCA_003279015.1 Prochlorococcus sp. AG-347-J19 | reverse complement strand
AAAGCTTCCATTTTTTGACTAGAACCAATATCCAAAATCCCTTCATTTTTAGGCCTCTCACCAACTCTCGTATTTATTCCAAGGATAAAACCATCAATTGGGCTCCTTAGTTTTGAATTAAATAAATCTATCTTGATATTTTTTTGATCTCCTATGAGGTTTATTTTCTGTTTTTGCAATTTTAATAATTCATCTTTTCTCTGTGAAAAATCTACAAATGAATATACATCTTTGCTCAAAGCTGACTCGTACCTTTGAATTTGATCTTCCTTTAGGGTAATTTCTTCGTTGATAGTATTAATTAGATTTTCATTTCTTTCAAGATCAGCAATTAATTTTTCTCCATTTTCAAAGATTGCAAGGATATCACCTTTTTTCACAAAATCTCCTTCATTTACTAATATTTCGACAATTCTGGGGGAAGTTCCAAATTGACTTGTTGGAGCTGCCAATTGTCTAATCTCTCCAGAAGGAGAAAGTTGACCTAGTGCGGCAACAGATGTAATAGGAGGTATGTAATCTGAAGTTATTTCCTCTTTAAATTTTGAATTAGATTTATTATTTCCAGAACATGAAATAAGCCCAAGAGATACTGGTGTAAATAATAAAAAATAAATAAATAAATTTTTTAATAATTTTAATTTCATTGAAAATCGAAGAGTACTGTTTTTATGTAATTATTGACCCATTTTTCATCAAAATATTTTAAGAGCACCATACTAGTCTTTTCATTTTTCATTTGTTGAACACAATAATTTTTTTGAAAATCTATTCTCTCTTGGATAATTTTCTCATTAACTTCTGGTTTAGCATTCTTGCTTAATTTGATCAAAATAGAAAGGTATTGATCCACAACTCTACAAAAATCATTTTTTTCATAATTACTCTTTAAGGAAGCAAAAAATACATTATCAGAAAAAATACCTCCCCATTCAGGAACCTTTCTCAAAGAGGTAAAAGAACTTTTATCAACTTCAGAAAGTAATTTTTCGTATTTCAAACCTTGGTTCTGTGATGCCGGGGATAAATCAACAATGGCAGCAGAAACATTATCATTTATTTTTACCAAATCCATCCCAAAAATTGGGATATCAAACTTTGGATCAGGAAAAAAGACGCAGTGTAATATCTTAAGATTCATTGAAAATTCTGCTACTTCAATATGTAACTTTCTAAATCCTTTTGCTTTATGAAATTCATTTTCAATATAGAGTTCTCTGCCTATTTCTTTAGATATTATGTTAGTTAGTTTTGGATCAATTTTTATACTCTTAAGTTCCTCAAGCATGGATCTATGCTCTCTAATATTTTGTAATAACTCCAAAATAAGAGGGTCAGTTAATTTTGTTTTAGTAAAAGATTCAGACAACAAGGCTAAAAAGTACCAAAATAGATTTTAAAGAGAGAACCGAAATGAACGTAGGAGACGTTAACTACTACACCCATTCAAGCAAAACTAGATGTGTGTTTGTGGATAATAAAGAATTGCCGCTTATAAGCATTGATATTTGGTGCAAAGCAGGTTCTTCATTTGAGGATGTTGATAAAAACGGCACTGCTCATTTTCTAGAACATATGATTTTTAAAGGATCTAACAAAATAATGCCAGGTGAGTTTGACCATAAAATTGAATCACTAGGCGGATTAAGTAACGCTTCAACAGGTTATGATGATGTACATTACCATGTCTTAGTACCACCCAGTAACTTTAGAGAATCACTTGCTCTTTTGACAAATATTGTCGTAGCTCCAGATTTTAATCCTGATGAATTTATAAAAGAAAAAGGGGTTGTTATTGATGAAATAAAACAACAAAATGATCAGCCTGAAGAAAGATTATTTAATCATTTTTTGAAAAGGGTTTGGTTAAGCCCTAATTATGCCAATTCGATCCTTGGAACTGAACATAGTATTAAAAACTTAGAGATAAATGACCTTGTGAAATTTCATAGCAAACATTACACTACCGGAAAAATTTGTATTGCAATTGCTGGGAATCTCTCAGAAGAAATTTATAAAATTTTTGAGAAAAGTGATCTATCTGGCATAAAAAAAAGTCCAAATTTAATAAATCTAAAAAATAAACCTTCTTTAAGAATTAGGAATGGCAGGGAGTCAGTTAAGTTTGATAATTTAGAGTTTTCAAGAATATTTATGGCTTGGTTTATCCCAAACCTAAATGATCAAAAAAATATTATTGGGCTTGAGATACTAGCATCAATACTCTCGGTTGGAAGAAACAGCAGATTAGTTAAACTTTTAAAAGAAGATAGTAATCTTGTTGAATCGGTATATGTAGATGTAAATGCTGGAGAATTAGGCGGATTATTTATAATGGAAGCAAGTTGTGATCCCAAAGATATTGATTTAGTAGAAAAGCAAATTAATAAAACAATAGATGAGCTCTTAAATTTTAAAGCCTTGGCTTTGGATGAAATAAAAAAAGCAATAAATATTGTTAAAAGTAATTATATCTTTAATTTAGAGACATCTACACAACTCTCTGCATTCTTTGGAAATGAACTTCTTTGGGGGAGAAAATCTTCCATCAATAATTTAGAGAGTCATTTAAAATATTGGAATGACTTGAATAACTTCAAAGAGATCACAGAATATATCCGTGGAGAAAA
>QCBV01000019.1 GCA_003279015.1 Prochlorococcus sp. AG-347-J19 | reverse complement strand
TTGTTGTTACCTCTTGGCTTGATTCAATATTTACTATATTTTTCAAAAGATATTTGATATCCCCTGCTACGGTGGCAGATTCTATTGAGATTTTTTTACCGTTTTTGTAGAGCCATCCATCAAATGGAAGAGAAAACGAACCTTGACTTGCTCTGACACCTGCATGGATTGCATTTAACTCTTCGATATAAACAAATTCTCCCTCATAAGAAGAGTGATCTAATGATGTTTTTAGATCAAAGTTTTCTTCTGATTTTTCAACTACGATCCAATCTGGAGATACTGAGACTTTTGATCCTAGTCCAGCGTGGCCAGTGGGAGTTGTTTTAAATATTCTTGCAGTTGATTCAGAATGTATAAAATTTTCAATTCTCCCTCTGTTAATTAGACATAGTCTTTTGGTTGGGGTTCCTTCTCCATCAAATGGTGTTGAAGAAATATTCTTTTCGTGAAGGCCATCATCATAAATATTAAGTGCTTCTGTAGATAGTTTCTTTCCGATTGAATCTTTATTAGATAAGCTCACTCCATCTATGATGCTTCTAGCATTAAACATTGAGCTAAAGGCGTTAATAATAGTTAAAAAAGACTCTGGGGAAAAACATATTAAATATTTATCTGTTTTAATAGATGAATAATTTAAATGAGAAATTGTTTTATTTTAAGCCTCTTTAATACACGACTCTATATCTATATCATCAGCTCCATATCCAAGTTTTACGGAACCTGAACTACGAGGCTTCTTATTTTTCTCTTCTGCTCTAGCGTATAAATATAGTGCTGCTTGACTTTTGGAATAACTTCGAAAGGCACCCTCACTATTTGCATAAACTCTCTCAAAGAAACTCTCAGATAAACCATTATATGGAACAGATTTTATGGATTCATGACTTTCTATTAGTTTTATTTCCGCTCCTCTTAAAAGTTTAAGTAATTTTTTTATTCCAACAGGATTTCTTTTTTTTACTTCCTTAACTTTAATAGGATCCTTCGCTAGTGGTGAAAATTCTGTAGTTTCATTCTTATTGCCGAAATCAGAAGCTATATTTGCTTGCTTAAGAGCCTTTTTAATACCAGATTCACTAATATCACTTGTTGTAGTAATACCAACTAGATTAGATTGATTCCAAACTCTTATAGTTAAAATTTGCTTTTGTGAAGCCTTAAGTTGTTTAGCCTCTCCTTTATCTACTTGCACAGAATAATCATTAGAAAAGCTTGCTCCATAATCCCATTTTTTAAGATTTAGGAAATCTGCAGCTTTGGAGATTTGAGTTGTGATTTCTCTTGAATTCATATCCTATCTTCCGCCAACAGTTATTGAATCAACCTTAATATGAGGTTGGCCAACAGTTACGTTGACACTTCCACTAATGGATCCACAGAATCCAGGAGCCAATTCGAGATCATTTCCACACATTGATATTTTTGGCATAACTTCTTTAGCCTCGCCGATCAATGTTGCGCCCTTTACTGGACTAGTTAATTTTCCATTTTTGATAAGATATCCTTCTTCTACCGCAAAATTAAATTGCCCTGTAGCACCTACACTGCCACCACCCATTGATTTGCAGTAAAGACCTTCACTAATACTATTGATTAAATCCTCTTTAGAGTGCTCACCTTTAGCTATATAAGTATTTCTCATTCTTGAAGCTGCAGCAAAAGAATAATTTTGTCTTCTTCCACTTCCTGTTCTTTTATGGCCAGTCCTTAATTCACCTGCCCTGTCGGATATGAATTTTTTTAAAATTCCATCTTTTATAAGAACTGATTTTTCGGGTTCCATACCTTCATCATCTACTGATAATGAACCGAAGGACCCTTCTGATATCCCTTCATCTATTGCAGTTACAGATTCATGTGCAATTTTTTCATTCAGTTTATTCTCAAATGGTGTTGTTCCTCTCTCTATTTGAGTAGTTTCAAGTAAATGACCGCAGGCTTCATGGAATATAACGCCACCAAATTTATTAGCTAATACAACAGGCATTTGTCCTGCATCAACATAATCTGCATACAACATGTTCATTGAACTTTCAAACACATCATTAGCTGCTTTTTCGTGATCCCATAATCTGAATTCATTAGGCATTCCTGACGATCCAAATCTTCTACTTCCACTAGATCTATATTGGGCATCACTTGCAATTACGTTTAGTCCAACTGTTTGATGCAATCTAATATCTGAGACATAGGTTCCGTCACTGGAGGCTATGATTACTTTTTGAAGATTTCTTGAGTAACTTCCTTTTCTAGTTATTATTTTGTTATTTTTTTTTAAAGACTTTGTGCTCACTAGTAGTTTTTCACTTATCTCATGAATAGATGGGACTTCATTAATCCATTTTTTCTTGGACAAACTATAGTCTCGATGTTTATTTAAACCGTTAAATACTTCTCTTTTGTTGTCTGTTATGTCTAACATCTCTATAGCTTGAGATACCGATCTCATCAAGCCATGCTTTGTTAAATCATTTGTACTTACAAATCCATCCTTTTCCCCCTTGAAGATTCTAATGCCAGCACCCCTTCCAAATGATGGACTTACACTTGTAATAAAATCTTCTTCAGCTAAAACGCTTGAGTTGTCAGTATTCTCTATAAATATTTCTACAAAATCAGCACCAAGTCCAATGCCGTAGAAAATTATTTCTTCTAATAAATCTTTGTTGCAACTACCAAAAACGATTTCATTTGATTTGATTTGTGACGAAAGCATATGAGTCTATAAATCTTCTCTGTATGAAAGATTATCTAATGGAAGGTTGGAAATCTTTGCTATCAAGAGGTTTTAATAAGTATAGTCTTAATAACTGATAACCGTTTGATAAATATTTAGGTAATTTTTTAAAAGTTTTAGATACTTTATTTCCATCACTGTTTGCAATATCGGAAAGAACCTTATTATTCTCTACTATTTTATCTAATCTTCCATAAAAAGATTTATCATAAACGTCCATTACTACAGGGAAAACTCTAGCTGCAGTTTCATTTGTTTTATTAATAACAAA
>QCBV01000018.1 GCA_003279015.1 Prochlorococcus sp. AG-347-J19 | reverse complement strand
TTAATCTCAATTTTTACTTGTTTAAATTGAAGAATATCATTAGAAAAAATTGCTTTTTTACTCTTCCATTTTTTTTCATCAATAATGATCTTATCCGTAGAAAAAATCCAATTATTAACTATACCAGGAGTATATAAAACTTCCTTTTTTTTTAATTCAAGTAATTTTTCTATCCTCTTAGAATCTGATAAGCTAAAATTTGAAGATAATTTTGGGTTTAAGTCACAAATAAAAGGGAAAGTAAGTAATTGGGATTTGGAAATAGTTAATCAAATAAATACTTTAGATACTAGTAAAATTTCTGATGCGCTTAGATCTAAATTAATTTTGAAAAAAGAAATTGACTTCTTAAATGCTAAATGGGATAAAAGTTTTTATGGAGTTTATAGAGATAGAGTATGGAATGGTTCAATAGGGGAAGCCGAAATTTATACAGGATACGGTTCAAAATTAGAAAAAAAACATACTTGGGAAGTAAATGGCATTAAAAATACTGAAGTTTTATCTTTTGGTCTTGCTCATTTAAAAGCGGAGGCCTTAATTAGTAAAAACTTAGTGGATAGTTTAAAAGGTAGTTTGTTTTATTCCTTGGATCAAAACATTCCATTAATTGTTGATAAACCTAAAGATAAAATTATTGATAGATCATATGAGTATATCTATGAGCCAATTAAAAAAGGACTAAGTCTTAATACAAGATTGGCAGCATCGTATTCTCTATACAATGATGGAGAACATCAAGAATATATTGGTCTAGGTTTTGGTCCCGAGTTAATTTTAGGTGATTTAAAAAACAAAACTTTTGACTATACACGAATAAGTTTTTTCCCTTTTTATAAATTTAACAACGGAGACAGTGTGTTTAAATTTGATCAAATTTCTGACAAATTTACTCTAAATATTGATTTTGACCAACAACTTTTTGGGCCAATTATTCTTAAAAGCAATGGAACATTAAACTTAGATGGTCATAGTAATGATTATGGAAAATTTATTAATTCTAAAATCTCATTAAATTGGAAAAAAAGATCCTATGAATTTGGTATTTTTTATCAACCTCATAATCAAGCAGGGGGAATCTCTTTCAAGTTATTTGGATTTAAATAGTTAAGAATAATAAGAGTTAAATTTTATATAAGGTAATTGGTTAAATTTATTTTCTATTAAATTTTCATTGTCAAGTAGTGTTGAAGTAGCATCCCATTCTCCTGTTAAAAACATTTTTCTTGAGCTTTCCCTAATTTCAAGATTAAAATTTAAATCTTTTGATTTTGCTAAGGATTTTTTCAGATCAATTTCTAAAAATAAAAATTGATTATCGCAATAGTTTTGTATTTCTTCTATGGATTTTTTAGATATCGTAAAACATGGAATTCCGATTGCAATACAGTTACTGTAAAAAATATCGGCGAAACTCTCTCCTATAATTGCTTTTATACCCCATCTCATAAGCGCTTGGGGAGCATGTTCTCTGCTGGAACCACATCCAAAATTGCTATTAACAATAAGTATCGAGGCATTTTTGTTTTCCTCAAGATCAAAAGGATGCTTTCCTTTTAAAGTTTTTCTATCGTCTTCAAAAACAGATTCGCCCAATGAATCAAAGTTAACACACTTTAAAAAACGCGCTGGAATTATTCGATCTGTATCAATGTCATTACCAATCAACGGGATACATTGCCCGTTAATATTTGAAATTTTTCCAATTGGCTGTGTAAACTCTGATTTCATCAGTTAATAAATTCTCTAACGTCACTGACTTTGCCATTAATTGCAGCAGCGGCAACCATTGCTGGACTCATGAGAAGTGTTCTTCCACTGGGAGATCCTTGCCTACCCTTGAAATTTCTATTACTAGAACTCGCACTAACTTGATTACCTATTAGCTTATCTGAATTCATTGCTAAACACATTGAGCAGCCAGGTTCTCTCCATTGAAATCCAGAATCCTTAAATATCTGATCAAGACCCTCTTGTTTTGCTTTAGTGGCTACTTTTTCTGAACCTGGAACTGCAAATGCTTTGACATTCTTGGATACTTTTTTGCCTTTTAATACTTTAGCTGCAACTCTTAAGTCACTGATTCTTCCATTTGTGCAACTGCCTATGAAACAAACGTCTACAGGAGTATCTTTTATTAATTGTCCAGGCTTGAAACTCATATATTCATAAGCCTCTTTTGCAATTAATTTATCATTTGCAGATAAATCATCTAAAAGAGGGATTTGTTGATTAATGCTTATACTTTGGCCGGGAGTAATCCCCCAGGTTACAGTTGGCTCCACTTTAGAAGCATCTAACTTAATTACGTCATCATAAATTGAATTTTCATCGCTTTTTAATGATTCCCACCATCTAAGCGCTCTATCCCAATGTTCATTTTTTGGAGCATATAATTTATTTTTGATGTAACTAAAGGTCTTCTCATCAGGGTTGATGTAGCCGCATCTTGCTCCTCCTTCAATAGACATATTGCATATCGTCATCCTTTCTTCCATTGATAATTCATGTATCGCAGGTCCTGCGAATTCATATGCAAAACCTACTCCTGCCTTTACACCAAGTTTATTAATTATATGAAGGACTAAATCCTTGGCATAAACACCCTTAGATAATGTATTGTCACACCAAATCTGCCTCACTTTCAATTTGTTCATGGCTAAGGTTTGGGTAGCAAGAACATCTCTTACTTGACTTGTACCTATACCAAAAGCAATTGACCCAAAAGCTCCATGAGTTGAAGTATGAGAATCTCCGCAAGCGATTGTCATTCCTGGCTGAGTTAGGCCTAATTCCGGTGCTACTACATGAACTATCCCTTGATTACCACTACCAATATTAAAAAATCTTATTTTATGTTCTAAGCAATTCTTCTCAAGTGTTTCAATCATCTGTTCAGCGAGATTATCCTTGAAAGGCCTGCTCTGATTATCTGTTGGCACAATATGATCAACAGTAGCAACAGTTCTATCAGGGAATTTTACTTTTAATTTTTTGTCCTTTAAAGCACCAAATGCTTGAGGACTCGTCACTTCATGGATAAGGTGAAGACCAATAAATATTTGATCAGATCC
>QCBV01000017.1 GCA_003279015.1 Prochlorococcus sp. AG-347-J19 | reverse complement strand
AGATCATTTAAGATTTTTTGATCATAGATTTATTGGTATTTGGGTATTGCCTATTGCTTTGACTGGAATTGTTTTTGAAATCCTATTAATAGCTCCTACTAATAACACTTCACCTTTCAATTAAGGATCTTTTGTCCCCAATTTGTCCGCATTGGACAATGGCGATTAAATATAAATTTAGTTAGTTATTTTTTTTATTTTTTCTAAATTCCATTTATCAAATATTAATTTCATTTCTCTTTCGTAGTATCTTACTTTCTTTGCGAAAGGTAGTTGTTGAATAATTATCCCAAATGGGAATTTAAAAAAAGAAGAAACATAAACAATATAAAACTCGACAAAAGATGGTTTTTTTGGAAGCGGTAAATTTTTTATATATGCCCAATCAATGCAAGGTTTTAGTTGCTTATCACTAGCGATAATATTTTTTTTACATCTCCACCAAGAGAATAGATAAATGCAAATAAAAATCGGTAACGGAAGCAGTCGCAACATTTTACTTAGTTATATCTAATAAAAATATATAAATCCCCAACAATACTGCTGTAGCTATACCTACACCAATAACTACATTTGGTTGATTATTCCAAAGATTAGTTAAAAATTCCATATAAAAATTATAGGAAATTAACTTCTTTACCAGTCATATTTATTATTTGAATCTAAGAATATCTACGAACAACTAAGAAAAAACACGCAAATGATATCAAACTGACATCAATGAGGACAGTGGATATACCACCTTATAAGCCACGTCAGCAAAATCTGCAGTAGGACTTTAGTGAATACAAAAATAGATGGGACTTAATTGAAAGTAAACTTAAATATTGAAATGACAAAAGGTGCAAATTTTTAATGAACTGCAATCCAATACCAGAAAGAGAAGATTGGTTTATTACTGATCGAAAGCCTACTATCTGCCCCAGATGCAAAAAGAAAGAAGTTAAAAAGTCAGTATTTGGGATGCCAAGTAGAGAAGATTACTATGAAGCAAAATATCATTTTCAAGGTTGTATTCCAGATTTTCCCAAGCCCAGAACTTGGGGCTGCTGTAATTGTGACGCTGCCTTTTATAAAGACACTCCAAGAAATAGAGCTGCTCTTGGTGGCTTAACCCCACGTCAATGGCCTAAAGATTAAAAATAACTTCTAAAAATACTGGCTTTTTTCTTATTTATTCGTAAGTATGCGTATGTAGGCTTTCACATAGGGGTTGACGATTATGGAAATTCCAGACGAAATGTTGAAAGAAATTAGAGAAAGTGGATACGATCAAGAGCTTGTATATAACTACATAAGAGAGCTATTAGATAGCGATAAAGAAATTAAAGAAAATAACAATCTAGAGCTTATAGACAATTACTTATTAGATAAAAATCTACAAGAACCTGCTGCTGAGATACAGATGGCAGCAGAGCTTATAGACAATTACTTATTAGATAAAAGATTTATGAGAGAGCTTGAAGATAAGGATGAATATGATGCTGCTTAAAAAACTTAAATGTTTGATTGATTGCCAGTCGATCTAAAATAAGGGGCAACTTGCTCCATGTTTATTGAAAAATAAATAAAATAAGTAATAATTATTTTTTATTCATGACAAATTTTGGATCAGATACACCATTTATCCTTATTGCTAGATTGAAAGTACAAGAAGATAAAGTTGCCGAATATCTATCCCTTGCGGATAAAACAGATAAGGCTGTCGAAGCATCAGAGCCGGGAATGATACATCATACATTTGACCAGGATCCTGAAGATCCACTTAGTTTTGTATGGTCAGAATTTTTCAAAAATGATGATGCATTTCTTGCTCATTTAGTTAATCCACCTGTTGGCGATTATCTTGAAGCTCATGCTGGACTAATTGATGGAGACGTAGCTATTGAATTTTATGGAACTGTTGGAGATAAAGTTATTGAAGCGATGAACGGAAGTGGGCTTCCTTTTAAAGTCTTCAAAACAAAGCTGGGTTATAGCAGGATTTAATTTAAGATTGACAGTCAATCTAAATTAGGGAGCAGTTAGCTCCTTTTTTTAATAGCAAAGTACGCTATCCGCTTTAATTGATTCTTCAATTAGAACATCCGGCATCACAAACTCTGCTGAATATCCATCTAGAAGCTTCTCATTGTAACCCCTAGATTTAGCAGACATACCTGAAACATATATGGTAACTTTTGATTTCTTCAAATTTTGAAGATGTTCGTATAAATCTCCAGTACCTTGACCAACTATTTCACCAGCTTTTTTGCAATCTAATATTTGTACTCCGTCTCCCGCTAGAAAAAGAGTTACTTTATGATCATTTTTTTCTGCAGTAAGGGCAACCAATAAACCTAAAGTTACTTTATTTTTGGATTCTAAACCGCTGTAAATATGAACTAACACTGTATTGTCGGTAATGATAGACATTTAATACTCCCGAAATTTTTGTTTCCATATCTTAAATAAAATCTATTATCGTTGATTGTTTTTTTGTGAAACGCTTACTACTTGCATAAAAAAAGGGGCTACAGAAAACCCCTTGAAAGTTTAGCCAATCCGGGCAGAACCTAATACCAAACTTCTTTCTAAAGTTTTGCCAGTTATTCTGGAAAAAATAACTTTTGCGTGAGTTTTGCGTGAAGCAATTATTTGAATTAGGTATTGGCTGAGACTTACTGCTATAACTGATCGGGGCGACAGGATTCGAACCTGCGACCTAGTGCTCCCAAAGGACTCGGTTGTTCAAATAAGAATTTGATGAGATTCTAGTTATAGACAGAAGTGGAGCTAGATATAGTAATGAGTTTGAGTCTCAATCTAGCACAACCTTCGAAGATCATCTAAGGTCATATTAGGTTGTAGCTCCCCCTACAGCTCCCCCCTTACGCCCGAGTGCTTATGTCGCAAGGTGACCTTGAAAAATTCCAATAACATACTTCTACTTCCTGCTCTTCAACGAAGCACTTTGCGTGGAGCATTTAAGATATATCCTTCAAGGGAAACAGGTGTGAAATGTCAATGTAGATAAATTGTTTTATCAATTTAGAATAGATATAGAAAAAATAACAAAGATTTCAATCCCTTCCCTATGCAAACTTTTGCCTTGGCGCTAGCTTTACTAATGCCTATGGCAATGGATGGTTTGTTATCAGCTGAAGTAGTTTCTGAAGTCTTAATAGAGGAGAGAAAAGAAAAATCAAGTCTCGATGATGATATTAAACAACTTAAAAAAGAAGCTGAAGAGGCTGAAAAATTACAGAACTACACTAAAGCTATAGATCTATTTGAAAGGATTCTTATATTAGAAAATGAGCGGATAATTAGAGATGGAAAATCAGGTAAAAATAAAAAATATTGGCATCAACATCCTGCAAGATTCACACTTAGAAATTTAGCTCGCCTTTATAAAAGGCAAGGAATTTATGACAAAGCAGAAACCCTATATTTAAGGCTTTTATCTATAGATGAAAAGGCAATAGGACCTGAAAATCCCAATACAGCATCTACTCTTATGGATTTAGCAACTTTGTATAAACTTCTAGGAAACTACAGCAAAGCAGAACCTCTATATCTACGTTCCTTATCTATTAAAGAAAAAACCTTAGGTCCTGAACATTCTGGGACAGGAAGCTTGGTAGATAGTTTGGCATCTCTTTATGCTATCCAGGGAAAATACAGTAAAGCAGAACCTCTATTTCTTCGCTCTTTATCTATTAAAGAAAAAACCTTAGGTCCTGAACATTCTGGAACGGCCATTTCTCTCAACAATTTGGGCTTACTTTATGTTTATCAGGGGAAATACAGCAAAGCAGAACCTCTATATCTTCGTTCTTTATCTATTTCAGAAAAGACCTATGGACCGGAACATCTTTTCGTAGGAAAGAGCCTACTTAATTTAGCGAATCTCTATAAGTCTAAGGGAATATTCAGCAAAGCAGAATCTTTATACTTAAGAGCTTTATCAATTTTGGAAAAAGACTTAGGCACTAATCATCCTGATACAGGAATTTTGCTCGAAAAATTGGCATCTCTTTATTTCATTCAGGGACTATACAGCAAAGCAGAACCTCTATATCTTCGTGCTTTATCCATTGAGGAAAAAAACTTAGGACCAGACCATCCTGATACAGCATCTATACTAAAAGGTTTAGCTGACATTTATCATATTCAGGGTATTTTTGACAAAGCAGAACCTCTATATCTTCGTGCTTTATCCATTGAGGAAAAAACCTTAGGACCAGACCATCCATTCACATCACAAACAGTAGGTGCTTTAGCTTCACTTTATAAAGATCAAGAAAAATACAGCAAAGCAGAACCTTTATACTTAAGAGCTTTATCTATTGCAGAAAAAACCTTAGGACCAGACCATCCAGATACAGCAGCTTATATAAATAATTTAGCTAATTTCTATAATGCCAAGGGACTATTCAGCAAAGCAGAAACTTTATACTTGCGAGCTTTATCAATTTTGGAAAGAACTACTTTAGGTTCTGACAACATTTTTATAGATAGAACACTTATAAATTTAGCTCTCAATTATTCATCTCAAGGTCTATATGAAAAAGCTATCCCTTTAATGTTTCGAGCACAAAAAAGACGAATTTCTTTGATTCAAAGAGAATCTCCCTACCTTCCGCTTACTGATCGTGAAGCATTTGTTTCAAATTATAAGGTTAGTTATTTGAAATCTTTTGACTTTGTCTCAAGCGGGGATTCAGGTATTGAACTTGCACTATATACAAGACTTAATCGTCATGGATTATTAGAAGAAATAGAAAGTCGCCAGGCTAAGCTTGCTAAATTAGAAGGCCCTCAACAAAAAATTTCTGAGGAGCTAAAGGAAATAATTCAAAAGTTAGCATCCACAGTATTAAAAGATAAAGAAAGAGGGGATCTTTTAATAAGAAAAGAAATTTTAGAGAAAAAACTCTATCGCTTACTCCCCAAGCTAAAACCTCGTTTAGTAACTATGGAAGAGGTTGCAAAATCAATTCCAAAAGATGGAATTTTGATTGAATTTCAGCGATATACGGCTTTTGCCTCTGCCAAGTCAAAAAATGAAGAAGGCAAAAAACATTACATTGCTTTAGTACTTAATCCTAATGGTACAAAGTCAGCTATAAACCTAGGTACTGCTGATCTTGTCGATAGAAAAATCATAAAGGCATTAAAAGCAACAGAGGAAGGATTAGTAAATGTACAGCAACTATGGAAAGAGGTAGGGGAGTTAGTTATTAAGCCATTAAAAGAATCAATTGGTGATGCACAAACTTTATTTATTTCTCCTGACGCAGAGCTAAACCGTATTCCATTCGCAGCACTAAGTTCTTATAAAGATGACCAATTGCTGGGTGATTTAGTCAAGATACGCCTATTAACTTCAGGCCGCGAACTACTAGATCTCGTTAAGAGGTCAAAATCAATTAAACAAAAACCACTTGTCGTTGCTAATCCTGAATTCAATTTACTCAAACCCTTTATACGTAAACAAGAATCTGAATTCATTACGATTAGTCAATCTCAACAACGCTCAGGTGATCTAACTTCTTTCAACTGGAGTCCCTTACCGGGTACAGCGAAAGAAGGAAAAGCAATTGCCAAACTCACTAATGCTCAACTGTTAACCAAGAACAAAGCTTCAGCCTTAGCAATACAAGAACAACAACAAGCGCCGAAGGTTTTACACATTGCTAGCCATGCTTATTTTTTGGCTGATCAGAAAGAAGGAGAGAATCCACTTCTAAGAAGTGGCATCGTTTTAGCTGGTGCTAACAATCCAGAGGCAAACCCCAAAGATGATGGATATTTAACTGCCTTAGAAGTTACCAAGCTTGATTGGAATGGAACAGAACTCGTTGTAATTTCTGGTTGTGAATCAGGGAAAGGTGATTTTCAATCTGGAGAAGGTGTTTATGGTCTGAAGCGAGCGATTGCCGTGGCAGGTGCAAGATCAAGTCTATTGTCATTATGGGAAGTGGATGATGCAGCAACAGCAGCTTTTATGAAAAGTTTCTATGAAAGGCTAAAAAAAGGAGAAGGCAGAGCTGAAGCCTTAGCTGCAACGCAAAGAGAGTTTAGAAATCACATCATCCCTGCTTGGAGACATCCATATGTATGGGCAGCATTCCAGTTGAGCGGTGATTGGAGACCGATTGATTGGTGAATAATTTGCTGTGAAAGATGAGATATGAAAAAAGCAAATTTATGTTGGTCATTATTAACAAATGCTTTAGAACATTCCTGGATAGACGATTGAGAGAACTAGCCAGCTAGAGCCACATAGCGCAATCATTCTTGCCCAACTCCATGGGTTAACGCTCCTGCTAAAGCCAATAAGAGGAAAACCAAAAGCTCCGGCTAAACCACCGCATAGAACAGCAAGGAATATAAGACCCCAATTCATAGAACTTGCAATAGCTTTATCTCTCCATTCTAGAAATTGTGCCTCACTGCTAAATGTATGTCCCGACTTTTCTAAGTTCGCTACTTGAAAACCGTAAAGCCAACCTCCAACAACTGGACCTAAAGATTGAGCAACTATTTGCCAGACGAATGTTGCCAGAAGTAATCCTAAAAAAAAATAACCATAATTCATTTCGATAATCTTGAAAGACAATATCTATTCGTTCTCGATTTGAAAAATGATTCCAATAATTAAATGAAACTCAGACAACTTGCACTACTTAATTAAATTGAAATTAAGCACCTAGGGGGGATCTTCGAAGATTTCAGCTCCCCCTACAGCTCCCCTTTGGGGGTATGAGACAACAAACAATAAAAAAGCGAGTCTGGGAAACTCGCTAGTATGACTTGGTTTTTAAGAGTCGGGGCGACAGGATTCGAACCTGCGACCTAGTGCTCCCAAAGCACTTATTAGCCCTAGTGCAGCACTAGGTTTTCAAGCTATGTCTACTTTTTTACTTGGTTCTGCATAGTTTGTCATGACAAATAAAGCAATATTTGTCCGCAATTTGTCCGCAATCTTCCTAAACGAAATTATTCAGGAATTAAATTTGCAAGAATAGTTAGCGAATTAAGACTGTCTAATTTTCTTTGTGCTTGAGCAATCATCCTTTGAGCATCTGGGACACAATCAGCTTGTAAAGACATAGCGTCTGAATACTCATTCAAAGTTAATTCAATGCATTTTTTTAATCTTGCAATAGGTTCAGTTTTTAAGGAATCGGTCTGTTTAGCAAATTTTGTTCCAACAATTAACGATAGAAGTTGATTTATAGCTCTTTCCGCTGTTTGCCTGGCTTCAATATTTTCCAAATTTAACTTAATTAATTGTATTTAGTATAAATAACTGAGTGAACTATTTTTGCACCTCAAAGTATCTATATGACATAAATCTAATGCTCTCTTCTATTTCATTAGCCCAATCTCTAGCGAACTCTTTAAATGCTTTCATGGAATCTTCTTTTGATTTATTTAATTCAACAGCCTCCACCATATCTCGAAGACCTTTCTGGGATATACCTACATTCATTCCATATCTCTCTATTAATGTATGAATGACCTTTCTTGCCTCTTTAAGTTCATCTCCTTTAAACATTACTTTTAGTACTTCATCTAATAACGTCATTTGATGCTCAAAATCACTCTTATTCCATTTGAAATCAGTAAAAGCTCCCCTTGCAGATAAATTCATTATCTTATCTACTTCTGATTTCTTATCTTCTAACGGTTTTAATTCAGATTGAAAAATATTTTCAGATTTCTCTTTTTCATTATTCAAATTTAATTGATGAGACACTTCTAATGATCGTTCTCGCTGTTTGATGACATCTTCCATCAACTTCACAGCTGTTTTATTAGCTCTTCCAGACTCCAAGGCTTTATAAACTGCTTCCTCTAGCAAAGAACTGCAAAGTGAACTTATACTTCGCCCTTCAAGCCTAGCCCAATAACTTAACAATTCAGAATGCGCCTGACTTGAGGGCGTTACAACAATTCGATCAATAGCCATAAGAATCTAATACTTAAACTCATAATAACTAATATGGTGCGTATTAGCAACAGTATATATATTTATTAGTTGCATATATGTATTGCATTGTTTAAAAGTTTCTGCTATTCTCCTAATACCAAGTAAAAAAACTTGGAAACCACAAAAAACCACACATTAGCTCCCCGATTTATCGGGGATAAAAACTATGACTTCGAACAAACAAATTAAGTGTCCTGAATGCGATGCTATTTTTAAAATTGATGAAACAAATTATTCTTCAATAGTCAATCAAGTAAGAGATCATCTTTTTGAGGAGCAACTTACAAAAAGAGTAGATTCTGCAGTTGATAGTGCAGTAAAGATAAAAGAAGAAGAATTAAAAAATTATTACTTAGAAGTAATTAATGAAAAAAATCTAAAAATTAAAGATTTCGAGAAAAACGAGGAATCTTATACAAAAGATAAAAACACAGCTTTAGAAAAGAAAGAAAATACTTTGACGAAATATTATGAAGAGATAATTGCCTCAAAAGAGGAAACAATAAAGGATTTTGAGCACAAGGAAGAAATTTTTGAAAAAGATAAAAAAATTGCGGTAAATGAGGCTGTCGATTCTTATAAACGTTCGCTTGATGAAGTTACGGTGGAAAAAAATTCATTAAAAACACTATTAGATTATGTGAGAAAAGAACATGCAGAAGAAATAAAAATGTATAAGGAAAACAAGAAAAAATTGAGTACAAAAATGGTTGGAGAATCTTTAGAGGAATCTTGTCTCATTGACTATGATCGATATATAAGGAGAATCCTTACTTCTGCAAGTTTCGAGAAAGATCACACAAGCTCAACTGGCACAAAAGGAGATTATGTTTTTAGAGATTATGATCCACATGGGAATGAAATTATCTCAATAATGTTTGATATGAAGAATGAAGAGGAAGATACTATTCATAAACAAACTAATAAGGAACATTTTAAAAAACTAGATAAAGACAGACGAGAAAAAAATTGTGAATATGCTGTCCTAGTCTCAAATCTTGAAATGGATGACGAAAGGTACAACAGCGGCTTCACGACTGTCTATCATGAATATCCCAAAATGATAGTAGTTAGACCTAATTGTTTTGTGTCTACAATTTATACGCTTAGAGAATTAGGATTAGAGTTACTAGAACTCAAAAGTAATTTAGAGAAAGAAAAATCTAAAACCATAGATATAAAAAATTTCAAGGAATCACTTGAGAGTTTGCAATTATCGTCAAGTAAAAATCTTAAATTAATTTTTAAAAATATTGATGCCATAATCAAAAAACTTGATCGCATCATTAAAGATGCTGAAGATAGTAAAGAGATACTTCTAAATTCATTAACTTCTAATACCAAGACTTTAAATAAAAAATTGCAGGGCATCTCAATTGAGAAATTGATTAAGAATAATCCAACAATGACTTATATGTTTGAAAATCTTGAAAAGGAGGTAAGTATAGATGTCTTTTAACGGACGGGATTCTGAACCAATCGATAAGTTTATACACATTATTGAACGTAAGATTGACATATTAACTTCCCTAAGAAATGAATTTAAAATGACATGTTTGAAATTTTCAGAACTCCTAGAATCTCAATACGGGGACTTTTTAAGAACGACTTTGTTACTTAGAGATGAAATTGACAGAGAAAAGAGAGATTATTTAATTGAAAAAATTGATTATTTAAATGATTGTTTCGATCAAGAAAAAGATTAAATATTGAAAATTAAAAATTCACTGATCAATATTTGTCCTCATTTTGTCCGCA
>QCBV01000016.1 GCA_003279015.1 Prochlorococcus sp. AG-347-J19 | reverse complement strand
AATATTTATTTTAAAAGATGTAGATCCAAAAGATCCCACGGAAGAGTTAAGTTCCATATTGAGTAATTCTGAGGTAAATTTTGAAATAGAAAAGATTGAACGTATTTTAGATTCAAAAAATAAAAGTATGAATAAAAATTAATTAAAAATATTCAAAAAAAATGAAAATAAAAACAAAAACTGAAGCATTAAATATTGTCGAGACCTCTTATTTAGCATCTCTTTCGTCTTTATTATGGGTTGCATTATATTATTTGCCAATTGGAGGAGCTTTATTAAGATTGATTTTACCCCTCCCAATGATACTGTTGCACTTGAGAAGAGGAACTAAAACTGCATTGGAAGGACTCCTAATACAATTTCTACTTTTATTTATAATTATGGGTCCTGTTAGAGGAACTTTATTTTTATTTCCTTATGGGATCTTGGCTTTTTGGTTGGGCTGGTGTTGGTTTAGAGAAAAAGGTTGGAGATTTAGTCTAACTGTAGGAGTTTTTATTGGAACCATTGGCTTTTTCGTACGGGTGATAGCATTATCTACGTTGGTTGGTGATAATCTTTGGGTTTTAATTACTAGAGCAAGTTATGGACTACTAGAAAAATTCATTGGATTATTGAATTTACCTTTTTCTCCCTCAATTTTAAGTATCCAATTAGGTGCAATTTTTTTAATAATTTTTCAAGAAATAGTTTATGTCTTAACGGTACATGTAGTTGCATATTCTCTGTTTCCAAGATTTAAATTAAATATCCCAGATCCTCCAAGATTATTAAATGGCTTAGTTGATTTAAATAATTGAAAAAAGTAAAAATGTATAGCAAAGAATTAGGTATAAATTTTTTTGGAAATGAATCCAACAAAAAAAGACAATTTAATAAGATAGAGATACTAAAAAAGAATATTAAAAATTTAAAAATATTTCTTGTAATTGCAGGCACTAATACATCTCAAATTTCAGGTATTTCCGCTGCAGGTATTAGTGCAAAATCAAGGAGAACAACTGCGCTCGCAGATGCCGAATTTTTGCTTGAGGGTGCTTCAAAAGATCATAAATATAAATTGCCTCTTCTCAATGCAGGAGTAACTCCTGCCCTAATCAGTCATGTTTGTTCAAAGCTCATAAATATTTATCCAGTTATTGTTCCTCTGGGAATAGGAGCAAAGCCTTATTTTAATCATTTGGTTGTAGAAGATAGAGATATGGGCCCATCAAATTGTCTTACTACTGGTAAATCGATGACTAAAGAGAGAGTTTTAAATCTCTATGAAAAAGGTCTTGCGATAGGAAAATCCTTAAAACAATCAGTTTTAATTTCTGAATCTGTTCCGGGGGGCACCACAACCGCTCAGGCAGTAATGGAAGCTTTTGGGTTGCAGGTGTCTAATTTAGTTGGGAGTAGTTTATTTAAAGCTCCAAGAGAACTGAGAAGACAAGTAGTTAAAAGAGGACTTTTCAATGCAAATTTCAAGGCTGATTTCGATTCTTTTGATGTTGTCGCGGCGGTAGGTGATCCTTTCCAAGCTTTTTCAATGGGTCTATTAATTGGTGCAAGGTTAGCAAAACAACCTGTAATATTGTCTGGCGGAAGTCAAATGATAGCAGTCATTTTGCTTGTATTAGAATTATTAGATGAAAAAAATAAAGATGAATTTATTGAAGATGTTTTTATTGCGACAACTGGGTGGCTTGTGAAAGATAATTCTCTAAATGATTTAGTAAATCTAATTAATGAAAAATATGATGTCAAATTATTGGGTTTAGCAAGTCCTTTAAATTTTGAATCTTCAAAATACAAAGAATTGAGGGATTATGAATTAGGCCATGTAAAAGAAGGTGTAGGTGCAGGTGGAATATCATTGCTTGCTTTCTTAGATGGATTTAAAAATGAAGAAATAGTTTCATTGTGTCAACAAAATCTAGAAATGATGAAGGGCCTAGGTCAAATTTCTTTAGAGAAGGATTGCTGAATGTTTTCAAAATTTGCAACCAGAAGAGAATTTTTAAATTGTGGTAAACTTTCGCTTTTATTTTTCTTAAACTCTTGCAGTAATCTACCTAATAAAGTAAAAATTGCATTACAAAATTCTTTTTATCCAGAATCTTTTAAAGATACGATTCCAAAAGATTGGAAGCAGGAAAAAATTAATTTTGAAAATATTCGGCTACAAAAAAATAGAAACACAATTTTCAATTCTGACTTTACTTTAATAAATGATGGATGGATTTCTAGTATAGATTTTTCAGAATTTGAAAAAATAAATGAATATGCACTGTTCGAAAATTTGGATAAGAGATCGATAGATTTTTTGGGAAGTTTTAATCAAAATCAGAGTAGTAAATTATTCCCTATTGGCGTAGTACCCTATACAATTATCATTAAAAATAATAAAGACTTAATAAATTCAGCCAGAACATCTTGGGATTTTCTTCTTTCTAAAAAATTAACTGGAAAAATAATTTTTCCACAAAGTCCCAGAATAATATTGTCAATTGCTAAAAAAATTAATACATCTAATTCTTTAAAAATACTCAAAAGCCAAGCAATGATATTTGATGATAAAAATATGCTCAATTGGTTGATTAATTCTGATGCCTGTGTAGCAATAGTTCCTTATAGTCTTTGTTCAAAATTTTTAAAAATAGATCCAAGGCTTTCTTTAGTTTTTCCAAGCCAAGGCGTACCTTTGATGTGGCATTTTCTACTTAGTCGATCAAATCTAAATAATGCAATATTAATTCAATGGATTAAATCTTTAGAAAATAAATCAATAGTAGATAAATTAGTTAGCCAAGGTTGGTATCTTCCATTCAATAGCGATTATTTGCAAAGTAAATATAAATCTGAAATGTTCCACACCTCAGGACCTTCTGAGAAATGTTGGCAAAATAGTTGGTCTTTCCCTGTCTTAACAAATGAACAAAAAATTAATCTTAAAAATATCTGGAATGAGTCATTATCCCCATAATCTTTTTTTAGGATTTTCAATTAATAAGTTATGAGTTTCCTTTAATAAATTTGGTATATCTAATTTACTAGGACATTTAGGAACACATTCATTACATTCTTGACAAAATGAGGAATTTTTCTTTTCCCACCAGTGGCCAGCTTTTCCTATTAAATTGTATCTTTCTTTTGCAAATTCTAATTGGCCATGACCAATAGATATATTTCTTAAACGAAGTATTTCTGGAATAGGCACTTCATTTGGACATGGAAGACAAGATCTACATTGTTCACATTTGGTTGAGTTTAATTTTTCATTAGAAACTTCCTCAATTTTATTCAGCGCGCTTTTTTCAAGTTTTGTAAGCTTCTCGAGTGAGTTTCTAAGTTTATGAGCAAATTCAAAATCTTTTTTGTTTGTCGCCCCCAAGGATAAAGTTGTAATGCCTTTTGCCAGCAGAAATCTATACGCTAATTCTAATGGATGAAAAGGCTTAGAGGCCTCTATCAAAATATCACTTGGAGAATACAATCTACCGCCTTTATCAGCAGGTGATATTGCTAAAACTCCCATACCTTTTTTTATAGCTTCCTCTGCTAAAGCAATCTTAGATTGATCTAAATAATGTAAGTGAAGACTACAAAAAGTAAAAACTTCACAGTTAATTGCATCTTTAATTAGTGAATAACTTCCGTGAGAACTAAAACCAACTTGATCAACTAGTTCATTCTCAAGTATCCAAGATATGAATTTGTTACCCTCTCCAGCAAGAACCCAATCTAAATGTTGTTTTAAGTTGAGTCCGTGAATTGCAAGATTATTAATTTTCTCACGATTTAAATTTTTAAGAGACTTTTCAAAATTATTTTTTAAAAAGTCAAAATCACCCTTTGGTAAAACTTTGGAAGTAATCACCCAATTCTTTTCTTTTATATTCTCTTCTATTGCTAATTTTTTTATTGAATTTCCAATAAGTGATTCAGCATCACCATAAGAGGGTGCTGTTTCTATGTGGTTAATTCCTACATAATATGCATTTTTTATTATGCTATACATTTTTTCGAGACTTTCAGTTGCTCGCATTGTCCCTAAAGTGAATAAGCTCACTTTTGCCCCTTTACCAAATGATCTTTTTTGTGAATTTATAATCATCTAAAATATGATCAATTTCTTTTTATTTATTCTTTAATTTATTTATAGTTGAAAATCATTTAAAGTAAATTAAAGTAAATACAAAATTTTGCAAAAATATTTTTCTTAAATCTATGTTTACAGGAATAATTCAATCAGTTGGAAAACTAAGACAAGAAAAAAATTTTTTAGAAATTGAAATTCTGGATAATTTATTTGATATGGCAATCGGTGACAGCATAGCTGTTGATGGAATTTGTTTGACAGTTAAAGAGATTTTTCAAAATAAATTTACTGTTGATGTTAGTGAGGAGACATTAAAAAAAACAACTTTAGGAGTAAAGTCGAACCTGAATCAGATTGTTAATTTGGAGCCCGCTCTTAGAGTGTCTGACCGTCTAGGAGGACATATAGTCAGTGGACATGTTGATGGCCTTGGAACAGTTGAGAATATAGAAAAATTAGAGAAATCATGGCTTTTATCTATAAAGTGGAAAAATAATAATTTTTCGAAATATGTAGTTAATAAGGGCAGTATTTGTGTAAATGGTATAAGTCTTACAATTGCAAAATATGAGAAGGAAGGAGAAATATTTACTATTGCGATAATTCCTCATACTTGGCATAACACAAATCTGAATAAATTAAATGTCGGTGACAGAGTAAACCTTGAGGCAGATGCACTAATTAAATATGTAGAGAAATTACTTTTATTTAATAAAAATAGTAATCAAGATTTATCTTCAAATAATATTTCTTCTGAGTGGCTTAAAGAAAACGGCTGGTAAAATATATTTTTTAATTTAATGGAATCAGATAAATTTTTTTTGACTCTTTTTTAAGATCGATTTTAAATTCCTGACCAGGTTCAAGACCTAATTTTTTGGTATAGGCATGACCAATTAACAGGTTCCCATTGCCATGAACTTTAGTTTTGAATTCTGTCTGTCTGCCTCTTGAAGCTCTATTACCATTTTTCCCCTGGCGACCATTTCCTATTTTGTAACCCTTGGCTTCGATAAGCGCCCTATAAAAACTTTTTCTTAAGATTCTTCCGCTAGGGCCTACGTACCCACAACCTTTTGCTATCTCATCTTCAGATTTTTTACTTAATAATTTTGTTTTTTTAAGAAGTTCTTTTCCTTCTAGCATTATCTGACAAATTTCTAATTATATATTCTTACTAAAAAGGAGAACTGTGGCAATATAAATTAATAAAAAATATATTTAATTTTTTAAATTTAGTTATTTATAAAAGATACAAGATAATAAATAAAATAACCCATATTCCATCTACAAAATGCCAGTACAATTCAACAGCTTCCAATGGGAACATATTTTTACTAGTTAATCTTCCGCCATTGATTCTTGATTGCCAAGCAATAATTAAAATCATTAAAGTGCCTAACGTGACATGTAATCCATGAAAACCAGTAAGAGCATAAAACGTACTTGCAAATAAATTATCGGTTAATCCAAAAGGTAAATGAAAATATTCAAATAATTGGCATATTAAAAATATAATTCCAAGAAAAGCAGTAAAAAATAACCATTTTTGGGAATCAGAGTTTTTATCTGTTAAAAGTGCTTTGCCTGCTTTATGGAAAGTTGCACTACTAACAAGTAACAAAATTGTATTGAGAGTAGGTATTGGCAGTTCTAGTTCATAAATAGCACCATCTGGTAATGGATTTACTGCTTTATAAGTTAAATAAGCAGCAAAGAATCCAGCAAAAGTCATTCCGTCCGCAATTAGGAAAGTTATAAGACCAAACATTCTGAAGTCTTCATGTTTTTCATTAACTTCAGAATTATTTTTTTGAATTTCTTTTGAGCTATCTAGTGTTGTCATATGTTTTTATTTCTGTTCAGAAATTTCTTTACCATAACCATATGGTTCTTCAACTAATGGAGCTTCTCCTTCCCAATTTTCAACTGGAGGTGGAGAAGATGTTAACCATTCAGGAGTAAGAGCATTCCAAGGGTTATCTCCAGCATTTTTTCCATTTCTCAAACTAAGGAATACGTTAATTAAAAAAGGAATTGTACTTATAGCCATCAAAAGAGCCCCAAGGCTACTAATTTGATTAACGAACTGGAATTGAGGATCATATTCTGCAACTCTTCTTGGCATTCCATTTAAACCAAGCCAATGTTGAGGAGCAAAGCACAAGTTAAATCCAATAAAAGTAATGATAAAGTGTAAAATTCCTAATTTTTCATTGAGCATTTTCCCAGTTACTTTGGGGAACCAGTGATAAATGGAAGAGAAAATAATAAAAACAGTCCCTCCATAAACTATGTAATGAAAATGGGCTACAACGAAATAGGTATCATGTACGTGAATATCGAAAGGTACCTGTGCCAAAGCAACTCCTGTAATACCTCCAAAAACAAAATTTATAATAAATCCGCAAGAGAATAACATTGCACTATTGATGGAAATTTTACCTCCCCATAATGTTGCAACCCAATTGAAAAATTTTATACCTGTCGGAACAGCAATAAATGCTGTGGCGATAGTAAAGAATAATCTCATCCAAGGGGGCGTTCCACTCGTAAACATGTGATGCGCCCAAACAACTAAACCTAAAACTACTATCCCCATTATTGAAAAAACCATTGTTGTATATCCAAAAAGTGGTTTTCTAGCATGTACGGGAAGTATTTCACTAACTAAACCAAAGGCAGGAAGGACCATAATGTATACAGCTGGATGAGAATAAAACCAAAATAAATGCTGATAAACTACGACATTGCCACCTAAAACAGGATTGAAAAAACCTGTATTAGCAATGATATCGAAGCTAAGTAGAATTAAAGTGCCTGCTAAAACAGGAGTTGACAAAACGACTAATAGACTTGTTCCAAGCATTGCCCAACAATACATTGGCAATTGCATAAGTTTTAATCCTGGCCTTCTTAGTTTGATAATGGTCGCGATAAAGTTTATCCCACCAAATATAGAACTGCCTCCAAGTAATAGAACGCTCAGAATCCAAATAATTTGTCCCGATTGAGGAGTAGTTATGCTCAAAGGAGGATAAGCCGTCCATCCAGCCTGAGCAGCACCTTCAACAAAATAGCTTGCTACCAGCATCAAACCTGAAGGAGGAATTAACCAAAAAGCAACGGCATTTAATCTTGGGAATGCCATATCTCTTGCACCTACATAAAATGGAATTAAATAATTTCCAAAAGCACCATTAACTACAGGCACTATCCAAAGGAATATCATTATTGTTCCGTGTAGAGTTAAAACTTGGTTATAAACATCTCTCGGCATAAAGTCAGACATTGGGCTAGCTAGTTCAATTCTTATTGCGCTCGCTAAGGTTCCTCCTATTAAATAGAAAAGAAAACCGCAGACTAAGTACTGTATCCCAATTACTTTATGATCAAGGCTAAAACTAAAGTATCTAAGCCAGCCTTTAGGTTGAAGGCTTTCATTATTAGTTTTTTGTGGATCAATTGATATTGTCATAAATTTACCTCTGGTTTTTTATTTTTGTTAAACCATTCGTTGTAATCAGATTCTTCTTCAACAATTATGGAGGCTCTCATCCCTCCATGATATGGGCCACATAATTCTGCACAAATTATCGGATATTTTCCTACTTTTGTAGGAGTGAAATTTAGAATAGTAGGCTGCCCAGGAATAATATCCTGTTTGATTCTGAACTCTGGCACCCAAAAAGCATGAATGACGTCTTTGGATTCCATTTTCATTGATACTTTTTGATCAACAGGAACGTGTAGTTCTCCTGATATGAAATTGCCCTTGGGATAATTGAATAGAAATGCAAATTGCATAGCTGAAACTTCAATTGATAAATTATTTATTGCTATTTCATTATCAGAAGTTTGACTTATTCCAGCCCATATTTTTTCAGAATTAGAACTCATCATTTCGTGATTATGATTTAGTTCTTTCATTCCTCCCATTCGATCGTAGATGTTGTAGCTATATAAACCTATAAACAAAACAATTATTGAAGGAATAATTGTCCATACAATTTCTAAGCTTAAATTTCCCTCTAAAGCTATACCATCGCCTATCTGATCATTTCTTTTCCTGAATTTAAATAAGCTATAAATAACTGCTATTGTCATTCCTATAAAAATAATTAATCCAATGATGAAAAGAATTTTAAAAAGTTCATCGTAAATTGGTGCATTAATACTTGCTTCCGCTGGGAGCAAATTTACATTAAAACCAATCCAAAAAGATATAGCAAAAACGAGTGAAATAATTAGTATTAAATAAATGTTTTTATTTAACAATTGATCTCTAAAAATTTGTTTCTATATCCTCAAGATATTCAATTTTTTTAATCCTGCATCCTTTGTTAAAAGAAAATCGTTTAAATTCACAACTTCTTAAGATTTATGAAATAAAAGCCGTATTATCCATAACTTTTTAGAGTTAATTGTCAGGGAAAAAAGATTAATTTAGTAAATTATTTTTTAAATTAAACATATTAATTTTTAATTAATGTTTGGTTTTTGAATCTAATTTATTATGCAAAATAATAGGTTTTATCCATTTGATTAATAACCAATTATATAAATCAAAATATCTGACAATTTTTAAAAGGTTGGGAAGCCATAGTGTACTTGCACTCATCGCACTAATCGTAATTGGAGGTGCTACCAGAGTCATGGAGGCGGGACTTGCCTGTCCAGATTGGCCATTATGTTATGGATCTTTTTTGCCTTTTAATCATATGAACCTAAGAGTATTTCTAGAGTGGTTTCATCGTCTAGATGCTTTTCTGGTTGGAATATTAATTCTTTTTAAATTTGCCCTTTCAATTATTTGGAAAAATCAAATTCCAAATTGGTTACCCAAAACTTATTCATTATTACTTTTTCTCGTTATCGTTCAAGGATCTTTTGGAGCTTTAACAGTAATAAACTTGCTCGATTCATATATTGTTACTGGCCATCTTTTAATAGCTTTTCTACTTCTCATTATAACAATTTCAATAAATCAAAATTTAGAAAATGACGACATTGAAGAGCCATTAATTTGGTGGAGATTATTATTTTTTGTTCCTCTTTTACTTACTCTGATTCAATCTTTTATTGGAGTAAGGCTTTCATCCACTTGGTCAGCACATATTTGCTTATCTTTTAATAAACAATGTCTAATTCTAGATACTCATAAATTATTTGCTTTTCCAATTGCTTTCTCAATTTTATTGATTATTGCTATTGCAATTATTAAGAGAAGTTTGCTTAATGAAAATTGGAAATATCTCACAACACTTATTTTTCTCTTGTTTTCCCAAATTACTTTGGGTGTTTTAAGTCTTAAAACAAATTTGAATGAACCTATTTTTATTATCGGTCATCAACTTAACGCCTCTTTATTTATTGCGATATTAACAACATTAATTTTTAGAAATCCTTTTATCAAAAAAGGTCTAAACCACTCCCTTAATCCCCAAACGGTCGGTATCAACTCATGAACAGCAGTAACTTAGAAAACTTAAACTATAAATCTTCAATTAGGGATGAAGTTGTACCTTCAAGAAAAAGATTAACTTTGCCGCCTTGGCTTGAAGTAGCAAAACCTAGATTAATCCCTCTTTTACTGGCCACAACTTTGGGAGGAATGGCTTTAACAGAAGAATGGCCTTTGTCTTCCCCGAAACTTATCTGCACTCTAGGAGGAGGCGCTTTGGCAGCAGCAGCAGCAGGAGCCCTTAATTGCTTGTGGGAAATGGAGTTAGATAAAAGGATGACAAGAACTAGCAAAAGAGCCTTGCCAGCAGGAAAGTTGTCATCTGAGACTGTATTTTTAGCCGCCGTATCATGTACTTTGGCAGCTTCGATGCTTTTAGTAAGTGGTGTAAATTATTTAGCTGCCGGTTTAACTCTTCTTGGTTTATTTAGCTACGTAATTTTATATACAGTTATTTTGAAACCTCGTACAACAAAAAACATTGTTTTCGGAGGAGTTGCTGGTGCGATACCACCCTTAGTTGGAGCTTCTGCTGCCACAGGGCATGTAGGTCTTAGTGGTTGGTGGTTGTTTGGTTTAGTAATGTTATGGACCCCAGCTCATTTTTGGGCACTTGCAATTTTGTTGAAGGATGATTACGCATCTGTTGGTATTCCTATGCTCCCTTCTGTTAAAGGATCTGTTTTTACTGCTAAAGCGATTTCCCGTTACGGATGGGCAACAGTTTTAATGAGTATTATGGGAGTCTTTGCTCTACCTGAAGGGGGTCTCTTATACGGAATTATGTTATTGCCATTTAATGGAAGACTTTTGCAATTAATAAATGAATTAAAGAAATCTCCTGATGATCTTTCTAGAGCAAAGTCTCTTTTTAGGTGGTCTATTCTCTACATGTTTGGCATTTGTCTTTTGTTATTAATTTCCAGAACCCAACTTTCCGTAGAATTTGAGCAGCAATCTATGCAAATATTTTTATCTATTGCATCCCTGCTTAGTAATTAAATTAGATGTAAAATGTTTTTTAAATAAATAGTAAGTTTGATGAATTATATAAAAGTTAAAGGGCTCTCAAAATCTTATTCAGATATCAATGCATTAAAAAATTTATCGATGGAAATTGAAGCTGGCACATTATTCGGAATATTAGGTCCAAATGGTGCTGGCAAATCAACACTAATAAAAATACTCGCTACTTTAATAGAGCCTGATAGTGGAGAAGTTTTTATAAATAATATTAATCTGATAAAAAATTCAAGGAAAATTAGAGAATTAATTGGTTATGTAGCCCAAGACATTGCACTTGATAAAATATTAACTGGACGAGAGCTTTTGGATTTTCAATCAGATTTATATCACATCAACAAAAATAAAAAATTTGAAAGGATAAATAAATTAATAGATCAATTAGAAATGAATGATTGGATTGATCGTAAGTGCGGAACTTATTCAGGAGGAATGAAAAGAAGAATAGATCTGGCAGCTGGACTTTTACATTTGCCCCAAGTATTAATTTTGGATGAACCTACAGTTGGTTTGGATATTGAAA
Source organism: Prochlorococcus sp. AG-347-J19 (assembly GCA_003279015.1). Classification (GTDB taxonomy): domain Bacteria; phylum Cyanobacteriota; class Cyanobacteriia; order PCC-6307; family Cyanobiaceae; genus Prochlorococcus_A. Next base: position 1,512 of record QCBV01000016.1, on the reverse strand, counting down.
GTAGAAATATTATATGGCAACTTTTGAAAGATTTGAGAAATAATGGAATGACCATTATTTTAAGTAGTCACTATCTTGATGAAATAGATAAATTGGCAGACAGATTAGTGATAATTGATGATGGAAGAGTTATAGCAAAAGGGACTCCTGCAGAGCTCAAAAATAAATTAGGAGGAGATAGAGTAACTTTGAAAGTAAGAGAATTTAGTAACCAGGAAGAAGCAAATAATATATCTAAAATTTTATCTTCAATAGATGGAATTAGTCAGATTATCATAAATGAAGCTCAAGGTTTCTCGATAAATTTCGTAGCAGATAAGCAAAAAGATTTACTTACGAAGCTAAAAGTGGAATTGGCTTTCTCAAAGTTTGAAATTTTTTCTCTTACCCAAAGTCAGCCAAGCTTGGATGATGTATATCTTCAGGCAACTGGGAAAACATTATTGGATGCTGAAATTTCTATGGCAGGGAAAAGAGACCTAAAAAAAGAATCAAAGCAATCGATGCGATAAAAAAAAACTTTTGGTTAACTAACTATAATGAATACTAATTACTGCTAATTATGGAATTACAACAGTATAATTTATTTTTTTTATATCAAGAAACATTTGCCTTAACAAAGAGATTATTTATTCAATTAAAAAGAAGACCATCAACTCTTTTAGCAGGAATATTACAACCAATAATTTGGCTTTTTTTATTTGGGGCATTATTCTCTAAAGCTCCTGAAGGTTTTTTACCAGGTGTTGATTCTTATGGGAATTTTCTAGGAGCAGGACTTATTGTTTTTACTGCTTTTAGCGGAGCCCTAAACTCTGGACTTCCTTTAATGTTCGACAGAGAGTTTGGATTTCTTAATAGATTACTTGTGGCTCCTTTAACCAGTAGATTATCCATAGTTTTATCTTCTTTTTTTTACATAACAATCTTGAGCTTTATTCAGAGTGTTGTAATAATGATTGTTTCATACATTTTGGGTTATGGATGGCCCAACTTATATGGTTTAGGAATTGTATTTACAACACTTATTTTATTAGTTCTTTTTGTGACATCAATAAGTTTATGTTTAGCGTTTGTTTTGCCAGGACATATTGAATTAATCGCTCTTATATTCGTAATAAATTTACCTCTTCTATTCGCGAGTACTGCTTTAGCTCCAATCTCTTTTATGCCAAATTGGCTGGGCTGGTTAGCTGCATTAAATCCATTAACTTTTGCTATTGAACCTATTAGGACTGCCTATACACAAACTATGGATTTAGAATTAGTGGCTTTACATGCCCCATATGGTGATTTAACTTGTAAGAGTTGTATCTCAATTTTATTTTCTTTAACAGTTTTTTCCTTGATTATTATAAGGCCTCTGTTAAATAGAAAGTTAAATTAGAAATTTTATGCTTTTAAAAAATCATTTAATAGAAGTTTTTAAACAAGCCTCTTTAGAAAATAATTTTTTGCTTAAAGAAAATGTTGTTCTTAAGTGGGTCCATAGATTTGGGATTGATTCATTAA
>QCBV01000015.1 GCA_003279015.1 Prochlorococcus sp. AG-347-J19 | reverse complement strand
AAATGATTATGTAAAGTTTTTTGATAGTAAATTTCTCATTGAGCTTGAAGCTGCTAAAAATTTTTTAGAGGAAGATGAAATAAAAGCTCTTGATTATTCAAAAACACTTTCTTCAAGGAAGCAAGAAAGTTGGTATTTTGGACCAAAAGAAAATCACAAAAATTGGAATTCATATAAAAAATATCTTTTAAATGTCAAACATAGAAATAAGGAAGTTGTTGAAATTTTGAATAATGAAACAACAGAAGTAGTAAATCAAATTTTAAATCCATACGCGCCCACAGGAAAAAAAATTAAAGGATTAGTTTTGGGATATGTTCAGTCAGGGAAAACTGCAAATATGGCAGGTGTTATAGCAAAGGCAGCAGACTCTGGTTACAAGTTAATAATAGTTTTGGCAGGTTTAACAAATTCATTAAGAGCTCAAACACAAGCCAGAATTCAAAATGATATTCTTCAGCATAATGATATTCTTTGGCATCCCTTAACAGATAATGAAAATGATATTGAAGAGGGCTTAGATGCAATACCAATTTTTACAAAGAAAACTACTATTTGTATTATCAAAAAAAATGTTCAAGTAATTGTAAAACTTATTTCCAAGATGAAAAGGATGCCTAAATTAGAAATGCAAGCATCAACATTGATTATTGATGATGAGTGTGATCAGGCAAGTCTTAATACAAAAGAATATAAGGATAAAGCTGATGAAATATCGACAACAAATAAGTTATTAAAAAAGCTTTTAAATGATTTTAAAAATGTTACTTATGTTGGTTATACTGCAACTCCGAACGCTCCTTTTTTAACGCATCCTAAATCTGCAGAAGGTCTCCAAAGTCTTTATCCCAGTGATTTTATTACACCCTTGGAAGAACCAGAGGATTATTTTGGAGTAAATAAGCTATTTGCTAATAATACGGTGAATGAAAGTGGTGAAGATATAAGTTTACCCTTCATAAAAAGAATACCTGATGCTGAACTTGAATTCTTAACTTGTAAAAGAAGTGAATTGACCTTTTTTAAACCTTCCTTAACTAATAGTTTAAGAGACGCATGTGATTATTATTTGTTAGTTCTTTCTGCAAGGTCATTGAGAAATCTTAAAGAAGATCATTGCTGCATGATGATACATGTTTCTAGAAGTATAAAGATGCACCAATTATATAGAAATTTGATTTTTGAAGAATGGTATATCCCCATCAAAAAAGGTCTTGAAAAAAAAGATAAAGAAATAATTGAAAGATTGGAGAGTTTATGGAACCTTGAGTCAAAAGCAATTAATTCATCTATTAGATCCAATTTAAATTGTCCTCTCAAAATTGAATCTTTCCAAAAAGTGGAAAAAAATTTATTAAATGAATTAAATGATCTTTCCATTAATGTTGAAAATTCAGATGATGCTAATTTTGATGAAAGATTAGAATTTAAAGATAAAAAAGATAAAGATTATAAAACTATTCATTCAATTGTGATTGGAGGAGATGTTCTTTCAAGAGGTTTAACAATTGATGGCTTAGTTAGTAGTTTTTTCTTAAGAGAGACTAAGCAGGATGATACTCTTATGCAAATGGGAAGATGGTTTGGCTTTAGATATGGTTATGAAGATTTGCCAAGAATATGGATGACTTACCAAGTTGAGTTAGATTTTACAAATTTTGTTGACTCAGAAAATTTTTATAGAGAACAAATTAATTGGATGAATAGTCAAAATCTAACTCCTTCAGATTTTCCTGTATTAGTGAGAATGTTTGAACAAAGAAATCCCACAAGTAAAGGTAAAATTTCTAAAAAAGTCAAAAAATCAGCTAGTACTTTTTTTGGAAAAGAATTATGGACTTTAAGGTTTAAATTAGATCAAAAAATCCATAAAGATAATGAAAAAGTAATTATAAATTTAATCGATGATTGTGAATCTTGTACTCACTCCCATTTTATAAAAATGAGAAATGCCCATATTATCAAAGATGTGGGATTTAAAGTTTTACTTAAATTCCTAGATGACTATAATTTTCATTTTCATGAAGATCTTTTTAATAATGTTAAGAGCTTTATAAATTCAGATTTAGAAAATATTGATTCCATATTTAAAAATTGGAATGTAGCAATAAAGGGTGGTTCATATATAGAAAGAGATATAGGATCAGTTCGAAAAGTGAAAACAATGAATAGAACAAAAATTAAAAATGCAACTAGCGAAGATGATGAAAAGATGATAGATATTAAATCTATAAGTAGTCCAAATGATCTCCTTGTGGATATAGAACAAAAAGATATAGATGAATGGGAACAATCTGATGAGAAGAAAAAATTTGGTAAACAATTAAGATCTGCTGCTAAAAAATGCAGAGAAAAATATTTAGGATATCGACCTTTATTAATTATTTATCCAATAAGTAAAAATTCAAAACCAGAGCAAGATTCAGATACTAGATTCAAACTTTTTTCTAGAACTCATAAAAAAGAAGATTTAAATTATGAACCTCATGATATTTTTGGAATAGTAATAGCTATACCTACTCCTCCGAATTTTATTTCTAACAACAATAGTTTGGGCCTTGATTTAAACAATTAATTTATGTCTGAAGAAAAATTAAAAAAAATTTGGAAAGAAGTTGAGCTAGAAAGAGATAAATTCTTACAAGAATTTGCTTATAAAAATTTTTATTCGAGTTCAAAAAAAGATCTGATCTTAATAGGTATAGATAAAGATTCATCTAAAGGAATAATGATCAGAGACGAAAGTGGTAGAAATGCTTTGCCGAAATTAAGTTCATCATTTCAAATTGAAAGATATTTTATAGACGAGAAGAAATCATCTTTCATAACTATTTTTTGTAAAGAAAATTCCTTGGATGAACCTTTCACATATCTTATAAGTCTAATTATTAAGAATATTGATAATGGTTTATCTCCAACGCTTGCAACAAAAGAGGCAATTGAGAAATTTCAAAGATTATTTAAGAGTTTTGGTAAATTACCTCCTGAGAATCAAATAGTTGGCCTTTTAGGTGAATTATTTTTTGTAGATCAAATTATAAAAATAAAAAATGATTATTGGAAAGGCTGGATAAAACCTGAAAAAATTATAGATTATACATATTCTGAAATTGATGTTGAAATAAAATCTTCTTCCTATTCTGGAGAAGATAAAATAACAATTAATAATTTAAAGCAACTTCAATATATTAAAAATAGATCAAGATATTTATATTATTCTAGTTTTATTATTAATCCTGATGGTGAATTATCTGTTCCAGATTTAGTAGATAATATACTTTCTCAAATTGATGATAAAGATGGCTTTAGAGATAAGTTGTCTTTAACAAAATATAAAATTCAAGATAAATCTTTATGGTTGGAGAAAAGATATTCTCATCTAGAAACAATTATTTTTAAAGTAGATGAAAATTTCCCTAGGATAAATTCTGATTCTTTCAAAGATAATAAAATTCCTGATGGAATATCTAAAATTACATATGATTTAGCATTAAATACTATTAATGATTTTAGAGTGGAAAAAAGTCAATTTTTTAATAATTTTGAAAAGTAATGAATAATATAGATTTACCGTCAAGTTTATATAGCGAACCAAATTCGGTTAATGGAGGAATCTCTGCAGATGGTGCAAGCAATCTTATGGGGGCAACTTCTTTAAGTCCAATCGAGATTGTTTTGAGAGAAACTCTTCAAAATAGTTGGGATGCATCTTTAGGCCAATTCACTCAACCAGTATTTAATATAAAAGTGAGATCTTTAAGAGAAAGTGAAGAAAATTGTATCAATAATTTTTTAAGTGAACTGCCCCCCATTGGGACAATTGATAGAGAAAGATTGGATCAATTTTTAGCAAAAGAAAATAAAGTTGTTTTAGAAATTTCTGACTTTGGTACCAAAGGTCTTGGAGGGCCTCTTTCAGCTTCTGAGTCTCATGAAGATGATAAAGATTATGATTTTGTGAATTTTGTAAAAAATTTTGGTAGCCATAAACATAAGGAAAATCAAGGTGGTGAATATGGATATGGCAAGTCCTCTTTTTTTAATATTAGTAGTTGCAGAACAATAATTATTAATTCACTAACTACTTATGAAGGAAAACTTGAAAATCGTTTAATCGGATATTCTTTAGGTTCAGCTTTTAACTTTGAAAAACAAAGATATACAGGAAGACATTGGTGGGGTTGTATAAAGGAATCTGAGAATATGAATTATGTCGATCCTTTTTTAGATGAATATGCTGAGAAACTTGCTGAAGATATGGGGATGCCAAAAAGAAATAACGACCTTACAAAAGGCACAACCCTTATGATTTTAGATCCTGATTTAAGTGAGCTATTTGATGGTATTGAATTTCAAAATCAAGAAGATAAAAGTAATTATTTAAATACTCGTATACAAGATTTAATACTTTGGCATGCTTGGCCAAAGTTCACACCTAATAATAATGGTGAAACTCCAATGAAATGTAATGTTTCTGTTTTTGAAAAAGCAGATTCTATTCCCGATCCACAAAATATTTATCCATATAATTTATTAGCTGAGGCTCTTAAAGATGCCAGAGAGAAAAAGAATAATATTTATTCAAAAAAACATAAAATTATTTTGGGTTATTCTGGAAGTCAACAGTCAGGATTGCTAGGAAGAGAATCAAAATATAAAAATTTATTAGGCGAAAATTCTAAAATTCCTGATAAACTTTCCCATTTTGCCTTGTTAAGACCAGCTGAATTAGTAGTTAAATATTTGAAACCTTTTAAAGAATTAGATGATCGACAGCCTCAGTGGGGAGCAGTTTTTATTTCTAGTGAAAAAAAATTAGTGGAGGAGGCTTTTAGAAAATCTGAACCTCCCGCTCATGATGATTGGAAGCCGGAAGGATCTCCTTTTATTTCTGCTGATCAAAAAACCTTTGTGAAGACCGCTTTGAGAGAGATAAAGTCAGAAATGAGAAAATTATCTGGAGATACCTCAGAATTAATATTTGATACTAAGAATAATGATCAAAGTTCTTTAGCGTGGTTTGCAGGAGAGTTGGGTCAGTCAATGATAGGTAAAGGTTTTGGTGGCTCAGATGGGAGCAGAGATTCAACAAATAAAAATACAGGTACTAAAAAAAGAAATAAGACCATATTAAGCAGACCAAATTACTGCGGAACAAAATTTATTGATGGGAAAGTAGTTGCAGATTTTTCTATGGAAATATCTAGTAGCAAAGGTAAAAATATCGAACTTGAATTTTGTCCTCTGGTTATTTCTGATGGTAAAGAAAAATCAAGCAAAGCCCCTAATGGCAAAGAATTAAAAATTGTAAAATTCGAAGCAGAAAAGCATTTGGTTTTAGATCAACTTAATTCTGAAAATGAAAACCTGACGTCAAAGTTAATGAAAAAATACGATAAAAATGATTTGTATAATGAAGAACTTACCAAGCCCCAACTAAAATTAAATTCAGATGCAGTAAAAATATTTGTTTCAGTTGAAGTTCCCGATAATGTAGCAGTTTCTCTTTCTGCTGAAATCAAAGATAAAGGTTTTTGATTTTGACAAATATTGCTTATCCATATCCAAATTTGATGCCTTGGGTTAGAGGAAATTCATTATGGGAATATTCCCTAAATAACGGAGACTTTTTTGATTTTAAAAATGGAGTTGATAATTGGGACTATTATTCATCAATAGAAATTAAATGTAAATTGCTTTGGGATATTAAGGAAGCTTTTATAAATGCAAATCTATATCCTATTTTAATTAATTCCAAAGTTGTATTTCTTTTGACAACAGGTTCAGGACAATATGGAATTGCAAGAAAAAAAGTTTTTGAATATCAACTTAATGAAGATATTGAATTGCTTAATACCTTCATATTTAATTTAAAATCGAATCAAATTTCAAATATAGTAAAGCTCAGGCTAATAATTTGTACTAATGAGGTTGAGATAAATGGTTTTCATTATAGAAATGGAAGTATACTTTATGATGAATCTGCAAACTTAGAATTAGAGGGTAATTTAGCAAGATTACCTGTTTCAAAAGAAGATTTAAGTCAAATAAATTTTAGATATAAAGATGCAATATGGTATGTATCTTTTAGGGCAGAGGATTTTTATGAAACTTTCACTAATACTTATCATCTATATTTAAATTCTAAAAATTTAGATATTGATTTTCAATTAAAAAATAATAAATTCCTAGTACAATCGATCAAGGCTGATACTATAGCAACCATTATTAGATCATCTTTATTAGATCCCGATTTGAATTTTGATTATCAAGAAGATTATCCAGAGTTTTCATTAGGATTCGTACTAAAAAATTGGTTAAAAAACTTTATTGAAGGTCCTAGTGATTTGCAAAATTTGATAAAAAAGATCAAGTCAAGTCCTAATGATTTTAACTGTGAATGTCAAAGCATTTTTTGTGATTAGATGATCTATTTACTTCCTCAAATTCAAGATTTTACTGCAAATAAATTAATTGATTTATTTATAGAAAAAAGTTCAGTTGGAAAATTAAATCCTGAATATAAAGAAAGATTTTATACTGCTACCGGTGGACAAAGAATCCCTATTGATTATTTGTTAGATTTGCGTCGATCTATTTTAAATTGCGCAAATAAATATAATTTTCCTAACAAGCAAAAGTCTTTTCTTGATTTCGAATATGAAGTGGCAGAAATTTTTTTTAATTGGCCTTATTTATGGATTGATCAAAATAATAAAGAGCCAAATGGTGAGGCATTAAGAAATAATTTTTGGTCTTATATAACTATAATTTTAATGCCAGATATCGCCGTTTGGAGGTGGCCTATACCTTCTGAAAATGCTTCTAAAAAATCATGGGAGGTTAGGATGAAAGGTGGTGGAACAAGAAATACTTTTCAAAGGATTTTTAGAAGATTAATTAGTTTTGATAAAGGTAAAGAATATCAACTTCATGAAAGATTAAGTCTGATAAAAGGTTTAAATGAGGACGAGTTTCAAGCCATTATTGAGAGAACAAGTGTAAGCTCATGCTCTAAACTTTCCATCTTGTTGGCGGAGGAAATAATTTCTAGAAAAAAGTTAAATACGCAAACTGATAAAGATAAACAAGATATTTATCGAAATTCAATAATAGATTTAACTGCCTATGGCAAAGTTCAATCATTTGATTTATTGGAAGATATAGAATTAAAAGAATTAATTGCAAAAGTTTTTGAATTAAAAGAAAGTGAAATTTTAGAATTAAAAAATTTATAGATTTTTAAATTTCCTATTTATGAGACATCTCTAAATTCTTTTGAATAAACTTGAGATATTTTTTTAATATTATTTATTTCTAAATCTTCTGTATTTATTTTCTCAATTATTTTTTCTTTATTATCTTTTTTTGATAAAGCTAAAAGAGCGCAATAGCCTATACCATCTTTATCCATTTCTAATAAATGACCTATATGTATATCTCTATTCATATTGCTGAATTTTAAAATTTCATGATCAATATCCATGATCTGAGAAATAATTCTGCTAATAAATATTGATTGCTTTATCTCTGTGGTTAATCCAACAGTAGCTAATGCACCTCTTACCGAATTCCTTGAAAACAAATCATATTCTTTTCTTGCGATTTCACCCCAATCGATTTCATCTTTTATAAGTTCTTCAGCAATGAGTTCTAGTGAAGGGATATATTTTTCAAGACTAAAACTTTTTATTTTCATTTTTCTAGCTTTATCTTGCAGAAAAATCTCAGGCGTGTGCCAGAAGGTTTTTAGTTGTTTATATGTTTCTTTTTTTCGATCCTCAAGATCTTTATCTCCTGAGATTGCAGGTTTATTTTTTTCTTTATTATTTTTTTTGAAAGTCTCTGGCAGTAAATTTCCAAGACATGCATTCCATGCCCTTACATTGCTTGGAATTATTTTTCTGCCTTCCCTTTTTTTTGTCCATATAAGTTCAACTTCTTTTTTATTTGATTCATACCAGTTAATTAGATTTTCTCTAAGTTTGGGAACTATATCAGGTTGGGTAAATTCTTTCTCATTTTTAATTGATTTCATTAAAGATTTACCGAGTTCAAAAGCAACAATGGGTGCAACGGCTTCTCCTATCTGATGGAATCTATTTGAAGGCCCTCCATAAAAATTGAAACCATCTGGGAAAGACTGAACTCTTGCCGCTTCTCTCACTGATAGGGTCCTATTCTGGTGAGGGTGAATATACCAATAACCATCTTTTGACATATGGGCAGTTATTGTCAGACATGGTTCATTAGGTTTGAGGATATTGTATTTATCACCAAAACTCATTTTCTGATTTTGCTTTACTTTCTTACCTTCTCTGAAAGCTTTGCTCGTAACTGAATATCTTCTTTGCTCTTCTGATAATTGGGAATATTTGATCCCAGTTGATCGCATTAATTTAAATGTCTCAAGATCATCTTCCCTTACTTTTCTTATCAGATGATCATGAATCATCTCGTCATCAATATCCAACCAATCCCTCATTAATTTCTGATAATCGTTTTTTGGTCCTTCATAGCTATATTTTTCATCCCACTTTTCATCCCATCCTCCTTTAAGTGGAGGAAGATCTGAAATCGCCTCGTCTAATGTGACTGCCTCTTCGACATAATCATATTTTGGCTTTGGCCATTTCAAAGGGGCGCATTCATTTATTTTTGTTCCGGAAATAAATAATCTTGGCCTTAGTTGAGGTACTCCATATTGCCATGCATAAATTAATTTAGGATTTATGCGATAGCCAGCTTTCTCAGCTCTATTAATTATTGATCTATATATTTCCTGCTCACCTGTCTGCGCAATATCAGTAACATTCTCCATCAGGAAAGCTTTTGGTTTAACCTGCTCCACTATCGAAATAAATGATTCCCATAATTCTCTTCTATCTTCATTCAGTTCCTGATGTTGAGCAGAAACTTCTTCGTTATGTTTTCTCCATTTGATATTTCGGGAGAAAGGCTGACATGGCGGTCCACCTGCAATAAGTGATATTTCTCCACACTTATTAAGTTGTTCTGAAATTTCATTAATAACTTTTCTTTTGCTTAAATCACATTCATATGAACATCCACCAAAGTGATGTCTGTGAGTCATTATTGAATCGTTTCTGATATCGCAGGCCAGTATTACATCAAAATTTGCACGATGCAGTCCAAGACTTAAACCACCGGCACCTGAAAAAAGGTCAACAGCAAAATAAGGTTCTTTTTTTATTGATCGAACTTTTGCTGCATATTCAGGAAGTTCATCAAAACTGCATGAATCTATATGTGCCTCAAGTTCTGATGAAGGACCTCTTACCGGACTTAATCTATGTGGATCAGTTTTCCCAACTGCATTTTTATGAATCATGCGACCTCTTCACTCTGAGTATCAATTAACTGCTGGAGTTGCTCTTCACTTAAAAGGTCAAGGCATATTGAACCTCCAAGGGAATTTAGTTTTCTTATTGCAATTCTTACTTTGCTGTCTGGTAATTCAACTAGCTTTTCAGTAAGTATTCTATTTATCTTTGGGATCAGGCCAAATTCTCGATCACTCAACCCAAGATGAAGTTCCTGACTGGTAAATAATTTTTTGACCAGAGAATAGTCAGAATTATCATTCTCCATCATCCTGTCGGCGGCGAAAAAAAGTCTCGAGAAAGTATTTCTGCCATGTCCATTTATTGATGATGTACCAAGAAATCTAAGTGATGGAACATGTTTCTTCCCTGTTCCAACGGTAAATCCATCTTCCGGATCAACCGGAATATTACCTCTCCATCTAAGCCACGGAATATTTGGATATCTTATTACGCATAGCCAGTGCCACATCCTCATATCAGTAAGAATATGAGAAGGCAGAGATTTGAATGTTGTATGAACACACTCAACTAATCTTGCATCCAGGTTTGCACCAATTACTTTTTCGAGAATAAGTTGATCTATAAGTGTTGAGAGATTCGTAAGATCAACCGTACATTTCACTTCCTCTACACTTAAAGAATCAGGATTTCTTAAAGCAGAGATAAGTCCATTGCTTATCAGAGGTGATTTCAATCTGAAGAGTTTTTCGCTCATGCAACCTCCTCTTTTTCAAGGTCAGTGGGAATCTCTGATTCAAAACTGCACCCTCTTGCCATTATTTCAGCCAATTCCAGAATCTTTGTTTCCTGCTGGATTATTGAACTCATTTTTAGAATAAACTTCTGAAAAGATTCGGGTGATCTAAGTTCATTAGCAAGAGCAACCACCGCTTGATGTGGAGAAATATTTGTTTCAAGAAGATTCTTGGAAAATAGAGATAGAGTCTGAAGTTGTGATGGAGGCAATTGCTCAACAATTTCTTCACTGCTCAGGTCACTGTTTGTATTCAACATATTCTGGATGGAGTTCATCGAAATAGAAATAAGCATGGACCAAACAGTGGAACAAATTGAGGTGAAGATGATATCTCTCTGAAGGGAATTGATATCTTTCCTCAAGGCCTTACTCATCAGAAGTTTTTTCAATGATGCAGTCACATCTGCATTCATTTCAATTACTGGAGGTTCACTTGGGATTAATCTCCATAACTGATCTTTAATTTCAGGGGGAAAGGATTGCCACTTTATGTTGAAGATGGAGTCATTATTAGCTTCGGCGGTAGCAAAACGAATGGTATGAATCAGACTTCTTCCAATTATCTGCCCCATTTCTGTGGCATAGCCGCTCCTTGATTTTTCTCCGGCAAATTGTTCTGTTCTTACAAGAAGTGCTTCTGCCCTGACTTCTTCTCCATTTAAAAAAGGTATATAGGAAGTCTCTGAAAAAAAGAATCCACCACCACCATCCTCTAAATCAATTATTTCTCTTCTACCTGTTGATCTGCTTATAAGACGGCATATGAATTTAACAGGAGGATTTCCCCTTTCTGTGGGATGAAGAGTTTCTTCCCATTCAAATGGTGCAGTTAGCAGAATTTCAAGTTTTGTCTTTTCAAGTTTGCCATTGAACTTGAAAGTAATTCCATTGCTTACTTCCTGAATCACCTCTTCAGAAATGCTGTCTGGAGCTGTTATTCGAAATGCTCCATCAAGATCTATTGTTTTCCAGGGGACAAAATGCATAATTAACCCACCTTCCTGAATCCTGCAATTTCAGGGTTTACTCCTGATGGAGGTTTGACTATGCACTCAAAAGGAACTGATGAAAATTGGTTTTCAGCAGAGAATACAAATCTTCTTGAATCAGAGTCGTCATATGAAATATATTGTTCACTCCCCATAAGTCGCATATCACTTATTCCCCACATTTCTCCCTGGCCACTGTCTGCAATGCTCTGGAAAGATAAATGTACTTTTGCGGTTCTGTTTGATTCGCCTGATCGTACTAATTCGCCGGCTATTCTCCATCCATTGGCTTTTTTAATAAAGGAGCATTGATCTCTATCTATAACAACTTCAAGTGCGGAACTTTTTGTCTTGGATAGACTTTTCTTGTCTTTAATTCCTCTGCCAAGATTAATCATTCTTTTAAGCATTTCTGGTCCTTCATCCGGAGGAGCAATAAATGAAGTCAGTAAGTTCTGAATTAGGATCTGCCTTAGTTCATATCTGATTCCTCTAAGTCTGCTGGCATGACCTCTCCACGTATAACTTTCTCTCAGTCTTCTTGTTGTAGGCAGCCAGTCATCATGAGTCACTGGTTCACCTGCACGGAAATATTCTTCAGCGTATGCGTTATTTTCCCTGCTCAACTCAGTCTTGTCAGATTCGGCAATCTCATTCAATGATGTACCTACAAATGCAGCTGCACAATAGGAACCTCCATCACTTAACTTTGTACCTTCGGCATAATCTATAACCATTCCGGATCCCCTTATAAGTGCAATGGTTGAGCGGCATGGTAGACATTCCTCTTTGGAAGAGACTCTAGTAACTCCAAGTCTGACAGTACTTTTGAGCTCATCGTGAAGAAGTTCAGGACTTTCTGAGGGTTCCACTCTTCTAGGTATGGGAAACTCAACATCAATTGAGGAACTGTCGCCTGGCAATAATGATTTTGCACCTTCATAAGGTTCGACTCTTCCGCACTCAACGAATGGAGACCATATTTCATCAGCACGGGCTTCAGATATATATTCAGCTGATTTTCCCTCTTCCCTAAATACTCTTGCTTTGAAATCAAGTCTTTCCCAGCTGATTGCAGGCCAGAACCATTTTGATGCAGCTTTTGTGAAATCTCTGCAGAGCTCCTCGGGATCTCTTATCCCTGATGAACCGGTATCATCGCGATCAGGTTCATGAAAAGTTGGTATAAGGATAGTCGTTCCGCACTCAGTTTCATTGTCACGATTGAGAAGGATTTTTTCTGCATCTCTTTCTTTCATCCATGTGGATTCTGCAATAGGAATTCCATCTTTTTCACTTTCAGATCCCATATAGGCTCCATCAAGCCATGATTTTCCGTCCATTTCATGAGCGGGAATTTCGCTTCTTCCAAAAATTCTTAATTTCTTTCTGCCTTCAATTCTTGATGAGAAAAGTACAGTGAATATTCTTGAATGCATCCAGCTGACTGCCTTCCCCAGTCCAAAGCTTCCTCCTAATCCAGACTCCTTTCCGGTTGAAAAATTCTGCACACATAGCTTACGGAAATTTCCTTTTTCGTCCCAGTCATCACCTGTCAGACCATCAGTTCCGTAATCACTGATTTTCAGACAGACAAGATCAGATGATTTCATTGATTCAAGTCCGGCCTTCAGGGTGAGGGCAGTTCCACTTGAACCTTTCACTGATGAAAGATGAGGGATAAGAGTTTCACTGTTGATTGATTTAAGAAATTTCTCTTTTTTCTCTCCCTTGAGCACTATCAGATCAAAAAATATTTTCACCTTTTTATCCTTTCTTTGATCGAGACTGTTCTGACAGATTTCTCTGACAAGTGTTTCCAGCAGTGATCTTTTTCTCTGTGATCCACCTGCTTCAAAAATTTCACTTGCGGCATTACCACCACTGGATCTACCCTGTCCAAGCGATGGTGTCCCAATCCATTTCAGTTGTGTCTTTGCTGTTTTCAAATCCCCTTCAGACACTATATAAAGCGTTAATAAATGATAGATGACATGATCAGATTGTCATCTCAAGGCCAGAGAATTGCAACATTTATAAGCCAAATTCGAAAAAATAATCATAAATTTCTTTACAGGTTTCAAACGCTTTATCACTTTCAAAAAGCAAGTGCAGGTTAGGAGGTTGGTAGAGAGGTTAAGAAAGGTAGAATTGTTAAAAAGATTGAGTAAATGAAGAATTTCTTAATATCAGGTTTGGTAGATGAAAAGTACAGAATTAAAGTAAACCTTTTAGCAATTTCACCTGATCATGCCATCAAAGTTTTTCAGCAAAAATATCCAAAGGCACAAGATATTTATGTAATACAGAACTTATTTAAAAAATCTTAAATTTCTATCCAAAAACCTTTTCCATTTTATAAGTCCAATCACATTGAAAGGAGTATTTCCTGTGAAGTTTCGCGAATCCATTTTTAACCATGAGTTTTTGGATATTTGTCGCTTCTATAAATATTTCGGCAACTGTTCTTCCATATCTGTCCGTGTCAATTCTTTTAATTGTCACTTTTTTGTTTGATAATAGATTATTTATAAATTTTCTAGAGGCTTTAGCTTTTAATGGATCTGCATTCTTGCCTCGAATTTCCGGAGCGTCTATGCAGGCAAGCCTTATTTTCTCGCCACTTTCTGTTGTACAAGTATCACCGTCATAGCAATTTTTAATTTTAACCGTATTCAAATTAGCTTTTGTGTTTAATAAATAAATTAAGAAGACTACCGAAAAAAGTAAAAAAGGTACCAGAAGACTGGTGCCTTTAGAAAATCTGATTCGTAAATATTTTCTAAGCATATAACTTATAAATATTTATAAGCTTTGGTAATAGCTTTCATGCTATCTTTTTCATCTAATGTGCATTGAGAATTTAAATATCCTCTTGTAATAGAGACAGCTTTTTTCCCATTTGATGTGTTCAACCAAGCATAAATGTGTCCATAACCAGTTTCGTTAAGAACATTTTTTGTTAGGTCATTAACTTGATATTTACTTATATAACCCTTATCTGCATGACATTGGGCTCCTGCATGAACACCTATTGCATAACCTTTATCAAGAAGGTCTGATTTGGCAAACGCGGGGCTAGACAGAAGAGTAAAAGATGCTGCTATTGGTGCTAATAATCTTTGAGAAAGTTTTGATAATTTCATTTAACTATTGAATTTGTACATCTTCTTCTAGTTCTGCATAAATGTTAATGATTCCAAAAAATCAGAAATAAAAAAATCCCTCCTTTTCTAAAGGAGAGATTAATAATTTTAAATATAAAAGTTTTTCAAGGATTAAAGCAGTTAATACTTTTTATATGTTTAAAGGTTCATGCTCTTGAAAAAAGTTCATGATAAATAGGATAAGTAGCAGTAATTGCTTTTTCAACAAATCTTGCGATCTGAACAATTGTCTTTGGACTTATTGTTTCGTTATTTAATACAATATGGTTATATTCAAAAATCATGGATAATTGATTATCACCAGTTGAATTTTCTGTAAGATAAGCCTTTAAAACTACGATTTGTGAATTAACAGCACTGACAAGTTTTTTAGCATCTTCTTCAGACATCCCATCTGGAAGTTGATTATAGTTTAAAAATTGAATTGTATTTTGATCTTTTAAAGCTGATGCAAGTAAAGTATGTTCTCCTTTAATTGCACAGAAATCTGTGTTTTTTACAATTTCGGCATCAATAAAAGCATTATTAAAAATACTTGTAAGATTTGAAGCTGATAGTTGGTCTAATTTGAGTTCCATTTTGTTAGGTGTTTGTGGGGTCGTCCCCCGATACATATTCTTTTATTTCTGAGGGAAAAAAGTGATTCCATTTTTAGGAAAATAGTTTTACATATGGGATAAAATCAGCCTCCGCATTTTTCTTCTCTTCTTCGGTTAATGTCTTTGTAATAGGGAAGTTATCAAAATCTTTTTCCCCTTTAAAAAATTCTGTCTCAGAATACCAATGATGATTTATTAACCAATTACAATATCTAATAGCTTCAGTCTTATTTTTAAATACTTTCGTTTTTGATTTTTTTGCAATTTCAACTCTATCTCTGCTTTCATGAGATGCTATGTATTTTCCTTTTTTAACTATTATCCAACATCCCCATTCATTGAATTGAAATCTTTTCCCGCCACTTCCAGAT
>QCBV01000014.1 GCA_003279015.1 Prochlorococcus sp. AG-347-J19 | reverse complement strand
AGGAGGTTTTTGTTCCATCAAAATCTATTCCTAATCCTCCCCCAACGTCGATATATTCCATTGGGGCTCCTAGTTTGCATAGTTCAACATATATTTGACTCGCTTCTTGCAATGCGTCTTTGATCACAGCAATATCACTTATTTGACTGCCTATATGAAAATGGAGCAATTTCATTTCGTTGATAAGATTTGCTTCTTTTAGTTCTTTTATTGTCAACATAATTTCTGGGATTGATAATCCAAATTTGGAATTATCTCCAATAGATTTACACCACCTACCACTACTTTTACTTGATAACTTTGCTCTAATTCCTATCAATGGAGTTGCGTTAAGTTCTTGAACTGCTTGAATAATTCTTTTTACCTCATCTCGTTGTTCAATAACTATTATTGGATTTTTGCCGAGTTTTCTGGCCAAAGTAGCAATCTCTATATATTTTTTATCTTTATATCCGTTGCATATTAATAATGAATTTTGATTATCAAGAAGTGCAAGGCCAATTAATAGTTCTGCTTTACTTCCTACTTCTAAACCAAAATTCCATTGGCTACCAAACTCTATTATCTTTTCTAAGACATTTTTCTGTTGATTACATTTTACAGGAAAAACTCCTTGATAAATGTTCTTATATTTATAGGTTTTTATTGCTTTAAAAAAGGAGTCATGTAATGCATTTATGCGATCTTTCAAGATATCATTAAATCTTATGATTAATGGAGGATTTATTTCTCTACTCTTAAGTTCTTTGACAAGCTTAAAGAGATCAATTTTATTTTCAGATTTTATATCTTTAGTTACTGATATATTTCCATTGGAATTTATTGAAAAATATTTATCTCCCCATTTGTCTATGTTATAAGTCGAAATACTATCTTTAATAGTCCAATTATTCTTTAATTTTTTCGGCTCAAAATTTGTCAATTTATCTCTTAATGATTAATAAATGTTTTTGAAAATAACTCAAAACAATATCTTTTATTTTAATGATTACTTGCCAAGTTACCACCCAAAAGTTGAATATACATAGAGTGATTATTAACTAAATGACCAAAGAGAGAACGTTTATTGCAATTAAACCAGATGGAGTTCAAAGAGGATATGTTTCTGAGATTATTGGCAGATTTGAAAAAAAAGGATTTAAATTGGTTGGATTAAAGCAATTAATTCCTTCAAAAGAACTTGCTCAAAATCATTATGGAGTACATAGAGAAAGACCCTTTTTTGGTGATTTAGTAGACTTTATTTCAAGTGGGCCTGTTATAGCAATGGTGTGGGAAGGCGAAGGAGTGATTTTGAGTGCTAGAAAACTAATAGGTGCAACAAAGCCTTTGGAAGCAGAGCCTGGAACAATTAGAGGTGATTTAGCTATTGATATTGGGAGGAATATTATTCATGGTTCTGATGGAGAGGATACAGCAAAATTTGAAATTGATCTATGGTTTAACGAAGAGGAATTATGTGAGTGGGAAACCTCTGATTCGAAATGGCGATCTGAAAATTAAAATTCAAATCTCAAATCTATCTAAACTAAATTTTTCTAAAAAGCTTTTTTCTATTTCTTTGAGATTTTTATTTTGAACTATTTTCAAAAGAAGATCACTTGTTATTGCAGAAAATAAAACTCCATTTCTGTAATGTCCTGTAGCTATAAAAAGGTTTTCAATTTTTGATTTTCCAATTATTGGTTTTAGATCTGGTGTGCAAGGTCTAAATCCCCACCAATGTTCCATTTGTGGCCAATTAATAGCTTCTGGCAATAAGGAGCGAATGCCTTCTTGCAGTTGTTTTATTCCATTAGGAGTATTACCCTGATTAAATTTTGAATCTTTTTCAACTGTCGCTCCAACTATTATAAGTCCATCATCACGGGGAACTAGATAAGTTTTTGGACCAAAAATAACTCTTTTCAAAAAATTTGTTGGCCCTTGTATTGATAGCATTTGTCCCTTTACAGGAAAGACTGGAATCTTATTAAAAATTTTTTTACTCCAAGCACCGCTGCATATAATTGCTTTTTCGCAGTTAATTTTTTTTATTTCCCCAGTGGCACATACAACTGTTGCACCTGTAATTGTGTTTTTTTCGAATGTCAAATCCTCTACTTCTGATCCCTCTTGAAATTCGACTCCATGCAAGGAGCATGCTCTCTCAAGAGCACGCATCAGTCGTCTTCGGTTATCTATTTGACCATCTTGTTCAAAAAGTAAACCATGTTTCCAAATAGAATTCATTCCATTAATTTCTGTTTGAAGATCTTTGTGATTTAAATATTTTCCATATTCATAAGTGGGAAACTCTTCAAGATCTTCTTTGTTTTTAAAAGGCACTACTATGCCACATTTTTTTAAACCGCATTTAATATTACTATCTTGTTCAATACTTTTTATCCACTTTGGAATTAGATTTTGACTTTCTTGGCCAAATTTTAGTAATTCATCTTCGAGCCCTTCTGCATGAGTAGCTAACATTCCTGCAGCAACAAATCCAGCTGATTCATTTCTGTTTTTGCTTAAAACTAAAACTTTGAAGTTATTTCTAGAAAATTCATAAGCAATAGATAAACCTAAAAGTCCACCGCCAATGATTAATATTGAATTTTTGGTTTCTTGTTCCATTTAAAAATTAATATTTTTATTTGTGTTTTGGTCCTCTTTTCCTTTATATCCAATAATATTAATAAAGAGACTTTTGATAATGAACAATTTGGATTCTTGGGAAGCTGTGATTGGTTTGGAAACTCATGTACAGCTTAATACGAAAAGTAAAATATTCACATCTGCGTCAACAGCTTTTGGTGATGCACCTAATACGCACATAGATCCTGTAGTTTGTGGGTTACCAGGAACTCTTCCAGTTTTGAATGAGACTGTTCTTGAGTATGCTGTAAAAACTTCCTTAGCATTAAATTTAAACGTTGCAGAACATTGTAAATTTGATAGAAAACAATATTTTTATCCTGATCTGCCTAAAAATTATCAAATTTCACAATTTGATGAGCCACTAGCTGAAAATGGCTGGTTAGAGGTTGAAATAATTGAAAAGGACAAAAAACCTTATATCAAAAAAATTGGAATAGAAAGGCTACATATGGAAGAAGACGCCGGAAAACTAGTCCATTCAGGAAGTGATAGATTAGCTGGTTCTAAGTATTCTTTAGTTGATTATAATCGTGCCGGAATAGCACTTTGTGAGATTGTAAGTAAACCAGATATTAGATCAGGTAAAGAGGCATCTGAATATGCTTCAGAGATTAGAAGAACAGTTAGATATCTAGGAGTATCAGACGGAAATATGCAAGAGGGTTCATTACGCTGTGATGTCAATATTTCAGTTAGAAAAGGATCTAAAGCTCCTTTTGGTACCAAAGTGGAAATAAAAAATATGAATTCATTTTCTGCAATTCAAAAGGCTTGTGATTATGAAATAGCTAGACAAATAGAAGTGTATGAAAATGGTGGAAAAATTTTCCAAGAAACAAGGTTGTGGGATGAAGCTAAGCAATTAACGAAAAGTATGAGACTAAAAGAAGGTAGCAGTGACTATAGATATTTTCCTGATCCTGACTTAGGTCCAATTGAAATAACAAAAGCCCAACAAGAAATATGGTTTAAAGAACTACCTGAATTGCCTTCAAAGAAAAGAAATAAATATGTAAGTCAATTTGGGTTGTCTGCATATGATGCAAGGGTAATTTCTGATGAAATAAGCATGGCAAATTTTTTTGAAGAAACAGTAGTAAATGGAGCTGAGGCCAAACTAGCTTCAAATTGGATAACAAGTGATATTGTGGGCTATTTAAAATCAAACAAACTAAGTTTTAGTGAATTAAAGCTTAGTCCTGAAAATCTTGCTGAAATGATTAGCATGATTTCAAAAAATATAATTAGTGGAAAAATTGCAAAAGAAATTTTACCTGAACTTATTCAAAAAAATATTTCTCCGAAAAAATTAGTTGAAGAAAAAGGGTTGGCAATGATATCTGATTCATCAAGTATTTTACCAATAATTGATGAACTTATAAATGAACATCCAAATGAAGTTCAAGCATTCAAAAATGGCAAAACTAAGTTACTTGGTTTTTTTGTTGGTCAACTTATGAAAAGAACAAAAGGTAAAGCTGACCCTAAACTTGCAAATAAACTTCTTATGGAAAAATTAAATAGCTAAAGCTTAAAGAAGCTCTTTTATCGTATTGACCCATTTATTTTGATCATCTGAGTTATCTAAAATAATATCTGAAAATTTTCTTTTTTCTTCAAAACTTAATTGAAAATTTATCAGTTCATATGCTTCTTTTTCGCTAATTTTATCTCTTGTGATAAGTCTGTTTTTTTGTAGTTCTTTAGGACATTTAACTAACCATATTTCAGTGCAAATATCTTCAAATTTTGCTTCAAACAATAATGGAATAACCAATACTATAGTTTGATTATTTCTGTATTGACTGCATTCTTCTATCATTCTTTTTTTAATTAAGGGGTGAAGTAGTTGTTCAATCCATTCCTTGCTTGCTGAATGTTTAATAATAATGTTCCTTAAAAGTTTTCTGTTTATTTCCCTTTCCGAATTGCTCTTATTATCAATAATTTTATTGCCAAAATAATCTAAAATTTTCTTATATCCATATGTGTTTGGTTTTATTAATTCTCTTGAAAAATGATCTGCATCTAATATTGGTATGTTTTTATGTTTTCTAATGTAATTGGTTATGGTAGTCTTCCCACTTGCAATACCGCCTGTTAAACCAATCCTTCTTTGGTTGTTTTTTGGGTTTTGTAGAATATCCATATAATTAATAATAATCTAATTACTTAGTTTCTTTAGTATTGAAGAGTAGTTAGTATGAATTAAAATACCAAAAAGTTTGAGCCAGTTAGATTCCAATTGGTCGTTTATTGATGACAGTAAGGTAACACCCAAGGGTTTTCTTTTTGCCGGGATATCTGCTGGCTTAAAAGCTTCTAAGAAAAAAGATTTAGCACTAATACTCGCTCCAAAAGGAAGTATTTTTAGTGGAATGTTTACCCAATCAATAGTTCGCGCTTCTTGTGTGGATATTTGTGAGGAAAGGATTAAATCAACTTCAGGTTTTGTAAGAGCAATACTAATTAATTCTGGTCAAGCTAATGCATGTACAGGAAATCTTGCCATTCAACATTTTCAAATTGCCACAGGAAAGATTGCGGAACTTTTAGGAATAAAAGAAGAAGAAGTTTTAATGTGCTCGACTGGTGTAATTGGGGTTCCAATACAAATAAATGATTTAGTAAAAAATTTACCAAATTTAGTTAGTGATTTAAAGGGTAATAATTTTCAAAATGCAGCAGAAGCAATTTTAACTACTGATTTGACTTTGAAAAAAGTGTCAATAGAGACGATTATTCAAGGTAGAAAAATACAAATAGCAGGATTTGCAAAAGGTTCAGGAATGATTTATCCCAATATGGCTACAATGCTTGCTTTTCTAGCCTGTGATGCGGGTATTCAAAAAGAAGAATGGGACAAAATGATTGCTATTGCGGTTAAAAAATCTTTTAATGCAATATCAGTTGATGGAGAGACAAGCACAAATGATTCTTTTGTTGGTATAAATGCAGGAGAGAAAATTGAAAAAAGGTTTTATCCAATTATCCAACAAGGGATTGATATCGTTTGTCAAAACTTGGCAAAAAATATTGCAAGAGATGGAGAGGGAGCAAATTGTTTAATAGAAGTTATGGTTCAAGGAGCCAAAAATACTGATGATGCAATTATGGTTGCTAAATCTATTTGTAATTCCGCATTGGTAAAAACTGCGATACATGGCTGTGATCCTAATTGGGGAAGAATCATTTCTGCTGCAGGTAATTCTGGAGTTCAATTCAATTTAAATCACGTTGATTTGTATATAGGTAATGCTCAGATTTTGGAAAAGGGTAATTTAATTAAATATGACTCACAAAAAATCACAGACTATATTAAGTCAAGAATGAATGGTAGATATTTAGTTGATGATATTGTAAAAATTATGATTAATTTAAATTCTGGAGAATCGAAAGGCAAAGCTTGGGGTTGCGATCTTTCTAAAAAATATGTTGAAATAAATAGTGAATACACTACCTAACCCCAAACTGCAGTCATAGCAATAGATTACAAGGAAAGCAAAACTCATATAACACCAATATAACACTAGATCTCCACATAAAAATCATTCATTATTACAGATTTTTTGATTGGCGATAATTCTAAATAAAACCGATATCACTTAATTCTTCTATCTTTTCTTGTGATAAATTATGCTTATTTTGCCTAATATTATTAACCCAACTCCCAATAATTGGTTCTTTGAGAGGAACTTTTGTATGTCCATTCTCTTTTTTAAATTTCTTGAGAAGAATTATATTGCTTTCCCATTCGTAAGATAAAACGTCCCAAATAAAACCGATATCATTTAATTGTTGTATCTTTTCTTGTGATAGTTTATCTTTCCTTGATCTAATATTATTAACCCAACTCCCAATAATTGGTTCTTTGAGAGGAACTTTTGTATGTCCATTCTCTTTTTTAAATTTCTTGAGAAGAGTTATTTTTTCTTCCCATTCGTAAGATAAAACGTCCCAAATAAAACCGATATCGTTTAACTCTTGTATGTTTTCAGAAGAAAGATCATAATTATTTGATCTAATATTCGATACCCAATTCCCAATAATTGGTTCTTTGAGAGGAACTTTTGTATGACCATTCTCTTTTTTAAATTTCTTGAGAAGAGTTATTTTTTCTTCCCATTCATAAGAAAAGAGGTCCCAAATAAACCCGATCTTATTTAACTCTTGTATTTTTTCTTGTGATAATTTATCTTTCCTTCTCCTTATTGTTTGTACCCATTTCCCAATAATTGGTTCTTTGATAGGAACTTTTGTATGACCATTCTCTTTTTTAAATTTCTTGAGAAGGGTTATTTTTTCTTCCCATTCGTAAGATAAAACGTCCCAAATAAACCCCATGTCCTCTAGTTGTTGTATCTTTTCTTGTGATAAATTACCCTTTTTTTGTCTTATTTTTCGTACCCGAATCCCAAGAATTCCTTTTTTGGCAGGAACTTTTAAATGACCATTCTCTTTTTTAAATTTATTGAGAAGTGTTATAGTTTCTTCCCATTCATAAAGGGAGAGGTCCCAAATAAACCCGATATCATTTAATTGTTGTATCTTTTCTTGTGATAAATTATGCTTATTTTGCCTAATATTATTAACCCAAATCCCAATAATTGGTTCTTTTTGAGGAACTTTTGTATGTCCATGGATTTCTTTAAAATCTAATAATTTTCCATAATTTTCCATCCAATTTTCAGAAGTATTTCTTACTAATAAGGTTTGGATAGAATTTATGAATTCAGGTTTAATTCTTATTGGAAAATCTAATTTTATTTTTCCTAACCCTTCTTTTTCTATTGGTTTAAATTTTTTTTTACCTAAATTGACTCTTAATTGATCGATGTATTCCATTAATGAGTCATCTTGTGATTTAAGTGCAAGAATTACCTGCCAAACGCTTTGAAATCTACTTTTAAAAATTTCATCTTCTGTATTAAAACTATTTCCAATAAAGACAGGAATAAGTATTGTGCCGCACGATTTATCATCGCTTTTTCGTATTGCTCTTCCAACTGCCTGGATAATATCAATTTGACTATATCTAGGATCAATAAATCCCACTCCATCAAGAGTAGGCACATCAACTCCTTCAGAAAGACATCTTGCATTAGTGAGAATGCTTATTTCTCCTTTATCAAGGTTTTTTAGTTTTTCAATTTTTTCATTACGTTCTTTTGTTTTCATAGCACCAGAGACATAATCTGATTGGATTACACCTTCTGGAAGATCTTTTTCTGGTATTAATCTAAGAATTTTTTCCAGATCTTGAGCAAATCTTTCTGCCCCCTCAACTCTGCTATGAAAAGTGATAACTCGTTTTAATCCGAAATCTTTAATTGCTTTTGTTAAAGCAATTTTTGAAGCCAATGTTTCTGCATCAAATAAATCTTCTCCATCAGTTGTAACAAAATCTCTGTTAATAATTTTTTCTTTAATCATCTCGTTATCAACTCCAATAACTACAACTTGATAGTCAGATAAAATCTCTTTTTTTATTGCTTCTGAGAATTTAAGTTGATAGAGAATTTCCCCAAAGATATTAGTATCGTCCATAGATGCAATTTCAATATCATTTATGTTTGCTTTTGATTTGATTTGATTTGATAAGACTCTTGGAGTTGCCGTTAAGAATAATCTTTTGTCACCTCTAATTCTTACTTCATCAAGAACACATCCATAGGCATCAGATACTATTCCTGTACAACGGTGTGCTTCATCCGCAAAA
The DNA here is from genome assembly GCA_003279015.1 of Prochlorococcus sp. AG-347-J19. GTDB lineage: Bacteria > Cyanobacteriota > Cyanobacteriia > PCC-6307 > Cyanobiaceae > Prochlorococcus_A. The sequence goes on along the minus strand of QCBV01000014.1, from coordinate 8,434 downwards.
ATTAGATCAAATTTATGTGCTTTTTCGTCTAAATGGACCTTTTCAATCAAGTGAGATGACTGGTATGTCGAAAAAATAACTTTAGATCCTCTTTCTTTTAGAAAATTATTTATTTCCTTAATTTCACTAGTAACAGGAACCCCTATTTCGGATGTATTTGTTATCCATTCATCATTTGTTTTATTCTTTTTTGCTACAGATTTATCGGAACATACACAGATCCATTTGAATGGTTCAGATGCATTGGCGTTCCATTCTTTTAGTGTCTGTGATAAGAGACTTAATGATGGTAGTAAAACAAGAACGTTTTTCGCTTTTAATGCTTCTTTAATCCATAAACTAGTAAGCGTTTTACCTGTTCCACATGCCATTAAAACTTGCCCACGATTTGTAGTCTTGAGTCCTTGAATGACTGCATTTATTGCTTTTTTTTGATGTTTTCTAGGGTCTTTTATTTTTTTTCTCTTTCCGGTTGATAAGTCTTTTATATGATTAGGAAAGATGATTTGTGAATTGCGAAAATCAGTGAGCAAATATCTAACTACTTCATGCCTATTTAATAATCGATCAGCATTATTTCCAATGCGATCAGTGCTTGCTACTAATAAGCGACCTTGAAATCTGGAATCAGAAGATTCTGAGATAAAACTATCCATATCTTCTTTCTTGATACTTGATTCAGGTGCAAAGCATTTTGCCTGAACTGCCCAAGTTTTATTTTGGTAATCATTAAAAACCAAATCTATCCCGCAATCTGGACCCCATTCACTTCTTTTAGGATGCTCATCCCATAACCAAATATCTTTTACCTGTGACGCCCATACTGGATCATTTTTAAGAAACCACTTTACAAATTTTTCAAACTGCTTACCTCTGATTCTTGGATCAGAATCTAATGATGAATAAAACTCATCAAAGGTTGCCATTTAAAGGGTTCTAAGGAAACAGTATGGGTCTGTAATGACCTTATAGAAGAGTTTATATTTTTTTGGTGCTATATATCCATTACTTTTTGCTAATTGATAATCTTCACAAGCGCCTCGTCTATCCCCTGCAAGATTTCTTTCTCTTGCTCTTTTCATAATTAGATTATTTTTAGTCTTTAGTTCAAATCTTGCAAAATTGCTAGGTAGGCAATTCTCTGCAAAAACATTTTTTGCTCTTTTATTTATATTTCCCTTCTCAATACCTTTTCCCCAGTCATCACATGCGCCTTTAGCATCCCCAATAAGTTCTTTAAGAATTCCTCTATTGAAGTATGAATTTTTAAGTTCTATTTCTTTGGAGATTGCCTTTGAATAATCTTTAATAGCACTTATATTTCTTTTTAAATTTGCATTCGCTCTCGCTCGATTATATAAAGCAGGTCCATTATTAGGATCTATTGTTAGAAGTTGATTTAGGTCTTCTACAGCACCTTCATAATCCTTTAGTTCACTCTTTGAATATGCTCTGCTAAATAATGCATAAGTATTCTTTGAATTGAATTTTAATGACTCTGTATAATCTTCTATCGCACTTTTATGATCATCATAGAAGTATCGTTTCTTATCGCCTTCTGCGCTAAGTTCTATTGATTTATTAGTATCAGGAATAATACTTTTTGCTTTCGATTTATCGCTAAATATCGTTGGTGTTGCTGCAAAGAAAATAGAAACTATTAAAGGGTAAATTTTCATACTTCAAATAATATAAAGATCTTGTTTATTTAATTTAGAGCAGATGCAGAATAATGCTATGTGGCTTATCTCTTATTAATTAAAACTAAAAATGTTGGTTATCAATTCAAATAGACAAGAATTCGAGAATTGGATGAATAATGCTGCAATAAAAGAACCCGAAAAAACAAATTTCTATAACTGGATATACAATAGTCCACTTGATATTTACATTCCAAAAATACCTCCAGTAGGATGCACTATATCAGCAGGTTGGTGCCAAGGTTATTACAACGGATATGTATTTGATATAACGGTATCTATCGATCATTTTGATTGGATGAGTTATATCAACAAAGAGTACAAATATATTTCTATCGATTCAGAGGTAATTAATTACTTAAATTGGATTGGAGATATTCCAACTAGTCGTTTTTCTATAGATCAGCGAACTGGATTTTTTGATAAAAAAGCACATAAAAAAATAAGTGTGTATTTAATCAAAGAGGATGAAAATTTTTATGAGATTGAGGCAGAAAAGAAATTTAATTTGAAAGTAAGTTAAATATTTTTTTAAAGTCTTATTAGTCCAAATCAAACAGATTTGCAATGATTTTCAAAAGCGGAAGATGCTTTTTCATTGCCCAATGCGCCACCTTTTTGCCAGTCTGAGCATGCTCCTTCTTTATCTTGCATAATCTCTTTTAGAAATCCCCTATTTCCATATGAATCTTTAAGCATGAGATCATATGCTATTAATTTTGAATAATCATCTATCGCTTCTGGATAATTTTCTAATTTAATATTGACCCATGCTCGAAGTGCTACTGCAGCATTATATTCTGAATCGATTTTCAATATAGTATTTAAATCTTTTAGTGCACTTTTATAGTCTTTTAATTCCTTTTTTGAATACGCTCTTAAAAGTAATGCAAATTTGTTTTTTGGATTAGTTTTTAATGCTTCTGAGAATTTTTTACTTGCATGAATATAATTTTTTTCCTTCAAGATCTCATAACCATTATTTGTTATTTTTTCAGATGAAGTTATATTTTTGACCTTATTAAAGTGTTTATGCGCTTCTGCATTTGGAGTGAATATTAAAGATGGTATTGCTAATAAACTTGCAATTATTAAATGGTAAATTTTCATACTTCAAAAAATATAAAGATCTTGTTTATTTAATTTAGAGCAGATGCAGAATAATGCTATGTGGCTTATTTCTTATTAATTAAAATTAAAAATGCTGGTTATAAATGAGCAGAGAGAAGAATTCGAGAATTGGATGAATAATGCTGCAATAAAAGAACCCGAAAAAACAAATTTCTATAACTGGATAATTAATAGTCCACTTGATATTTACATTCCAAAAATACCTCCTGTTGAATGTTCGATAGGATCACATAAACGCGGATTTGTATTTGATATCTTGGTCTACATAAATGGGATTGATTGGTTGAATTACATCAATGTAAATTATATTTCTGTTGATTCTGAGGTAAATTACTTTCTCAATTGGATTGAAAAAGTTCCTTCTAGTCGTTTTTCAATAGATGAGAGAGAAGAATATTTTTGGGACTGTTCTCCTAAAGATGATTATCAACGATACGTAAATACTTTTAGAGCACTTAAAAAAGTAAGTTTTGTCGTAGTAGAAGAATATTGGAAAACTAAAGAATTAATTCAAGAATATTGGAAATCAGAAGTATTAGAAAAAAAACTTACTAACAATATTCATCAATAATGTTATATAAACATCATTTAAAAGAATTTGATTCTTGGTTGGAAAATAGTTTGATGACTGATTCAGATAAAATTGCTTTTGACCAATGGATAAAAAACAGTCCAAATCCTATCTATTTGCCAGAGATACCACCTGTAAATGGTTCTTTCCGTGATCCAAATGGATATTTATGGTGTTCTTATGTAATGAAAATTAGAGTTACGGTAGATAATGATGCATGGGAAAAAAATTTAAATAAGAAATTTTCAAGTATTCAAAATAAAGAAATTATTGACTTTCATAATTGGTTTTTAAAGTGTCCATTAAGGTCGTGTGGAATTGACGAGAGAAAAACTGGATATTCTTATCCTCGTTATGATTTTAAAAAGCGCCGTTGGGTTGGTAGAAGACAGTCTTTGCTTTACTTAATGGTAAGTACAATAAAAACTAATTCTATTTACTTCGAGAACCTTAGAGATCAATTACTTGATCCAAGATACAAGGAGTATTCATATTAAAAATGAAAAAATATTTGATATCAGGTTTAGTCGATTCTTACAGGATAAAAATAAATTTATTTGCTATTTCGCCAAATAGTGCAATAAGCGTCTTTAAACAAAAATATCCAAACGCAGAGGATATTTATGTCATTCAAGATTTATTTAAGAAATGAAAGTACCTGATAAAGAATTTTTTGAAAAAAATAAAGTTCACCTTGAAATGTTGACTATTAAGGGTGAATGGAAAAGATTAGATACTTTTTATGATTATTCGACAGCAATTAATCATGGAGTGAATAAATATTTTGCAACACATACTGCCCACAGATTAGTTAACAAAGAAGGTAAGATTCTTGAATTATTTGATTCAACATTATTAGAAGATGTTGATAACAAAGAATAATTAATTAAATAAAGATAACTGACGCTAAATAATATCTAATTTCAAGTTGTTGTAGCACCTTTATAACACTAGTTCAGTGATGCCAATTGGTTTGACCTTGTGGAAAAAGGTTTGTAACACCTATATAACACTAATTTTGGGAGTAAGAACCTTGTGATACCAATAGATTTGGGGTTATGTATGTATCAATAGCAAATATACTACTTAAGTTTTAGTAATTCTATTGGTAGATATTCATTTACGTAAAGAAATAGTATTGTTAATGTTCCAATAACAGAACCTATAAAACCTCCAAAAAAATTAACTAATAATCCAGACTGTGTAATTATTTTTTCTTCGTTTTTTTCTTCTTTAAAATCAGGAGAATCAACTACTTTTAAGCGCTGATTGGTTGTTGGTTGTTTAAGTTGTTGGTGTCGGATGAGGGCTTCGAAATCAGGCATGGAATTTGTGAGGCAATTGAGCAATAGGCAGACCAGCCCGTCATTCGACGAGGGTCTGATCTACCTAAATCGTCTACAGCTTCAAATACAGCATTCCCCGATGCTTCTGCTTTATCAAACGCTGAAAGTAAGGGTATAAATGTATCAAAAACATGTAGACCAAAATTTTTTAGAGCTGCTTTGGCTTGTTGCGCTGCTTTTTGCTGTCTAAAATCAACTTTTACTATTACTACTGCATGGTTAACTTTTAAGTTGCTTAATAAATTAGCTAGTTCAACAGTTAATTCTACAGATCTTGCTTTTGCAGTGGTAGGTAAGATAACTAAATCGGAGCCATAAGCTAGGTGTTTTAGTTCTTCTTGATCACTGCTAGCTTGTCCATCAGTTATTACGATTTCTGATGATCTTGATGCTTTAGCTGCTGAACTGACTGGGAAAACTGGAAATGGAAGATTGCCTCTTGATGAGTACGCTAATGCAGATCTATTCTTGTCGGCATCGACTATACAAACTTTTTTACCTTCAGAATGCCAAACACTAGCAAGATGAATACTTGTGCAGGTCTTGGCTACCCCCCCTTTTTGTCCGCAAACGGTAATGAACAATTTTTTATTTTTATTTCTCTTACTTTGGAGAATAATTTCTTAATGTCAAGAGAAATTGATTTTTAATGCTTTAAAACTTATTTTTTGAAATATTTTAAAGAGGTTAATATTGTTAGATAACCTTATAAAGTTCTTTATTTAAAAAGGCTAGTGAAAAAAAGAATTGGATTAGGTACTTGGTCTTGGGGGAATAAGCTTTTTTGGGATTACAAATCTACAAATGATGATGATTTACGTGAGACATATACTGAAGCGTTACGAAGAGGTTTCGATCTAATTGATACTGCAGATTCTTACGGTACTGGGAATCTTCAGGGTAGAAGTGAATTGTTGATAGGAAAATTTTTACTAAATACTACTTCAGCAAAGAAAAAAAGAATTCAAGTAGCAACCAAACTTGCACCTTATCCCTGGAGAATAGGTAACAGAGGTTTTAATAAACCTTTTTTGAAAAGTTTAGAAAGACTTAATAACAAATTAGATATAGTGCAATTACATTGGTCAACTGCAAAATACAATCCTTGGCAGGAATTAGGGCTGTTGAATAATCTTTGCGATTTAAAAGATGAAGGCTTTGATTTTCAAATAGGCTTATCAAATATAGGCCCTAAAAGATTGATGAAATTAATTAATTTCTTAGCAAAAAGAGACCAGAGCCTAAAGAGTGTTCAAATACAGTTTTCTTTGCTTGCTCCCGATTTAGGAAAACAATATCAGGTAAAAAAAATTTGCGACGAAAATAATATTGATTTCTTTGCTTATAGTCCTTTGTCCTTTGGAATACTTTGTATGGATCCAGATAAAGAGGAAAACAAAGAAAAAAGTTTTATTCGCAATGAATTATTTAAAAACTATAAAAAACCAACATATGAATTGCGGAGGTGTTTAAAAAGAATTGCAAATCAAAGATCAGTTTCCCAAGCGCAAGTAGCAATTAATTGGTGTTGTTATCAAGGAGCTATTCCGCTCGTTGGAATGCGAAAAAAATCTCAAGTTATAGATGTATCGAATGTATTTAATTGGAATTTAAATAAAAGTGAATTTAAAGTACTTCAGGAATTGTCAAAAAAATGTTTAAAAAAAATGCCTAAAAATCCTTTTTCGAGTAATTAATTAAATTTTTAGCTAGATATTTTCTTATTTTTTTTGACTTGACAACCATTATTCCATAGTTCATTGGGAAATTTTTCACCAGTGAATCTAATAACTTTTGGTTTGAGATTTATTATCAAGTCATTTAGTTTTTTATTAGATTCCATTTTGCAAGATTGGATTTCTTAATAAGATAAATTAATTTAAAACTTATCTTCTCAGTATTTATACTTATAAAATTAAAAAAATTCTTTTTAATACAAGAAATTGCAGCAATATTTACACACTCATAAATTATCTACTACAACTTCTTAGTTATTTAAAAAAGTGGAGTCCTTCCAGACTCCTCGTATCATTTGGTTGATAAGGCTGATATAACCCCATCTCCTTTAGGATCAAGCAGCAACTGGTGCTGTTTGACGGGAGAAACTAACGATTTTGTTAGCATTTGTGTTTTTGCTCTAACCGAGCCGGCTTCAGTCACCTTCCTTATGCCCCGTCGAAACCATTACAACCCCAAATAGTGGAGTTGAGCGGAATCGAACCGCTGTCCGAAACATCGGTTGAGATCACCTAGTCCAATTGGACATTTATATTCTGACAGGCAAAATGGTTATTGAATAGTTTTTTTACTAAGTTTTATCGTATATGAATGTAGTGGCATCATCTCCGGAGGGACTAGAGAAATCTTTAGCAGAAGAAATTTCAAATTTAGGTGGCTTTAATATTAATACTTATAAAAGATTTATTAATTTTGAATGTGATTTTGAAACTTTTTATAGAGTGCATTTCTATTCCAGATTAGCTTTTCGTTTTTATAGAGAAATTGCAAGTTTTAATTGCTATGACAAGCAATCTTTATATGCGGGGGTTAGAGATTCATTTGATTGGTTAAATTGGTTGCACTTTGATAAAACGTTTAATGTTCAAGTGACTGGGAGAACATCTTCTTTAAGTCATACTTATTTTACTGCTCTTGAAGTAAAAAATTCTATAACTGATTTGCAACAGGCAGTTTGGAATAAAAGATCAAATATTTCTCTAGCTAATCCTGATTTTATAATTCATCTGCATTTAAATAATAATAAAGCAATTCTCAGTCTTCAAAGCAGCGTTGAAAGCTTACACAAAAGAGGCTATAGACCCGCAATTGGAAATGCTCCATTAAAAGAAAATTTAGCTTCTGGATTGATAAATATGACTCAATGGAATGGCAAAGTTCCATTAATAGATTTTATGTGCGGCTCGGGAACTTTTTTAATTGAGGCAGTCAACCAATACCTTGGAGTTCCCATAAATATTGATCAAGTATATCTTTTTGAGAATTGGTTGGACTTTAGGAAAGATATTTATCTTAATGAAAAAAGTAAGGCAAAAAATAAAATTATAAATTATGAAAAATTGCCAACAATAATAGGATGTGAAATTAATAAAAAGGTTTTTGAGCAGGCGAATGTAAACATATCATTAGCTGGACTAGAAAATTATATTGAGCTTATAAATAATGATTTTTTAGCACTCCAATTAAGCTGCACACCAGGGATAATCATATGTAATCCTCCATACGGCAAAAAATTAGGCGATGAAAATGAATTGATTTATTTATATGAACAAATGGGAATCTTCCTAAAGAATAATTTTTCAGGTTGGGAATTTTGGCTGTTAAGTGGAAATCCAAAACTAACAAAATATTTGAAAATGAAATCTTCATTGAAAATTCCTGTTAGTAATGGGGGAATAGATTGTAGATGGATAAAGTATTTAATAAGGTAATTTATTTTTTGCCTAAAACGGCTTTTGTTGTCTTGCCCAAACCCTCTAAAGTTTGAGGAAGATATGGTCCTTTGGCTAATTTTCCTCCAAGTTTTAAACTTAAGCCTGCAAGAACTAAATCGATAAAAATTATGAGTAATAAATTATATTCAATATTCCAGTTATTATATTTTGTTAGAAAAAGGTAGAAAATAATATGGATGCAAATTAGTACTAATAATAATAATGTGCTGCCTA
>QCBV01000013.1 GCA_003279015.1 Prochlorococcus sp. AG-347-J19 | reverse complement strand
AAATCAAGTTGGTATTAAAACAGCTGTTTTAGTCAACGAATTTGGAGAAATTGGAATAGATAATGACTTAATAATAGAAGGCTCAGAAGATATGATCGAATTAAATAATGGATGTATATGTTGCTCTATCAATGGCGAATTATTAAATACCGTATCCAAAGTTTTAGAAAGAGCTGAAAAATTAGACTATTTGATTGTTGAAACAACCGGATTAGCAGATCCATTACCAGTAGCCATGACTTTTGCGGCTGGTGATCTTAGAGAAAAAGTAAGATTAGATTCGATAATCACTGTCATTGATGGAGAAAATTTTGATTTTGAAATTAATAAGACAAGTGTCGCCTATTCTCAAATTTTGTACGGAGATATCCTTCTTCTTAATAAATCTGATTTAGTAAATGAAAAACAATTAAAGAAAATAGAGGAGTTTATAAATAAAATAAAAAAAGAACCAAGGATTTTGAGATCAACTAATAGTGAAGTTAAATTTAAAATTCCGGAATGAAAATTATTTTTTTCAACACATAAATTTAAATCATATGTGATATCAATAAAACCCTCGCCATGGGTTATGAATTTTAATTTTGAAAATATTTGTTCCATATAAGTTAAAACTTAATCAATCAATATTCTATTATGGTTAAAGATGCATGTTTTACTGCAGACATTAAAATTTTTATCTTAAGATAAATTTAATTTCCATTTAAATCTTTGGCTGAAACTCATTGGAATAAGCTGGGTGCTTACCTTAAAGAAACACAAATATTAGGTTCAATCCAAAATACACTTTATTGGGATCAGAATACTGGAATGCCAAAGAAAGGTGCTTCTTGGAGGTCTGAACAACTTACTTATATTGCAAAAGTATTGCATGAAAGAAATTCTTCCGAGGAATTTTCCAATTTAATACAATCTGCTAAAAATGAACTAGCAGATATTGAACGAAATTCCGATAATCAACTTTTCATAAAAGATAAAGAAAGAAATATTAGTCTCTTATTGAAGGAATTTAATAGAGAGAGAAATTTAGATCCTAAATTAGTTGAGTCTCTAGCAAAGGCAAAATCTAAAGGTTATGAAAGCTGGCAAGAAGCTAAGGAAAAATCAGATTTTAAAATTTTTCTTCCTTTCTTTGAAGAATTAGTTAAATTGCGGGTTGAAGAGGCAAAACAAATATCAGATCAATATTCACCATGGGAAACTTTAGCCCAACCCTTTGAGCCTGAATTAACATTAAAGTGGCTTAATAAAATGTTTCAGCCTTTGAAAGATACTCTCCCAGAGTTGATGAGAGGGATAAATAAATCTAAGAAATATCACTGGGATTTGAGTCCAGAATCTCAACATAATTTATGTTCTCAATTACTTGATGAGTTTGGGAGAGATAAAGATCTAGTTGTTGTTGGTAAATCTCCCCATCCTTTTTCGATTACATTAGGGCCTAATGATTACAGGATTACGACAAGAATTGTTGAAGGTGAACCATTATCAAGTTTTTTAGCAACTGCGCATGAGTGGGGGCATTCTATTTATGAGCAGGGTTTGCCATCTCAAAGTCATCAATGGTTTGCTTGGCCTTTAGGTCAAGCAACCTCTATGGGTATTCATGAAAGTCAATCTTTATTTTGGGAAAATAGAATAGTTAAATCCAAATCTTTTTCAAAAAGAATTTTTAACAAATTTGTTTCGGCTGGATGTTCTCTTAATAATTATTTAGAACTATGGAAATCTATTAATCATTTGGAAGCAGGATTAAATAGGGTTGAAGCGGATGAATTGACTTATGGCTTACACATATTAATAAGAACCGAACTTGAAATAGATTTAATTGAAAGAGGGTTACCTGCTGAAGATATTCCAACAGAATGGAATAAAAGATATGATGAACTCCTAGGAATTAAACCAGCTAATGATTCAGAAGGTTGTCTTCAAGATGTTCATTGGAGTGAAGGGGCGTTTGGATATTTCCCCTCATATTTGTTAGGACATGTTATAAGTGCGCAAATATCTTCTCAAATGGAAAGAGACATAGGTTTGATTGACAACTTAATTGAAAATGGTGAATATCAAAAGATCATCTTTTGGTTAAAAAATAATATACATAAATATGGCAGATCAGTTAATTGTATGGAGTTGGTAAGAGCTGTAACTAATGAAGAACTATCGCCAAACTATTTTATTAATCATTTAAGGTCTAAAATAAATGATTTTTGCTGAAACATTACTTTTAAAGAATTTGGTTAGGTATGAGGATGTAAGATAAACAAAAATAATTTCTTGATGGCAAATCTAAATCAGCCCCCAAGTAGGGTTACCCCAAATTTATTGCATATACTAAATGCTTTCACTGACAGCTCAAATACAATAATAAACACTATTGTTGAATTGAACTCTAATACCATAAATAAATATGAATTAATTACAGAAACGGGCCATCTTAAACTTGATAGGGTAGGTTATTCATCACTTGCGTATCCTTTTGCTTATGGATGTATTCCAAGGACATGGGATGAAGATGGAGATCCGCTTGATGTAGAAATTGTTGGGGTAACTGAGCCATTGATACCCGGATCTATTGTGGAAGCAAGGATTATTGGGGTGATGAAATTTGATGATGGTGGAGAGGTCGATGATAAGGTAATAGCGGTTCTCGCAGATGATAAAAGAATGGATCATATCTCAAGTTATGAAGACCTTGGAGATCATTGGTTAAAAGAAACAAAGTATTATTGGGAGCACTATAAAGATCTAAAAAAACCGGGAACATGTACTGTCAATGGTTTTTTTGGGATAGAAGAAGCTGTTAAAGTGATTAAAGATTGTGAAGAGACATACAAAAAAGAAATTGATCCTAAATTAGTAAATTAACTAATTTTATTTTTCTCTAAATTTTTCAAATATTTCGCTTAGTATTTCTTCGGCACCTTGCTGCTTTAATTTTTTAGCTAGTTCTTTGCCTACTTCTTCGGGATCATTAATATTGCCAATATATTGATCTTTAATAAGCCTTTCTCCATCAAGAGATGCAACCATACCAGTAAGGCAAAGTTGTTCATTCTGAATTTTACTATTCACACCTATTGGGACTTGGCATCCACCTTCAAGCTCTCTTAAAAAAGCCCTTTCTGCTAGACATCTTTGACTGGTGGGTTTATCTTCTAAGATATTTATAATTTCTAAAACTTTTTTATCATCAGATTTACATTCAATGCCTAGTGCTCCTTGGCCAACGGCATGAAGGGAAACTTCACTTGGGATAATCTGGTGAATTCTTGATTCAAAGCCTAATCTCTTTAAACCAGCGGCCGCAAGAATTATACAATCAAATTCTCCTGCATCTAATTTTTCAATTCTTGTAATAACATTTCCCCTAATATCTTTGAAAATAAGATGTGGGTACTTATTTCTTAATTGTGCAAGTCTTCTTAGGGAGCTTGTTCCAACAATCGAACCTTCAGGTAAGTTTTCTAATTTATAACAGTCATTTTTTTTATTTACTACTAAAGCATCTGCAGGATCCTCCCTTTTTGTAATGCATCCTAATTTAAGGCCATTAGGCAAATTGGTTGGTAAATCTTTTAGAGAATGTACTGCTATATCTGCATGGCCTACGAGCATTTGTGCTTCAAGTTCTTTTGTAAATAAGCCTTTGTCGCCTATTTTTGCTAAGGCTACATCAAGGATTTTGTCACCTTGAGTTGCCATGGCTTCTATAGATACCTCTAAATTGGGAATATTTCTTTCTAGTTGATCTTTAACCCATAAAGTTTGAACCATTGCTAGCTTACTTCTTCTACTAGCTATTTTGAGCTTAAAATTAGTCATTAAATATTGTTTTGAGTTTGAATTAAAAATTAAGTCGAATTTATTTTAAGCTATTATTTTGCCAGTTTTTTAAGCTAATTATTATACTTAACTTTTTTTATTTTATATATTCTTTTAAAACCCCATTTCTATTTGGATGTCTAAGTTTTCTTAAGGCTTTTGCCTCTATTTGTCTAATTCTTTCTCTCGTCACATCAAAAATCTGGCCTATTTCTTCAAGAGTTTTCATTCTTCCATCATCAATTCCATATCTCAATCTGAGAACATCTCTTTCTCTTGGACTAAGAGTGGCTAATACTCCTTCCAAATCTTCTCTTAGTAAAGTTTTAGAAACATCTTGCTCTGGATTTTCTATATCAGCCTCTATAAAGTCTCCTAGTCTTGAGTCTTCTTCTTTCCCTATTGGAGTTTCTAAAGAAATAGGAAGTTGCGCACTTTTAGCTATAAATCTTAATTTTTCGATTGTCATTTCCATACTTTCAGCGATTTCTTCTTCACTAGGTTTCCTGCCAAATTCTTGGCTAAGAACTTTTGTGGTTTTTTTAATTCTGGAAATTGTCTCGTATAAGTGAACTGGCAATCTAATAGTTCTACTTTGATCCGCAATTGCTCTTGTAATGGCTTGGCGAATCCACCAAGTTGCATATGTAGAGAACTTATATCCTTTTTCATGGTCGAATTTTTCCGCTGCCCTAATTAGACCCAAACTTCCTTCTTGGATTAAATCTTGAAATGATAAACCTCTGTTCATATATTTTTTAGCAATGGAAACAACTAATCTTAAATTTGATTGAACCATTTTTTCTTTAGCTCTCCGCCCTAAGAGAAGCCTTCTTCTGAATTTGGGAAGAGGCATATCTATTAACTCGGCCCATTCTCTTACAGATGGGAAATGCCCTTTTTCTGACTCATATTGAGTTGCTAGCTCTTCTAGTTGGAGTAAGTCAGCAATTTTTCTTGCAAGCTCAATTTCTTCATCTGGTCTTAAAAGTCTAATTCTTCCAATTTCTTGGAGATAAACTCTTATTGAATCTTCAGTGTAGATACCTTTTGGCCCAAGTTTTATATTCCCGAGCCCTTTATCTTCTTCTTCAGAATCACTGAATTCATTATTGTTATTTTCAATATTGCTTTCGTTTAACTCAGCAGATGTCTGAAAAGTTTGATTATTTTTATTATTATCTTCTTCCACTAATGTTTCTAAATTTGTATTAATTTTTTTATTGATCTTTTTTTTTGAACTAGGCTTGGAATTCTTTGATTCTGCTGCGACTGGACACATAATTGACTCCTTTCTACGGTGAATTTAACTAGATAAAATTTTATTTAGGGCTAATTTGAACATTTAGTAGTAAAGTCCCCTTAATGTTTAAAAAACTTTTTCACAAAATGAGAATAAGAAAAGTTTTCTAAATTGTTGAAAAATTTAAATAGTGCTATAGATTACCTAAAGTAAAAAGTCTTGGGATTTCTCAGACAGGCAGATCATTTTTGAATTTTCAGTCAATGATCAGAGCTTCATGTCTCCCTTAAGAGCAGGATACTTACAATGTGCAAAAAACACTTTGTGGAATGTTCAACAATCCAATACTAAGAAAAAGTTTTGAAGCCGGCAAGTAATCAGTTATTAAATATCTCCTATAAATTGGAAATTTTGCTTGATATAGGTAGTGGTAATGAAAGCTTTTACTATTTAGATGGAAATAATCTTGGAGCAGAAGTTGGAGATATTGTAAGTGTGAGACTAAGGGGGAGATTATTGAATGGGTTGGTGATCTCCAAAAAAGACTTTTCGACAATCAATAATGATGAATCAAATATTACTGAAGGAAAAAGCATAAGATATTTGTTTGTTGAAAGTATTTTGCAGAAAAAAATAATTGATGAATCTTGGAGAGAATTGATAGAATCCCTAGCCTCTTTTTATATGGTTAGTAATTTAAAGATGTTTAAAACTGCATTTCCTCCTGGCTGGATTGGTAAATATAAAAATTTCTCTAAAGGTTTAAAAGATCAAATATGGATTGAAACTAAAAAAGAATTTGATATTAAAAAAAATGGATTAACCAAAAAAGAATTTTTTTTAATGGATACTTTATCTAAAAAAGGTAATTGGCAAAGTGAATTAATAAAGTCTGGTTTTAATTACACTCTAATTAAATCAATGGTCAGTAAAAATTATCTTGCTAAATCTAAAAGAAAAAAAAATATAAATAGTAAATTAAATTCCTTTGTAAAAGATCATATCGCAATGAAAAAACCAAACCTTACAAATGAACAAAAAATTGCATTTCAAGAATTTCAAATAATGAAACCAGGAGATGCATTACTTCTTTGGGGCGAAACAGGTTCAGGTAAAACAGAAGTGTATATGAGAATTGCTGAAGATCAATTTCTTAAGAAAAAAAGTTGTTTGATACTAGCCCCAGAAATTGGATTAATTCCTCAACTTATTGATAGGTTTAGTAGGCGATTTAATAATGTCGTTTACGAATATCATAGTAATTGTTCTCCCTATCATAGAACTTTAGTTTGGGAAAAAATTATTAATGCTAATGAACCTTTAATAGTAATAGGCACAAGGTCGGCAGTTTTTCTTCCAATCAAAAATCTGGGATTAATAATAATGGATGAAGAACATGATGTTTCTTACAAGCAAGATAGTCCTATGCCTTGCTATGACGCGAGAGAGATTGCTATTGAAATAGTAAAAAGGAATTCTGCAAAGTTAATTTTTGGGAGTGCAACCCCATCAATGAAGACTTGGAAAAAGTGTATTTTTGAAAGGAATTTTAAATTGGTAAGAATGATTCAAAGGATATCCAGTAATGAGACTCCTGAAATAAAAATTATTGATATGCGGGATGAGTTCAAGAAGGGAAATATGAAAATTTTTTCCAATGAATTATTACAATTGCTTCCTCAATTACGCTTAAAAAAAGAGCAAGCAATAATTTTGATCCCTAGGAGGGGGCATAGTGGATTTTTAAGTTGTAGAAATTGTGGATATTTAATAAATTGCCCCAACTGTGACGTTCCTTTATCAGTTCATCTAGGATCACAAGGAAAAAAATGGTTAAGGTGTCATTGGTGTGATCATAAATCAAGATTGATCAATCGTTGCCCAGATTGTCATTCAACTGCTTTCAAACCTTTTGGAATTGGCACGCAAAGGGTAATAGAGTTTTTAAATGAAGAATTTCCTGACTTAAGAATACTTCGCTTTGATAGAGATACAACTTCAGTAAAGGATGGTCATAGAGATATTCTTTCAAAGTTTTCTAAAGGTGATGCTGATATTCTTGTCGGTACTCAGATGTTGGCAAAAGGTATTGACATCCCCAATATTACTCTTTCAGTTGTTATTGCAGCAGATGGGTTGCTTCATCGCCCAGATATTTCGGCAGAAGAAAAATCACTACAATTGTTTTTGCAATTGGCTGGCAGGGCAGGCAGGGCTCAAAAAAAAGGAAAAGTAATTTTTCAAACATATAAACCTAACCACCCGGTAATTTCTTATCTTCAGAAAAGAGATTATGAAAGATTCTTAACTGAAAACTCGAAATTGAGAAAAGATGCTAATTTATTTCCATTTTGCACGATTTGTCTTCTTAAATTATCAGGTGAAAATTATGAATTAACTGAGTCAATTGCAATAAAATTGGCAAAATATCTACTCAATTTTTGTGATAAAAAGAACTGGAAATTAATTGGTCCTGCTCCTAGTTTAATTGCTAAAGTGGGTAAAAAATTTAGATGGCAGATATTAATTCATGGTCCAGAAGGAACAAAGATACCTTTACCTGATAGATCAATATTATGGAAACTTATTCCAAAAAATGTTTTTTTAACAATAGATGTTAATCCAGCAGAGTTGTAATTACTTTGATGGAAGTTGAGGTAAGTCCGAACCTAATTTGAATCTATATAATCTTAATAAATAAGCCAATATTATAATTATTAAAAGAATAGATATCCCAATCAAAAGTTTGTTGAGGCTCCAGAAAGAAAATTCAAGACTATTTATCTGCCCTTGATTTAAATTCCAAGTTATTAGATTTTTTTTGATTTCTATATTTGAATTATTTTTATCAGTAAGGGTAGCTTTATTAGGGTGAATAATTTTGAAAATTAGTTCTAAATTTTCAATACCTTGAATAGAGTTTAGATCCAAATCTAACCTGTAAAAGTATTTTTTAAAAAAAATGAAGTTTTTTTGAGTAGTATTAATTTCTATATTTGTTGATTCTCCCGCCAACTCTCCCGCTGTATTTTGGGTGATTTTAAGAACTTGCTTTGTATCTTCTAAATTGAGATTTTTATGTTTCAAAGAAAAGGCTGATTCCTCTTGTTCAATTTCTGCATCGGGAAAAATATCTTTCATCTTCTCTTCAAATTTTAATTGCCAAGGAAATTTATTTATGTATTTACTTTCTATCACTAAATTATTGGTTATTGAATCAAGTTCACTTAAATCAAGGGTATCCTCAACCTTAACGCAGCCACTTAAAAGTGGAATTAATAATAATAATATTAAAAAAATGATCAGTGAAAAGCCTTTCTGAAAGGGTTTTGTTTCACCAGTTGGAGTCTCAGTTACATTAATAAATTTTTTTTTCTTTAATACTTCTTTGTTTTTGCGCAGTGAGTTAAGAGATTTTTTATTTAGTGATGGGTCGCTTTCAAACTGTACATTCCAATTTTCTGGCTTTTTAATGTCAGGAGAGTCTATAACTTCCATCAAATATTTTGCATTTTCTCTCGTCTTATTATCGTAAGATTTTAGAAGTTCTTTACAAAATCTTTTAGCCTCCTCCTTTTTATTGATACCACAAAGAGCAGTAATTAAGATTGTTCTTAAATTTACTCCCTCTTTGCTTGATAAAGGAAAAGATTCGATAATGGGCAAAAGAAATTCAATACAAAAATGATACTCTCCTTTAGCTAAAGCAAATTCTACCGTTTCTAAAACTTGCTCATAAGTTTTCATGGGTTAGGCGACTATCATCGTACCTATTCCGGAATTTGTAAAAATTTCAAGAAGTAATGAATGTTCTATTCTCCCATCAATTATGTGAGCTGCTTTAACTCCTTGTGCTAAGGCTCTTATACAGCATTCTGTCTTTGGGATCATACCTTCAGTCACAATTTTTTTATCAATAAAATCTCTCGCCTCTTTGAGATTCGTTTTTTCAACAAGACTATTTTTGTTATCTTTTTCTTTTAAAATCCCTTGAGTATCAGTAAGCAGAATAAGTTTTTCTGCATTTATTGCAGCAGCAATTTCTCCAGCAACAAAATCTGCATTGATGTTATGGGAAATACCCTCCAAGGTTGATCCAATACTAGAAATAATTGGGATATATCCCTTAGAAATAAGAGGATCTAATATTTCAGGATTGATTTTTGTAACCTCCCCCACTAACCCATGGCTCCCATCTCCTAGTTCTCTAGATTGAATTAAGTTCCCATCAAGACCTGATATTCCGACAGCTAAGGATCCAGTTTTATTAATGCCTTTTACAATTTGTTTATTAACTCTACCCATTAGAACCATCTCCACAATTTCCATTGTTTTTTGATCAGTAATTCTTAATCCATTTTCGAATTTAGGAGATATTTCTAATTTCTTTAACCAATTATTAATCTCGGGTCCACCTCCATGAATTACTATCGGACAAACCCCAACGGTTGATAAAAGTGCTATGTCTCTAAAAAAAGCATTTTTTAACTTATCATTCTCCATAACAGAACCACCATACTTGATAACAATTTTTCTACCTGAGAAACTTTGTATATATGGGAGTGCTTCGCTTAATATTGATACTCTTTGAGAATCATTCATTATTAAAATTCATTAAAATTTGATTGAATTGAGAAATTAGGTTTTTACAAATATATCCCTATATTCAATAAAAGAGAATAAAATCAAATTCTTTTTTATTATCGTCGATAATAAATTCTGATTCAAGACCTTTGACGAAAAACCTGTTTAATCTTTCTTGTTTTTCAATCCATTTTTCTAGAGGGACAGCGTTTAATTCGAAACGCATTCGGAGACCATTTTTTTCTTCCTTCGTAATTTCTTCTATTTCTTTTAGTTGAGGGGGATTATCCTCGTCCCACAAATTTAAAGATTCTAATGAAGATTCAAGATGAGCTTTTATTCCATATCTCCATCTCGTAACATCCTTAACTAGTGCTGTTAATTCTTTTGGTCTATTAAATTTATTTGTCGCAAAATTTGTCTTGTCAAACAATTCGACAGGAGGTATTTCGGAAGTCTTTAAACCTAATCCAATTAAAAAAATAGGTACTCCATAAAAAAAAGTAGGTACACTTAAATTTACTGAGTCTGTAAAATAGGCAGTCATTCCAACAAAAGCTAATATACCCCCAGCTGTTACGATTAAGTTTCCAGGCGATAGGTATTTCTTCATTTTGATTTAGTAGAATGAGTTTTAAATGGTTTAACAAGTAATATGCAAGATCCTAATACTGCAAATCAAGGTGATTTAATTTTTAAACTTGATCAAGATAGAGCATGGCTACTAGAAAATCTTGATAAGGGTAAATGGCCAGAAATTAGAAGCGAACTTGCCGAACTTGAAAGAAAAATAAGCAAATTTATTATAAGTGTTCAAGAAAATAATGTTGATATTTGATTTAAAAAGGTATTTCATCAACTTCAGGTACTAAAGGTGAACTATCCCAACTAGAGTTTTTGGTGCTTTCTTTTTTTTCAAATGATTCATTATTTTCTTTTTGATCTGACTTGATAACATCAACTGGCGAAATTTGATGAATTTTTGAAGCTGTTAGTTCTGGTTGCTTTTCTTTCGTTCCGTCTTTTCTCGTGACAGAATTCATCTTTAGACGTCCCTCAATAACAATATTTTGCCCCTCCTTTAGTTCATCTACCATTTCTTGGGCAATATTTCCCCATCCTATGATCTTGAGATCTCTAGTTGGATCTTCACTACGTAATCCTTTAAAATTAACAATCATTTCTGCAATTGGAGTTTGGTTTTCTTTGGTATACCTCATTTGGGGAGCGCTATTAATGACCGCCTGAATTAAACAATGATTCATTACTTACTATTTAATTAAAGACATACTGATGCAGAATCAAGGAAATTGCTATAAAAATGTTTGGATCCTATCAGGAACTTCGGATGGACCTGTAATAGCTAGTAGGCTTCTTGAACTAAATTATTCAGTCTTTGCAAGTGTTTTAACTTATAAAGCGGGGCAAGCTTATATTGAGAATCCAAAGTTACATATCATTACGGGAAAATTAAATAATAAAGATCAAATAATTAATTTCATGAATAAAAATAAAATCACATGTGTTGTCGATGCTACTCATCCGTTTGCCGTAATAATTTCTAAAAATCTTAATAATGCATGTAAAGAAATTAATACACCTCTTTTGCTATTTGAGAGGAAATCTCTAATAAAAAATACTAATAATTTTTTTTATATTGATGATTTAAAGGATATAAATAACTTTGATATTGAGAATAAGAATATTCTTCTTGCAATAGGGTCAAGATTCCTTAACGATACAGCTAATTATTATATGAATTGTAAAGCAAATATATTTACAAGGGTACTTCCAACTTATGAGAGTATAACTAAAGCTTTTGGATCATGTATTAAAAATTCAAACATAGCGATACTTGAACCGAGTAAAAATAATAAATGCACTTTAGAAAAAAAACTTTGTGATTTTTGGGAGATAGATTATGTTTTATGCAGAGAATCTGGAAGTTATTCTCAGAAAAACTGGGAGAGTATAGTTTCTGGAAGTAAAATGAAGTTATTTTTAGTTAAAAGGCCAAAAATAAAAAATGATTATTCTTACTCTTTCAATCATTACAAGGATTTGATTAATCACATAATTAAATCAAATTATTGATTTTTAATTCATTATGGAAGTATTAGTTATGATCACAACTGAATCAAGTAACGCAAATGCTTTGCGAATGGCTAAATTACTAATACAAAATAAACTTGCAGCTTGTGTTTCGATAAAGCAAATTTTTTCAATTTATAAGTGGGACGATGATATTGAAGAAACTAAAGAGTTTGAAATCACAATAAAAAGTAAACCAGAAATTAAAGATTGTCTAATTGATTTCGTAAATAAAAATTCCACATATGATGTCCCTCAAATTATTTACAAAAAATACCATGCTGAGACGAAATTTTATGATTGGTTAAATAAGACTATTTGATTAAAGCTATTTTATTAACTCTTTAAGATCAATATCCGATCTAGATCCTAATTGTGTAATTATTTGCCCCGCACAAATTGAAGCTATCTCTCCACATTTTTTGAGGGAACAATTGTTTATTAATCCATGGATAAATCCTCCCGCATAGATATCTCCCGCTCCTGTAGTATCAATAATCTTGCCTTTCGTTATTGACTCAATTTTTTCAACATTATTTTTGTTAACTATGAGAGAACCATTGCTTCCAAGAGTTACTATGACTAATTCACATAAGGAAGATAGTTCTACCTGGCAGCTTGCTAAATTATCATTTTTAAATAGACTTAACACCTCGGATTCATTACAAAAAACAATATCTACATATTCATAAATTAATTCCAAGAAACTCTCACGATGTCTATCTACACAAAATGAATCAGACAAAGAAAGGATTATTTTTGTATTAGATTGTTTTGCAATTTGGGCGGCTTTAATAAAAGCTTTTTTAGCTAATTCGCTGTCCCATAAATATCCTTCTAAATATAAGTATTTACTTTCCTTAATTACAGCAAAGTCAATGTCTTTTGGTTCAAACTCTACAGATGCTCCTAGGTAAGTGCACATAGTTCTTTGTGCATCAGGTGTAACTAAAATGATTGAATGAGCTGTTGGAGCACCTTCAATAGTTGGTGGAGTATTAAATATAGTTTTACTTTTTTTTATATCGTCAGAAAAGAAATTCCCAAATTGATCATTTTTCACTCTTCCTATAAACTGAACATTATTGCCTAATTCTGCTAAAGAAACAACGGTATTTGCTGAGGACCCACCAGAAATTTGTTTGATCACTTTGCAATTTTCTAACAATCTCTGAGATTCATCAGAATTAATTAGATTCATTGATCCTTTATCCAGATTATTTATCTCAAGAAACTCATCTTCAATATTTACAATAATATCTACTATTGCGTTTCCCAGACCAATGAGATCAACTTTTTTATGTTCAAAATGTCTAAAGGATTCCTTCATGAGTTTGGAACTAAATTACCTTAGCAGTGCTCTTTTAGGACCATGTATTGGGTCTTCAATTACTATAGTTTGATCTCTATTCGCCCCCAACGAGACAATGGCAATTGGAACCTCCATTAATTCAGCTAAAAATCTTAGATAATTCATAGCATTCTCTGGGAGATCAGATAGTTTTCTGCAATCTGCAGTTGAACATTGCCAACCTTTTAATTTTTTGAAGATTGGCTTACATTTTTTTAAGTCATCTGAATTTGTAGGAAAGTAGTCTATTTCCTCTCCATCGAGATCATATGCAATGCAAACTTGAATCTCATCTAATTCATCTAACACATCAAGTTTCGTAACAGCTAAACAATCAAGACCATTTACAGATACAGCATATTTTCCAATAACTCCATCAAACCAACCACATCTTCTCCTTCTCCCAGTAGTGGTTCCAAATTCACTGCCTCTATCACAGAGTTGATCATTAATACTTCCTTGTAATTCAGTTGGGAATGGCCCTTCACCTACTCTTGTGGTGTAAGCTTTTGCGACACCTATGACTCTATCAATTAAAGTTGGACCAACTCCAGCCCCAATACATGCCCCTCCTGATATAGGGTTTGATGAGGTGACAAAAGGATAAGTCCCATGATCTAAGTCAAGTAGAGTCCCTTGAGCACCCTCGAAAAGGATATTCTTCTTATTTTTTGCGGCTGCATGGATAGTCCTAGTACAATCTACAACATGCTTTGATAATCTTTCCCCATAGTCAAGATATTCTTCAAGAATATCTTCTGATTTAAGTGGTTTAATGCCATAAATTTTTTCTAGTAAACCGTTTTTTTCTCTTAATGGAATTTCGATCACATCCTTTAGCCGTTCCTTATTGAGCAAATCTCTTATTCTAATACCATTTCTTTGCGACTTGTCCGCATAAGTTGGCCCAATACCACGACCTGTTGTCCCTATTTTGTTTGACCCTCTATCAGCCTCCATCGCTTCATCTAAAATTCGATGGTAGGGCATTGTTACATGCGATGTTGATGAAATTTTTAAACCTGAGATATCAATTCCATTATCAATTAACATGTCAATCTCTTTAAGCAAGATTTTGGGATCTACTACAGTTCCCGACCCTATTAGACAAGAAGTATTTTTATAAAGTATCCCTGATGGAATTAAATGTAATTTTAAGACTTTATCATCTACAACTATAGTATGACCTGCATTTACTCCACCTTGGTAGCGAACGACAACATCTGCCGAACGACTAAGTAAATCCGTTATTTTACCTTTTCCTTCGTCACCCCATTGGGCTCCGATTACAACAACATTGGCCAATTTTAGAAGAGCATTATTTTTGTGCGAATATTTAATATATTCAAAAATCTTGGTTTACTTTTAAAAAGTAAATGAATTGTATCAACTTTCTCTTAGAACCATTTTTTCAGCAAGAGAAAATTCTTTGGTTAAACGCTCTTTAAGTTTATCTGGTAAAGGTCTACTTGCAAAGTTTTTGTAATGACCTGCCATAGCATTTAATGCTGTTTGCATGGTGGTAAATGATTGTGTTTTATTCACCATCCCTCTATTTCTATATCTTGAAATATAGTCAGTTATGAGTGTAAGAGCCTCACTTCTTACTTCATCTTTATTTGGAGAATCTTTTGGAGTATCAACAGCTGTTTGTAATGTTTTAACAACTGAAATTGTATCCTTTGTATAGTCACCTGTCATAGCAGTTTTTGCAGCTATGGAAGGGGAACTAAATAGTGTAAAAGCAACAATTAATGATATTGCAAAAGATATAGCTTTGGTAAGATTTTTAAAAAATAATTTTGATGTCCATTTCAGTAACATAACTTAGCTCCAAAAAAAAATAAGCCTCAAGACTTTTTATTGTACATTATTTCAGATTCGGAAATAAATGTTTCTAACAATTTATCAGTACTAACTTTAAGCTTAGTATTATTTGTTCTACATAAAAGTTCTACTTCTTTATTAATAGAATCTCTGCCAATAATTATCTGAAAAGGAATACCAATTAATTCCGCATCTTTAAATTTCACTCCAGCTCTATCGTTTCTATCATCAAGAAGGATATCAATTTTATTAATTAAAAAGTTGTTATAGATTTGCTCAGTAAGATCACTTTGAATAGGATCTTTTAGGTTTGTTGGGATAATAATAACTTCAAAAGGAGAAATCTGGATAGGCCAACAAATTCCTTTTTGATCATGATTCTGTTCGATAGCCGCTTGAGCTATTCTTGTCACTCCTATTCCGTAACAACCCATCCATAAATTTTTTAATTGACCGTCCTTATCAGAGAACTTTGCATTTAATTTTTCACTATATTTCTGACCTAGTTGGAAAATATGTCCAATCTCGATACCTTTTTTTTCTTTAAGTTCTTCATCATCATTAATACTTACTTTATCTCCTTTTTTGGCATTCCTGATATCCCCAATTAGATAGTCTTTCGAATCAAAAGAAAATTCTTGAAAAACTTTATGGAAATTAACTTTATTCCCACCACTTATAAACTTTGAAAGGTCACTTGCAGAATGGTCAATTATTCTTGTCCATCTTTTTTCCCAATTAGAACTAGCTTTAATAGTTTTATTATCTAAATCTGGCCCGATAAAACCTAAGGGTAAATCAACTAGATTTTTTTCGATAGTATTTTTGTCTTCAATCTTTTTAAGATTAAGGAGATTGAAGTGATGAAGTTTATTGATTAAGTTAAAAAGCTTTACTTCATTAATGTGTTGATCGCCTCTTATGCATGTAAGAATTGGGACCTCAAATTTACCTTCGAACTGTGCAAGGAATATTACTACTTTAATAATCTGACTTGGGTCTAAATTGTTATTATTGCAAACTTCTAGGATTGTTTTTTGATAAGGCGTTTCTAGCCACTCTGCAATATTATCTTTTAGTGGAATAGGTTGAGAGGGTAGAGAAACAGCTTTTTCGATATTGGCAGCATAAGAACCGCTTTGAGTGAACAAAATGGAATCTTCCCCAGCATCAGCAGTGACCATAAATTCTTTAGATGAAGCACCGCCAATTGCTCCACTATCAGCTTCAACCCCTACTGTCTGCAGTCCACATGATTTAAAAATATTTTCATAAGCATTGCCAACTTTTTCATAGAAAGAAGCTAGATCGTTTTCTGAAGAATGAAAAGAATAACCATCTTTCATTATGAATTCTCTACTTCTCATCAATCCAAATCTTGGCCTTATTTCATCTCTAAATTTTGTCTGAATTTGGTAAAAACATTGAGGTAATTGCTTATAGGAGTTGATTGTCTCTGATGCAATACTCGTGATCACCTCTTCGTGAGTTGGTGCTAAACCAAATTCTTTACCTTGTCTATCTTTGAGATTAAACATTATTCCTTCACCTGCGGTATATCCTTCCCACCTTTCACTTTTTTTCCATAAATCTGCAGGATGAAGTTGGGGTAATAGTAATTTTGTACAACCAATACTATTAAGTTCTTTCTCTATTATTGCGGATATTTTTTCAATAACTTTAAGCATTAGTGGCATGTATGCATAAATACCGCTGTTAACTCTGCGAATATACCCAGCTTTTAAGAGTAATTGATGTGAAATAATCTCAGCTTCAGAAGGTGTGTCACGAAGTGTCCCCAGAGGAAATGAGGTGGTCACGCGCATACAGAAAAATCCTTAGATAATATTTAATTTTATCAATTAAGATGAAAAAATAATTCAAAGTGTCTTGAGTCCCTCAACGCGGATAGTCTAAGAATGTTCTTTCTGCTAACTTCTTCAGTAATGAAGTCCAAACTCTTTAAAAAGTTCATTACTACTTAATCAATTTCTTAACTTTATGGAAAATATAGATTCCAATATTTCTAGTGAAGAAGAATTAGTAGGTATTGATGAAGTTCAAAAATTCCTAAATAGATCAAGAGCTTCTGTTTATAGGTATACAAATACAGATTTAAGAAATCTAAACCCTAGTTTTAATCCAAGAAAATTAAATCCCGAATTTCGGACTGATCAAAAAGATCCTTTAAAATTTCATCCTAATGAAGTAGCAAGATTTGCAAAAGATATTTTAAGAATAAAGGAAGTTACAGTAGAGGTCTTTAATTCACCTTCGTCCGCTGCGCAAAATATACTGGCGCAAATATTAGACGAACTAAAATCTATTAGGTCTTTGCTAGAAAAAGAGTAATTATAAAGTCACCAATAAATGTTTTGATTTATTGACATTTTGAATGTAGGATAATTATGTCTAATTATCTCCTTAATCTTTACCAATTAAGAGTTCTTGAGTTACACGAAATCAAAGCAGTTTATTCAAAGTAAATCAAGCGAAGAATCTTCTCATGGTTCTGCTAGAAATGATTTTGAAAGAGATGATGATGACCCCTTAAGTATAAGGAGTTTATCAATAACATCTTTAGGTATTATTTTTGCCTTTTTGACAATTTTTTTACCTTCAATAAGCATTTTAGTAGGCAGACCTTTATCTCAAGGAAACGAGATAATCCATAATCACGATTTTAAAAAAGATGGACCTTAGTTCAATACCTCCATCTCCTATGAAGGGAATAGTGAATATTGTTGTTGAAATACCTGCAGGGAGTAGGAATAAATATGAATATTGCTCTGACGCAGGAATAATGGCCCTAGACAGAGTATTACATTCTTCAGTGAGGTATCCTTTTGATTATGGTTTTATCCCAAATACCCTAGCTGAAGATGGAGCTCCCCTTGATGCAATGGTAATAATGGACGAACCTACTTTTGCGGGTTGTCTAATAAAAGCTAGACCTATTGGAGTTTTGGATATGCATGATTGTGGTGCATATGATGGAAAACTTTTATGTGTGCCTATGGCTAATCCTAGGCAGGCTAACATAGTGAGTATTAATCAAATTGCTCCTAATCAGCTTGAGGATGTTGCAGAATTTTTTAGAACAAGTAAAGGACTCGATGGAAGAACAGTTCAAATTGATGGTTGGAGGGATTTTGATGTAGTTGAAAATTTATTGAAAAGTTGTATGCCTCTAAAAAAGAAAAACTTTAAAGTACTTAAGAAATCAAATATTAGTAAATTAAATTGAAAAAAATAATTTTTTATAGTTATTTAAAATGTTCTACATGCCGAAAAGCTGCAAAGTGGCTTGAAAGCAAAGATTTTGAATTCCAGTTAATTGATATTGTAAAAGAACCTCCACTTGTTAATTATTTAAATCTAGCCTTAGAACAGTACCCTGATGATAAGAAAAGGATTTTTAATACAAGAGGTAAAGCCTTTAAAACTCTTGATATTGATATTGATCGTTTGTCAAAGGAAGAAATTATTCAACTTCTTTTAAGTGATGGCAAATTAATAAAAAGACCATTTTTGATTTACGAAGGGAAAAAAGTAATATTAGGTTTTAATGAAATTGAATATGCAAAACAATTTATATAAGTTTAGAAAATCAAGACTTGATTAATACTATGCCTAGATCCATAAAAAGTTTTTTAAAAGAATGGGGTCTACTAATTCTATTAACTTTTTTTGTTTCTTCTTGTAGATCATTTTTGGCAGAACCACGTTATATCCCATCTGGTTCAATGCTCCCAGAATTACAAATAAATGATAGGTTAATTATTGAAAAATTTTCGCTAAGAAACTCTTTACCAAAAAGAGGAGATATTGTTGTTTTTAACTCACCTTACTCGTTTGACAAAAAATTAATTTCATCAAGATCTAAGCCTTTACCAAAAAAAAGATATTGTTTTTTTATGAGTTTTCCTCCAATGTCGTTTATTCCTGGTTTGAGGGATAAAGCTTGCGATGCTTATATTAAAAGAGTGGTGGCACTTCCAGGAGAAATTGTAAGTGTAAACTCTAATGGTGAATTAGTAATAAATAATAAATTAATTCCTGAACCCTATGTCTCTTATAAGTGCTCATTATCCCTATTTATTAATTGTGGTAAATTTGAAAACATAAAAGTGCCAGAAGATCATTTTTTAGTTTTAGGTGACAATAGGGCAAATAGCTGGGATGGAAGATATTGGCCTGGAAGTAAATTTCTTCATAAAAAAGAGATAATTGGTAAAGCATATTTCAGATTTTGGCCTCTTAGTCAAGTGGGCTTTTTCAGTAAATGAAGCCTTTTTCCTGACTCTGACTTTATCAAAATAAATTTTTAACAAGGCTTAATTTAAAGTGCTCCTGAAGCAGTTGAATCAAGTATTCCCCCTAGGTGTGTTGTAATGTTAAGAGCGCTAATCACAGGGGGCTTATTAGGATCATTAAAAAGATCAATTATAGTTATGCCGCCATTACCCTGTTTTATCATCCAAATATTTGAATAATTAATCCCAAAGATATTACAAATTAGAGTTTTATTAACTGCATCATGAGCAACCATGAGGGTTTGATCATTATCCTTTTGAGATAAACAAATTTTGTCAAAAGCTTCTACTGACCTCTCTGAAACATCTTTTATACATTCACCTTCAGGCATTATTACTTCTTCAGGTTTATTATGCCAATTTTTTAGTAAAGCAGGCCACTCTTCTCTAATTTCTGCTTCCAATTTACCCTCCCATAATCCGTGACTGATCTCTACGAGTGAATCTATTTTTTCAATTTTTAAATCTTTGTTATTTTGAAGGATTATTTGTGCAGTCTCATAAGGCCTATGCATTGAACTTGAAAATGCCTTATTGAAAGAAATATTTCTCAAATATTCAAAAGTCTTTCTGGCTTGATCTTTTCCGTTTTCATTTAAAGGGATATCAATTTGGCCTTGAAATCTACCTTCTTTGTTCCAGTTAGTTTCACCATGCCTTATTAGAAATATTCTGGAATCTCCAATTTTATTTGGAATATTTTTATTAAGATGGGAAGTTTGATTTAAGCATTCAATTTGAGTCTTAAAAGAGTTATCTTTCTTTGAAATATTGAGTATCGAGAAAGAAGCATTTTCTAATCTTATTTTTCTAAAACCTTGCTTGGGCTTTCCTAATAACAAAAGTATTAAACATCTGAGAATTGCATTATGTCCAACAACTAAAATATTTATATCATCTTTGTCTAGATAAATTTTTAAAATATCTTCTACAAAATTTGTTGCTTGAAAAAATAACTCTTGAATTGGTTTATAAGTTTTATTGTCATTTCTTTTTAAGATAAGATTTTCTGGATCATTTTTCCATATAGGGTAAATTTCTGGAAATTTCTTTTTTATTTCATCAATTTTGAGACCAGACCATTCACTAAGATCTACCTCTAGCAAATTATCGTCGAATACAATATTTTGTTCTTTATTGAAGGTCTTTTTAATTGTTTTTGCAGTCTCTGCCGCTCTAACAAGTGGGGAGGAATAGATTTTATCAAAGTCTATTTTTGATAATGCTTTTCCTGCTTTTCGGGCTTGTTCGTATCCTTCATCGGTTAATAATGAATCATCTGTTCTTCCTTGAATTAATCCTTTTGCATTGAAACTGCTTAGTCCGTGCCTAACTAAAACTAATCTTATAGCCATTATATAAATTTGAAAATTAAGATAATTTAATCATCTCATGGCGTGATTAAAATAGATACATAAATATTAGGAAATTCAATGATAACTAACTATAGTTTTCAAGAATATAATAAGTTATGATCTTTAAAAATATTTCTAAGTCAAAACTCACTTTAGCTTTTATTTCTATCGTCATAACTTTTTTTGTATGGCAACAAGGCTTAAGAGACAGTTTAAATAGACCATCTGTTTCATTTGATATTAGTCAAAAAGAGCAAGAAATTGCTGAATTA
Source organism: Prochlorococcus sp. AG-347-J19 (assembly GCA_003279015.1). GTDB lineage: Bacteria > Cyanobacteriota > Cyanobacteriia > PCC-6307 > Cyanobiaceae > Prochlorococcus_A. The sequence continues at coordinate 293 of QCBV01000013.1, read as the reverse complement.
TCTGTCCAATCAATACCTATAAATCTTAAAAAAATTTTTATCGTTAATGATCCTGTTGATGAAATAAATAAATCACTCTCTGATGTCTCATTTGAGGAGCTAACAGAAAGAAATAAATTAATTCGAATAATCACTTCAGAATCAAATGATTCTTTATTTTATAAAAATATATCCAAAGATTTTAAAGATAAAAACTTTAAATTTCTGATTGATGAGATAGAAAAAAAATCTAATAATAATTCATATAAAGCAAATTCTGATAAATTTAATTTATTTAAAAGTGATAGATTTTT
>QCBV01000012.1 GCA_003279015.1 Prochlorococcus sp. AG-347-J19 | reverse complement strand
GTATAGCAACAATGGAAAATACTGTTTTTCATATACATAAGGTTAAAGGTCAGGTTAATACTGCTTATAGAACTAGAGATATGAGGAATTTAATTGGCAAAATTGGATTGGGTCATGTTAGGTATGCAACAAAGGGATCAGCAGAAAGTGTAGAAGAAGCACAGCCTTTTTATGTTAATGCTCCTTATGGAATTGTTTTGATACACAACGGAAATTTGACTAATACTAGAGATTTAGAAAAACAGTTATTTAATGTCGACAAGCGGCATACAAATTCTTCAAGTGATACTGAAATGTTGTTAAATGTATTTGCGACAGAATTACAAGAACAAATTCATAATCAAGAATTAGAACCTGATATTATTTTTAGTGCGGTCAAATCTTTACATAAAAGAATTCAGGGATCTTATGCTTCAATAGCATTAATTTCAGGACATGGTTTATTAGCATTTAGAGATCCTTTTGGGATAAGGCCTTTAGTCATAGGGAAAAGATTTTCATTAACTACAAAAAAAGAAGAATGGATGGTTGCAAGCGAATCTTTAGTGCTTGAGAATAATGATTATCAAGTAGTGAGAGATGTAGATCCAGGAGAAGCTGTTTTTATAAATCTTGATGGGGAGTTTTTCTCTAAGCAATGTTCTGAAAATCCTATGCTATTTCCCTGTGCTTTTGAATATGTTTACTTAGCAAGGCCAGATTCAATTATGAATGGAATTTCTGTTTATAAAGCTCGTTTAAAGATGGGAGATTATTTAGCAGAAACAATAAAAGAAACAATTAATTCTGGAGATATTGATGTAGTTATGCCTATTCCTGATTCTTCTAGACCCGCGGCAATGCAAGTTGCAAGACAGTTAGGGATAGAATATAGGGAAGGTTTTTTTAAAAATAGATATGTTGGTAGAACATTCATAATGCCTGGTCAGCAGAAACGTAAGAAATCTGTAAGGCAAAAATTAAATGCTATGAGTGCAGAGTTTAAAAATAAAAATGTATTAATTGTTGATGACTCGATAGTAAGAGGTACTACTTCAAAAGAAATTGTGCAGATGGCTAAAGATGCAGGAGCAAACAAAGTTTTTTTTACATCAGCAGCTCCTCCTGTTCGTTATCCTCACGTTTATGGAATAAATATGCCTAATAGAGATGAATTAATAGCTCATAATAGGACAATAAGTGAAATCGCCGATAAACTTGAAATTGATAACCTTGTTTATCAAAGTGTTGAAAGTTTGCGTAAATCTATAATTAGTGATTCTCCTATTAAAGGTTTAGAGATGAGTTGTTTTACTGGTGATTATGTAACTGGAACAGTAAATCAAGAATACTTAAATTGGGTTGAAAATGAATATAAATCTTAGTCTAGAAAGTTTTCAAGTCGGAAACAATTTTCAAGGTATTCATCACTATCTAATTTTAAAAAATCAATTAAAAAGTTTGATTTATTGGATTTGAAATTTAATTTATTTAAGTCTAATCTTGCAGATTTATTTTTATTAGTTTCAATATCAAGGTAATGGTTACTTGCCATTATTTTGAGGAAGTAATCGTTTTTAAGTTGGGCTTTTTCATTTAAATATCCCAAACTGTATTCATTTGAGCAGTAAATTTCATTACTATTTATACAAAAGATTTTTCCTTGTTTAGATATTAAAAAAATATTTTCTCCATCATGAAATGTACAACAAGAAACGATTTTTTCAGTTGGTAAAAGTTTTGCAATTATTAATCCTTGGGATTGTTTAGAAGTTGGTGTTAAAAATTTATTTGATAAATTAAATTTAAAAATTCTTCCTATTGAGGTTAATATTATTAAATCTTTGCTTTCATTAGAAATAAAAGAATCAATTGTTTTTAAATTATTTTTTAATTTTGTAATAGTGAAAGATCTATTGCTTTTAATCATATCTTCATCAAATAAAACTTTTTTAAATCTTCCATCCGAATTTAATATGCATAAATAATTTCTAGTTTCTTTTTGAAATGAATGAAAATTTATTATTTCACGAGGATGAATATTTCCAAGAATTTTATTATCTAATTTATAGTCTTTATTAATACTTGATTCCCAATCAATGTTAAGTACTTTTCCCGTATTTGTGATTCCTATTAATTTTATATTTTTTTCAATATTACATATAAATTTTTGAATATTTTTATTATCTATAATTTTATTTACAACTTCAAATGATTTCTTGTAATTACTTAAAATCATCCTTTTTAAATTAAGTCTATTGTCTATATATAATTTTGTTTTTTTATTTATAAAGTCTTCTAATATCTGATTATTAAGCGTTTCTAATTCTTCATTTTGATTTATATTTTTAATTATTTTTGTTTTACGTATAACATTATATTTTTTCTTTAATATTAATAATTCTTCTATGAGTAATTTAAGTAATAATTCTCTTTCGTTCAATAATTTTTGAAAATAATTCTTTTTTTCTTTTAAATTTTTTATTTCAGTATCAATTTGATTTTTTTCTAGATTTGTTAATTTTTTTAATGGCATATCTAAAACTGAATTTGCCTGTTTTTCACTAAAAAAAAATTTTTCTACTAATTTTGATCTAGCTTCCACAGAATTTTCTGATTCTTCAATAATTGCGATAACTTTTTTTATGTCTTTTGTAGCTTTAGATAAACCTTCTGATATTTCTAGTTTATCAAGAGTGTTTTTTAGAAAATAAAAAGTTCTTTTTCTAATTGTTTCTTCTCTAAATTCAAGAAAATAGTTGAGATATTTTTTAAGATTCAGTTGTACAGGCTTGCCTTTAATTAAAGCTAAGAATATTGCCCCAAAGTTTGTTTGTAGAGTTGTTTTTTTATATAAATTAGAAATAACAAGTTCAGAATTAGAATCTTTTTTTAGTTCTACTACAATTCTCATCCCATCTCTGTCGCTTTCATCCCTAATATCTGAAATCCCAATAATCTTGCCAGCATTAACAAGTTCTGCTAGTTTTTCAATCCAACCTGCTTTATTAATTTGGTAAGGAAGTTCCTTAATGATTATTGCATTTTTTTTATGTTTCCCTTTGCCTAAATTTACCTCTTCTGTATTTACAACTCCTCTTATCGTTATAGATCCTTTTCCAGTTTGATAAAGTTCTTCAATTGCAGAACTATAAATTAATTCCCCTCCTGTAGGAAAATCAGGTCCTTTGATAATGTTAAAAAGTTTTTTATCACTAATATCTTTATTTTTAACTAAGGCAACTAAACCATCTACAATTTCACCTAGGTTGTGAGGTGGAATATTTGTTGCCATGCCAACAGCAATACCTGATGAGCCGTTCAATAATAAAAATGGAAGTTGGGCTGGAAGAACATCTGGTTCTTTTTGAGAACCATCAAAGTTATTTGAAAAATTTACTGTTTCTGATCCAATTTCCTCAAGAAATGCTTTATTTGCTATTGGTGCTAATCTCGTCTCAGTGTATCTCATTGCCGCTGGTGGATCATTATCAACCGAGCCAAAATTTCCATGGCCATCAAGACTCGGATATTTTGTAGCAAAATTTTGTACTAGTCTTACTAATGCATCATATACTGCTTGATCTCCATGAGGATGGTACTTGCCAAGTACATCTCCAACAACTCTCGCACACTTTCTAAATGGTCTGTCTGGGGTTAAACCTAATTCGTACATTGCAAATATTATTCTTCTCTGCACAGGTTTAAGACCGTCTCTTGCATCAGGAAGAGCTCGACCAACTATTACACTCATTGCATACTCCAGATAGGAACGTTGCATTTCTTCTTGGAGAGAAATAGAAGTGAATTTGTTCTTATCCATCAGAATACAAAATTAAATATTTATTGATTAACTAAATCAAGACTAATAGGTATATAAATATTTACCAGTATTGAAAATTAAGAAGTTGTATTTATTTTGGATTTTGCCAATATTACATCTGTTTTAAGTTGATCATTATTTAAAAGGATTTCGGTTGAGGTTTGCAAGTTTTCTCCCCATAATTGTTCTTTTCTATAATCATAGTCAACATAATTAGGATCTTTAAGTAAAGCTTTTTTGGCGAGTTTAAGCGCTAATTCAGTATCTTTTATTCTTAAACATGAAGCAAGTCCCAATAATGGTTCCGCGTTCTCCTCTATCGAGATTGCTTCTTCAAAAAGTTTTATTGATAAATTTATATTTTTTTTTCTCGAAATAAGCTAGACCTTGATTATTTATTGCTTGCCAGAAATTAGGTTTTATCTTTACAGATCTTTCAAATAACTTAATGGCTTCTAAGTAATTTTTTTCCATCAAAAAAATATTCCCTAATTGAAAAATAGCTTTATAGTTGTTTGGATCAATCTTTAATCCAGTTTCTAATGCATTTTTTGCATTTTTTAGGTTTAAAGTTTTTAGATAAATATTACTTTTGGCAAAATGTATTTCGCTATTATTTAAATTTATTTTTTGCGCATTATTTAGTGAATCTAATGCTTTTTTGTATAGTTTGTTAGCTACCTGAGCTTCAGCTAAAATTAACCATAGATTTTCATCTTTGTTATTTATTTTTATAGCTAATTTTGCTAAGTTAAGACCTTGTTCATATTGTCCAAAATATAAAAGTTGATAAGCATTTTTACCAATAGATAAACTTTCTTTTTGTAAATTTTTAATAGTTGGAAAATAATAATAAGGGACTAATGATTGAACTTGTTCTACTTTCAAAAAATAAAAACTTATTAATGATAAACATATTATCTTTTTAAAAATTCCTTTCATTTTTTTATTTGTTTATTAAATTTGCTTTTATGTTTCTTCTCCACATCCATGGTTTTATTCTTTTAAGTGTTGTTCCCTTAAGATTTTCTTGCCAAGTTTTGTCATCCCAATTTAATGACTCATTATTAAGATGATTAATCCATTTTTTTGGAGTGGTTTCAAAAGTATTGTTGTAAGGAACAGCTTTATTCCAAGGGCACACATCTTGACAAATATCACATCCTGCAACCCAGCCATTTAAATTTTTTTCTATTTTTTTTGGAATAGTTTTTTCTCTACTTTCAATGGTGTGATATGCAATACATAAATCTGATTGTATTACAAAGGGTTCAACTATAGCTTTTGTGGGACAATGTTCAATACATTTATCACATTTTCCGCAAAGTGAATGATGGGGCTTATCTGGGACTAAATCTTTAGTAAGGATCATAAAACCCAAAGTTAACCAAGACCCATTTTTTTGGCTTATTAAGTTGCTATTTTTACCTATCCAGCCAAGACCCGATTCTTCAGCCCATGCTTTTTCAAGAAGTGGAGCAGTGTCAACACATATTTTCCATTTGCAATCTGGAATTTCTTGGTTAATCCATTTACCAATATTCTTTAATTTTTTATAAATCACCTTATGATAATCTTCTCCTTGACTAAATTTACCTACTTTCAAGTTGTTGTTCTGATTGTTGTTTTGTGAATTAATATAAGTAAATCCAACGCTTAAAACACTTTTTGCCCCTTTAAGAAGTGTGCCTATATTTTTCCTTTTTTCTGCTTCCATCCATTTCATCTCAGCATGGTAGTTGCTTGATAACCATCTTTCCAATGAATTAGTTCTTAATTTTAAGCGTGAACTTCCAGGTATAGAAGCAATTCCAGAAATTGAAAAACCTTCAACAATCGCTCTTTCTTTTATTTTTTTAGTTATTGTTTTTTTATTTTGAATAGTATTAATCATTTTTTCATTGTGTACAGTATTTCTCTCAAAAGTTTTTTTGGGGAAGAAACTTATAAATAATTTAAATTTATTAAAAAAAAATATATCCTAACTTAATAAAAACAGTTAAATTATTAGTAAAGTTAATATAGTTAGAAACATTATTTTGGTTGAGTCTAATCAAAATCAAGATTCGAACCTAGGATCTAGGCTTCAACAGGATCTCAAAAATGATCTTATAGCTGGACTATTGGTTGTAATACCGTTAGCTACGACTATATGGTTGTCATCATTAGTTAGTAAATTTGTTTTAACATTAGTCACTTCTGTTCCTAAGCAATTAAATCCTTTCATTAATTTGAATCCTTTATTGCAAGATTTAATTAATCTTACATTGGGTTTAACAGTTCCTTTATTAGCTATTTTGCTCATAGGCTTAATGGCAAGAAACTTTGTAGGTAGATGGTTATTAGAGTTTGGAGAGGGTACTTTATCAAAAATTCCTGTAGCTGGTGCAGTTTATAAAACCCTAAAACAACTGTTAGAAACTTTTTTAAGTAATAAATCTAATCGATTTAGAAGAGTTGTCTTAGTTGAATATCCTCGTGAGGGATTATATAGCGTAGGTTTTGTAACTGGTGATGTTGGTCCTTCTCTGCAACCGGAATTAGAAGAAAAGTTACTAAGTGTTTTTATACCTACAGCACCAAACCCAACTACTGGTTGGTATACCTTGGTTCCTGAGTCTTCTGTTAAAGATTTGAATATATCTGTTGAAGATGCTTTTAGAACAATAATTTCCGCTGGTATCGTTAACCCCGATGAGAAAAATAACACTACAAACCCTACATTTTCAAAATTATTTTCTCAATTACGTGCTTCCACTAATACTTCTTCTTAAGTGATGCATAAGAATAGATCTCTCTCTCGAGAATTATCTTTAATTTCTCTTGGTCTAATAAAAGATAAAGGTGATTTCAAATTAAATAAATTTCAAATAGAGGAAATTTATGAATCTGCTTTAGATTCCTTAATAAACCATTGCAGAGATGAATTAGATAATTGTGAGTCAGAGTTAGAAAATGCATCACAAAAAATATTAGACAGCGAATTGCAAGAAGGTGTTAACTCTTCTTATTCAAATGTTAGGGATGAATTAAAAAAATCTTTACAAAAAATTGAAAGTGTAATGAATACACTTTCCCTAACTTTAGACTTTCCAAAATTAATAGTTTCTAGTGAACAAATTGATATCAGAGAAGATGTCAGTCAAAGGATTAGTAATATTATTAATAATCTTACAATTATTGATTCTGATATTGATCAGGTAATGGATGGTTGGAGATTAAAAAGATTACCCAGAATTGATCGAGATATTTTGCGTTTAGCCTACGTTGATATTAATTTCCTGAGCACTCCTTTTGCTGTAGCTTGTGATGAAGCAGTTAATTTAGCTAATAAATATAGTGATATCCAAGGACGAAAATTTATAAATGGAGTTTTAAGGAGATTACAAACGCTAAAATAGCAATGATTATTTGATATAAATAAATAGTATTTCAAAATCTATTAAATACGAATTATAAATATCAATGACAAATACTGATTCTGATAATTCTCGAGAGTGGGCTTCACAAGCTTATGCACTTTTAAAAAAACGACAAGAAGAACAAAAACAAGAACTAGAGAGGAGGGAAGAACAAAAACAAGAACTAGAGAGGAGGGAAGAACAAAAACAAGAACTAGAGAGGAGGGAAGAACAAAAACAAGAACTAATTGATAAGGCTAATAAAGAAAATATTCCGATAGTGTCTAAAACTATTGAAGAACCAAAATTAGGAGAATTTGATGATAACTTTACTTGGTCTGCAATGATACTTGTTGCGCAAGGAAAAAAAATAAATCAAATATCGATAGATGAAATTGATTGGTTAACTAAATTAAGAAGGGGATTAGAAGAAACACGAAAAGGATTCGTTACTGAATTATTGGATAAATTGGGAGACGATCCTCTTACACCAGAGTCTCTCGATGATTTAGAGACCCTATTAATTAGGGCTGATGTCGGTATTGATTCGACTGATAAAGTTATAAATTCTTTAAGAAAAAAATTAAATGAAGAAGTGGTTGGTGGAGAAGCAGGAATAAAATTTTTAAAGAAGGAACTAAAATTAATTATCGATAAGCCTATAAAAAATTCAGGAGTTGATCTTTTAGTCCCTGAAAAAGGCAAGTTAAATGTTTGGTTATTAGTAGGAGTTAATGGCGTTGGTAAAACTACTACACTAGGAAAATTAGCATATTTATCATCAAGGAGTAACTATAAAACTTTGATAGCTGCTGCTGATACTTTTAGAGCTGCAGCAGTAGAACAACTAAAAGTATGGGGCAAGAGAAGTAATGTTGATGTTATATCTAATCAATCAAAAAATGCTGATCCAGCAGCTGTAGTTTTTGATGCAATCAATGCTGCAAAAAAAAGAAATGTTGACTTATTATTAGTTGATACAGCAGGGAGATTGCAAACAAAAAATAATTTGATGGATGAACTAGCAAAAATAAAAAAAATTATTGATAAAAAAGTTCCAGATGCAATAGTTGAATCATTATTAGTTTTAGATGCAAGCCAAGGTCAGAATGGCTTAAAGCAAGCAAAAAGTTTTGCTAAATCAGCAAACTTGAGTGGTGCAATTATTACTAAATTAGATGGTACTTCTAGAGGTGGTGTTTCTTTAGCTGTCTCCGAAGAAGTAAATTTGCCGATAAGATTTATTGGAGCTGGAGAAGGCATTAAAGATTTAAGACCTTTTAATAGTTTTGAATTTGTAGAAGCTTTGCTTGCAGATAAATAAATATTTAGTTGATTTTTTTTAAAAATTAAAATTTAATGTTAAAACATGTTTATCTATTAGATGTGTTTTGACAAATAATCCAAAAGAAAAATTATTTTCAAACCAATTTATTCAAAAGTTTTTAAATAATGAAACTACGCAATCCATACAAAATAAATCTAAATTAAATGAACTTGCATCTTCATTATCATATTATTTAAAATCTTTTACCAACATAAATAAATTTTTGGATTATGTTTGTTTAATTTTTAAACATATTTTTAAAGAAAAAATAATAATAATTATTCCTTTAGATTTTGAAGGCAAAGTATGGAATGAAAACATAAAAATTTCTGCTGATAATCAATATTTAAAAATTCAAGAAGAAATTACTAAGTTTTTGAATCAATTTAATTTTTCAAAAAATTTTAAAATAAAAGAAATTTTAACTTTTGAAAAATCTTTAAAAAGTAATTTCAAAGAATATAAAATTGAAACAGATAAAATATTATCTAGAGGTAAATGCAGAGGATTTATTTATATTTTTAGCAATAATTTATTAGACGATTCTATTACTGATAACTCTAGTTTTAATTTCATTCAAAATTGTATAGCTGTTGGATTAGAAAATTACTACTTGATAAAAACAAAGAAACAGCATGAGAATGTTGATAGAGAAATTTCTACTGGTGCAGAAATACAATCTCAATTACTTCCAGATTATTGTCCAATTATTTATGGTATTGACCTCGCCGCTCATTGTAGACCTGCACTCCAGTTAGGCGGTGATTACTATGATTTCATGTGTTTAAAGACGAATATTTCAGAAAAAAGAAAAGAAAAAGCTAGATGGGCTTTAGTAATTGGTGATGTTATGGGCAAAGGAATTCCAGCAGGACTTCTAATGACTATGTTAAGAGGAATGTTACGTGCAGAGGTTCTTACAGGATTACCCCCAGATAGAATCTTGCATGATTTGAATCAACTAGCAATTAATGATTTAGATCAATCACATAGATTTGTGACATTATTTTATTCAGATTATGATCCTAGAACTAGAAAATTGAGATTTGCTAATGCCGCCCATAATCCCCCTTTGCTTTGGAAAAGTTCAGATCAGAAAATTATCAAATTAGATGCTGAAGGATTTGTACTTGGACTTCAAAAAGATGCTGAATATCATTGTGGTGAAATTAAGCTTAACGAAAATGATTTAGTGTTGTATTACACTGATGGGGTAATAGATACTTCTAATTCTTTAGGCGAAAGATTTGATGAGGAAAGGTTAATAAAAACTCTTACAAAGTTATGCAAGCAATCTTATACATCGCAAGAAATTCTAAATAAATTGTTTAAAAGATTAGATGACTTTAATGGACAAAATAGACATTTGGAGGATGATGCATCTATGGTAATTTTTCAATTGAAATAGATGTTTTTTGTCACCTATATAAAAAAATGCTTTATTAGAGATATCTAAAGTTAAAAATTGATATGGCAAAAGTTTGGAGTAAAAGATTTGATAATTCACTTAACCCTTTTATTGAAAAGTTTAATGCTTCTATTAGTTTCGACAGAAAACTTATTTTAGAAGATTTAGATTGCTCTATTGCACATGCAAAAATGCTTGGTAAAACGAAAGTCTTATCCTCTTCCGAAACTTTCCAAATTATTAATGGCTTAGAGAAAATAAAAGTTGAATATTTAGAAGGTAAATTTTCTCCTAGTCCTCCTTCTGAAGATATTCATTATTGCATTGAAGAAAAGCTAATTAGCTTAATTGGTGAAACTGGAAAAAAATTACATACGGGTAGGAGTAGAAATGATCAGGTTGGTACAGATATAAGATTATGGCTAAGAAAAGAGATTGATAATCTTGAAAGTTTAATAATTGATTTACAAAAATCCCTTTTAATTCTTGCGAAATCCAACATCTATACTTTAATTCCTGGATATACACATATGCAAAGAGCACAACCATTATCTTTAGCTCATCATCTATTGGCATACTTAGAGATGTTTCAAAGAGATCGCGAAAGGTTTAAAGAAGTAAGATCAAGAGTCAATATTTCACCATTAGGAGCTGCTGCATTAGCTGGCACAAAAATAAAAATAGATAGGAACTTTACGGCTGCAGAATTGGGTTTTGATAATATCTATAAAAATAGTATTGATGCGGTAAGTGATAGAGATTTTTGTATAGAGTTTGTTTCTGCATCTGCTTTGACAATGTCTCATTTGAGCAAGATTTCTGAGGAAATAATTTTATGGGTAACTGATGAATTTTCTTTTGCGAAATTAACAGATAAATGTGCTACGGGTAGTAGCTTAATGCCGCAGAAAAAAAACCCAGATGTTCCAGAATTGATAAGAGGTAAAACGGGAAGAGTTTATGGATATCTTCAAGCATTGTTAACGATGGTTAAAGGGGTACCGCTTGCATACAATAAGGATTTTCAAGAAGATAAAGAGCCAATATTTGATACTGCAGAGACTATTTCTTCTTGCATTAAAGCCATGACTATTTTAATTAATGAGGGTTTGGAATTTAATATTAAAAATTTATCTGATTCTGTGGAAAATGACTTTTCTAATGCAACTGATTTAGCAGATTACCTAGTTGGCAAAAAAGTCCCTTTTAGGACTGCTTATCAAGTTGTGGGTGAAATTGTTAAATATTGCTTAGAGAGAAAAATCTTGTTTAAAAATTTAAAAATTGATGAATTTAAAAAATTTCATCCTGAATTTGAGGAGGATGTTTTTGTGGATCTTGAACCTTTTAATGTTGTTAAGTCAAGAATTAGTGAAGGTGGAACAGGTTTTACCCAAGTAGAAAAGGAGGTAAATAATTGGCACAAAAAATTGTTCCTCTGAATCTGAATTATTTTCTTACAACAATGGTATGCTTTGAAGTAGAATATTAATGTAATGTTAATAGGCTACGTATTGTAGTTTTTTTAATTAGGTTTCCTTTCTAGAGTTTAAAGTGAGTATTTTTGTTGGCAATTTGCCTTTCCGCGCAGAGCGTGAAGATGTTATACAGTTGTTTGTGCCTTTTGGTGAAGTTCTAAATTGTTCTCTTCCTCTTGAAAGAGATACTGGAAGAAAAAGAGGTTTCGCATTCATTGAGATGGCAGATGAAGCAATTGAGTCAACAGCTATTGATGGTTTGCAAGGTACAGAGCTTATGGGAAGACCATTAAGAATTAATAAGGCAGAGCCGAGAGGATCTGGTGGGCCTCGTAGAGGTGGAAGAGGTGGTTATGGTGGCGGAAATAATGGTGGTGGCTACGGCGGTGGAAATAATGGTGGTGGCTACGGCGGTGGAAATTCTGAATCTAACAATTCTTATTCAAATAAATCCTCTGGTGCTGAAGGGTGGGAAGATAGAAGTTTTGGAAACTCTTCTGAAAACTCTGAATATGAAAGTGGTAGAAGTAGAAGAAAAAGAGGGGTGTCAAATGAGATAAATGCATCAAATGAGGAGAATTAATAACCCATTTCTTCAAGTCCAGAAGTTAATTTAAGTAGATAATCAATATCTAATTCTTTTTTTATAGATTTTGTTGAAATCTGATTTCTCCAAACTTTCGCTTTTGGAATCCCTTCGACTAAATTTATAAGATGCTTGCAAATATCCCAAGATTTTCCTCCATTAGTTAAATGCCTTTCTATATATGGAATTAGTGAGAAGATAATAGCCGAAGCAGATTTGGATTTTGTATTGATTCCATAAACTTTTTGATCAATTTCAGACCATCTCATGGGATGTTTATATACTGATCGACCAATCATGACACCATCAAAATCATTTAATGCTTTTAAAGATTGATCGATATTTGTGAAGCCTCCATTTATCTCTATTAATAATTCTGGATTAAGTTTTTTCAATTTTTTTACTATATCGTATTTAAGTGGAGGAATGGTCCTGTTTTGTTTTGGATTTAGACCTTTTAATATTGCTTTCCTTGCATGAACTGTAAATCTATCTGCACCAGCATTTGCTATGTACCTTACGAAATTGTTCAAATTAATTAAACTATCATCATCGTCTACACCAATCCTGTGTTTAATAGTAATAGGTAAGTTGCAGCTATTTTTTAAAGACTCTATACATTTTGCTACCGTTTTAGGATCTTTCATCAGTGAAGCGCCAAAATTTCCTGAACAGACTTTTGGGCTTGGACAACCAACATTAAAGTTTATTTCATCATATCCCCAATCCTGAGCCATTTGGGCTGCAATTTTAAGAATTTTAGGATCGTCTCCACCAAACTGAATTGATATCGGATGTTCTTCATTATTAAAATCTAAAAAATTTTCTTTTCTATTTGTATAAACTAAACTTTGGGCCACAATCATCTCCGTATACAGGAGAGCTTCTGAACTTATTTTTCTCATTATCATCCTGAAATGTTTATCAGTACAATCCATCATTGGTGCAATACTTAATTTGTGAATATTTTTAATAGAATTATTCTTATTGAAAATCATGATTTTTAAGTGATTTAAATCTATGAATCAATTTCTATCCAGAAGAACTTTTATTCTAATTCTTACTATGTCAATTTTAAAAATAATCTTTAAGCCTATGCAAGTATTAGCTTCTTCTCTTGCTTCTAATGAGGAGTGGAATTTATCAACAGATCAATGGAAATCTAGACTTAGTCCGGAATCTTATTATATTTTGAGGGAAGAAGGTACTGAAAGAGCTTTCAGTAGCGAACTAAATAATGAGAAAAGAAAAGGGGTTTTTCATTGCGCAGGATGTGATTTGCCACTGTTTCTCTCAGATAAAAAGTTTGATAGTGGCACTGGATGGCCAAGTTTTTGGGATCCAATTCAAGGATCAGTTGCAACAAAAGTTGATTTTAAGTTGATTGTTCCAAGAACCGAATATCACTGCTCTAGATGCGGAGGTCACCAAGGACATGTTTTTAATGATGGGCCACTTCCTACAGGCAAAAGATACTGTAATAACGGATTAGCATTAAGGTTTGTTCCTGAGTAAAAATTTGTGCGGCCTTCCGCAACTTGTTTTGTGCATCACTTTATTGGAAAATAGTTTTATTAAATTTTTAGAAAAATGATTGAAAATCAATCAGATAATATTGATATTAAAGAAAATGATGTTTCTAATCAGGATAATGCCCCTGAGGATACTTCATCTGCTGAAGATAAAACAATCGAAAATGATGAATTATCTTCAGAAAAAAAAGAAGAAATAAATACCGAAGAATTAAAAAATACTATCTCCAATAATGATGCAAGGTTAGAACAGTTAGAAAAAGAGCACGAAACATTAAAAAATCAATATGTAAGAATTTCAGCAGATTTTGATAATTTCAGAAAAAGGCAGTCTAGAGATCAGGATGATTTAAAAGTCCAACTTGTTTCTAAAACTTTAACTGCAATTCTCCCAATCGTTGATAATTTTGAAAGAGCAAGACAACAACTAAAACCGGAAAGTGAAGAAGCTCAAGCCCTTCATAGAAGTTATCAAGGATTGTATAAACAATTGGTAGAAGTTTTAAAACAACAAGGAGTTGCCCCCATGAGAGTCGTTGGCCAGCAATTTGATCCAAATTTGCATGAAGCTGTATTAAAAGAGCCGAGTGAAGAGTTTAAAGAAGATTTTATTGTAGAAGAATTACAGCGAGGATATCATTTAGAGGGAAAGGTTTTGAGACATGCTTTGGTTAAAGTTTCCATGGGACCAGGTAAACAAAATTCACAAGAGGAAGTAGAAAAGGATACAGTTGAAGGGAGTATTGATTCAGAGGAAAATACCTCTGAAGATGTATAAATTCCAAATTTTTACTTGAGCATTGTTTAATGGCTGATTTTTATCAAATACTTGGAGTTTCACGAGATGCTGATGCTGATACCTTAAAAAGGGCTTATAGAAAATTAGCAAGACAATATCATCCTGACGTTAATAAAGAACCTGGTGCTGAAGATAAATTTAAAGAAATTGGTAAGGCTTATGAAGCGTTAGCTGATCCTGAAACTAGAGCTAGATATGATCAGTTTGGAGAGGCTGGTCTTGGAGGCGCAGCTGGGATGCCTGATATGGGCGATATGGGTGGGTTTGCAGATTTATTTGAAACCTTTTTTAATGGCTTTGGAGGGCAAACTCCACAGGGAGGAAGAACTCAAAGAAGAGGTCCTCAACAAGGAGATGATTTAAGATATGACCTTAATGTCGATTTTAAAGATGCAATATTTGGCCAACAGAGAGAAATTACAATTCCTCATCTTGAGACATGTGAAGTCTGTAGGGGAACAGGTGCCAAACCAGGAACCGGACCAAAAACTTGCACAACTTGTGGTGGAAGTGGACAAGTTAGAAGAGCCACGAGAACACCTTTTGGGAATTTCACACAAGTAGCTGAATGTCCTTCATGTAATGGAACTGGTCAAATAATCTCCGATCCATGTACAAGTTGCGGTGGTAATGGAGTAAAGCAAGTCAGGAAAAAATTACGAATTAATATCCCTGCAGGAGTTGATACTGGTACTAAATTAAGAGTTTCCGGAGAGGGAAATGTTGGTTTGAAAGGGGGCCCACCTGGGGATCTTTATGTTTTTATCAAGGTGAAGAATGATTCGAAATTAAAAAGAGATGGTGTGACTATTTACTCAGAAATAGTTGTGAGTTACTTACAGGCAATTTTAGGAGATACTGTTGAAATTACTACAGTTGATGGCAAAGTTAATTTAAAAATTCCAAGTGGTACGCAACCAAATACAACTCTTTCACTTGAGAATAAAGGGGTACCTAGACTTGGTAATCCAGTTGCCAGAGGAAATCATGAAGTTCTAGTAAAGGTAAAATTGCCAACTCGTATAACTGATGAAGAGCGAAATCTTTTAGAGAATTTAGCTTCTCAGTATTCGGATAAAAATATCAATTCTAGTAGTGGACTATTTAGTAAATTATTTGGTAAAGAATCTTAATGACTTTTTTAAAGTATTTGGATCTGAAATCTGTTCCATGTCCTTTAAATGTCGTCAAGATTAAATTGGCTTTAGAGAAGTTATCCAAAAATGAACAACTTATTGTTGAATTAGATAAAGGTGAACCAGAAGAAATGGTATTAAAAAATTTAAAAGAGATGGGATGTTTCTTTGAACAAATCAATGAACATGAAAAATTTTTAAAAATAAAAATTCTGAATGAAAACTAATAGTAAACATTTAGGTTTAGTTACGAAAAAATTTAATGAATTTTTCTTAGTTGACCTAAAAAATAAAGAAAACTTTGGAAATAGCGAAAGATTTTTATGTAAGGTAAGAAAGTCTATAAATTTCAAAGATCAATTTATTTATGTTGGAGATGAAGTAGAAATTGAAAATATTGATTTAAAAAGCAAGCGGGCAGTAATAGCAAGTCTAAAAAAAAGACAAAATTTATTAAATAGACCATCAGTTGCAAATATTTCTAATGTATATGTGACTTTTTCCGTTGAAGAGCCAAAGTTAAATTTATCTCAAGTTAATAGGTTTTTGATATCAGCAGAATCAATGGGAGTTGAAGTCTCATTAGTTTTGACAAAGTGTGATTTAATATCAGACAAAAAACAGATATTTTTACTTGATAAATTCAAGAAATGGGGTTATCAAGCAATTATTTTAAATTTATATAAATCTGATCACTTTGAAGATTTATTAGCTCAGCTAAAGAAAAAAAAGTGTTCGATTTTTATGGGACCATCCGGTGTTGGTAAAACTACTTTGCTTAACAAGATAATTCCAGGTCTTCAAAATAGTACTGCTCCAGTTTCCAATAAAATTAAGAGAGGGAAAAACACTACTCGAAATGTTGAGTTATTTTCCATATCTAATCAAAGTTATATTGTGGACACTCCTGGTTTTAATATGCAACCTCTAGAGGTTGATATTAAGTTGATACCAAATCTTTATTCGGAAATATATAAACAAGTAATCGATGAAGGAATTAGGTGTAAATTTCGGGACTGCTTACATTTGAATGATGAGGGCTGTAATTTAAATAAATCTTTTGAAAGATATTCTTTTTATAAAGAAATGATCGAGTCTTCTAAGAGTCACTATTATCAAAACCCGGAAGATTAAGATTTAATCCACCTGTTAAATCATTCATTCTTTCTTTCATAGTTGTGGTGGATAATTCATGAGCTTTTTGAATGGCTTGTAATATGTTTTGCTCAATTTTTTCTTTATTTGAATTTAAAATATTTTCTTGCACTTCCACCTTTAAAGGAAGTTGATTTCCACTTATCCATACTTTTACCATTTCATCATCACTTTTCCCTTCAATCTCCATATTTTCAAGTTCATCTTGTAATTTTTGAGCATCTTGCTGAATTTGTTTAGCTTTTTTAAAAGCTTCTGTAAGTTGTCCAAAGTTAGGAAGTCCAAAACCCGCCATTTTGTAAAAACGATTCTTTAGTTAGGATAGTCAAAACCAATCATTCTTACTTCAGGTTGCAAATAAATCCCTTTTTTTTGTAGTACTTTTTGTTGAATTACTGTTATTAATTCATAAATATCTTTTGAACTTGCTGAAGAAGTATTAATTATAAAATTTGAATGCATTGTAGAAATTTCAGCACCGCCAATTTTAAATCCCTTTAAACCAATATCATCAATTAATTTTGCTGCATAATTATTTTCAGGATTTTTAAAAACACTACCAAAACTTGGTTGATGATATGGTTGTGTTTCTGTTTTAAATTTAAGGTTATTTTTAGTTGTTTGAATTAATTGTTCTAGATTTCCATTAGGTTCAAAATGTAATTTTGCACTAATAATTTTTAAATCATTTCTTTGAAAAGAGCTAAATCTATACTCAAAATTGATATCTTTTTTTTCAATTTCAAGTCTTTCATTAGTTTTATTATTTATAACTTTTACGGAAAGAAGATTTTTTGCTAGAGATGAATTACCTGTGCCAGCATTCATATAAATTGCTCCTCCTAACGTTCCTGGAATTCCGACAGCCCATTCCCCTCCTTGTAATCCATTTTTAGCAAGAGAATTAGATAATGTTGGGAGCATTACACCTGCTTCCGCTTCAACAATTCCTGAATATGGCTCTATCTTTAGTGATTTCATTTTTTTTGTACAAATAACTAACCCTTTTATGAAAATATTATTTATTAAAAGATTTGAACCTGCGCCAATTATTTGACATCTTTGTTTGTTTAAATTAGCCCATTTAATTAGATATGAAAATTCGTCAGAACTTTTGGGTTCAGCAAAATATTCAGCTATTCCTCCCACTTTGATAGTTGTATAACTTCTTAAATTACATTTTTCAGAAAAAATTTTTTTAATCATTGATTAGTTATCTACTTTAATTGTTTTTTATTTAAAAATGACCAGAAATTATGACAATCACCAGCTCCCATATTCAAAATTAAATCTCCTTTCTGAGTTAATTCATAAAAATTCTTTGTAACTTCATAATAATTATTTATATAACTAACATTTTTATTTTTTTTATAAATCAGATCAGTGATAATTTTCGAAGTAATTTTATCTTCGTTTCCTTCTCCTGCTCCATAAATACTTGTTACATAAATAACATCTGCTTTTGATAATTCTTCAGCGAATTCTTTAGTAAATTGCTTTACTCGAGAGTATCTATGAGGTTGAAATATAGCTATTAATCTACTTTTATGAAATTCATTATTATGTTTTTGCTGAATAAATAATCTTCCTAATTTAATCGTCTCTTTTATTTCGTTTGGGTGATGTGCATAATCATCATATAAACTTCTTTCATCTATTTGGCCTCTGAATTCAAATCTTTTTTTTGGGAGTTTCAGATATTTTATATTTTTCTTAATTTCTATAAAATCTACTCCAATCATTCTTGAAGCTGCTATTGCTGCGGTGATATTAGATAGATTGTGTAATCCTGGAATTGGAATATTTAAACTACTAATAAAATTTCCATTTTCATAATATCTTCCAATTGTATACTTCGAATTAGTTTCAGTCGGAATTATTGCATAAGCTACGTTTTTAGCTGTAGTGTTGGACCACTTAAAATTAGAATAAAAATTATTTCTAGAGGTTTCACAATCAAAATTAAGTAGTAATTTTTTTGAGTTTTTAGCAAAACTTTTAAAAGAAGATATGACTTCATTTAAATTAGAAAAATGATCGCAATGATCAAAATCAATGTTATTGATTATTCCGATATCAGACTTATATTTGTTAATTGTCCCATCAGATTCATCAACTTCAGCTACTAAGTATTTTGTATTATCTAAATGACAATTAGAGTTGTAAATAGGAATTATCCCTCCGGTTATTGACGAAGAATTACGTGTACATAACTCAAGTATTGTAGATAGAAATGTACTGGTTGATGTTTTTCCATGGCTGCCCGCTACAGCCAATGCAGTATAAGTGCGCATTAGCATTGCAAGTATCTCTGAACGATGTTTTATAGATAAATTTTTTTCTCTGCAGTACGAAAATTCTTCATTTTCTGGCTTGATTGCGGAGCTTACAACAAAATTAATCAATTTGTTGGTAAATTTTGAAATAACAAATTCAATATTTTGTCGAATTTGAGAAGTAAAGATTACAGCGCCTAATTCCTCTAATTTTTTAGTTTCATCGTTTTTAACTAAATCAGATCCTGAAACTGAACAACCTTTTTTAAGTAAACCTATTGCTAATGCTGACATCCCAATACCTCCAATCCCAATAAAATGAAAATGACTTTTCAATAGTAATTTTTTATCCAATGTTTATCTTTTACTTAAATCAAAATAACTTCTAGATAAAATTTTGCTATTTTTTCTTAAAAAAAAATGTTTATTTTTCTTGAATTAATACAAAACAAGACTTATTTGCTTAATAAATCAAAAAAAACTTACGTTATTGCACAAAATTCAGTATGATCAGCAACTTAGGTTAATCATTTAGAAATTATTAATTATGACTTTGCGTGTTGCAATTAACGGCTTTGGCAGAATCGGTCGAAACTTTATGCGTTGTTGGCTGAGTAGAGGAGCTTATACCAATATTGAAGTTGTTGGAATTAATGTTACTTCAGATCCTAAGACTAATGCTCATCTATTAAAGTATGACTCAGTCCTTGGTCAGCTTGATGGTGTTGATATCCAATATACTGATGATACTTTTGTAATTAATAACAAGACAATTAAATGCTTCTCTGATAGAAATCCAATGAATCTCCCGTGGAAAGACTGGGGTGTAGACTTGGTTATTGAATCTACCGGTGTATTTAATACCGACGTAGGTGCAAGTAAGCACTTAGAGGTAGGAGCAAAAAAAGTCATCTTAACTGCTCCTGGTAAAGGCGATGGCGTTGGTACTTATGTAGTTGGAGTCAATGCTGATACATATAAACATAAAGACTATGATATTTTGAGTAATGCTAGTTGTACAACGAACTGTTTAGCTCCAGTAGTTAAAGTTTTAGATCAAACTTTTGGGATTAACAAAGGTTTGATGACTACAATTCATAGTTATACAGGTGATCAAAGGATTTTAGATAATAGTCATAGAGATCTAAGAAGGGCTAGGGCTGCTGCTACAAACATTGTTCCTACTTCTACAGGAGCTGCAAAAGCAGTAGCTCTGGTATACCCAGAAATGAAAGGCAAATTAACAGGAATTGCAATGAGAGTTCCAACTCCTAACGTTTCAGCAGTAGATTTTGTTTTTGAATCATCTAAATCTGTCACGGCTGAAGAAGTCAATAATGCTCTCAAGGAATCATCTCTAAGTTCAATGAAAGGGATTATCAAGTATGGAGATGAACCATTAGTGTCAAGCGATTATGCAGGTACCAATGAATCATCAATTGTGGATAGTGACCTTACTATGTGTATCGGAGATAACCTTGTAAAGGTGCTTGCATGGTACGACAATGAGTGGGGTTATAGTCAAAGAGTTGTAGATTTAGCAGAGATTGTTGCTAAAAATTGGGAGTAATTAAAAGTGTTTGTAAGGTGTTTTATTAAATAATTTGTTTTTTTTATTATCTTTAAATTCTATTGAAGCTTCACCTTTGATAAAAAAACCGATTTCGTTAATATTTTTATCAAGTTTAGATAAATTATTTGCCCATTTTTTGGGTAATGAAAATATTAATTCGTAATCTTCACCTCCAAAAAAATAATATTCGTCCCATTTATCTCCTTTAGGCCAATCCTCAACTTTAGGTATTTTTTCATAATTTATGATCGCTTTACAGTTGCTTGCTATGGCTAAATCTTGTAAGGCTTGAAAAAGACCATCACTGCTATCAGTACATCCTATTTTTCTTATTTTTTTATTGGAACGAGTTTTGAGAAGATTATTTAGAAAATTTGGGTAAACTTTAGGGCGACAAAAATGTTCAATGGACTTACTGATTAATCTTTTGTTAAGAGAAAATTCATTACCGAAATTAATTTTATTTTGTATTAAAAATCCTAGTTTGCTAAGACCATGAATTCCTGTAGTTAAGATTATATCTCCAGGTTTACATGCATTTCTTCGCAATTCAAGTTCACCTTGAACTCCAAAGGCTGTGATTGAAATGATTTTTTCATTCCCCTTAGAGCAATCTCCTCCAAGAATTATCCCACCGTATTCTTTTAAAGCTTTATTTATACCTTTGTATAATTCTTCAACCCAAATCCACTCAGTTCTAGGAGGTAGAACTAGGCTTATTGTAATACCTATAGTTTTCTTGCTTCCACTGGATAATAAGTCAGAGATGTTACTAACAACTGCTTTCCAACCAAGGTCTTGAGGACAAATAGTAAGGTTATTGAAATGAATATTTTCTACCATAGAATCAGTATTAACAAGTAAATTATTATTATTTTTAGTTTTGATTAAAGCGCAATCATCTGAAATTTGATTTTTAGGCATAAATTTCCCAAGCCTATTTATTAATTCTTTTTCCCCTATATCTCCTAATGTTTCTTTATGCATTTAATTTGAGATTTTCAATCCCTTCTAAAACATCAATTGAAATTATTGTGTCATCTTTGGTTAGCTCCTCAAGAACATCAAAACCATCTATAACGTAACCAAAGGCAGCATTCCTCCCGTCAATTAAATTGCGACCTGCTGGATTTAATTCTGCTTCATATAAAAAAAAGAAAAATTGCGATGAGCCATCATCAACTGCGGCATTTGAATGGGACCATCCTAGAGTTCCTAGTGTTGCAAAAGGTAATGTTGGCGTCTCTGTGTAAAGACCTAAATCTTCAAAAGTTTGGTTATAAAAAGTATCTTTTTCACCAGGAATTCTAATTTCTAGGGGAACGTGTCGTTCTTCGCTTGTTTCGGGATCCATGTAACCAATAGCTTCACCAATTGGATCACCTGTTTGCAGTACAAAAAACTCTTCTGCTCTGTTGATGGGTAAATCTTTGTAAAAGTTTTTTGAACATAAATCTACAAATGCCCCTGCTGTAAGTGGGGCGTTAAATCCATCTACAATAGCCTGCATATCTCCTTTGGAGGTTTTAATATTGACTTTTGCTCTACCCAGTAATCTTGGTAAATTATCAAATTCCTCGGGAATAGAGTATGGAAATTCATTTGGCAGAAAATATTCTTCTAATCCGCCTATTTTATCTAACGCTTCTCTACGGGTCGTTATAAATGAGTATTTATCCTTTGATTTAGAGTATTCTTGAAGGCTATCAAAATTTTCTTTGAGCTCTAAAAATGTTTTTTCAGAAATTTTCTTTTTATCTTTTGGTAATTCTTGAATAATTTTGCTTTGGTATTTTTTTAGTAAAGATTGACATTTTGTAACAGTTTTCGTAAGAGCAGGCCATCTTCCTCCTCTTACGAGGTCACTAGTTTCTTCCAATTTGTGCTGAATTTCTTGCAACTCAACTTGCTTGATAGGGAGTGCGTTTCTGAGGATTGCATTAGGATCTTTTACTGCATTTCCAGTAGGTAAATCAGCTAGTACTTGAAGCGGTTTAAAGAGAAAAATCTGTAAAATTACAATCGATAGAATTAAGAAAAGTTTGTTCTGATTTGATAAGAATTTTTGCATAGCACTCTTGCAGGTTTATGATCCTTGGGGATGTAATACAGGAATGATTTCCAGTAACGATTTTCGCACAGGTACAACCATCGAATTGGATGGACAAGTTTGGCGCGTTGTAGAATTTCTACATGTCAAGCCTGGTAAGGGTTCTGCTTTCGTGCGAACAAAATTAAAATCAGTTCAAAACGGCAACGTGGTTGAAAAAACTTTTCGAGCCGGAGAATCAGTACAGCAGGCTATCCTAGAGAAGTCTAACCTCCAGCATACTTATGTGGAGTCTGGTGATTATGTTTTTATGGATATGACAAGCTTTGAAGAGACAAGACTCACCTCTGAACAAATAGGTAAAGGTGCAAAGTATTTGAAAGAGGGCATGGAGGTTAATGTAGTTTTCCATAATGGTAAAGTTTTAGAAGTAGAACTTCCAATATCTATTACTTTGAAAGTGATTGAGACTGATCCTGGAGTTAAAGGTGATACTGCTAGTGGGGGCACAAAACCAGCTATCCTAGAAACAGGTGCTCAAGTTATGGTTCCTTTATTTATTTCTGTGGGAGAAATGATTAAAGTTGATACCCGTAATGACAGTTATCTTGGACGTGAAAATTAATGGCTATGAAATTAGATCATGAAGACTTAAATCGCTTAATAGAGAAAATCTCTACAAGTGATATACAAGAGTTCTTGCTTGAGGGAGAGGATTTTAAACTCGAAATAAAAAGGAATTTATTTGATCAAAACCAAGTTATTAATAATTTAGATTCTAATTCTTCTCTTGATAAGCAAACAATTGCTAATCAAAAAACTGCCAATGATAATATCTCTATCGTTAATGAACCTGAAGTGTCTCAGGTGGCACCTCCAGGGCGCTCTGACCTGACTGAAATCACTTCACCTATGGTTGGGACATTTTATAGGGCTGCAGCGCCAGGTGAGGAACCATTCGTCGAAGTAGGAAATAACGTTAAGGTTGGTCAAACTATTTGTATTTTGGAAGCAATGAAGTTAATGAATGAAATTGAATCTGAATTTAATGCTGAAATAGTAGAGATTCTCGTTGAAAATGGGACACCAGTTGAATTTGGTCAAGTTTTAATGCGTGTTAAGCCGTCTTGAATTGTTAGTCATTTCTATAGCAGCCTTTATAGCCTCAATCATACTCTGAGATTGAGCTATTCCTTTGCCAGCAATATCAAATCCCGTGCCATGATCTGGTGATGTTCTTATAAAGGGTAAACCTATTGTTGTATTAACTGAGTAATTAAGGGCAATAACTTTCATTGGTATTAAACCTTGATCATGATACATAGCAAGAATCCCATCATGTTTTTCAGCATCTTTGTTTTTCCAAGCTTTTGCGGAAGAATTCCAGCAACTATCTGGCGATATAGGACCTAATAATTTGATATTTCTATTCTTCTTACTCCAAACAATCAATGCATCATTAAGCCAATCTATTTCTTCATTACCCAAAATCCCTTCTTCGCCAGCATGAGGGTTTAATCCGGCAACTTTTAAAGTAGGTTTATCAATGTAGGTACTACAAAAATCTTTGAAAAGATCTAATTTAGAGTGTACTAATTTTGTAGTTAATTGCTTGGGAACTTCACAAAGAGCTATGTGAGTTGTAGCTAGTAAAGTATTGAATCTCCAACCTGTAATTGGTGATTTTGCTGTAAATAACATGCCAAAATTTTTTACTCCACATTCTTTTGCTAATACTTCAGTTTGGCCAGAGAAGTAATGACCTGCTAATGACCATGATTTCTTGCAAATTGGTCCAGTTACAAGTGCTGAATTCGGATATTTTTTTACAATTTCTATTGCTCTTTTTAAGTAATAGAAACTTGAATTACCAAAACTTGATTTAGAGTCATTATCGTATGATGAAATTTCGAGATCATGAATTTTCAAATCTTTAGGATTTGCGAGTTTTTCTACTCCTAGAGATCTAAGGTATCTAAATGTTTTTTGCAGATTTTTTTTGGAACCAACTAATGTAAAGTCAACATGTTCTGGTATCTCATTAGAACAAAGAGCTTTTAAAATTACTTCAGGTCCAATACCTGACTCATCTCCGACGCTTATTACTATTTTTAAAGTATTGCTTGAATTCTGATCATCCATAAATGTTTTAAAAATTTTTTTAATTATTCAAATAGCAATTTTTTAAGCCTATTTTATAATTTCTATAAATTAGTTTATATCCAAGTTTTTCGCATAAAAGTTTATTAGAAACTCTTCTATTTTCCATCCAAAAAGATTGGGCGATAGGAGATAATTCTTCTTTTGCATCCTCAAATAATATTGGCTTTGGCATTTTCAAACCAAGCAAAGCATAACAATATTGAATAACCTCTATTTGAGAACAGGGTTCATCATCTGCAATATTAATAATCTGGTGAAATTTTAAGGAATTTTTATTTTGTAATAGATAGATAATTGCATTTGCAATATCAGCAACGTGAATTCTTGAAAATACTTGATTTTTTTTTGAGATAACGCGAATTTTTTTACTTCTTATTGCTTCAAAAGTGGATCTTCCAGGTCCGTAGATACCGGGCAACCTAAAAATTTGTACAGGTAAACCAGATTCAAGCCATTCTTTTTCACAATTTAATCTCTTATGACTTCTTTTGTGAAAAGGGTTAGGTTGATCAATCTCCGAAACCCAATCACCTTTTGTGTTGCCATATACTCCTGTGGTAGATAAATATCCTACCCACTCTAGGGACAAACTCTTTAGCTTATTTTTAAGACTTCCTAATACTGGATCATTTCCGTGTTTGTCTGGCGGTATGCAACTGAGAATATGTGTTACTCCATCAAAAATTTTTTTGTTAGGAACCGTAGCGCATTCACTGTTAAATACAAAACTATTTGGATCTTTGTTTTCTGATCTTGAACTCGTTAAAGCAGTACAACCTAACTGCCTTACGGTTTTTGCAAAGAAATTACCGCTAAAACCGCATCCCAAGATCAAGAATTTATGTCTATTATTTAGTGCACTTGCGGGATTTTTCATGCGAAGCTAGGATAGTACATATGTATTAATAAATGATGACAACAGCTTTTAAGCCTTATTTAAAATCTAAGACTTTCTGCATTAGCAAAAGTTATACCGGTTTGAAAGAAAAAAAAATCAAACTAGTTAATATTAAACCCTACCAAAAATTATTTGTTTTAATAATGTCATTTTTGGTAATTTTAATATTCCCAGAATCGCCAAGAGAATTCGGAAATATATGTGAAAGTTATAACTCTACAAAACAATGTAGTGTTTGGTAATCAAGCTGCTTTATATTCTGATTCATCTTTGTCGTATTTTTTATGACTCAATTTAAAATTAGGATTAGCCCATTGCAGTAACCTTATAGCTAGTCGTAAATCTCCTTCTAACCAAGCTCTTATTGCCATCGCTCTTCTAGGATCATAAAATTTTTGTCTTCTATACCAATACAAAGCGTTTTCATCTGATTTGTCCCCATTACAAGAAAGACATGCAGGTACACAGTTTTCTGTTGTACTCAAACCACCTTGGCTGCGCGGTAAAACATGGTCAATTGATTCTGATGGTTTTCCACAGTATATACAACTTTTTCCCGTAAATTTATGAATTGATTTTCGCCATTGTCTGAATCTGAACTTAGGACATAAATCCTCTAAAAACACCGCATCATTTATATGCATTCAGATTATTTGATTAAATAAATGATGGCTTGAATGGATCAAAAGTCAATATTTATTTATTTATTTTTTGCTGAAATTCGCCTTTAAAACATAATTTAGTGTTATTAGATACTAAATAGAAAACTAAAAACTTATCAATAGCTGTATCTTTCAATTGTCTCCTCTGAAAAATCATCATTAACCTTTTCTAATTCATCTTCTAACCTCTTTCTATTGTTTTCTTTTTCTTGAGCTTCCTTTGCTTGTCTTTCTTGCTCTTTTTGCAAATCTCTTATGAGTTTTCTATTAGGATGAAGTTTATCTAGATATTCCACACAATAGCTGAAGGTTTCTCTATCTCTTATTACTGATTCAGTAATTTGTGCGGCTGCTTGCTTAGGTGAGACTTTGAAAATTCCGCCTTTTTGTTTTTTTATATATGTATAAGCAGCATCCCAACTGCTTTCATGATCATTTCCTCCGTCTCTCATAGTGCAGA
This sequence comes from Prochlorococcus sp. AG-347-J19, assembly GCA_003279015.1. Lineage (GTDB taxonomy): Bacteria > Cyanobacteriota > Cyanobacteriia > PCC-6307 > Cyanobiaceae > Prochlorococcus_A. Next base: position 1,982 of record QCBV01000012.1, on the reverse strand, counting down.
AAATTTCTGCTCCAAATGAGCCTGCATTAACTTTAGATGTTTGAAGTGATACAGGAGATATTATTCCTAGGGTTAAAAAAATTAATTTTTTTTTAAATCCTTTCATTTAATTCTTTCCTCCTTCTTAAAAGTATCTTTTATTGGAAATATGTCTATAGATATTTATGATTTTATTACTCCTACTAGGTTTAAGAATTTCACCACTAAAGGAAGAATAAGAAGCACAGTAATTAGTCTGACTGCGTGTAGAGTTGCTACTGCAGCTCCTACTCCATATTCAGATCCTACAAGACTCATACCGCTAATACCACCTGGTGCGGCACCAAGAATTGTTGTAATTACATCTATTTTAAGTAATCTGCTTGTCCATAATCCAATGGCTAATCCTGTAATAACTAAAGTAAAAGTAATTAAAATGGCAGGCCTCCATAAGCTTTGAAGATCAACTAATGAGTCTTTAGTTAATGATGTACCAATAACTGTCCCAATTCCTATTTCTAATATTGTTCTTGTACCAATTGGCCACTCTGCCACCTCTACTTTGCCAGTAATGCTGAGTATACTTGAGCCTATTAAAGCGCCTGCAAGAGGGGCAGCAGGAATACCAGTTTTCAGAGCTAGTGCACCAAAAATTCCGCCTGCAATTAGGTAATAGATTAGATTTATGTTTGGCATTAATTTGGATGATGTTTGGACATAATATTAGAAAAATTTTTTTTTGCTTGGGTTTATATTCAAATAATATTTTTGTTTCCCTCTCGTAATGTCCCCTTTTGTTGGCATAATATTATTTAAAGCATGAATTTTTATGTCTTCACAAATTTCATACAAAGCAAATAGAAGCCGCATAAAGAAAAAATTATCTTTTTTTGAGGGTGGCCATCAGCTTGAAAAATTAGAGTTTGCCCTTGCAATAGCTCAAACTAAGGGAGACGAAAAAAAATCAATAATTCTCCGAAAAAAGATTGTTGAATTAGGGGGAAATGTTGAAGAACCAGGCACTTAAATCAATTTGCTTGAAGATATTCAGATGCCACTGTTAATGCTTCACCAGCTTCTTTAGCTGTTATTTTGCCTAAATCAATAAGTGTATTACTAATAGCTGAAATTACTGTAATGATATCTCTATCGTTTATGTAACCCAAGTGACCTACTCTAAATATTTCCCCCTTCAGGTGATCTTGACCACCAGCTAGAAGGATATCAAATTTATTTTTTATTGTCTTTCTAAATTCTTCAGCGTCTATTCCTTCAGTTCTTATTGCAGTAATTGAAGGGCTTAAACATTTTTCATCAGCAAATAATTTAAGATTTAAAGCCTTTGCAGCATTACTCATTGCTAATTTATGTTTATTATGCCTTAGGAAAATATTGTCTAGGCCCTCTTCTCGCATCATTTTTAGAGCTTCATCTAAAGCAAAAACCAAATTAACTGCTGGAGTATAAGGATTACTATTATTTAAAAGACTCTTTTTGTAAGCTTTTAAATTTAAATAAAATTTTGGCAAATTAGATTTTTCTGCAGCATCCCATGCTTTTTGGCTTATTGCTATGAAGCTAAGTCCTGGCGGTATCATGTATCCTTTTTGAGATCCAGAAGCAACAATATCTAATTGCCACTCATCTACTGGCACATTGCAAGCCCCTAGACTTGTTACGCAGTCAACAATAGATAATGCTTTGTTGTGTTCTCTTATATGTGAGCTAATACTTTCTAAGTCATTGATTACACCTGTTGAGGTTTCAGAATGAGTTAAAATAACTGCTTTTATTTCTTTATGTTTATCTTCTTCTAATATTTGTTTGAATTCATCTGGATTCAATGGAGCCCCCCATTTTGCATCAATTTTTATTACTTCTAGCCCAAATTCCTTAGCGACCTGTACCCATCTTTCGCCAAATTTTCCATTTTCTCCACAAATTACCTTATCACCTTTACTTAAGGTATTTATTATCCCAGCTTCCATTGCCGCAGTTCCACT
>QCBV01000011.1 GCA_003279015.1 Prochlorococcus sp. AG-347-J19 | reverse complement strand
AATCTGTTGATACAGTTTCCGGATTGCTATTAACCATTATTGTTTTATATCCATTCTTTGAAGCTTCATATGAGGCATGACAACAACAGTAATCGAATTCAATTCCCTGACCAATTCTGTTTGGGCCTCCTCCAAGAATCATAATTTTTTTTATTTTATTATTATCAGAAATCTCTGTATCAAAAATTTCAGTATTTAAATTAAAAAAACTTTCTTCGTAAGTTGAATAATGATAAGGAGTAGAAGAGGAGAACTCCGCTGAACAAGTATCAACTGTTTTATAGATTGGAATAATATTTAAGTCTTTTCTATATTTTCGCACTTCAAAAAAATTATTATTAGTTAACTTTGCTATCTGTTGATCTGAAAAACCTAACTGTTTAGCTTGTAGCATTAAATCTCTATCTAGATCATAAAGTTCTTTTTCTTTCAAAAACTCTTGCTCAAAACTGAAGATATTACGTAATTTCTCAATAAACCATAAGTCTATATTAGTAACTTCATGTATATAAGAATTAGTTTTTCCGAGATGCATAGCTTTTTTAACTACGAGAATTCGTTCAGAAGTTGGAGTTCTTAAACTATTTTTAATGTGGTTCTCGTTATCAAATTCATCTAATGAATCACATTCCCATCCATAAACACCTACTTCTAAGGACCTTAATGCTTTCTGAAATGATTCTTCAAATGAACGACCGATCGCCATTGACTCACCTACAGATTTCATAGCTGTACTTAAGGTATTTGATGAGCCTTTAAATTTTTCAAAGGCAAATCTAGGAATTTTGGTAACTACATAATCAATTGATGGCTCAAAACAAGCAGGTGTTTTTTTTGTAATGTCATTAATAATCTCATCAAGTGTATAACCAACAGACAATAAAGCTGCAATCTTAGCTATGGGAAATCCAGTTGCTTTACTTGCTAAAGCAGATGATCTACTTACACGAGGATTCATCTCTATAACAATTACTTCTCCATTAGATGGATTTATTGCAAATTGAATATTACTACCACCAGTTTCAACTCCTACCTCCCTGATGATTTTCAATGATAAGTCTCTCAATCTCTGATACTCTTTATCTGTTAGAGTTTGAGCGGGAGCTACAGTAATAGAATCTCCAGTATGGACTCCCATTGGGTCTAAATTTTCAATACTGCAGACTATTACAACGTTATCTGCCGTATCTCTCATTACTTCTAATTCAAACTCCTTCCATCCAATGAGTGATTTTTCAATCAATATTTGATTACTTGGACTTTCCTCTAAACCTGTTTTACACAATTCATCAAATTCTTCAAGGTTAAAAGCAATTCCACCTCCTACTCCCCCCAAAGTAAATGCAGGTCTTATTATTAGAGGATAAGAACTAATTTTTTTTGATACCTCTTTAGCTTCAATAAGGTTAGAAGCAATACCGGATGGACAGACATTTACATTTATCTTTTCCATCGATTCTTTAAATAGTTTTCTATCTTCAGCTTTATTAATAGCTTTCAAATCTGCTCCAATTAATTCAACTTTATTTTTTTTTAAAAAATCTGACTCTGATAATTTCACCGCAAGATTCAAAGCAGTTTGACCTCCCATCGTGGGTAGAATTGCATCAGGTTTTTCTTTTAAAATGATCTGAGAGACGATTTCAGGAGTCAATGGTTCAATATATGTTTTGCTTGCGATGTCAGGATCAGTCATTATCGATGCGGGATTTGAATTTATCAAGATAATTTCGTAACCAGCTTTTCTTAGAGCTTTGCAAGCTTGAGTGCCAGAATAATCAAATTCGCATGCTTGTCCTATAACAATCGGTCCCGAACCTAGAATAAGAATTTTTTTGAGATCACCTCTTTGAGGCATAATTTAAAAACTTCATTTATTTCATGCTACTTATAAATCATCAGATGTTAATCAAGTTACTTGAAAAGCAACATTTGTTTCTATAGTATTGGAAGAAATTAATTTTTTATGAGCGAACTTCAGCGACTTAAAAGTTTGTTGCCTCCAGAGAATGAAAGTTGGGTATTTGTTGAAGCTGCTGCTGCTATAGATCCACCTTTAATAACACTTGAGGAAATTGGTCGTGACGAAGTTGAAATCCAAATAGATCTTGAGGAATGGGACAACTTTGCAATTGACCATAGAAATCTTTTATTTTGGCACGAAGTAGGAAAAATTCAAAATGACACAATTCCAAGAGATGGATGGGAAATGGCTGCTCTTGCAATAGGACTAGGAGGAGCTATAGGTGAATTGTGGGTTCAAGATGGGCTTTTATTATTACTTGCTCTTGGTCTATCTAGTTTTGCAGGATATAGATTATATTTAAAAAATAATTCTGAAAAAAAACTTCAAGATGCAATTTTTGCAGATGAAAGAGCAATAGATCTTGCTTGTAGATTTGGGTATAGTATCCCAAATGCCTATAAAAGTCTTGGAGGTGCGCTAAAAGAGTTAATTGAAAAAACTCGAAAAAAGAAAAAAAGAAGTTTCTTTGAGGATAGATTGGATGCCTTAAGAAAAAGTGCTGAAAAAGCTAGATCAGAACTATCTCAGCAAGAAGGTTCAGAGAAATCAGTCTCGAGCGAAAATGTTTATGGACAATAAAAGTTTAGTTTTAATGGCAGCTAAAGCTTGTGATCAAAAAAAGGCAAAAGATATAAAACTCATAAAAATTGACAAAGTCTCTTTCATTAGTGAATGGATATTGATTGCAGAAGGATTATCTGATGTACAAGTTAGATCTATAACTAACTCTGTTGAAGGTGAGCTAAGAGAGAAAGCTAAAATTGAACCAATAAGAAAAGAAGGGGTTAATGAAGCGAAATGGGCTTTACTTGATTATGGTGATTTAATTGTAAATATTTTCCAACCAGAAATAAGAAAATTCTATGACCTTGAATCATTCTGGAGTAATGGGGATAATCTTACATTTCCATAATCATCATTATATGAACGAATCTAAATGTCCTGTCCCTAGAGAACAACAGCCCACAAATGAATTTATTGAATTATCAAAATCTATAATTTTTTCTTGGCCAAAAACAAAAAAATCGCTAGTTTTAGTATTGATTAAATTCTGGGCTGGTGCTTTTGTTTTATTTCTTGTAATTTCTTCAGGAAGTATTTATTTCAAAACCTCACTTTTAAAATATAGCCTATTAAGTTTCTTTAGTAGCTTATCAATACCTCTATTAATTACTATCAGGTTATATCTTGGATGGAATCATGTCTTTAAGAGATTAACATCTGAAAGAGTTGAGTATGAAGAATCAGGTTGGTATGACGGGCAAGTATGGATTAAACCATTAGTTTTAAAAGAAAAAGAATCACTTATTGCCTCTATTGAGGTAAAACCTATTTTAAGAAATTTAATACAAATTTTTTCAATTATTTCAGTCTTAGCTTTATCAGGGATTTTGCTTTTTCAATATAACAATTTCTAAATGACTTCAAACTTCAAAAACCTATACACATCAAATAATCCTCCTTTACAAGCGATCTTAATGAGAGGTTCAAATATTGAATCAATCCATAAAATTCATGCTGTTATAAGTGACAAAAAAGGGAGAGTTTTAATGTGTGCAGGAAATCCAGAATATAAAAGTTTCATAAGGTCAGCATTAAAGCCTTTTCAGGCAATACCTTTTGTTAGCAGTGGAGCAGCATCAAAAATCAATAATAATTCAAAATCAATTGCATTAGCATGCGGTTCACATAGTGGATCAAAACTTCATTCAAGAGAATCCTTCAAAATATTATGGGAATATGACATCGACATCAATAACCTTAAATGTCCAAAATCAAAGATAAGTCCCTTAGAACATAATTGTTCAGGTAAACATGCTGCTTTTCTAGCTACATGCAAAAAAATGAATTGGCCACTAGATAGTTACCTAAAGGGAGATCATCCACTTCAACTTGAAATATTCAGAATTATCTCTGAATTTCTTGAAATTCCATTATCTGAAATAAAAGCAGAACGTGATGATTGTGGTGCTCCAACTCTTTATTTAAAACTAATAGAAATGTCCAAGTTATATGCTCTTCTAAGCAGTTCTGAAAATGCTGAATTAGAGCAAATTAGTAGGGCTATGACAACTAACCCAATAATGGTAAGTGACAACAATAAATTTGATACAGAAATAATTAAGGCTTCTCATGGACAAGTTATAGGTAAAGGTGGTGCCGAGGGAATACAGTGCCTATGTAAGGTAAATGAAGGGATAGGACTTGCCTTAAAAGTAGAAGACGGTTCAAAAAGAGCCAAACATGCTGTAAGTCTACACTTACTTAAACAATTAGATTGGATATCTGAATTAAGGATTCAAGACATAGAGGAAAAGGTGTTTAATTTTTCTGAAGGGGTGCGAATTGAAGTTAAAGGTCAATTAAAATTCCAAGAATCCTAAATAAATAGAAAAAAATTACACTTTCGGATGTATGCTATGTATATAACGCGGGGTAGAGCAGTCTGGTAGCTCGTCGGGCTCATAACCCGAAGGTCGGAAGTTCAAATCTCCCCCCCGCCACCATTTAGAAGCAGCTTCACAGCTGCTTTTTTAGTATTTGCAGTAGTTACAGCAATTAAAAAATAAAGATTATAAAGTCTCAACTAAAAAGAGTTTATTAAAAATTATTTGAGATCTTTTTGAATAGAAAATTTCAAGTCAACTCTAACTATTAGGCCAGTAATGATAAAAAGTATTCCAATGTATGAATTCAAAGATAGGTCCAAAATATTAAATTAATTTCTAACTAAATCTTAACTCACAAATCATATCTATTAAATACGCCAATAAAAAAGAATTTAATAAAATTTGAATTTTGAACATTTACATCTTTAATAATTTATTTAATAAAGTAGAGTAAAATCTATCTAATTGAGAAAATTATATGCAGAATTTGCTACAGCGTGATTTAGGTTCAAGTATGTTATCGATAGCTATCATATTAGGCTGGTTAGGTCTCTTTTTTGTATTTTTGAGAGTATTAACAATTTCAATTAAGAGAATCCTTGAAGCAGTTTTAAAAAATTAGTAATTATTGAAATAAACCAATAATTCTGAATTAATCACATAAAACCTTTATCACTAAGTATAATAACCTAAAAAATGTCAATTTTAGATAAGGTTAAGATAGGGAATTCTGTTCAAGTTAACCTAGAACTATCTAAGGATAGACTTAAAAAAGAAACTATTGATGCGATTAATATTTCTTCATTGGGTAAGATAAGTGATTTCAGAATAACTGATGGTAAAGGTATTGGAGTTGTCTTGCAATTATCTAATGGAGAAGAGCAATGGTTTTTTGAGGATGAAATTGATCTTCTCGACGAAAACGGTAATGTGATAAAAAAAAATAATGATAATAAAGAGAATAGTAATTTTGTATTTAATTTTTTAAGAGGAATAAATTATGAAAATAAAAGTAAGGTAAGCGAATTACTTAATCCAATTAACTTTTTTATCTGGCTGGTTGTATCGTTTAAAGATATTTTTTAATTCGTTAAAAAATTTTCTAAAATAGAGAATAATTATAAATAGTTAAAATAAAAATTTAATAATTGAAATGGGGCAAAATATTATCGATGTAAAAAATCTATCTAAGTCATTTGATATCTCGTCCAAAGAGCCAGGACTAAAAGGAACAATTAAACATTTTTTTAGAAGACAAACAAAAAGTTTAAAAGTTATAAAAGATATAAGTTTTGAAATTAAAGAAGGGGAAATAGTAGGATTTCTAGGTGCTAATGGAGCTGGGAAGACAACAATTTTAAAAATGCTATGTGGCTTAATTTATCCAAGTGAAGGTTCGATTTTAGTTTCAGGCCACTTACCTTTCAGGAGAAAGGAAAATTTCCTAAAGAATATCACCTTAATAATGGGACAAAAGCAGCAGCTTATCTGGGATCTTCCGCCAATTGAATCATTCTATTTGAATGCATCAATATATGACTTAGATAAGTTCGAAGCTAAAAAGAGAATAAAAAAACTATCGGAAATGCTTGAAATTGATGAAGAGCTGTTCATACCTGTTAGAAAACTTTCACTAGGTCAGCGTATGAAGTCAGAATTACTAGCAGCTTTGATACATGAACCAAATATTCTATTTTTAGACGAGCCGACACTTGGATTAGATATTAATGCACAGAGAAATTTAAGAAAATTCCTTCAAAAATATAATAAGGAAACTAATGCAACTATATGCCTTACCAGTCATTACATGAAAGATATTACTTCGCTATGTAAGAGAGTTATATGCGTGCACGAAGGGGCGATATCATATGATGGAAAACTTAACTTATTATTAAAAAGATTATCACCTGTTAAAGAAATATTAATAGTTTGTCGTTCCGAAAAAGATGCAACTAAATTAGAAAGTTCCGGTTTTACTGTTAAAAATAAAATCAAGAATGAAATCACTATAAAAATTGAAAACAATTCTATTACTTCTTCACTTAAGACTATCCTAAATAATTTTGATATAGAAGACCTTTTTATAAATGAACCGCCTATAGATGAAATTATTGGGAAGGTATTAATCAAAAAAGATTATGATATCTAAATTGATTAATCGTAAAATAATCACTTTATTAAAAGTCCAATATTCAAACATGTTGGAATATAGAGTAGAAATTGCATTATGGGCAATTTCAGGGATTATTCCTTTTTTCATGTTAAACATTTGGACAAATAATAATCTAAATGAATCCATAAACATAAGTGATATTATGCTTTCTAGGTATTTCTTATGCGCTTTTTTTGTAAGACAGTTTTCTGTAGTTTGGGTTGTATTTAGTTTTGAAGAGGATTCTCTTATGGGGAAAGTATCTCCCTATTTAATCCAACCTTTAAATCCATTTTTCAGATATTTTGCACAACATCTTGCTGAACAAATAACAAGATTTCCTTTTGCACTAATAATTGCATTTTTCTTTTTTATTTTTAATCCAGAAAGTATATGGATTCCAAATTTAGGTATTTTACTTTTATCGATAGTATCTACTTTCTTATCCTTTTTGATTCAATTTTTAATTCAGTCAATAGTTGCATGTCTATGTTTCTGGATAGAGAAAGCATCATCGATAGAAAGATTGTTATTTATTCCAACTTTATTTCTATCAGGTCTTTTAGCTCCAGTAGTTTCATTTCCCGCATATGTTAAATCTTGGATTTATTTAACTCCTTTTCCATATCTAATTGATTTCCCTGCGAACCTACTATCAGGTAATGAAACAAATATTAGTGGAGGCTTAAGTATGCAAATTCTATGGATTTTTTTACTTTTACCATTATTTAAGAAAATCTGGTCTGAAGGAACGAAAAAATATACAGCTATGGGGTCATGAGTTTAAGAAAATATCTCAAAGTTTATAAAAAATTCTTACATACTTCTTTGGCTTCAGAATTGGAGTATAAGACAAATATATTACTTGATTTAATTACTGCAATTTTAAGTTTAATAGGGAGTATTTTTCTATTGTCTATTTTCTTTCAAAATAATGGATATATTGGAGGGTGGAAATTTGAACAGGCACTAATAATTCAAGGTATTTATACAATATTGAACGGAATAACAAATACATGGTTCAATCCAAATCTTACAGAAATAGTTAAACATATAAGAGAAGGAACATTAGACTTCGTACTTTTAAAACCTATGGATAGTCAATTTTATATTTCATTAAAAAAAATAAATCCATCTGGATTTTTAGAAATAATGCTTGGATTTTTCTTGTTGTTCTTCTGCATAAGAATTAATCAAATAAATTTAAATTTAAGTTTTCTAACCTTATCCTTGATTACGATAAGCTGCTCGATTTGTATTTTATATAGCCTATGGTTTTTTATCTCTACTACTACTATTTGGTTTGTTAAGACTTGGAATGCAATAGAAGTATTAAGATCATTACTATATATTGGAAGATTTCCTCTAAATTCATTTTCATTTTCTTTAAGAATATTTTTTAGTGTTTTCATTCCTATTGCTTTTATAACTGCAATTCCATCGGAAGTTTTTCTAGGACTTTCTCAACTGTGGAAAATATTGCTTGAGGTTATTGTCGCTACAATATTTCTTATGACTTCAAGAAAGTTCTGGTTATTTGCATTAAAATTCTATTCATCAGCATCTAGCTAACTATTATTTAATAACCTCTCTGCAAAATTCCCAAATTTGCTGTTTACTTTTCAGATTAGAAAGCCTGGATAATCTCTTGAAATGAGGTTTAGATTTTTCAACAGATAAAAGCCTACAGCTGTATTCAATTTTATGATTTCTAGATATGATTCCTAGTTTGAGGGCAACATCACAAAGGATAATTATTAAAGTGAGAAAAAAAACTATACCGAAAAATTGTGAAAATGATTTTGAATAATTTTCTTTTTCAGTTTTTAATTCAAACTTCATTACTTAACTATATGCTGAGGGCACTTAATTGCAGCGATAGCAACAGCGGTAACTTTAAAATTTTCTGACTTCTCAATAACCTTTTTAACCTCTAATGGACCAAATTTATTACTTGCATCACTGTAGGAAAGAAGTAAAGATTTATAGTTATCATGACCTAGATTTCTATACTCACAGAAATTATCCCCAACATAATTCAAAAGAGTTAATAAAGTTAATTCAATCATTAAAGCTTTTTACTAGCAAAGTTCTTACGAATGATACTGTGCAGGACATTTTTAACAAGTAAAATAACAAAAAACATTTGAAATCATAAATTAATATTTTTACTCATAAACTTTAAAATTACAAAAATTATTTCAGAATTTTGAAATATATATATAAGAAAATCATTAAAGCACTATCTGTAGTGTTTAAACAATGCCAGTTCTGCGCTACAGATAGGGGGTTGCATTTTTTAAGGAATTGGTTTAAAAATAAGGTTCCCCATCACCCGGCCCCACATATGTGAGGCCTTTTTTTTTTTTTAAAAAATTTCTAAAAGTATTTTTTAAAACGAATTATTAATTAACTGCTTTGATAACAAATAAAGATTATAGTAATTTATTTTTTTAACTAAAAAAGTGCTTTAGAATTTTAAACCAAAATCGTACTGCTATTTTTAATTAATTTATAAAAAACTTTTTATGGATTTAAACAATAAGCTAAAACCAACCAAAATACAAACTGTTATGAAAGTTTTCTTAATTAGGATATTCCCATTTAATTTTGAAAGGTGGGCTCCGAAATATCCTCCTGAAAAGGAACCAATTATTAATACTATCAATATATTTGAAGGAACCGATCCTATTCTTGCCAAAAAAACTGCTCCAACAAAATTCCAAAAAATCCCAACAGTAAAGAATGTCATACTTATAGCTCGAAGAAAATCCATTTCAAAAGTTTTTATTAAAAGTATTGTGACAAGCAATCCAGTTCCCGAAGAAATAGAACCATTCAAGATCCCTATAAGGAAAATAAAAATTAAAAATCTAATTTTATAAAATAAATTAAGCTTATTATTACCTGATGATAAACCCAAATCTGGTTTAAGGAATGTGTAAAAAGCCAATAATATAGAAATTATTCCTAAAATTAAGTACAGATACTTTTCTGATATAAATTCAACTATAAAAGACCCTAAAATCACGCCTGGCAATCCAAAAATTACAATTTGCCAAGCAACACTCATATCCTTACCTATAGATTTGTAATTTCTTAAAGAACCCCCTATTCCTAGTGCTACTGTTGCTAATTTATGACTAGCCAAAGCCTGATAATAAGGAACACCAGATAAAATCAATGCAGGCAATTGTAGTAATCCTGCACCTCCTCCAGAAATTGCTGAGAACGTATTAGAAAAAAAGGATATCAAAAAGATATAAATACTTTTAAATAAATGATGATCAAAACTTACTAATAATATTGTTAATAGATTAATCATTGACTATAAATTGCTAATAATAAGGAAATATAATTATTTTCATAAGAAGCAAATAACTTTTAGAGTCTCATTTTCTCCTTTTTCAATCATAGTTTAAAAAAAACTGTTATTATCAAAAAAATTATCAAGAATATTATGCATAAACAAGATGCAATTTACCTTGATCAGTTTTGTCCCAAGATAAGTAATAAAAATTGGAAAGAGTCACTTAATAAACTTACTAAGTATAAATGTATTTATTGCGGCAAACCATCAGAATCGCTTGACCACCTTCACCCAATGTCAAAAGGGGGGATTAGTAGTACAAGCAATTGCGTGCCATGTTGTTTGTCATGTAATGGAAAGAAATCAGATTCTGAAGTTCTTAGTTGGTACAGAAAACAAAGTTTTTATGATCCTCGAAGGGCAATGGCGATACGCGCATGGTTTAATGACGAATTAAAACTAGCTTCAGTGCTTTTGAACTACCTACATTAAAATGAACAATAAATTGCATGAAATAAAAAATATTTTTGAATATAGCTGAATAGTATCTTCCTATTCTTGTAAATAATGAATTTTTATTTAAATTATTCTTTCTATTTCTGCATTTATTTTATTGCTCCTTAAAAGCGAAATATTAGAATAGTCATCTTTCCACATTATTGGCGAATCTATAACCTTTCTCTCTGGTGACTTTACTGAAAAAATCAATCCAAATACAAAAAGAATAGTAATCAATATGATTGTCATTACTAATTTATCTGAAATATTGTTCATTAACCTAATTTATCTAGAAAAATTTTTGGCAGGAGTAGTTTTTTCGTAAATTTCTAGAAAATATGATTTAAAATAATTAACTCCATCCTTTCCAATTAATCCAAATGATGGTCCACAATTATTTACTACTTGTAAAGAGATTTGGTTGGCCAAATCACTTTTCTCAATCCATTTTTTCTGTGGGTTATAAGAAAAAGATATAATGTTTTCGGTTTTTATAATAGCTGATTTCATAGCTTCATCTTTAGAAAAACCATTTTGAATAGCATTGCAATATTTCTTAGAAAAATTATTAGATATCCTATTCTGCAGCAGACTAACACTAGGATCGGACGTATCAAAAGCTAAACCTATTGCAGGTTTTAATTGAAAATTTATAAATAAAAGTAAGCCAAAAAAGAATTTTAACAACAGCTATTAATCAATAATTTATAAATAATATAATAGTATTTTAAAATTGTCTTTTCAATTAAATCTGATAATTATATAAAATAAATTAAATTTCAATTTATTAAAAATTAAAAGTATTGCGATAAGTTCAGTAATAATAGTTTGAGGTTTATTTGACTACTTATATGTACGAATCTTTGATGACATTGCTATTTTTTCCTGATTGGACAAATGGACTTCCTTCAGATTTCTTAATTCTTCATTTTTTTGTAGGAGCTGTGATTTTTCCATTCAACATGATTCATGCTAAAGCGAGAAAAATTGATAGTCAGAACCCACAGGAAGCAGCAAATGGGTATAAAAATTTAGACAATGCTACATTTTTTGGATACGAAGAAATCAATTAGATTTCCATAAAATTTCTTAAAGGAATTATTTTATTGATGATAATTTCCCTCAATACAGCTTTAGATCTTAAAATTTTTAGTCCAAGTGAACCTATAGGGATATTAATACTCTTAATAGGATTAATATTTAGTGGTATCATATTTTATATAATTTACGCTGTAAGTACTAATAAAGAATCTCTAGAAGATAAAAAATTAAGAACAAAAAAAGAGTCTTTACAAAAAGAGAAAATAGGAAAATTATTTCCTAAGAAAAAATAAATTTAATTGTTTCATTGTTACTAAGAAATTTATTTATATTGTTAATTATCAGATCAGTAGGATCCAAAAACATAAGTTTCAGCTCTCTTAAATCAAACATGTCCTAAAATTTTATAATAACAACTAAATTTTTTTTACGAGGAATTTATATTGTTAAATACATAGCAGAATCATTTTCATACCATGCAAAAAATGTTAAAAATGGAAAAAAATGATTTGAAACCTTGGAGAATACACCTCAATATCTATTTCTTGCTAGTGGAGTAAATAATGAAGAAGGGTTTTGGATTGTGGGAATAAAAAATTGCGATGAAAATATCCTTGATGATGAAAATCTTTTAGATTGTCATAGAAAAGAATTAATAGGTAATAAATCAGCAAAAGATATTCTTTTGGCTATTAATTTAAACGTAAATAATTTATTAAATGAACTAAGAAACAAAAATTATTTAATTGAAAGACCTTCAATGGGAATTTCATTTGATATCCCTTTGGAAATCTTGGAAAATATTTTTGATTTTTGGTTAGATATTTATAAAAATCATGAAGCCTGGGAAGCTTGCCTAGGTCTTCTTAAAGTTAGAAAAAGGATTCCCCTAACAAACCTAATTAAAAGTAAAAGTTTAAAAGGTAACTCTAAAAAATGGGCTATCAAAATTGAAACTTTACATGCTTATGTTCCTTCTTCTCCTAGAATTGATAAATTACATGATCCCATGTGGTAAAATTTTTATCTTTAAATACTCAAAATATTTACTTCGTTGGATATTTAAGTAAAAATAAGATAACTAATATTTAAAAAATGAATAAACCATATTCATTTAGTATCGATCAAATGAATGGTATTGTTGAGGATACTTATTCCAAGATAATAAATGAATGTGAAAATTTAAAAAAAAATACTAATTGTCCAAATGAGCAAGTAGTAGCACTTTTAAGTGTAATTGCTTCAAATTACGCTACTACTACAGAAAAAAACGAAAATTAAAATGATAAGTTATTTTACTTGGAGCGAATTTGATAAGAGCGTAGAGCAAATAGCTAATAAATGTAGGTTTAAGGATTTTTCTGGAATATATGGAGTTCCTCGGGGTGGATTATGTCTTGCTGTAGCACTAAGCCATAAATTAAAAATTGAATTAATTTCAGAACCACTAAAAAATTCACTAATAGTAGATGATGTTTATGAAACTGGTCTTACATTAAAGACCTTAAAGGATATTGAAGGAGCAATGTTTTTTGTATTATTTAGTAAAATCAAACCAACATGGTGGAATACAGTATTTATATCTAAAAAAAGCCAATGGATAGTTTTCCCTTGGGAAAATAGTTTAGACTCAAAAAGTGATCGCGAAGAGTACATCAAAAAAAGAGGTTTAAGTTGAGTAAGAAATTATATTTAGCAAATCCATATGGATTTTCAAAACAAACTAAAACACTTTTAAATGAATTTATTGAAATCTTCAAGGATTTAAATGTAGAAGTATTTGAACCTTTTGAGAGAGCAAAACCATTAACAAAACAAGAAAGTCAATGGGCATATGAAGTTGCGAGAAGTAATTTCCATGATTTAAAAAAATGTGATTGTATTTTTGCGATTGTTAATGGAAATCCTCCAGATGAAGGGGTAATGATTGAATTGGGTATCGCAATTGCTTTAAAAAAGGAAATCTTTTTATTCAGGGATGATTTTAGAAATTGTTCTGATAGCAATCAATACCCATTAAATCTAATGTTATTTCTTGGCCTACCTAAAGATAATTGGAAAAAATATTATTTTGAATCATTACAAGATATAAAAAGTAATAAAAAAAGATTTATGGAGTGGGTGAAAAATTAGCCAAATAAACTATTAACCCTGAAGTAGAAGTTTTAAGTTTAAATATATCTGTTGAGGTGTTACAATAATGTTTATTTAGAAAATTTTGACACAAGTTACAGTTGGAGAGAACGAGGGGATTGAATCTGCCCTTAGAAGATTTAAGAGACAAGTATCCAAGTCGGGAATCTTTGCAGATTTAAAAAGGCTTAGACACCACGAAACACCTATAGAAAAATATAAAAGAAAGTTACAACAGAGAAGAAAAGCAAGAAGAAGATAATCAGCTACAGCTCAGAAAATTTCTGGATATTCTTAATATTATTGATTTTTTTTAAAAAGGTTTAAAAATAAAATTTTAACTATTTAAGCTTTTTAAGCTTCTTAACAAGATTTATTCCAACTCCTGATACAGCAAGAAGATCTTTTTCATCAGCAGCAATAACTGCTTTTGTTGTTTTAAATCCAGCCTCATACAAAGCTTTTGCGCTCTTAGCTCCAACACCTGGAAGTGTGGTTAAAGTTTCAATATTTTTCTTAGAATTAACCGTTTTGGTTTTTGTTTTTGTTTTTGTTTTTGTTTTTGTTTTTGCAGACTTTGCTGCTTTTTTTTCTTTCTTTAAAGGAGTTTCAGGAGATACTGCACTCTTAAATAAAATTGATTTTAGTTTGCTGAGAAATTTAGAAATCATTGATAAATATATAAGTAATAAAATTAGCTTATCTATTAATTATATTATCAAATTCCAAAGGAATTAATAACAAGACAATAGCTAATTGAGGGTTAATTTATTTACATTTATATAAAGACACACATTTAATATTTATGCAAGCTTACGAGCTATTGCAAGGTATTCAAAATTATTTTGAAAAATAAAAAATGAAAAAATTTACTTTCAAAAACTAAAGGTATTTATAAATAGTAAAGTTAAAATCATATTAAAGAACAGATAATAAAAATGAAGCTTATTTTTATAAGTGGACCTTCTGGAAGCGGGAAAACGACTTTATCAAATCAAATAATAAAAAAAATTAAAAATGGTATTGTATTAAATACTGACAATTACTATAAGACAGGGTTAATAAGTAAATTACTACCAAAATTTGTAGAAGGTTTTTTTGATAGAAGTATTAGTTTCAATAACAAACTATTCAAAAAAGATTTTGATTTTATTTATAAGAATGGAATTTCAATCTATGATCGTTATTATAATTTCGAAAAGAAAACAATTCAAAATATCTTAAACGAAACAAAAAATATTAGTTTTTTAATTGTTGAGGGTATATTTGCTAGAGAATTCCTAAATACTTTAAATAATAAGGATTATATTTTTTTAGAAATAAAAACTAAAAAAAATGAGTGCATGAGAAGAGTTGTCCAAAGAGATATAAAAGAAAGAGGGAAGAATAAAAAACAAGCTGAGTATGATTTCTTAAAATCATGGGACATTTATTACGAAAAATTCAAACCTAATAGCATAAAAAACAATACAAATAAATTCATTATTGAAAAAAACACCGATATAGATGACATTATGAAAAAATTATTTAATTAAGTCTTTCATTTTTTTCTCTAATATTAAAGCACTTAATATTGAGCCTTCAATTCTGCCAAATCCATCACCTTCAAACCAGTCACCGCAAAATCCAATTCTATATTTTCTACTAAATTGTAAAGACAATGGTACTGCTTTGCCTAAAGGCTGTGAAGCTCTCCATTTCATAATAGATATCTCTTCATCAAAAGTTAATTTATTTACTACAGAATTCTCTTCAAAAAGTTTATTGAAATTTGTAATTATTTTTTGTTTAAAAAATTCTTCATCTTTTGCACATATATAAGAATTAATTAACTCTACGTTTTTTGAATGCACTACAATTCCTAATTTATTATTATCTTGCAGCTGAAAAATAATTCTTTCAAATCTATATTTTTTTTCTAAATTATTTTTTAGATAAAAATACCTTTGTTTTTTAGAGTAATAATCTTTATAACTATAATTTTCATCAGTATAAATTAAAAAAGTTAACCTAGGAATAAATGTTTGTTCTCCTAAAAAATTTAATAGTAAATCTATTTTTTTATCATTATTAATTGGAATAGCTTTTCTTAATGGAATTTGATTTACGTTTAATATTTTTAAAGACCTTTTATGTAACAACAAATTAGTTGAACAAATTAGATATTTAGACTTGAATTTGTCGCCATTTTTTGATGTTAGTATCCATTCATTATCATTAAACTTCATATCAACTATTAAAGTTTCAAAGAAAAAATCAATTTTCTCTTTTAAATTATTTGACTCAATTATCTTTTTCGATAATTGACTCATTGAATCAAAAGATAGATAATTAACTCCACAAGAAAATTCAGATTTATTTATGGTTTCTAAATTAGAATCTTCATTTAGAAAAAATATATCTGAATCGTCAATTTTAATAAATTGATTATCTATTAATTCATCAATATAACTTTTTAATAGAAGATTATTATTACTGTTAGTTATATTTAAATTTGGAGCGCCATGGTTTAGTTTCCATCCTTTAAATTTTTTGCTTATTCTTGTACTTGATCTCCCTCCAAGTCCACGACCATTCTCAATTAATGCAATTTTTTTTGTAATATTATTTTTAAGATACTTCGAAGCGAAAACACACGCAGATATACCTCCACCTATTATTAATAAGTCATATGTAACATTACTTTTCATAGGTTTAATATTGCAAGAAATTATCTTTCATTTTTAAAAAAACTATAAACAGTATCAAGCTTCTCTGATGATGAAAAATCAGATTCAATAACAGGAGTAATATTATTATTTTTATAAAAACTAACTAAATCACTTGTAAAATCAAAAAAATTATCTAAGGCAAATAAACACTTTTCTGATATGTATACCTCTTTCCAAGGACGAAATTTAAACCGTGCTATAAATTGTTTAGAAGGAACAAATAAACTTCCAAATAGATTTAATTTTTCATCTTTTGCTATTTTCTTGAGATAAGTCAACTCATTTTGAAGAACTTTAATATCTGTGCCATATTGAAACCAAATTGAATTTATTAATCCAGTCGAAATTTTTCTTTCAAACCTTTCTCTTTCTGAAGAAATATTATAATATTTTTTCAAATATGGATTGTAAGCTATACCTAATTTAACTTTTAAATTTTTTTCTTTTTTTAGATTAACTAGTACATCAACTGAGTCAAAGTTTTTTTTCTTAATTGATCCCGACACAAGCAGAATTTCATAATTTTTATTAGTCTGAGAACTTTTAACAAAATCTAAAAAATCCTGATACGATTTTTCTTTATTTTTTGAATATTGATGATGAAGACTATAGTGATAGGTCACATTAAATTCATTATAGTTTTTAGATATATATTTAAAAGTTGAATTAAATAAATCCTTCTTTATAGTTCCTTTACATGGAATATTGATATTTTTTATATTATTTAATTTACAGAAATTAAGTTTATTGTCTAACTGAGAGATATTTTTAAATGATAATTCAAATCTTATATTATTGTTCATTATTTATTATTCTTAATTAATCACTAAACATATTAACGAAAACAAGCATCTGCTACGATTCTAATTTTGGAAGCCGTCTTTTTATTCTTATATTTTAGAAAATAACTGGGGGAAATTTCTAATGCAGCTTTGAAAGAAATTTTATCTTCTGCAGATTTTGCAATAATTTGATTAAAACATTTCCAGTTTTCTGGTATTAAAAAACCTGGCCATGATAAATAAAGTCCTACAAAAATCCCTAAAAGTAAAAATAAAAAAAATCTCATAACAAATAAAATTTTTAATTTTGCTAATTTAAATAAAGACAATAGTTCAATTGTATTGGAAAATAATTAATAAATTATTTCCTTTCTTCTTATCGCAGATATTTAATCCATGAAAGATTTTGATGAACTCGAGAGGTTAGAATAACAAAAATGTATTATTTTAGAATATGGCCAGTCAAGATTATCTAATTGCAATAGCTTTAATAGAGCAAAACTTAGTAAGAGCAATGCCTCTTGGAGGTAAAGAAATTAAAGATAATTTAGAGGAATTAGAAAATTTCAAGAAACTTGGAGAAGAGGTAATTTTAAATCTTCTAATGAGAGTGTTTCAAAGAAGTGATGAAGGTGCCTTAAAAAGGGTTTCTGAAGAAAAAGGTTTGCTCCTCGTTCATATGCATCCTAAAAGAATGCAGAAAGAGCTTCCATTCATTAAATCTGAATGGATAAGAGATGGAGATACACAACAGTTTCTAAAATACCTTGGGAATCTCTCAAAAGAAGTATGGACTGCATCTTTCGTAAAATACAAAGGAATTGAATTTACTTCTATCTCGAAGAATGATGAGATCTAATATATATTAAAAATATTTTCTTTTCAAAGAATTTCTTTCTTTACAATATTATTTTCCCTTATAACTCTAAAGCAGTTTCTACCATTACCAAAATCAATTGAGGAATAGTCAAAATCATTTTTAATATGCAAGGCACAATTCCCCTCAATACATATACAAGATTCAATAATCTCTCTCTGAATAATATCATTAACGTAAGGTTCCCTCTCTTTCTCTTCATCGAAATGCGGGCAGGCAACACCTTCAACTATACCTAAGCAATCAATTATGGCTAATTCTTTAGCATAAGAATCAGTTATACCTTTATCAAACCAACAAATAGCCCCAGCACTTACACCACTCATTACAATTCCTTTTTCATAAGCATTTTGCAAAATTTTATGTAAATTCCATTCTTTCCAAACAGCTAACATACTTTTTGTATTTCCTCCACCAACATAAATGATATCTTGAGTTAAAACTTTCTCTTCTAAGTTTTCTGTTCTAGAAAAGAAATCAATATGGCTTGTTATACAATCAAGTTTAGAAAATGCTCTATAAAAATTTAGTTTGTACAAACTACTATCGCCAGATGCTGTTGGAATAAAGCAAATTTTAGGTCTTTTTTTATTACTTAAAGAAACTATATATTTTTCAATTTCAAGAGAGCCTAATGAACGTCCAAACCCTCCTCCCCCAATTGCGACTATATTTTTACTAGGCATATTAAATAATAGATTTGTATATGAATTTAAGACAAATTACCATTAAAGATCAACTGGAATTAAAGAAGGTTTATTTTGATTCAATTCAATCTTTAGATGAAAAAATTTATAGTCAAGAACAAAAAAGAGCATGGTCAAGCCAAGCTTGGAATAACACAAATTTTGATAAGTCAATAATTAAAGGAAAAGGATGGCTTATAAGTAAAAAAGGAATTGTTATTGCTTTTGCCACAAGATATCCCACCGATAGAATTGCGCTATTTTACTGCAAAGGTAAATTCCAAAGAAAAGGCTACGGCTCTAAGTTACTTTATAAATTAGAAGATGAGGCAAAGAAAGAAGGTATAGATTCTCTTTATACTGAAGCGAGCTTAATAAGTTTTGAATTATTTCTTAAAAATGAATGGAAAATTATACGTAAAGAAAAAGTCACTATAAACAACATTTTTTTTGAAAGATATAAAATGACTAAAATTATAAAAATTAATTAATAATGTCTGGCAAAAGCAAAGGATTAATTTTGATTAAAAGGGTTCTAATTTGGGCATTATACTTTTTTTCAGGATTTATACTTTATTCAAACCAAGGTATTTTGCCTTCATTGATAATTACTTTCTCAAGAATTATTTATCCGTTATCTATTTTTTGGTTACAAATAAGAATTAAAAAAAGAACCAATTTTCTGCCTATTGATTCAAAAATGACAACTTCTCAATTGTGGTTCAATTTATTACCCGTTGTTGCATCTCTATTAACTGTAATTTTTTCTTTAACTAATTCTTTCTTATATATCCTAGGAAAATTAATTAACTCTTAAATAAATTAATTATTTTTATAAGTCTTAGAAATTTCTCTCATAAAAAACATAATGTAAAGAAATTTGCCTTTTACTTATATTTGTTTAAATTTTAAATAGTGATCAATAAAATCATGAAAAATATTTCATTAAAGGGAAATATTAATTTTGATAAAAAAAAAGATATAAATGATTATGAATTATTCTCTTTAAAA
Source organism: Prochlorococcus sp. AG-347-J19 (assembly GCA_003279015.1). Lineage (GTDB taxonomy): Bacteria > Cyanobacteriota > Cyanobacteriia > PCC-6307 > Cyanobiaceae > Prochlorococcus_A. Next base: position 9,607 of record QCBV01000011.1, on the reverse strand, counting down.
ATCACAGATAGTTTATATAAAAAAGATATTGGTAAATTCCTTGAGACTCTCTCTTCTCACTTTATTTAGGAAAATATTCTTTTTCTGATCTTCAAATTCAAACAGTCCCATTAATAAATAAGTTTTTGAGGGATAATTATTAAAACCTTAAGAATACTCCAATGCAATTATTTCTTGCTGACTGCCAATTCCCGGATATTGAGAATCAAGTGAAAGCTTATCAATTATTTGTAGAAGCTTGGGAAAACGGTGAAATTGCAAAATCAGATAAAACAGATAGATTTGAAATGTTATTTAGAGTTCATGCCCCAGGGGAGGGTAGAGTGGTTTGTTTATGTAAGGCAGAGAGTGATAAAGAAATTTTCGAGCATTTTGCTCCATGGAGAGCCAAATTTGGCATTCATATGGAATTTACACCTGTAATAAGTTGTCAAAATGTTGTTGATTACCATAAAGATTTGTTCAAAACTTTAGGGTAATTAGCTTAAATCTTAAATTTATCGTGATTAAACCTTTTTCCAATCTTATTTATAAAAAAAAAGATAGAAATTTTTCTTCAAAAAATAAGCTTAAGAAAGAAGAAAACGTAAAATCTAAACCATTAATAATATTTGGTTTTATCATCTCATTAACCTCCATCTTTTTACTTTTATTCACCATTAATAATAAATTTGGATGATATATGAGTAATTAGAACTATTACCTGAGAACAAATATGTTCTATTATTAATTTAAAATAATTAACTAAATGGCGTTTAACGAAGGGGGGATGGCATCAGGCCTTCTAATAATCGCAGTATCAATAGTTTTTGCTGCTGGTTTTGGATTTCTAGTCTTGCATTTTGTACCTGGAACTCCATTTTAGGTTATTCAAATGAATTTGATTCACAAAATATTTTAAACATTAACAGTTTCTAAATCCTGGATTTGATTATCATCAGAATTAGATCTCTTCTTTAATCGATAAGCATAAACTATTGATCCTAAAGCTATGGTGCTAGAGGCAAGAATCCCCGATATCAATAACAAGGCAAAAAGACCTCCAATTAGTCCTCCTTTTAATCTAAGCAAATTTGATTTAATTAAAAGTATTGACAAAAAAACAATAGTAGCTTTAAGGGAAGAGATTTTCAAAAAAGTAAATGGATAAAAAGGATTTAACAACATTTCTTTGGCAGAATAGAATTTAGGTTGATTCTAAAAATAAATTTATAAAACCGCATAAAAAAAGACTCAAATGAGTCTTTTAAAATCTATATTAAATATGATGATTTATGCATCAGGGTCAAAATTCTTTAGGTTAGGACCCGCCACAAGACCAACAAGACCAAAAAGGACTAAAGAACCAATTCCAAAGCCTGCTGCCCATGGATTGAAACCACCTAAAGCAAAAGAAGCTAATAAATTCATGATTTTAAAACATAATATCTTCGAGTTAGCATACAGATTTTTATGAAAAATATACCTATATTGAGACATTTCTTCGTAATTATTAGAATCGTTTAACTATCCTTTTATAAAAAATCCACAAAATTTTTATTATTTGTTCTATTATCGAGGCATTATTATTTTGTTGGCAAAAACTTAAGACCATCAAATCTGTTTTTTTCTAATGACTTCAAACTATACCTTTGTTTACGATGGAGAATGCCCATTCTGCAATCATTTTGCCGAGCTCCTTGAGATCAAAAGCAAGTTAAATAATATTAAAATTCTTGATGGTCGTAAAAATTTAACTCTGATTAAATCCCTTCTTGATAAAGGTTATGACCTAGATAAAGGAGCTATTCTTCTAAAAGATGAAGATATCTTTCATGGGGCAGATGCAATTAATACTATTTGCAAACAGATAAATAATCCCTCAAGTAGTTTACTTTTGTTACTCTCTAGAGTGTTTAAATCAAATAAACGAACAAATTTGATATTTCCTTTACTAGTCAGAGCTAGAAGATTCGCATTGATATCAAAAGGCATATCAATCTCACTAGTTTAAAAATAAAAACTTTCTAAATATTAAATAACATATTTATAAGCTTCTGTATCAATAAATGATAATTAATTATTTCTTAGCTAGAACTAGGTTGTAGTAACAAGTATTAAATGATAGAAAACTTCAATCCATTTATTTCATTGGGCGGTGATAACCAGAAAGTTAATCATATGGCTGAAGCGGCACTTGAAATGAATTTAACTTGCAATGATTTAAAGAAGGATTTAAATTTAACTGATGGTGATGTAGTGGATATGTTGCAACTAGTCATGGATAGGTTTAAAAATAGTAATTAAGAAAATATCGTAATTAATCACTATATATCTATAATTTTTTAATGAAAACAGTACAAATTGAGTTTTCGAAATATGAATTAGTTAACTTTTTATGGCCTGAATTAATAGAAGACTATGGATTTGATAAAGCCAGAAAAATAGTATCTCAAGCTATTGACTTACAAAAAATGAATGGAACTAAAAATAGCACCATGCCAATCATATTTTCAGGAACAGGAGGATTAGCTCTAATACCAATAAAAATGCTAGAAAAAGAAAACTGTGAGATTAGTTATAAAGATAATCAAGTTTTAATATTTAATCTAAAAAGAAAGTCATTTCAAATCTTAAATGAAGCAAACTAATCTAAATTAATAATTTCTCGATAAAGCCAAAATTACCTTATATTCTAATAAAACAATTAATTGATAATGACTTTTGAAGCAACCTACCTTGGATCAAATGGTTGGCTTATAAAATTTAAAAAAACCAATTTAATTATTGATCCTTGGCTTAAAGGAGATTTAATATTTCCTCCAGGTGAGTGGTTTTTTAAAGGATCATTAGAGGAAGAAATTTTAATAGATAAAAAAATAGATATTATTTTGTTAACCCAAGGATTACCTGACCACTGTCATGTTCCAACATTAGAAATGTTCAGAAAAGATATTCCTATAATTTGCCCTAAAAGTGCTGTTGAAACATTAAAAAAAATTGGTTTTAGTTCAATTAAAGTGCTTAAGCCAACTGAAAAGACAAATCATTTCAATTTAAGTTTTGAAGCCACTGCTGGGGCTCCAGTTCCACAAATAGAAAACGGATATATTGTTAGAGAAGATCAAGATAATGGGTTTTATATAGAACCCCATGGATATCTTGATGAAAATTTAAACACGCAAAGTCTTGATGCAGTCATTACTCCTACAAAAAATTTAGAATTACCCCTAGTAGGTTCTTTTGTAAAAGGTGCTGATGTAATCCCTAAATTGATTAAAAAATTTAATCCAAAATATATTCTTTCAAGCACCCTAGGAGGAGATGCAAAATATTCAGGTCTTTTAAATAATTTTATTTCAGTTCAGGATTATGAAGAGGAATTAAATTGTAATCTTGTAGATCTAAAGAGTATGCAATCTATTATGATTTAAATCGATCCAAAAAGATCTTTAATTAAGTCATTTAGCTTGAAAGGAAATCTACTTTAAAAGGAGTTCAAAAAATTCATTCATTTCTTATTAGCTCAATACTTTTATTAGCTTTAAATAGTAGCTATATATGTGAAAATTCAAAGCTTGATCTTGTGATGAGAAATAATATAAACGGTGACTTTTCCATAGTAGAAATGATATCTGAGTTAAAGCCAGGAGCTTTTATAAATATTAATTGGAACAAAAAAAAACTTATGCTTCCATACTCTCTAAGGAAAGATTATATTTCCTTTACAGATAAGAAGTGGGACTGGAGGTACCAATTTAATAAAGACGGATCTCCTGATATTAACAATCCTTCTTTATTAGAACTACTTCCTTCTGGAGAAGTTAAAGCACATTTTTGTCAATCAGATAAAAAAAGTTCTAACTTATAATTTCAGGATAAGTATTCTAGATTATTTAATTTCTGAACTTCTTTATAAAGATGAACAAACCAAAAAAAGAAAAAGGTATTTCAAGATATGTAAAACTTGAAGATTACAAAGTTTTTGATTATGAAATTCCAGAAATTTTTTTGGACTTTGTAATAAAGAAAAATGCAGTTAATATAACGACGAAATTAAATTTGGTAAAAAAAAATAAGAATACTAAAAATCTTATTCTAGATGGTAAGGATATATTAATAAAAAAAATATTTATAGATGACTCACTACTGGGTAAGGAATACTACAAACAGCAAAAAAATAACTTAAAAATTGAAAATATAAACAAAGATAATTTTTTATTAAAGATAGAAGGAATAATTAAACCGAAGGAAAATACATCACTTTTAGGTATGTATGAGAGCAATGGAATTATTACTACGCAATGTGAGGCAGAGGGATTTAGAAGAATAAGTTTTCACTCTGATAGGCCTGATATTCTAAGCAAATACACCGTCAGAATTGAAGCAGACAAGAATGATTATCCCGTCTTACTCTCAAATGGTAACGTCGTAAAAGAAAATAATCTAGCAAATAATCGACATGAAATAATTTGGGAAGACCCATATCCTAAACCCTCATATCTATTTGCATTGGTAGCAGGGAAACTTAATTGTGTAAAAGATAATTTCATAACAAAATCGAATAAAAATGTAAAAATAAATATTTATGTTGAGTATGGCGATGAAAAATATGTTCAACATGCAATAAGTTCCTTACAGAAATCTATGAAGTGGGACGAGGATAAATATAACCTTGAATACGATTTGTCGTTGTTCAATATTGTTGCAGTCAGGCACTTTAATATGGGAGCAATGGAAAATAAAAGTCTCAATATTTTCAACTCAAAACTAATACTCGCTAATTCTGAAACAACAACTGATGGAGAATTAGAAGCAATAGAAGGCGTGATCGCCCATGAATACTTCCATAATTGGACTGGGAATAGAGTGACTTGTAGGGATTGGTTTCAACTATCTCTAAAAGAGGGTTTAACAGTATTTAGAGATCAACAATTCACTGCAGACGTTCATGATCGTGAAATCAAGAGACTTGATGATGCAAAATTTCTTAGAAGAAATCAATTTAGAGAGGATTCTGGTCCAACATCACATCCTGTAATGCCTGAAAAATATCAAGAAATAGACAATTTCTATACGACCACGATTTACGAGAAAGGAGCAGAAATAATTAGAATGCTTAATAAGCTTGTAAAAGATAAAAATTTCTATAAAGGATTTAGTAATTACATCTCAACATATGATGGACAGGCAGCAACAATAGACCAATTTGTAGATAAAATTTTAGAACATAATAAGGAAATCGATCCTGAAAAGTTTAAAATCTGGTACAAGCAAAATGGGACCCCAAAAATTAAATTTAAGAGAATCTGGGATCAAAAAGCCGAAAAACTTACAATTGAAGCCTCTCAAAGTAATCCAATAAAGAAGAACCCATATAATGATTTACCTCTAATAATTCCTATAAATCTGGCTATATTTTGCAGTGAGAATAAAACGATAGAAAAAACGGTTGTTTTAAAAACAAAAAAACAAGAATTTATTTTTAGGAATATAAGATCTCACCTACAAATTCCTTTAGTAACTTATTTTCGCGAATTCTCTTCACCTGTTGAGTGGGAATCAGACACTACCTTGGATGAAAAATTTTTAATCTTAAAATATGAAAATGATTTTTTTACACTATCTAATACTGTAAAAGTATTTTATAAAAAAATTATTTTATGCAGATTAGATGAAAAACCAGATCATAAAATTGAAAATAAATTAATAAGCACCTTAATATCATTTATAAAAAATAAAGACATTAATTTATCCCTTTTATCAGAATTACTAAGTATTCCGACATTTGCTGAAATTGAATCAGAGATGGAAAATATAGATCCTTTAAAGATATATAAAACTATTGACAAATTAAATCATTTTTTCGGTACCAAATTAAAAAAAGAATTATATTTTAAGCTCGAAGAAATAGAGAAAAAGATAGATAAAGTGTGGCCAGAAGGTAAAAATGAAAGAAAACTAATCGAAACTATTTGGAAACTACTCTTACACAGTCATGATGAGGAAATTAAAAGCAAAATAATTAATTATGTCGATAGTAATTCGATGACGCTAGCAAAAGCTGCATTGAATTCATTCAGTAGGATTAATTGTCCTGAACAAAAACTTATTTCAAATATATTCTTCAATAAATGGAAAAATAATATTGTCGTTTTGGATAGTTGGTTCTCATTCAATGCATCTATAGAAATTGAGGAAAAAACAAGCAGCATTGAAAAATTATTTGAAAATAAGTTTTTTGATTCAAAATCACCGAACACTTTAAGAGCTATATTAAATTCTTTCGTAACAAGAAATAGTACTTTTCATGCAATGGATGGTTCTGGTTATAAATATATTGCAAAAAAGATAATTGATTTTGATAAATTAAATCCAATCGTAATTTCCCGTTTTGTGAAAGTATTTAGTAGATACAATTATTATTCAGAACCTTACAAAAGTAATATGGTAGAAACAATAAAGCAGATTAAAAAAAATAAACTATCAACAAATACTAAAGAAGTATTAGATGCAATAATAGAGTAATTAATTTATATTATTTAATTAAATATAATAATAACAATTGTAAATATTAAAAATAAAATAAATACAAGATACTTATTAATAAAAATATAATCAAATACATTTTTATTATTATCTTTATTCCACTTTTTATTTACGTATTCCTTAGTTATAAATTTATTAGGTCTGCCACAATATAAACATGTTGGGGAGGTTATTAAAATTAAATTTTTACATTGGGGGCACTTTTTTTTTTCCATAATTTATCTTACTGAATAAAATTCAAATCAGAAACAATAAATAAAATAATTAATTTAAATTTTATTTATTATATTTTGAATAATTAAATATCATTGCAAAAAAAAATTTGATTCCAACTATACAAAAAAATTCAATATAATGAAAAATTAGTATTTGGTTTGAAATGTTTGCTATTGCACTTGGAATGTCACCTATTGAAAAAATCACCGTTGCAATATCTGCTTCAATTTTTATAATCGCCTTTACATGGGTCTCGATTAAGGGAGATTTAAGAAAGCTCGCTAATGAACTAATTGAAGATAATGAAAATAATAAGGATAATTAAAGAAAGTCTTTTAACCTACTTTGCATGCAAACTAGGATAATCAATAATATGCCTAATTTCTTTTAGGGAAGAACCATAGATTTTTTCACCATTTAAGTGAATACCAATCCATTTTTCCTTTTGATTAAAAAAATTTCTTTTATTAGTATCCCTCTCTAGATAATCTTTATTATCCCAATTTAAAGTAATATCCCAACCTTTATAATTTTCTATCATTGTGAAATAGAGAACATACACAAATAATACCCACAGAGACATAGAACAAAAACAAAGGAAATAAGTATTTTTTTCGTTATTTTTATTTAATATTTAAGTAGTACTGACTTTTATTTTACGAGCAGCTTCATCTGCATTTTTTCTAGCCAAATTAATGTCAGAATTTGATGAGAGAACAACACCCATTCTTCTGCCTTTTCTGGAAACTGGTTTACCAAAAATGAGCACTTTAGTCTTTTCAAATTCTAATGCTTCATTAAGACCCTTATAAATAGGATTTAGATACTCTTGATTAGAGAGAATAACTCTGGTTGCAGAGGGCTCTATTAGATCTATATGCGGTATTGGTAAATTTAAAAAAGCCCTTAAATGTAATTCAAATTCATTAATATTTTGACTAACTAATGTAACCATACCAGTGTCGTGTGGTCTTGGAGATAGTTCTGAAAATATAACCTCACTTCCTTTTATAAAAAACTCTACTCCATATAATCCAGCTCCATTAAGGTTATTTAATATTCTACTTGTCATTTTCTTAGCTTCAATAATTAAGGACTCCTTAATCTCTAAAGGTTGCCAACTACATTGATAGTCTCCATTAGATTGAAGATGTCCAATTGGTAAACAAAAAATATTTTCACCATTTTCTTTTCTTACAGTAAGAAGAGTAAACTCACAATCAAAATTAATAAATTCTTCAATAATTACACCTTTAACCTTTCCTCTTGAATTTGCTTGTGCCTGTTTCCAAGCATTTTGCAAATCATTTTTTGTTTCAACCAAACTCTGCCCTTTTCCTGAAGAGCTCATTAAAGGCTTAAGTAAAAGTGGGAATCCAATTTCATCTGCTTTTTTTTCTAAATCATCAAATTCAAAAATATAATCAAACTTTGCAGTTTTAATTTTTAAAACTTTAGAAGCTAAGTCTCTAATTTTATCTCTATTCATTGTAATTTCTACAGTTCTGGCGTTGGGAACAATATTGAATCCTTCATCCTCTAGTTCTTTTAGGGCTTCAATTGAAAGTGCCTCTATTTCTGGGACAACATAGTCAGGCTTAAATTCTTTTATTACATTTTTTAAAATATTTTTATCTCCCATATCAATTACTCTTGAATAATCAGCAACTTGCATTGCAGGAGCTTTTTCATATCGATCAATTGCAATAACTTCTAATCCTAATCTTTTGGATTCTATTACTAACTCTTTTCCAAGCTCGCCACTACCAAGTAATAAAATTCTTTTTTTAGAAAAAATTGATTCTTTCATATATATAAAACTTATTCCTCATCACAAGAAGGTTGTGAAGATTTATCATCTGTAATTTTTTTATCTTTAGAATAACTAAATAAAAAATTTCTACCAAACCAATTTTGAATTCGCATGCTATTAGTTATTGATCTTGAAATTGCTCCTAAAAAAAAGATTCCAATCATTGCCCAAATAATTCTTTCTAAAGCAATTGCAGGTGAAAAACCTTGACCGGAATTTATAATTTCAGTAAGTGGGTCTAAAGGGTCCAAATTTAAACTGATTAATAATACTAATTATAAATGGTTAAATAGATGAAAAATTAAAACTTATGAAAGAAATAACCAAAACTACCATATAAATTAAACACAATAAAGTCTATACAATGCTATCTTCAAAGGGTGATTTTTTTTAGACATGCAAGTTGACGTACAAAATACTACTGTTCTTTCCGCAGACGGATCATCCATAAAACTAGGTGAATATTCAGGGGAAGTAATTTTAGTTGTTAATGTAGCTAGTTATTGCGGAAATACTGCTCAGTATGAGGATCTTCAAAAACTACATGATTTATATTCAAGCAAAGGCCTAAGAATACTTGCATTCCCTTGTAATGATTTCGGAAAACAAGAACCCGACTCTCTTTCAGAAATAAAAGATTTTTGCACAATAAAATATGGAGTTAAGTTTGAAATCTATGAAAAAGTTCATGCCAAAGGCAACACCACAGAACCATACACTACCCTTAACAAAGTTGAACCTGAAGGAGATGTTGAATGGAATTTCGAGAAGTTTCTGATAGGGAAAGATAGTAAAGTAATTGCAAGATTCAAGCCAGGTGTTAAACCGTTTGACGAAAACTTAATAGCAGCTATAGAAGTAGCTTTAGATTCATAACAACCTTCTTTTAATTCAAATTAAAATATTAAAAATAAAGATTTTTTATATTTAATTATAAAATAAGCAAATTATCTTAAAATTTCCCTTTTTGGGATTCAGGCTTGTCTAGTATTCTTTAATTTATTTGAACTCTTATTTATTGTCAGAATCGACTTCTACGTCAATTATTTC
>QCBV01000010.1 GCA_003279015.1 Prochlorococcus sp. AG-347-J19 | reverse complement strand
AACAACCAAAATTAATTTTTTTAAGGAATTTTAGATATAGTTTATTACTTGATTTAAATCTCATTTCCAGTTTTCAAATGCTTTAAAATTTTTGCTGGATTCTTTTATTATTTTTCTTATTTCTTGCGTTGATATTTTATGCTTTAATTGTAATCTCAAAACCTCATCATTTTCTGGTTTCATAATTATTGATCCATCTGGTTTCAAAGTTTGTTTAACTTTTATATTTCCAAAAGTCGTTGAACATTCTCCTCTACGTCTAAGTAAAATCCACCTAGATTGGGTCCTTTCACGAACCCCAATAGTATTGGAATAATCAAACCATAATTGCCTAAAAGATTCTTTTTTCTCTAAAGGTAAGATTACTTGAATAGAAAATCCAATTCTATTTTTTTTCATATTGATAGCTTGATAAGAAACGTCGTAAGCTCCCTCAATTCTCAGTTTCTCCACAAAATTAGAAACATCTTCTGGTGTTTGGTCATCAATCCATGCTTCTTGAACAGATATCTCTTCACACTTTGGATTGATTTGTTCATGAATAGATGAATCATCAAATGAAGTTATTTTATAAACTCTTACCAAATTAGGGAATGAGAATTTTAAGTTACCAATACCAACTCCATAAGAGTCAATAGAATATTTTGAAGGTATTTCTAGATAGTCAACTAAATTAGCAAGTAAAGCAATTCCAGTTGGTGTGGAAAGTTCACCCTCTATTGAGTCACGATTTGATAAAACCTTAATTTTTTGTTGTCTTATAAGCTCTATTACAGCAGGAGGTGGTACGGATAATTTTCCATGTTCAGTTTTAACAAAGCCTTTCCCTAACATTGGTTCATTACAATAAACCCTCTTAGGATTTAGGTAATGCAATGCAGCACATGCTCCAATAATATCTACTAATGAATCAATAGCTCCAATTTCATGAAAATGAACATCCTCAGATTTGATACCGTGAACTTTTCCTTCTGCTCTTGCTAAAGATTCAAATACTTCATAAATTATTTTTTTTAAATTATCTTCTAAGTGACCATTTAAAATTAGTTCCTTAATGCTTCTCCAAGTTCTTTTAATAGGATTACAATCAATATTCTCAACCTTTGTCTTTATCCCTCGGATTGAACAACTTTTTGATTCTTCAAACTCTAGTTGATAAAGATCCTTTAATCCAAGATCAATAAGAGGTTGTTCAATGACTTTTTTAGGCACCCCTAAATCATAAAAAGCTCCTAACAACATATCTCCAGAAATACCAGGAGAACATTCAATTAAAAGAGCTTCCATAAATCAATAATTTCTTGATTAGTAAAATTTAGATGAAAATCAGCCTTTCATTCTATTTATTTTCAGAAAGATTTTTTTCAATCACTTCGTACTTTATTAATTCCAAAGAATTTCCATTTCTATTTATATCTAAACTCACAAAACTATGAAGAAGTTCTAGGGAAAGCTCTCCTTTTATTACTAATTTAAAATTTTTATTTTTTAAATTTTTTTGCTTGATTGCAGAGCAGATTTTAATAACAATTTCTTTCTTTTGAGTGTTAACAAAAACTAACTCGCCTCTAACAGAAAAATAATTGTCTTTTAGATCTAATTCTTCTAGTAATTTATTGAAGTTAGTTTTTGAAGAATCATTTGTGAAATGATTAAGTTGATAAGGATCCCATATGCCTGCAACCTGTAAGTGCAAGTTTTGGGTATTTTTATTTTTCGGGTAAACAATCCAATAGTAACTTTTATTTAAATCAATGTGCTTTTTTAAAAGGGATAATGCTTTCCCAAGTACTACTGTTTCAATTTTTTCACCTTTATTATCAGATAAAAAACCCCTATTTAGGCTATCATTTTTATTTGGAGTAAATTTAGCACTAACAATCCCAATAGCTCTATACTGCAACTTATTAGTAACTTTTGGGATGGGATTTTTTAACATATTAAAAACTAAAAAAAATAATTTATCGTATTAAATTTCTTTTTTTTCCTCCGAACTATAAAAAGACTCTAAGGCATCATCTATAGCATCAGAAGGAATGGTAGCATCATTCAAACTGTTATATCTCCTGATCATTTCGACAATTTCAAACGGATTTGTTGGTATAACTGAATTATTGTCTTGATTTTTAGTTGAGCTATCAATTTGCAATTCTTCAGGTAAGTATTCAGCAGTTAGGAAATCACCCCTTAAGGAAATTAATAAAGTAAAAAAAAATACAAGAGTAATTGGTTTAAAAACTCTTTCGCAAAAGTAATTTTTCATTTTATTTAATTTCAAAATTCTTTAACGCAAAAATTTCTTGCTATTTTAATTTTACATAATTTGGTAGAAATTTGTTAATAGCAACTTGGAATGTTAACTCTATAAGAACCAGACTTTCACAAATATTAGATTGGATTAATCAATCCAATCCAGATATTCTATGTTTGCAGGAAACGAAAGTGATGGACGAAAGTTTCCCTGTTGAACCTTTTGAAAAATTAGGATACTCAGTAGAGATTTACGGTCAAAAATCATACAATGGTGTGGCTATTATTTCCAAAATAAAGCCAGATAATGTTAAGAAAGGATTCTACGGTTGTAAAGACACAGATCAAATTTTTGAAATTTTCCAGGATCAAAAAAGATTAATTTCGGCTGATATTAATGGTATTAAGATAGTAAATGCTTATGTTCCAAATGGATCTTCACTCGAATCTGATAAGTTCGAATACAAAATTAATTGGTTGAATTCTTTAGCTTTTTTTATTGATGAGCAAATGAAAACAGGAGAATTAATTTGTCTAATGGGTGATTTTAATATTGCCCCATCAAACTTAGATATTCACGATCCCCAAAAATATGAAGGAAGAATAATGGCATCTGAGACAGAAAGAAATGCACTTAATAATGTTCTGAAAGGAAAATTAATAGATTCTTTCAGGATCTTTGAAAAAAATACTGGTCATTGGAGTTGGTGGGATTACCGTAATAACGCATACGAATTAAATAAAGGTTGGAGAATTGACCATATATACATTAGTAAGGAACTATCATCAAAACTTAAAAGCTGTGTAATAGACAGCGTCCCTAGGGCAAATTTACGCCCAAGCGACCATGCCCCTGTAATGATTGATCTAAACTTGAATGATTTAAATTTAGATTTGTCTAAAGATGATGATATTTTTTTCGAAATATAAATAAAACAATTAAGTCTTTGTTTTATTCTCGAAAATGCCTATCAGTATTGAGTTGTCTAGAATATTTTTAAATTTGTATTATGGTTTCCTAAAAATTAATAATTTACAATCCAAACTATCGCAATAAAAATATCATAATGTAGAATTTCTACTTGATTGACAAAATTTTACTAATTTCTAAGTTACAACATGACAAAATTTTTCTCAAATCCTCATTTATCTAAACAGTGACTGACATATTAAATACCACCCGATCAGAAAAAACTTTCTCTTCTGCTCAAGAATTAATGCCTGGAGGAGTTAGCTCTCCTGTGAGAGCTTTCAAATCTGTAGGAGGACAACCAATAGTTTTTGATAGAGTTAAAGGACCCTTTGCTTGGGATATTGATGGGAATAGATATATTGACTATATAGGAAGTTGGGGCCCGGCGATATGTGGACATGCCCACCCTGAGGTTATAACGGCATTACAGGAAGCGATTGAAAAAGGCACCAGTTTTGGAGCTCCATGCGTTTTGGAGAACAAACTTGCCGAAATGGTTATAGATGCTGTCCCATCTGTTGAGATGGTTAGATTTGTTAATAGCGGTACTGAAGCTTGCATGGCTGTTTTAAGGCTTATGAGAGCGTTTACTGGAAGAGATAAAGTAATCAAATTTGATGGTTGCTATCACGGTCATGCAGATATGTTTTTGGTGAAAGCCGGATCGGGTGTAGCCACTTTGGGATTACCAGATTCACCAGGAGTTCCTAGAACAACAACTGCCAACACACTTACTGCCCCTTACAACGATCTTGAAGCCGTAAAAAAATTATTTTCTGAAAATCCTGACGCCATTTCTGGGGTAATTCTTGAGCCTATTGTTGGCAATGCTGGCTTTATTACTCCTGAGCCTGGTTTTTTAGAAGGTTTAAGAGAATTAACAACTGAAAATGGATCCTTATTAGTTTTTGATGAGGTAATGACTGGATTTAGGATTAGTTATGGTGGAGCACAAGAAAAATTTGGGGTTACTCCAGATTTAACTACACTCGGGAAAGTAATTGGTGGAGGTTTACCTGTTGGAGCTTATGGAGGTAAGAAAGAAATCATGTCAATGGTAGCCCCATCTGGACCAGTTTACCAAGCAGGTACATTGAGCGGAAACCCGCTCGCTATGACTGCTGGGATAAAAACTCTCGAGCTACTCAAACAAGAAGGTACTTATGAGAAATTAGAAGCAACAACATCTAGATTAATTGAAGGTATTATTCAGTCTGCAGAAAATAATGGTTTTGCTATTAATGGTGGAAGTGTAAGTGCAATGTTTGGATTTTTCTTATGTGATGGTCCAGTAAGGAACTTTGAAGAAGCAAAAACAAATGATGCTAAACTTTTCGGTAATTTACATAAGGAGATGCTTAAGCGAGGAATTTACCTCGCGCCAAGTCCTTTTGAAGCTGGATTCACATCATTAGCTCATAGCGAAGAAGAAATTGAAAAAACCATTGAGGCTTTCGATCAATCTTTTAATACGTTAAAAACTAATCAATAAATTTGTCCTAAAGATAAATAGGTAAGAGATTAAATTAATATAATATTAAAATCTAAAATTATCTTCTGCCGCCAACTATTACAGGAGGACTTCCTCCTTCTGAACCTGGCAGGCCAGGAACAACTTGTGTGCTTCCATCCCATTTATCAAGAAATAATTTGAAAAGTACTTGGTCGTCAAGACTTCTATTTAATGTCTCATATCTAAGTGCTTCTTGTTCAGCAATTTCTACTTCTGTCTTCGCTCTTAATAATTGCTGACCGGCTATTTGCTTTTGTTCAATAGCAGCTCTGTATTCTTCAGCAATCTCTAATCCAGTGAGATCTAAGCTTTTAACATCTACATAATCGAATGAATTTAGTTCTTGAGCAACAGTATCTCCTACTTTTTCAGAAATTACTGCAAATTCAGTAGCGATTGTTTCTAGCTCATATTGTGAAAAAACTGATTTTAGTGCTTTTAGTAAAGATGGCTGAACAATTTTTTGATAAACATCACTATTTCTACTTGCAATTGTTGCGAAAATTCTTCCTGCCTCGTTAGGTTTTACTGAATACTTAACGGTAGCTGTAGCCCTAATAACCTGAAGATCTTTAGTTAAAGTTTCAAATTTTTCAGGTTGAACTTGAGTCTTAATATCAAATGGATATACAGACTGAATAAATGGAAGTTTAAAGTTTAAGCCAGCCCTCCTAGAGGGGCCGCTTACTTTACCTAAGGTTGTAACTACTGCAACTTGTCCGGAGGGTACCACAAAGAGAGATTGGGTGAGCAATAAAAAGCCGGTAAAAGACAATACAATTAATAAAGTTGCTGTCCCACCAGGACCTGTTGGCGTGACATTTTTAAAAGATGTTGACATTAAATTTTTTCTTTTAATTAATCATATTTAAATAGACTCATTAATGCATTAGTAAGACATTTAATTAAAATATTTTTTTAATAATTGTAAAAAGAAATCTAATTATTATTAAATATTTGATTTAAATTCTTGCAAAAGTTGTAGATAAAGATTCTCATCTATCTCCCTAATGTCATATTCTGATGGCAAGACACCATGCTTATGCTCATGTACTGCCATCCAACAAAATTTTTCTATTTCTTCTTGTGAAAAACGAGGATATTCTTTTACTTTCTTGATCAATGATTTAATAAAAGAATCTGAATAATCTGCCATATCTATGAAATATTCTTTCTAGATATTTTATCTAAAGTTATTAGTTTTTAGAGGGATGTTCAAAGACTCTTCCAAATCTTTAACGAGCTTAATTGCTAATTGAAGATCATTTTTGCTCTTACTAGAAACTCTGAGTGTTTCTCCATTGATGCTGACATTAACTTTTTTTATTTGATCCCTAATATTTTTACTGATTTTTTTTGCTATGTCTTGTTTAATTCCCTCTTTTAATAGAATCGTCTGCTTCACTCTATTACCACTAACCATTTCAATTAAACCGTAGTCAAAAATTTTTAAAGATAAGTTTCTTTTTATCGCCTTTTGTCTAATTATGTCATTCACAGCATTTAGCGTTAGTTCACTATTTGTGGTTATGAAAATATTTTCTTTATCTAAATCAACTGAAGTTTCGGTGTCCTTCAGATCGTAACGCTGAGAAATTTCCCTTTTTACTTGATCAAGAGTATTGACTAATTCCTGTCTCTCAAAATCTGAAACTATATCAAATGAAAAGCTTTCTGCCATTGTAAATTTTAAACGCTAAATACTATTAGCATAAATAATCTTTAAATATGAATTCATTTAATCAAAAAATAATAAACTAACCACTTTCCCCATCTCCTCCGCGCATCTACAACTATTTAGTAAAGTTTCGCTATCGTGAAAGGCAAAGCATATTAATTGATCACACCTAGTAATAATTTCTTGATTACAAAGACTGCTTGCAAGTGGCAAAGGCAATTCATCATTTTCACTTTTTTCAACCAAATGCAATACCCTTTCAAGTTGATCCTTTATTTCCGGTAATTGTCTATCTAGGCTTTGTGGTAATAAAACAGTCAATAAAGATGGATTAATATCTAACACAGCTCGAATAACAGCTGCATTGACCCCTTGAGATCCAGAAGTAAGGATATTATGTCCCTCCTCTGCTAACGACCTTGCTATCAACTCAATTAAGTGAATATCGACAACCGGAACATGTCTACTACCCAAAAAAGCAATCCTCCTTTTCCCATTATCTTGCAATTTTGCAAGTTCTTGAGCTAGGGCATCAACGCCTTCGGTTGCTGGTAGATCTAAAGAGCGACTCAAAATAATATTGTTTCTATATTTGAAATTAGCATTTATCTGAAAAATTGCAGGGAAAATCTATCTTTTCGAGAATTCTTTGTAGATTTACATGCTCTTGAACCAATTGAACTGCATATGAAGCTTTAATTGATTCATGTATTCTGACATGCCCAAAAGCCTGTTCAATAATTTCTACTGATGCAAGTGTATCTAATTCCACTTTTAAAATTGGGACCTCCAATTCCTCTGCTCTATGTATCAATTGTGATAGTGGTTCTCCCAATCCAGTTAAAATAAGGCATTGAGTCGAAGCTTCTAAGGCCGCAAGTTGGATATCAGTTCTATCAGCTCCTGTAACCACAGCCATATTACGCCTTCTTCTGAAAAATTCCATTGCAGAATTTACACCCATTGCACCAATACTTAATGTCTCAACAAGTAATTGATCTTTTTCAGGACAACAAATTATTTGGGCATCTAATCTTCTTACAAGCTCACCCACCGTGACACTTCTGAGCAATGGTGATTTAGGCATCACTCCAAACACCTCAATATTCAAATCATTAAGAGATGGTATGATTTCATTTCTAATTTTTTCGACTTCTTGAGGCAAAACTGCATTTAATACCACGCCAGCCAAATGTTCTCCTAATTGTTTCTTTGCATCAAGCAATGCATCTACGCTTTTACAATCTTCCCATAAATTCACAATTAAGACTTTTGCATTTAAACTCTTAGCTAGTTGTGGGAGACTTAAACCATAAATCATCCCTTCATGTAGGCTTCCAGCCGCCTCAAGAATATTTAACCCTTCAAAATCATCATTATTTAATCCCTTAATTTGATCAAAACCTTTTCCTGGAAGTAGATCTTTATTAGAGATTCTTTTTTCAGCTGATATATTATCCAATAATCCTACTGAAGGAATTAAACTCTCCTCTTCGATATTTAATGTGGATCCAATAAACTTAACATCATCATCTATTAATCCTTCATAAGAGATTGAAGATAGATTAGTAAGTTCAATACATGTTGCTAGTGGTTTACCAATACGAACCTTTTTTTTCTCCTGTAAAAGTCTTTTTGCTATACCAAGAACTAATGCAGACTTACCACTAAATGGCTCACAAGAACCAATTAATAATATATCGCTCATAATTTAATAAAAATATTTATCGATAGGTTTAAGATAATATTTTTTTCATAACTAAACAAATATTTATTTATGAGCTTTAATCAAATAAATAAATAAAAAATTTTTTTAGGTAAATTTACTTTAGTTCTTTGGTATTTAATCAAAATCAAATAAAATGATGAATTCAACGAAAAACGAAAAAACTGTCGGAATTACTGGTGCTTCAGGGGCGCTAGGGAAAGAACTTACGAAGTTATTTCGTCAGAAAGGATATAAAGTTATTGGATTTACTCATAGTAAAACTGATTCCGAAATAAATCTTGAATCGCCTAATGAATGGATTAATTGGGAATGTGGGAAAGAATCTTCACTAAAAAAATATCTAAAGAAGATAGATATCTTAATCTTGAATCACGGCATTTATAATCTGAGCAGAGAAAATTCCAATTATGAAAACTCAATAGAAATAAATGCATTAAGCCAATTCAAATTTTTAAATTTATTTGAAGATATTGCTCTCACTAATGATTCTCTAAAAAAAAAAGAGATTTGGATAAACACATCTGAAGCAGAAATATTACCAGCCCTAAATCCGTCATATGAGATTAGTAAATCTCTTATTGGTGAATTAGTTTCTTTCAAAAAAAATCTTCTGGATAAAAATACAAAGAAAAAATTAATAATAAAAAAAATTATCTTAGGGCCTTTTAAATCAGAACTGAATCCTATCGGAATAATGAGCCCCAAATTTGTTTCAAAAAAAATTTATAATTTAGCAAATTCAAAAAAATATTTAATAATAATTAGTCCAAACCCTCTAACTTATCTACTTTTTCCATTGAAAGAGTTTTTTAATTTTTTGTATTGCCAAATTATCTATAAGTATAAATCATAGTTTCTAGAAATCTCTATCTGTCAATATTTCAATACCATCTTTTAAAACGACTATTGTATGTTCCCATTGGGCAGATAATTTTCCATCCTTTGTTATTACGGTCCATCTATCATTTAATGTTTTGCAAAATTTAGTCCCTTCATTAACTATAGGTTCCACAGCTAATGTCATTCCTTCACGAAGTACTATGTTCGGCAATTCTTTAGTTCGAAAATTAAATACCGATGGTTCTTCATGAAGATTTCTTCCAACTCCATGACCTGTATAGTCTTCCACAACACTAAAGCCATTTTCTAAAACAATATCTTCTATTTCCCCAGCCACATCTAGAAGTGTATTCCCTGCTTTTATTTTCGAAAGCCCTGCATACAATGCTTTATAAGCTACATCACTAAGATTTTGAACCTTTGGACTAACTTCTCCTACACAAATTGATATACAACTATCCCCATGGAAGCCATCTAAATATGCTCCTGTATCAATTTTTACTAAATCACCATTTTTAATTATTTTATTTTTGTTTGGTATTCCATGAACAACCTCATTATTAATACTAGAACAAATACTAGAAGGAAAACCATGATAGCCCTTAAAACTTGGTAGAGCCCCAAAACTTTTTATCCTTTTTTCAGCAAACTCATCTAAATCTTTTGTACTCATTCCAGGTTGAATTAGTTCATTAATTTCTTTCAAAACAGTTGCTACAATCCTGCTAGATTTTTTCATCAAATTTATTTCACGTGAAGACTTTATTTCAATTCCCCTTCTTCTCTGAATAAAAGGAACTTGATCCTTAGCCTTGGAATTATTTTTACTTAACAAAAGATCTGCAAAATGTCTCATTGGAATAAATAATAGTAATAGATAAATATCTTCAAAATAGCCATTATGTACTTGGCTATTTTAAATCTATCAATAACAAAGGAAAAGAAACAAAAATGAAAATTTTATTTAATTCTAGGCAATTTCATAAGGCTTTGGCGCCTTGGGTTTTTCTTCCATTATTAATATCTTCCATTACCGGTCTTTTTTATAGAATTTCAAAAGATTTATTAGGTTACTCGAGAGAACAAGTTCATTGGTTAATGTCTCTCCATGAAGGCGAATGGCTTGGAGATAATGGAGAATTAATATACGTAATATTGAATTCCCTTGGAGTTTTATGGATGCTCATAACGGGATTCCAAATGTTTTCAAAAACAATTTCATTTACCAAAAAGGTTACTAAAGGCGAGTCAAAAGGTTAAGATATAGAACTTGTAGGATAAAAAAGACCAAAATGGCCAATGAGAAACAAGAGAAGGAATTAGAAACCGGTACTAAAGCTGACGCATCAGTTGATGTAGCAGTTGAACAAAAAGAAAAAAACATGGTTTCTGAAACTTCCCAAACCCTAAGCGCATCTAATCTCATTAAGGAATTTGAGAATGAACAATTAAAAAAAGAATTACCTGAAATTTATGTTGGGGACACTGTTAAGGTTGGCGTAAAAATTACAGAAGGTAATAAAGAAAGAGTCCAACCTTACGAAGGTGTTGTCATCTCAAAAAGGCATGGTGGTATTAACCAGACCATTACAGTTAGAAGAATTTTTCAGGGTATCGGTGTTGAAAGAGTATTTATGCTACATAGTCCACAGGTTGCCTCTCTAAAAGTTGAACGTAGAGGTAAAGTAAGGAGAGCTAAGTTATTCTATCTTAGAGATAGGGTAGGAAAAGCTACTCGCGTAAAACAACGCTTTGATCGATAAAGTTGTAAATTAATCAACTTATTGGTCACAAAGGCGCTTATAATCATTTAAATGCGTCGTTAGTTCAGTTGGTAGAACGCAGGTCTCCAAAACCTGATGTCGGGGGTTCAAGTCCTCCACGACGCGTTTGATCAACATTATGTAAATCAATTTTCATAAGATGGAGTTAGATCTTCAACCTGGGGACGTAGTTAAAGTCCTCGAATCAGCAGCTTTAGGATGGGTTCGTGCAAGAGTCATCAGAGTTAAGTCTGGTGGGAGAGTTGTCGTACAAAGTGACCAAGGCAGAGAATTTACCGCTAGAGGGAACCAAGTTAGGTTGATAGAACCTGCTGGTTTTAGACCTCAAAAATAAATAGTTGCTTATAAATTAAGCAGCTGTAAAACTAACTATTTCTGTAAATCCTCAAATTAATAAATGCTTTTTATTACAACACCATAAATTGAGTATTATGATCTGATAATTTTAAGATTGAAGTTCTAAATAAATTTAGAACAAATTCTGGGACCGTAGTTCAACTGGTTAGAGCACCGCCCTGTCACGGCGGAAGTTGCGGGTTCGAATCCCGTCGGTCCCGTTTTTTCTAAGAGAAATTTGGAAAAACGATTAAGACTTGCCCCGAGTCCAACGGGTTTATTTCATATTGGGACAGCGCGAACAGCATTATTCAACTGGTTGTATGCGAAAAATATAGGTGGAAAGTTTCTCATCAGGATAGAAGATACAGATTTTCTTCGATCTAAATCTGAATATACAAAAAATATATTAGAAGGCTTGGAATGGCTTGGACTTAAATGGGATGAAGAACCTCTAAAACAAAGTGACCGAATTTCGATTCACAAAAGTTACATCAAAAAGCTATTGGAATGTGGAGCTGCATATAGATGCTTTACAACAGAAGATGAGATTTCTGAATTAAGAGAAGAACAAAAAAAGAAAGGATTACCTCCAAAGCACGATAATAGACACAGAAGTCTTTCGAAAGAAGAAATAGAAACATTCATATCCCAAGGGAGGACTTCAGTAATAAGGTTTAAGATTGACGAAAAAATTGAAATTAAATGGGTAGATCAGATAAGAGGTGAAATTAAATGGCAAGGGAAGGACTTGGGTGGTGATTTGGTTTTATCAAGAAGGGCAAAGGGATATGAGATTGGAGATCCTTTATATAATCTTGCAGTTGTAGTTGATGATAATTTCATGAATATTACTCATGTTGTAAGGGGTGAAGACCATATCTCGAACACTGCAAAACAAATATTGATTTATGAAGCATTAAATTTTAATTTGCCGACTTTTTCGCATACACCCCTCATATTGAATAGTGAAGGGAAAAAATTATCTAAAAGAGATTGCGTTACCTCAATCGACGAATTTAGAGATATGGGATATTTACCTGAGGCCTTATCGAACTATATGGCCTTTTTAGGTTGGTCTCCAAAATATGCCGACAGAGAAATACTTTCACTTGATGAGATATCTGAAATTTTTGACTTATCAGACATAAATAAAGCTGGGGCTAAATTCAGTTGGGAAAAACTCAACTGGATTAATTCTCAATATATAAAAAATATGGAATCAATAAAGTTAAGTGAAATTATGAGAAAATACTGGGATAAAAATGGTTGGTTACCACCCTCTCAACAATGGGCAAATAAATTGGCAATTTTACTTAGAGACTCTATGACTCTTTTAAAAGATGCCATTGATCAATCCGAACCGTTTTTCTTAATACCTACAATTCAAAAAGAAGGTCAAGATTTTCTGGGAAACAAAGAAAGCAAAGCATCTCTAAAACTTATCTTAAATTATTTAACTGAGCAAAATACTATAAAACTAGATAGAGAGAAAGCTAAAGAAATAATAAACGAAATCTCAAAAATTCATAATATTAAAAAGGGTATATTAATGAAATCATTAAGAGTAGCCTTTTTTGGATCTCTCAGTGGGCCAGATTTAATTCAAAGTTGGGAGCTTTTCTCAGAGATTAAAACTGATATATCTCGAATTGAAAGATGTCTTAAATCAATCTAAATTATTTTTTTGTTCTAATTCAAGCCTATTCGCCAAAGGTTTAGCTGAAAGGCCTTGGATTCCCACTGTCATCAATATAGTAAGAAAAACTAAACCTTGGAGACGACCAGCCCCAAGGATGCCAGCCTGCTCTAATCTGATAGAAAAAAGAGAAGCTACCGCTGCAGTAACAATACCTCTTGGGGCTAACCAGGCTAAAAATATTTTTTCTTTTAATTTCAATTCTCTACCGATTGTTGCTATCAATATTGAGATAGGGCGAACAATTACCATCAACATAAAAACGCAAACAACCCCTCCCCAGCCAAGCGGACTTAATTCACCCCAAGAGACATCAGCTGCTAAGAGAGGGAAAAGCACTGTTATAGCTAATTGAGCTAATTCGCCTATTAGATTATCCAATCTATCCTTATCTATAACTTCTCTTTTGCCTACAATAAAACCTGCCGCGACAGAGGCCGGCAAACCTGATTCTGGTAAAAAATATTCGCAAATTCCATACACAAGGAAAATAAATCCAAGGGTAACTTGAAGCTCTAGACCAAATGACGCTTCATTTTTTATTTTTTTTAAAATTTCTGATAGTAACCATCCTGCACTTAATCCGATTAAGACTCCTCCCCCTAATCTTTGCATTAATGCTATAAATACATCGTTAATCCCACGAAGATCCCCTAAAGTCAGCTCTAAAAGCAGCAATGCCAGTACTGCACCAATTGGTTCAAGCAACAACCCCTCAGCTTTTAAAACTTCCGAGAGAGGGGAAACTAATTTTATTTGCTCCACTAATGGAGAGACAACTGTTGGTCCGGTAGCTAGAACGATGGCACTATATATTCCTGCTACTTGCCATGATAGACCTGCCAACCAATGAGCAATAAAAATTCCCGCTGATAATGAAATAAAAAGTCTTACCAATGAAATTTTCAAAACAGTATTTCTTATATTCCCCTCAGGGAGTTTTAAATTTAGTCCCCCTTCAAATAGAACCAAACAGACTAGAAGCCCTACAATAGTTTCAAGCCCTTGGCCAAGATCTAAAGGCTCAACAAGTCCTAAACCTGATCTTCCTATAAGTAATCCAGAAAGTAATAAAATAACAACACTGGGGAATCCTGTTAAAGAAGAAAATAATCGCGCACAAGCACCAGCGAATACAGTTGTTCCCCAAAGTAATCCGAGCCTTTCAGGCGTCATAAAAAATTATATTTAGTAGAAATATTTATTATTTTGATTAAATCAACAATCTTATCTGAAGTCCAATAAATACAATACTTTTTAATTTAATTAATCAGCTGAACAAGAGTAATTTTTAGTAAACATTTCAAAACTACTTTTAAGTTAAATGACTTTAACTTCTATCAAGAAAATTGGCTTATTAAAGCAATAATTATAAAAATGAGTCCTATACCAACAGTTGCCATCCTTCCATTCCATATTTCAGCTTGAGGGGTAAAACCTCTTTTCCACAAATTCAGTTCCTTTTTATCAACGAAGTTTTTTGTCTCTTTAATCTCGATTTTAGTTTGTTTGTTCATTGAAGTTAAAAAGGAGGGTTTTCTTCATAAAGGGTATTTGCTTGTTCAATTGATAGTCTTCCGGTGACACCTAATTTAAGGGAACTAAAATGATCCTTAAATTTGATCCTGAACAAGGCCGCCGCCCCAATCATTGCCGCATTATCTGTACAAAGATTAAGGGGAGCTAAATGAACTTTAATAGATTTTTTACTGGCTTCACTAATCATCATTTTTCTTAATGTATTGTTAGCAGCTACTCCCCCAACTACAACAACATTATCCAAGCTATGATCTTCTGCGCATTTTATTGTTCTCTCTACCAAAACCTCTGCCACTACTCTCTCAAAACTCGCAGCAATATCAGGAATTGGAACGGTCTTCCCATCCAAATTTATTTTCTCAACTAATCTTAATACAGCAGTTTTTAGACCACTAAAAGAAAAATCATATTTAAGAAATCCACCTTTTTTATCAGAAACTCTACATTTTGGTAAATTAAATTTCATTGGGTCACCATTTTTAGCAATCTTTTCAATTGCCGGTCCTCCAGGATAACTAAGACCTAATAGTCTTCCAACTTTATCGAAGGCTTCTCCAGCCGCATCATCAAAACTTTTCCCAAGTCTCTGCATTCCCCTTCTATCATCAACCTTTATCAATTCAGTATGCCCGCCGCTAACAAGTAATGTAAGAAAAGATTTCTTTGGATAGTTTTCTGAAAAAAGAATTGAAGATAAATGCCCTTCCAAATGATGAATTCCCAAAAATGGTTTTGAATGTAACATGCAAAGTGATCTTGCAGTTATAGAGCCAACTCGTAAACAACCAACTAATCCAGGAGCTACAGTTGCTGCGATAAAATCGACTTCCTCAATTTTGATTTTTGATTCTTCTAAAGCCTTTTCTAAAACAAAAGGTAATAACTCTAAATGCTTTCTAGCTGCAAGTTCAGGTACAACTCCTCCCCATTTTGAATGATCTTCAATTTGAGAGGCAACTATATTTGAATGTATTCTGAAAGTGTCGCCAATGTTAGAAACTATTGAGACAGATGTCTCATCACAACTTGTTTCAATAGCTAAAACTTTATACATTTTTGGTTCAACTTGTTCTATTTTAATATTAATTTCTTACTTAACACACCATAAGGAATTAAAGATTGCAACTTATGAAATTCTTTTTTTCAATCATAACCTCAGTTTTTCTGCTCCTAGGAATTACTCCAATTGCTCTAGCTGCAAATGGGCCTGCCCTAAACGCAGATAGAGCTAGCACAGAATATACTGCTTCAGCCCTCACAAAATGCTCTGAAAATCCTAAATTTATTGAGAGAGCAAATTCTGCAACTACTCAAAAAGATATCGCAAGATTTGAAAGATACGGAAAAGCATCATGCGGAGACGATGGTCTTCCACATTTAATAATTGGACCTCCTCTTGAGCCATGGGGAGCCCTTTTAAATAGAGGTCATGAAGGAGATTTACTTATTCCCGGAGTATTGTTCATTTACATTGCTGGGATTATAGGTTGGTCTGGAAGAGAGTATCTGATTGAATCAAAAAAGACTAAGAATCCAGCAGATCTTGAGATCATTATTGATCTAGACTTAGCCAGAAAATGTCTTATAAAAGGAGCACAATGGCCTCTTCTTGCTAATAAACAAGGTAGAAATGGCGATTTAAGAGAGAAAGATAACAATATTACACTTAATGGTCCTCGCTAAACATCTTTAAAAAACCTTCAAAAAACAAATGTTCAAAATTCTAAACACAAAATTTGTCAGATCTGCCCCTGTGGTAGCAGCAATTTGGCTAAGCCTTACAGCAGGAATAATTATTGAATTTAATAGGTTTTTCCCAGATTTATTATTCCATCCAATGAGCTGATAAAAGATAAAATAATCAAGTTTTTATTAACTTGATTATTTTTTTTGCTGTTTCATCAACATTGTGATTTGTTAATGCAAAATCAAATTCATTTGATACTGAAATTTCATAATTAGCCCTTGAGAGTCTTTTTTTAATTGCCTCTTCTTTTTCTGTACCTCTATTTCTTATTCTTCTCTCTAACTCTTCTTTATCTGGAGGAAGTAAAAATATTGACTGTGAATTAGGAAACTTATTTTTTATTTGCCTTGCACCCTCTACTTCAATTTCAAGTAGTACGGTAAATCCCTTTTTTATTTTTTCATTAACAGAAGACAAAGGCGTTCCATAGTAGTTTCCAGCAAATTGAGCCCATTCAAGGAAAAGGTTTTGTTCAATCATTTCTTTAAACTTTTCTTGCTTTAAGAAATAATAATTTTCTCCGTCCTTTTCTCCCTCTCTAGGTTCTCTAGTAGTTGCAGATATTGAAAGCCAAAAATTTTTTTCTTTACCTAATATTTCTTTAACAACTGTTCCTTTACCTACCCCGCTGGGTCCAGTAAGGATAATAAGTTTTTTTTGATTTTTCATATTAAATTTTTTACAGTAAAATAGTCATCTTGTGAATTAAAAAAGAATAATGCAAAAAGGTGTTCCACAGATAATGGATATTACATCTATTAGATCTGTCTTGCATTATTTGAGAAAGAACATCTTACCTACAAAGTTTGAGACTGCCCAACAACCAGAGCCTA
Source organism: Prochlorococcus sp. AG-347-J19 (assembly GCA_003279015.1). Lineage (GTDB taxonomy): Bacteria > Cyanobacteriota > Cyanobacteriia > PCC-6307 > Cyanobiaceae > Prochlorococcus_A. The sequence goes on along the minus strand of QCBV01000010.1, from coordinate 14,064 downwards.
ATACAATTCAATTATGTTTCAGAGGAGTTGATTCTCAAACATGGTTAGAAGTTTCATGGAATGGAGACTCTCCAAGAATACTAAAGATAAATAAGCCAGAAAAGATTGGGAGAGAAAGCACACTTTCCAAACAAATAAGATATGGATTAAAGTATATGGCTTTAATTTCGATTGATCAAGATGATTTCGAGAGAGTTATAAAATTTAGTTTTGCGAAAAAACCTGGAGATGAAATTAAAAAGTATTTAATTTTTGAATTAATGGGAAAACATAGTAATATTTTTTATTTGGATAATAAACATAAAATAATTGCCCTTGGTAAACAAATTAAATCCAGTCAATCTAGTTTTAGAACAATTTCAACAGGATCAATTTATTCTGGCCCTCCAGTCAATCTCAAAAAACAACCTAGAGAAGATGAGTCTTTTCAATCATGGAAAGACTCAATTTCAATAGTACCTGAGTCTTTGAAATACTGTTTAATAAATACCTATCAAGGAGTAAGCCCTATCCTCACAAAACAATTAGAGGTTGTTAGCACAACTGTTAATACAGAAATAATGGAAAAAAATATTGATTTCATTAGCAACTCAGACTTAAAGGAGATATTTAAAAATTGGAAGATTTGGATAAACAGGTTTAAAAACAATAACTTTAACTTTTCTACATTCAACAAAGATTTTTATTGCGTTTGGTTTTTTGATAAGGAAATTAATTGCGAAAATAAAATAGACTTATGCTCAAGCTTAGAGAATTATTATGATTATCAACTGAAACAAAAAAAACTTGAATTATTGGAAAAGAAAATTGAAGGGATAATTTTTAAACAGACCAATACTGAAAAAAAGAATTTAAATATTCAATATGATCTTCTGACAAAATCAGAAAACTACGAGATATATAAAGAAAAAGCTGATATTATATTCTCTTCACATGAAATTAAAAAACAAGACATTGTAAAGGGACAAAAACTATATAAAAAATCAAAAAAACTAAAGAGATCTAGAGAATTAATAAAAGAAAGATTAAGTATTTACAAAACAAATATAGAGAGATTAGATGAATTCACTACGCTTCTAGAAAATTTAAATTCTTTAAATCATGAAAAACTTTCTATGAGAATCAAACTACTAGAAGAAATTATGGAAGAAATTTGTCACGAGTTTAATATCAATATCAAGAAGCAAAGAGAAGATCAAAAAAGTACATATGAGATAGAGTCTTCACCAATTCAAGTTGACACCCCCACAGGATTAAAGCTTCAGGTAGGGCGAAATATGAGGCAAAATGATTTAATAAGCTTTAAGTTCTCAAAAAAAGGCGATTTATGGTTTCATGCACAGGAATCACCAGGCAGTCATGTAGTTTTGAAGTCTTCATCTCAAGTAGCATCTGAACAAGATCTTCAAATAGCTGCAGATTTAGCTGCTTTATTTAGTAAGGCAAAAAGAAATATTAAAGTTCCAATTAATTTAGTAAAGATTAAAGATTTGCAAAAAATCAAAAACGGAGGACCGGGTTGCGTTTCCTTTAAAAATGGAGAAATTATTTGGGGAAATCCTACAAGAGGAGAAGATTACATTAAAAAAAATCTTAAAACAATAATTTAGTTTATAATAAAAAAAATTTTTAAATCTAAATGTTTGATTTTCTTTTAGGCACTCATGAATTTTTAGGAAATCATAGTTTTCCAGAATTTATTGTTGGATATCTATTTGGTGCTGCATTAATAATTGGAGCTCCTACCGTTTTCTTACTACTTGCCTTCGTAAGCGCTTTAATGAAAACAAATGGGAAAATGGGTGGATATAGAGAATATGAAACCTATGGTGAATCATCTTTAAATGATGCCCCTCCTTTCTTATTACCAGATCCAACAAATCCTAAATTAAGCAAATAATTAAGTTTATCGAAAAATAAATTGGACTTTGACAATAGTAGTATTAAACCTTTTTCTTACACAATTTTTATCAAATAATAATGAGAGGTACAGGTCAAAGTGAAAAAAAATTATCAGACTCGATGACTTTTAGTGATCATTTAGAGGAGCTTCGTCAAAGGATACTAAACTCAATTTACTCAATAATTATTTCAATATTCTTTAGTTTTCTCATCATAAAGCCATTAATATCTTTTTTAGAAATTCCAGCTGGTGATATTCATTTACTACAACTTGCTCCAGGAGAGTTTTTATTTGTCGCTATTAAAGTTGCAGGTTACAGCGGATTGATAGTTTCTATGCCTTATATTTTTTATCAAATAATATTATTCATTTCTCCTGGTTTAACAAAACAAGAAAAAAGCCTTATCTTGCCTGCAGTTTTTGGTTCAGGTCTTCTATTTTTTTTAGGATTAATTTTTTCATGGTGGATATTAGTCCCTGCAGCAATAAATTTCTTCATTAGTTTCGGTGCTGATATTGTTGAACCAACTTGGTCTATAGAAAGATATTTTGATTTTGTTCTCTTATTAATGTCTAGCACTGCAATAGCTTTTCAATTGCCAGTATTACAATTTATTCTTGGTTCTCTTGGAATAATCACAACAGAAAAAATGATTTCGAATTGGAAGATAGTTGTAATTTCCTCTGCAATATTATCTGCAGTGATTACCCCTTCAACTGACCCATTGACTATGTCATTGCTATCTATATCGATTGTGTTTTTATTTTTTGTAGGTACTGGATTAACTTACTTATCAGAAAATCTTAAGTCAAAAACTCTTTCATCTTCTCATTAAGTTCTAATTGCAAGCTGACAGCTCTACCTAACCTTGGCTTAGCATTGACTTTCTTTAGCCATTCCCTTACTTCTTCTGAATATCCACACCTATTTAAAATCTCGATTTTATCAGCTATCGATTTTTTATATTCATCTTCACTTAAAGGGAATGATTCCTGTCCAAGAAATCCCCACATCATTTGAAAATAAACGAATTTTCCTCTTCTAAAGAGTCTAAAATCATATTTTTTCCCCCAGCGATGAATCAAATAATGTATAACTTCATCTACTAGCAATGGGTTCATTTAAATCAATTAATTAAGACTTCCTAAACTTTTACTTTAAATTATTAAAAGTCCTATCTATTTGCAACAGAAATTGAACAATTTGCTCCATAATAACTAATAAATAACAGAACCAAGTAGCGAATGACTCAATTAAGTTCCAATGATGTCCCTTCTATGGGTCGAAGGCAATTTATGAATCTTCTTACATTTGGTACTGCAACTGGTGTAGCTTTAGGAGCCCTTTACCCTGTAGCGAATTATTTCATGCCTTTAAGAGCAGGCGGTGGTGGAGGTGGAACTTCTGCTAAAGATGAATTAGGGAATCCAATAACTAAGACAGGTTGGTTAGCTACCCATCAAGCAGGAGACAGAAGTCTAGTTCAGGGTCTAAAGGGAGATCCAACTTATTTAATAGTTAATGAGGGTGGGGAAATAGGAGAATTTGGTTTAAATGCAATTTGTACTCATTTAGGTTGTGTTGTCCCATGGGATAGTGGTGCTAATAAATTTATATGTCCTTGTCATGGCAGTCAGTACGATACTAACGGGAAGGTAGTAAGAGGGCCTGCACCTTTATCTTTAGCTCTAGCTCATGTCGATATTGAAGATGATGCAGTACTCGTCAAACAATGGTCAGAAACTGACTTTAGAACTAATGAAAATCCATGGTGGGCATAAAAAAAATGAAAAGTCTTAAAAATCAAATCATGAAAAAAACAAGTTTATTTATCTGTACTCTGGTTTTCATTTCAAGCATTGTATTTTATCCTGAGATCAGTTTTGCTTATCCATTTTGGGCTCAGCAAAACTACGAATCTCCAAGAGAAGCCACAGGTAAGATAGTCTGTGCAAATTGTCATCTAGCTCAGATGCCTACAATTGCAGAGGTTCCACAATCTGTTGGAGCAGACAGTGTTTTCAAAGCTGTAGTCAAAATACCTTACAAAAATGATTTAAAAGAAATAGGGGCTGATGGCTCGGAAGTCCCATTACAAGTTGGTGCTGTTGTAATGCTGCCTGATGGCTTTAAACTTGCTCCACAAGAAAGATGGACCGAAGAAATAAAAGAGGAGACAGAAGGGGTTTATTTCACTAACTACAGTGAAGAGAAAGATAATATCATTATTGTTGGACCTTTACCTGGCGATACCAATAAAGAAATCGTTTTCCCTGTACTTTCCCCTGACCCTTCCACTAATAAAGAATATCACTATGGGAAATACTCTTTACATATTGGAGGCAATAGAGGCAGAGGTCAGGTATATCCAACTGGAGACAAGAGCAATAATGTAGTATTCACTTCTTCCACAGCAGGAATTATAAATTCAATAGAAACAATTGAAGATGGTAGCTATCAAGTAAATATAGAAAACGATAATGGTGAAATAACTACTGAAGCTGTGCCTGTTGGTCCTCAACTTATCGTAAAAGCGCAAGACAAAATTAATGTAGGTGACCCTCTTACTAATGATCCCAACGTTGGCGGCTTTGGGCAATTAGATGCTGAGGTTGTACTTCAGAGCCCTTATAGAGTTATTGGATTGATTGCATTCTTCATTGGTGTAGGCTTAACACAAATACTTTTAGTATTAAAGAAAAAACAAGTAGAAAAAGTGCAAGCAGCAGAGGGTATCTAACTTTCTCTAAATGCTTATACTTCAAGCTTTTATACAATCTCCAGGAGAAACTTTTTTAAATTTAGGATTTATAACTATTAGATGGTACGGACTTCTTATATCAGTTTCAGTTTTAATAGGCCTATTTGTCTCTAAAAAACTAGCAAAGGCAAGAAATATTAACCCAGAGTACATTAGTGAAATACTTCCATCATTAATAATCTCTTCAATAATTGGAGCTAGAACTTATTACGTAATTTTTGAGTGGAGGCAATATAGCGGAGAGAACTTTTTTACTTCTTTTGAACTATTCAATAACATTATTCAAATACCTTCTTTTCTTGCAGTTTGGGAAGGAGGCATAGCAATCCATGGAGGTCTAATTGGAGGATTAATATCTATTATCTATTTCTGTAAGTCGAAAAAAATTAATTTAAAAAACTTTTTAGATATATTAATACCCTCGATTATTCTTGGACAATCAATAGGAAGGTGGGGAAATTTTTTCAATAATGAAGCCTTTGGAGTTCCGACAAATTTACCTTGGAAATTATTTATACCTATCCAAAATAGGCCTTTAGAATTTATCAATTATGAATTTTTTCATCCTACATTTCTCTATGAGTCATTGTGGAATCTTTTGATTTTCATCGTGCTTATTATTACCATTAATAAACAAAACAAAACAGATTTTTTCAGGCCTGGCTTTATTAGCTGTCTTTATTTAATAAGTTATAGCTTTGGACGATTCTGGATTGAAGGTTTAAGAACTGACCCACTATGCATTGGTGGACTTCCACCTTTCTGTGATGGCGGTATAAGAATGGCTCAATTTATAAGTATTTTTCTATTTTCTTCTGGATTAATTGGAATATTTTTTTTAAGATTAAGAACATATAGTGGGAAAAATAGAAAGAATGGATAACAAAATATCCTTTATTGGTGTTGGTCCGGGCGATCCAGAATTATTAACTTTAAGAGCATTAAAAAAGATAAAAATTGCAGATGTCATTATTTGGACTGACTCTCTAATTCCTGAAAAGATTTTAGATTCTGCTAAAGAAGGTTCTGAAAAAATAAAAACGAGTTCACTTAACTTAGAGCAAATCACCTCAATTATGATTGAAAAATTTGAGGCAGGGAAAACTGTTGTAAGGTTGCATGATGGAGACCCTTGCCTTTTTGGAGCAATTAGAGAGCAAATCGAAATTTTAAAAAACAAAAAAATTGAAATCGAGGTTGTTCCAGGAGTAAGTGCTTTTCAAGTTGCTGCAGCATATCATGAAGCTGAGTTAACCATCCCTGACGTAACGCAAACAATAATTTTAACTAGAGCAGGAGGTCGAACAGGGATGCCCGAAAAAGAATCTCTGAAAGATCTTGCGAAACACAATTCCTCTATATGTCTATATCTAAGTGCTAGGCATGTGAAAAAGTCTCAAGAAACTTTACTAGAGTTTTACCCTCCAGAGACTAAAGTGATTGTTGGCTTTAGAGTATCTTGGGATGATGGTTGGACATCATTAATAGAATTAAAAGATATGGAAAAATTTTCTATTGAGAAAAAACTAATTAGAACAACCATTTACATAATTAGCCCAGCAATTAGTAATTCTCAAAAAAGATCTAATCTTTATAATCCATCTTATAAGCATCTCTTTAGGAATAAATAATCTTAAAGTTGATAGAAAAATATTAATTACTATAATTAAAAAAAATTTATCTGCTTTGAAAGAAATAAAATCTGTTTCGGGAATCAACAATAAGGGAGAAGATTCCTCTTTAAAGAGAATTGGAAATTTTATTAAAGAAGCTAGGTTAAGTAAAAATCAATCAATTGAAGAATTGGCTTCTGATTTAAAAATTGGAGCTCATCAACTTGAAGCCATAGAGGAAGGTAATGAAGAAAAACTACCTGAAAAAGTATTTATCAAAGCAATGATTAGAAGGATTTCACAGAAGCTAAAACTTGATACAGAATTTTTAATGGATGAATTCAAGACAGAGAGGAAAGAAGTGAAAATTGAAGAAATAGTTGAAGAAGTTTCCAAAAAAAATTATAAATCTAGGCAATCTAAGAATTTTAATCCACTAGGATTCCTAATATTTATTTTAATTTCTGGCTTTCTCGGACTAATCGCCTCGTCCTTAATTTTCAATTTATTTTCAGATTCTTCTCAGAATCAAACTCCAAAACAAGAACTTATTAAAAAAACTAAATAACTTTTAATTCCAAATTCTTTAGTTCTTTTATTACAGAACGGCATAATCCTAAGTTCCATTTTTCAAGAAGAAGATCATGGTTTTTATCTAAAGGTAAAAGTTGAAATGTAAGATTATTTTCCTGTAATTTTATTTGAACTGAGGAGATCACCTTGTCAGGTCTTTGATCAAGAGCTGCTGCTAGTCTCAGGATTAATGACATTTCAAGAACTAATGTTTTATCTTCTTTGGATATTAAATTTTGCCAAGACTCATGTCTTTTCTTAGGTAGAGTCTTTCTATGGTACCTAGCAATTGAAGCAATAATATTTGTTTCTGCTTCAGAATATCCCAACAACTCACAATTTTTTATTAAGTACCAAGAGTGTTTGTGATATGAACCAACATTCACATATTTCCCACAATTATAAAGATTAGAAGCTGCCCAAAGAAGTTCTTTAGCTTTAGGATCATTATCGCCATGAAAGATATTTTTAGTCTGATCATAGATTTGAAAGGCAATATCAATAACTTTCTCAGCTCTTGTATTATCTACTCCAAACTTTCTGGCCTGATGAACTATAGTTGTTTTTCTAATATTGCCTTGAATATTTAACTCATTTTTAATTATCCCTTCACGAAGCATCCAATCCACAACCAAACCCTCTCGAAGCGCCCTCTCACTTATTATTAATTCATCAAAGTTCAACATCTCCATTGCGGTGTTTAATATCAATGCTCCAGGAATAATTATTTCTGCTCTTCTCTCACTTAATGAAGGTATTTTCTTGATTTCCGAAAATGGCAATTTAATTAGTTTTTCCAATACATTTTGTAAATTTTCCCTTTTAAATTTATAACCATGCAACTTTTGTTTAGATTCTCCCAAATCATCTGAAATCAAATTTCCTAATGAGGTTGCAGTGCCACTGGTTGCAATCATAGATAAAGGCTTATCTCCCTTAGATCTACTCTTTATTTTTCGAACAGATGGTTCTAAAGATCCTTTAATAAAAGTTGTTAAAAAACTCGATCTTTCTGAAGTTATAGACCTTTTTTTAAAAAAATCATTTTTAAGTCTTACAGCACCAATTCTCGAACTGGTAAGAGCTATAGCATCTTTTTTATCTGCAAGTATTAATTCTGTAGATCCTCCTCCAATATCTATGATTACAAAAGACTGATCATCAAAAGACATCCCAGAAAGAACACCAAGGTAAATTAATCTGGCTTCCTCAGAACCACTTATCATTTCTATTTGAATATCAGTTTCATCAAGAACTCTTCTAATAAAATCATGACCGTTTGGAGCTTCCCTAACTGCACTTGTTGCTGCTGTTACTATTTGTTTTACTCCATTACTTATACAATATTCCTTAAATCTCTTAAGAGTAACTAATGCCCGTTGGATTGATTCTTCAGTAAGATTACCTTCCTCATCTCTTTCTCCAAGACGAGTGGTTGATTTATCAGTAAATTTTATTGAAAATGATTTTAATTCTAGATTAATTTCTGCTACCAAAAGATGTGTAGAGTTAGTTCCAATATCTATAGAAGCTACTAAAATTTGCTTTTCTTGAGAATATCTTAAATCTTGCTTCAGTATCATTTCTTTTTATAAGAGGAAGATATCTTTACTCCATTAATAAATATACCCAACATTGATTATTAAATAATAGAAATCATTTAATCCTAGTAAGATTATTTAAAGTTATGAAATATACAATAGGTCATATGCAAAATAAAAATCGACAAATTAAATTAAGTACTTTTTTTGAATTATTGAGGTGGAATAAGCCGACTGGAAGAATGATCTTACTTATTCCTGCTGGATGGAGTTTATATTTAACCCCAGATGCTAATCCAACATTTTTAATGTTGTTAAGAATAATACTGGGAGGACTACTAGTCAGTGGATTAGGCTGCGTGGTTAATGATATTTGGGACAAAAAAATTGATCAAAGAGTTGTTAGGACAAAAAATAGACCTCTAGCTGCAAATAAAATCAGTCTTAAAACAGCTTATTCAATTCTTTTCTTTTTAATTTTATGTAGCTTCTTTTTAACTTTGTCACTACCTCAGCCTGGAAGAATCCTTTCCATTTCACTTGCTTTTTTAGCTTTACCTATTATTTTAATTTATCCTTCTGCCAAAAGATGGTTTAAATATCCTCAATTAATCTTATCCATATGCTGGGGTTTTGCTGTCTTAATTCCCTGGGCCGCAAATGAAGGCAATTTAAATAGTATTGTTTTATTATTTTGCTGGCTAGCTACCATTTTTTGGACTTTTGGCTTTGACACGATTTATGCTTTAGCAGATAAAAAATATGATATCAAAATTGGAATTAATAGTTCCGCTGTTAACCTCCAGAACAATACAAGAATAACCATTCAAATTTGTTATTTTTTAACTTCTTTTTTTCTTGCAATATGCGGATTTATTAATCAAATAGATTTTATTTTTTGGCCAATTTGGCTTGCAACGTCAATTTTAATGCAGAGAGATATACTAAAAGTATTTCCTGAGGAAAGGCAATCAATAAAAAATATTGGGAACCACTTCAAAAATCAATCAATTTATGGAGGAGTCATTTTATTAGGAATTATTATTGCCTCATAAATTCTAAATATGGTTTTTAGATTAAAAAAAGGGGATTTAATCGATATTTTAGCTCCAGGCTCCTTTATTGATGAAGACGAAAATTTTCAAAAAGGCATAGAAATCTTAAAAAACTGGGGTTTGGAAATTAATGAAAATAATTCTCTATCAAAAAAATTTGGTTATTTTGCAGGCGATGATCTAACTAGATTTGAAGAACTTGAAAAAGCACAAAATAGTAAGCTAATCATTTTTGCAAAAGGAGGCTGGGGTTCAGCAAGACTTTTAGAACAAGAACCTTCTTGGCAGGATGGTTTAATGCTTGGATTCTCAGATACATGTTCTTTATTACTATCTAAATATTCTCAAGGATTTATAGGTTCTATCCATGGCCCCATGGTTACTAGCCTTTTCAAAGAACCAGAGTGGAGTCTTGAGAGATTAAGAAATTTACTTTTTGAGGGATATGTTGAGGACATAATAGGAATCCCTTTAAGAGGTGGGAAAGCGAAAGGAGAGATAATAGTATCTAACTTAACTATTGCTACTTTTTTAGTTGGTACCAATCACTTTCCAGATTGCAAAGGGAAAATAATAATTTTTGAAGACATTAATGAAGATATTTATAAAATTGATCGCATGTTGACTTACCTAAGGATGACTAAAACAATTTCTGAAATTGCGGGTATTGGATTCGGAAGTTTTTCTAATGATTCCTGCGACCTTGAATGGAAAGATTTACTAAAAAACTGCATTATTGAAAGACTTCAAGAGTTCGATTTTCCTATTCTTTTTGATCTCCCAATAGGCCACATATCAGGGAATGCATGCATACCGTTAGGGTATGAAGCGACCTTAAATGGTGACAACGGCATTCTTAGTATCGATAAAGCTTTTTAACTAGGAGTTCTTCACAAAAAGTTTTGCTATTTTCAAATCTATAGGGGATGTAATTTTTATATTTGAATAAGTTCCTTCAATAATCTTCACTTTCCAATTAAGCATTTCGAATAGAGAAGCATCATCTGTGACTTTCCAGTTTTTATCAATTGCCATCTCATGAGCTTTTTTTAATCTATCTACTAAAAAGCCCTGAGGAGTTTGCGCTGCCCATAAATAATTTCTGTCTGGTGTTTCTTTAATAAAACCTTCATTATCAACAATCTTTATAGTGTCTGTTACCTTAGTAGCCAAAATTACAGCTTCATTTTCATCTAATTGCTTGGCACAAAGGTCTATCAATTCAGGATTAATTAGACATCTAGCGCCATCATGTATTAAAACTTTTTCAGCATCTTTTGGTAACGCTATTAAACCATTAAAAACTGACTCTTGTCTGGTGTCACCACCATTGATCCAATGAACTTTATGGGCAAAATCCTTAGCTGAATTTAATAATAAGTTTTTATCTTTCGGTTGCCCAATTATTCCAACCCAATTTGTTGAGCTTGCAGAAAATACAGATTTAAGTGTCCAATAAATTAAAGACTCTCCCTCTAGATCAATAAGTAATTTATTTTTTCCAGCTTTCATTCTGCTACCGCTCCCTGCAGCTGGTATTAAAAAGTGCACAATAGAAGGTCTTAATATTTTCTAGACAATTATAAATAAAAGCAATATCTTTACACAAATAGTACTACGATTGAAAATTATAAAAATTTCATAATGTCCAATAAAGATTCATTATCAGGCAAAATTGCTTTAATCACGGGAGCTAGCAGGGGAATTGGTAAAGCAATTGCTTTAGAACTAAGCCGATTGGGAGCAGAAGTTTTTATTAATTACTCTTCTTCTGATGAAAAAGCTGAAGAAGTTATAAATTTAATAAAAAATTCAGGAGGTATAGCTCATAAATTAAAATTTGACGTTTCAAAAGAGGATTCTGTCAGTTCAGCTTTTGAAGAAATAATCAAAATTAATGGCACTATTGATATCCTCATTAACAATGCTGGAATTACTAGAGATGGACTATTGATGAGAATGAAATCGGAACAATGGGATGATGTACTGAATACAAACTTAAAGGGAGTTTTTCTTTGTACGAAATATGCTTCAAAATATATGATGAAAAAAAGAAGTGGTAGCATCGTAAATGTTTCATCTGTTGTTGGCATAATTGGTAATCCTGGACAAGCAAATTATTCTGCAGCCAAAGCTGGAGTTATTGGATTTACCAAAACTTGCGCTAAAGAATTTGCCTCAAGAGGTATAAATGTTAATGCAATAGCTCCAGGTTTTATAGAAACAGAAATGACTGAAAAACTTAATACTGAAGAGATTCTAAAAGTTATTCCTTTAGGGAAATTAGGAAGTTGTACTCAAATTGCAGATTTAGTGGCATTCTTAGTTTCAAGTGATGCAGGAAGTTACATTACAGGGCAGACAATCAGTATAGACGGGGGTATGAGTATTTAGTTATGTACTTTCATAAGGCTGTCCTAATTCATCTCTCAACCTTCTAATTTTTTGTAAAAGTTTTAGTCTTCGACTTCTAGCAGTTAATGTTAAGAAAAATCTTAAAGGAAAGTATATTAGTGTCATAGCAATCGCAAGGATTGCGGTAAGAGTAAAAATAAGATTATTTGTTTCTTCCATAACTTAAAGATACTCTTATTTGAGTAAATTTGTATGTCCTATTAAAAGAAATTCGGCTTTCCCCACTTAATTAAATATCCCTTAAAAATGATTCTATGGGAGATTAGAATAAGATAAATGATCGAGTAAACATGGCTAAACAGTTAAGTTTTTCTAATGAATCAAGAGAAGCTCTAGAAAAAGGTGTGAATTTCGTAGCTAATGCGGTAAAGGTTACTATTGGGCCGAAGGCAAAAAACGTTGTAATAGGAAAGAAATTTGGTTCACCTGATATAGTAAGAGATGGATCTACAGTTGCTAAAGAGATCGAGATTGAAAACCCTATTTCTAATTTAGGTGCGAAATTAATAGAACAAGTTGCATCCAAGACAAAAGAGAGTGCCGGTGACGGAACAACAACAGCAACCATTTTGGCTCAGAAGATGGTTCAGGAGGGATTAAAAAATATTGCTTCTGGGGCCAACCCTGTGGAGTTAAAAAAAGGCATGGAGGCAGGCCTAGCTTTTGTCTTAAAAAAATTAAGTTCCAGAAGTATTTCATTAAGTGGTTCTGATATCCAAAAAGTTGCAACAGTTAGTGCTGGAGGTGATGAAGAAATTGGATCTATAATTTCGAAAGCAATGGATATTGTCACTTCAGATGGTGTAATAACTGTCGAAGAATCTCAATCACTAGAAACAGAATTAGATATAACTGAAGGTATGTCTTTTGATAGAGGTTATAGTTCTCCATATTTCGTAACAGACCAAGAAAGACAAGTTTGTGAACTTGAAAATCCTAAAATATTAATAACTGATCAAAAAGTCTCAACTTTAGTTGATCTAGTTCCAATACTTGAAGAAATTCAGAAGTCAGGCTCACCTTTTCTAATTCTTGCTGAAGATATCGAAGGAGAGGCTTTAACCACTCTGGTTTTAAATAAGAATAGTGGGGTTTTAAATGTTGCTTCCGTAAGAGCTCCTTTATTTGGTGAGAGAAGAAAAGCTGCCCTCGAAGATATTGCAATTCTTACAGGAGCTAAGTTAATTAGCGAAGATAAATCGATGACACTTGATAAAGTATCGATTAATGATTTAGGAAAAGCAAAAAAAATTACTATCACAAAGGATAAAACTACAATTGTTGCCTTCGAAGACACTAAAGATTTAGTTAAAGCGAGAGTAGAGAAATTAAAGAGAGAAGTTAATATAACTGAATCTGAGTATGATCAGGATAAAATCAATGAAAGGATAGCCAAACTAGCGGGAGGAGTAGCTCTTATCAAAGTAGGAGCTGCTACCGAAACAGAGATGAAGCATAAAAAGTTGAGAATCGAAGATTCCCTTAATGCTACGAAAGCTGCTATTGAAGAGGGTGTTGTTTCTGGAGGAGGACAAACTTTAATTGAAATATCAGATGAACTTTTAAATTTAAGTGAAACATCTTCAGATGATTTAAGAACAGGGATAAATATAGTCAAGGAAGCCCTTTTGGAACCCACCAAACAAATAGCAAAAAATGCTGGTTTTAATGGAGATATAGTTGTCGCTGAAATTAAAAGACTTAACAAAGGCTTTAATGCTAATTCAGGGAAATATGAGGATTTAAAAGATTCAGGAATATTAGATCCAACCAAAGTAATAAGATTAGCTCTTCAAGATTCAGTATCTATTGCAGCTATGCTCCTCACAACAGAAGTTGCGATGGCAGACATTCCAGAGCCTGAAGCCGCAGCCCCTGGAGGACCAGGTGGAGATCCAATGGGAGGAATGGGTGGCATGGGAATGCCGGGAATGGGTGGCATGGGAATGCCGGGTATGGGTGGCATGGGAATGCCGGGAATGGGTGGCATGGGAATGCCGGGAATGGGTGGCATGGGAATGCCGGGTATGATGTAAAAGCTAACTAGCTTTTTTATCGTTGTTAATCCACTTTCTTAAATTTTTAATATAAGGTAGGGGTAATTTTGGGTTTTCAGTAAATTTATTTATTTTATTAGAATTTTGATTTTTGCTAGATATTTCATTGCTGCCAGCAGTTTCCATGCCATTTGATTCCCACTTT
>QCBV01000009.1 GCA_003279015.1 Prochlorococcus sp. AG-347-J19 | reverse complement strand
TCTAAATCATTAAAACTACTTTCAAGAAAATTTCCAATCCTCCCTCCAGAGCATGATTGCAAGAAAATTAAAAAAATTAATAAAAAAAATTCTTTTTTTTTAAAAATCATATTTTTTCTAACTTTTCTTTTTCCTTACAGTTTTTTTATTACTAATCTTTGTTTTTTTTAAAATTGCGCCTTTTTTATCTTTTAGTTTTTCTTCTAAAAGGGATACTGCATCATCTATGGTAAATTTTTCTATGTCAGTATCTTTGGCAATCGAAACATTAGTTTTACCACATTTTAAATAGACGCCATATCTTCCATTTAATATTTGAATTTTTTCTTTAAATTCTTTTGGTTTTCCAAAGTCTTTAAGTACCTCTTGACCACCTCTACCCATTTTTGGCATCGCAAGAATTTCTAATGCTCGTTCTATATCAACTGTAAAAACATCATCCTCTTTCTTTAAGGATCTGTTTTCAGATTCATTTTCATTTTTAATCCATTTGATATACGGGCCAAATCTTCCTCTATCAGCCTCAACAACTCCTCCTTCAGGATGGACTCCTAACAATCTAGGCAAACTTAAAAGTACAAGAGCCTCATCTAGGGTTAGATCATCAGTTTTCAACTCTTTGGGTAATGAAGCTCTCCTTGGTTTAGCTTTATCTTGATCATTATTTCCCAATTGAACGTAAGGTCCATAAGGGCCAAATCTTAAAAAGACTTTTTCCCCAGTTTTTGGATCAGTTCCAAGATCCGATGGGCCGCTTAAGATTTGATCAACTTGTTTTATGTCTAAATCTCCAGGAGTAATATCCATTGGAAGATTACCTTTAGCCTGAATTTCATTACCAGATTCATCAATTTTTGTACCCTCTAGCCAAGGTCCATTAGAGCCTATTCTGACTACGCAAGGAAGGTCTTCGAAATCAACTTGTCTATAAGCTTTACCATCAATATCACCCTCTGTTTTCTGAACCTTTACCTCCAAGCCATTTTTACCTTTATAAAAAGTTTCGAGGTATGGTAGCCACTCAAGATTGCCTGAAGATATTTCATCCAATGATGATTCCATTTTTGCAGTAAAAGTAGTATCAACAAGATCAGGAAAATGTTCTTCTAATAGAGCAGTAACAGCAAAAGCTGTAAAAGTTGGAGCCAAAGTATTGGAAGATATATTCGCATAACCTCTATCAACTATGGTCCCGATAATGCTGGCATAGGTAGAAGGTCTTCCAATCCCTTCTTTTTCAAGAACTTTAACTAACGCGGCTTCTGTATATCTTGCAGGAGGTTTAGTTTCATGAAAAGTAGATTCCTTATTAGTAACTTCAAGACATGTTCCAGTTGTTAAGTTTGGGAGAATAATTTCTTGTTGTTCAAGGGATGAACTTGGGTCATCACTTCCCTCGACATAAGCTCTGAAGAATCCTGCGAAATCAATACTTTTTCCGCTTGATTTAAATAATCCATCCCCTACGCTAATTTCAGCATTAATCATTGTTAACCTAGCTTCCGCCATTTGACTAGCTACAGTTCTTTTCCAAATTAAATCGTAAAGTGATAAGTCTCTACCAGTTAGATTAGTTTCCTTTGGTGTTTTAAATATCTCTCCTGCCGGCCTAATAGCTTCGTGTGCTTCTTGAGCATTTCTTGCAGTTGAATTAAATTGTCTTGGTGAGTTAGATAAATATTCTTTTCCATACATAGAACTGACACATTCTCTAGCAGCTCTTGTAGCTTGTTCGGAGAGATGAACTGAATCAGTTCTCATATATGTTATGAAACCTCTCTCATATAGCCCTTGTGCACATCTCATAGTTTCTCTTGCAGACAAACGAAGCTTCCTATTTGCTTCTTGTTGTAATGTGCTAGTTGTAAATGGAGGAACTGGCTTACGAGTGGATGGCTTTTTTTCGATTTTTGAGACTAACCAAGCCTCTGAGGAAAAAGTCTTCAATAAATCATTTACTTTTTCTTCTCCAATTATTAAAGATTTATTTCCTTCTTTTAATTTGCCGGTCTGTTCATCGAAATCGGAACCATTAGAAATTCTTTGACCGTTTAAACTGAATAATTTAGTTTCGAAAGTAATATTATCTTTTACTAAGGAAGCTTTAATCCCCCAGTAACTTGCTTTTTTAAAGGATCTTCTTTCTCTCTCTCTCCTCACAAGAAGTCTTACAGAAACTGATTGAACACGACCAGCAGATAGTCGGGGGGCTACCTTCTTCCAAAGTAAAGGAGATAATTCATATCCAAAAAGCCTGTCCAAGATTCTTCTTGTTTCTTGAGCCTGGACAAGTTCCATATCAATTTCTCTTGTTTGGTCTAAAGCTTTATTAATTGCCTTCTTCGTAATTTCATGAAAAACCATTCTCTTAGTTGGTATTTTAGGCTTAAGTATTTGCAGGAGATGCCAGCTAATACTCTCTCCCTCTCTATCTTCATCAGTTGCCAGTAATAGCTGGGAAGCGCCTTTCAATGCATCTTTCAACTCTTTGACAACCTTTTTCTTATCTTTTGGAACTATATAAAGTGGTTCAAAATCCTCTGTTGTATTAACCCCTATCCTTGACCATTTTTCCTTTTTAACCGCAGCAGGTATTTCAGCAGCTCCTTTTGGAAGATCTCTAACGTGTCCCATTGAAGCGAGAACTTCATAATTAGAGGGCAAAAACTTTCTTATAGTTTTTGCTTTGGTGGGACTTTCAACAATAACAAGTGTGTGATCCAAGGTTTATTTCAAAATTGGTGTTTTTGTTCAGTTAAGGCATATTATGATTATTTGAAGCTTTTTCAAGTAATTTCTTCTGAAAATTTCAAAAATCATACCCACAAATTATAATCAAGTTAAGATTAACTCTTAGACCCTTACAATCAAACATCTAATTTAATCCAATTTAATAAAGTGCCCAACGAAATCTTTACAATTAATTTAAATGCTCAAGCCATTATTCCAGAGGCTTTTATTTTACTAGGTATTGTTGGAACACTTCTTGTAGATTTAGCTGGAGAAAAAACTGCATCAAAATGGGCACCAATAATTTGCTATTTATCAATTGGAAGCTCTCTTGTTAGTTTGGCATTGCAATGGAGTAATCCAGTAGAAAGTGCATTTCTTGGCTCCTTTAATTCTGATAATTTAGCAATTGCATTTCGAGCAATAATATCTTTATCAACTTTAATTTCTTTACTTATAAGTTGGCGTTATACAGAACAAAGTGGTAGCCCTATTGGAGAATTTGCAGCGATAGTTCTTTCAGCGACTCTTGGTGCAATGCTTTTGTGTGGATCTACTGACCTTATTAGTGTATTTATTTCTCTAGAGACTTTATCGGTAGCGAGCTATTTACTATCAGGTTATCTGAAAAGAGATCCAAGAAGTTCAGAGGCAGCTTTAAAATATCTACTTGTTGGATCAGCTGCGGCTGCAGTCTACTTGTATGGCTCTTCTTTTCTTTATGGATTAAGTGGTTCAACAAACTTAACGACAATTGGTTTAGAGATTATTAATAAGCCAACATACATTACTTCTCTGGCTCTTGTATTTGTATTATCAACTGTTGCATTTAAAATCGCTGCTGTTCCCTTTCATCAATGGACACCTGATGTGTATGAGGGATCACCTACGCCTGTAGTAGCATTTTTATCTGTTGGTTCAAAGACAGCAGGATTTGCATTTGCGATAAGAATTTTGAGCACTACTTTCTCTTCTTTCGATGAAGAATGGAAACTTTTATTTACCATTTTGGCCATATTGAGCATGGCTTTAGGAAATGTTGTAGCTCTAGCTCAAACCTCAATGAAAAGGATGTTAGCTTACAGTTCTATTGGACAAGCTGGATTTGTAATGATTGGAATAGTGTCTGGTACACAAGATGGTTTATCAGCTGCCGTATTATATTTAGCGACATATTTGTTTATGAATTTAGGGGCATTTTCATGCGTAATACTTTTCTCACTAAGAACTGGCTCTGACAGAATTCTTGATTACTCAGGACTTTACCAAAAAGATCCTCTCATCACATTAGGCTTGAGCCTTTGTCTTCTTTCTCTTGGAGGTTTACCTCCAATGTTAGGATTTTTTGGAAAGATATATTTGTTCTTTGCAGGTTGGGCTAGTCATCAATATTTATTAGTAATAATTGGATTAGTAACTTCAGTTATATCCATTTATTACTACATTTCAGTTATAAAAATGATGGTAGTCAAAGAACCACAGGAAGCTTCAGAAATAGTCAAATCATATCCAGAAATAAACTGGGGCATCGAAGGACTACCTCCATTGAGGATTGCACTTTATACTTGTGTGGCTGTAACAGCTCTCGGAGGAATCCTTTCTAACCCTCTTTTTAAATTAGCTAATACAGCAGTTTCAGAAACTCCTTTCTTACAAGATATTATTGCTACAGCAAATAATATTTCCTAGAGTAATTTTTCAATAAATGTCTAAGAAAGTCGCAAGTTTAGAAAGCATATCTAAAACATATGGTAAAGATGATCTAACTGTTAAAGCCTTAGATAGCATAAATTTAGAAATTTATAAAGGTGATTATTTAGCTGTAATGGGAGCTAGTGGCTCAGGCAAAAGTACAGCTATGAATATTATTGGATGTCTAGATAGACCATCTGAAGGTGTTTATAAATTAAATGGTATCCCTGTTGAGAATTTATCTGATGATGAGTTAGCGGAAATACGTAACCAAAAATTAGGCTTCGTTTTTCAACAATTTCATCTTCTTTCAGACGCAACTGCACTTGAAAACGTAACTTTGCCAATGATTTATGCAGGTGTTGAGCCTGAGCAAAGATTAGAGCGAGGTAAGAATGCTTTAAAAAAAGTTGGCCTTTCAGAAAGAATGAATAATCGCCCAAACCAATTATCCGGAGGTCAACAACAACGAGTTGCTATTGCGAGGGCTATTATCAATAACCCCGCAATTTTGTTGGCAGACGAACCTACTGGAGCATTAGATTCGAAAACCACCGAAGATGTATTAGATCTTTTTGACAAACTGCATGAATCTGGAATAACTATAGTTTTAGTTACGCATGAAGATGAAGTTGCAAATCGCGCAAAAAAAATAGCCAAATTTAAGGATGGAAGAATAGTTGAATTAAAAGTTAATTAAATTCAAAACCTTCTAATTACCTTCAGTTGAGTTTCATTTTCAATTCTTAAATTCCCATTCGAATCAATATCTTTAATTTTCCATGAATCAGGACAATAACCACTAGGTAAAAAACTTTTAGTAAGAAACTTATTTGCAGATTTAATTACATATTCTTTTTTCTTATTACATTCGATTGAATCATAAAAAGCTTTAAGAACTTTGGCTGTCCAATAATGTTGATTAATATTCTTAGTTTGAAGTACTTTTGATAATGAAATACCTTCTGATGGGGTGTAATTTAAAAAATTCATGCCAAGTCCTAATCTTAAATAGATAATTTTTTTGCCTCTTGTTATCACCCTTGGTAAAAATCCAATCAACTTTTTTGAACCAAAAAAAATATCATTTGGCCATTTCAAACAAACATTTATATTCTCTTGTCTAAGCATTTCACATAACTTAATACCTAAAGACAAATTAAATATTTGATATTCAAATTCTTTTGAAAATATTGGGTAAGCTGCACTTAACCAAATCCCGCCTTTTGGAGAAACCCAAGTTTTTGAATTTTGGCCAACCCCTGAGAGCTGTTCTCTTGCGATTATTGCTACTGGCTGGTTTTTCTTTATTTCAGAATATTCAAGTAAGTTTGTTAGCTCATTTTCGGTACTTTTACATTTTATTTTGTAATGAAGTGTCCAGGTTGGATGTTGACTCTGAATTTTTTTTAAATAAAAAACTGTCTTAGCTGCAGGTCCAATAACTTTCACAAATTCTTTATTAAAACAACGAGCATCTTTTAAAAGATTAGATTAACTTTAGTCTTAATAAGTAAATTTTACAAATTGGACAAAAAGTATTTGCCAATATTGAATAGAAGGAATCCATATCCACTAAAAAATTGTCTTGATAATTTCAAAAAATCTTGCGGAGACTTAGATAAACTCTCTAAAATCAACGAAAACTGGAAGAACCTAATCGGCTTAGAACTATTTCAAGAATGCAAACCATTAAATATTGAAAAAAAAATACTTACTATTGCAGTAAATCATCCCCAGTGGCGCCAAGCTTTAATCTATAACAAGCATAAATTAAAAGAGAGAATCGAGAAAATTGGAATAACTTTGAATGAAATAAAAATAATGCAAAATTATGAAATTAAAAATAAAAATATCAAAGATACTAATGCAAAGATAGTTTGGGCAAATCATCCAAGCAGAATCAATCAAAATAATATGTGCATTTGTAATCTTTGTAATTCCCCTACTCCTGAGGGCGAAATCAAAAGATGGGGAAAGTGTTCTTTTTGTTGGAGAAAAATAAAAAACTAAATTCCTTATTTAGTTAAAATTAGTATTCCCATTTGCCCCCCCCAAATAGTTCTATATTCAGCTTTTTTAAATCCAACTTCCTTAGCAATATTTATGAGCTCATTTTTCTTTGGAAAATTACTAATACTTTTTTCAATATATGCGTATTCTGGACCTAAATTAAAAAGCCGCGAAATAGTTACTACAATTAATCTCAAATAAATTTTCTGAAAAATATTGGATAAAGAATTTCTTGTTGAGTGATTAAAATCCAAAAATCCTGCCCTTCCCTTATCCTTTAATAGATCAAAAACTTTTTTTATTCCTTCTTCAACATTATTCAAGTTTCTAAGTCCATATGACATGCAAATCCCATCAAAATTTTTTGAAAAATCATTAATTTCTAATACATCTTTAATTTTCCACTTAATAAATTTATTTTTTTTAAGCTCTGATTTTTTTTTTGCAATATTTAAGATATCCTCTGCACTGTCAATCCCAGTAATTGAACCCCTTGGACTAACTCTCTCAGAAATCAAGAATGCTAAATCTCCAGTTCCACAGCATAAATCCGCCCAGTCTTCACCATTTAAAGGTTCTAATAAATTAACTAATTTCCTTTTCCATAATCTATGCAGCCCAAAACTTAATAGATTATTTAAAAAATCATATTTATAAGAAATTTTATTAAATATATTTTTGACTTCAATAGTTTTTGTGAATTTCATTTTTAAATTTTTAACTTATTTCTTTTTGGTATTAAATTAAATTTTTTGTTCATATGGTCTAATTGGAAGTTTTTTTTCGAGAAGGAAAGTCTTTATTTCTCTTAAAGAAAGTTTCTTATCATGAAGTAATGATGCTAAAAGTGCAGCAGATGCTCTCCCTTCATTGAAGACATCATAGATATCTTCTAAACAACCCGCTCCTCCAGAAGCAATCACTGGGATGTTAACAATATTGGCAACAGATTCTGTTAAATGTAAATCATATCCATTCTGAGTTCCATCACCATCCATTGAAGTTAACAATATTTCCCCAGCTCCTAATTCCTCAACGTTCTTAGCCCAACTTAACACATCTATTCCAGTATTTTCTCGTCCGCCTTTTACATATACCTCCCATTCATCAACCTTATTAACTTTTCTCCTAGCATCAATTGCTATCACGATGCATTGAGTGCCAAATTCTAGAGAACTTTCAGAAATTAAATCAGGATTTCTTACGGCAGAGGAATTCAAACTCACTTTATCGGCTCCTGCTCTTAAAAGATCATTAATAGAAGAAACAGAATCTATGCCTCCACCTACTGTAAAAGGGATTTTTACTGATTTTGCTGTCCTAGAAACAAGGTCAACTAATGTATTCCTATTTTCTACACTTGCTCTAATATCTAAAAAAACTAATTCATCTGCGCCCTCCTCAGAATACCTATAAGCCAACTCAACAGGATCGCCTGAGTCTCTCAAGTTAACAAAATTTACACCTTTAACTACTCTGCCATTGGCGACATCTAAACAAGGAATTAAACGAAGAGCTACCATTTTAGTAAAAATTGTCCAAATGCTGTTAATCTTGCATAATAGCTTCCATTTTACCTCTTATGGCTGAAACAAAATTATTACCCAAAATCGGTAGTAAAATCAAAATTAACATTAACAAAGTAAAAGATAGACTACCAGCTAAATTAATCGATCAAATATCCTCAAATCCTAAAGCCGTAATAACAGGCTATAAAATGACAGACGGCAGAAGTATTGGAATCACCGCAAAATTTCAGAATGGTGATCAAAATTGGTTTTTCCCAGAAGAAATTGAGAAAGGTTAAAGAATAAAGTGAATGATCCAAAACAACTATTAGGAATTAAGGGTGCCTCTGAAACATCAAGTATATGGAAACTCCGTATACAGTTAATGAAACCCATAACGTGGATCCCTTTGATATGGGGAGTTATTTGTGGAGCAGCTGCAAGTGGTCATTTTGAATGGACTTTTAGTAATGTTCTAGCTTCATTAGCATGTATGTTGATGAGTGGACCTCTTCTGGCTGGATATACCCAAACCATAAATGATTTTTTTGATAAAGAAATTGATGCAATTAATGAACCTAATAGACCAATTCCTTCTGGGAAAATTTCAATTAAAGATGTAAAAATACAAATCTGGGTATTACTTATAGCCGGTTTAATAGTTGCTTTTCTATTAGATTTATATGCTAAGCATAGCTTCCCCTCCGTCTTACTTTTGGCATTAGGAGGTTCCTTTGTTAGTTATATATATTCTGCTCCACCACTCAAATTAAAACAGAATGGTTGGCTTGGAAATTATGCATTAGGTGCATCTTATATAGCTTTACCATGGTGGGCAGGACAAGCATTGTTTGGGAAATTAACTATCGTCACGTCGATACTAACACTTGCTTATAGCCTCTCTGGACTAGGAATCGCTGTGATTAATGATTTCAAAAGTGTGGAAGGAGACTCAAAGCTAGGCTTAAATTCTCTACCAGTAGTATTTGGAATTAAAAATGCAAGTAGAATAAGTGCAGGACTGATTGACATTTTTCAATTAGCAATGGTGGTAGTATTAGTCATTATTGGTCAACATTTAGCCTCTGTAATTTTGGTTTTATTGGTAATTCCACAAATTACATTTCAAGATATGTGGTTACTAAGAGATCCTCTAAAGTTTGATGTCAAATATCAAGCAAGTGCCCAACCCTTCCTTATAACTGGGATGCTAGTTACAGCTTTAGCGATAGGACATAGTTTTTTAATTGCTTAAGGTGCAAAAGATTAAATTCAAATCTTTTGTTTTAATAATTCCAATATTAATTTTTTCTGGAATATCTTTTTATTTTTTTAGTCTAATATTTAGTACTTTAAAATTTGACATATCTGAAAATGAAAAGTTTCGGAGAACCAAATATTCTTATGTAATATCATCTTCTGATAATAAGATACTAAGCAAATTAAGCCGGAAATTTGAAATAGATAATAGTTATCATAAAATTCCATTTTTTCTCAAACATTCTTTTATATCTTCTGAGGATAAAAGATTTTATAAACATAACGGAATAGATTTAAAAAGTATTTCACGTGCCCTTATTCAAAATATTAGAAGTGGTTATGTTAAAGAGGGAGGAAGTACGATTACACAACAAGTTGCTAGATTACTTTTTCTAAATAATGATTTAAGTTTTCAAAGAAAAATCAAAGAAATATTTATATCACTCATACTTGAATTTAGATATGACAAAAATCAAATTTTAAAATTATATTTAAATAATATTTATCTAGGATCAGGAGCATACGGGATAGATGAGGCTGCTCAAGTTTATTTTGGTAAATTTATAGAAGAATTGACATTATCAGAGATCGCATTAATTGCAGGACTAGCTCCAGCTCCATCAATTTATTCACCTTATCAAAATTTAGAACTAGCTATAAAAAATAGAAATAAAGTTCTTGAATCAATGTATGTTGATGGATATATTTCTCTTGTAAATAAGAATAAGGCTATTAAAGAAAAAATAAAATTAAATTATCAAACAGCTGATAATTTCTTAGATGATAAATTACTAATAAGCTTTATTCTTCAGGAAGCAGATAAAAGAATTGGAAGTAAAAATGATTATAAATTTTTAAGAATTAAATCTTCTATCAACAAAGATTGGCAAGAAAAGGGTCAAAAAATATCAAGATATGCTGGGCCTAAAGAAATTGAGATGGCATTGTTATCAATCGAATCAAACACAGGTCTAATCAGGACGATGATAACCAGCAAAAATCCATCAATTAATGAATACAATAGAGTGATTTCATCTTTAAGACCTTTAGGTTCTACTTTTAAAATAATCCCTTATGCTGCTGCATTAATTGAAGGAATAAAATTAAGCGATAAATTTGAAGACTTACCAATATGCTGGGAAAGTTATTGCCCAAAAAATTTTTCAGAAGACTATAGAGGTTCAATATCTTTGATTGAATCATTTAAAAGTTCATCAAATATCGTTCCTATATCAATAACAAAAAAAATCGGCTTAAAAAATATTATTAATTTAGCTAATTCATTTGGACTAGGTTACAAGCAAGAGTTTGAGGAATTCCCATCATTAGCTATTGGCTCCTACGGAGATAATCTTTTAAACATCACAAATGCATATTCTGCAATAAACAATAATGGGAAGATTCAAAAGCCTGAAATTATAGAAAAAATAGAATCATTTAAAAAAGAACCTATTTGGGAAAACAAATCTATTTCCAAGAAAATATTAGATTTAAAAATAAACAAGAAAATAAATAAACTTCTTGAAAAATCTGTAAAAGAAGGCACTTCAAAAGCAGCCTCTATAAAAGGAAAGAAAATTTATGGGAAAACAGGAACATCTGATGGAAATAAAGATCTCTGGTTTATTGGTTCTATAGATAACCTTACAACAGGGATCTGGATAGGTTACGACGATAACAAGGAATCTGATTTATCTAGTGGAAATGCAGCTTATTTATGGAAGAAATTCATATCTGAAATTTATAAAATTCCAATTAAAAAATAAGTAATATTTTTAAGATTTATAAGAAATTATTGCAGAATAAAATCCATCACCAGGATAATCCAAGCTAGGTAAAATTTGCTTTTGGGTAACCAATTTTAAAGTTTTGTTTTTTTCAATAAATCGTTCAATTAATAGATTATTTTCATCAGGACAAATAGTACAAGTTGAATAAACTAAAGTGCCATCTTTTTTCAAAAGAGGGAAAATACTCTCCAAAAGTTTTTCCTGTAATAAAGTTAAAGATTTTATTTTTTCTTTACTTAAAGACCATCTAGAATCTGGATTCCTAGAAAGAGTTCCAATGCCTGAACATGGAGCATCTAATAAAATCTTATCAAAATAAGATATAAAGTTAGGATTTAATTCAATCAAACTCGTAGCATCAGCCTTAAGGGTATTAACAGATGTTAAATTTAACCTTTCTAAATTAGATTGCAATATTTTCAATCTTTTTGCAGATCTATCTACTGCAATGATTTCAGCACTATCATTTGTTAATTCTGCAAGATGGGTAGACTTAGTTCCTGGAGCTGCACAAGCATCTAAAATCTTTTCACCTTCTTTTGGATTTAAGAGAGGTGCTATCCACTGAGAAGATCTATCTTGAATTGTCCAAAGTCCATCACTATATCCTGGTAAATTTTTTATAGATCTTGGATTAGATTTTAAAGTAATTCCATTATGTAAATCTTTAATAATTTCAGCATCAATTTTATTTTCATGAAGTACTTTCAAAAAGTTATCTAAATTAGTTTTTAATTTGTTAATTCTCAAATCAATTAATGGTTTTTTATTAAATGCCTTAATGATATTTTCACCCTCGCTATTGCCGACCCATTTATAAAGATCCTTCACAAGCCATAATGGAAATGATTCAAGATATGAAATTTTTTCTTTTCTATCAGAAGATAATTCCGGAAAAATTTTTTGTTCTAATTTTCTTGATGCATTTCTCAATATCGCATTTACTGTTCCAGCTAAACCTTTTAAATCAGTTTTTTTAGCTACTTCTACAGTGGTAGAAATAGCAGCAGGAAATGGAATTTTATCCATTTTTAATAGTTGATATAAACCTATATGTAGAAGCCATCTTAACTTTGGAGGCTGCTTTTTATGAGGAATTTTTGATGTATGATCCGTCCAAAGATCAAGAAATTTTCTATACCTTATGCATCCAAAAGATAATTCCGTAATAAAAGCTATATCAAGAGGATTAAATTGATAATTTTTTAAAACCTTTTCAAGAGCATGATCAGAAAAATCACCAGAACTAACTTTTAATAAAATTTCCCAAGCTGCCTTTCTTTGTAAATATCCTATGCTCAAAATATAATTAATTTTTAAAGATAACTTTAATATACAAAAAATTCAAAAATTTAAACTACTTTTTCAATTGCAGAATTTAACCAAATAAAACCCAAAATAGAAATAAGTGACATATTAAATCCTAAAAAAAGAAAGATATTTAAAGAATGGATTCTTTCACGAAAAAATATTTTTTTTCCTTTTTGATACTTCATTAGTAAAATAAAAACTTAATTAGGATTTCAAACGGCAACCAATATTGATAGATCCTGCATCAAGCATTCTGCCTAATTTAATTGCTATGGATTCCTCCAGCCTTGTGAAATTAGATTGATGGGTAGTTATCCAATCCAATTCAGAAAAAGTGATGATACCCGTCAAATTACTTTTTAAAAAAAGTGTCCCAATCTTCATTAAAAAATCTATTTAACCTAAAATAACATTCGCACTTAATATTTCTTCATAACATAATATTCTTTTAATTTTTCAAAGACAAATGAGGTTATTACTCTTAATTTATTGAATATCTTTTAAAAAATCATCGGCGGTTTTTAAGTGATTATTTAATTTTTCCTCTGACATTTTATCGAGATTTCTGGTTAACATTGCCAGACGATATTGCTTTCTAAAAAAGCTTTCATTATCTTTAATGAATTTCCAAAATAAGCCATCCCATATTTAACACCATGGGCCACTTTTAAAATTAGACATTTTTTTTACATAATTAGAGCTTGATATATATGGCTTTGTTGAAAAGATACCTCCATCACTAAACTGACTCATTCCGTAAACATTTGGGACCATAACCCAATCATAGGAATCAATAAACATTTCCATAAACCATTTATAAACTTGGTTGGGGTGAATTCTACATAGAAGCATAAAGTTGCCAACAATCATTAGCCGCTCAATATGATGGCAATAACCAAATTTAATAATATTTTTTATAACAATGTCTACTGGTTCAATTCCTGTATTTCCTTGATAAAAAGATTTTGGAATTGGCTTATCTTCAAAATTCCAAAAATTACTATTTCTCATTTTTGTTCCATACTTCTTATAGACAAGGCAAATAAATTCTCTCCATCCAATAATTTGACGAATAAAACCCTCTAAAGAGTTAATTGGAACATTATTATTTTTGGCATAAAGCAATGCTTTATTTACTACTTCATTTGGCGTTAGTAAGCCACTATTTAAAAGAGGAGAAAGTAAACTATGCCATAAAAAAGAATTTTCTTTAGAAATAGCATCTTCATAATCTCCAAACAAGAAAAATCTATGTTTAAAAAAATCATTTAACCATTTATCTGCTTCATCAAAATTAGTTGGATATAAAAAGTTATTACTTTCTCCAATAAAATCAATATCTAAATTGGCCAATGATTTTTCGGCATGAATTACAAATTTATTTTTTGGTAATTTGGGTGTATCAGGTATGCTTATCTTTTTGGGTAATTTTTTTCTATTCATCTCATCGAAACTCCACTTACCGCCTTCAGGTGTGCCATCCAAATTAACTAATATCTTTTGGCTCTTTCTTTGATTTTCATAAAATCTCCCCATAAGAGGTTTTTTTGTATTTGATTCAAATAATTCTTTTAACTCTTCGCTGCTCATAAACATCGGAGAAGGCAAAATATTTAAAGCTAAA
The DNA here is from genome assembly GCA_003279015.1 of Prochlorococcus sp. AG-347-J19. GTDB lineage: Bacteria > Cyanobacteriota > Cyanobacteriia > PCC-6307 > Cyanobiaceae > Prochlorococcus_A. Next base: position 50,037 of record QCBV01000009.1, on the reverse strand, counting down.
TTATTACTTTCAACAAAATTATTAATCCTTTTCATTATTAAAAAATCATGAGGATCAATGAGATTTATTTTCTGATATTTATCTTTAATAAATTCCGATAAGTAGCCAACCGTAGAAATGTTGTTCTTGTTTTCGATATATAAAACTTTAAAGCCAGATATTTCTAAATATTTTTTATAAGCCAGCATAGATGCTCTATGGAAAACTAACTTGTTTTTATGGTTAATTAATTTATGAAATTTATCATTTCCAAAAAATAATGAGTCTTCCAAAATTAAAATTTGACAATTAATTTTCAAGATTGGGCTTTCTCTAAAAAGTTGATTCGGGAAAATAATTGAAACTTGTTTCATCTTTGCGACTTCCTGTTACTACATCTTTTTGAACAGTAGATAACATCATCCCAACAGTTTTTCCATTTTTTACGCCACTCGAAAGGCCTATTGCAAACAGGACAAGTTTTAGTAGAAAGATTTTTCAAAATTTATAATTTTCTTTTATGAGTAGATTTAAATCTAGTTGAATCTTTAAGCGCCATATGTTTTGTATTTCTTCCCGAAACTCTCTTTCTCCAGACTTTGAAGGATTTGGGTTTAAGATTTTGACGCATAATTTTTATCGCATCTTCCTCTTTCAAACCAAATTGGTACTCGATAGCTTCGAAGGGTGTTCTATCTTCCCAACACATTTCTATTATTCTGTCTATATCGATATTTTCCATATTTATTTCTCACATTGGGAGGTACAAAGTTTTTCAATATTGGATCTACCTGTAATTTGAAGTCTATATTTTGCCCAATATCTGTATGCCAGTCTTAATATAGGTGATAAAAATTTAATCTTCAAAGGATAATAAACCCAACCTAAACCAACTAATTCATAAGAATATGCAAGTACATCTAGTCCCCTAATAATTTCACCATTTTCCATAATCCCATGCAGGTTTGACATAGCTTCTGGATATGAAATGTCATTAAACATTCTTTTGTCATATTCCTTACTATTAATATCTATAAATGCAATTTGATTTGAGATATCTCTCTTTTTTAGAAAATTTGTTTCTCTCAAACAAAGTGGACAACCACCATCGAATAAAAAAGTTAATTTATTTTTCATATTTTTATACAAATATAGAATTTAAATAACTTTTTTGTGAGATAAAAAGAAAATTATCTATTAGTAAGAAGCTTTAAAAAGTACAAACTTTATAAAGCCTTAATAATTTCCAGTTCTAATTTATTGAAATTACATTATCTTATAAATTAATAAGCCATTGATTAAGGGATACATCAATGGTTTAAAACTATTTATGATCAGTCATCTAGAAGATGAACTCCTTCTCCTACGTCAGGAGTAAATTTACAATATTTTTCAAAAATAAGTCCAACACCTCGCATTTTTTCTCCTAATTCATCGTTAAATTTATTCCATTCTTCCGATTCACGATCAGGTAAATCCCATCCTTGTTTTTCTACCATACTTGTTATTAATGTATAGTCCCATTCTATGTATGCCATTGAGTTAATTTAAACTACCAAAATATTATAAACCAAGAGATTTAATAGGTAATCAATATTTTTTGAATATAATTTAAAAGTGTGAAAAAATCATAAATGTCAATTTTGCCGAGAAGATTTGAACGAATCAAAAATGTTTTAGATTGCAGAATGAAAAACTTGACTGTTTTAGTTGAGGATGTCAATAAACCACATAATTTATCTGCGATATTAAGGACATGTGATGCGGCAGGAGTTTTCGAAGCAAATTTTATTAGCAAAAAGAATGCCGTTAAGACTTTTAATAGTACCGCTCAAGGAAGTCAAAAATGGGTAAAACTGAATAATCATGAAAACACTATCACTGCAATATCTGATTTAAAGAATAAGGGCTTTAAATTATATGGAACGACTCTTAATAGTGAATCAGTAGATTATAGAAATTTTGATTATTCTCAAAATACATGTTTTGTTTTAGGAGCAGAAAAATGGGGACTAAGTAATGAACTTATATCAATGGTTGATCAATCAATTTTTATACCTATGAGAGGTATGGTTCAATCTCTGAATGTTTCAGTTGCTGCTTCTATATTATTATTTGAAGCTGTTCGCCAAAGAAAAAATAAAGGTATATTGCCCGTTAATGGAGAAGGGTTAAATATGGATGAATATCAAAAAACACTTTTTGAATGGTGTTACCCAGAATTAGCTGCGGTGTATAAAAAATCAGCTAAAGAATATCCAAAGTTGAATGATCAAGGAGATCTTGATCCTGTTACAGATAACTAAATTTATTCAGTATTTTGACTATCAAAAATTTCTTCAAGGTCCTCTCCTATAAAAGAAAGACCTAAAACCAAAAAAAACATTGCCAAACCTGGGAACAAAGCCGTCCACCAGATACCTGTAGGTAAAGCGGCAAGAGCCAGATTTAAATCACTTCCCCACTCTGGGACATCTGCAGGAACGCCAAGGCCTAAAAATCCTAAACTTCCTAATACCAAAACAGCATCTGCAGCATTTAGGGTAAGCAGAATAGGCAATGGTGTTATTACATTTGGGAGAATATATTTAAAAATAATTTTTTTAACATCAGCTCCTGCAACTTGAGCTGCCTCCACATAAGTTTCGGATTTAACCAATATTGTCTGATTTCTGATTAATCTAAAATATTGAGGAGAGTAAACAATACACAATGCCAAAGCCGCGTTAAGGATACCCTTACCCAATACAAAAGCCACAACAACTGAAAGTAAAATTACAGGTATTGAAAAAATAGTATCCATTATTAGTGATAAGCATTTATCAAAAAAACCACCAAAATATCCACTTAATAATCCCAATGGCAAACCCAAACTTAATGAAAAAAGAATAGCTAAGAATACAACTTCTATCGCTAATGATGATCCTTGCAAAGTTCTTAAGCAAACATCTCTTCCTAATCTATCTGTGCCACAAAAATGATTAAGAGAAGGAGGAGCAAAGATATCATTGCTTAAAATTGAAAATGAATAGCCAAAAAAATTATTGGCCTCTAAAAATTTCATTATTAAAACAACAAGAAGATAAAAAAGTACAATTAAAAATCCAGCTTTTCTAATATTTGCGCCAACACGATTAAATGAGTTAATATCCAAAATCTTTTTTTGAAGATATAAATGAAATATACCCAATTCTTTTAAAAATAAATAGCTATAAATTTTAAATTAAAAGAAATTACTGGTTTAATTTCAAGACTGCCATAAAAGCTTCTTGAGGGACTTCAACTTTACCCATTGCCTTCATCCTCTTTTTACCTTTGGCTTGTTTCTTTAAAAGTTTCTTTTTCCTAGAAATATCCCCGCCATAACATTTAGATAAAACATCTTTTCGCAAAGCACTTATGCTTTCACTTGCAATAATCCTGCTACCGATTGATGCTTGAATAGGTATTTTAAATTGTTGTTTTGGAATAAGTTCTTTTAATTTTTCAACTAAACTTCTGCCAATTCCATAAGCCTTATCTTTATGAACGATAGAAGTTAATGGATCTGCTCTTTCTGAATTTATTAGAACATCTAATCTAACAAGGTCATTTTTTCTATAGCCAATCAAATGATATTCCATTGATGCATACCCTTGGGTTCTACTTTTCATTTGATCAAAGAAATCTGTAACAACTTCTGCTAATGGAATTTCATAAATCAAGGTAACTCGATCTGTTGTTATGTATTTCATATCTATAAATACTCCCCTTCTTTCCTGACATAAACCCATTAATGTTCCATTAAATTCATTGGGAGCATAAATTTCCATTTTCACATAAGGCTCTTCTATTGATTCTCTAAGTTGTGGATCAGGAATTGTAGAAGGATTATCAATAAAGATATGTTCCTGCTGATTTAAATTAACTTTATAAATAACTGATGGTGCCGTTACTATTAGATCCAAGTCATATTCTCTTTCTAATCTTTCTTGAACAATCTCCATATGAAGAAGTCCTAGGAATCCGCACCTAAATCCGAATCCCATTGCGCTACTAGTTTCGGGCTCATATTTTAAAGCCGCATCAGATAATTGTAATTTTTCTAGTGATACTCTTAAATCTGGAAATTGATCAGCATCAGTCGGGAATAAGCCACAAAAAACCATAGGATTTGCTGTCTTATATCCAGGCAAAGGATCATTGGCAGGTGAATTTAAAAGAGTAATCGTATCTCCCACTCTCGCATCAGCAACTGATTTTATAGAGGCAGCTAAATAACCAACTTCTCCTGCATGTAATTCATCAACTTGCTGCTGATTAGGCGCCATTATTCCTATCTCATCTAGTTCATAATTTTTCTTACTTGCCATTAATAATATTTTTTCTCTCTTATTTAGAGACCCAGATATCACCCTGAAATAAACAATAACTCCCCTGTACGGATCATAATAAGAATCAAAGATCAGTGCCTTTGTAGGTAGTTTAATTTCATCTTGAGGAGGAGGAACTCTTCTTACGATTGCTTCCAAAATATCTTTAATACCAACTCCAGTTTTTGCTGAACAATTTATTGCATTAGATGTATCAAGTCCAATAATTTCCTCTATTTCTTGTTTTATTTTTTCAGCATCAGCCCCTGGTAAATCAACTTTATTTAAAACAGGAATTATTTCAAGATTATTTTCTAAGGCAAGATAAACATTAGCTAAGGTTTGAGCTTCTACTCCTTGACTTGCATCAACAACAAGTAAGGCGCCTTCACAAGCTTGAAGAGATCTACTAACCTCATAAGAGAAATCAACATGCCCTGGAGTATCTATTAAGTTCAAAACATATTCTTGGGAATCGTCAGCTTTATATTTCATCCTAGCGGCCTGTAACTTGATAGTAATTCCTCTCTCTCTTTCAAGATCCATACTGTCCAAAAATTGTTCTTGCATATCCCTTTGCTGCACAGTACCAGTATCTTGAAGTAACCTATCTGCAAGTGTAGATTTACCATGGTCAATATGAGCGATTATGCAGAAATTTCTAATTTTTGAAACAGATATATCAGTCATATAGAAAGAAAAATTCTCCTCTTATTACATCTTGATTAATATTAGCTAATTAGAATTATGGATGGAAACCAAAAATGGAATTATTTCTTTTTTTAATTTCTTTTATGAAGGTACTGTAATTTTCAGAGACTGATAGTTCTGGATAAATTAAGTCATTTATCTTTTTCTGAAGATTATACTTATCGTTTAAAAATAAAACAGATTTTTCTAGAACCTCAACCATAATTGAAACCGCAGTACTTGCTCCCGGAGAGGCTCCCAACAAAGCAGATAATGTTCCATCAGATGAATTTACAATCTCAGTTCCAAATTTCAAAGAACCACCACCTTCAGTTTTTTTAATTATTTGGACTCTTTGACCAGCATTCTTTAAATACCAATCAGAAGGATTAGCTGATGGCATCATATTCTTTAAATTCTCAACTCTTGAGTTATGGTTCTTTAATGATTGTGATATTAGGTAATTAATTAAATCGTTGTTCTTGAAACCAACGTCTAACATAGAAAAAATATTATTCTTTTTAATTGAACTAAATAAGTCAAAGTATGAACTTTGTTTTAGAAATTTCGTTGTAAATCCAGCAAAAGGTCCATATAAAAGAAGTTTTTTATTATCAATCCATCTGGTGTCTAAATGAGGCACAGACATTGGTGGGGATCCAATATCAGCTTTACCATAAACTTTTGAGTTATGTTTTTCTGTTAGATCCTTTTTCTCGCAAATAAGCCATTTCCCACTAACAGGAAATCCACCATAACTTTTTGCTTCTGGAATTTTTGATTTTTGTAAATAATTAATTGTTTTTCCACCAGCACCAAGAAAAACGTAGCCAGTTCTAATTGAAGTTTTTCTACCTTCAGAACTGATTTCTAGTTCCCATTGTTTTTTATCAATTTTCTTTAAATCTACTAATTCTGTTTTGTATCTAATTTCAACATTTTTGTTTAAAGAAACTAATGACAAATACTCTTTAGTTAAAGCCTCAAAATTGATATCAGTTCCCCTACCTATTCTGGTAGCAGCAATTTGAGTAGATGGATTTCTATCTTTTGTTATTAGAGGAGCCCATGATGAAATTTCATCAAAAGATGTAGAAAATTCCATATCGATAAATTCAGGATTTTCGGACATTTTCTGAAATCTTTTTTTTAAAAAAGAAATATTATCCTGACCAGAAACAAAGCTAATATGAGGAATAAATTTTAGAAACTTGTTAATATCAATCTTCCCTGCTTCATACAATGAGGCCCATAAAGACATGGATGTTTCAAAAGAACGATTTATTGAGAGCGCTTTATCTATTTTTAGATTTCCTTTTTCATCTAAAGGGGTATAGTTTAATTCGCAATTAGCCGCATGTCCTGTACCTGCATTATTAAAAGCACCAGTACTTTCACTTCCTGGAGCATTTAATTTTTCTATAATGAGAAATTTTATATCTGGTAAAACTTCTGAAATTAGGAGGGCTAAAGTACTACTCATTATCCCTGCTCCTACTAAGACTGCATCAAAGTAGTTATTGTCATTAGTGGGATTTTTAGATGAAGTCACAACAGAAAATTATCTTTTTTGCAATTAATCAGATTTCTTTCTAGGCTTATTATAAAGTTAATCCAAAATTATGAGTACTGAAACACTCTCTCTGACAAACGAAAATGTAGAAAAAGTCCTTGACGAGCTAAGACCTTTTTTAATTTCTGATGGAGGTAATGTTGAGATTGCAGAAATAGATGGTCCAATTGTCAAAGTCAGACTTCAAGGAGCATGTGGTAGTTGCCCAAGTAGCACTATGACTCTCAAAATGGGTATTGAAAGAAAGTTAAAAGAAATGATTCCTGAAATAAGCGAAGTTGTCCAGGTTTTATAAAAATTTTTAACTGAAATATATATTATTTAGTTTTTAATTCCTTCAACAAGGATGATTCCATATCAAGGCAATCAATTGGAAGTCCTTGACCAATAGCGATTAAAAGAGGTGCAAGAATTCCTAAAGTAAAAACTAAATTTGATTGGCTTACATCATATTTACTCAAAGTAAAAGTTATCAAATAAATAATTGAAAAATAAGCATGTAGTGAAAAAAATTCTTTTGGCTTTAACACTGGCCACCTTAAAGTATTTCCCAAGAAATATAAAAAACCTGTCATAAATAAATAGTTACATGAAGATTAAACCAAATATAAACATAAACCTTTTTAGAGACTATTTATAAAAAAATTTACCTAAGATAATAATTAAAAAAACATTAAATCTTCGTTTCTATTTGTAAAAGCTAGACATGCAGTTAAAAATACGCTTATAATTATTTGGTAGCAATCGCTACTTTTTCGTTCACCCTCATTTGAGGGCGCAGTTCGAGTCATACCATGGAACGGGGGATGGCCGTGTTGTCACATCGAAACATGACTACTTTAACTTACAGAGGTAAAAACTACGTTCAAAACAAAGAAGCTGCTAAAAAGCAACTTGTTGAACTTACCTACAGAAGAAACGTATACACCAATAGAATGGATGACGCTTCTTCAAGTAATGAAAAAGCAGAATTAAATTATAGAGGTGTTAATTACACTAAATAATTTAATTAAACAAATTAAAAGCCCCTTTTCAGGGGCTTTTTTTTTGGGCTATATTTATCGAGAGTCCTTTAAAAAATATGTCTGAAAGTTGCTGTAATACAACCACATCTAATAAAGCATCTAATCAATTCGATCATAAAGATGCGATTCAAGAAAGATATGGTTCAGCCGCACTAGAAAAAGAAAGTTGTCTTTGTACACCAGTTGGGTTTAATCCCGTTTTACTTGAAGCAATTCCTAAAGAGGTTATAGAAAGAGACTATGGATGTGGGGATCCAACTAAATATGTTCAAAAAAATGATATAGTCTTAGATCTTGGAAGTGGTAGCGGCAAAAATGCTTTTATTTGTGCCCAAATTGTTGGGAGAGAAGGGAAAGTTATTGGAGTTGATCAGAATCCTGATATGCTTTCTTTATCTAGATCAGCCTCTAAAGAAGTTACAAAAAATATAGGTTACAACAATACAGAATTTCTAGAAGGTTCAATTGAAAAACTTGATGAATTAGATAAAGATTTAAGTCCATTAATCGCCGACAAATCAGTTGATATTATTTTAAGTAATTGCGTTTTAAACTTGGTAAGTCCAGAATCTAGAAATAACCTTCTAAGAAATATAAAAAGAGTTTTAAACGATAATGGAAGAATTGCAATTAGCGATATTGTCTCTAACAAAAAAGTTCCTTTAAGATTGCAAAATGATCATGATCTATGGACAGGATGTATTAGTGGAGCATGGTATGAACCAGACTTTATAAGTGACTTTAAAGAACTAGGATTTAAAAATTTAGAATTTGCAGAAAGGAGTGCTGAACCTTGGAAAGTAATTGAGGATATAGAATTTAGAACAGTAACTTTAGTAGGCAATATTTAAAAAATTCAAGAGTTTAAAAATATAACTTAAATTGCCATGAGAAATAATCTAAGAGATCAAATACCAGCATTAAAAAATAAGTATTATTTCAACTATGGAGGTCAAGGACCATTACCAAAATCTTCTTTAGAAGCAATAGTTAAAACGTGGGAAATTATCCAAGATTTAGGACCATTTACTAACAATATGTGGCCTTTTATTTACAAAGAAATATTGACCACAAAAAGGCTCATTGCACAAAAATTAGGTGTAAATTCAAAGAATGTAGCTTTAACCGAGAATATCTCTTCCGGTATGATTTTGCCCTTTTGGGGAATAAAAGTAGAAGAGGGAGAAGAGCTGTTAATAAGTGACTGTGAACATCCTGGAGTAGTGGCTGCAAGTCGAGAATTTTGCAGAAGAAATAAATTAATATTCAAAATTTTGCCGATCCAAAAATTTAAAAATCTAAACGACGAAAATATAATTTTAGAGATTTTGAAAAATCTAAATAGTAAGACTAAGATCCTAATTATTTCTCATATCTTATGGAACTTTGGATATAAAATTCCTTTAAAACAAATTTCTATCGAATTAAAAAATAATCGAGAAGATTCTTATTTAATTGTTGATGGTGCTCAAACCTTTGGGCACATAAATATTGAAAAAGAAGTTTTTTATTCTGATTTATATTCAATAACCTCTCATAAATGGGCATGTGGACCAGAAGGACTTGGAGCCATTTATGTCTCAGATAGATTTATTCATGAAACAGATCCAACAATAATTGGTTGGAAATCATTAAAAAAAGAACAAGGCATTTATGAGCCTTCAGATAATCTTTTTCATGATGATGCAAGGAAGTTTGAAGTAGCTACATCTTGCATTCCTTTACTTGCAGGGCTTCGTAATTCTATAGATCTTTTGGATAAAGACTGCCATGAAAAAGAAAAAAGCGAAAATATCAAAAGATTAAGTGAGAAACTTTGGGATGAATTAAATCAATTAAAGGGTGTTGAATTAGTTTTAGAAAAAAAGTACTTAAATGGGATAGTTAGTTTTAATATCGAAAATATTAAAGATAAGGATAAATTTGTAAATAAACTTGGAGAAAAGAAAATTTGGATTAGAGTTTTAGAAGATCCAAAATGGTTTAGAGCATGCGTACATCAAATGACTACAGAAGCTGAGATTAATTTACTTTCTGAAGAAATTAAAAAATTACCAGGGTATTTCTGAGCTATCCCAAGCAATAAATTTTCCAGTACATTCCGGGGATTGATTTTTAATAATATTGATCAAAAATTGGGAGGATTTTTCTTTACTAAATAATTTATGTTCTGGCACAAATTTATGAAAAGGTCTAGATAAATCAGTATCTACTGTTCCTGGATGAAGCAATGTGATAGTAGCCTTTGGGAAACGTCTAGCCCATTCAATACTTAAAGATTTAAAAAACTGATTTTGCGCAGATTTTGCAGCTCTATATGAATACCAACCTCCAGTTTGATTATCTCCAATGCTACCAACTCTTGCACTTATACTTGCAAAATTAAAATCCAAATCTTTTGGTATAAATTCTTCAATCGCTTTAGCTAATAAAATAGGAGAAAAGGCGTTTATTGAAAAACTTTCCATCATATTTTTTTTATCAAGATGTTGTAATCTTTTTTCTGGTTGAAGAGAATCACTATGAAGTCTTCCTGTAGCATTAACAACTAGCCTTAATTTTGAAGGCTGATTTGATATTTTATTTTTCAACTGCAAAAGGGATTGAGAATCCTCTATATCTAATTCCCAAAAAGAATTAAATTCACTTTTTCTTCCGCACAAAACAACTTCTAAATCTTTTTCACTTTCACTAAGATCTTTAGCTATTTGGGTTCCAATTCCACCTGCGCCTACAACTAAGGCTAAGCCCTTCATTTTATTAAAAATAACTCAATCAATTCTAAGAAACTTTTCCTGTGATTTGCGTAAAGATCTTTCTTATTTGATTAGGAAATTTTATTGGGATTTTCTTTTTTCTTTTAATAATTTATAAGCTATTTTTCTATCATCAAAATTAATAACTTTATCATTGAGAATTTGGTAGTCTTCATGTCCTTTTCCTGCAATTAAAACAATATCTTCTTTATTGGCAAATTTAATAGATTCATTTATTGCTTTAAATCTATCAATCTCAATTGTTATTTTTTCTCTTTTTTTTATACCCATCAAAATATCATTTACTATCTTTTGGGGTTCTTCTGATCTTGGATTATCTGAAGTTATAAAAAGTTGATCAGAAAACTCTTCAGCTATTGATCCCATTAAAGGCCTTTTACCAAGATCTCGATCTCCTCCACAGCCAAAAACAGTAATGAGTTTTCCCTTACAAAGTTTTTTAATTGATTGCAAAACTTTTTTTAATCCATCAGGAGTGTGGGCATAATCAACAATTACTGTTGGAAGAGATCTTGAAACGTCATCATTATCAATTTCTATTTTCTCCATTCGCCCAGGGGCGCCAGGGAAAGATCGTATTAACTTTGATAGATCTTTTAAAGAAAAATTAAGTTTATACAAAATTGTTATTGCTTGAATCGCATTCATTAAATTAAATTCTCCAACGAGTGGAACAAAAAGTTGAATTTTTTCCTTGGGTGTATGAAAAATGCAGGTTGAGCCATTTTCAGTAAATTTTTTATCTGTTACGAAAAAAAAATCATGATTTTTAAATTCACTTTCAGTAATCTTTGTAGACACTAATGAAGATCTTTTTTCAAGATCAGATGATAATTTAGATATCCAAGGGTCATCGTGATTTAATACAGAAATTCCATCCTTTTCTATTAAATAAGGGGGTAAAAACAATTTTCTTTTTGTTTGAAAATAAGATTCCATATCTGAGTGATAATCAAGATGATCTTGAGTTAAATTAGTAAAAATAGCCGCCTCAAATTCGCATCCTGATATCCTCTTTTGAGCAATAGAATGAGAACTTACTTCTAATATCGCGAATTCAGATTCTGCCTCAACAGCAGCATTTAATTTCTTTTGAAGTTTATCGGCGAAATCAGTTGTATGAGAAGCAACTTCTGAGAAGCCAGGCCATCTATTAAACAAGGTCCCAAATAATGCAGTCTTTTTTCCTAATTTTTTTAAAAGGTATTCCAATAAGAAAGTAATTGTCGTTTTTCCATTTGTACCAGTAACACCAATAAGTTTAAGTTTTCTTGAAGGCCTATTCCAAAACTCAGCGACTATTTGACCAAAAATATAATCTAAATTATCCTCTATAACCAAAATCCTTTTTCGATCAATAGATCCAATTTTCTGTTTTGCAGCAGGCCCAATAATGGCAGCCTCTGCGCCATTCTCAATTGCCTCAATACAAAATTTTCCTCCATCAACATTTAAACCAGGCATTCCTAAAAATAAAGTTCCTTTTTGTACTTCTTTAGAGTTAAAAGATATATTATTGATATCTTGATCCATAAGATTTGATGAAGGAATAATTCCTACCAAATCTAAAAGTTTATGTAATTTTATAGATCTCATAAAAAAATTATTTCTCCAGAATGGTACTAATGTTTTTTTGAAACCAATTCTTTAATTGATCATCTTTTAATCTTGGAGAAATGCGAGGCAATTCTATGATCTCCTCGGACCTAATTCTTTCAACAGCAATAACAGGTACTTCATAATCATATTTTTTATATTTATCTTTATATAAATCGACCCTATCAATATCAATTTCTTTAAGCTCCTCTAGATTAGGGAATAACTCATTAAGATTTATTTTTGCCAGTTTGTTTTTTAATGAATCACAAAGGCAACATCCCTGCCTAACAAAAATAAATATTTTCATTCATTTAGTCAGGCACAGGGTCACATCCACAGGGAGTTAAAGGATGACATCTGCTTAATCTTTTTAAAGTTAACCACCCTCCCTTCCAAGGACCATGTCTAGTAATTGCCTCATATCCATAAGAGCTGCAACTTGGAATAAATCTGCATCTTGGTCCAAAAAAAGGAGAAAACCACTTTTGATAAAACGAAATTATAAAAAGAAGTATAGAAGTAATTGATTTATTAATAGTTTTGAACACTTTAATGATGTAAAATAATATTTCCGGTAGTAATTAGTTTAATTGAATTTAATCAATTATCCAATTTATTGCAATTTTCTATTTAATTTAAAATTATGTCAAGATACCGCGGCCCCAGATTAAGGGTTACGCGTCGCTTGGGAGAACTACCAGGTCTCACCAGGAAAGCTTCAAAGAAGTCTAATCCTCCAGGTCAGCACGGCCAAGCCCGTCGCAAGCGATCAGAATATGCAATTCGTCTAGAAGAAAAGCAGAAACTTAGGTTTAATTATGGAGTTTCTGAAAAACAACTAGTACGTTATGTGAAAAAAGCTAGAGCTCAAGAAGGATCTACAGGTACTAACCTACTAAGACTTTTAGAAAACAGACTTGATAATGTTTGTTTTAGATTGGGTTTTGGAGGTACCATTCCAGGCTCAAGACAATTAGTAAATCATGGCCATGTAACCGTTAATGGAAAGGTTCTTGATATTGCTGGTTATCAATGCAAATCAGGCGATGTAATCGGAATTAAAGAAAACAAAGCAAGCAAAAAACTTGTAGAAGGTAATATAGAATTCCCTGGCTTAGCAAATGTTCCACCTCATCTTGATTTAGACAAGCCTAAATTAACGGGAAAAATAAATGGGAAATGCGATAGAGAGTGGGTGGCTCTTGAAATAAATGAACTACTAGTTGTTGAATATTATTCAAGAAAAGTTTAATACTACTTTTCTTTGGATTATTAAATCTCTCTTTTAAAAAATGAGAGATTTAATTTAATTCTTATTTTTAAAAAATAATGGGAAATAAGGAAAATAATATAAAAAAGCCAGGTTTTAAGACCTTATCTATTCACCATGAGGAAACATTTGCTGAAGAAACTGGATGTGTAATGCCTCCTATTTTTTCTACATCTACTTTCAAACATGGAAATAAAGATAATTTCGACTACACCAGATCAGGCAATCCCAACTTTAGAATTCTAGAAAACATCCTTAAATCAATAGAAGATTCTAAATACTGTACAGTTTTTGGATCTGGAATTAGCGCGGTAACTGCAATTTCATCAACACTGAAATCAGGTGACAAGATACTCTGCGAGTCAAATCTCTATGGTTGTACAGTGAGGATGTTCGAAAAAGTTTTCAAGAAATTTGGACTAGAAGTTTTATACACAGATTTTACAAACGAAAATAATGTCAAAAAGATTTCAAACTTCGAGCCAACCTTGATATGGCTAGAAAGTCCAACTAATCCACTTTTGAAGGTACTCGATATTAAGGCGATTTGTGATGAAGCGAATAAACTCGAAATACCAGTAGTTGTAGACAATACCTTCTCTACTGCACTTATTCAAAAACCATTGGACCTTGGTGCAACACTATCGCTTGTAAGCACCACAAAATTCATTAATGGACATAGTGATGCACTTGGCGGAGCAGTACTTACAAATAATGAGGAATGGAATAGTAAGATGCTTTTCTCTCAAAAAGCTCTCGGGCTTCAACCATCTCCTTTTGATAGTTGGCTCATTACGAGAGGAGTAAAAACTCTTCCTTTAAGAATCGAACAACAAACTAAAAGTGCAGAATTTATTTCTGAAGAATTAGGTAATCATAAAATTATTAGTAAAGTAATTTACCCTTTTAATCAAGAACATCCGCAATTTAATTTAGCAAAATCACAAATGAAATCTGGAGGTTCGATGATCACCCTAAAATTAAATTTAAATAAAGAGGATACTTTTAAATTTTGCAAATCTCTCAAATATTTCTCTCTAGCAGAAAGCCTTGGAGGAGTTGAAAGTTTAATTTGTCACCCTGCAACGATGACTCATGCTTCTGTTGATGATAAAACAAAAAATTTACTAGGGATAGATGATGCTCTTGTCAGATTATCAATTGGATGTGAAGATACAAACGATTTAATCTCGGACATTTTATTTGCTTTAAATAAATTCTGAAAATTGAGAGATTTACTTAAAAAACCTATATGGAAAAATTTAGAGTTGGGATATGCAATTCCTGATAGTATTCATGCTGTTTCTGTAGCATTACCAACTTGGAATGATGTAATAAATTACGAGGAAAAAGATCAAGAATGTATGAATTTATTGAAGTCCATTTACCCACGATTCGGGCTAAACCCCATAGTGAAAAGATTATGCGAAAAAGTAAAAAAACAAAATTACTACAACAATAAAAGTATCTGGCCATATCCGAATGAAAGAATAGCTTTTAAAGCTAAAAAATACATTGATAGAAATACTTCTGAACAATTCTCGTTAATAGAAAAAAGAAATAATTTAGCTTTCTTAATAACTGAAAAAGAAGGAAGTATTTATGCAAAATATTTTTGGCAACATACTGGTCTTGGTCTATCTTCAAGAGCTGCCGCTATAGAACTAGGTCTTGAAGATTGCCCTCCAAAATCTTACGTAAATGAATGTTCTCAAAGAATAAAAAATAGAATTTCTAAATCTACAAAAATTGACTCTAATGATATTCACTTAACTTCATCAGGAATGTCTGCATTGCATACATCATTAGAAATCATATATAAATTATTTCCAGCTAAACCAACACTCCAAGTTGGTTTTCCATATGTAGATGTACTTAAATTACCAATGAAAATCTTTCACGGAGCAAAGTTAATTACAGAAGAAAATTGCGCGGATATTGAATTAGAAATCAAAAAAATAAATCCATCAGCATTAATTATTGAACTTCCAAGTAATCCAATGCTCAAATGTGTAAACATTAAAAAAATTTCAAAAATTGCAAAAAAGCTAAATATTCCGTTAATTGTTGACGATACAATTGGTTCGAATTTAAATATAAATTCCATAGAACATGCAGATATAGTTTTTACTTCACTTACAAAAATTTTTTCAGGTAGTGGTGATATTCTTGCCGGATCATTAATACTAAATCCAAAAAGCAAATGGATTGATCAGTTTAGAAATGCATTAAACGAGATTAATATTCCAATACTTTCCGATGGAGATATAGTTTATCTAGAGAAAGTTAGTAGAGATGTAAATCAAAGAGTTTTTGAACAAAATAAAGCATGTTTAGAATTAAAAAAAAGATTAGAGACCCATAGCGAGATTAAGAATATTTTCCATCCTGAAAATTGTCCAAATTTTAATTCTTTACTTACTTCTGATGGAGGATACGGCTGCTTATTATCATTTGAATTAAATGGAGGATTGAAAAAAGCCAAGAAATTTTATGATTCTCTACAAGTATCTAAAGGACCTAGTTTAGGTACAAAATTTACTCTAGTTTGTCCTTATGTTTTACTAGCTCATTATGACGAGTTGGATTGGGCTGAAAGTTTTGGTATACCCTCGCACCTTATTAGAGTATCAGTTGGATTAGAAGACCAAGATCAATTATGGAAAAGCTTTTCTGAAGCACTAAATAATTTCTAAATTCCTAGTATTTACCGTATAGAAACTTATATACTCTTTTTCTGAATAATAGTTAGTATTAATATATATTTTCTCAATATATAAATGGCAAAAATTTATGAGGACAATAGTTTTGCTATTGGAAACACTCCATTAGTAAAATTAAAATCAGTTACTAAAAACGCGAAAGCTACAGTACTTGCAAAAATTGAAGGTAGAAACCCTGCTTATAGTGTCAAATGCAGGATTGGCGCCAACATGATCTGGGATGCCGAGAAAAGTGGGAAGCTTACAAAAGACAAAACTATTGTTGAGCCAACTTCTGGAAATACAGGAATTGCTCTAGCTTTTACTGCTTCAGCAAGAGGTTATAAACTCATCCTTACAATGCCAGAATCCATGTCAATTGAAAGAAGAAGGGTTATGGCAGTATTGGGTGCTGAAATTGTTTTAACAGAAGCATCTAAAGGTATGCCTGGAGCAATAGCTAAGGCTAAAGAAATTGCAGAAAGTAATCCTTCTCAATATTTCATGCCAGGTCAATTTGATAATCCAGCAAACCCTGAAATTCATTTCAAAACTACTGGACCAGAAATCTGGGATGATTGCGATGGTGAAATTGATGTCTTAGTTGCAGGGGTTGGAACTGGCGGCACAATTACAGGAGTTTCAAGATACATTAAGCAAGAAAAGGGCAAAAATATTACTTCTGTAGCTGTAGAACCATCACATAGTCCTGTTATTACACAGACAATGAATGGAGAAGAGGTTAAATCTGGACCACATAAAATTCAAGGAATTGGAGCAGGATTTATTCCTAAGAACCTTGACTTATCAATTGTTGATAAGGTTGAACAGGTGACAAATGACGAGTCAATCGAGATGGCTCTAAGATTAGCAAAAGAAGAAGGTCTATTAGTCGGAATATCTTGTGGAGCTGCTGCTGCTGCTGCTGTTAGATTAGCTGAACAAGATGAGTATGCGGGAAAAACTATTGTAGTTGTTCTACCTGATTTAGCAGAGAGATATTTATCATCAATCATGTTTACTGAAGTTCCAAGCGGAATCATTCAAGAACCAGTCAAAGCTTAAATCTATTTTTTCTCCAGTAATGAATCTGGTGAAATATACATCGCATCGCCATAAGAGAAAAATCTAAATTTTTCTTTTATGGCTTTTTTATACAAATCTAATAATCTTTCTCTACCAATCATTGCACTTACTAAAAGTAATAATGAACTTTTAGGAAGATGAAAATTAGTTAATAATCCATCAACTACCTTAAATTTATAACCTGGCTTAATTACTAAATCCACGTACTTCGCTATGGGAATATAGTCATTAATTTCGTCAGAGTAACAACTTTCAAGAGCTCTCACGCTAGTTGTTCCAATAGCAATTATTCTTCTATCTGTTTTCTTTATTTTTTTTATTTCCTCCACTACTTCCTTATTAACACTTACCCATTCCTTATGAAGTTTTAAGTTGCTTAGATCTTCTTGATCAATTGGCTTGAATGTTCCATAGCCCACGTGCAAAGTTATCGGTAAAATTATTACTCCTTTTTTTTTTAGATTGGAAATAAGACTTTTGCTTAAGTGTAAACCAGCAGTTGGCGCAGCAACGGCCCCTGGATTAGTTGCATACTCAGTTTGATAACTATTCTCATGAAAAGATTCTTCTTCTATATTTTTTATATAAGGGGGGAGAGGGATTTCCCCGTATTTATCAAGAAGGTCATTCATTGAATTGAGATCAGTTATATTTTCAGGAAATTTAATAAATCTCCCTCCAGTTTCTTCATCAACCCCATCAACCATCAAATTAATATCTTGCGCAGAAGGAGATTTTAATATTATTTTTCTATTTATTTTTAACTTTTTCGCTGGCTTTGCCAAACATAACCAAACACATTTATGGGATCTCTCTAAGACTAATAATTCGACTAACGTCCCATTTTCTAATTCAACTTTTAACCTAGCTTTCATTACCTTGGTATTGTTAACAACTATAAGATCGCCTTCTCTAAATTCATCTAAAAGATTCTTGGTAAATTTATTAGTTAAGCAGTCTTCTTCTAAAACACTATTTCTAACTATCATCAATCTTGATTCATGCCTAATTGCAGAAGGTTTACTAGCAATTAATGAAGGATCAAGTAAATAATCATAAGATTCAAGCCTATAATCTCTTTCTTCTTTATTAATTTGAGAAATCAATTAAATTTAAGATACAAGTGTCTCTGGCTCATTTTCAATCAGGTTAGCCAAGTCTTTCAAGAATGAAGCACCATCAGCTCCATAGATCACTCTATGATCAGCTGTAAGATTTACTTGCATTATTTTTTTAACTGATATTGAACCATCACTATTAGCTACTACAGTTGGTTTCGATGATGCTATCGCTAAGATCGCACCGGTACCTGGAGGTAGTATTGCGTCAAATCTATCAACACCAAACATACCAAGGTTAGATAAGGTAAAAGTTCCCGTTGAGTATTCATCTGGTTCTAATTGTTTTGATCTCGATCTTTTTACGAGATCTTTCCATTCCCTAGATAATTCAAATAAATCAGTATTGCATGGTTCTTTTAATACTGGAGTTATTAGTCCCCCATCTTCCATTGCAACAGCAACAGCAATATTTATATTTTCTGGATAAGAAATTCCATTTTCTGAAAAGCTTGAGTTAACTTGAGGATGTTTCTTTAGTGACTTTGCAACTGCCTTTACAAGTAACGCAGTCATAGTAACTCCGTTCTGTTTTACCTTTTTGTAGAAATTATCTAATTTATCTGTATTGATAGAGTAACCCACCCTAAAACATGGAACATCTAAGCTAGATTCCATATTTTTATTTACCGCTTTTTGAAGAGTATTAAATTGAACTGTTTCTCCAGGATTACCAAAACTATTTCCTGAAGTTTCTGGTTTACTTTCAACTCCCAAATTTGCACCAGGAATACTTGCAGGAGAACCACCTTCTCCTATCCATGGTATAGAAACAGGTTGGCCATTAGCTTTTAAAATATCATCTGCTTGAATCCTTCCATGAGGGCCAGATCCATGAACTTTTGCTAAATCAACACCCATTTGAGAGGCTAGTTTTTTAGCTCTTGGAGATGCAATTATCCTCGAAGAAACATTATTTGTTGCGGCATTAATTTGATCGACATTAAAAGATGGGACAGGCTTTTCACTCTTTAAGACGACTTCTTCAGCTTCTTTCTTGATATTTTCAGACTGGACTACTGGTTTTTCTTCAGTTTTATTGCTTACCAATTCAAGTTGGTCTGAAGTTGAGGCTTCGGGTTGATTTCCTTTATTTTGTTCTTGGACAGAAGCTATCTCATCCTCATTTTCTACAATGAGACCGATAGTTTCGCCAACAGGTGCAGTGCTGCCGGCAGGCATTAAAACTGCTGCAAGATATCCATCTTGAAAAGATTCAACATCCATATCTGCCTTATCAGATTCAACAACCAAGACAGATTCTCCTCTTTCCACCTTATCTCCAGGATTTTTCAACCATTCCACAATCTTGCCCTCCGTCATAGTAGAACTCAAGGCAGGCATGAATATTTCGTGAGACATAGGAAATTAGTTATAGCAATGGTTTTCAAAGACTGTCTACCAAAGTGTCTACTATTTATGAGGTTAGACGCCTTTTAAACACTTGTTATTATTATACGAAATCATGTTCTCAGTGGAAACTCTTAAAACTTAAGAAAGTAATAATTTAAATCGATTAGAATTTAAAACTTTTCGCCAATTCAGATTTACTTGTTTTTATCAAAAATGCTAAATCTTTTCTTTAATTATTTATAGATTGAATAACGCCATCTTTAACAGTAATTGAGACTTGCATTTTTTCAATAAGATTATCGCCCACAGTGACATCACAGAAACTATCCACTTGTCCTTGATCAACAATTTCGTCCATTTTTAATTCGCGAACTTGACTCTGTTGTTGAAGTAGATTTCTTTTTTGTTCTTCAATTTCATTTCGTTTTGCTGCGACTTGTTGTTGCACCTGACTAACCTGTTCTTGAACTCTTGGATCTAGAGGATTTACCGATTGTGATCTAATATTATTTACTATTTGCTGCCCCTCCTGCTCAAGTTGAGATAATTGTTGGTCGATGTTTGAAATTGCTTTACTTAATTCTTTTTCAGCATCTTCCTTCCAAGTTGGTGTAACTACAGCTTTAATAGCTATTGAGCGCTTTATAGATATTGAGTTTTTTGTTTCCATAAAAAATTAAATTACCTTTTCAATATAGATAGAACAAATCAAATTTTCTTACTAAATTTGTTTTCATACATATTTTCTATTTGTAATGAATATTTTTTTTCAATTTCTTTTCTTTTTTGTTTAAGAGTTTGTGTTAACAAACCATTTTCTAAAGTAAAGGCATCAACAAAATAACAGTCTAATATTTGTTCTTCTGATCTTGCTCCTAATCGACTTTTAAGCAAATTATTAATTTTTGATTTAAAAAATGTACCAATATTCTTATTAAGGTTTAATTTCGAAAGGTCTTCTTCCGAAAACTTGTTTTTAACCAATTCGACATTAGGCACCACAAGGGCTGTTAAACATTTCTTGTCTTGCCCTACTAGTTGAATCTGATTAATAAATTCAGAACTGAGTATTTCGGTCTCAAGCGGATTAGGTTCTATATTTTCACCACTTGATAGAACTATTGTATCCTTGGCTCTTCCTGTTATAAAGAGAGAACCATTTGGTATTAGGAAACCTAAATCACCAGTATCAAACCAACCATCCTTGGACAAAACATCTTTTGTAGCTAATTCATTATTAAGGTAACCTTTCATTACTTGTGGGCCCTTAACAAGAATTTTTCCAACTTCTCTGAACTTCAGAATCTCTTTTTTATCATCATTTACTATTTTGATTTCGGTAAATGCTAGAGGCTGACCGGATGATCCTCTAACATTTAATTCTCTTCTCCTACAAGTTAATACTGGACTAGTTTCTGTGAGACCATATCCCACCAAAACATCTACACCTAAAGATTCAAAAAAAAGATCCACATGTTCTGGCAATGCACCTCCGCCATTAATTGGAAATTTCAGTTTTTCTCCACATAGTTGTCTAAGAATATTCGGCCATAAAAAAATAGTAGACAATTTATGTAACGGATATCGGCCAATAACAGAACCCAGTAAAGGTATTTTTGATTTAAAAGTTGTTTGATTGATATCTAAATTTCTTATCTTTCTTAGACTTCTTTTGAAAACTGAACTATTACCTATCAAAAACTTAATAAGTTTTTGCTTTTTGGAAGGCATTTTTTTCAACGCCTGGAAAAAACCATCATGTATTGCCTCCCAAAGTCTTGGTACAGTAGCCATGACAACAGGTTTTACTTGTGTAATATCATCTTTCAGAAATTTTGGAATTGTATAGTATTGAGAACAACCACAAGAAAAAAAGAAGTATTCAGCACTCCTCTCATAAGAATGCCAGATAGGTAAAACGCTTAGTACAGAGGTCCCGGGTTCTGGATCAGCGATATAGGCTAAATTGATTATTTGATGCAAAAAATTTGCATGAGTCAAGGGGACGCCTTTAGGTTTTCCTGTTGTCCCAGAAGTGTAAAGAATAGTAGCAACGTCATCAATTTCTGGATTAAATTTTTCAAGATTATTATTTTGTGAATTTTCTTTTTCTACTGAACTTATAAATTTACTCCAACTTATTAAACTTTCAAATTGTTCATCTTCTAAATTGATTATAAATTTCAGTCTATTTTTTAATTCTTCTTTGTTATTTAACTTCAGCCAAATCTCCTTAGATTGAACTACTAGACCTACTGAATTGGAATGCTCAATAATATATTCTAATTCTACTGAAGGAGAATTAATACCTCTCACTGCATTAATGGCTCCTAAACGCATTAAGCCTTGATCTACGACTAGCCACCTTGGTGAATTTTCAGATATTACGGTAACTACATCACCCTTTACTAAACCATAATTTTTAAATGAAGAAGAGACTTTTGTTATTAAATCAGCAAGCTCAGAATAAGAAAATTTTTCTTTGTATTTCCCTCTTAAATCGCAAACAGCTAAAGTATCAGCACATTTAAATTTTAATTTTTCCCAAATTTGATCTACATGATGAATGTTCTTAATAAAATCTCTATTTTTAGCAAATTTATCTTTTTTAGAAAGAGGTTTGGCTGAAGGCCAATATGCTAAATCACCCATATTAAATTGATTTTGAAATTTTAATTTCTATTTTGATACAAAATCAAAATTAAATTCTTCCTGAATGATTTTTTTAACAATTCTCTTGACTTCTTGAATATTTAGATTTTTGTTGTAATCAATCATATTTGCCATAAGACAATTTTCTATTCCGCAAGGAACAATATTATTAAAGTTTTCTAATTCGCAGTCAATATTGATTGAAAATCCATTTATCGTAATCCATCTTTTACATCCAATTCCAATTGATGCAATTTTCTTATTTCCTATCCAAACACCAGTAAACCCTTTTCTTGAATAACATTCAATATTAAAAGTTCCAAGGATTTTTATAATAATTTCTTCAATTTTTCTTAAGTACCAATTTAAATCTTTATTAAAATTTTTCAAATCTAAAACCAAATACGTCACTAATTGTCCTGGCATATGACAAGTTACCTCACCACCTCTATCAATCTTAAAAACGTCATATCTAGCATCATTCAGAGAAAATAGTAAATTATCGTAATTAGATCCTCTACCTAAGGTATAACAGAGTTGATGCTCCCCTATCCAGATAAAATCAGGATTAGAGTTATCTAAAATCAATGCCTCTTGATATTCTTTTTGTAATTTATAAACATCATTGAAAAAAGTAATTTTATCAGGTTGTTTAATTATTGCTGTTCTATTAACCATATTTAAGTAGATTTAGAAAGTAAGTAAATATTTTTAGATTTGTTATGAAAATTTTAATCCATGGAAAGAATCTTGAGCTCACTGGAGCATTAAAAGAATATACTGAGGCAAAGATAGAAAAAGCAACTCATCACTATAAGGATATCGTTAAAGAAGCAGACATACACCTTTCAATAGAGAAGAACCCAAGAGTCTCGTTCCAAACGGCAGAAGTTACTATTTTTGCAAATGGTACTGTAATTAGAGCTGAAGAAAAAACTGAAAATCTATACTCAAGCATTGATTTAGTTTCAAATAAACTTTGTAGAAAATTACGTAAGTACAAAGAAAGAAACAATAAAACTATTCATAATAATCAATTTAAAAATAAAGAGTCTTTCTCAATTGAGACCACGGAATCAAGATTTTTAGATGAAACTTTACTTAAAGAAGGAATAGAAGCAAGTCTGCCTGAGCCATCTATAAAAAATAAATACTTTGAAATGAATCCAATTTCATCAGAAGAAGCAAGAAAACAATTAGATCTAATAGATCATGATTTCTATGTTTTTCGAAATAAAAAAAATAATGAACTTCAAGTCATATATAAGAGGAATCATGGAGGTTATGGACTGATTCAATCTAAATAACTTTTAAATGCCCAATATTGAATATGAATTAAACGAAAAAATTCATGCCATTATTATTAACCCCTATCTAACTTGGGAAGATTTCTGCGCAAATTGCGATTTAATAAAAAAATATAATATCAAGAATATTTCTACTTCACTTAATTATTTAGATGATTTTAAAAACCGCTTGAGCAATTACAGCGCAAACATAAACGCACTCATTTCTTACCCTCTAGCAGATTTACCAATTACGTTTATTGAAGAATTAGTTAATTTTGCAAAAGATAAAGGTGCGAACGGAATTGAATATATCCCAAACTTTATCAATTTATCAAAAAGAAACTTAGAAACTTTCGCTGCTGAAATTGAGCAAGTGAAGTTATCTGGATTACCAGTTTCAATAATCATAAATAAATCAAAACTACAAAAAGAAGTTTTGTACAATGCGATAGAAATATCTTTGGAATTAGGAATAAAAAATTTTCAATTCGGGGACGGTTTTGGACCCACTATTACATCAAATGATGTAGCGGAAATACTAAAAATAACGGGATCCCAAAATCAAATTAAAGTTGTGGGTGGTATAAAAAAACTGACACAAGTTATTGATTTGTTTGATAATGGAATTAGTTGCGTGGGAACTTCTAATTTTTGTGAGATTTTTCAAGAAGTAAAGGTTATTTAAATGTCTGGTTCTGGTGAGTGCAGACTAGAAGGTCTCTGTATTAAAGCTTCTCCATTAGGCGAGAATGATAGATTAGTAACTATTCTTACTGATGCGCAAGGGATTGTTCGCTTAGCGGTACCTGGTGCTAGGCGTCCAAAAAGTAGTCTTGCCGCAGCTACTCCATTAACATATTTAAGTCTACAAATTTTTGGAAAAAGAAATCTTAAATCTGTACGTCAAATTAAAATATTAAAAAGCTATTCTGGTCTAGGGAAAAATATTGAATGTCTTGCAGCCGCCCAAGCAATAACTGAATTAACTTTTTTATTAGTTGGTAATAATGACAAGCAACAAAACTATTTATCTTGTGTCCTTGCGCATCTAGATAGGATTTATTTATATGAAGAATCTAAAGAAGACGATATTAGAATGCTCTCAATGAGTATTCAATCTTTAATCCATCTATTAGCCATTGGAGGTATAAATTTACCAATTCATCATTGCTGTAAAACTGGAGAACCTATTATTCCACCTTTAGGAAATTGGGAATGGAGTTGTTATTATTTGCCAAGTGAAGGGTTTTCGTCCATGGAAGATCCTCAAAGTAATCTAAAAATAAATGCATCTGAAGTTGCTCTATTACAGAGACTTCTATTCCCCGAATTACCAATAAAATCTAATGGAGAGTTGTTGGGACCAAAAAAAGTCTGGCTTAAAATATTATTTATTATTGAGACTTGGATCTCTACTCAACTAGAGAAGGATCTATCTTCACTCAAAATGTTGAGAGAAATATATAGTTAACATTTTCAAGAAGCATCAAAAAATTTTAAAATTATGCCCATGACTCCTCTGACTGTTAACTTTATAAATAGTTAATTCAATTAATGTGGTTCATATTGCCTGGTTGGGTAAAAAATCCCCTTTTTGCGGAAATGTAACTTATGGTAATTCAACTACTAAAGAATTAAAGGCCAGAGGGCACAAAATTAGTTTTATTCATTTCGACAATCCCTCTAGTACAAATTTATCAAAACCATTATTTCTTGCAAATGATCCTGATGTAAGTCTCCCATATTTAATTAAATCTCAAGTTTACACAATACCCTCGCCAAGAGCAGAAAAAGAGCTAAGGCTATCTTTGGAAAGATTAAAACCTGACATAGTACATGCAAGTCTAACTTTATCTCCCTTAGACTTTAGACTTCCACAGCTTTGCAATGAAATTAATGTTCCGCTTGTAGGAACATTTCACCCACCATTTGATGAAAAAAATAGAAATTTAACTGCTAGCACTCAACAATTAACTTATCAACTTTATGCTCCTTCTTTAGCAAAGTTCGATAAAATAATTATTTTTTCTGAACCTCAAAAAAATGTTCTGGAGAAATTAGGAGTACCTAATGAAAAACAAATAATAATTCCAAACGGCGTTGATGAAAATATTTGGAAACCCTTTTGCGAAAAAAATAAAAAATATGATCAGGTTAAAAACAAACTTGGAAATGAAAGAATCTTTTTGTATATGGGAAGGATTGCCAATGAGAAAAATATCGAAGCACTTTTACGTTCTTGGCGCCAAACAAAAAATAATAATTGCAAATTAGTTATTGTTGGTGATGGCCCAATGAAGCCAACTCTCGAGAATAGTTTTTCTAATTTTGGTAATGATAAATTAATTTGGTGGGGTCCCGAGTTAGATTTAGAAACTAGGGTAGCCATAATGCAAATAGCAGAGGTATTTTTCTTACCAAGTTTAGTAGAGGGTTTATCATTATCTCTTTTAGAAGCCATGTCTACTGGTACTGCCTGTGTAGCCACAGATGCTGGTGCTGATGGTGAAGTTTTAGATAACGGAGCAGGAATAGTGATTTCAACTGATAATGTGGCTGCACAATTGAAAACTATTATCCCAATTCTTGTGGAACATCCCTCATTTACAAAAGATCTTGGGGAAAAAGCTAGAGAACGAGTCCTTGATAGATATACAATTACTAAAAATATAAATTCACTTGAAAAAGTTTATATGAACTTAAAAAGTAATTTAACAAACTAACGAAACTCTTTACTTCTATTACTAGCTGAAACTATTGATTCAATTAATGCTGACCTTACGCTCTTTTTTTCTAAAACCCTTAAAGCAGAAATAGTTGTTCCACCTGGTGAAGTTACTAAATTTTTAAGCTCAGAAGTTGTTAGTTTACTTTCTTTTATTAGACTAGTAGTCCCTAGTATCATTTCCAAGACGAGTTCCTCTGAAAGTATTTTTGGTAATCCACCGCTCAATCCTCCATCACTTAATGCCTCTATAATTAAAGCAATAATTGCAGGTCCTGATGAAGTCAAGGCTAAAAATATATCGAGGTAATCTTCAGTAAATTCATAAACTCTACTAGTATTTTCAAATAATTTTTTTGTAAATTTTTTTTGATCTTCTAAAATTTCTTCTCCCCAAGAAATTCCTGTTAAACCTTTTCCTATAGTTATTGGAATATTTGTCACTACCCTAACACATTTATGATTTGGGAACTTTTGAGTAAGCCTATTTATTGAAACCCCCGCAAGGATTGAAACTATTAAATTATCCTTTTTTGTTAGATGATGGGGCTCACTGATATCATTAAGTTGTTGAGGTTTTATCGAAAGAAGTTTATATTCACAATCCCAAATTATTTTGGACTCTTTAGTACCTGATTTATAAACTTCAATATTATATTTATAATTTTTTTTTATATTTTCTAAACTTTTTTCTGAATTTACAAGACACAAAATATTCTCTGGCTGAATTATTTTGTTATCTAAAAGTGGTGTAATTATAGCACTTGCAATATTTCCAAAACCAATAATCGCGATTTTTTCAGTCACAGATTAATCATGAATTAGCACTTAATTTAGAATTACCCCATGCTGGTTCTGGAGCAATGTTATTTTCCAAACTATATTGTGTTTTTGTAGGCATAGAAGAAGGAGAAGCTTCCTCTGGTGAAGAACTAGTTACATTTACACAACTTGGGGCAAAAAGAAAAATACTTTCACCGACTCTCTCTTGATGTCCATCAATCGCATATGTGCCCCCAGCAATAAAGTCAACTGCTCTTTGAGCTTGATCAGGATCCATCATAGTTAAATTAAGAATTACGGTTTTTCTCTCTCTTAATGCTTGTATAGCTTGAGGCATCTCATCAAAACTTCTTGGTTCCATTAAGCTTACTTCTGATGTAGAATTTGAAATTCCAGGCATACCAACCACTTTTGATGATCTGTTGTTATTCATAAAATCGAATGGGTTTGAATTTGCAAGGGCATTTGCATTCTTTGGATTTTGTTTAAAATTATTAATGTCATTTAATTCATCCTCTGACGCATAATCCAACTCATCAAAATCATCATCGAGATACTCATCACCTGCAACAACTGCCTTTAATCTAGAAATAAGTGACACCTTTTAAATCCTCTTGTAATTGATTACTAAGGTTTAAGAACCTTAAGTAATAGATTCATTTTTTAAATGAATAAACTACCTATACTTAAATAACGTTAGTTGAACTTTACTGCAAGTTTAAAGATAATATTTTTATAAAAAAATAACTAATTAGGATCTACCTCCAAAAATCAATGATCCTAATCTTAACCAAGTTGATCCAGCGTCAATAGCTTCCTCCCAATCACCTGACATCCCCATGGAACAATCTGGAAGTTGAAGAGAATCAGCGAGGATACGGCATTTTTTGAACAACCCTAAATTTTCTTCAGAGCTAAGTCCCTTAGGATTGATAGTCATCAATCCGGTTAAAATGATATTTTTTAATTCTTTAATTTCTTCCCATTTCGCTATTAAAAGTTCAGGATTAAAACCTCCTTTACTAGGGTCATTAGTTAACTTAACTTGTAACATAATGAATGGATTTTTCTCCTCCTCACATGAAATATTAGAAATTTTTTGCAACTTTTCAAACGAATCTACTGAATGAATGTATTTAAAATTTTGTACTATCTTTCTTATTTTATTTGTTTGTATTCTTCCAATAAAGTGCCAATTTATTTGTTTAAGGTCTTTTAAGATTAATTGTTTTTCAAATGCTTCTTGAAACTTACTTTCACCAAAATCATTCTGACCAATATTTTGAATAGTTATGATTTCTTGACTTTTAAATCCCTTACTTACCGCAAGAATATTTACATTTGATGGGATTTTATTTTTTATTTTTAAATAATTTGCAGGGTTCACTTTTTATAAGAAAGTTTGCGAAAATAAATTCTCCCACTTAGATAGATCTTCAGATCCTTTTCTTCTAGATTTTTGAAGGTTTAATTCGGCCTGATTACGGGCATCTAAATAAGGTATAACTTCAAAAAAAACTTCTCTCTGTCGAACTTCTACCAAGAAGAACATTTTTTGAGCGTATAAAGTCGCGTAAATATCTCTCCCATCATTTCCAGGAGAAACTTGGTACAACATACCAAATGTTGGATGGTTTAAATAACGCTCAGAACTCAAACCTAAAATATTGTGTTATTTATAATGCACCATACAGTTTTCTAAGAAAAATTGCTATGCAAATAAAACAAATCGATAATGTATTAACAATTACATTGAGAGATTTTGAAGGATAAAGAGTTCTAAATCTATTGGTTTTTATAATAATTTTTTTCTTTGAGAGTAATGATTCTGCTCCATGATCAATTCTCAGAAATATATTTTGAAATAACCTTTCCACTAAGATTAACAAAACATTAAATGATTTCTTTAATCCTAAATTTCGAAAATTTATTGATCTAACTGACACTGATTTAATGATATTTTGAAGTTCTTCCTGCACTAGAGGAATAAAACGTAATGCAATTAACAACTGAAAAAGCCACTTACTAGTTGGCAATCCAATCTTTCTTAATGGGTACATAAACCAACTTAATCCCCATACAATATCTTCCTGCAATGTGGTTAAAAGCATCAAATTCACACTATGAATAACGGTAAATATCAAAGTGGAGGTTTTAATTCCTAGTTCAAAGGCTTTTCTTGATAAGTTATAGGGACCAAAATTAATAAACCATATCTTCTGCGAAGGAATTTGCAAAATATTCCATTCTTTTTGGCTTTCCACTACTACATGCAACTCATTGGGATTTCTCAAGTAGCCATCAAGAGATTGAATATCAGAAGAGGCAAGTATTGATATACATCCAATTAATAGTGACAAACATGAGAGAAAAAATAATGATCTCCACCATACTCTAGATGGCAATAAACTTAAAAAAGTAATTAATAGTAAAAAACCAACTAAACTCAATCTCCATATTGGACCTGCCCAGATTGGAGTGATTAAAAATATCATTACGATAATTATTTTTAATCTACTATCTATAATTCTTAGCCAACTCCTATTACCATGAACGTATTGACCAACAGAAAATTTGGTTAGCAAATTCATTAATCTTTTTGAATTAACTCAATATTTTCTCTTTCGACTTCTTTATTTAAAGCTCTTTGCTGTTTTCCTCTCCAAAGTAAAATGATAGGTGTACCTTCAAAGCCTAAATTTACTCTAATTTGTTTTTCAATATATCTTCTATAAGTTATTCCAAATAATTTAGGGTCATTTACAAAAAGAGTAAAAGTGGGAGGTTTGTTCTTTACTTGAGTACCGTAATAAAGCCTACCTTGCTTGCCGCTTCTCTTCGTTGGAGGACTTTTCCAACTGATTGATTCTTTAAGTACTTCATTAACTACAGATGTTGTAACTCTTCTTCTATGTTGATTTACAGCATTAAGAGCATGCTCAAAAATATTATCAACTCTTTGACCAGTTAGGGCAGATATAAAAATCATTTTTGACCAGTGTAAAAAATAAAGTTTAGATCTAAGTTCTTTTTCTACTTGATAAATTGTTGAACTATTTTTTTCAACAAGATCCCATTTATTAACAACAATTATGCAAGCTCTGCCTTGTTCTTCTATGCGCCCAGCCAGCTTTTGGTCTTGATCAGTTACTCCATCTATAGCATCTATAACTAAAACACAAACATCACTTCTATCTATAGATTTAAAAGCCCTATTAATACCAAAGAATTCAGTGCCATATTTAACATTTTTCTTTCTTCTAATCCCTGCAGTATCAATAATTTTCCAATTATTATCACCTTTTTTTATAAGCGTATCTATTGAATCAGTTGTCGTACCACTAATATCACTAACTATTGCTCTTTTTTCTCCACAGATTGAGTTTAACAAACTAGATTTACCAACATTAGGCCTACCAATAATTGACATCATTATCTTTTCTTCATCATCCTTGATATTATTTTCAGGAAGTTCGCCAATAACTAGATCTAAAAGATCTCCAGTACCTGAACCATGAATAGCCGAAACAGGGTTAGGTTCGCCCAATCCTAATTTCCAGAACTCCGAAGCTAGGGATATTCCTAGAGTAGTCGATTCGCATTTATTAACAGCAACAATTGTTTTACAGCTTGAGTTTCTTAACCATTTCGCTATTGATAAATCACCATCAGTAACGCCTTGATTCCCATCCACCACCAGTAAAGCGAGTGAAGCCTCTTCTAGAGCCAAGAGAACTTGTGTCCTTATCTCTGGGAGAAATTCACTATTATCATCAAAAACTAAACCTCCAGTATCAACTATTTGAAATTCCTTACCTCCCCATGAAGCATTTTGATAAGTTCTATCTCTTGTAACACCTGGCTTATCAAATACTATTGCATCATTACTTTGGCAAAGACGATTAACTAAGGTAGATTTCCCAACGTTCGGTCTTCCGATAATTGCTATTGTAGGAAGAATCAATTCTTCTCTCCAAAGAAAGTAGTATCCATTACAACTATACCTTTAATAGAATCATTTACCTTTTTCAAAAAAACTTATTTAATTTCTGGATCGCCAAAATGTCCTTTAACTGGACTAACAGGTGGTGAACTAGGACTTGGCATTAATCCATTATCTTTTGAAAAACAATCATTTTCAATCGCCCAATAAATCAACCAATTTACTGCCGTCGCTCTTCTAGTTCTTCTTGGATAAAGTTCATTAATCTTGTAACCTTTAAAATTAAGATAATTTTTCAATCCCTGTTTATATTCTTTTGGAATTGATCGAGTCAAATGCACTGAGGCTGGTCGCTCTGAAATGATTTGCGGAGCTTTTTCAAATTTTTCTGACCAATAAGAAGGAGTTAATGTGCTAAAGGCCCAATCATTTATAGATAGTTCTTTAGTATAAAAAAGTCTTTCCCAAACTAATTCACAAACAAATACATCACTAACCTTATCTTCAAGAATAAGAAATAATAGTTCTTTACATATTGGCCATGTAAATTGATTTTTAACTAATTTTTCCTTTTTATACATTAATCGAACCTTATCAAAATTAAAGAAAAATAAGGCATAAATTCTTTTTTATATTGTGATGCATATTGAATAATTTGATCAGGCATCCCAACACTTAAAGCAATTAATGTTGTATTGATGATATCCTCTTTTTTCAAAATTTCCCTGACTAAATTCCATCTTTTGCCAACTTTCATAATGGCCAATACCGTTCTATTTGCCTTACTTTCCCGAATTAGGGTTGTTAATTCAGATTCTGAAGAAGAGCATTCTTTGATGATCAATGTCTCGCCTTTTTTTACCAAATCAAAATCATTCAAAGCTGCTGCTGCTGAAATAGAGGAAATACCAGGTATGGTTTTGGTAATAATTTCAGCATGATTATTTTTTAATAACCTCAAGATATTAGAAGAACTTGCAAATAGTGAAGTATCTCCAAGACAAAGTAGAACAACTGATTCGCCATTTTGTATAAATTTCACAATTTTTTCTACAGCATTAGACCATATTTCATCTGGATCAAAATCCTTCCTAGCCATTGGGAAGATGATAGGGATATTTTTTTTAAATTTGGTGTATTTCTTGACTATTTCCGCAGCAAAACTCTTTTTATTATCATCTGATATTGGAAAAACTATAACTTTCGCTTTCTTTATTGCATCCACAGCAGCAATTGTTAAAAGCGATGGATCTCCAGGGCCTACACCTACGATGGTGAATGTTGGTAAATCAGTTTTATATGGATTAAGTAAACTTAAGAACTTTTTTTTTATCATTTTTATTTTATTAACTTTAGCTATGTACCCTTGGCAATATAAAAGTTTCAGCCAGTATTGCTGACTCAATTCCAGACAATTCCTCTAACCTTTTGAAAGTTTGATTTTTAGAGAATTTAGTTTGCGCTAGTTTCCAGTAAACTCCAAAATGTCTTGCTTCACTCTCAAGCAGCGACTCATAAAGGGATTTAAACGATTTATCTTCAGAATTCAGCGCAAGCAAGCTTAATCTTTCATGACTTCTGGCTTCGATAAGTCCTGCTATTAAGAAACTATCAAGCATTCTATTAGGCTCTTCCTTTCTTATATTCTTGGACAATTCAGATCCATATGGAGGCGGTTTTAAGGACTCAAGAGAATGTCCAAGATCCTTTAAAAAATAAAGTATTTTTTCAAAATGCTCTAATTCCTCTCTCGCTATTGGACTTAGAACTTCTGCCAGATTTGGTTCTGATGGATATCTAAACATCAATTGAATAGCTACTCCTGCTGCTTTTCTTTCACAGTGAGCATGGTCAATAAGAATATCTATTGGATTAGATAATGCGAGTTTAATCCACTCATCTGAGGTAAATGAAGATAAATATTTAATATGCGAAGTGGGTCTCTTAAAATCGACTGGCATTTAATCTTTTCTATTTAAATATCCAATTATTCCTTCAAGAGCTAAGGAATAACTTGATATGCCAAATCCACTGATAATTCCTATAGCTTTATCGGTAAGAAAAGATTCTTTACGAAAATCTTCTCTACTAAAAATATTTGAAATATGTAACTCTACAAAAGGAATTTTCGATCCAATTAAAGCATCACGAATAGAAATCGAGGTATGAGTAAAAGCACCAGCATTTATAAGAATTCCTTGGATACTTTTTACAGACTCCTGAATTTTATCTACAATTTCTCCTTCGTGATTACTTTGAAAACATTCAAGATTAATACTTTTTTCTTTAGCAACTTTAATTAAATCTTTTTCTATATCACTCAATGTTTTATTACCATATATTTCAGGTTCTCTTGTGCCCAAAAGATTTAAATTTGGTCCATTTATCAATAAAATATTCATCATCAATAAAGTCTTTTCTTTACAAATGCTATCTAGAAAGAAACAAAAAAACCAAAACAATTTCACACAAAGTGTCCATTAACTGATAAGTTCAAATAGTGGGGGTCGGTGCCCGAGTGGTTAAAGGGGGCGGACTGTAAATCCGCTGGCTCTGCCTACGTTGGTTCAAATCCAACCCGGCCCACTTTAAAATTGCCCTTGTAGCTCAGCGGTAGAGCACTCCCTTGGTAAGGGAGAGGTCTCGGGTTCAAGTCCCGACGAGGGCACTCGCGGGATAGCTTGGTATCAGTGAGATTACCACTATCGCACAAAGAAATTATTCAGAAGTGGAAGTCCGTTTTCGGGTCCACTTTTCTGTTTTAAAGGCAGATATCTGGAGGTGCATCACACAAACGATGACACCGAAATGGCAACAATCAGAAGAAGCGGCAGCGGCTGGCAGGTCCTTATCAGAAGGAAGAATTATGTAGGCCCGAGGTCCAGAAATTTTTTTTCCAGAGATCTGGCTGAATCTTGGGCAGATGCAGTGGAAGAGAGAACAAAAAGGGTTTTAAATGACATCCCCGTCACCCTGGGAGAGGCAATCAATGACTATATAAATGGTCCGCTGCTGCTGCACCGCAGTGCGGAGAATGAAAAATATCCCCTCAGGGTGACGGCAGAAAGCTGGCTTGGAGATATTCCACTAAGCGATCTGCAGATAAAGCACTTTGCGGTCTGGCGAGATGAACGATTACTGAAGGTCAAACCAAATACAGTTATGCGGGAACTGAGGATATTGAGAGTACTGATCGACTGGGCAAAGGATGAGAGAGGAGCGGAAATAAAAGATAACCCCGCAAGGCATCTGAGAGTGAGAGGGACAGGAGATGCCAGAACTCCATTTTTCACTGATCAGGACGAGAAAAGACTTTTATATGAACTGTCTCAGATGTCCAATAAAAATCATCTGAGACTCACAAAGCTTGCACTGGCAACTGGCTTCCGCCGCTCCGAACTTCTGAGCCTGAACTGGAGCAATATAGATCTCAAGAAAAGAATAATCTATATATATAGAAAGAATTGTGCCGCCACAGATAATGCATCTGTAATGAGGCTTGTTCCTCTCCCTGAACAGGCGGAAAAGATTCTTGAGGAATCAAATGAGAGAAATGGGAAGGTCATAGAACTATCAAAAGGGGCTGCGAGAAATGGATTCGATAAAGCCAGAAAAAGGGCCGGGCTTCAAACTCTCAGATTTCATGACTTAAGGCATATTGCCATAAGCAGAATGTGGAGTAGTGGAATGAATGCTCTTGAAATAAGTGCATGCAGTGGTCATAGAGATATAAAAATGTTGATGAGATATAGTCACTATGAATTATCTTTACTTTAATAACTTAGGAAATATATCTTTCTTGAATTGATAAGAATATATCTTTTTTGGAATCAGCAATTTAATTTGGGAACTATATCTGAATGTACCTTTTCATATGGTTTTTAAAAATGAAAAAAACATTATTTTCTATTTGTGTATTTCTTGGATTATCCCTTCTAGTACCAACTGCAGCAATGGCAGGACGAGGTTATCAAATTGTTTCCTGGACAAATCCAGATTTATTAAATTGCTATCAGATGGGCACAACGAGTTTAGGTGTACCAGTTTGGCAATGTTTTGATCCTTACTAAGAAGGATTTAAAACCCTCTGGGGGGAATAAATAGTTGATAAGTCGTATTAAAGGGAGAGAAGAATTTTTCCCAAATTAAAACTAATTTAATCAATTGATCTTATCTATTATTATGATTTCTTAATTTCTTACAACTCAAAAAATTAAATAACTAATATAAAGAGCAATGCTTTGCCTCCTTGATGAAGTTACTTATAGCAATATTTATTTTAATTTTTCCCTATGAAGCAAAAGCTTCCAACATTCCAGATTTAATTGAAAAAACAACAGTTTATTTAATTAAGACATGGAATGATGATGAGAATCTGAAGAATTGGTTTCCTCCTCAAGTAATTACGGTGCCAAGTGGAACGAGATTATTTGGTGGAGGATGTCAAGGCTCAAATGAGGGGTTTGATGTCGCCGGATCTTATTATTGCCCACCCGATCACACAATAGTTCTTGACCCTGTTCAACTTAAAACTTTTATAAAGGCTTTCGGAAACTCCAGCGTTGCATATGTAGTCGCTCATGAATTCGCCCATGCCTTGCAAAATGCCCTGGAGATAAGATTACAGGATCCCAATCATGAACTTCAGGCTGATTGTCTTGCAGGTTATTTTATTCAAAAAGGAAATAAAGAATTAGGAGTCACCAGAGAAAATATTCTGGAAATGTCATCTGTTGCTTATTCAATAGGAGATAAAACTCATGGAACGGGAGCTCAAAGAACCTATGCACTTTTATCAGGGATGGGGAGAGTTGATGCTGATTGTTCCTACGCTTCCATAGAAAAATTAGTTAAGGGAGATATAGATGATCCTCTTTATAAAGCATTCACAAGAACAAGGGGATCTGGTAAATCAGTCGATCTTGAATCCTCACCATACAAAAAAGATGCTTCCGGTCTTCTGGGCATAAATCTAAAAACCTCAAAAGTTGATACAAGATTCAGATTCTGAAATGAATGACTAAGTATCTTTTATTATTATTTTTATTCATTTCCAGTCCTGCAAATATTTTCAGTTTTAAAGCTCTTGAAGCGGAAACCAAGGAATCTTTTTTTGAAAGCGGCAAAGATAATTTCACTAACAAAAAATATTCAGATGCTTTAAGTGACTTTAACAACTATATAAAATCAAACCCGGGAAGTTGGGAAGCATTTCATAATAGAGGACTAAGTAAAGAATATCTTGGCGATTATTTAGGTGCTATTGATGATTATTCAAAAGCTATTGAATTAAATCCAAATCCCTGGGAAAAAACTTTTTTCAGACGCGGTTATTCCCATAAAAAAAATGGGAACTTTAAAGATGCAATTTCAGATTATAATTCTGCGATAAATATTAATCCAAATTACGAAGATGCTTACTTCTTCAGAGGTTTTCTAAAAGCAGAATTAAATGATCTTAATGGAGCTGTAGATGATTATTCAAAGCTTATAGAATTAGCTCCTAATGATGCTTCTGCCTACTTCAACAGAGGTCAGGCCAAAAGAAGATTAAAGGATTATGAGGGTGCAATTTCAGATTATAATTCTGCGATAAATATTAATCCAAAGTATGAGGATGCATTTTTCTACAGAGGTTTTCTCAAAGCGGAATTAAATGATCTCAATGGAGCTGTAGAAGATTATTCAAAACTTTTAAAATTATATCCCGATGATGATTCTGCCTACTTCAACAGAGGTCAGGCCAAAAGAAGATTAAAGGATTATGAGGGTGCAATTTCAGATTATATATCTGCGATAAATATTAATCCAAAGTATGAGGATGCATATTTTTTCAAAGCCTATACCAAATTTTTAATTGAAGATAACAAGGGAGCGATTGAAGACTTTTCAGAGGTAATTAAATTAAACCCAAAACGCGAAGACGCATTTTTTTATAGATCTTTATCTAAGAGTGAATTAGATAATATGACAGGCGCTATTGAGGACCTTACCAAGTTATTAACCCTAAATAATAAAGACCATCAAGCATATGAAAGAAGAGCTTATTTCTATTATAAAATTGGTGATTTTATTTCAGCGATAAAAGACCTTGATAAAGCTATTAAAATAAAACCAAATGTTTATGCACTTAATTCTAGGGGCTTCTACAAAACTAAAATTAATGATCTCAAAGGAGCATTAATTGATCATTCTAGAGCAATTGAAATTGACCCATATCATGCATTTAGTTTCAATAGCAGAGCAATAATAAAAGGACAGCTTGGTGATATAGAGGGTGCAGTTTCAGACTATAAAAGAGTTTTTGATGTTGGCGATGATCAAGAAATATTATCAACTATTAATAATTTAACTGGAACCTATCTATCAAATGGAATCTATCAAGAAATTCTGCCCTTAATAAAAAAAGGGAAATCAATATCTAAAAAAATCATAAATAAAAATGATGATTATTTAGATTTGTTTTACAAAGAAGCTCTATATTATGGATCTATTGGTGATAATGATAAAGCCAAGAAAAGCTTAAATAAATGTTTATTTGAATCTGAAAGATTTAATTTAATAGATTCCTTTAACACAATAGAGTGCAAAAAATATTTAGCTAATATTCTTATCTATGATTCAAAAGATTTTAAAGAGGCAAAGAAACTTTTTAAATTCAGATCTTTAGATGGCCAAATTATTCGCTCTCAAATAGCATTTAAAGAAAAAAATTATTCTAAAGCACAGAAAATTTTGCAACGTCTATATGATAGGCATCTTAAGGAAAATAAACTCGCCAAACCAGACTATCTTTTATCAGAAATGCTTGGTTACGCATATTGGTGGGACAAGAAAAATGATGAAGCAAAAATTTATCATGAGCAGGCTTTAAAGGGATATGAAGAAATTTTTGGGGATGAAAGTCATTATCTTATACAACCTCTACTGAATGTTGCGATGGTTTATTTTAATGAAAAAAATTACAAAAAAACTGATTACTACCTTAGAAGAAGTTTAGGCATTCAATTTAAATATATTCAAGATCAAATTCCATTCTTGCCAATTTCAAAAAGGAACCAGTTTATTAAGACATTAGGAATTTCATACCAAGCAATATTTACAGCTACGGATATTGATCCACAAGGCAAGAATCTAGCATTATTTGCGAGATTAAATAGACATGGATTACTAGAGGATATTGAAAAAAAACAAATCACATTAGCCAGCCTAAAAGGTTCTGATAAAGAACTAATGCAAAAGATTAAAGACTTAACAAATCAGCTATCTTCAACAAATCAAGATAATAAAAAATCTCTGGATAAATTGAAACTTGAAAAAGAAAAATTAGAGTTGGCATTATATAAATCACTTCCACAACTAAAATCAAAAATATACAGCTTGAATGACATATCAAAAGAAATACCTGAAGATGCAGTACTTATTGAATTTCAAAAATATAGACCTTATATTTTTATCGATCCTGATCAAAGTATGGACGAGACTACTTGGGGAGAGGCCAAGTATCAAGCTCTTATATTATTTCCAAATAACAAGGTAGAAAGCGTAGATTTAGGTAAGGCGGCTGAAATCGATCAGTTAATATCTCTTGGCTTAGTTTCCTCTGAACAATCTTTAATTGATGCACAAGATATCTGGAATGAATTAGGTTCAAAAATTATCAAGCCCCTAGAGAAATATATTAAAAATAAAAAAACCTTATTTATTTCCCCTGATAGTGAACTAAATAAAGTGCCATTTGCTGCAATTGGAAGCTTTAATAAAACAGATTTATTGGGAGATATTTTTAAACTAAGATTTCTAACCACTGGAAGAGAACTTATAACTTTAAATAAAGAAAAGAATTTAAGTAATAAACAATCAATAGTTGTTGCAAATCCAAATTTCAACTTATCTGGGGAAAACTCAAGCAATAGCAGAAAAGAGTTAACATCAAAAAACTTTAATGTACAAAAAAGATCATTTGATCAAAAAAATCGAATCTGGCTTTCCTTACCAGGAACAAAAAAAGAAGCAGATATCATATCAAAAATTACTAATGCCAAATTATTCCTAGAGAATGAAGCATCTGCTTTAAATATTCAAATGGAAGAATCTCCAAAAATCCTTCATATTGCGACCCATTCTTTTTACATCGGTGATAATAAAGATGATAATTTATTTTCAGAAAATATATTTTCAAATTCCATAACCAACAATAAAAGAATAGAAAATCCATTATTAAGAAGTGGAATAGTTTTAGCAGGAGCAAACTATCCTGATAAAAATTTAAAGGACGACGGATATCTTACTGCTCTAGAGGTAAGTAAATTAAATTGGAATGGCACAGAATTAGTAGTCGTTTCTGGTTGTGAATCAGGTCAGGGTGATCTGCAATCTGGGGAAGGAGTTTACGGACTTAAAAGAGCAATTGCAGTTGCAGGTGCAAGATCAAGCTTACTTTCGCTCTGGGAAGTGGATGATAAGGCAACCGCAGAATTTATGGAAAGTTTTTATTTAAAACTTAAATCAGGAGAGAGCAGATCAAAAGCATTATCAAATACTCAAAAAGAATTTAGAGAGCATCCTATTAAAGCTTGGCAACATCCAAATGTATGGGCTGCATTTCAATTAAATGGAGATTGGAGACCAATTAATTGGTAATTCAATTAAATAAATTAACTCACTAAATCCCTAATAATAGAAAAAGAATTAAGAAATATATATTTTAAAATTGTGCAAAATTTTATTTAATTATTTAAATATTGTTCTTTAAGAAATAATTCCTTTGTGCATGATGGGAATTTATCCTCTAAAATTTTAAGGCTATTGGATAAAAGATAATAAGGATAGTTATTAATTACCCTATTCATTTGTATATCAATAATTTCAGAGGCAGGAATAGCTTTTAATAAATTTTCTTGATAAAAGTAACATGTTGCATGTATCCAACCTTGAGCATGATAAAAATTTCTCAAATCAAGTTCATTCTTTTCTGCAGATAACTTAGGGTGAAACAAAAATATAGGCAGAATTATTAATTTACTTATTAAATTATTTTTTAGATTCATTTTGGAATTTTTTATTTAGTTGACACTTTAATAGAGTATCTATTTTTAAAAAAGATTTATTAAATATTAGATAACTAATAATTTGGAATCATAAAAAAATTTGAGAATTATATGTATTTGTAAAGAGCAAAATGCTCAACAACCAAATTAAATTATGACAAACTCAACTTTAGATTTGATCCCTAATGATCAAAAGAATATTCAAGGTTTAACTACTTATGAATATAAACATATTCGTCTTGACTACAAAGGCAGAGGAATTACTCAAGAAATAAATCTCTTAGACATTGATGGAGAAAGAATACGGTCCTGGAGAAATAATTTTGGTGATGATGTGATTGTTCCAACTCTTCACGAAATGCTTAATCAGCTGGGTGCTGCAGGATGGGAATTAGTAAGTCATGTAGTTAATCAAGATGTTTCTTCAAATGGTGTTACTTTTCACTATTACAATTTCAAGCGACCTCTTAATTAAATATTTAAAGGGCTCCAATAATGGAGCCTAAAAATAAAATTCATATATAAAAATCATGAAAAAAGAATTTAACGAATATTTAAAGGAATATTCAAAAAGAAAGACCTCTTACAAAAAAAATAACTTTCTTTTAATTACTTTTAGTTTAATTATTGGATTAATTCCTTGCATTTTTATTCCACATTTATTTTTATTTTGGATACCAGCAACTCTTTATTCGTTTAGAGAATGGCTTGGGTAAAAATTAACTTAAAATTTGCACTTTAAAGATGAAAAACAAAAAATCACTCAATACTGATGAATCAAAAATAGATGGTTTATTAACCAAAGTATTTGAAGAAATTGAATCAAGATCACTTGGCAATTCAGAAGCTGGAAAAGCCATGAATTTTTATGATTTAGATGCGATGACTCAAGGACTATCTTCAGGGAATCTTTATATTATTGGAGGACGTCCAGCAATGGGTAAGACCTCTTTTGTATTAAATATTGCAAAAAATATAGGCCAATTTCATAATTTACCAGTATGTTTTTTCTCTCTGGAGACAAGCAAAAAAATGCTTTCTTATAGATTACTTTCAATGGATACTGGAATAGAATCTGGTCGACTTAGAACAGGAAGATTAACTCAGGATGAATGGCCATTTTTAGGAGAAGCAATAAATTTATATAGTAAGAACCCAATATATCTAATTGATAAATCAACGATACAAGTTTCAGAAATTTACCAATTTTGTGAGGAGGTAAAAAATAATCATAAAAAAAATCTTGGTTTAATAGTTATTGATTTTCTTCAACTATTAGAAGATAGGACTTTAGGTCAAAATATTTCTAGAGAAGATGAGCTTTCAAAAATCCTGAACGATTTAAAAAATTTATCTATAAATCTTGAAGTACCGGTAATAATTACATCTCAATTAAACAGAGAATTAGAAACAAGACTAAACAAAAGGCCTATGCTCAGTGATATTCGGGACTCAGAAGTAATTGAAAATAAAGCTGATTTGATAGCTTTTATTTATAGGGATGAATACTATAACCCTGAAACTGAGGATAGAGGTATAACAGAAATCATTGTTACCAAACAGAGTAATGGGCCAGTTGGTACGGTCAAATTATTATTTGAGCCTCAATATACAAGATTTAGAAATCTTGCAATTTAGATTAAAATATTACCAGTAGTTTAATCTCGTTTTGTCAAAGGATTACTGCAACATATATTTCCTTGATTCTTTTTCCTCGAAAGTGAAGAGAAAGGAATTAGCTTTTGATCCAAATTTTGAGAGAGAACATGAACTTTTATCAAAAGAATATTCTGATACTTTTGATAAGGAACTTTTAACCATAACTAAAAAAGAACCGGATTCAAAAGATCCGCTTCTAGCACTCAGATGTAGAGTTAGTTTTCCAATTTATGAAAAAATTAATTTGATATATAAACAGTTCTCAAATGGATATGAGATTGATTTAAATGAAATGTTGATAATCTTGCTTGATGATAGTGGAGAAAATTTTCTTCGCCTGCCTTCAGAAGCAGAAAATCCAAGAAAGTTTTTAAAAAAAGTTTTCTGTTGGAATACAGTAAAGAATATGCAAGAAAGAAAATTTATAAAACCATTCAGTGCTGAAATAATCTCAGAATTCAATCCTAAATTATCGAATTTATCTACGTGGACTAAAAATAAAGTTCAAGGAAATTACGAACTTAAATCATATTTAAAAAGTTGTGGACTTCTCTTAATTAGTCCCTGGGCATTAATTGCAGATAGTTCCAAAACCAGAATAATTAATTCATGGAATAGATGCGGAGAGGGTGAATTGAAATTAAGAGAAGTTGAGAAAATATATGACTCATATATAAAAATTTATAAAAAAGAAAAAGAGGATTATAAAAATCGAACAGGGAAAATCTCAGGATGGTATCCAGATGAAAATTTCCTGCTTTCACTAGATCCTCCCCAAGAAAACATTAAAAATTTACTTCTTATAGATAAGGCCTTAAGGCAATATATTGCTGGTGCTGATAATGCGCGCAATTTTGAGAATAATGAAGAATCTCAGTTAGAAAGTTTTCAGGAGAATGATGATGAATTTTCAGGTAAAGAGATTGCAAAAAAAGTTGATCAAATATTAAAGATTTATTCTTCAAAAACAATTAAGAATCTTATTGAAAATGATAAAAAGAAATGGGAAAAGGATATTTCAAGAAAAGATGCATGGGAATTATATGGCGAGGGTTATAGTCAAAGAGATATAGCAAGCAGATGCGACCATAAACAGGCATGGGTTAGCAAGTTAATTCCTGAAAAGAAAATTTCAGAAGAAATTGCTCAGGATGCTGCATTTGAACTTTTAAAAATTAATGATTTTTCATCATTAAAAAATGATCCCGATGGAATTGAAAGATTTGTAGATGGATTAAAGAATCATTTATTAAATCCGGAACTACAAGAAGAGGGATCTATTCTCAGGAAAATCATTAAGGAGGAAATAAATAAATGAATCAATCAAATATGAATAATATTCCACAGGCGCTTCCAATCCCCGAGGACTCAATATATTTAGATCAAGAATTAAAACTTTCTAATAGAGAGTTAATCATAAAAGGTTTACAAAAAGTTCTTAAAGAAAAAAAATTAGATTTACCTCTGGGACCATCATTAGATTTAAATAATCCAGAACGATCGATAATTCTTAATAAATTTGATATACAGATCGTATCAACAGGAATGATTTCCGAGGAAATATCTATTCCATTGAAAAACTCAAGAATTGAGAAAAAAGGTCCACAATTGTTTTTAGCAGTACAAGTTGAAGAGGAATTAAATATTGTTCATTTTAAGGGGGTATTAAAGAGTGACGAATTTATGAAATTAATAAAGAACAAAAAAATAAATAATAATGAAATAACTCTTTTAACAGATGATTTCAAAGGTGGCATTGATAGGCTATTTAGATTTGTGAGACTTTTAAGTTCTGATTCCATTGAGCGAACTTTTATAGAAAAAGAATCACCTTTAATTAATTTAAATAAAATCAAAAACAGATTAAAAGTTTCCAGTTCCGTTATTACTGGTGCTGTTGTAGTTGCATTATTTGGTCCTCAAATATTTAGGCCAAAGTTGATTGGAGGCATAGCAACATTGTCTCCTGTATCTTATGAAGTCACTTCATTTACAAGAAGCTTTACAAGCCAAAAAAATAAAGTATGCCTTCTTACGCCTCTTGCCGAAACAAATGCAAATGATCAACTTGAAGCATTAATCAATATTGATAAACCTGTAATTTATCCATTGAAACCTCTTAATGAAATCAAAATTTCTGAAAATGGAAATGTTGTTTGGAGTAAGACAGCCTCATCAAAAGATAAAATTGAGGGACCAA
This sequence comes from Prochlorococcus sp. AG-347-J19, assembly GCA_003279015.1. Taxonomy (GTDB): domain Bacteria; phylum Cyanobacteriota; class Cyanobacteriia; order PCC-6307; family Cyanobiaceae; genus Prochlorococcus_A. The sequence continues at coordinate 6,212 of QCBV01000009.1, read as the reverse complement.
TAAATTGGCCTATTAAAGAAATTAATAAAGATAATAACTATAAGATATCAATGAGACCATCAGGATCTGGAATTGGATCTAATGTAATCATTAATCTAAAAATAGACGAAAAGAAAACTTTCTTAAAAACCAGTCAAATAGAAAATAAGCTAGGAAAATCAAAAAGATCCTGGATTAAGTTTATAGACAAAAATTTAGAGGATAATAGAAATACCTCTCTTTCTTTACTTCTATCAGAAAAGGTACCAGATTCGAAGGTATTAGAAAAAGCCAAGAAAGAAATTATTGAAAATATTAAATGTGAGTAAATTTTAATTTGAAAACAATTAAAAACTCTAAAAGATATTTAGCTTTCGCATTAACTTTTTTAATGCCTATCTATCCTAATTTTGAATTATTAGCAGCACAAAATAAAGAAAAAATTGAAGCAATAGAAAATATATTAAATAAAGGTCAAGCAAAAAAAGAAATTAAAAGGTTAATTAAATTAATTGAAAAAGCAGAAGATAGTAAAAATTTTAATGATGCTATTTTATATTTAGAAAAGATTTTAAGATTAGAAAAAAAATTTCTTGGAGAACTTAATAGTGATTTAGCAGATACATATTCTTGGCTTGCAGAAATATATAGATATCTAAATTTATATCAGAAAGCACAAGCTTCCAGTATTAAAGCATTAGAAATTAGAAAAAGCTTATTTGGGATTAATCATAAAGAGACATCAAATAGCATGATAAATCTTGCCTTAATTTATCAGGATCAAGGTTTATACAAAAAAGCTGAACCTCTACTTTTAAAAGCATTAGAAATTGATGAAAAAATATTAGGTGCTAATCATATAGATACATCTACAACTCTTAATCATCTAGCATTAATATATAATGACCAAGGTTTATATGATAAAGCTGAGTCTTTGCTTATTAGAGCATTAGAAATTGATGAAAAAAAATTAGGTACTAAACATTTAGATACAGCTTATACAATTGATAATTTAGCTTTGATTTATAGATCGAAAGGTTTATATAAAAAAGCCGAATCTCTATTCATTAGAGCCTCAAAAATTTATAAAAACAAATTAGGAAATAATCATCCTGATACTTCTAAAAACTTAAATAATCTTGGACTAAATTATCAGGATCAAGGATTATATGATAGAGCTGAACCTTTATTTCTTAAAGCATTAGAAATTGATAAAAATAATTTAGGAACAGATCATCCTGATTATGCAATTGTTCTAAATAATCTTGCCTTAAATTACCAGTATAAGGGCCTGTATAAAAAGGCCGAATCTAAATTTAAAGAAGCTCTTGAAATTACAAGAAAAGCTCTTGGACAAAATCATCCCGGAACATCTTTAGCTTTGCATAATTTGGCATATATTTATAAAAATCAGGGCCTATATAAGAAAGCTGAAATTTTGTTTATTGAGGCTTTAGAGATTGAAGAAAAAATACTAGGATATGACAATCCTGAAACTGTAGTAACTCTTAGTAGTCTGGGAGAGACTTATCAGGATCAAGGTCTATATAATAAAGCTGAGACTATTTTTATTCGCGCATTAAACATAAATGAAAAAATATTAGGACCCAATCATCCTGCAACAGCTTCAAGTCTCAATAACCTAGGAATACTTTATAAGGATCAAGGTTTTTTTGATAAGGCTGAACAAATGCTGCTTCGCGCATTAAAAATAGATGAAGGAGTATATGGTCTTGATCATCCTATGTTATCAATAAGATTTAACAATTTAGCTTTGCTTTATCATGAACAAGATCTTTTTAATAAAGCAGAGGATTTTTATTTAAAAGCTCTATCTTTGGATGAAGACTCTTTAGGTTATGAGCATCCTGTAATTGCTTTAACTTCTTATAATCTGGGCGCGATCTATTTTGATCTAGGTTTATTTAGTAAATCAGAAAATTATCTTCTAAGAGCTTTAAAAATAAATGAAAATACTTTAGGACCTAATCATCCTGATCTAAGTCTTAATTTACAGAGATTAGGTATGATATATATGGATCAAGGACTTTTAGATAAAGCAGAACCACATTTAAAAAGGGCTTTAAAAATAAATGAAAATACTTTAGGACATAATCATCCAAATACTTCTAATAGTCTTGATAGATTAGCCTCTCTTTATCAAGAAAAAGGTTTATATGAAAAGGCTGAACCTTTATTCAAAAGAGCTTTATCCATTGATGAAAAAAATTTCAGAGAAAATCATCCCAGTATATCTGTCAAACTTAATAATCTTGCTTCGCTTTATATGGATCAAGGTTTATATAAAAAAGCGGAAAAACTTTTTAAACGTTCTTTGAAAATAACAGAAAAAATTTATGAACCAAACAACACAAAAATCGCTACAAATTTAAATAATCTTGGCTTACTTTATCTTGAGCAAGGTTTATATAAAAAAGCTGAGCCCCTTTTATTAAAAGCACTAGATATTGATGAAAAAGTTTTTGGCAAAATGAATCAAAAGGTAGGAATTGCAGCGGGTAATTTAGCAATTTTATATGAGGATCAGGGTTTATATAAAAAAGCGGAATTCTATGCGAGGAAAACCTTAGAAATTGACTTCACATTAATCCAAAGAGAAGCTCCTTATTTAGCTTTAAGTGAGAGAAATCTATTTAGTGAGTCTTTTGGATATACATATGAAAGAGTTTTTTCCTACGCATTCCAAGGAGAAACTGGCAAAAATATTGCTTTATTTTCGAGACTAAATAAACAAGGTCTTCTTGAAGAAATTGAGAGACGTCAGGCAAAACTTTCAGTATTGCCAGGACCACAAAAAAAAGTTGCCAATCAATTGAAAAAAATCACTCAAGAAGTTTCATCTAGAGATATATCTGATGAAGAGCGTGAAAATTTATTAGAAGAGAAACAAAATTTAGAGCGTAAACTTTATCGTCTTCTACCAGAACTTAAGCCAAGAATAGTTACAGTTTCGCAAATAGCTAAATTAATTCCTAAAAAAAGTTTATTAATTGAATTTATAAAATATTCTCCATATAGTGGTTCAAATATCGATGAAGAAAAATGGGGTAAAGAAAGATATTTAGCCCTAACACTTAATAATAATGGTGATATAGATGCTATTGATCTTGGAGAAGCTGAACTGATAGAAAATAAAATCCAAAAAGCTCTAATAGCATCTGAACAATTTCTAAGTGATGCGCAAGAATTATGGAACGAAGTTGGAAATTTAGTTATTAAGCCATTGGATAAATTTATTGAAGATAACAAAACTATATTTATTTCTCCCGACGCAGAACTGAATAGAATCCCATTTGCAGCAATTAATTCTCATAAAGGTTCAAATTTACTTGGAGAGGTCGTGGATTTACGTTTATTGACTACTGGAAGAGATTTACTAAAGCTAGCTAATAAATCAAACAATTCAAATGAAGAATCTCTAGTAGTTGCTAATCCTAATTTTGATAAGAGAATCAATACATCTAACAAAAATTATTCAATAGCTTTAAAAGCTAGTAAAACTCAACAACGCTCAGGTGACTTTACATTTCAATCCTGGAATCCTTTACCGGGAACGTCTAAAGAAGGTCAAATTATTGCAAAAATAACAAATGCTGAATTACTTATGGAAGATAAAGCTTCATCTTTAGCAGTTCAAAAAAAAATTTCCCCGAAAATTATTCATATCGCCAGTCATGCTTATTTTATGCCTGATAAAAAAGGACTAGAAAATCCATTATTAAGAAGTGGAATTGTTTTGGCAGGAGCAAACCAACCTGACTTAAATCCAAATGATGATGGCTATTTATTAGCTTTAGAAGTTGCAAAACTTGAATGGCAAGGAACTGAGATGGCAGTAATTTCAGGTTGTGAATCAGGTAAAGGTGAAATTCAATCAGGTGAAGGTGTATATGGTCTTAAACGAGCAATTGCAGTAGCAGGAGCAAGATCAAGTTTATTATCTCTTTGGAAAGTCAATGATAATGCGACTGCAGCTTTTATGGAAAGCTTCTATACCAAATTAAGAAATAAAGAAGGACGTGCAAATGCACTTCGAGCCACTCAAAAAGAATTCAGAATGCACCCTATAAAGGCATGGCGTCATCCAAATGTATGGGCAGCATTTCAATTAAGTGGAGACTGGAGACCAATAGATTTCTAATTTGGAATCAGAAAAATTATTCAAGAACTAAAAATAATTGCACGGAGAATAATCTCCACTATTCAAAAAAACATGACAATTCAAAAATTTGGCAGAGGTCTACTTATTTATACAGTTGCCTTTGCTTCTGCATTTACAACTAGATACGTAATTCGTTCAATTAGGAATTCGACAACTTGGTCAACTAGTGAAATTCAGTCAAAAACTCAATTTGAATCGAATATAAATAATAAAAATTTTTCAAAAAATTTTACAATATAATTTTAATTTTTTCGATAAAAAAGCCCACTTTTAGTGGTTTTTTTTATGAAGTTTTTGGAATCAGTCTAGATAATTCAGAACAAAGCATTAATAGATTAATTTACAAACTCATGAAAAACCTGTTCTTTAAGAATTCAAAAGTAGCTTCTCATAACTATGCTACTGATAATAAGTGGAACCTATTTAAGGGCGTCTCTCCAGAAGATTTAGTTAAAAACTTTAATAATATCTTCCTTCTCTATTGGGAATGTACACCTCATAAGTACAACCAAAATGTGCCGATCATTCTTGTCAGTATTAATGATGATAAAACTGCAAATTTCAGTTATGTTGACGGCGATCCTAATAATCTTGAATCAGTAAAAGGTTGTTCCTGTTGGTACACAGTCGATCATGATGGCTTTGCTCATGTAAGGGAATTTAATGAGATTCTTGATATGAAAAATGTAGTCCATGTCAATGCAATAGCAGCAACAATAATAAGAGATATTTTTGGTGATTTTGATATCCCTGAGGCAAGTCAGAAATTTATCAATAATCTTCTAGAGGAATCAAAAAAAAGAAAAGAGAACTAAAAGAAAACAGTTCAAATAAAGCGTACAAAATCATGAAAAAACAACTTCTTATTATCGCTGCAAGTTTATCTTTAATTCCAGTCGGTAATTTATTCGCTCAACAGAATCAAACTTTTATCAAAAATACTGAAACTGTTATCGCTAAAAATATCAGCCACAACAACCATAATGAATCTCTTTTGGAAAGTGGAGATAAAAAATATTCCTCAAAAGACTATAGAGGAGCGATCACTGATTATTCAAAAATTCTTTTAAATAATCCCAATGATTATTATGCACTTTTTCAAAGAGCTCTTTCAAAAAGTTATCTGAATGATCATGAAGGTGCGATTCAGGACTATACAAGAGCTATTCAAATAAACCCTGAAAAAGCTTCAGCTTTTTATAATCGTGGATTATCTAAAGATAAATTAAAAGATTCCTACGGTGCCATATCTGATTTCAACAAAGCAATTGAAATTGATGATCAGCATCAGAAAGCATTTATAAGTAGAGGCTATGCAAAGTCTGACATTGGTGACCATCAAGGAGCAATTAAAGATTTAACTTCTGCCATTGAAATTAATCCAGAAGATGCATATGCATATAGTGCTAGGGGTTATGTAAAAGAAAGAGCAGGGGATTTTTATGCAGCCATATCAGATTATTCTAAAGCGATAAAAATTGATCCAGAAGATGATTATTCATTTATTGGAAGAGCATATTCAAAAGGTCAGATCGGAGACAATAATGGGGCAATAAATGATTTTTCAAACGCCATTGAAATTAATTCGGATGATGGATTTGCATTCTTTGGAAGAGCAATCTATAACAATCTCGAAGGGAATTATAATCAGGCTTGCGAGGACTGGATAAAGGCTTCTGATCTTGGATATAAGAAGGCAAATAAAAAAGCCAATGAATGCAGTAATGCTGGGAATGTTAAAAAGAGCATAAATAGTCTTTTATCATCTCAAAATTATTAGCAAAAATTTTAAGTTTATGAATTCTGCCATTCGAAAGTAAGAGAGTCCATAATAGATTCTCTTTTTTTTTGAGTAATAAAAAAAATTATTTTGCCTTAAATATTTGAGGAATAATTAAAAAATTAACTACAAAATGGAATCTAAATAACTTTTTCAGAACTAAAGAAATTTGTAATAGCAAATTTCTAAATTATGAAAAAGACAAACTTTGAGGATGCGAAAAAAATACTTTCTGATTCTGGCAAGGCGGGAAGATTAATAGCTTCATCT
>QCBV01000008.1 GCA_003279015.1 Prochlorococcus sp. AG-347-J19 | reverse complement strand
GTTTGCTTGAAATTTACTTTCCCAGAATTCTTTTCTTGTTTTTGGAGTTGATGCATACTTACAATTCTCATGCCTATGCCAGAAACATCCATGCACAAAAATTACTGTTTTATATTTTGGCAGAACAATATCAGGAGAACCTGGTAAATCTTTTCTATGTAATCTGAATCTATATCCCATTGAATGTAGAAGTTTTCTTACAGCAATTTCAGGCTTTGTATTCTTCGATTTAATTGCAGACATATTTCTTGATCTCTGCTCACTAACCTTATGCATTACTTCACTACTCATCAGCCTAAATACTTTCTAAACAATATAATCACCATCACCCTATAGGTACCTATATACAGTACGTGCATTATGTGTTCACACACATACCCACGTACCTCCATATAGGTTTTTTAGTAGTGGTTGATTATGGTTTTTTGCTCCTACTTACAATGATGATGTATACACATCCAGTAAGTAGTAGTGTCTAAATTTCTTGTCTTTTGCCCCTTCCCCCCGTGTATTATGAAGGGGTTGCACAATTGACTGGTATGACAGAGGTCTCAGAGGTCAGCATTTTACCTTAAATTCAGATATATTTAACAGAGATTGTCTCCAGTAATGTCACTATCGTCATACCGCATGCATAAAATTTATCTTGCAGCAATCATGAATTATGGTCTTGGTTCTGATGATCCAGAAGAGTTGGCCTATTACAACAAGCTAAGAAAAGAAATGAATGAGATAGAGAAAGATGCCGTCAAAAAAGGAATACCTCTTACTTGGGATATTCCCGATGGAATGGATTAATGAATCTGAATACTTTTTTATTAATTGATGGGAGCCTGATGCTTATTGGTCTACCTTTGCTGATGATTATGAAAGGCAAAAAACAGACTCCCTGAGTATCTACTTAACTGCGAAAGTCACCCCCATAACGGCAGTTATGTCTTTCTTGATAGTAGTTGTATCATAGGATCCCCAGCTGCTGACCCTGGTGGAATTTGGAACTGTGATCTGGAAAACACCGGTATTCACTTTCTTCAGACCACCCACTTCAGATCCAGCCTGAAGCGCTATAGCCTCGGCTCTTATCCGTGCATCCTTTGCTGCCTTTGCGAGCATATCAACTCTTTTATCAGCAAGCTTTGAATATGTGAATTGCGGAGAGCTTGGTTTTACGAAAACCCCATCTCCAAGAAGTTCAGTTATCTTGCTGTGGGTCTTTTGAATTCGATAAACATCATTACTCTGGATTTCAATATTCTGATAGGTAATCCATTCGGTTCTTATAATTTCATTAGTTTTGGGATGCTTGGTTTCATATTCTTTAATGCTGGCTGGTCCAAGATAAACTTCCTGTTTAATACCATCCTCGATTCCATTGGCTTTAAGGAAATTCATAGTCTTTTTCATTGACTCTTTATGTTTGTTGAATGAGTCGATTTGAGTCTTTCCCGTAGCCCTTACCTGAACGGACCATTTAGCAATATCACTTTCAAAACTTTCAGTACTTGCACCTGTAACAGTGATGGAATTCTCAACCATTCTGAACCCTCTCACAAGGACCGTGGAGGCACCTATAAATCCTCCGAGAGATAAGACAGCCATTGCAAAAACAAGGGGCGGAGTACGGCGTATAACGCCCAGAGAATCGCCCGGCAGCGACCTGAGTCTCTTAATAATTTTCATTGTTTATCAGTATGTGTGTAGGATCTTTTTAACAGCTGAACCGAAAGAAAAATTATTAGAAAATCCCTGACTTTTATTCTTTCGTTTCTATCTGGCCATTAATGGAAACATCTAAGTTAGATGTGCCAATTTAAGAGTCGGTTACTAATATTGCCAGATGAAAAAATTGTTCGCAAGAAGTATATTTGTATTATGAGAAAAGTGATTTAGTACTAAACACAACAATCAAAAATAGACAATCTTGATCAGAAAAAATATGGAACTATTTACTAGAGAAACTATTGGAAACTACACCAGTGATCCTTATGCAAAGAATGATCATAAATACTCCGAAGAAATGCAAGAGATAAGAAAAGAATTACGAAAGCTAGATCAAGAAACAAAAAAAGATGGTGGAGTAGTTGACTGGAATCGTATGTTGAACGATTTTATGTGATGGGGAAAAGAGGCAGACCAGCAAGAATAATTAGATGTGCTAAACCCGCTAAATGCCCAAAGTGCGGTAATAGGCATTTTCTAATTGTTGTTTATGGTTATCCAAGTAATGAGGTTATTGATGAAATAGATAAATACGATATTAGGGGCTGTTGTTTGCCACCCTATAAAAAAGTAAGAGACAAAAGTGGCAATTATTATCATTGTCCAGAACCAAAATATGTATGCTCCAACCAAGATTGCAGATTAGAAGTTTTTATTAGGAAAGAGTGCGAGATAATGCCACCCATAGATGACTCATATCATTTTTATGGCAGAGAGTGGATACAGCAAGATATGGCTTTGCAGAGTCGAATGTTGCCAAGATTAAGAAGATTAGTACATGACAAATTAGGAGCTGATAAGGCCAAAGAAGTTTTTGAAAAAGGACTTAAAACAACAAACGTCCAACAATTACATGAACTACAAAGAGAATATTTGGGGAATAAAAATAAGGATTGATGAAAATAAAAATTAATTTAAGAACTACTTTGTCTTAAAAAAGATTTCCTTGAATTTCTTCACTATCATCTTTTACAGAATTACAGACCAACTTGGCATATTGCTCGGAATAAGCGCAGTTTTTACAGGATAGATTTGGTTCAGGAATCTGGTCATTATTCATCAGAGAAACCATTGCATCTATCTCTTTTTCAATCCAATCAATATTCCAATTATATGGAACTAAATATTCGTCAAAATTCATTCTTTTATTAAATTCTTCTTCATCTCTTTTTGCATTGCAAACTAAAAAATAAGATGTTTTATGAACATCAAATCCCATCCCTTTTAGAAGATATGCATAGAAATCCATTTGGATTTTATAACCCTCATGATATGGGTCATCAAGATAATCCTGTTTATCTACTCTCCCAAGTTTTGCCTGTGACTTGTAATCAACAACTATTAATTGCTTAGTAATCTTATGCTGCCAAATATCATCAACTCCCCCAGTCAAGATTATGTTTGTATTCTTATGGCGAAGCATCAATCCTTTATGAAGAGAATTACGCCAATCATCTATCTCAGGATGATCAAAAGGAACTAGATGACTTAAATCATTGTCGATAAATAATCTATGTGGGATTTGTCTTTCTCGGCAATAATCAAATTCCTTTTTTAAGAGCAAATCAGTAGTTTCATTTAAAGTCCATCCTGGTGTTCCTGGTGGGTCAAGTCCTTTTACCCTGTCCAGGTAAAAACATCTTTTGCAGGTTAAAAAATTGGAAAACCTTCCTCTACTTATTTTGAAATCATCTTTCTGATTAGGAGAATAAGACGAAGATGCTCTAGCTCTTAATCCAGTTGCTTTTACAGGTTCCTTTTTACTATTTCTTTTCAGATCTATCATGTTTTTTATTTACTCAATTGCTCGAGCATAATTAGATATTGCAAAGGGAATACACTAGTTAAATTTTCTACTCTCTCTTCATCTAATACAACCCCCTCGGGTAATTTCTTAATTAACTTTGGAATAGCTTTTTTTGTTTCTTCTCTGCAGAAGTTAATTCTGTAAGTCACTTCTTTTTTTATATTCGTTTTAATTAACCCATCTTTTCCAATCATTGAATTTAAATCGAGATTATTTCCCTTAAGAAGAGCAATTAAAACACTATCTGCGATCTTCAGAGCATCGCCGGGATTTTTGTTTTTGTTTATTTCAAATACCCAGGTACAGGCACCAACTCCTAATGCTCTTGCAATACAATCATCATTTCCAATTTCATTACAAGGTAATCTAAAAGACTCTTCGATTTTTTTTAGATCATATCCATTCGCACCTTCTGGAAAACCAGCTTGAGCAGAAAAAGGAAATAAGAATAATATTGTGGAAAGAAATAAACGTTTCATAAAATTGATAATTTTTTCATTTGCTTCTATTAAATAAATCTTGAATGACATAAATATCTTCCGCCTTTGGATATTTCTGTTGAAAAACCTTTATTGCATGATCCGGAGAAACAGCAAATAAATTAATTTTTATTCTGTAGCTATCCACTAAACCTGAGACTAGAAAATTCTTCATTTCGATTAAATATAAAAGGGAACAGGATTATCTTTTGATTTAAATTTAGGTTCAAAAATAAAATCTACACAAAATTATCAATTACAATATGTAGTCCCATATAAAGTTGAACAAGTCTGTCTAAATGATTGTCCTCCGATTGTTCCGGTGGTGGTGGTGGTTCCATAAAGTGTTGAACTGCTTGATCTTACATTCACGCCATTAATTGTTCCGGAACAAGTAGTTGTGTCATATAGTGTTGAACAACTGTATCCAGCATATGCTGATGGAGAAGTGGCAAGAATACCTGCACTGGAAATAATTGATGCAAATAATAAATTTAAAGATTTCATTTTGAAAATGTTGATTGAACAATTTCTCTTAGTTCTCAAGTCTTATATATGATTCCGATTCGAAATAACTCAATAAAAAGTGGACTGAATAATGATTACAGCACTCCCTAGAAATAATTTGACAGCTACAGAAAGTTCGTCTAAATTTATTCTGCACACTTCAGAATCATTGTGCTGCAGGCAATCTTGATAGGCCCAACCCGGCCCACTTTAAAATTGCCCTTGTAGCTCAGCGGTAGAGCACTCCCTTGGTAAGGGAGAGGTCTAGCGTTCAATTCCCGACGAGTGCACTTAAGCAATTGATTAAAATAACTGAGATCTCGTAGATCAGTATTTAAACTAAAATTCAAATATATTTAATATAGTTTGTCTTTAATAATACCACTATCGTCATACCGTATGCACCGAATTTATCTTTCAGCGACCATGAATTATGGTCTTGGTTCTGATGATCCAGAAGAGTTGGCCTACTACAACAAAATCAAAAAAGAGATGGATGATATGAAAAAAGAACCAAAAAAAAGGGATACCACTAAATTGGGATGCCCCCCATGGAATGGATAAATGAACCTGAATACTTTTTTATTAATGGATGGAAGTCTTATGCTTATTGGTCTGCCTTTGTTGATGATTCTCGAAGGCAATAAAAAGTCGCACTAAAGATAATTTTACATCCAAATATTTGTATTATTCCTTTTATCAAATTTTAAACATTTTACCCATATTCAAATTGAACTGTTGATCCTTTATCCGTATAAGGGAGTTCCTCAAACCGTACATATTTATTAGTCGAATGGCATCTTTAGCTAGTTAGAACATGATTGTAGTCGTCATGAGCAAATGTCTACCAAATCCACTCTTAAAGAAGATCATAAATCTGAGATTGAAGATAGGTCAGAAGAAGAACTTCTTGAGGAAGAAATCAGGAATCAGCAAACATTGGACAGTTTTGTTGAATCTGATAAAAACTGGAGCTGATTAAATTTTATTTATTTTGGAGAAAGTTATGAATTTAAAAAGATCACCATTCTCAATTTTGGACAAAGACAAAAGAGAAATCGACTATATCAAAGGAGTTTACAAGAGAAAAATTCAAGCTGAAATTGAATCTTATAAAGATCCCGAAGACGAAGATAAGAGAGATACAATCCAAGCGCAAGATTTATTGATGCTTGATAGGATCTCAATTTAGTTATTTTTTTTCTTCTTCTTCTTATCTTTCTTTTTCTTCTTTACCTTTTCATAAACCTCATCAGCCTTATGTTCAATATTATCCAGCTTATTTGAAAGTTCCTTTAAAGTTTCTGCTTTTCCTTCTTTAACTACGTTATTTTTTAGCTCAATAATTTTAACTGGCTCTCCTTTAACTACAGTATCTTTTGTCTCTTCAGTTTTAATTCCAAACTTACCTTTTATAAAATTGGCTATAAAAATAAGCACAGGTACATGGGCTAAACCACCTATTACTATTCTTGTTTCTGAATAAGCCATTTAATAGTTGAAGTTCTGAGATATTAAAGCATAAATTTAATTTTTAATTAGTTTTATTAAGCCAAATATAGATTAGCAATCATTTCTTGATTCGTAGATCAAAAATCTTGCTATTAATTAAGTAGAGACTTTTTTTATTAAATGCCATTAGACGTATTTCTAATGAACATGTGTGTTGTAGTTATAGCATTGCTTATCAGAAGAGAAATCAAACTTAAGAAGGCGAGATAAATTATGAAAACACAAATTTTAAAAGAGCATTATATTCCAAATATCCATGCTATTACTATTTTACTAATGATTCTTCTATGTCTATGGTTACCTCTAGCGCTCAGATTCTTATTAATAATTTAGTCGAATTAATTTAGTTAATAATATTATCGTTTAACTTTAAAGACCTTTTTTATGGGTATAACTTTTTAATAGCTTTTTGTTATTCTTGTTTTTTTATTTCTGCAGCATCATATACGGGACAAGTATTATGATTGAGTGATGAGAAAAAAGCACTTTTTTTAAAACGTTTTAATATCTGAGTCAATAGTAAACTTCTCATTTTTTATATTTGCTAAATTGTTCAAACATATTTATCTCCCTCTTTTTCCCAAACTTCCTCAGTTTTCCTCCAACCATGAGAGATTAATCTTTCATAAATTTCTCTAGCTAAATCTATATCTACAGAAATTGTTGTTGTCATTAAAGGTGGTTCTTTTCCAAACAAACCAACTATTTTTCCAGTATCTATAAACATATACTCAAAAACACCATCTATGCTTTTATCGTTTTTTATAAATCTTTTTACTTCTGTTCTTTTTGGATCAATCAACCAATAAGATTTATTCATTAATTAGAAGGTATAAGTAGTAAGCCTTTCATTAACAATATAGAGCTACTGTTTGATCTAAATCTGCACAAGGTTCAATAGTAAATTCCAATAATTCTCTCCAAGAACTCCACTGTTTCCAAATAGTTTCTAAAGAATCAGCTTCTACAACAGAGTACCCATTGCCATGTTGAGGTAAGAAAATCCAAGATTTAACTTCATAACCCTCTGGTCTATTTTGTGGCCCTCCTTTGTCGTACCATTCTTTTAACATTTTTGATCCCTTGTCTTGGGCGTTTGCATCAGTAAATTTATAAGAAATTAAAAAAAGCATAAATAAATAATAATCTAAACTTATTTTAAGAGTCTAAATTTAAAAGTAACTTGATATGACAGTCGAATCATAAATATGACCTGCACTCTCAATTAATGGTTTAACTCTTGGATCTTCAAACATAGCTATTGATTTGCCTTCTTCACCCTGTTCAATAAGAATTACACTGGTTGGATCTTCTTTCTTTACACCTTTATATAAGCAAACAATTCCACGTTCTTTATTCATTTGTATATTTTCTTGGCTGTCATAAATTGTAGCCCATTCCTCAAAAGGAACGCTTATTTTGAATGTAAAAACAGTAGTTTCAAGAGACATAAAAAAAGGAGCTAGTTGCTCCTTATTCTAGATCGACTGTCAATCAATTTAATTATCCCATTGCTGCAACAGCATCAGCAACTTGTTTATTTCTTTGAATAACCTCTTCATCATTTAAAACAGCAGTGATATTCCAATCAAGACCAAATTTCGCTCTCCACACTCCAAAATGTTGAGATATTGCTATGTGATTATCAGCCTTGAAAGTTACAAAAACCTCTCCTGTTTCTGGAGCATGGAATCTACTTACCAATTCAAATCCATCAAAATTATCCATAGGTGCACCGGAAGCAATATATTGCTCAAACATCTTGTAACCTTCGGACTGAGAAATTCCGTCTGGAATAAGTCCATGAACGTGATAATAAGCCATAAATAAAAATCATGAATGTAATTTCAATTTAAAAAGCATATTTTAAAAAGCATTTAAATTATCTTTAAATTTAGATTTTTAAGCCTTTTTCAATATGTATTTTTGCAAAAAAAACTTTTTTGTTTGGTATCGCATGTACCGTTTACAATTTTTTTTTTAGCTATTAATTGGCTATGAGTTATTTTGCTGAACCTAACCATATTGAATATGATGCATGGTTCGATGAAAACATCGACCCAGTTGATCTTGTGAATTACTCAGATGAAAAGGAGTTCAGTGATTCAGTACATTTTAAGTTCCACAAGATGTCCACTAAAAATTTAACGATTGGTTCTTCTGATAATTTTCACTGGTAAGTAAAAGATTTTTCACTTCATAGTTATTTATGAATCTTACGCAGAATATGTTCCATCACTATCTCTTCTTGCCTTAGCTAATACAATTTCATCTACAACTTTTACAATCATGTAAGCACTTTTTTTACCAAAGCATTTTTCTTTTATAATGCTCTCAAAATCATTTGGCATTAAATCATTATGTTCACAACAGTCGCATTTAATATCAATTTTCTTACCTCTGAAAACCTCCAAAGCTCTAGAAAAAATCCATTGCTGAACTGAGATACTTTCCCAACTATCAAAATTAGACCATTCATCAAATTCCTTATTAAGGATGACTTTTAATCCATCAACCTGATTTACATATACTAAGTATGAATCTTTTCTTGGTTCATCATAAATACCAATTGTTTTGACAGAATTTTGATTCATTAAATATAGATTTATTGAGTAGCCTTATAAATCTAGAGGATAATTTCAAAAATATAAACAAAAAAATGTCTCAAATAAGTTCATTAATTGCTTTATCTAATCTAGAAGTATGATTTGTATTTCTGAGTAATTCAAAATCCTTAAAATCAAAGCCCGGTCCAACACAACAACTCACTAAAGTAAATTCGCCTGTACTTTTTGCAGCTTGCCAATATCCAGACGGGATCATTTCTACTGGATTATTGGAATCTAAAATTACATTTCTCATTAACTTATTATCATTATCTAGGCGCCATAAATTCAGAGGATCGCCCCTTAGATAAATCCAAATTTCATCAGCATTTTTTACTCTGTGCCAAGCACTTTTTGAATCTCTCTCCAAAAGATAATATATTCCAGTAATAAAGTTTCTAATTTGGCCATCTTCCCTTTTTAAAGAATTCTCACTCCTTACTATCTCTCTAAACCATCCACCCTCAGGATGAGGCGATAAATTGAATTGTTTAATTATTTCTATGTTTTTTTTATTAGGATTCACATCACAAAAATATCATTTAAATTTCTCTTAATAGTTAAAAGCTAACTGAAAATAAATCAAAATAAACTATATTTTCTAAAAATTAAGCACAAATAACTGACAAATCTACGAAATTTTTATTTTCATCTGCCAGTTCAGTAATGATTCTATTGAGCCATTCAGAGGTCGTTTCACAATAGCCTACATTTAAAATAGTTTTTTGCTTTGCTGTTTCTTCTTTATTCATAGTTAAAGTATTTTTTTATAAATTAGTCGTTAATTAAATCTATGTGAATAAGTCTTAATTACTATCTATTTTAAAAAGTTGTATTTAATACATATTTAAGAACTGCTAGTAAACAAATAAAATTAAATCGTTGACAAGAAAATGTATACAAGTAAGAGTAGAAAAAATTTATTATTTAACCTATGAATAACATCAAGATTGAGGAATTGATGAAAGTAAGGTTCGATAGTATTGCTAATAGAATTGGGCAATTAAGCAAAAGGGAAAGTGAGTCTTTATTACTTGAGCATCTTGAGTGGTTGGAGGGAGGATGGGAGACTGAAGAAATCTTATTTTTAAAAAAGCCCTACAGAAAATGGTGGTTCTAAATCCACTTCTATAAATAATTAATGATGTCCTAAGGGACCAGGGCCAGATCCTATTTTATAAGAATTTTCTAAAGATTTCTCAACAAATAATTTCGCTTTTTGTATGGAATCATATAGATCAAAACCTAAAGCCTTGTAACCACAAATAGCAGCACTCAAGGTACAGCCGCTACCATGGGTATTTTTTGTATTTATAAAATTATTAAATAGCCACTCTTTTCTACCATTTAAGTCAAGAAAAAAATCCTTCCCTTTCATATCTTTTAAACCGCCCCCTTTTATAAGTACCGCTTTAGCTCCAAGACCAATAATTTTTCTTGCTGAATTTTCGATATCTTCTTTACTACTTATTTCTAAACCAGAAAGTAGATTTGCTTCATAAATATTTGGAGTTACCAAATCAGCAATTGGTAATAAGAGTTTTTTATAAGCATTAATAGCAGAATCTTCCAGTAATTTAGAACCAGTTCTTGTAACCATTACTGGGTCAACAATTTTGGTTATTTTGTATGTATTTAATTTTGAAGAAGTATCATTTATTATCTTTTCATTTAATAACATTCCAGTTTTTAAGGCATCAATACCAAAATCAGCAAATAAAGTATCTAACTGATTTAATAAAGTATTCTTCTCTACTGGTTGAACGCTTGTAACCTCTATACTATTTTGTGCGGTAATACATGTAATAACAGAACATCCATGTACTTTAAGGGCCATGAAAGTTCTCAAGTCAGCCTGTATGCCTGCTCCACCACCAGAGTCACTACCGCCTATAGAAAGTGCAATTTTGGAATACATAATTTATTAACTCGTTTTTAAAAGTACTATAAATAAATTTTAATTTAAATCAGAAATCTGAATATGCATTAAAAAAATCTAACTCCAATTCCATAGCTCTCCTGTATAAATATTTGGCTTGATCAATATCATATGTTTCTTTATTGGTCTCAATAAGATTTTCAAGTGAATCTGCTAGTTTTTCAAAGCTCTCATCAGAGTAAGTAATTATCCATTCCTTATATTTAATGTCAAAATCCTCTTTATACAAACTTTTACCTATCCAAGAATAAAGTCGCATACATGGAGTCATTGCAAACATTATTTCAAGAGAGCTAAGTCTTTTGGAAGTTTCATCAAGGAAATCTGTATAATTTTTTGTAGCTTTTTTTATATAGTTATTAGATAAATCAATATCCCATTCTTTTGCATAAGTTTCATGAAGTATTAACTCCTCTGAAACTCCCATTAAAAGTTCACTCAACTTCCTTATTGAATATTTATCTTTTGATTTAGAAACTGCAAGAGCATATGCCTTAGCAAAAGTCTCTAAAAAGAAATAATCTTGAGCTAAATATTCTTGAAATATATTTTTAGGGAGACTTCCATTCTTTAAACCTTGTACAAATTTTGTATTTAAACTTAGTAAAGCAATCTCATAATTATCCTCCCAAAGTTTTTTTGTTATTTTCATTTTTTTGATTTTTAGTTATTCTAAAATTTTTTATATTTTTTACCTACAAACTTAATCTTATTTTTCTAGGATTAAAAGAAAAAATTATGAAAGAAATAAATATCTTATGGTTTAAGAAAGATTTAAGAATTTATGATAACGAAGCTCTTTGTGAGGCTATAAAAGATTATGATATTTTACCTATTTACATTATTGAGGTAGATATTTGGCGTCAAAATACCCATTCACATAGACAATGGCAATTCTGCAAAGAAAGTTTAATAGATTTAAGGAATGCACTTGCTGAGATCGGACAACCATTAATTATTAGAACTGGAAATGTTATTAATATTTTTGATGAAATTAGTTCAAAATTTAAAATCAAAGGTATATATAGCCATCAAGAAACCGGAGATTGGCTAACCTATAAAAGAGATCAAAAAGTAGGAGAATGGGCTTTAAGCAAAAATATTATTTGGAAGGAATTTCTACAATTTTCAGTTTTTAGAGGAAATTTAGATAGGAATGATTGGTCTAAAAAGTGGCAAAAAAATTCCGAAAAAAACTTATTTAAAGCTCCATTAAGAATTAATTCTATTGACTTTAATATTGGAGAAATACCCTCAGACGAAATTTTTACCTTTAAAAAAGAAACTTGTCCAGGAAGAATGCAAGGTGGAAGGAAGAAAGGTTTAGAGAGAATGCGATACTTCTTTAGTAATAAATTAGATTCTTATTCAAAAGATATATCTAGCCCAGAAAAATCATTTGATAGTTGTACAAGACTATCCCCATATATTTGTTGGGGATGCATTTCATTAAAAGAAATTTTTAATAAGGCAAATATATCAAAAAACAATAATTCCAGGATGTTAAAAAGCAGATTAACTTGGCATTGTCATTTTATTCAGAAACTTGAAAGTGAACCAGAACTTGAGTTTAGGGAATACCATCCTTTTTTTAAAAATATTAGAGAAAAAAATAATGAATTACTTTATTCATGGAGTTCAGGTAATACCGGCTTTCCTTTTATAGATGCATGTATGCGTTCATTAAACTTCAATGGATGGATTAACTTCAGGATGCGAGCAATGTTAATGTCTTTTGCTAGCTATAATTTATGGCTACCATGGCAAGATTCGGGTTCTGAATTAGCAAATAAATTTGTAGATTATGAGCCTGGAATACATTGGAATCAATGCCAAATGCAATCTGGAACTACATCTATAAATACCAATAGAATTTATAATCCTATTAAACAGGGAAAAGATCATGATCCTAAAGGAAAATTTATAAAAAAATGGATACCAGAATTAAAGGATATATCACTTAATTTCATTCATGAACCATGGCTATTATCTAGATTTAATCAAGAAGAATATGAACAAATTAATTACATAAGACCAATAATTGACATCCCAAATAGCACTAAAACTGCAAAGAAGAAAATTCAGGAAATCACTAAAAAGGATGGATATTGGGATATCTCGGAAGAAATTTATTTAAAGCATGGCTCACGAAAAAGGTTTAGAAAAAATATTAATAATAAAAAAATTGTTTCTAAGGTAAAGGAAAAGCAATACGAACTGAAATTAGATTTCTAAATTTTATTTTCAGAAATTTCCAGATTCCTTTTCGCCATGGGAAGTTTTTTAAATTTTCAAATTAAATATATAAATCCACGATGAAGTATTGCAAGCTTTAATGTATTTATGAGATTTTATTAATTATGTCTGGAAGATTTGAATGGGATGATACCAATAGTTCAGGTATATGGTGGAGTACTAATGTAAGTATCAGAGACGAGTGCAATTTGCTCAAAGAAGATACTCAATGCGAAGATTCTGATATAGTCGAACTTCTTAGGAGTATTGCACAAAATATTGAAGATAATGGCCTTTAATTTTTAAAGTAATATTCTCTCTTTTAGAGATTTTGAATTCCTTTTACAGCTTTTATTAATTCGATACTAATACCTTTTTCACTCATTGAATGACCAGCATCATTAACAATAATTAATTCAGAATTCTTTAATTTCTTATTTAGATCCCAAGCACTCCTAACAGGACATACTACGTCGTACCTTCCTTGAATTATTTTTGTTGGAATTGATTCTATTATTTTTATATTTTTCAAAATAAAATTATCTTCTAAGAAAATATTATTAACAAAATAATGGCATTCGATCCTTGCAAATGCATCTGAAAAAGAATTAACTTGGGACTTATCAAAATCGAATTTTTTATTTATTAAATGACTAGTTGAGAGTTCCCATTTTGTCCAAGCTGCTGCTGCTTTTGATCTAAGATTTGAATCTGATGATGTTAGATATTTATAAAAAGAACTTATCAAATCATTTCTTTCTTCTTTTGGTATTACAGAAATATATTCTTCAAATTCATCAGGGAATATCTCACTTGCACCATATTGATAGAACCACAATAATTCAAACTTTCTACATAAAAATATTCCTCGCAAAGTTAAGCTCTCAACTCTTGAGGGATTTTTAATTGCATATATAAGTGAAAGTGTTGAGCCCCAAGATCCACCAAACAAATGCCAACTATCTATTTTTAATAGAATCCTTAATTTCTCAATATCATCAACTAAATGATTAGTCGTATTTTCTTTTAATTCTGAGAAAGGAGTTGAAGAACCGCAACCTCTTTGGTCAAATTGAATAATATCGAATTTATCTGGATCAAAGTATCTTCTATATCTTGGTTGACTTCCTCCTCCTGGGCCTCCATGAATAACTAGTATTTTTTTACCATTTGGATTGCCAGATCTTTCCCAATAAATTTTATGAATATCACTTACTTGTAAAAAACCCTTTTCAAGAACTTCAATTTTAGGAAACAAGACTTGATCTTTCATTGTGAAATATTTTTTAAACACTTAATAAATCCATATTATCCAAAAAGAAGTCTAGTTTTGAAGTAATTTGTAAAAAAAAAAGGACTGGTGGTACAGTCCTTTTTGATATTTGATTTCCTCTTAACAGGATATAAAATTACATATTTTAAAGTCTATTTACTCATAAACCTAGAATACGTGAATTCGGGGATTTCTCTCGATAATTTCAGTCCCTGTTGTCGCTAGTAATTATAAAGCGAAGTCTTATCAGACTAATTGATTGAACTTTAATTTTCGAATAATCCCATTCTCAGGAATACGCTTCCTATATTTTGGAATTTGCTAAATTTCAGGCGGACTATCAATCATTTAGATTGCCTCCGAACTCAACATTTATAAATTACTCTTTTTTATATTTTCAGTAAATCCGTAAATATGCTGATTTACTTTTTTCTTAATTTGTAAGAGGATTTTAATGATCCTTTGTTTTTTATAGATAAATTTAAAAATTTAAGTATATGATCCTTAGTTATTCAGATTCATAGAGCAAAATAGATTCAATTATTCTTTTATCACTATCAGAAAGTTTATAATCTTCCAATTTCCACTCAACAAACTGTACACACTCATTAATAGAAGGATTCTTATCCCGGCACTTACGCCACTCTCTAATCCAATCTGCCAAGGCAAAAGTTATTTTTGTAGTAAGCATATTTACCAATTAGGGTAATTAAAATCTCTGCCAGGAGATTCTTCATAAAATTCCCCCGCCTTTATAGCTTTATAATATTTTTTAATAATCTTTTTAGAAGAAGCTATTGAGGGAAATAAATCTCTTAAATATATTGGCTCCATAGTAATTGATATAATGATTTAAAATATTTATAATTCTATATAAGAATTTAATAAATAGATTATTAATATTCATTATGGATTTCATCAAAAAGAACAAGATCTTAACATTAATGGCGGTAATTGCAGTTTTATCATTTGTATTAGAAAAAGTAGGCATAATACACCCTTAAATTAATTAAGTTTATTTGATAAATACTTCCTAATGAAATAAGTAAACAGATACTATTACTGCAAAAATAAGCAATGGAGATAATAATGTAAAAATTAAAGTTGAAAGATTAATAAGCATAAATTTTAAATAAATACACAAATTTAATAAACATCACTTTTAAGCATTTGCAATAAGTAAAATTTAAATTATTACGATATAAAAAAACATTTGATTAAAGAGAGATATAAAGAAGAATATGAAGAGGGCTCAGACTTACTATGGCCTAGTGATAAAGAAGATAAAATAACTCGGCAATTTTATAGAGATTTATCTAATCTTTCAAAAAACATAAACTATAGTAAAAAGAAAAAGCTAAAACTTTTTGAACAAGTAGTTAGAATAATAAAAGGCAAAGGTTGGGGTTAATTAATATTCAAATTAAAATGAAAAATGTAATGATACTAATTAGAAGTTTTTTTCTTTTAAGACCAAGATTTTTATCCACTATATTTTTTATTCCTATTCTTTATAGCATTGGCTGGGCTTTATCTCAGCCACTTTTATTGTTTAATTTTGAAAAAGAAAATTTATCCTTAATTGGTACTATTATTACTTTCTTACTTTTTATCTTTTTACTCCCATATTGGTTTTATATCAAACGAAACAATTCCAGTGCTTGGATTCTTCTTGGGATAACAAAAGACAAATTCTTAAAAAACTTTATCAATTTTTCTAAAGGTATTTTATTTGCTTTAGTTTTAATAATTCTAATTCTGTTACCACTATTGCAAAAAAATTATATTTCTTGGATAGGTGAATTCTCTCCAATAATATTCTTAAATTCTATTGTACTGGGATTAGGTGTTGGATTAGCAGAGGAAATAATTTTTAGAGGCTGGTTACTAGAAGAATTAAAATTTGAATATGGCACAAAAATATCAATAGCTTTGCAAGCTATAATTTTTAGCTTCGTTCATAATTTATCAAATGAAATCTTTTGGGACATAGCAGGATTACGTTTGGGATTTATTTTACTTGGGATATTTCTATCATTAGTAAAAATTAGAGATAAAGGTTCTTTATGGAATTGCATAGGAATTCATGGAGGACTTGTGGGCATTTGGTTTTTATTAAATAACGGATTAATAGAATTCAAAGAAAATACACCTTCTTTTTTAGCAGGGCCTTTTACACAAAATGTTCCGAACCCAATCGGAAGCTTTAGTGCAATTTTAATATTACTTTTGTTATGTATTTTTTATACAGTAAAATCAAAAAAGATTTTTACTAGACGTTTTAATTAGATATAAATACGGATTGATTTTTGATTAGTAATTGTCAGATTAAAATAAAGCTTAATATTCATATGAACTTTGAGGCAGGAATAAGGTTTATTGTGTTTTTAATTATTTTTGGAGTTACAAACTATCTAATGATGTTGAGAAGATATGAAAACGACATCAAAAAAAAGAAATATTTACAGCAGAAAAAAATTTCCAGGCTATATCCTAAAGGTTCATTTATTTTCTGAAATTAAAAAAGGTTTTTTTAGAATTTCCTCACCATTGTTTATTAGTTTTTTGCCAACCTTCATTTAACAATTTTTGCCATAATAATCTTGCTTCTTCAATAACAATTTTTTTTCTAGTTTTCATTAGTGGAGGATTTTCACCATGAATACCCATAATAATTCCTTCTTCAATAAACATATAATCAATAGATTGATCAGAATTATCTCTATCTTTATAGAAACGCATAACTCCAACAAAATTGGAGTCAATTAACCAGAAATCATTAGTTGTATTCAAAAATCCAAAATGAAATTAAATTAATAATATGCTTTCATTACAATTTGCGAGGGGAATATTTATTTAGTTTATTCAAATTTGATATGTTTTTTCTTTTTGTCTACTTTTTTTCAATTCGCCACGTTTTTTCTTAACCTCAACTCTTTTCTTTTGTGATGCTTTAGTGGGTTGTGTATATTTTCTTAATTTAAAAGGTTTATTTAAAGCATTTTTTATGATTGAACTAAATTTTATTAAAGCTAGCTGCCTATTTAATAATTGATTTCTGTGTTCTTGAACCGCTAAACGTAAGCTATTATTCACTAATTTATTTTTCAAGTTTCTCTTAAGAATTTCTTTCTGACAATCATTTAATACTTTGGAATCTTCTAAATTAAAAATAATCTCAACTCTGCTTTCAATTTTATTTACATTTTGTCCTCCAGGACCGGAGGATCTGGAAAATCGCCACTTAATTTCGTTGGATGGGATTACTAATGTTTTAGTAATTTTTAAATCCATTTTTAGTTCTTTTTGATTTAGATCTTTAGAATCATCTCCTTAATATTTTAAACATACCTTAAAGTTTGATCGGTAAATACTGGGCGGTTAAGTTAGGTAAACCGAAATTCGGTGTATTTGCCGTATCAATATCTTCGGTATTTATCCTTTCATATTTCAAAGAATTATCAGATATTTAATTTGTACTAATTCAAAGGTCACTTATGTATTCAATGTTTGATCTTCTTTTTGAAACACCTTCATATCGCCCTGTATATGTTATTTCCGATAGTGAAATGAAGGAGTTAAAGAAAAACCAACATCAAGAAGAGCTTAATGAAATTACAACACAAAAAGTAAGACTTGAAGATGCTTTTAAAGCTCAACTAAAACATCTTGAAGAGAGAGAAAAAGAAGTAAAAAAAGAACTTAAAGTACTCTCAGCCTCGAAAGATAAATAATTTATTTTTAGAGAAATTACTTTTTTCAAAGACGGTTAAAAACCGTCTTTTTTAATTCTTATAGTTTTAAGGGATATATTAAATCCACAGATTTTAAAAATATTTTCCATAATAAAAAAATGAATAATAATAAAGAAAAAATAAGAATGTTCTTACCCTTTAGTTGGGTAATCTGTGCAGCAATATCTTTTGCTTATATAAATTCGCATTTAATAAATACCTAATATAAATGTCTTATCCCTCAAGAGACGAAATACTTGCATCTTCAAAAGGGTGGGTAGCATCTTTTTTAAATTTTCTTCCTGGTTTAGGATCGGGTTACTTATATCAAAGAAGATGGAAACCCTATTTTTTTACCCTCACTGCTAGTACTGCTTGGTTCGCTTTAGGTATTTTTTTACAAGGTGATTCAGAGCCTTCTCAAAATGAACAAATAATTGGAATTTCTGGTCTTTTTTTCATATCAATAGTTACAGTTATAGAAGCCAACTTGGCTTTCAAAAAAGCAAGTAATAAAACAAAAGCTGAAAAAGAGAAAATAATATCCACTACCAAAAAAGGATGGTTTAAATAATTCAAAAATTTAGATCTAAAAAATATTTTATTAGTTCTAAGTTTTTTAATTTAAGTAAAAAATTCCCATATATAATTTTTAAGATAATTAAAAAAAATTTTTTTTAATTATAAAAAAATAAAATTTCCTTTTCTTTGAGACCTTCCCATCCAGAGTCTATTAATAATTGATTCAATGTTTCTTTATCAAAATGCTTAGAACCCGTTTTGACGCATCTATTTCTCATTGATTTTTTAACACCACTCCTTTGTCTTTTATTCTCCTCATCCATAATTCTATTGTATAGATCTAGCATTTTTTGAGGGATTGGAGTACCGTCAAGATCCACTCCATTTTGAATAGCAAGATCAACAGCCTGCATTCCCATTTTCTCCATATATTAAAAAAAAGCTGAAACTATAATAAAACAAAACTTATTAATCTAAAATTCTTTGAATAATAATTTATTGATTTTGAATTTCCTTAAGTACTCTAATAGCCTCTTTAATGTGTTCAGGACCATTCAATAAATCTCTAAAAATATGCCTAACTGTTCCTTTGCGATCAATAACGTAAGTTACCCTACCATCCATGAAACCTAATACTTTAGGAACTTTAAAAGTTTTCCTTAGAGAGTCATTCGTATCACAGAGTAGTGGATATTGTAATTTATTTTTATTAGCAAATGCCAAATGACTTGAGGTACTTCCATTACTTACTCCCCAAACTTGTGCCCCTAATACTTTAAATAAGTCATATTTATCTCTAAATCCGCAAACTTCTATAGTGCAACCAGGCGTATCATCTTTTGGATAAAAAAACAAAACAAGGGGGGTTTTTAAACCCTTATTTGATCTTTTAACTCCATTTTGATCCAGTAAAGAAAATTCTGGAATTTTATCTCCAATCTGCACAATGATTCTTATAAAGTTCCATATTAGAGGTTAATATGTTTTTTTTGTGGCCTTAAAGTAAATAACTGATATTAAAGTCAGTTTTTTTGTTTTAAAAGATACTAAAAAATTATTGAAATAAACTAGGGTTAATCTAAATAGGGTAGATTTATTTATTCAAGAATATGGAATTAATAATTTATATTTTTTTATTTCTTATTCTTTTTTTAGGAGTTATTTTTAATTTAAAAATAACTAATTTTAAAAAAGTTAAAGAAATACGAAACAAAGCTAAAGATTATTCAAAAAAGAATAATTAAATAAGTATTGCTAAGATTAAAATTCAATTTTTTCATTTGGAGTAAATACTGAGCAATATTTTTTTACAAGGTCCTTTGGCTGAATAGTGGAAGGATTCGTTAATTTTAATTTTAGTTTTTCTATAGCATCATTAGCATTAATCTCACCTAGTCGATATCTTGCACACGTATCCAATACTTTAAACATTTTTGTGGTAACGGCTTCAGCTGGATAAATTAGAAAAAAAAGGTAAAAAACAACAAATAAGTACTTCATTTTTTTTTGATAGTAGATATTTAGCAAATGGTTTCAATAGTTTAGAAAAAAAATTAATTTAGAAAAGATTAAAATTTAATAGAATAATCTATTATGGATTGAATCTAGGATTTCTATAAAATAATAATAAAAGAAATTAAGATAAAATAAGTGTTAGTAATAAATAATCTCGGTGAAAATGAGAAAATTAATAGACAAACATAAAACTCTTATAAATTGGTACCAAAAAAAATTCAAATTGAGTGATTATCAATTACTTTGGTTAGTTTTCTTTAAAGGAGTATTAATAACAATAATATTTTTCAAAATTTTTTAATATTAAAAAAAGCTCTTCCGAGAATGAAATTTTCACATGATTTGACTATATTTAATAGTAGATTTCCTAATTAGTTAAATAGTTATCAGTTATGAATATTTTTGGTGTAGGTTTGCCTGAAGTTACTGTAATACTTATCTTAGCCCTTTTAATTTTTGGTCCAAAAAAGCTTCCAGAATTAGGGAAACAGCTTGGTAAAACTTTGAAAAGTCTTAAAAAAGCATCGAATGAATTTCAAAATGAAATCGACAAAGTTATGAACGAAGAAGATAAAGATGAATCTCCTAAATCTATAGAAAGCAATCAAACTAACGAAATTAATCCAGAAAAAATAGATTCAGAAAACAGCAAAAAATAATATCTTGGATAGGCCCATAACCCCCATAGACGAATTTGAAAGAGCATTAGATAAAGCAGCTCTTACTAAAGAAGAATATGAATTGATAGACTACATCCGCTATACAAGTGTTTTTACACAACCTAGTCTTATTAAAGATTTAAAAAGGCCATCAAAACCTCCTCTTTTGTCAGTTCTATGTCAAATTTGCAGAAAAATTGGTTCGGAGATGCCAGATCATTTCAAAAAAGTAATTGACTGGTCAATTGAAATAAGTGATCACAATACAAAATGGGATGCTCATTTAATTTGTGCAGAAGCATTAAATATAGACAAAATCCCATTAAGTCCTATTCATGGAACAACTTTATTTGATGTTCTTGTTGTACACAAAGAATTATTTCTTGGCTTTGATTGAATTAAATTAAATTAATCATCTAAAGGCACAGAATCAGTATCTATAACTTCCGAATCATCATACTTATTTATTTTATTTTCAATCCAGTTATTTATATAACTAACTAAAGGCAATGAACCTCTAAAAATAAAAATAGATGTAGGCAAAGCGCTTAATAATCCGACTACAGGACTTTTAAAAAGTAATCTTCCTGCTTTTATGTTAAATAAAATAATAAGCGCTGAGGGAACTATAACTTTAACTACTGTTTTGAGCGCCTCAAGCCAACCAACACGATATATCCACCATATTAAAATTATGCCAACTATATATAGGAATAAGTAAGTCATAAAAATAGTATAATGATTATCTATTTATCTTGTTCTTACTAAGAAAAAGATTTTATAAATTTCTTTTACATCAATCAATCAAATTCTAGTAATGAGTTTTTCTGAAATAAGAAAATTTTTAATCAAGATGCAATCTGATGAAGACTTAAAAAAGCAGGTTACAACATCCTCTACAGCGGATGATGTAGCCCTAATTGGTCAACGCTTAGGTTTTGACTTTTCCGGAGATGATCTCTTAAGGTTTAATGGACAAAAAGTTGATAAAGTTACCGTAAGAAAGGTAGATCATCCTGGAGAATATCACTAAATTAAGACTTAACCCATATAGCAAGCCCTCCGCCCCTTCCTCGAGCACATAACCAATTATCTTTAGTGCTAATTCCTACAAGAGAGAAAAAAGGCATTTTTTTTTCTGGTGGTTTTTTTAATTCCTTATTAAATACTGGAAAACTACTAATACTAATTTTCAATTTTTCAAAATAAAAAGCCAATAAAGGTCTAAGCCCTTTTAATTCTGCACTGCCTATAAAAGTAATATTTAATAATCCGAAATTAATTGAATTTTTTATTTCATAATTTATTTGATCCTCTTTATTTTTACTTTTTAATTCGAGTCTTGCCGACAATACTTGGAGAATAGAACTGGGTATATTTTTGATTTCATCTGACTCCTTTCCCCATACATACTTAAACTTCCATATTCCTAACAATTCCTCATATAAAATTCCACTACCGTTTTTTTGAGAATCTTTTTCTAAAAGTTTTATCTCATTAATATCAGGAAATTGTTTCATAATAGATTTTAATCTAAGAATCAAATACTAAGATAACTCTATAAAAAATGTTCTTAGTTAAAAATATCTCCAAAAAGATTTCTTTATTTCAAAATATTTCCAAAAAAATAATTTTATGGCACACATAAGGAACAATATCTCGTTACTATATTTACATAAAGTAATTAAATCAATGGATTTTATTTCTAAAAGCCAAGGATACATCCCTCTAAAAGCAGTTCCTTACATATTTTTCCTAGCTGTTGTACTAAGTATTACAACTTCAACTAATACATTTGTCTAAAACTATTTAGTTTTGAGAGAAGAGTAAAGTAAATATTTAATGGAAAAGTACGATGTTGTAATAGTAGGTAGTGGAATAGGCGGATTATGTTGCGGTTCGATTCTAGCTTTATCAGGCAAAAAAGTACTTATATGTGAAGCTCATAGCCAACCCGGAGGTGTTGCACACAGTTTCAGAAGAAATGGTTACACTTTCGAATCAGGTCCTTCATTGTGGAGTGGAATAGGTAAATGGCCGACAACTAATCCCCTAGGGCAAATTCTTAAATTACTTGATGAAGAAGTTGAACTATTTCAATACAAAGGTTGGCAAGTAATTGTCCCAGAAGGCAATTTTAATCTTGATGTGGGGGAAGAACCTTTTAAACATACTATTAAAACTTTAAGAGGTGAGAAATCTGTTAAAGAATGGGAATCATTTATTTCGGGAATAAAACCTCTTAGCCAAATAATAAATGAAATACCTTTACTCTCATTTTCTCCCGAATCAATAAATTTCTTAGATTTAATAAATTTAACCTCAAAATTTTTACCTAATATCAATCAAATACCAAAAATTAATAAAGGCTTTGGGAATTTAGTAAATAATCATCTAGAGGATCCTTTTCTCAGGAATTGGGTTGATTTATTAAGCTTTTTGATAAGTGGCATGTCAATGCATGATACAAATACAGCTGCGATGGCTACTTTATTTAACGAATGGTTTGAACCAAATTCATACCTTGAATACCCCAAAGGAGGTAGTGAATCTATCGTAAAAGCTTTAATTAATGGATTTAAAAAAAATGGAGGAGAATTAATTCTTTCTTCGAGAGTAAAGACAATTAACTTCAATAAAAATTTAGCCACAGGTATAACTCTGAATAATGGTTCTAGTTATAGTTGTGAATCTGTTGTCACGAATACTGATGTTTGGAATTTAAAAAAGTTAATTCCAAATGAAATTTCAAAAAAATGGAATACAAAAGTTTTGAACCCTAATAAATGTGATTCTTTCCTTCATATACATCTAGGTTTTGATGCTGATGGTCTTGAAAATTTGCCAATACATGCAATACATGTTGATGAGTGGGAAAAAGGTATAACCGCAGAAAGAAATATAGTCGTATTTTCAATCCCATCTGTTTTAGATAAAAAAATGGCCCCTGAAGGAAAACATGTTCTTCATGGATATACTCCCGCAAATGAACCTTGGGAAATTTGGGAAAACCTAAATCCAAAGGAATTAGAATATAGAAATTTGAAAGAAGAAAGATGTTCAATATTCCTTAATGCAGCGCGAAAATTCATCCCTGATATAGATGAAAGGATTGATTTAAAGATGCTAGGAACCCCAATCACTCATAAAAAATTCACCAATACCTATTGCGGTAGTTACGGCCCTGCATTATCTGCAGCAAAAGGTCTTTTCCCAGGCTGCAAAACTCCAGTGAAAAATTTATTTACTTGCGGCGCAAGTACATTTCCAGGTATTGGAATTCCTGCTGTTTCAGCAAGTGGCGCTTACGCAGCTGAAAAGATTATTGGTAAAAAAGCGTTTAAAACTCTTCTTAAGAAAATAAATTTATGAATCAAGTTATTTTTTTATAACTCTACAAATACTTAGTTAAGAAATAAGAATAAAGAAAGCAAAAACGTTCAATAATGATAATCTTTATCTGAACATAAACTTAACTTATAGCTCTTATATGTTTTTCTTATCAATTCCTCAAGCTTGGCATTTAGTTGGCACTTGGTCAGAACAACTTCCAAACGAGTCAAATCTTATAGGAATGGGCCAAACAGAATTAATGATGACTTTACATTCAATATTCGTTCCTCTCTTACTTGTAATTTCATATTACCTATTCAATAAATTTAACAAAAACGAATCAAAGAAAATTAAAGGATGATCGTTTAAGTTTTATTTAGCTGAACTTCTTCTAACTACTTTTCTGCCTGTAGAAGTATCAATTCCGCCTGAATCTTTAGTTTGTGAATTAGTTTCAACATTATCAACATCACTCTTATCCATTTCTGCGCAAACACCTACAACCATGGCAGCTTGCATTTGATCAGGCAAATCTCCAATAGTTAATAAGGCCTTTAAAACTAATTGAAGTCGAGTTTGCCGATCTATTTCAGGCCTTAGTTTTTTTACGGTATTCCAAAGTTCCTGGGTAACTTCTTTTAAAAGTTCTCGATCTACAGCCAAATTAAATCCTTTTTGTATTTCTACTAATCTAACAAAAAATTGGATCTCGTAAAATAATAATCAATAAAAAGGTTGTTATTAATATTTTTCTATCCGAATACAAGTTGCATTTGTTGATGCAATTCATTCTTCTCTTCCAAAAGTTCATCTTTTTCAATCTTTTTTAGATTAAAAGTTCTATAAAATTTTTTTTTAATCTTGATTGGAGTATTTTCAAACTTTGCATTTTTGCTTATTAGAGAATTCCACTCTTTTGAATTAAAAGGGGCATAAGGAGAAGATGAAATCACTTTCAAACCTAAATAATACATCTGTACTAATAATAGTACAATTTTACTATTATGCAACATCTGAGTCGACTTTTCTTAAATTTTAAAATGTCTTTAAGAATGGATTGATTTTTTTATCTAATTTGTGGGAATTATAAGTTTGATAAATGAATAAAAGTATCATAGGTAACTTATTGATCCCTTTTTTTAGTGTCTTAAGACTTTTATTGCTTAAAAACCTCTTAAAATAGTTAATTTGTTGAAATTAACATTGACAAGATATATTTAGTAATCCTTCCTATAAAAAGAATAATGAAATGATCGCAAAATGCTTCTTAGTAATTCAAAAAGACTAAAAATCCAAGGAATAATTAAAAGAATTGCTCAAGATAAATCAATTACATTAGAAGAAAGAATATATGTCGAGAAATTTGCACACCATAACTCTACAATTTCTCTTTGGCTGAAAAAAGCTAACAGTTTTAGGAGGAATGGTACGAAAAATGATGGGGGGATCGATAACCTCTTACAATCATTTGGGATAGATGGACTAGATAAAGAAAATCATTTTAACCCTAATGAGGATGATATATCGGATTGGTTTGGCGGTGCTCCTGGTTGGCTAAGGAGAAGCTAGATCCATTAATTATTCAATTTACCCAGGCTATCTTACACAAATATAAACTCATAAAAGTTATAAATACCCAAAAAACCCAGGGTATAAATTTAATCGGAACTAAATATTTTTTTGAAAAGGTTTTCATATTTATTTTTCTTTTAGATTATTTCTTCCTTACAGTTTTTGAAAATAGGTTTAATTGCTCTATTTATAAATTAAACAATATTCGAAACCTCAAAGATATTAAATCACTTTAAGTAGATAAACTTAATTAGCCTTAATCTTCACAATCTAAGCAACTTTATTTTCAATGTTCTTTGAAAAGTTTACTATTTTTGACTCATCATGGTCTGAATCATTCCAAAATTTTATAAGTCTCTCTAATTCATAAATCCTTTTTTTGGCATTTGCAATTTTTTCAGTAGTTGTCATATAAAATTTTTATCTATCCAATTAATGCATGAAAAAAAAATATTTCAATGGAAGTAACAATTTTTAGACTATAAATATTAATTTTTGGTTAATTACTTCAATACATCATAGCCCTCCTGCGGCTAAGTAATTATACTTAAAGAAAAACTAAATCTATGAAGAAATTAAATTCTTTGATTTTGAATAGCACAGTTAACTTCTTAGACTTCATATACTCTGGTAGATCTTTACAAAGATTTTGGGTTTTAGAAGTTATAGCTAGATCACCTTATTTTGCATTTCTTTCAGTTCTTCATTTTAAAGAATCTCTAGGAATTAAAAATGAGAAAACAATGATTTTAATGAAAGAACATTTTTATCAAGCTATTAACGAAACTGAGCATCTTAAAGAAATGGAGAAAAGAGGAGGAGATAGGTTCTGGATTGATAGATTTTTTGCGAGACACCTTGTTCTTGTGTATTACTGGATCATGGTTTTTTATTATTTCCTCTCTCCAGCTAATGCTTATGATGTCAACATAAAAATCGAAGAACATGCATTTGAAACTTATTCCAAATATTTAATAGATAATCCAAATGATCAAAAAATAAAAGAAATTGCTCAAGATGAATTAAATCATGTCCAAGAACTTAACGAAGCATTGTCAATGCTTACATCAGTTTAGATTAGTGCTGAGAAATCTATTAGCAATATTGAGAGTATCACCGAAGAAGAAATTAATCCTAGGCTGATCATTAATGAGACGTAACCTTTTTTTCTAGGCAATTTATAAAAAGATATTCCAATAATTAATATCATTATTAATGAGAAAAAAATTATAATTTTTTCATTTACTAAATTGAGATGTATAACTAAATTTTTTTCTTCAAAAAATTTGATAAATTCAGATAAAACAAATTCTTCTTCTATTTTCTTAAAAAAGTCAAATAAGCTTATAAAAGCAGAACTTAATAAAGATAATGCAACCAGTGCAGTAACTGGTTTTGTTAACCTGTTAAGTGTTCTGTTAAAACTTGCCAATAAAATAAGAATAAAAAAAGAGGTTACTAAAGGTATTAAAGGTATAAGAGTTGTTGAATTTATGAAATTTCCCACGGAAAAAATATGTATCTAATTAAAAATTTTATATTATTTCGACGCGTTATTTTATTAAATAAGATTTTTTAAAATCTAAAATGTAATTAGTACCTATTGCATTATGTGTAAATTGATACCAAAATTAAATTAGTATTGAAAAATAAAATGTTAGCCATTTCTGAAATTATTGTTGCAAGTGTTATCTTCCTAGGAATTGTATATTGGGAAGTTAAATTCCTATACGCTAAAACTACTGTAGCGAAATAACCTCACTTAAAAGAGAAAAATTAAAAACATAGAAAATTTAAATAAAATTTAAGAATTTAGATTGACAAAAAAAGCTCCACATATGAGAGAATAAACACAAACATTTAAACCCAATAATGAGCGAAGTTCAAAATCCTAATACTAACTCAACTCAGCAGCAGCAACAGCAACAGCAACAATCCTATTCAGACAGCAAAATTAATTCTGCTGAAAGCGAGAGACTTTATCTTGAGATGAAAAAAGCTTGGCTTTAAATCTAATTGGTATTTGAAATAATATTTCTATAAATTTTTTAAAATTTTTTTTTAATTTTGAAGTAACCAATACTTTTTTATTTTCTATAACCTTTAAATTTTGCTTAATCGCAAAAGTAATTTGTTTAGAAAACTTAAGCATTTAGAGAAAATTAACGGCAGACTCGCAATGGGAGGTTTGATATATTTAGTTTTTACAAAATTAGTTTCCAACCGTGCCGACATATTAGACCAGCTTAAATCTTATTTGATTTAAGAAATGAATTGGAAGTATTATCCAGGAATATTTCTCTCTATATAAGCGTCAGTTAAAGCTAAAGCTAACCCCAATAATGTTGAAAATATAGCAATTTCAGTTGATTCCATTTTATTGTTGAATTACCATTAGTTTGCTAAATAATTCAAGGCTCGGCAACAAAACCGATAATTTACTATAGTACTTATATACTATTAACTATTTATTTTGAGCTCGGCAACTCCTGAGTTTCTTTTCGTTAGGCCTGGTGATTATGTCGCAATTAAAAAAGAAAATTGCGAAAATACTAAGGAAAAGAATAAAGACTATTATTGGGTCGGTCAAGTTATTGACTGCATTGGAGGAGCTAGAAATCCAAATTCATGGACCTTGTTTCAAATCGCAAATATTGATAATGGAGAGATCACTATAATCAATGCAGATATTGTAGAAAAAATTTTGAAACCTTCTGAAAGTTAAGCCTATGAATAATTAAACAAACTTCCTTCAGTATTACAAAAATAAAAAGCAAAATGCATGCTTTAAAAAGAATTAACCCAGTTCCAAGCAGGCAAGTCCATATACTTGATTCATTGGGCAGGGAGGTTGAATGCCTTTATACATTCTGTAAGTTTTTGATATTTCCTCAAATCCCAAACTTGATAAAAGATAATTCGCATAAGGATTCAGATTAGAGCAATCCAATAAGATTTGGGCATCTAAATCACCAACTAACTCCCTTATTAATAATTCAGCAAGAGGTGGAGTGTCAGCTAAAAGAGGTCCGATTCTCCAGCCTTGCTCATTATCCTCCAATACACAAGGTCTTATCCTGCCAAATCCATGGCACATCCCATTATTATCGACAATTGCACTGACATTACCATGAGAAGTTTTCAACCAGTCATTTAGAAAATGTGGTCTGGGACTAGGTTCTCTTTGATCATCATAAATTAAAACTGCTGCAGAAGAAATTTTATTACCAGGGACAACTTTAAAAGAATGAAATTGATCTTTATAGAAATTTCTCAATGGCAAATCTTGAGACCCATTCAATTTCCATCGATTTGTAATGGAAGATTTTCTAAATCCCCACTTTGCGTAATCATTCAATCTATCTGGGGCAGCCTCAAGACCAATACAATCAACATTTTTTAAATATTCGAGGACATGTTTCCATAATCTCACTCCATATCCATTATTTCGGAATTCTTTTTTAACGATAAATAAACCTATAAAACCATACGACGAGTTATATTTTATACAAGCAATAGAACCTATAGGATTATTGTCGAGACAAGCTACCCATACCCCTTGTTTATCTGTATTTCTATAAATTGATACGTCATCCATTCCAGGAGAAAATCCTTCTAACCTTGCCCAGTTTGTGACTTCTGGTATTTCATTTATAGATATCAATCTAATTGAAAATTTTTCACTCATAGAAGTATACTAACCAAGAAAAATTTGAATTTTTAAAGACAATATTAATAACTTTGATTATTTCTAATAAATCATTCACTTTGATTTAAGTGGCTAAAAACCTAAGTTATTTACAATTTATCCTCTGATATATTTAATATTATTCATAGGAATAAAATGAAAATTTCTGATAAATTTCATTTAGAAGACATTAATAAATTAAAAAATACAGTTCTCACTGGTAAAACGGAAGATATAAAATGGCGGATCCAACATATCAATATAGTTTCTAAACTTTTGGATGAAAATAAAAAAGAGATTATAAAATCACTTTTTGTTGATCTAGGTAAATCTGAAATTGAAGGGCTTTCAGAAATCCTTTTGGTTAAAGAAGAAATTTCACTTATTAAAAAGAAACTCAATTCTTGGATGCGACCAAAAAAGATTGATACACCTTTTTATCTATTTCCATCATCCTCCAAAGTTATTTATGAACCTCTTGGGTGTGTATTAATTCTTGGTCCTTATAATTATCCATTACTTTATGTTTTAAAGCCATTGGTAAATATTTTCTCAGCAGGAAATACTGCAGTTATAAAACCATCAGAGAAATGTTCTGCGACTTCAAAACTTATAAAAAAGCTTACTTTGAAATATTTCCGTAGAGATGTCCTAATGACAGTAGAAGGTGATTATAAACAATCCATAAAATTAATTGAACAAAATTTTGACCACATATTTTTTACAGGAAGTACTGAAACTGGAAAATCAATAATGAAATTAGCTTCAAAAAACTTAACTCCATTAACGCTTGAGTTAAGCGGAACAAATCCTGTGATTATTTTCAAGAATGCAGATTTAGAAGTAGCTGCTAAAAGAATTGTTTGGGGTAAATTTTTTAATTCTGGTCAATCCTGTATGGCTCCGAATCATATCTTTGTAGATAAAGAAATTGAAAATATTTTTATAGAAACATTAAAGAAATGCATAGTAAGTTTTTACGGAGATAATCCAATTATTTCCGAAAACCTGTCAAAACTAGAGAAAAAGCAATTTACATCAACTGTAGAAATTCTCAAACAATATAAAAAAGAAAAAAGAATTTTATTTGGTGGGACTTTTAGTAAAAAAAAGTTGAAAATATCTCCTACAATTTTGAGAACTAAATTAAATGAAACAGATATTTTGCAGAAGGAACTATTCAGTTCACTACTTCCAGTAATTGGAATCAATGATAAGGAATCAGCTTTAAAACAGATTAGTCAAACATCCAAACCATTAGCAATCTACTTATTTGGAGGCAATAAAAAAATCCATAATCATATTTCAAAAGTAACCAGCTCAGGAACAATTTGTATAAATGATGTGATGTTACCAGTACTTATTCCAAATTTACCGTTTGGAGGTGTTGGGCAAAGTGGTATTGGCAAATTTCATGGAGAAGAAGGTTTCCGAAATTTTTCAAATCAAAAATCTATTACTTTTAAAAGTTTTTTATTTGATTTAAATCTGCGGTATCCTCCCTACGAAAGTGTAAAAAAATTTTTAAAATTTATTTTCCAGGTTTAAATTACTTAAATTGTTTTCAAAAGCCTAGCGATTTTAAATTTAAAGATTATCTTTAAATAAATAGTGAGTTTTATGAAATTTGCATTTTTAGTAATTGCCATATTTATTAATTTCTTTAATCAATCATTGATAAAATCAGAAGAAAAGATATTCTCAGCAAAAAATAAAATTGAGAATATTGCTAGAAAAGAATCATTTCCTGAAGAAAAAACTGAAATAAAAAAAATTCATATTGTTAAAAGTGGAGATACATTATCAAGTATTTCAAAATTCTATTCAATAAATAAAGATTTAATTATTAAATTGAATAACTTAAAAGATGAAAATTATATCTTTGTTGGCCAAAATCTTATTATCTCCGAATCTACAGAAAATTTTAAAAAACAATCAGATTTAATAAATAATTATCATATTGTTCAAAATGGTGAAAATCTTACTGAGATATCAAACAAATATAATTTAAAAATAATCGATCTGATTGAGATTAATAATCTCAATAATCCTGATTCAATAAAAGTTGGTCAAAAGCTTTTATTGAGCAAAAAAGACCCGACAAGTTCAGATAGTTATCAAACAACTAAGAATGAAAAAAATTATAAATTACTTGAATTTGATAAAAAAATTTATGGTCCAATAGTTATTCAAAGCAAATCTTATGAAACAAGTAAAACTAGAAAAGTTTTTAATGTACTAAATCAAGAAAAGAAGAAACTGATCCTTTCAATAAATTGTGATACAAATGAAATAGACGTAAGAATACCAGGAAGAAAATGGATAGGAAGTAAGCCTGCTAAAGAAGAATTCGAAAATAATTTAATAAATGATTTTTGTTAAAACTTTTAATTAATATGTGTGAATAATTTGTCTAAGAATATTAATGATGAGTTATTCTACAAAAAGTTAAATTAATAGAAATGGCAATTTCAAGAGGAGATCTCGTAAGAGTAAAAAGACCTGAGTCATATTGGTACAATGAAATAGGTAAAGTTGCTTCAGTTGATACCTCAGGTATTAAATATAACTGTGTAGTTAGATTCGATAAAGTAAATTACGCTGGGATAAGCGGAACTGATGGTGGAGCAAATACAAATAATTTCGCTGAAAGTGAATTAGAGAAAGCTTAAATAATTGCCTGAATTACCTGAAGTAGAAACTGTTCGCAGAGGTTTAGAGCAAAAACTTAATAATTTTATTATTCAAAAAGTAGAAGTCTGTAGGGATTCAATTGTTGCATTCCCATTAAACAAAGAAGAATTCATTACAGGTCTTCGGAACTCACTCATTCATAAATGGGATAGAAGAGGAAAATATTTAATAGCCCAATTAAAAGAAGTTCAAAATGATAATACTCAATTTCCAATAGAAAATTCACAAAATAACGGATTTCTTGTAGTTCATCTAAGAATGACTGGATATTTCAAATTTATTGAAAACACAACTCATCCTTGTAAACATACAAGAATAAGATTTTTCGATAAAAATAATCATGAGCTTAGATACGTCGACGTAAGAAGTTTTGGTCAAATGTGGTGGGTTAATAAAGGCCTATCGCTTAACAAAATAATTAAAGGATTAGGTTCATTAGGACCAGAACCATTTTCTAAAGAATTTGATGCAAATTATCTTAAGAAAGTTATTTCAAAAAGAACAAAATCTATAAAAGCTATATTATTAGATCAAACAATAGTAGCAGGTATAGGTAATATTTATGCTGATGAAAGTTTATACTCCGCTGGCATCTCACCTTTTAGGGAAGCTCGAACAATAAAGAAAAATGAGTTAATCAAGCTTAAAGAATCAATTGTAACTGTATTAAAAAAAAGTATAGGTTCGGGGGGGACGACATTTAGCGATTTTAGGGACTTAGAAGGAGAGAATGGGAATTTTGGTTTACAGACAAATGTCTACAGGAGAACTGGAAAAGAATGTCGTAAATGTGGAAATTTAATTGAAAGACAAAAAATTACTGGAAGAAGTACACATTGGTGTCCTAAATGCCAAAAATAAAAAAGGGATTACTCTGCTTGAGTAATCCCTTTTAAATATTTTTACCTGGCATTGAGCTATTTTCTCAAGGGGCTACCCCCTAAATATTTTCGCCGCTGATGCGTTTCACAACCGAGTTCGAGATGGATCGGAGTGGTTCCACATCGCCATGAACACCAGGATAGTGTGAACCTTGAGAACTGCATAGAAAATTATATAAATTAAAAACAATAAATTAAGTTTATTTGGTCAAGCCCTCGGTCTATTAGTACTCCTCCGCTGCACTTGTTACCAAGCTTCCACGTAGAGCCTATCAACGGGTGTTCTTCCCGTGACCTTACTGGCTTAAGCCATGGCAATACTCATCTTGAGGTGGGCTTCCCACTTAGATGCTTTCAGCGGTTATCCACTCCGCACATGGCTACCCAGCGTTTACCGTTGGCACGATAACTGGCACACCAGAGGTGCGTTCCTCCCGGTCCTCTCGTACTAGGGAGAAATCCTCTCAATATTCCTGCGCATACACCGGATATGGACCGAACTGTCTCACGACGTTCTGAACCCAGCTCGCGTACCGCTTTAATGGGCGAACAGCCCAACCCTTGGGACCGACTTCAGCCCCAGGTTGCGATGAGCCGACATCGAGGTGCCAAACCTCCCCGTCGATGTGAACTCTTGGGGGAGATCAGCCTGTTATCCCTAGAGTAACTTTTATCCGTTGAGCGACGGCCCTTCCACGCAGAACCGTCGGATCACTAAAACCGACTTTCGTCCCTGTTCGACTTGTAGGTCTCACAGTCAAGCTCCCTTCTGCTTTTGCACTCAACGACTGATTTCCAACCAGCCTGAGGGAACCTTTGTGCGCCTCCGTTACCTTTTAGGAGGCGACCGCCCCAGTCAAACTGCCCATCAGATACTGTCCGCTTCCCGGATAACGGGTAAGCGTTAGAACCCTAGCTCTAAAAGAGTGGTATCTCACCGATGACTCAATAGTACCCACAAGCACTATTTCAACGTCTCCCACCTATTCTGCGCATTCAGAGCCCGAGCACAATATCAAACTACAGTAAAGCTTCATAGGGTCTTTCTGTCCGGGTGTATGTAGTCCGCATCTTCACAGACAATTCTATTTCGCCGAGCCTCTCTCCGAGACAGCGCGCAAATCGTTACACCTTTCGTGCGGGTCGGAACTTACCCGACAAGGAATTTCGCTACCTTAGGACCGTTATAGTTACGGCCGCCGTTCACCGGGGCTTCAGTCGCCAGCTTCACTAAAAGCTAACCAGCTTCCTTAACCTTCCGGCACTGGGCAGGTGTCAGCCCCCATACATCGTCTTGCGACTTAGCGGAGACCTGTGTTTTTGGTAAACAGTCGCTTGCGCCTCTTCACTGCGACCAGCTCTCGCTGGCACCCCTTCTCCCGAAGTTACGGGGCCATTTTGCCGAGTTCCTTAGAGAGAGTTATCTCGCGCCCCTCGGTATTCTCTACCACCCCACCTGTGTCGGTTTCGGGTACTGGCATTTGTGTCTTAACGAGTATAGGGCTTTTCTTGGAAGCATGACATCACCAACTTCGCTGCCGTAGCAGCTCGTACTCACGCCTCAGCTCAAGATGTTTTCTCCATCTCTCAAAGCCTCGAACGCTTGAACCAGTAACCAACATCTGGCCTGGCTAGCCTTCTCCGTCCCCCTTCTCAAAACACATCTGGTACAGGAATATTGACCTGTTATCCATCGACTACGCCTTTCGGCCTCGCCTTAGGTCCAGACTAACCCTCCGCGGACGAGCCTGCCGGAGGAACCCTTAGGGTTTCGGGGCATGGGATTCTCACCCATGTTTTCGCTACTCAAGCCGACATTCTCACTTCTATGCTGTCCACGTCCGCTTACGCTAACGCTTCACCCTACATAGAACGCTCCCCTACCATAAATAAATTTATCCGCAGCTTCGGTATAACGCTTAGCCCCGTTCATTTTCGGCGCAGGATCGCTCGACCAGTGAGCTATTACGCACTCCTTTGAGGATGGCTGCTTCTAGGCAAACCTCCTGGTTGTCTGGGCAATCCCACCTCCTTTATCACTTAGCGTTAATTTTGGGACCTTAGCTGGCGGTCTGGGCTGTTTCCCTCTTGACTATGGAGCTTATCCCCCACAGTCTGACTGCCTAGTTACACACAGGGTATTCAGAGTTCATATCGATTTGGTACCGCTTTCGCAGCCCGCACCGAAATGGTTGCTTTACCCCCCTGCTGGAGCACTAGACGCTACGCCTCAACGTATTTCGGGGAGAACCAGCTAGCTCCTGGTTCGATTGGCATTTCACCCCTAACCACAGCTCATCCGCTGAATTTTCAACTTCAGTCGGTTCGGACCTCCACTTGGTATCACCCAAGCTTCATCCTGGCCATGGTTAGATCACCAGGGTTCGGGTCTATAAACACTGACAAACGCCCTATTAAGACTCGCTTTCGCTGTGGCTCCACCATTTCCGGTTTAACCCGCCAGTGCCTATAAGTCGCCGGCTCATTCTTCAACAGGCACACGGTCACCCGATTAGTCGGGCTCCCATTGCTTGTAAGCTCACGGTTTCATGTTCTATTTCACTCCCCTCCCGGGGTTCTTTTCACCTTTCCCTCGCGGTACTGTTTCACTATCGGTCACACAGTAGTACTTAGCCTTACGAGGTGGTCCTCGCAGATTCACACGGAATTCCACGTGCTCCGTGCTACTCGGGATACAGCTAGGTCAACTCATCTTTCGATTACGGGGCTTTCACCCTCTGTGGCACGCCATTCAAACGTTTCTTCTAGACTTGTTGATCCATATTGCTGTCCCACAACCCCGATAGTCAAGACTATCGGTTTGGGCTATTCCCCGTTCGCTCGCCGCTACTGAGGGAGTCGTTATTTACTTTCTCTTCCTCCAGCTACTAAGATGTTTCAGTTCGCTGGGTTAGCTCGCACCAACCTATATATTCAGTTGGTCGTACATGGGGTTGCCCCATTCGGAAATTCCCGGATCAAAGTGTGCTTCCAACTCCCCGAGACTTATCGCAGGTAACCACGTCCTTCATCGCCTCTGTGTGCCTAGGTATCCTCCGTGAGCCCTTTGTAGCTTGACCAATAACTTCAAAAATTGAAGCATCAGCTTAATAGAATTGTTATTAATGCATTAGCACAAATAATAAATCTGCATCATTAAAGATGCTTATTGTCTTTAAAATAATCTATGCAGTTGTCAAGGTTCTCTGAAAACAATGAATAAAATTCAATGAGTCCAGCATCTTAATAAGATTAATTAGGAAGCTAGATTCGTTCAGAATTTGATCACAACTCAAGACAATTCCCTTCTATAAATTATGGAAGAGGTGGTGATCAGTGGAGGTAAGCGGACTCGAACCGCTGACATCCTGCTTGCAAAGCAGGCGCTCTACCAACTGAGCTATACCCCCAACATAGAGATATGGGCCATCCTGGACTTGAACCAGGGACCTCACCCTTATCAGGGGTGCGCTCTAACCACCTGAGCTAATGGCCCAGGAAAAGTAATGGGTGTGACCTAGAAAAAACTTAGGAAATAAAATTCTTAATAAATTAAGAATGTGAGATACCGATCGACCTAAGGTGACAAAATTAATATTTAACATTTTGTTGTCTCCCTGTTAGGAGGTGATCCAGCCGCACCTTCCGGTACGGCTACCTTGTTACGACTTCACCCCAGTCATTAGCCCCACCTTCGGCGTCCTCCTCCACAAGGGTTGGAGTAACGACTTCGGGCATGGCCAACTTCCATGGTGTGACGGGCGGTGTGTACAAGGCCCGGGAACGTATTCACCGCAGTATGCTGACCTGCGATTACTAGCGATTCCTACTTCACGTAGGCGAGTTGCAGCCTACGATCTGAACTGAGCCACGGTTTATGGGATTTGCTAGCTCTCGCGAG
Organism: Prochlorococcus sp. AG-347-J19; assembly: GCA_003279015.1. Lineage (GTDB taxonomy): Bacteria > Cyanobacteriota > Cyanobacteriia > PCC-6307 > Cyanobiaceae > Prochlorococcus_A. The sequence goes on along the minus strand of QCBV01000008.1, from coordinate 63,230 downwards.
TTTGCTGCCCTTTGTCCGTAGCATTGTAGTACGTGTGTAGCCCAGGGTGTAAGGGGCATGATGACTTGACGTCATCCACACCTTCCTCCGGTTTATCACCGGCGGTCTTTCTAGAGTGCCCAACTAAATGCTGGCAACTAAAAACGTGGGTTGCGCTCGTTGCGGGACTTAACCCAACATCTCACGACACGAGCTGACGACAGCCATGCACCACCTGTCACTGCATTCCCGAAGGCACCCTCAAATTTCTAAGAGGTTCGCAGGATGTCAAACCCTGGTAAGGTTCTTCGCGTTGCATCGAATTAAACCACATACTCCACCGCTTGTGCGGGCCCCCGTCAATTCCTTTGAGTTTCACACTTGCGTGCGTACTCCCCAGGCGGAACACTTAACGCGTTAGCTACGACACCGAAGGGGTCGATTCCCCCGACACCTAGTGTTCATCGTTTACGGCCAGGACTACAGGGGTATCTAATCCCTTTCGCTCCCCTGGCTTTCGTCCATGAGCGTCAGTAATGGCCCAGCAGAGCGCCTTCGCCACTGGTGTTCTTCCCGATATCTACGCATTTCACCGCTACACCGGGAATTCCCTCTGCCCCTACCATACTCAAGCCTTTCAGTTTCCACTGCCATGATGGAGTTAAGCTCCACGTTTTAACAGCAGACTTGAAAAGCCGCCTGCGGACGCTTTACGCCCAATAATTCCGGATAACGCTTGCCACTCCCGTATTACCGCGGCTGCTGGCACGGAATTAGCCGTGGCTTATTCCTCAAGTACCGTCATATCTTCTTCCTTGAGAAAAGAGGTTTACAGCCCAGAGGCCTTCGTCCCTCACGCGGCGTTGCTCCGTCAGGCTTTCGCCCATTGCGGAAAATTCCCCACTGCTGCCTCCCGTAGGAGTCTGGGCCGTGTCTCAGTCCCAGTGTGGCTGATCATCCTCTCAGACCAGCTACTGATCGAAGCCTTGGTGAGCCATTACCTCACCAACTAGCTAATCAGACGCGAGCTCATCCTCAGGCGAAATTCATTTCACCAATAGGCATATGGGGTATTAGCGGTCGTTTCCAACCGTTATCCCCCTCCTGAGGGCAGATTCTCACGCGTTACTCACCCGTCCGCCACTAACCCGAAGGTTCGTTCGACTTGCATGTGTTAAGCACGCCGCCAGCGTTCATCCTGAGCCAGGATCAAACTCTCCGTTGTGTTCAAATCCTTTTGTAGATAAATCTACTCAATATGAATTGCATTCTCCAAATAAAAATAAGATTGACTTAATTTATTTAGGTTCAGCCTCCTTAGATAACTAAGGATTACTTTGAGTGCACATTAAAAATATTTCAAAGTGACTTTCCAAGATCTCAGATCCGTTGGTTTTCAAAAGGCTAAAAAGTTAGCAATTGAAAACAATTTATATATTCTTGACGGGACCTCACACCTTTATTGCAAATACATCTCAAGATTACCAAATCTAAATTTGATAAAGTTTTGACGCAATAAAAGCATCAGTTCCTAAGTTTTTAAGTTTTCTAGGTGCAGAGTTAAACAAAAATTGAATAACTCAATTCGAAGGGAAACCCTTCTTCTGGCTGGAAATACTGATAGAAATCAAATCTCCAAATAATTCATTCATTTACCAAAAATCAGATTTAAGATAATTGCCTGAATAATGCAAAAAAATTATTTTTGCCCAGAAGAAAATACTAAACCATTCGACTGCAATTTTGCAACCTTTTATACAAAAATTTTTTATTAATTTTTTTTTGTTCAAAGTCTCTTTAAACAACTAGGCTTAAATAAAAGGATATAAATGAAATGGCAGAAAGATTTAGTCAAAAAAATTTAAGAGTTAGACCAAGTTCCGAAGAGGAAAAAATTGTAACAAATGCAAAAAAACACTTTGAAAAGACTTTAGTTGAAATATCAGGTGAGCTAGTTGGTAGTGTTGCCGCACTTGAACATCCAACTAAAAATAAAAAGTTAAATTATGGAGAAATATTTTTAAGAGACAATGTTCCCGTAATGATTTACCTCATTACACAAAAACGGTACGAAATTGTCAAAAGGTTCCTAAGTGTATGCCTTGAGTTACAAAGCACTAATTACCAAACACGGGGCGTATTCCCAACTAGTTTTGTTGAAGAAAATGGGAAGCTCATCGGAGACTATGGTCAGAGATCAATAGGAAGGATTACTTCAGCTGATGCAAGTTTATGGTGGCCTATTTTATGTTGGTACTACGTTAACAAAAGTGGTGATTATGCCTTCGGAAAAAGTCAAAGCGTTCAAAGAGGTATTCAACTTTTACTAGATTTAGTTCTGCATCCAACATTTGAAGGTACTCCCGTACTTTTTGTTCCAGATTGCGCATTTATGATTGATAGACCAATGGATGTATGGGGAGCACCTTTAGAAGTTGAAGTTTTACTTCATGGGTGTTTAAAAAGTTGTATCAACTTAATGGAATTAAGTCGAGCAGATCATGTAAGTAGACTTTTAGATCAAAGGCTTATTCTGACAAATCAATGGGTTAAAGATTTAGGGAGTTTTCTACTAAAACATTATTGGGTTACTAGCCAAACAATGCAAATTTTAAGAAGAAGGCCTACTGAGCAGTATGGAGATGATCAACACTTCAATGTATTTAACGTACAACCTCAAGTAGTTCCCTCATGGCTTCAAGATTGGTTAGAGAATAAAGGAGGTTATTTAATAGGAAACATTAGAACAGGGAGACCTGACTTTAGATTTTACAGTTTAGGGAATTCTTTAGCATGTATTTTCGGAGTTCTACCTCCAGCAGAACAAAAGGCTTTATTTAGATTAGTTTTACATAACAGACAGCATTTGATGGCTCAAATGCCAATGAGAATTTGTCATCCTCATATGGATGTAGAGGAATGGCAAAATAAAACAGGATCAGACCCCAAGAATTGGCCTTGGAGCTATCACAATGGAGGACATTGGCCAAGTTTACTTTGGTTTTTTGGTACAGCCGTACTTCTACATCAAAAAAATTGTGGTTCTGATGATGTGATTCTGATGGAAGAAATGAAATCTCTAATTGAGGAATCTTATTGGTGTCAACTTAATCAATTACCTAAGCAAGATTGGGCAGAATATTTTGATGGACCCACAGGTACTTGGGTTGGGCAACAATCAAGAACATATCAAACCTGGACAATTGTTGGTTTTTTATTAATGCATCATTTTCTAAGAGAAGAGAATAACGATTTAGATATGTTTAATATTTAATTCTAAAATAAGCCTAAAGTTAAAGACTTATCTATAGGCAAACATGCGCCAATTCCAAGATAAATCGTTAAAAAAGTTCCAAACAAGAAAACAGACATTGCTATTGGTCTTCTGAAGGGATTAGAAAATTTATTAACGTTTTCGATAAACGGTAAAATCATTAATCCAAGTGGAATTAATGTTTGAAGTGCGATACCCAAAAGTTTATTAGGGACTACCCTGAGTATTTGGAAAACTGGATAGAGATACCATTCAGGAAGTATTTCTAAAGGAGTAGCGAATGGATTTGCCTTATCTCCTAGCATTGCAGGGTCAAGAACTGCTAGTCCGACTACGCAGGCAATAGTACCTAAAATAACTACTGGGAAAATATATAGTAAATCATTAGGCCAAGCTGGTTCACCATAATAATTATGGCCCATACCCTTAGCTAGTTTTGCTCTTAATTTTGGATCAGATAGATCTGGTTTTTTTAACGTAGACATAAGGAAGTCTTGTAATGTTTTAAGTATAAAAGTTTATAAGGGACCTGAAATACCCTGTTTACGAATCATTAAAAAGTGCATCAACATGAAAACAGCTAATGACCATGGCAATACAAAAGTATGAAGACTGTAAAATCTGGTTAAAGTTGATTGTCCAACACTTTCTCCACCTCTAAGTAGTTCAACCATAAAGTCACCTATTACTGGAATTGCAGCAGGAACACCTGAAACAATTTTAACTGCCCAATAACCTACTTGATCCCAAGGTAGAGAGTAACCTGTGACTCCAAAAGCGACAGTTATTACTGCCATTACAACACCTGTGACCCAAGTTAATTCTCTAGGCCTTTTAAAACCTCCGGTAAGATAAACTCTAAAAACATGAAGAATTAACATCAAAACCATCATTGATGCACTCCATCTATGTACAGATCTTATTAGCCATCCAAAACTTACATCGGTCATTAAATAACTTACTGAACTATAAGCTTGTGTAACTGTTGGCTTATAGTAAAAAGTCATTGCAAAACCTGTTGCAAATTGAATTAAGAAGCATACTAAAGTTATGCCTCCTAAACAATAAAAAATATTTACGTGAGGGGGTACGTACTTGGAAGTTACGTCGTCAGTTATGTCTTGGATTTCAAGCCTTTCTTGAAACCAATCATAAACAGATGAAGAATTCGCCATCCAAAAAAAAATTAGCTTTGATATAAAGAGCTTACTTAAAATTCTTATACTTGGTGTTAACACTTAACCCAATGCATTCATCTTTTAACAAACTTTTAACATTCAAAACTTTGATCACTGCATCAATGATCATAGTTTTTTCTATCAATATTTTATTAATTGAAAAAGTGTATGCTCTCAGTGATAGCAAGCAATTAGTACTTGACGCTTGGACCTTGGTAAACGAAGGTTTTTATGATCCAGAAAAGTTTGATGAAATCCAATGGAAAAGAATAAGACAAAAAACATTACAGAAACAAATTGAAACAAGTGAAGAAGCTTATTCCGCAATTGAAGACATGTTAAGACCTCTAGACGATCCCTACACGAGAGTTTTACGCCCAAAAGATTATGAACTTCTGAAATCAAGTAATTTTGGTAGTGAAATTAATGGTGTTGGGCTTCAATTAGGCGAAGATGATGACAATAAAGTTAAAGTTATCTCTACTCTTGGAGGTTCCCCAGCCGAAGAAGCGGGGATAGTGAGCGGGGACTTGATAGAGAGAGTTGACGGAATCTCATCAGAAAAATTAGGGCTTGCGGGTACTGCCTCTAAGTTAAGAGGTGAATCGGGGACAAAAGTTTTAGTTGAATTATCTTCGGAATCAGGAGAAATTAGGGAGATTGATCTAGAGAGGAGATCAGTAGATCTTAGACCAGTTAGAACAAAAAGATTAAGAGACGATTCTCACACAATAGGTTATTTGAGGATAACTCAATTCAGCGAAAGCGTACCCAAAAAAGTTGAAGAGGCACTTCAAGAGTTAAAAGAGAAAGAGGTTGAGGGCTTAATCTTAGATCTTAGAAATAATTCAGGGGGACTAGTAAGCTCAGGTATAGCAGTTGCAGACTCATTATTGAGTGGGAAACCTGTAGTTGAGACAAAAGATAGAAATGGAATCAAAGATGCAATTATTTCTCAAAAAGAGACATCTTTTGACGGACCAATGGTGACTTTAGTAAATAAAGGTACTGCAAGTGCCAGTGAAATACTTGCTGGTTCTTTACAAGATAATGAGAGATCAATTCTTATGGGAGAACAAACTTATGGGAAAGGTTTAATTCAATCCCTAAAAAGCTTGGGAGAAGATAGTGGTATTGCTATAACAGTAGCTAGTTACTTAACCCCTAAAGGAAATAATATTCAAGGCCAAGGTATGACTCCTGACAAATTGCTTGACCTCCCGGATACAAGTGATTATGGAAGTACTGATGATAAATGGGTGAGGAATGCAGAATTATTTCTGGGGTCGCTTCTAGAAAAAGAAGAAGTTTCAGTTCAAACTATTGAATTAAACAACGAAGAAATTAAATCTTGAAATGGATAAAGATTGAAAAATAAAAAATCCTAAAAATATGAGTATTAAAAGAATTTTTCATGACCCAATTCATAAAGAAATAATATTTGATGCTGGAAAGCCAGAAGAATTAATGATTATGGAATTAATTGATACAGTTGCTTTTCAAAGACTCAGAAGAATAAAACAACTAGGAGCGGCATCATTACTTTTTCATGGTGCAGAATCGAGTAGATTTACTCACTCAATTGGTGTTTTTTGTATAGCTAGAAAAATTTATAAGAGATTAATTGAAATTAAATCTTCATTTTGTGAAAATAAATTTGTTCTTTATGGAGCGGCTCTACTACATGATTTAGGGCATGGACCTTTAAGCCATACAAGTGAAACAATATTCGAGCATGATCACGAACAATGGTCTGAAAACTTAGTTACAAAGTATTCTCCAATAAATTCAATCCTCAAAAAGTATGACAACGAATTACCGAGAAAAATTGGTGAATTATTTCAATCAAAACAACTATTTTCAAAACCTTTAAAAACATTGATAAGTAGTGAGATAGATTGCGATCGTCTCGATTATCTTTTACGCGATAGTTACAACACAGGTACTAATTATGGGTTGATAGACTTAGAAAGAATTACTTCAGCTCTTACCTTTTCACCTGATGGGAATATCGGAATCAAACCAAAAGGAGTAATCGCTATTGAGCATTTCCTTGTACTCAGAAACTTGATGTATAAAACAGTCTACAATCATAGGATAAACGAAATATCAACATGGATTCTGGAAAAAATATTACACACAATAAAACATAATGATGAAAAGAAAATTTGGTTAGATGATTATCTATATAAATGGATTTTTTCACCTTCAAAGGTTGATTTTGATGATTTCATAAGAAATGATGATGTAACCTTTTATTATCATTTGCTTAGATGGAAAGATGAATCTTTTGAGCCACTTTCTACACTTTGCAGAATGTTTATTGACAGAGATTTATTAAAGGCATCAGACATAAGTTTCTTAAGTAAGATAAATAGATTAAAAATCCTCGCATTTGCTACAAAATTATGTGAAAAGAATGGTTATGATTCAGAAATATTTTGCGGGATTAAGGAAAGGTCTTTTAAAGGCTTTGAATCTAATAAAGCATTAAAAATATGGGACGGCACTTATCAAAGCGCTTTAGAAAATAGTTCTGCATTAATAAAAACTTTAATGAGATCTGAGGAAAGCTCCTTTATTATTTATCCAGGTATGATAAAAAATGAAATTAAAAATGAAATTTCATTAATGAAAAACAATTCCTAGATTTAATTCAATGGAAATCGTTTTAAAAACTAATAAAAGTAAATACTTAGAAATTTTTTCTTTATTTGATTTAGATAATATCAATGAAACTTTGAATAGTTTTTCTTCCATTAATGAACCTTTAGATGCAAAAATTTTCGTAGTCAATGAGTCTATAAGTTCGCATCAATTAGCAAAATTAAAAACCCATTTTGAAAAAATTAACCTTCGTTCCTTGCGCATTTACTCAAATAATAGGGATACAATATTAAGTGGAAAGTTTTTAAAAATAGATTCAGCTTTTATAAGAGAACAAGAGATTAAAAATAAGTTACTAACATTCGATTCACAAAAGAAAAACGATATTCTTTACAAAGGAACAGTACGATCGGGTGAAAGAATATCTTCAAATGGAAACCTATGCATTATTGGAGACGTTAATCCAGGAGCAATAGTTTCCGCTAAGAAAAATATTTACGTTTGGGGCAAATTACTAGGGATCGCATTCGCAGGTAAAAATGGAAATAAAAATGCCTCTATTGCATCACTCTATCTAAACCCTTTACAGTTAAGAATTGCAGATGTGATAGCTATTGGGCCAAAGGATAATCCCAAAAATTGTTATCCAGAAATTGCGGTAATAGATAACCAAACGATAATTATCAAACCACACCTAATCGAAAGAAAAAATTAATCAATCATTTGCAATAAATTAATTCAAACTAGATAAATTTAAGAATTACTTAATCTTTAAAATATTTAACTTTCCGCGAGTGGCTTTATTATTTGTAAAATCTTTAAAACCGTGGGGAAGAAAACTCGCACAATATTAATTTGTTCCGGCAAAGGAGGGGTTGGTAAAACAACTTTAACTGCAAACCTAGGCATAGCACTTGCTAATGGCGGAGCAACAACTGCTGTATTAGATGCTGATTTTGGCTTAAGAAATTTAGATCTTCTTCTAGGGTTAGAAAATCGCATCATTTATACTGCTCAGGATGTTCTAGACAAAAATTGCCGTCTTGACCAAGCATTGGTAAGACATAAAAAGGAACCTAATCTTGCTCTTCTACCTGCTGGAGATCCAAGGATGTTGGATTGGATGAAGCCCGAAGATATGAAAAAAATTAGTGAATTACTTAGTGAGAACTTTGATTTTGTCTTAGTAGATTGTCCTGCTGGGGTAGAAGATGGCTTTAAAAATGCTCTTGCAGCATGTAAAGAAGCTATTGTTGTTACTAATCCGGAATTGTCTGCAGTAAGGGATGCGGATAGAGTAATAGGGATTCTTAATACTTCAGATATTGAGCCTATTCAGCTAGTAATTAATAGAGTTCGCCCTAACATGATGGCTAGTCAAGAAATGTTATCTATCGAAGATGTTCAAGGGATCCTTTCTTTGCCCTTGTTAGGTATTGTTTTAGAAGATGAACAGGTAATAATAAGTACAAATAGAGGAGAGCCACTGACACTCTCAGATGGTAGATCTCCTGCAAAAAAATGTTATTTGAATGTTTCTCAAAGACTTACAAATAAAGATGTGCCAATTATCGATCCAAAAAAAGAAGGCAAAAGTCTTAGAGATAAATTCATGAGATTAATGCAAACGAAGGTTTTTTAAAATGATGACTCTCAGAGATCTTATAAATAAATTACTAGGCAGAGAACCGTCTAGTGCTAATACAGCTAGAGAAAGATTACAACTCGTACTTGCTCATGACAGAGTTGATATGAGTTCCTTAACAACCGATCTTTTAGATAAAATGAGGAAAGAAATTCTTGATGTTGTTGCTAAATATGTTGAAATTGATTTTGAAGAGGTAGCAGTAAGTTTAGAGACTGAGGATAGAATGACAGCATTAGTTGCCAATTTACCAATCAAAAGGACTATTTCAGGAGAAATAAAATTCAAAAAAACTGATAAAACTGATAAAGCTAATAAAGATATCAAAAAGTAATAAATTTAAAAAAAGCTAAAAAAATACTGATAATTGACCCTCCCTGAATGTAAGATGAAGAGATTGCCGGCTTAGCTCAGCGGTAGAGCAGCGCTTTTGTAAAGCGAAGGTCATCAGTTCAAATCTGTTAGCCGGCATTTTGATTTTTTTAATCCTGTTCAATATTCTTTGCCGAAAATAAAAAGATTAAACCCATCAGAGCAATGATAGGAAACAATCTTATTTCGAGAACATACTCTAAAAAAGATGCAAGGGGTTCAAATATCCAATAAGTAAAAAATTGAATTAATAAAACAAAAAATAATAACAAAAACATTAATTCAGTTCCCTAACTATTACTTCTCCTTCTCTAATTAATCTCCAATCTCCGCTCTTCTTCCAAAATATAATAGTACTAGCTTTTCCACTACTTTTTTCCCAGGGGATTGGGCTTAATATTTTTAAAGAAGGGAAGTCTAGAGCAATACCTTCAACTGCAATTGATCCTTTAAAACCTGAAATATTTGCACTTGAAGTTAACAATGGGCCTGTTTCTCTCATGAGAGATTGAGCTAAATATGAATTTGGAATCCTCAAACCAAGAGTATGGTCATTGCTTGTGAGGATTGAAGTCTGCTTTTCTGATGCAGGGACAACCATTGTCAGAGCTCCAGGCCAATATTTTGAAGCTATATTTTCATAATCTTCTTTAGCTGAATCGTGAACATAATCAATTAATTGTTTGAGTTCTGATCCCATAAGAATTAAAGGTTTATCTTTATCTCTTTTTTTAAACTCATAAATAATTTCTGAAAATTTTGGCAAGCATCCAATTGCAGGTAATGTGTCAGTCGGGAAAATTATAGGTAAACCACTTTTAAGAGTTTTCAAAGCGGATTTTGAGTCTACTAAATTCACTTAGATAATGAACCTATAATAATTTATTTATATCTTCCAATAGTAAATCTACCAATACCTGAAAAATCATTCAAAATTTCTATTGATGTAAATTTATTTTTAATAAGTAGTTGTTTTACTTTTTCACCTTGATCATGATGATTCTCTAAAATTAGCCAGCCCTTCTCTTTTAAAAATAATGGTGCTTTTTGTATTATTTCCCTAATATGCTTTAAACCATCTTCACCGCCTAATAAAGCAACTTTTGGTTCGAAATTTTTAACTTCTTTGGGTAATTTTTCATATGTATCCCTTGGGATATAGGGCGGGTTTGAAATAGCAAGATCTAATTTTCCTTGAAACCTTTCAAGAGGTGACCACCAATTTCCACAACTAAATTTCAAATTTGATTGTTTAGAAGAATTTATATAATTTTTAGTGGCTATTTCTAATGCATCTTGATCTATATCAGTTGCTAATCCTTGGCTCAATGGATAAGCCAATGCCAAAGCGATACTAATAGCGCCTGATCCAGTTCCTAATTCAGCAAAAAATAATTTTTCTGACTTATTTTTAAATATATTGAAGACAATATCAACTATCAGCTCTGTTTCTGGTCTTGGAATGAGTACTTTGTTTGTAACTTTTAATTTTAAGTCTCTCCAAAAAGTTATTCCACAAAGATATTGAACAGGGCATGCATTTAGTAAATGATCGTCCCAAACAGATTCTAAAAATTCTAAGCTTTTTTTTAAATATACATTTCCCTTGGGATTTAAAATTATTAAATTTAGATCACTAGCCGATATACCGCCTATACAGTCAAGTAAAACAGCAAAAGATTGTTGATTTCCTCCTTTAGAGAGTTGCCTTTTTTTCCAAAATAAAAATTCTTCGACAGAAATGCAAAGCATTAATAAAAGCTTTAGCGTTTTGGACCAAGCCTACCTTTACTAGAGTCAGAATAGAAGCTTGATTTTTCTCCATCTTGAGTAGAAATAAATAAACCTATAAGGAATATTGTTGGCACCCCTACAAATAAAAGACTAGCTACGAATCCAAAGTTAGTTGTTTCCATTTAATTGGTAGTTCAATAATCAGGTACTAAGACTATAGACATATAATTTGGAATAAAGTGGAAAAATAAACAAATTTTATAAACTGATTAACAGTCTTAAACAATTCAACGAGGTAATTTTTTATTTTCACTAATTTTTTTTAGTTCTTCCAAATTTGAGGGGGGGGATTGTGGTTTTGTTAAAATTACTGCAGATGATTTTATCAATGTTTGACATGCAAGTCGCCAATTTTCTGGTCTATTTTTAAGTTTTTCTTCTTCAACAGAGGTAAGAGGGCTCAAAGAATTTTTGTTTCCTCCTTCAACTGAAATAAAGCAAGTACTGCATTGTCCTGCCCCTCCGCAATTTCCTAAAATACCCTTTAGTCCATAAAGTTGTAAGTTTTCTTTCATTACCAATTCTCTTAAATTTTCACCAGGATTACATTGAACTTCTAAATCCTCACGGATAAATCTGATAGTTGCCATTTTTTTAGTTATTTTTCTTATTTTGGCGTTTTACTTTGAGAATTGTGACCAAAATATTAACAATTTTTTGCTAAAAATTCCTTGTAAACTCAGTCCTACAAATTGATTTGGCCAGTTTTTGCAAGAAAATAAATTTATTTACAAAAATCCCTCAAAGACTAAAAAACCCTTACTATCGTGATGTTTAGCTGTTTATTCAGCATAGTTACTAGAAATTAACCGATGGGATTGCCTTGGTATCGAGTTCACACAGTAGTTATTAATGACCCAGGTCGACTACTTGCTGTGCATCTTATGCATACTGCATTATTAGCCGGCTGGGCCGGTTCTATGGCTCTTTATGAATTAGCCATTTTTGATCCTTCTGATGCTGTTCTCAACCCAATGTGGAGACAGGGAATGTACGTTATGCCTTTCATGGCAAGACTAGGTATCACAAGTAGTTGGAACGGATGGGATATTACAGGTGCTACAGGAGTTGATCCTGGGTTCTGGAGTTTTGAAGGTGTTGCAGCTGCACACATAGTATTTAGTGGACTATTAATGTTGGCCTCTATTTGGCACTGGACATACTGGGATTTAGATTTATGGGAAGATTCAAGAACTGGTGAGCCTGCTCTCGATTTGCCAAGAATATTCGGGATTCACCTTCTCCTAGCTGGACTTACATGTTTTGGTTTTGGAGCATTTCATTGCGCAAACGTTGGGATTTGGGTTTCTGACCCTTATGGTTTAACTGGCCATGTGGAACCTGTAGCTCCTTCCTGGGGAGTAGAAGGATTTAACCCCTTTAATCCAGGAGGAATTGTTGCTAACCATATAGCAGCTGGTCTCATGGGAATAATTGGAGGTATTTTTCACATTACAAATAGACCTGGTGAAAGACTTTACAGAGCACTGAAACTTGGAAGCCTTGAAGGTGTTCTAGCAAGTGCATTAGCCGCTGTATTATTTGTTTCCTTCGTTGTTGCTGGAACAATGTGGTACGGTTCAGCGACAACTCCTGTCGAATTGTTTGGTCCTACCAGATATCAATGGGATTCAGGTTATTTCAAAACTGAAATCAATAGACGAGTACAAGCCGCTATAGACGATGGTGCAACTAAGGAAGAAGCATATGCATCCATACCAGAGAAATTAGCTTTCTACGATTATGTTGGAAACAGTCCTGCAAAAGGAGGCTTATTCAGGGTTGGGGCTCTCGTTAACGGTGATGGTTTACCAACTGGTTGGCAAGGTCATATTACTTTTCAAGATAAAGAAGGTAATGAATTAGAAGTTAGAAGAATACCTAATTTCTTTGAAAACTTCCCAGTTATTCTTGAAGACAAAGAAGGTAATGTAAGAGCAGATATTCCATTTAGAAGAGCTGAGGCAAAGTATTCATTTGAACAGACTGGAATTACTGCAACTATCTATGGAGGAGATCTTAATGGTCAAACATTTACTGATCCTGCGGTAGTTAAAAGATTAGCTAGAAAAGCTCAACTTGGAGAAGCATTCAAGTTTGACAGAGAAACATACAAATCTGACGGTGTATTCCGTAGTTCTCCCAGAGCATGGTTTACATATGCACATTTATGTTTCGGATTGCTATTCTTGTTTGGTCACTGGTGGCATGCCTCAAGAACACTTTACAGAAATTCCTTTGCTGGTATTGATGCTGAGATTGGCGACCAAGTTGAATTTGGTTTATTCAAGAAGCTTGGTGACGAAACCACTAGAAGAATCCCTGGAAGGGTTTAAACTAAACTTTATTATTTAATCTTATGGAAGCTTTCGCTTACGTTCTTATTCTCACTCTCGCAGTTGTTACCTTATTCTTTGCTGTTGCCTTTAGAGACCCACCTAAATTCGATAGAAAATGAACTAAGGAAAAAAAACCTCTTTAACAAGAGGTTTTTTTACTTTTCATAATTAAAATATTACTCTACTATTAGAGTTGAAGTGTAACTTATTTCACCACATGCAGTGTCCAACCTGTCAAAACACAGATAGCAGAGTTTTGGAATCAAGATCTGCTGATAGTGGTAAAAGTGTTCGAAGAAGAAGAGAGTGCTTAAATTGCAGCTTTAGATTTACAACCTATGAAAGGGTTGAAACTATGCCAGTTTCCATTGTTAAAAAAGATGGTAGCAGAGAATTATTTGATAAACAAAAGTTATTTACTGGTATATCAAGAGCTTGCGAAAAAACTAACTTCAGTAGTGAAGCTATTATTAATTTCGTAGATGGAATTGAATCACAAATTGTTCAAGATTCTAGTAAAGATATAAAATCTTCACAAATCGGGGAATTAATACTTAAAAATCTTAGGAAAGAAAACGAAGTCGCATATATAAGATACGCCTCAGTTTACAGAAAATTTAATGGGGTAAAAGATTTTATTTCTACTCTTGAATCTCTAAAAGGAAGTTCAAAAAACCAATTAGCTTCAATTTCATAAAATTAAGCATCTTTAAGTGTAGAATACATAACACAAATGTTTTTTGCTATTGGTTTGCAGGCTAGTAGCATTCCCTTCTAACTACCTTAGGTAGTCTGCGATAGAACAAATGAACGAAAATTCTTCCCAAACCATTAAAGAACTTTCTGAGGATCAAGAAATTAAAAATTCGTCTGATTTAGATAAAGATTTAGCATCCCAAAATGAGGAAGATTTATCATTCGAGAAGAGCGATATACCTTCAGCAGATTCTTCCTCTAGCAGAACAAATACCGATTTTGACAACGCAGGGTTCACACAAGAAGAATTCGCATCACTTTTAGGTAAGTATGACTATAATTTTAAGCCTGGAGATCTAGTTAAAGGTACCGTCTTTGCTCTAGAGCCCAAAGGGGCCATGATTGATATAGGTGCAAAAACAGCCGCTTTTATGCCTGTACAAGAGGTTTCGATCAATAGAGTTGAAGGACTTAATGATGTTTTACAACCTTCAGAAAGCAGAGAGTTTTTCATAATGAGTGAAGAAAATGAAGATGGCCAGTTAGCACTTTCTATAAGAAGAATTGAATACCAAAGGGCATGGGAACGAGTTAGACAACTGCAAAAAGAAGATGCCACTATATATTCCGAAGTTTTTGCAACAAATAGAGGTGGTGCACTTGTGAGGGTTGAGGGATTGAGAGGTTTCATCCCGGGTTCTCACATAAGTGCTCGAAGAATTAAAGATGACTTAGAAGGCGAGTACTTACCTTTAAAATTTCTTGAAGTTGATGAAGAGAGAAATAGATTAGTACTAAGTCATAGAAGAGCTTTAGTTGAGAAAAAAATGAATAGACTTGAGGTGGGTGAAGTTGTTGTAGGTTCCGTAAAAGGTATTAAACCTTATGGCGCTTTCATTGATATTGGAGGAGTAAGTGGTCTATTGCACATTTCTGAGATTAGTCATGAGCATATCGAGACTCCTCATAATGTTTTAAATGTTAGTGACCAAATGAAAGTTATGATAATCGACCTTGATTCAGAAAGAGGAAGAATTTCATTGTCAACAAAAGCACTTGAACCTGAACCAGGCGATATGCTAACTGACCCTCAAAAAGTTTTTAGTAAAGCTGAAGAAATGGCTGCGAAATATAAACAAATGTTATTTGAACAAACTGACGAGAACGAAGAGATGCCCTCAGCTTCAGCTGAAACAGTATAACTTCACTTATTTATTTTGTTCAAGGATATCAGCATTTAAGCCTAATTATTCTCATACAAGTATTTTTTAATTAAAAATAATTGATTTATAACGATAATCTAATTTAGGATGTTTCCTAATTCCAAAATTATTTGTAAATGAGTGATTTCATTTTCACTTCAGAATCCGTAACTGAAGGTCATCCTGACAAAATATGTGATCAAATTAGTGACGCTGTTTTAGATGCTTTATTGACAGAAGATCCTGAAAGCAGAGTTGCATGCGAAACTGTTGTTAATACGGGTCTTTGTTTACTTACTGGAGAAATAACTTCAAAAGCAAAAATAGATTATATAAAACTTGTTAGAAATGTAATTAAAGAAATTGGATATGAAGGCTATAGAGCAGGTGGTTTTGACGCAAATAGTTGTGCAGTTTTAGTAGCACTAGACGAGCAATCACCAGATATTTCTCAAGGAGTAAACGAAGCAGATGATGTTAACGATGATTTGGAAGATAATACCGGTGCTGGGGACCAAGGCATAATGTTCGGCTATGCATGCGATGAGACGCCTGAATTAATGCCCTTACCGATTAGTTTGGCTCATAGATTAGCCATTCAACTTGCTAAGGTAAGGCATGAAAAAGTCCTTAATTATCTACTCCCTGATGGTAAAACTCAAGTAAGCATTGATTACGAAAAAGGTTTACCAGTCTCTATTAATACAATCTTAATTTCAACTCAACATAATCCCGAGATAGATGGAATAACAAATGAAGATAAAATTCGTCAAAGAATAAAGGAAGATTTATGGAAGCATGTTGTAATTCCTGCTACTAAAGATTTAGAAATCAAACCAAACATTATCAAAACAAGATTTCTAGTAAACCCCACGGGGAAATTTGTAGTAGGCGGGCCTCAAGGAGATGCGGGGCTCACTGGCAGAAAAATTATTGTAGATACTTATGGTGGATATGCAAGACACGGAGGAGGAGCATTCTCTGGTAAAGATCCTACAAAAGTAGATAGATCAGCAGCATATGCCGCACGTTATGTAGCTAAAAGTATAGTTAAGGCGAAATTGGCAAAAAAAGCAGAAGTACAATTAAGTTATGCAATAGGAGTAGCAAAACCAATTTCCATTCTAGTGGACACTTTTGATACAGGTGTTATTTCACAAACTAATTTGACTGAGCTAATTAAAGAGCACTTTGATTTAAGACCCGCAGCAATAATAAAAGAATTTAACTTAAGAAATCTGCCAAAAAAAATGGGAGGCAAATTTTTTAGAAAGACTGCATCCTATGGACATTTTGGCAGAAGAGATCTTGAGCTCCCATGGGAAAATGTAGATGAAAAAGCAGCCCAATTAGCAGAGGCTTCCAAGATTTTTTAATAAAATATTTTTCTATGCCTGAAAATTTTTATGGAGGGTTAGATTTTGGAACAAGTGGTGCAAGAATATCAATAATTAATCTTCAAAAAAAATTAGTATATTCAAATTCAGTACCTTATTCATGCAGCTTTGAAAATCCAAATTCTTGGATCAATTCTTGTGAAAATCTTTTAGTTAGTTTACCTATCGAGGTAAAAATTAACCTTAATAAATTGGCTATCTCCGGCACCTCAGGAACTTTAATACCTTCCAATTTACAAGGAGAGCCTATCGGAGAAGCAATACCTTATGACCAAGCATGTACTGAACATAATATCCTTCTTGAATCCTTAGCTTCTGGAGAAGATCATCTGCAAACTCCATACAGTAGTCTTGCTAAAGCATTAAAACTGATAGATAAATATGGGACAAATATACTTCTACGTCATCAATCTGATTGGATCACTGGTTGGTTTTTAAAAGATTGGACTCATGGAGAAGAAGGCAATAATCTAAAACTTGGTTGGGATCTAGAAAAAGAATCATGGCCAAAAAGTTATCTCAATACTTCATGGCAAAAATGCCTACCTCAAATAGTAAAAAGTGGGAAAATTATTGGACAAGTGAATTTTGATTTAGCAGAGAGATTTAACTTGAATAAGAAATTAATATTAATCTCAGGCACCACTGACTCTAATGCAAGTGTAATAGCTGCAGGTTTAGATAAAGAAGATGGTCTCACAGTTTTAGGAACAACTATTGTAGTTAAGAAAATTATTGATAAACCTATAAAAAAACAAGGAATTACAAACCATAAAGTAAACGGCCATTGGATTTGTGGAGGAGCATCAAACGCAGGATGCGGCATCTTGTCTAAGTTATTCTCTGATTCAGAAATAAAGGAGCTCAGTCGACAAATTAATCCATCGAAAAATACTTCCTTAAATCTTTTACCTCTTAATAGTAAAGGAGAGAGATTTCCTGTTAATAATGTTAATTTAGAGCCGATACTTTATCCAAGGCCAGTAAGCGACTCACTTTATTTACATGCATTATTCGAGGGGCTAGCCAAGATCGAATTGAAAGGATGGGAAAAACTAGGCGAACTAACAGGTTCCCTTCCAAAAAAAATTATTACTATTGGTGGAGGTTCAAAAAACCCACAATGGAGAAAAATAAGAGAAAAAATTATCAATATACCAATAGTTTCCTGTAAAAAAACTACTTCATTTGGCACTGCCTTATTAGCGATTAATGCGAAATAATAGTTTTTTTGAATATTTGATGAAGATATAAAATTTTAATGAAAAGGGTTTCACAAACTACACATCGTAATTTAAAGTATATAGGTTAGAGCCGGGATAGCTCAGTTGGTAGAGCAGGCGACTGAAAATCGCCGTGTCCCCAGTTCAAATCTGGGTCCTGGCATCTTTAAAACCCTGTCCTAGACAGGGTTTTATACTTTGAAATCATTGACAACTCTTTATTTTTTCGTATTTTTTATAACTTAAAATTTTTAGTTTTCGACTCTGCAGACTTGACCAATAACACCCAAAATCAGTTTATCTCCATTTGGATCTTGCCAATTAGCTAAATCATTGAAATTATTATTTGGTTCATCTATTGAGACATCAACATCTCTAAATGATTTTTCAAAACAATTTATATCCATTGTATAGAGAATATCCTTAGTAATTTCACTTTTTGTTTTGGGAATAAATTTACTCAATACTCTTACAGAACCATCCTCATTCCTTTTTATACTTTTCCTATCCCATAACTGCTCTCCGTATTCACTTTTAGGGACTCCAACCCATTCATGAGGCAAAGCTTCTGATTTTTTAATTGAAATACAAAAGAAAACAATAATCGAAAGGACTAAATTAAATATATTTCTAAAAAATATTGAATTAACTTTATTCTTAGAATTAATCATGACTACTTAATAGAATACAAATATTTTTTATTAGTAGGAAATATAAGATTAAAAATTTGTAAAAATTTTTATTGATTAGTATTTCTATTATAGATAGAATCAAATATTAAATTAAGAATTTACTTCCAATAAATTTATTAGAAAAATAATGAATAAAATACAGAAATTTCTCTCAGTAGTTTTTTTTATAGCAATATTTGTAGTATTGATTTATTTAATCCAAAATTATGGGATTGAACCTCTAAGGAACAAAATAGAAAGCATGGGGATTTGGGCTCCTTTTGGAATATTCATACTAAGAGGGGTAAGTATTATTTTACCTGCCCTTCCAAGTTCAGCTTATTCTCTGCTAGCGGGTTCATTACTAGGATTTCAAAAAGGTTACATGACAATAATCTTTTCTGATATCGTTTTTTGCCAAGTTGCTTTCTTTATCGCAAGAAATTATGGTCGGGTTCCTGTACGTAATTTAGTAGGCCCGAAAGCAATGCAAAAGATTGAAAGTTTTAATCAAAACCAGCTTGAAGAAAATTTCTTTCTTATGACAGGTCTACTAATGACTGGCCTTTTTGATTTTCTAAGCTACGCAATTGGTATTGGAGGGACTCGCTGGAAAATATTTACTCCTGCATTATTAATAAGTCTTCTAATCAGTGACTCTATACTAGTAGCAGTAGGAGCTGGAGTTAGCCAGGGAGCAGGATTATTTCTAGGGATTGCTCTATTGGGAATGTTTGCTTTAGCGACTATTTCAGGATTGGCAAAAAATAAAATGCCTAAATAACAAAACAGTTGATAATTCTGTAATCAAAGATGAAAGATATGACATTTTCGCAAACAATAACTATATAAATAATGATTCATGCAAGAATAGGAATCGATTAATTTTTAAAGTTATTAGATGACTCCATTTAGACCAACTTCATATAATCGACCTGGAGAACAAATATCAACTACTCCTTCTGGATTAAAAGTAACCTCTGCAAAGAGATTAATGGTGGATTCAATGGTAAGAATGATACAAAAAGCAGAAAATCATTCTGTAGAAGAGAAACTTGACGAAGAATCTAACAATAATTAATCAATTTATTGATAAAAGTATAGGAGAGTGGAAATCTATTAGAAGTTCTCACACTTTAGCTTTTCAAGAATTTGAAAACTCAACTAGTAAAATATATATAAAACATATCAACAAAAAAAATAAAAAAGTCGTTGAAATTTTTGAAAATCATAAATTCAGTTTAAATCTAGAGAGCACAGCCATTTCTATAAACTGGCAAGCTACTAGTGATTGGGAAGATGATTATATGATTGAGGGAGATGAAACTATTCTAATTTTTTTACCTAAAGATGAAAATTCAGGAATTGTTCTAAGAAATAAAGGTTATACAGAATCCTTTATTTCATCATCCAATTATTTTGTTGATGAACAAAATAATTTACACATTAAAACTATTTATAAATCAACAGTTTCTGAAGAAAGAATTTCCTTTTTATCCACTCATGTAAGATCCAGATTTTCTACTATTAGAAATCTGGAAAATAACTCAGTTATACAGACTTCACATACTTCAGAGATAAGGAATTTAGCTAGTTTAAAAGATTAATTATCCTTTCAAATTGAAACTCTGTTTCAGATATTAATTTAGGAAGAAAGCCTTTGTTTCCACTCATATTATTAACTGTTGAATTCAAATCAGAGATAGTTGCATCTCGCATTAATTGAAAAACCCTTCTTGCATTTTTTAAAGGCACCCCAAGAGCAAGATAAGTATTTTTAAGATCCTTCAAACAACTTTTTTCTAAAACTGATTCGTCATTAGAAATTAAAAGATAAGCAACAATCCTTAGGATTATTTCTCCATCTCTTAAACAAACGGACATCTTGTTAGTTGTATTTAAAGATATTTTTGAATTAAGTGAATCTTGATTTTCGCAAATCATTGCTGTTACAGCGTCTGCTGCAATTGCATGTGAATTATTAGTAATTGAGCTTATTGCATCTAATCTTGAGTTTGCACTATTAATAAATTCTTTTATATTGCTTAAATCATTTAATTTCTTATCGGCTAACAATAGTTGATTATCCTTTGAAACTGACATTCCTGAAGTAAAAATTTAAAGACCGATCTTAAGAATAATACAAAGCTAGTAAAAACAATACAATTTCAAACTTAACGCAACGCTTCTTAATTAATAACTTCATTCCAAAGTGATAGTTGAAATAATTCAAATAAAAAATTTTTTTCCGCTAAGATAGAATTATCTATAAGAAAAGTTTTGGATCAGCAGGATTTAAAATTATCAAAAAAACTTATTTCCTCATATAAAAAGAGATTGGAAAAAGAAATTCTAGACAGAAGTATGAAATTAAAGATGCCTCAAAATAAATTTGAAGAAATAATTAATAACAATAATGAACTAATAAATTTAAAAAAAGCGTTAGAAGATCTAGAAATGGAATCTGAATCTCATAGAAAAGTCTGATTTTTGAAAAAACCTTCCAAAAGTGCCTCAAACCAACAATTTCCTTTTTAAATCCCTAAACAACCAACAACTTCAAGCAGTAAAACATGTTTATGGACCACTATTAGTTGTAGCAGGTGCAGGCAGCGGGAAAACTAAAGCTCTTACACACAGAATTGCAAATCTTATTGAAAATAACTCTATAGATCCCTATAACATTCTCGCAGTCACTTTCACTAACAAAGCTGCTAAAGAAATGAAAGCAAGATTAGAGGTTCTTCTAGCTCAAGAATTAGCTTTAAATCAATTTGGTCAGCCTTGGGCAACTCTCAAAGAAATTGATCAAAATCAATTAAGAACAAACGTTCACCAAGAGAGGCTTCAGAACCTTTGGATCGGTACTTTCCATTCCTTATTTTCAAGACTTCTGAGATACGATATTGAAAAATATACTGATCCAGAAGGCCTAAAATGGACAAGACAATTTTCAATTTATGATGAAACAGATTCTCAAACATTAGTAAAAGAAATTATCAGTCAAGATATGAATCTTGACCCAAAAAGATATGATCCCAAAAAGATTAAAAGATTAATAAGTAATGCTAAAAATCAATGCTTAACTTCTAATGATCTTTTAGAAAAAGCAGATAATAATTTTGATAAAACAGTTGCAGAAGCCTACCAGAGATATAGGATTTCGCTCTCAAAAAATAATTCTTTAGACTTTGATGATCTCCTACTTTTGCCTGTTTTCTTATTGAGGCAAAATGATATAGTCAGAGATTACTGGCACAAAAGATTTAAACATATTTTAGTTGACGAATATCAAGATACAAATAGAACACAATATGAACTTATAAAATTAATTACGGCTGGAAATACTGAACCAAAAAAATTCTTCAATTGGCAAGATAGGTCAATTTTTGTAGTTGGGGATGCTGATCAAAGTATCTATAGTTTCAGAGCAGCTGACTTCAGAATTTTAATTGGTTTTCAAGAAGATTTTAAAACTTCAATCAACGACGATACAAAATCATCTTTAATTAAATTAGAAGAAAATTATAGGTCATCTTCCAATATCCTTGATGCTGCAAACTCACTAATTGAAAACAACTCTGAGAGAATTGACAAAGTTTTAAAGGCTACTAAAGAAAAAGGGGAACTTTTAACGTTACTCAGCTGTGATGATGAAATTTCCGAGGCAGAAGCAATTACCAATAAAATAAAATCACTCAATAACTATAATCAAAACCCAATTTGGAAAAATTTTGCAATTTTATATCGAACCAGAGCTCAGTCGAGAGTACTAGAAGAATCTCTTGTAAGGTGGCGCATTCCTTATACAATTTTTGGAGGATTGCGTTTTTATGATAGAAGAGAAATTAAAGATGCAATAGCATATTTGAAAGTTCTGGTTAATTCTTCAGATAACGTCAGTCTTTTACGAATCATAAATGTTCCTAGAAGAGGGATTGGTAAGACTACTATTCAAAAACTTAATGAACTATCTAATAAGTTAAATATCCCATTATGGGAGGTTCTTAATGATAAGCAAAGTCTTGAAGAAACAATAGGCAGATCATCAAAAGGAATTAATAAATTTACTGAAATAATGAATGATCTACTGTGTTACCTAGAAAATTCAGGTCCCGCTCAATTACTACAACTTATATTAGAAAAAAGTGGTTATTTAAGTGACTTGCTCTCTAGTGGGACTGAAGAATCTGAAGATAGAAGAAATAATTTACAAGAACTAATTAATGCAGCTACTCAATATGAAGAAGAAACAGAAAGTGGAGATGTAGAGGGATTTCTTTCTACGGCAGCCTTAACAACTGATAATGATACGAAGAAAAATAATCCTAACTCTGTAACTCTAATGACTCTGCATAATAGTAAAGGTTTAGAATTTCAAAATGTTTTTATCACTGGGCTAGAACAAGGTCTCTTCCCTAGCCATAGATCAATAGATACTCCCTCACTTCTTGAAGAGGAAAGGAGATTGTGCTATGTAGGTATTACTAGAGCTAAAGAAAGAGTTTTCTTAAGTCATGCCAGAGAAAGAAGATTATGGGGTGGCATGCGAGAAGCAACAATTCCTTCAATATTTCTTTCGGAAATACCTGAAGATTTAATGGATGGCGAATTACCACAAACTGGTGGTGCTTCAATTAGAAGAGATTGGCATCTTGATCGTTTAACTAGAGTTGATCGAAACAATCCAAATGAATTTGTTAACAAGCCAATAAATGCAGTAAGGAAATTATATTCAGGTCCCAGTAAAGGGAAAAGCTGGATAGTTGGAGATATACTAATTCACTCAAAGTTTGGGAAAGGTGAAATCATACATATTTTTGGTAATGGGGAAAAAATATCTTTAGCAGTAAAATTTGGTGATAAAGGAAGTAAAATTCTAGATCCCAGATTAGCTCCAATTCGTTATGTAAGTTAAAACTCATGAACGATATCTCTGATTACATCCAAGGGGAATTAATCAAAACTCCATTTAATCTATATAACCTAATTGCTAAATACATAGAATCTAATAACAATACTAAAGTAGCTTTTGTTGGCGGTTATTTAAGAGATTTATTAATTAGTAAATTCCACAAAAAATCTTTTTCTAAACCTGTAGATATTGATCTTGTTATTGAAGGATCCTCTATTTCTCTTGCAAAATATATAAAAAAAAATATTGTAAATGTAGATTTATGTTTAATCAAGGAATTTAATTTATACAACACTGTAGAAATAAATATTAATGACTATAAAATTGATATTGCTTCTGCAAGAAAAGAAATTTATTCTGCTCCAGGCTTAAATCCCACAGTAAATAAAAGTACAATTGAGGAGGATCTTAAGAGGAGAGATTTCACTATAAATTCAATAGCCTTCGAGGTCTCGACAAGGAAAATCTATGATCTTTATGGAGGAATTTCTGATATAAAAAGTAAAAGATTGAACTTACTTCACAGTAATAGCATTTCAGATGATCCAAGTAGATTAATTAGATGTGCAAAATATGCTTCAAGGTTAGATTTCAATATTTCAAATAATTCCCTCATACAATCTCAAGAAACAGTTAGACAATGGCCATGGAAAAGTTCAGAAACTCATCAGAAAATGATTTACCCTCCTGCACTAGGCATACGAATAAGGATGGAACTAGCTGAAATATGCAAACACGATAATTTGACTAATGTAATTTCGATAATTCATAAATGGGAAATTATCTCAATCTTAAATGAAAATATTAAAGTCGATAAAAGATTTTTAAGAGGACTAAATTGGATTAAGAAGTTAAAGGGGAATCATATGCTTTTCTTATTAAAAGATTCAGAAGATTTAGAAAAAGCATGTCAAAGATTTTTGATAAATAATAGTGAGATAAAAATATTAGAAGATTACATAAATATCAAAAAGTTATTTAATACAAACCAAAAAAATTTCAATCATTTTTCTCCATCAAGTTGGACAGAATTTATTGAGGACAGAAACCTTAATGATGAGACAGTCAAATTATTAATTTGTGATGGAGGACCATACTGGCGTAAATTGTTTAAATGGTTATTTATTTACAAATTCATAAAATCAAAAAAAGATGGAGAAACATTAAAAAAAGAAGGATGGGATCCAGGGGAGGAGATGGGTAAGGAAATCAAAAGATTAAGATATTTGGAAATTGACAAATTAAATAAAAATTAATTACATTTTTACAACCTCTCCAACCTTGTACCATTTATCTTTTAGAACATTTTCATATTTACGATTGCAACTAATCAACAAGGGGCCACATGTTTGAGGATCTAATAGTAATGATATTCTCTCGTTAAAAGTCTCTTGATCTAATGAATTTTCGTTTAAAAAATTAATTATTCTTTTTTGCTTATTTACTTTATAAATTTTGTCAAAAATTTCTTTATTAGATTCAAAGAAAGTACTTTTAACATCTTTTCTTATTAAATCAAATACTCCAGGATAAGCTTTAAATGCAAATAAATCTAATAAAACTTTTAGTGGCTCAAGATTATTGCTTTGCCTATATAAATTAGATGATTCAACCATTTCTTTAAGATGTCCAATAAATCCATATCCAGTAATGTCAGTCGCAGCATTGACTAATGATTCTTTAAATTGATTTTGAAAAAGATAAATTTCATCAAGCAAATATTGCTGACTCTTTACTAAATTATTAATTACTTCAGAAGAACTACCTAGCATATTAATATTTTGCATTTGACCAGCAAAGTAAATCCCAACCCCAAGAGGTCTAGACATCATGAGAATATCTCCAATATTCATGCCAGATTTAAGCCATGGTTTTGCTCCATTTTTTAAAATACCTTGAACTGTTAAAGAAATATCTATTCCTAATGAATAAGGTTTATTTACTAAACTTCTTGCCTCGAAAGTATGGCCTCCAAGTAATTCACCTCCATGATCCTCAACTGTTGATTTAATACCTTGAAGTGATTGAGAAAAGAGGTAACTCTGAAATTCCCTTTCAACTTTTGGTAATGAAATTAAAGCCTGCGCGGATGAAAGTTTTGCTCCGCATGCCCACAAATCTGAGCAAGCATGCAAAGTAGTAATTTTTGCATTAAGCCAAGGATCACTTACCAAAGCAGGAAATCCATCTACACTTTGCAAAATAATATCTTGACCATTTTGATATATCTCAACTGAATCTTCAGGTGATGAGGCAAAAGAATTTAAATTAGAATTTATTAATGATTTATTCAAAACAAACTGAGGAATTTTAGCTGCACATCCTCTGCAATCATTCAATGAAATATTTTTTTCACTACTTTTCATAATTAGCCTTTTTGATCTGAACTTTTTAATAAAGTTGAGATCAATTTTATGCTTTAAAATCCAAAAAACAAAAGAAGGGCCGAAAACAAAATTGCGATAAATAGCAAAAGCCTTTGGATGATGGCTTGTAAATATATTTACAATTTGCAATCCGATCTTTTGAGGAAACCACTTTTTTAATGATCTCCCTTCTATATCTTTTTTTAGATTTTGTATTAATGTGTTTACAACTTTTACTGCAAAAACTCCCGATGCTGGTCTTTTTGCTGAACCTACAACTGCGCAATCACCGACAGCAAAGATTCCAGAGAAACTTTTTATCTGTAAATTCTGATTTGTAATTATTCTGCCGTAAGAGTCAGAATCTAATAATTTTTTTTGTGCCCATAACGGAGAAATATTTCCAGTACACAAAAGAATCTTGCCATAATCAAAATTAAGTTTTTCAACTAAATCAATATTGAAATTCCGTAAACTTTTTAGAATTTTATTGTTAATTTTTCTTGAATCACATAATAGTTTTAAAGGTCTATCTCCCCATCTTTTTCTCAAAGCATAAGATACTTCAATTGCAGCAAGACCACTCCCAACAATTACAAATGGAAGTTCATTAACTGAATCAAAAATGTCCTCTTTTAGTATTGAGTCATAAGCACTTAAAAAAGGTTTAATTGAAAAAGCATTTTGATTTTTAACTAGTGATTCAAATTCTTTTGGAATTATTGTTTGACTTCCATAATTAAGCACCAACTTCGAATAATTAACTGAAGGCCTATTACTTAAAATAATTTTCTTTAAATTGAAATCAATATCCTTTACTTCTTCTTCTATGAAAGATACTTTTGCATTTTTTGCTAAAGATTTTATATCTATTAAACTCTCTTCTAAAGTGATTGATTTTGAAATCACCGATGGGAATATAGCCGAATAAACCAAATGAGAATCTCTAGATATAATTGAAACAGGAATTTCTGGCATTAATTTCGGAAACATCAACCATTTCTTCAATAAAGAAACATTTGAGTGTCCTCCTCCAATTAGTACCAGATGATTAAAAGTCATTTACATCACTATGAATAAAGAACATTTATTACCAATTGAAAAATCAAGATTAGGAGTGATTGGTGGCAGTGGATTTTATTCAATGGATCAAATAGATTACTTAAGAGAACTAGAAATCAATACTCCCTATGGTAAACCTTCTGATTCAATAAAAGTATATAATCTTGGAAACCTAGAGATAGCATTCATTCCTAGACATGGCAGATCACATAGTTTAAATCCTTCTGAAATCCCTTACAAAGCTAATATTTGGGCTCTTAGATCAATAGGAGTAAGGTGGATTATTGCTCCATCAGCAGTGGGTTCGTTACAAGAACAGATAAGGCCACTTGATATAGTGGTTCCAGATCAATTTATAGACCGGACAAAAAATAGACCTGCAACCTTTTTTAATGAGGGAGCTGTTGCTCACGTAACTATGGGAGATCCCTTCTGCACAAATTTATCACGTATATTAAGTGAAATCGGAGAAAAAAATATTCCTGGCGGTAGACAATTGCATAGAGGGGGAACCTATCTAGCAATGGAAGGTCCCGCTTTCTCAACTAGAGCAGAATCTAATTTATATAGGAGTTGGGGATGTTCAATAATTGGGATGACGAACCACACAGAAGCAAGATTAGCTAAAGAAGCTGAAATAGCTTACTCTTCCTTATCTATGGTTACTGATTATGATTGCTGGCATCAAACTCATCAAGAAGTTTCTGTAGATATGGTTTTGGATAATCTTAGATCAAATACTGAAGTGGCTAATAAAATAATATTTGAAGTAGCTAAATTAATTGCAGAAGAAAGACCAAAAAGTAAGTCTCATTTTTCATTAAAAGATGGATTGATAACTCAAAAAGAAAATATCCCAAGTTCCACAAGAGAGAAACTAAGGATATTTACTGATTCTTATTAGGCTTATTTGATATAAGTGATTATCAGGTTAAGGTAAGGATTTGTTAGCCTCCAGCTCCAACCCCTTGGTATGAACCATAGAAGAATATTCCTAAAACGAAGATAACTGCAATTCCACCTGCTGTAGCAACAAGCCATAAAGGAAGAGTTCCTTCAGTCCATCTTCTTTCCCATGCAACTGCTGGTCTACCGTCGGGAAGTCTATCTGGAATTCTTCCATCAGGTCCTTTTAATTTACTCATGATTTTAATTTAATTGAAAAAGTAACTGGAAAATAAAATTCCCAATACAAAGACTGATAATAAGCCTAAATAAAGGCTTGTACGATTAAGTTCAACTGGAACTTTGTTAGGATTTTCGTTTACTTGCATGATAGTTAAATTTATCGGGCTACGAATTGCATAGCAGCAATAGAACCTAAAAAGAATACTGATGGAATAGCTAGAGCGTGAACTGCTAGCCAACGGACAGTAAATATAGGATAGACGCGGACTTCCGCAGCCTGCATTGGAGCTTGAGAATTAGTCATTGTTATTTTGTTCTTAAATCTAGTTGAGATTTAGCTTCATATCTTTGTGTTACTACAGGTGCTTTAGATTCAGATGATTGGAAATAACTATCTGGACGAGGAGTTCCGAAAGCATCGTAGGCTAAGCCTGTATATACAAATAAGAAGCCTGCTATAAAGATAGCTGGTAATGTTACTGCATGAATAATCCAGTATCTAATACTGGTGATTATTTCAAAGAATGGGCGTTCACCCGTTGAACCTGCGGCCATAATCACAAATGTTTACCCTATGATCTTACAGTGTAAAATCATAAGTTCGCGAAGAAATTAACAGGTTGGTTACAGACAGTTGCTAAATCTTTCAAAAATTAATTTTTTTTTTACTATTAACTCAAGTTATTCAAATTAGCTATTCCATTTAAGGACGTAACCACGCTCGCCTAGTACAAATCCTTTTTGATTGCCTAAAGCCTCTTTATCAAGAAAAACTATTTTAATGTAGTTTGTTGGCAATTCAGAAGCAATAGGATCTTTATTCCAAGTTTTACCTTGATCTTTACTTACTATTAAAGTTCCATTACCGCCGCCAGCCCATATATCACCATTTGGATCCCATCCCATGTCTAGATAATTATATCCATTAAGAATTGGTATGATAGGCTTTGACCAATTTTCTAGGTCACTAGTGTCTTCATTAAATCTAATTTCTGCTCCTCTAGAAAGCATCCATAAACTTCCTTCTGGATTAAAACCAATACTTTGAACTCTTTTGCTACTGGCTCTTTGATGAGCTATCCATGCATCACCATCCTTTTCCAAAGTAGAAAAGAAATTACCTAGACTACTTACACTGACATAATCTCCTTTATTAGTTCTTCTTAAATCTCTTACACCTCCAGAACCAGATGCATCTACAACTTTCGCATTCCATGATTCACCGCTATCTGATGTTTCATAAATAGCACCTGCAGTGGTAGCCAATTCTGCAACACCAGCATCAACGGTTGTTATTAGAAAAGGTTGACCTGGTAATTTGTTACCTAGAGATAAACGTGTCCAATTCTTTCCTGCATCGAGTGTATGCATAACTAATGAAGGCTGACCTATTAACCATCCCTCTTCACCTTTAAAATCAATATCTAGGAGACGAAAGTTCTCTTCACTTGGTAAATCTAAATTTCTTCTTTCCCAAGTTTCTCCTCCATCATTAGATTCCATAATAAGTCTATTGGAACCAACTAAAAATCCATTTTTATCATCTATAAAATCAACATCTAAAGCATTGGCCTGGTTCTCAAACTGAATTGTTTTCCAAGGGCTGCTATCATTCATCTTTACTCCTGTAGATGAGCAACTACTCAATACAAAACAAATAAGAACTGATAAAAGAAGATTGGGAATACTAGTAATAATTTTTTTCATTTATATATATTAATGCAAAGAGTACAAAGAAAGGAACATAGCAGCAGCAAACGCCAGGCCTCCAAAAATCAATATGTTTTTTTGTCCAGGAGGTAAACTATTAAAACCAAATCCATAAACTAAATTTTCTTCAAAACCACTAGGTTTAGATTTAGGACCTATATCCTTATAAAAATTTTTACCGGCTCGACAAACGGGGCAGGCGAAGGTACTGCCATCCAACTCTGAAAAAGGTGTATTTTTAGGTATGTTTAATTTTTTATTTCCTTCAGAAGGATCATAAATGTATCCACAACTTCTACATTCGAATCTATTTTGTTCTAAATTAAGGATGGGTTGTCCAACATTATCTCCTGTGAAGTTTTCAGAGAGGTTTTCTTTCTCAAAGTCTTCAACTATTTTGTTTTCCTCAGAGGCTGGTTGAATGTTTTCACTCACGGTTTATTATTGTTCTTTAAGAACTTTAAAAGATTTTGCTTAATTAAGCGACTTTTATTCAAAATTAATTTTTTAAGATGTTTTTATTAACTGGCTATGAATATTTTTTAGGTTTCCTTTTAATTGCAGCAGCTGTTCCAGTATTAGCTCTAGTTACTAATCTCATCGTTGCCCCAAAAGGCAGAACAGGGGAAAGAAAACTTACATATGAATCTGGAATGGAGCCTATAGGAGGAGCATGGATTCAATTTAATATTCGTTACTACATGTTTGCCTTGGTTTTCGTTATATTTGATGTTGAGACAGTATTCCTTTATCCTTGGGCTGTTGCCTTCAATAGATTAGGCTTATTAGCATTTATTGAAGCTTTAATTTTCATTGCAATACTTGTGATTGCCCTCGCATACGCATGGAGAAAAGGTGCTTTAGAATGGAGTTAAAAAATTGAATCCACAATTATCCCCAAAAGCAATAAGAGAAATTCGAGAAGGAACTTGCAATTCTCTTGGTGCGCCTCAAGTTACTACAGATTTAAGCGAAAATATTATATTGACAAGTTTAGACGATCTTCACAATTGGGCTAGACTAAGCAGTCTATGGCCTCTCTTGTATGGAACAGCTTGTTGTTTTATAGAATTTGCTGCCTTAATAGGATCTAGATTTGATTTTGATAGATTTGGATTAGTTCCTAGAAGCTCGCCAAGGCAAGCAGATTTGCTAATAGTGGCAGGGACAGTAACTATGAAGATGGCTCCAGCCTTAGTAAGACTTTATGAACAAATGCCTGAACCAAAATATGTGATTGCCATGGGTGCTTGCACAATCACGGGAGGAATGTTTAGCGCAGATTCTACAACTGCTGTAAGAGGAGTTGATAAATTGATACCAGTTGATTTATATCTTCCAGGATGCCCACCAAGACCAGAAGCAATTTTTGATGCTGTAATTAAATTAAGAAAAAAAGTCGGTAATGAATCAATTTTAGAGCGTACAAAAACAGAGCAAACTCACAGATACATAACATCTGATCACGAAATGAATCTTGTTTTCTCAGAAAATACAGGTGAATATCTAAACAAAACTTCAGCTAACGTAATTCCCTCCTCAAAAAAAGAAAAAATAACTGAACTACCTGAAAACGCCGAAAAAGTCGAAATTATTGATACCTCAGAGCATTAATGGAAAAAGACGGTTTAGCTAAATCTTCAGATACTTCAATAGAAAAAGAAGGCTTAATAAGCCAATCTTTGTTTAAAGATGGGATTCCAAATCAATCTTTACCTGATGATCACATAGGAATCGAAAATATTTCTGTGGAACCTAACAAATTATATGAAGCAGTATCTGCGTTAAGGAATTACGGTTTCAACTATCTCCAATGTCAAGGAGGATATGATGAGGGACCAGGCAGAAATCTTGTAAGTTTCTATCATTTTATAACCGTTGATGACTTACAAAAGATCGAAAAAATTAAAGAAGTAAGATTAAAAGTTTTTCTAAAAAGAGATTCCGATTTATCAATCCCTAGTTTGTATAAAATCTTTAAAGGAAGCGATTGGCAAGAAAGAGAAACATATGACATGTATGGAATAAAATTTATTGATCACCCAAATCCTAAAAGACTTTTGATGCCTGAAGACTGGAGAGGCTGGCCATTACGAAAAGATTATATCCAGCCAGATTTCTATGAACTTCAAGATGCCTATTAACTCAGTTTTTTTAATTTACGATACATAAACATGACTGCTCTAGCTAGTCTCCTCGGATCATGCCTTAAAGTTGGAGTTATTCTTTTTGAATATAGTGGGGCCTGCAAAACATAGTATCCCTCAGATAATAACATTTCTTTATTACACAAAACGGGTTCTGCTCCTCTACTTTCGTAATAGTCTACTAATGGAGACTTTTCAAATTGAATCTGAGATAAGATTGCGTTAAAAATTCTAGTGTTAACTCCAAAATTTGATAATTGTTTTTCTATCGATTTGATATGTTTATAAACATCAAGCCCATCAGTTTCTCCAGGCTGAGTCATCAAATTACTAATATAAATTTTGGGAGCATTACTTTGCAACAAGGCATCTACTATTTCTGGTACTAACAAATTTGGTAATAAAGAAGTATATAGACTACCTGGCCCAAGAATAATTAAATCAGCTTCTTTTATAGATTCTAGAGCACTTGGAAGAGCAGAAGGATTTTCTGGTAGGTAACCAATCCTCGAAATTAATTTTTTAGATTTACTGATCTTACTTTCGCCAAAAATTTTTTCACCATCCTCTAATTCGGCATATAACATCACATCAATATTTGTAGCTGGCAAAACTTGACCTTGTACCGCTAAAACCTTGCTGGAGGCTTGTACTGCTTTTTCTAAACTACCTGTAATTGTTGTTAAAGCTGATAAGAATAAATTTCCGAAACTATGTCCATCTAAACCACTCCCACCTGAGAATCTATATTGAAATAATCTAGTTAAAATTGGTTCTTCGTTTGATAGGGCAGCCAAACAATTTCTAATATCTCCAGGTGGTTGCACACCAAGTTGTTTTCTAAGAATTCCACTACTTCCACCATCATCGGATACGGTCACAATTGCTGTAATATTACTACTGTAATTCTTTAAACCTTTCAATAAAGTAGATAAGCCTGTACCGCCTCCAATTGCAACAATATTAGGACCTCTGTTTAATTTACTCTTAACTCTTAAAGCATCAACTAAAAATGTACTTTTTTCTGGAACAAGAGCTTTTTGAATAGAATTAATACTTCTATTTTGTCCAATACCGATTAATAAAAGTCCAATAACAAAAATCAATGGGCCCAATAATGAAATAGGCAAAACACTTGTTAGGCTGGTCATAACCCCAAAAAATACTTCAATAAGCCAATAAAGAGGTCTTAAATTTGTCCAAATTGCAAGGCCTAATAATGAAGTTAAAAATCCTACTGCAGATGTTATCATCCATCTTTTTATTACCAGTCCGGGCAGAAGCCAACTCAAAATTCTCAAAAGTTTGTTTAATAAGGCAAAATTAGACTTTCTAAAATACTTAAAATATATTCCTACTTTTCTTTTACGCTTTTTCATTAAAAAAACCTCTAAAGTTTGTTCTCAAATTTAAAAATTTCATGCAATCATTATAAATCAAATTTAATCCTCCTTTCCTTATTTCTAAAAAAAGGCAAAATGTATATAAAAGATGAATTTTTTCTAAAGTATTAGGTTTTGAAAAAATCAACACATGCAGTAGAAACAAAAGACCTTTCAATAAGCTGGGGGCAAGTTAATGTGCTTAATCGACTAAATTTTGCACTTAATGAAGGAGAGAAATTAGCTATAGTTGGCCCCTCAGGTTCCGGCAAATCAACTATTTTAAAAATATTAGCAGGGCTGATTTTACCTACCAAAGGAGAATTAAGAATATTTGGTAAAAAACAAACATATTTGCGATTAGATCAAAATAATCCTCCTGATGTAAGACTCGTTTTTCAGAACCCAGCATTACTAGGATCATTAACAATTGAAGAAAATGTAGGTTTTCTGCTTAAAAGAAACAAAAACCTGTCAAAAAAGTTAATCCATGAGACCGTATGTGAATGTTTAGCTGATGTAGGATTATTTAATGTTGAAAAAAAACTTCCAAATGAATTAAGCGGGGGGATGCAAAAAAGAGTAAGTTTTGCGAGAGCTTTAATTACTGATCAAACTCTTAATTCAAATACTAAACCTTTACTACTTTTTGATGAGCCGACTGCAGGTCTTGATCCAATTGCCTCATCAAGAATTGAAGATTTAATTAATAAGACAACCCATAAAGCCAACGGATCATCTATTGTAGTAAGCCATGTTCTTAGTACTATAGAAAGGACTTCAGATAAAGTTTTAATGCTTTACGGAGGTAAATTTAGATGGGAAGGTTCTATTAATGAATTTAAAGAAAGTAATGATCCCTTTGTATTCCAATTTAGGCATGGGAAACTTGATGGTCCAATGCAACCTAAAGACATTTAGAAATTATGCGTAGAAGCTTACGAGATTCAATAGTTGGATTTTCCTTATTAGGTGGAATTTTAATATTCACATTTTTTTCTTTTTGGCTAAGAGGAGTAAGATTATCCTCAAAAAATTGGTACCTCTTTGCTGAATTCAATAATGCAAGCGGTTTATCAAAAAAATCTCCAGTTACTTACAGAGGAATCTTAGTTGGATCGATAGAAGATATCTTGTTCACGAATGAATCAATTAAAGCAAAAATAGTTTTAAATGATCCTGAAATTATTCTTCCAAGGCCTGCATTTGCGAGGGTAGTTACAAATTCTTTCCTTGGAGGAGATGTGCAAGTTGCTCTAGAAACTAGTGACAAGACAATTCCTAAAAATGTTGCACAACCTATATCAGAAAAATGCGATACCAAATTAATTATTTGTCAGGGAGACACTATTACAGGTAAGCAACTATCAAGTCTTTCAAATATAACTAATAGAATAAGCCAACTCTTAAAAGAAACAAATCAAGAAAACTTAATTGAGAACGTCCTTAACTCAATTGATCAATTTGACAAAACACAAGAAAATCTTGATGAATTAATTTTTTTATCGAAAAAAGAAATAGAAAGAGTTGAACCTCTAATAAAAGAAATTACAATTGCTGCTAATCATTTGAATAATATTTTGTCTACTATCGATGACAAAGAAACCCTTAATGATATTAAATTGACAATAAATGCAGCTAGATCTATTTCAACCAAAATAGATGATATGAGTGATGATTTTAAAAAATTAACTCAAGATAAAGAATTTACCAAATCTATAAGAGATTTAACGATTGGACTTTCAAAATTCCTTAACGAAATATATCCATGATGAATATTTAAAATTCATTTATGGCATCTAAAGCCATAGCAGCGATCGCTTTATCTGTAGCTTTTGGCAGTTGAACATATTTCCCTTGAGCCGCCTCTGCTAATTCTTTACCAAAGCCACTTGCAATAAATTTTCTTTCTGTATCAATTATCAAAAGTTTTATCCCAAGCATGGGATATTTTGCTGCAATATCAAGAACCTCTTGCTTTAAATTTGCATTTGTATTTTCGTTTTCTTCAACCTCATTTTGTCCTAGAGATAATCCTAATGGAACATTTCCTCTTCCATCGGTAATTCCAACAACAATAACTTGACCTATATCTCCAGTAGAAAGAGCATTTTTTGCTACTTTTGCTGATTGCGTTAGTCCATGAGCTAAAGGCGATCCACCCCCGCAAGGCATTGTTTCAAGCCTTCTTTTCGCTGCAGTTATTGATCTTGTTGGAGGCAAAAGAACTTCTGCCTGATTTCCTCTAAAAGGAATCAAGGCAACTTCATCTCTATTCTCATATGCCTCGGTCAAAAGTCTAATAACTGCACCTTTAGCACTTTGCATTCTATTAAGAGCCATAGAGCCACTAGCATCAACAAGAAAAATGACTAAAGCACCCGCCTTTTTTTGAAGAAGCTTAGCCCTAAAATCATTCTCTTCAATAACTATTGATTTATTAGGGTTTCTTAATCTGCGTGATTTTTGATAAGGAGCTGCAGCTCGCAAAGTCGCATCTACCGCAATTCTTTTTACTTTACCTCTTGGAATAATAGGTTTCACATATCTTCCCCTACTGTCACTAAATATTACTGATCTACTTCCACTATTTCCTGCTTTTGCTTTGGCTGATGAAAAAAGTAATAAATCAGGATCAACCATACATGCCTCAGGATCTAAAATGAATTCTTCAGGTACTTCGGGAGTAGATTCTTCTTCTCCATCAGAATTATCTTCTTCTTGTTCTTGGTCTTGCATATCATCATTTTCATTAGCCTCAGGTTCAGACTCTTCGTTGTTTGATTGAGGTGGAGGAGGGGGACTCTGATCCTCTGGAGGGGGGGGTTGAATATCATCATCTTCTGGAGGGATTTGCATTGCCCGTGGGAGAATAACTAACCTAACTGCGACTTTTAGGTCTTCAGAATTTACATTCTCATCGCCTCTAAGAGCTGCATTAGCCTTTGCTACTTTTACTGCAAATAATTCTGACCTATGACCTTCTACTCCTCCTCTAAGAGCTTCATTAACTAAATAGGTTATTTGCTCTTTTGTTATCTTGACATCCTTTAACCATTGTCTTGCCAAAATTAATTGAGTGGATAAATTATCAGAATCTTCAGACCATTTTTCTGAAAATTTAATATTATTTTCTGCGTGCGATAAAACAGATTTTGTAATCTCAACTCTTTGAGCATTATCAATAGATTGATCTGCGGAAAGCACGATGGCAAAACGATCTAAAACATGATCTCTTAGAGCACCTTCTTCAGGATTATAAGTTGCTATTAAAAGTGACTTACAAGGATGAGAAAGGCTTAAACCATCTCTTTCAATATTATTTTTCTCTCTTCCTGTGGCTTCAAGAATTAAATTTACAATGCCATCATCCAATAAATTTATATCGTCTACATAAAGAACACCTCTATGAGCCTCTGCTAAAATTCCTGGTTGAAAAACTTGTTCCCCCGTACTTAATGATGCAGCGACGTCAATTGATCCAACAAGCCTATCTTCAGTTATGCCAATAGGAACTTGAATAAATGGAGCCTCTCTTACTTTTTTCGGAATTTCTCCAATGTGATTCAAATAATCACTTCCAATTACCTCCTCCAATAATTTATTAGTACTCATATCCCATTCCTCTGGTTTATCTGGATCTAGGTTCCTACCAATAGGTCTTAATGTAGTTCCATTTTTTTTCTCAGTTAGCTTTTCCAGTATTAATTCATTATCTAATACCTCTATAGGAGGAAGTAAAGTATGTAAACCCCTTGCCAAAACTGACTTACCAGTACCTCTTCCGCCGGCAATAATTACTCCCCCTAAACTGGGATCAACTGCTGCCAAAAGTAAAGATAATTTCAATAAGCTATGACCTGTAATTGCGGCCAAAGGGAAAGCTCCAAAAGAATCCTTTGACTTCATTAAATCTTTTATTTCTCCTGTTTCTTTTAACTCTGGGTTCAAAATCACTTTAAAAATGCCTGATATAGAATTTATCCAATAACTTTGTTTTTTGTAGTGGAATTATCAAATCTTAATATCAAAAATGGACTATGTATATCCCTCGGAGCAAATATTGATAGTAAATTCGGAAGCCCTCTTGAGTCACTATTAATTTGCAAACCAAAAATAGAGGAATTAATAAATGAGTGGGGAGATAGTTCCAACGAAAAACAAGAAGAGAAAAGCAAATTTCATGCAAACTTTTTTTGGTCTTCAATTTATGAGACATTACCTCATGGTGTTGATAATGAGCAGCCAAATTATTTAAATACTCTATTACTTATAAAAAGTAATTCTTTCCCTAAACCATCAAATAAAAACGCGAAATCACTTTTAAAAGAGCTAAAAAAGTTAGAGAGATTTTTCGGACGAGAAGAGACGCCAAAAGGAAAAAAATGGCTATCAAGGTGTCTCGATTTAGATATTCTTTGGTGGGAAGATTTTCATACGGTTGACGAGGAATTAACATTACCTCACCCTAGATTCATGAATCGGAATTTCGTTATTACACCACTTTCCGAAATCTTAAGTAGAAGCCAAAAAATCACAAAGTTTGATGACTCAAAATGGTCTATTAATTGATTTACAAAACCAAAAAATAACTGTTAGGCTATTTTTATTTAAAATTCATGGGTAAAATAAACTTTTTAAAAAGATCCATTTTTAAAGAAAAAATATCTGAGTTAAAGTCAAAAAAATTTAGTTTCGAAATAAATAGAATTGAGCTTCCAAATGGACACGAAGGTGAATATGGATACATTAAGCATCCTGGGGCAGCATTAGCAGTACCTATTACAAAAGACAATAAAGTTATCATTCTTCGGCAATATAGATTTGCTGTTTCAAGGTATTTATTAGAATTTCCAGCAGGCACATTAGAAATAGGTGAAACACCTATTAACTCAATTAAAAGAGAAATACAAGAAGAAACTGGATTTAGTGCAAACAAATGGGATGAACTAGGAACTCTTGTACCTGCTCCTGGTTATGCAGATGAAGAAATTTATTTATTTTTAGCTCGTGATTTGAGCAAACTAAATTCCGAGGTTAAAGGAGATTTAGATGAAGATATAGAAGTATTAATTTTAGATCCGAACGAACTAGATAATCTTATTTCTAGTGGGGATGAGATTCTTGATGCAAAAACTGTGACAGCTTGGTTTAGAGCTAAACAATTTTTAGATAAATTATGAATAAACCTAGAATACTTTTTTGGCATAGAAAGGATTTAAGAATATTTGACAATCAAGCTTTAATCAAAGCATTTTCATTATCAAATGCTATTACTTCAACTTACATATTTGATAAAAATTACCCACATGATTTCAATGCAAGTTCAAGAGCTTGGTTTCTAGGAAATTCGCTTCAAGAATTAGGAAATAATTGGAAAAAAATGGGTAGTAGATTAATCATGGAACAAGGTGATCCGGTATTAATAATTCCTCAATTAGCAAAGAAAATAGATGCTAAATTTGTTTTTTGGAATAGATCAATTGAACCTTATGAGATAAATCGCGATTTAAAAATAAAAAAAAATTTAGAAGAACAAAATATTCAAGTTATTGAAACTTGGGATCACTTATTAGTAGAACCTTTAAAAATATTTTCCGGAAATAATAAACCTTATTCAGTTTATGGGCCTTTTTATAAAAATCTTAAATCAAAAATGAATTTATTAGGTCTATATGACCAAGATAAAGTTGTTTTCCAGTTTAAAGATATAGATAATAAACTCAAAGAAAATAAGACAATAAATTCATCTGATTCGGTTCTACAGAAATTTATCAAAAATATCAAATTTCCTGGTTCGAATATTTGTCCATGTAGGCCTGGAGAGAATGCTGCAAAAACATTATTAGAAAAGTTCATTAACGAAAAAAAAATATATTCTTATAATTCTGCACGAGATTTTCCTTCCCATAATGGGACATCTTTTCTAAGTGCATCTCTCAGATTCGGCACTATTAGCATTAGAAAAATTTGGAACGCCACATTAAATTTAAATTCAGATTTTGCAAATCAAGGAAATTATCTATCAATTGAAACTTGGCAAAAAGAACTTGTTTGGCGTGAGTTTTATCAACATTGCCTATTCCATTTCCCAGAGCTAGAGAAAGGTCCATATAGAAAAAAATGGGATCACTTTCCATGGCAAAACAATAATGAATGGTTACAGCATTGGAGCAACGGAGAGACAGGAGTACCTATAGTTGATGCTGCAATGCGTCAACTAAATAGTACTGGCTGGATGCATAACAGATGTAGGATGATAGTCGCTTCATTTCTGGTAAAAGATCTTATATGCAATTGGCAAATAGGCGAGAAAAAATTTATGGAGACGTTGGTTGATGGAGACTTAGCTGCAAATAATGGGGGATGGCAGTGGAGCGCCAGTAGCGGTATGGATCCAAAACCACTTAGAATTTTTAATCCATATACCCAAGCAAAAAAATTTGATCCTATTTGCGAATATATAAAATATTGGATTCCTGAATTATCTAAAGTGTCAAACTCAGAATTATTAAATGGGGAGATATCTAATTTAGAAAAAAATAATTATTCAAGCCCAATAGTCAATCACAACATACAACAAAGATTATTTAAATCACTTTATGCTGAAATTTGAATTTCCTCTATACAATTCTTTAAAACTTTATTTAAATTTTCTGCTACATAAACTTGCTCTTCATAAGTAATTTCAGGAAACATTGGAAGACTAAGAACTTCTGTACAAATTCTCTCTGTATTAATAAGTTTTGTTCTAGAAAAATTTTTATTTTTGTAAGCTATTTGTGCGTGTATTGGAATTGGATAATAAATAATTGAATTAATACCTTTTTCAAAAAGTTGTTGTTTTACCAAATTCCTTAAGGAATAGTATTTTTTGCAATCAGTATCAAATAAATTTGAAAAATCTTCATCTAAAAAATATTTATCGTTTCTTAATCTAATTACAAATTGATTCCAAGAATGGGAAATTGAATCAGAACTAATTTTTGGAAAACTAATAAATGGATTTTTTTCTAATAAATCAAGGTAATTATTAGCAATTTTTTGGCGATTATTAATCCACTTAGAAATATATTTAATTTTAATGTTTAATATGGCAGCTTGAATGGTATCAAGTCTGCTGTTATATCCAATTTGGGTATGATGATATCTTATTGGACTGCCATGAACAGCCAGTTCTCTAATTTTTTTTGCAATCTTCTGATCTGAAGTTGTTACTGCTCCACCATCTCCAGCAGCTCCTAAATTTTTAGTAGGGAAAAAGCTAAAACAGCCTATATCACCGATACTCCCAACGTTGGAAGTTTCCCACATTGTGCATGTTGCCTGAGCACAGTCTTCGATTACTTTTAAGTCATATTTCTTGGCCAAAGATTTTATTAAGGTCATATTCACTGCATTACCAAATAGATGAACTGGCATAATTGCCTTGGTATTAGAATTTATTTCTTGTTCTATTAGTTCAGTATTAATGAGATAAGTTTCTGGATCTATATCTACCAAAACAGGATTAGCACCAACTGCACTAATAGCCTCTGCAGTTGCAAAAAAGCTAAAAGATGAGGTAATAACTTCATCACCCACACCAATATCTAATGCGCGCAAAGCTAATACTAAAGCATCAGTTCCACTATTACATCCAATAGTATTTTCAACACCAATCAGATTTGAAAAACTCTCCTCAAATTTGGCAATTTCTTGTCCTCCAATATACTGGCCCCCTTTTAAAACTTTAGAAACCTCACTCTCAATTTCAGAGCCAATTTCTTGGAACTGCCTATCTAGAGTAAATGGAGGAATCTGCATAGTAAATATATTAACCCTAAACCATATTTCTATGGGTAAAAAAAATTTTTAATTCATTTAAACCAACTTGGTTCTTTACCAGGAGTCCATTTTATATTGCAACCTAAAGAAGGCATCTGATTTGAAGGATAAGAATTATCTTGATTCAAATCTTTTACAGCAGAGAGCAAATCTTTTCCAGATAGAGGGATATTATTACTTGGTCTACTATCGTCTAATTGGCCATGATAATACAATAAAAAATCACCATCTCCTTCATTTGAAAAAAGATAAAAATCTGGAGTGCAAGCCGCTTTTAATTTCTTAGCAAAATTTTGATTTTCATCATATAGATAAGGGAAACTCCATCCCTGTGTTTGTGCTTGTAATCTCAAATTTTTAGGAGAATCTGAAGGATGAGTGAAAATATCATTACTAGAAATTGCAACTGTTTGAACTCTATTTTCAATTTCTTTACTTAAGGTGAAAATTTGATTCTCAATATATTTAACAAATGGGCAATGGGCACAAATAAACATTAAAAGTAAATGCCGATTAT
Source organism: Prochlorococcus sp. AG-347-J19 (assembly GCA_003279015.1). Taxonomy (GTDB): domain Bacteria; phylum Cyanobacteriota; class Cyanobacteriia; order PCC-6307; family Cyanobiaceae; genus Prochlorococcus_A. The sequence goes on along the minus strand of QCBV01000008.1, from coordinate 21,799 downwards.
CTAGATTATGAAAATTAAAATATTCATTTTTTGAAGAATTGGCATTTAACATTTCAAAATTCGGTAATTGAAAACCTAATTCCAAAACCATAGAAGTTGTTCTTACCATGTTCAAGTTAAAAATTCTTTGATATTTGAAAATTATTGTATATTTTGCAGTAATCCGTAAAGATAGGTACTTTTATATAGGAGAATAATAGAAATAATAAACAAAATGCTTCTAAATCTAACTGGCAAAAAAATTCTTGTTACGGGAATTGCCAACAATCGTTCAATAGCATGGGGTATCGCTCAACAACTTTCAAAAGCTGGCGCAGAACTTGGAATCACATATTTGCCTGATGATAAGGGAAGATTCGAGTCAAAAGTTAAAGAACTAACTGAACCTTTAAACCCATCATTATTTTTGCCTCTTGATGTTCAAAATCCAGATCAAATTGAAGAAATCTTTAAAAATATAAAAGACAATTGGAGTCAAATTGACGGATTAGTTCACTGCCTAGCATTTGCAGGACGCGATGAATTGATTGGAGATTATAGTGCTACCACTTCAGAGGGTTTTGATAGGGCTCTTAATATAAGTGCGTATTCGTTAGCACCTTTATGTAAAGCAGCAAAACCACTTTTTAGTGATGGTGCTGGAGTTGTCTCATTAACTTATTTAGGTTCAGAAAGGGCAATTCCTAACTATAACGTAATGGGAGTTGCTAAAGCAGCTTTAGAAGCTTCAGTAAGATATCTTTCTGCAGAACTTGGTCCCGAAAAACAAGTCAGAGTTAACGCAATAAGTGCTGGGCCTATAAGAACACTTGCGAGTTCTGCTATAGGTGGCATTTTAGATATGATTCACAATGTTGAAGAAAAGGCTCCTTTACGCAGAACAGTCACCCAAACAGAAGTAGGTAATACAGCTGCTTTTTTATTAAGTGATCTCTCTAGCGGCATTTCAGGCCAAACAATTTATGTTGATGCGGGTTACTGCATTAATGGAATGTAAACTAAGTTTTTTGCATAAAAATGTCATCTCTAAGGCAATCTGAAATAAAAAGAAAAACGAATGAAACAGATATTTCTGTATTTATAGACTTAGATGGAAATGGAATTTCTGAGATTGATACAGGGATACCATTCTTAGATCATATGCTTCATCAAATATCCAGTCATGGTTTGTTCGATTTAAAAATAAAAGCAATTGGAGATACCCATATTGATGATCATCATACAAATGAAGATGTAGGAATCGCATTAGGCAAAGCATTTTCAAAAGCCTTGGGAGAAAGAAAAGGAATAAGCAGATTTGGACATTTCTTTGCCCCATTAGATGAAGCATTAGTTCAAGTCACTTTAGACTGCTCTGGTAGACCGCATCTATCTTATGATCTTCAATTAAAAGCTCCCAGAATAGGAAATTATGATACTGAATTAGTAAGAGAGTTTTTTATTGCCTTTGTAAATAACAGCGGTATTACTCTGCATATTAATCAAATACGAGGAAGTAATTCACATCACATAGTTGAGGCGTGCTTTAAAGCTTTTTCAAGAGCAATGAGAATGGCTACCGAGATAGATTCAAGAAGATCTGATTCAATTCCAAGCAGTAAAGGAATGTTAGAAAAACAATAAAATAGGAATTTTTTCGAATCAGCCACAATTTAGTTGATTTTTGGCGAAGATAGATAAAGCGATTATTTTGTTGTGACTAATTTACAAGATAAAAAAATTGATAAATTTAATATTTTTAAAAAAGAAGATTGGTCAAGTGCTTATCAAAATGTAGAAAAGGAGCTAACTAAAGAGCCGCTAAAAATTAGCAAAGGTAATAATATTTATAATTTAAATGGAACATTATTAAGAAATGGACCAGGAATATTAGAGAGAGGTGGACAATGGGTTCATCATCCATTTGATGGTGATGGGATGATAACATCCATAAAATTCGAAAATGGTCAGCCATTATTAACAAATAGATTTGTTAAAACTAAAGGCTATTTGGAAGAAGAAAAAATAGATAAATTTATTTATAGAGGTGTTTTTGGAACACAAAAAAATGGAGGGATTTTAAATAATGCATTAGATCTAAAATTCAAGAATATAGCTAATACACATGTCATTAAATTAGGAGATAAAATTCTCGCATTATGGGAAGCAGCAGGTCCACATGCAATGGATCCTGATAGTCTTGAAACTATTGGTTTAACAACATTAAAAGGAGTACTCAAGCCTAACGAAGCATTCAGTGCTCATCCCAAAACAGACCTAAACTCAAATGCATCTTCAGAACTTTTAGTCACTTTTGGAGTACAAACCGGGCCAAAAAGTACCATTAGATTAATGGAATTTGATAATGCTGGTGAAAATTCTGGAGAGCTCATTTTTGACAGAAAAGATACCTTTAATGGCTTTGCATTCCTTCATGATTTCGCAATTACAACTAATTGGGCAATATTTTTACAGAATGCTATTGATTTCAATCCTCTTCCATTTGTAATGGGTCAAAGAGGAGCAGCACAATGTCTAAAGTCAAACCCAAATAAAAAAGCAAAGTTTTTTATCATCCCCAGAGAAAGTGGATTATTTAGAGGACAGCCTCCTTTAACAATCGATGCTCCAGAAGGATTCGTTTTTCATCATGTAAACGCATTTGAAAAAGATTCCAAAATCGTATTAGATAGTATTTTTTATGATGATTTCCCATCAGTTGGTCCAAACGAAAATTTTAGGGATATTGACTTTGATAAATATCCAGAAGGAAAACTGAAAAGATCAATTATCGATCTAAAGACAAAAACTTGTGAACTTGAAACTTTCAGTGAACAATGTTGTGAATTTGCAGTTGTTAATCCTAAAAACTTAGGATTAAAAGCAAATTTCAGTTGGATGGCAAGCACATCTCAAAAGCTTGGGAACGCTCCTCTTCAAGCAATAAAAAAAATAAATTTAACTTCTAAGGAAGAGATTTTTTGGTCAGCAGGTCCAAGTGGATTTGTTAGCGAACCAATTATGGTTCCATCAGAAAACTCTTCAAAAGAAGATGAGGGATTTTTATTTATACTTCTATGGAATGGAGAAAGAAGAGGAAGCGATTTAGTGATATTAGACGCAAAAGACTTAAAAGAATTAGCTGTTTATGAATTACCCATTTCAATTCCTCATGGCCTTCATGGATCTTGGGTTAATTGAATTTAAGAAAAAATTTCAATTAAATCTGGAATAATTTTTTTTAATGCTTTACCTCTATGACTACAAGAGTCCTTAATATCATTATTCATTTCTGCGAAAGTTAATCTGGTAGAACTCTCCTCAAAAATTGGGTCATACCCAAAACCACTTTTTCCTCTGGGGTTTAAAATAATATTGCCATGACATTTGGCCTCAGATTCGATAATCACTTCACCATTTGGGGAACAAACACAAATATTAGCAATAAAGAAAGCACTTCTATTTTGAACTCCATCAAGTTCTCTTAAAACTCGTTCAATTCTCTTCTGATCATTTTCTGCATATCTAGATGAGTAAATTCCAGGCTTACCACCTAGTGCTTCAATACAAATTCCTGAATCATCTGCTATTGAAAAATTATTCGTTTTTCTCGAAACTTCACTCGCTTTTTTAACTGCATTATCTCTAAATGTCAGTCCATCCTCTTTAACTTCTAATGATTCTGGCTGGAGTAACAATTTACAATTAACTCCAGCAAGCAATTTCTTATATTCTTCAATTTTACCTTTATTCTTACTCGCTAAAAATAAATTTTTCATCCTTATTTTCCTGCCAAATTTATAAATTCTTGACCCCACTCTAATACCTCAATTAGATAAGATTCTTTTGGTGCTTCACAATATAACCTTAAAAGAGGTTCCGTTCCTGAAAACCTAAAAAGAAGCCAAAAATTTTTATCAATTCTCAACTTTATTCCATCGATCTTTGATACACTTTTTAATTTGTGATTATTAATATTCTCAGGAATATTATCTATGATAAATTCTTTTACGTTATTTTTTTCTGACTGATTTGGAAATTTAATATCAATTCTTTTATAAAAACTTGGCCCAAAATCTTTTTGAATTTTATCTAAGGTTTTATATAAATATTGAGATTTTTCAGCAATTCCATTTAATAAAACCATCGCTGCATATAGAGCATCTCTTTCAGGCATAAAGTCACCAAAACCAACTCCCCCAGATTCCTCTCCTCCAATAAATATTTTTTCTTTAATCATTTTTTCTGCAATATATTTAAAGCCAACTGGAAGTTCAAAAACATCTCTATTTTGACTCTCTGATATATTTTTAATAATATCTGAACCACTAACAGTCTTTAAAACTGGATAAGAATTATTTTTAATTTCGCCCAAATAGCTAATAAAGTATGGGAGTAAATCTTGAGTACTAGAGTATCTTCCTTTTTCATCAATTGCCGCAATTCTATCACCATCACCATCAAATATGATTCCTAAAGTTTTCACATCATTTGTTGAATATTTCATTAGTGTTTGTTTTAGATCATCTGCATAATTCAAAAGAGGTTCAGGAGGTTTTCCTCCAAAAAAAGGATCAGCATCTTTCCTGATTTCTGAAATAACTTTTAAATCACTAGAAGCAAAAATCTCAGCCATACAATTTGCAGCTGAACCATGCATAGAATCTACAAAAATTCTCAATTTCATTTTTTTTAATCTCTTGGAAATATAGTCGATATCAAAAAGGGATTTAATTCTATCTAAATGAAATTTCTTAATATCTACAAATTGATTAATACCATCTATTTTTTCAATTGAATTTCCTAGCATTAATCTTTTTTCAACTTCACTTGTAAAAGATTCGTCAACAGAACATCCTTTAAAGCTCTTTATTTTTAGACCTAGCCAATTATATGGATTATGACTTGCTGTAATCACTAACGCTCCAAGACAACCTACTTCTTTGGCATAGAAACTACAAGAGGGTGTTGTAACAAAGCTATCAGATAAGATCGGTGCAAAACCACATCCTCTTACAAAAGGGACTATTTGCTTGGCGAATTCACAAGCCATAAATCTACGATCATATCCAATAATAATTTTCTTTGAATTAACTTCTTTATAGTATTGATAATGCAACTCCTGACATGCAGCGACAACAACTCTTGAAAGATTGGAAAGGTTAAAGTCAAAACCAATAATGCCTCTCCAACCATCAGTTCCGAATTTTATTTTATCTAATTTATCAGCTGTCAAATTTCAAATTTCCTTGATTTCTTTTAATTATCTATACTAATTTATATGAGTAAATTTTAAAACCGCCCTTAAAAATAATTTGAATTCTCTTCATTTAAAAAGTTTTACAAGATGCAAAAGAAAAGCATGGCTAGATTTTAAGGGTAAAAAATCTTTTGAAGTTTGGTCTCCCCATAAAGCTATAGATAAAATTAATCAGTTTCAAATTTTCTCTGAATTTTGTAATGGTGAAATATATTCAGGATTAAAAGCCTGTGAAAATGGTTATCAAGGGGTAATTGGATTAAAAATCAAAGGAAATCTTTTCCAAAATATAAACGCAGAGATACTTCCACAATTACTTTTAAAGACTACAGGTAAAAGTAAATGGGGACAATATAAATATTTACCTGCTGTTTATAAGTTAGGCCACAAAACAACTAAAGAACATTTATTCGACTTAGCTTTTAGTTCTATGCTGTTGGAACCTTTTCAAGAAACTAAAATTGATAAAGGATTAGTAATTTCAACTTTTTATAAAAAAGTTAAAGTTGAGGAAATTTATTTAAATAAAAAATTAAGAAAAAAAGTTTTAAATGTTTTATTAAATTTGAATGAATGCTTGGAGGGATCTATACCAGAAATAACTCAAGATAGAAAAAAATGTACTATTTGTTCCTGGCAAAAATTTTGTGACAAAGAAGCAAAAGAAAATGGATATCTAACAGATATAGATGGGATAGGGTACAAAACGGCCTCGTTACTCAAAGAAAATGGAATAACTAATACCCAAACATTAGCTTCGTACAGCGAAAAACAACTTGAAGAGAAATTATCTAAATTCAAAGATCAGAGGTATGAAAAAGCATCCATATTTGTAAAACAAGCACAAGCATATATCTCTGGAAAACCATATTTTATTTCCAATAAAAATACAGAAGATCTATTAGAAAAAATATGTTCGGGATTTTATATATTTGATATTGAGTCAAATCCAGATGATAAGCATGACTTTTTATATGGTTTTTTAAAAATAAATAAATTGTTTACAAAAAAAGAAGATCTTATTTATAAACCATTTTTAAATCTAAAAAACAATAAAGGAGAATCTTACAGGAAGATAGTTGAAATACTTTTTTCACAGAAGGAATGGCCAGTTTTACATTACGGAGAAACTGAAAAGATAGCAATAATTAATATTGCTAAAAACCTAAATTTTAGTATTGAAGAAATTGATTCACTTGCCTCAAGATTTATAGACTTACATACCTTAATACGAAAGTCTTGGATATTACCACTAAAAAACTATAGCTTAAAAACTGTTTCTAATTGGCTTGGATTTGAATGGACGCAGAAAAATGTAAGTGGCTCGAAAGCCCTTTATTGGTGGATTCAATATCAAATTACAGAAAACGAAATATTTTTAAAAAAAATTATCCTATATAACAAAGATGATTGTATGGCTACTCTACAAATTGCAGAATATTTAATCAAAAATCAATTAAAGAAAAATTGATCCTACAGATTTATTAATCATAATTTTTCCAAAAATTTCTGAAAAAAAATAACTTCCTTCCTCTAAATATTTTCTTTTTATCATTGCTAAACCTTTTATTTGAGAATCTGATTTAAAAAAACTTGTTATTTTGCCTACAGAAATACCCTTGGCAGAATTTATATATAAATTTTTATCTTCACTGTCTAAATTCAAATTAGATTCAAATGATTTCCAAATTCTTATTTCCTGTTTTAAAGAAGAAACATTTTTTATTTTTGACATTGTTTCTTGTCCTAAATAACAACCTTTATTAAAATCTATAAGATCTTGAAACCCAAGCTCAAGAGGATTATTTTTTCCGTCTATTTCCATTCCCAATGAGGGTATTGCCTGATTAATCTTCCACAGTTTTAAATCATTAGGATTTAGTAGGTTTAGTTTATTTTTATATATTTCAAATTCATTACCATCTGTTTTAAAGAAAATAGGCTGGTAATTTCTCCATGAACTAGATTCATCAATTTCCTGAATTCTATTTATCAAGAAAGGTTCACTTAGAAGTACATCGTCCGCTGGAAAAATAATTTGATTAAAGTAATCAATTATTTCATTAGTTTTACCCACCAAGATAATTACTTCTAAGTTTTTTTCTAAAAAAATAATTTCAATTAATGACCTTACTACTCCATTTGGAGTTAACCAACAAGTTTTGATAACTTTATTTTCTGAATTGAGAATATTACCAGTTGTTATTCCATTCAAAAATTTTCTGGCATCATTTCCTGTAACAGAAAAACAATCAAATTTTTCAAGCCAAAACTTTTTTTTTATATCTTGCATTTTTAAATAATTATAAAAAGTCTTTTATTGTAAAAAGACTCTTTAATTTAACATTTTCATCTTCAAGGGCTTCTAATCCCCCTTCTTGCCTATCAACTATAGATAAAACTTCCTCAACAACATAATTATTTTCGCGTAACTTTTTTATAGCTTTTATAACTGAACCAGCAGTTGTAACGACATCCTCTAAGACAGTTACCAAAGTTCCTTCTTTTAATATAGGGCCCTCTATTCCAGCTTTAGTACCATATTTTTTGATTTCTTTACGAATTATTAAACCATCCAGGTATAGCCCATGAAAAGATGCTTTGAGAATTAATCCACTAACTATAGGGTCTGCACCTAATGTCAATCCTGCTACTGCTTTTGACCTTGAGTCCTTTAACTCTAAAAATAAATCACTTATTAAGTTTAAGCCTTCGCCATTTAATGATACTGGTTTACAATTCAAGTAATGAATGCTTTTTTTTCCTGAAGATAAGATGAAGTTTCCTTTCTTATATGATTTTTCGATTAACTGTTTTAACAATTTTGCTTTATTTAAATCATACTTTTCCGAAAATTTGCCCATTAGTAAAAGTTAAATTTATATTTAAAGATTAGGAGAAAAAAAAGAAATCTCACAAAAACTTCCAAATGAGGTGTTTTTTGAAATATTATTTCTATATTGTATATTTAAAATCAATGTAATTAAATTTACATAAATTCCTTTGGGGGTGTAGCAATCTGGTGAATGCACCAAACTCATAATTTGGCTAAGGCGAGTTCGATCCTCGCCACCCCCATTATTCATTTGTCATTGAATGAAAATAACTCTACTTTTATTTCTTTTATTTTTTCCAGCTTTTTTCGCAGCAAGTGAACTCTCTTTTTTATTAATTAGACCAAGTAAAGTTTTAAGGTTAATAGAAGAAAAGAAAAAAGGAGCATTTTCAATTTTAAAAATTCAAAAACGCTTTAGATCTTCATTAATTGCTTCTCAATTTGGAGTAACAATTTCATTAATTGCAATTGGATGGCTCAGCAATAATCTTGCAAATGATTATTGGAAAAGCAATATTTTGTCCAATAGATTTTATGATCTTCTATTTTTCTTATTTGTTGTATTAGTTGTTACTCTTGTTTCAGGACTAATTCCTAAAGCCCTAGTAATTAATAATCCAGAATCTGCTGCATTAAGGTTAACCACAATATTTGATGCCGTTAGAAAGGGTATGAATCCTATAGTTAGGGTAATAGAATTCTTTGCTAGCGCCTGTTTGGGCTTGTTTAATCTAAATAACAAATGGGATTCTTTAAATTCGGGTTTATCTGCTGGAGAATTAGAAACTCTTATAGAAACAGATAACGTAACAGGTTTAAAACCAGATGAGAAAAATATTCTTGAAGGAGTTTTTGCTTTAAAAGATACACAGGTTAAAGAAGTGATGATTCCAAGATCTGAAATGGTAACTTTGCCGAAGAATATAACCTTTTCAGAACTTATGAAACAAGTAGATAAAACTCGACATGCTCGCTTCTTTGTGATTGGTGAGTCTTTAGATGATGTATTAGGTGTTTTAGATTTGCGTTATTTAGCTAAGCCAATATCAAAAGGTGAAATGGAAGCAGATACATTATTAGAGCCATTCCTTTTACCGGTAACAAAAATAATAGAAACATGTTCACTAGCAGAAATATTTCCAATAGTAAGAGACTATAATCCTTTCTTACTAGTCGTTGATGAACACGGCGGGACAGAGGGACTTATAACTGCAGCTGATCTAAATGGCGAAATAGTTGGAGAGGAAATGCTCAATAATAGAATTTATTCAGACATGAGAATGTTAGATAATTTCTCTAAAAAATGGTCAATAGCTGGAAAATCAGAAATTATTGAAATCAATAAAAAGTTAGGATGTTCTATTCCAGAAGGAACTGATTATCATACTCTTGCTGGATTTATGTTAGAAAAATTTCAAATGGTTCCAAAAATTGGCGACGTTTTAGATTTTAATAACATTAAATTTGAAGTTATTTCTATGTCAGGTCCAAAAATTGATCGTGTTAAAATAATCCTTCCCAAAAGCTAAATGTGACTCCCCATAGAGGATAATGATAATAAATATATGGATTTGAAATTATGCAACCAACCTCATCACCCGTAAAGGTTGGAGTCATAGGTATAGGAAATATGGGCTGGCATCATGCGCGAGTACTAAGTTTACTAAAAGATGCCAATCTCATCGGAGTCGCAGATCCAAACGAAGAGAGAGGAAAATTAGCTATTGATCAATTTCAATGTGAATGGTTCAAAGATTATAAGGACTTAATTCCAAGAGTTGATGCTATCTGTATTGCTGTTCCAACACTTCTTCATCACAAAGTAGGGCTAGACTGTCTTGAGAGAGGTGCTAACGTTCTCATTGAAAAACCGATTGCAGCTAACGAGTTAGAAGCAAAATCTCTTATAGAGGCTGCCAATGCAAGTAAGTGTCTTTTACAAGTTGGGCATATTGAAAGATTTAATCCTGCTTTTAGAGAACTAAATAAAATAGTACATAATGAAGAAATTGTTGTTTTGGAAGCAAGAAGGCATAGTCCTCACGCAGATAGAGCAAATGATGTATCTGTAGTGATGGATTTAATGATTCATGACATTGACCTTATTTTAGAACTTGTAAACTCAAAAATTCAAAAATTAGCAGCGGTTGGAGGCAGAAACAGTGAAGGGTTGATAGACTATGTCAATGCTACTTTAGTTTTTAAAAATAATGTTATTGCAAGCTTAACTGCGAGCAAAATGAGTCACAAAAAAATTAGAAGTTTAAGTGCTCACTGCCAAAATGGGCTAGTAGAAACTGATTTCTTAAATCACTCTCTACAAATACATAGAAAGTCTAATGAATCATATACAGCAGAGCATGGCGAATTAGTTTACAGAAATGATGGGTACGTCGAAGAGGTTAGCACAACTTCCATAGAGCCTCTTTATGCAGAGTTGGAGCATTTTCTTAAATGCGTTCAAGGCAAAGAAATACCTGAGGTGGATGGTGAGCAAGCCTCAAGAGCTTTAAAAATAGCTGATTTTATAGAAAGTGCCGTTGAAAATTCTGGAGATGCGATCTTACTTGAAAATCCCTTCTAAGACAAACAATCTAAACTAAAAGAATTTATTTAAATCCTACAGCAGCTTGCCAAACAAATACCAATAAAAAGAAAAATAAAGGAATAAGTGGAAGAACATCAACAGTTGGAGCAAAGGCCTTGTAAGCCTCTGGCAATTCAGCGAATGTATTAAATAGAATGAGCACCTTTTTTGATAATTTAATTAATTATGATAAGACGTTACCACGTATAGTGAGCAATAGAGGATGTTTTCCAAGGAGCGAAATCATTTGTAAAACAATTATCTCTAATTGCAGTAGAAATTGCATTGGTAAATCTTATTAAATGAGCAATATTATGCATACTTATTAAAGTGAGACCTAATATTTCGTCATTTCTAATTAGATGATGCAAATATGCACGAGAATAGGATTTACATGTTTCGCATTTACAAGTTTTGTCAATCGGAGAAAAGTCATTTTTAAATCGTGCATTTCGCAAATTCAATCTTTCATCATTAAAAAATGCAGTCCCATGTCTTCCTAGTCTTGTAGGCAAAACACAGTCAAATATATCGAATCCATTAGCAACCGCTAAAGAAATTTCTTTTAAAGAGCCAATTCCCATTAAATACCTTGGTTTATTTATTGGTAAGAATTTCGGGACGTAATTAATTACACTATGTATTTCTTCTACTGCCTCACCAACACTTACACCTCCCACTGCTATTCCGGGCAGATCAAAAGAACTTGTAAATTTTGCGCTATATTCTCTTAATTTCGGATACTTACCACCCTGAACTATACCGAATAATGCTTGATTGGATTTCTGATGAGTCTCAACACATTTTTGCAACCATGAATGAGTTCTTTTTAAAGAGTCCTCAATATCATTTTCGTTAGCTGTATGCGGAGGACAATGATCAAAAGCCATCGCGACATCCGATCCAAGATTCATTTGAATCTGTATTACTTTTTCAGGTGATAAAAATACATGGCTACCATCTCTTGGATTTTTAAATTCCACACCTTTATCAGAAATATTATTTAATTTGGCCAAACTAAAAACTTGATATCCTCCTGAATCAGTAAGAATAGGGTTCGGCCAGTTCATGAACTTATGTATTCCGCCAAATTCTCTAACTAATTTTTCTCCGGGTTGTAAATGAAGATGAAAGGTATTTGAGAGAATCATTTCGGCTCCTGTCGAGGTTAACTGCTTAGATGAAATTCCTTTAACCGTTGCCAAAGTACCAACAGGCATAAATTTTGGTGTGTTTACCTGACCATTTGGTGTGTGGAATATACCAGTTCTTGCCAATGTATTACTACAATTCGATGTAATTTCAAATTCAAACACGATAAATTATAAAATTTTTTGATCCTTTTTATTAATCTACCCTATTATTTAATATTGAATCTATTTTTTATCATCAAAAAATATTTAATACAAAATTTCGCAGGATCTTGGATTTTCTATACGACATTTCCAAAGATACCTTTAATTAAACCCGAATTTAAAAATATTGCACAATTTGCGCCTCTTTTAGGATTTTTTATTGGAACAATACAGAGTTATATCTTTATTTTTTTAAGAATAAACTCTTGGTCAATTTATGGATCTGCATTAATTTGTTTGGCTTCAGGATATTTAATTACTGGTGGTCTACATCTTGATGGTTTAATGGATACTTTCGATGGTATTTTTGCGGGTAAAAAGAAACGTTTGAAAGCAATGAAAGATAGTAAAGTTGGCTCCTTTGGTGTTCAATCTTTAGTTTTTATAACTTTAATTCAAATTGCCTGCATACTCAAAATTCAAAACCAAATAATTATTGTTTTGCCAATTTGCTTATTTTGGGGAAGATTTTCAAATTTATTTTTTATAGAAAAATTTAAATATATGAGTTACAAGAAAAAATCTATTAGTCATAAAAAGTTTTGGAATGGATTTAAAAAAGAATCTTTGATCTCAATTATTTTTCTTATAACTTTCATTTTTTATCAATTTGTTTCAATTACATCCCAAGCAATATTGATTAAACTTTTAATTCTTTTTTTAATTGGTATTTTTTTAAGCTATTCTATCCCGAACATACTGGGGAATAAAATTGGAGGATTCAATGGAGATGCGTGCGGTGCAAGTGTTGTACTAGTAGAAACTACAATGTTATTTATGCATGCAATTCTTCTATAGGAAGTTCTAAATAGAAAATATTTTTCTTTTTAAGATTTTTTAATTTTTCACCATCATCAATCGAGTTATTTTCCAACAATCTCAATTCTCCTCCAATTTGTCTTGCTAATTTCCTCGCTAAAAAGAGTCCCACACCAGTGCCGTCCTTCTTTTTAGCAGAAGATCCTCTATAGCCTTTTTGAAAAATTTTCTCATTTTCATTTTTGGTTATTTTTTTACCATCATCAAATATGCATAGACCTTTACTCGTAATAGAAAGTCCAATCTCAGAATCTTTTTTGGCATATTTAAAAGCATTTTCTAACAAATTAGCCACAATTTCAGCAATTACAGCATATTTTGCCTTTAGTGGTAATAAAGTCCAATCGGGCCAAAGAGAAGGTTCAGTCCAATCTCTATTATCTAAGTTGGCATTAGCTTTACCCCTCTCTAATATTGGTCTCAATAAACTTTGAACAGTTATTACCTTTTTATTATCTAAATTTGGTGGTAATAATAATCTTTCCTCTCCAATTTCCAAAGGAAGTTGAAGAGGTGAATTTAATTGCGCAAAAGAATCCATATATTGATTAATTTGTTTTTGCTCTATTATCATGCGTTCTACAATTTCAATCGAGTCATCATCTGAACCAAGTCTTTTTATTAGTAATTTTGCATATGTTCTCAAAGCAGCCAATGGATTCCTTAATTGATGGATTATTACATTGACCTGATTTTTTAAATAACTGATTTCTTCATTTTTATTTTGACGTTCTAATTCGATAGAGACACATTTAGCTAAAGATATTGAAAGCGCTTTTAATCTAGAATCAAGAGATACTGGCCAATCACCCCCATTCAAATTAGTTTCCACCCTCAGAACACCAAGTAGAATGTCGTTTTCTTGAAGCGCATACCATCTTCTATTTGGAGATGAAACTTTTAGTGAAGGATCATCTTCTATTGATATTAGAAGCCTCTCAATTTGTGGCCATTGACCAATCATCTCAAAAGATGCTTTAGTTCCTTGCTTCGCTGAAGCAAGATACATAACTAAATTAGTCACGCCCATTGAGCAACCAAAACTCTCTAGCTGCTTTATGATTAGCTCTTCAAATTTTTTTGAAAGATTCATAATTAATGAAATTTTGAGAAATTTTTTTAAAAAAAATTTGAAAAAGGGCTTGTAAAATATGAAAAAAGTATTAAGATATATAAAGAGGTCTGACTTAAGCCAGCCTTAAATATGAATATTTAATCATATTTTAAGCTACATCAGGGGTTGATGGGTCCTCTATGTAATTTGAAGTGAATTTAAAATCACATATATAAGATTAGTAAAAATAAATAAGACTAATCTCATTAATATTTTCAGGAGTACCAATCAATGTCAAAAAAAAGAAAAAGAATCAGTAGAAGAAGATTGGCTGGCCAAAGAGTAATGGCACATGTACCTATTTATCATATCGAAACTGGCAAACATAAACCAGTTACAGCAGCAAGAAGATTCATAGCTGAAAATGGTCTCTCTGCGCCTTCAGTTTTCAATGTCAGAAGAAATGAACACACAACCGATAGATTTTTTTGGGGTGAAAAAGGGTTATTTAGCGCCCAATATGCTGAAGAAAATCATTTTCTATTTCCATCACTAAAAGTTGTAGTTGAAGGAATTGGTGAAGAAAAAATATTTGAGGGTCTAGAACTTACTGCAGATGATTGGGAAGAGATTGAAGAATATGAATATGCTTTTGTTTAAAAAATATTACTTATATTTGAACTAATAAAATTAATTAAATTCGTATCAATTTGATGAACCCCATTGAATTCTATTAATTCACAAAATTTTGGAGACTTACTCTTTACCTTTTCATAAATAATCCTAGAAGCATCTATTGGGACAACGTCATCAAATAAACCATGACTAATAATCAATGGCGAGAATTTTTCTCCCGGGGCCCAGTTGGGGTGAGGATAACCACTACAAGCAACAATTAATCCAAAATTTAGCTTAAAGCCCGCATCAATTGCCATTGCCGCTCCCTGAGAGAACCCCAACAAAATTGTTTTTCTGAGTGGAATCTGATCAGTATCAAATTTTTTTAATGTAACTAAAAGTCTATTTACTTCAACCTCAGCTCCATTCCAATCATGTGGGTATAATCCATACCACTGTCTTCCCTGACCGCTTGGGTGTAATCCAGGAGCCCTCAGAGAAATTACCTCAAAATCAATATTTAATTTTTCAGTCATCTCCTTTCCAAATGTTAAAAGGTCATCTGAATCAGCTCCCCAACCATGCATCAAAATAATTCTATGAGTTGCAGTTTGAGAGCTAATCGAGACAAATTCATGATTCATAGCATATTTCATGTTTATATTCTTAAGTAAGTAAACTTTCCCATAATGTCCCCATTAGCTTTAGTAAGTGTATCTGATAAGAAAAATATAATCCCATTTTGCAGGGAATTAGTAGAGCAATTTAATTATAAAATTCTATCAAGTGGAGGAACTGCCAAACATCTTATAGAGGCTAAAATTCCAGTTATTAAAGTTGCTGATTTTACTAATTCTCCAGAAATTCTTGGAGGAAGAGTTAAAACTTTACATCCAAAAATACACGGGGGAATATTAGCTAAAAGAACTGATGAGGAACATAAAAAAGATATAGAAGCTAACAATCTAGAGTTAATTGACTTAGTAGTTGTAAATTTATATCCTTTTAAAAAAACTGTAGATCAGGGAGCTAAATGGGAAGATGCTATTGAAAATATCGATATCGGAGGACCATCTATGATTCGTTCTGCAGCTAAAAATCATAAAGATGTTTCCGTTTTAGTAGATCCTAGTCAGTATCAAAATTTTCTTGAAGAAAGTAAAAAAGGTGAATTGAAAGACTCATATAAAGCAAAATTAGCCCTTGAAGCTTTTCAACATACAGCAGACTATGACACTGCAATATCTAATTGGATAAGAAAAGAAAAAGATTTACAATCTTCCAAATATATTAAATCTTATCCTCTAATCAAAACCTTAAGATATGGGGAGAATCCACATCAAAAAGCTTTCTGGTATGGTTTAAGTAACATTGGATGGAACTCAGCAGAACAATTACAAGGAAAAGACTTAAGTTATAACAATCTATTAGATCTAGAGTCGGCACTTTCAACAGTTTTAGAATTTGGCTACACAGAAAAAGATGAACTTACAACCGACATGTTTGCCTCTGTCATTTTAAAACACAATAATCCCTGTGGTGCCTCTGTTAGTAATTCAGCTTCTAAAGCATTTTTGAATGCCTTGGAATGCGACTCTGTAAGTGCATTTGGAGGAATAGTTGCTTTTAATTCAAATGTTGATAGCGAGGCCGCAATTCACCTCAAAGATATTTTCTTAGAGTGTGTCGTCGCTCCATCTTTTGATGAGGATGCTTTACAAATTTTAAAAGTTAAAAAGAATTTAAGAATTTTAAAGTTTTCAAAAGATAAACTTCCAAAAAAGAATCAGAATTCTACTAAATCAATAATGGGAGGATTACTAGTTCAAGATACTGACGATAGTGAAGAAAAAACTGAAAATTGGATTTCAGTAACTAATAAAAATCCGAGTAATCAAATTAACTTAGATCTAAATTTTGCATGGAAAATTTGTAAACACGTTAAATCTAATGCCATTGTTATTGCAAAAGATCAAAAAACTATTGGTATTGGTGCTGGACAAATGAATAGAGTTGGAGCAGCAAAAATTGCATTAAAAGCTGCTGGAAGTTTATGTTCTGATGCTGTCTTGGCCAGCGATGGATTTTTCCCATTTGCAGATACTGTAGAACTAGCAAATGAATATGGAATAAAAGCTATTATTCAACCTGGAGGAAGTCTAAGAGACCAAGAAAGTATAGATATGTGTAATTTAAAAGGAATATCAATGGTATTTACGCAAAAAAGGCATTTTTTACATTAGGTCATGTTGATTTTGGATAATATGTAATTTTGTTAGTCTTTCTGAATAAAGATAGCCTGCCTGGACCTGCACATAGAAAGTAGAGAGAAATAGCCCCATATATAAAAGACAATTCAAAAGCATAATTATGACCTTCAACCACTGCCAGAGGGAAACCCTCTAGTCCAGTATCAAGAAGATGAAAATAAACTGCAAATGCCATTGTGGAGAATAGACCAAGAGAAGAAAGCCTCGCAAAAATCCCTAAAGCCAATCCAACTGGGCATACTAATTGAGTAATTGCTGCTCCAAAAGTCCAAATAACAGGATCACCAGGCAAAAAGGGGAAATACTTACCAACGACAAACTCGGCAAAACCCTGCGGATCCTGAAGTTTCTCAAGGCCATGATGAATCATCAAAGCACAAAAACCTATTCTTAAAACAAAAATCGATAGTTCTCCAAGGATATTAACTTCTGACCCTGAAGATGAATTGGCAACTACAACTTCAACTTTTTGGGGCGCTTTAGTTCTATTCATACTTGCAGTCTGAACCTGATTAGGTTGTGCTTTGTCTTCCATACTTCATTAATTTTTCATTATTCTAGTTAATAAAGTAGATCTTTTGGAATTATATGGCTAATAAATTAAAAAAACTAAGCAAATTTATAAATGAATAACAAATTCAGGAAGCAATATCAATTAACTTTTCAATAACATCTGCAACTACCTTATCAGGAGTGGATGCACCTGAGGTAATTCCAACATTAATTTTTCCACTAGGTAGAAAATTATTTTTAAGTTCTAATTCTGATCCTAGAGGTTTATGATATATTGAGTTTTCTTTAACTGATATCCTCTCTGGCGTATCAATGTGAAAAGAAGAAATATTTTTAGTAATTGCTATTTCTTGTAAATGAGTAGTATTAGAAGAATTAAAGCCTCCAATAACCACTAAAATATCAAGGTCTTCATCAACCAAAGAGAACATTGCATCTTGCCTTTCTTCAGTTGCATCACAAATAGTATTAAAAGCTAAAAAGTGACTATTTAAGTTTTCTGGTCCAAATTTCTTTAACATCGTCCTTTCAAAAACCTTTCCAATTTCCTCAGTCTCGCTCTTAAGCATAGTTGTCTGATTCGCAACTCCCACTCTATCTAAATCTTTATCAGGATCAAATCCATTAGAACAAGCTTTAGCAAATTTGTTCATAAACTCATTTCTATTACCTCTTCCAAGAATATATTCAGAAACGTAATGCGCTTCTTCTAAATCAAGTACAACTAAATATTTACCTGCAAAGGAACTTGTAGCGAGAGTCTCTTCATGTTTAAATTTTCCGTGAATAATAGATGTGAAAACATGTTTTTTATGTTTTTCAACTGTATGCCAAACCTTAGAAACCCATGGACAAGTTGTATCAATGATATGACAACCTTTCTCATGCAAAAGTTTCATTTCTTGAACAGTAGCTCCGAAAGCAGGAAGTATAACAACATCTCCATTAGATACTAAAGAAAAATCTTTAATTCCATTTTTAGCTGAGATAAACTTTACATCCATTTTTCTTAAATGATCATTAACCGAGGGATTATGAATTATTTCGTTTGTTATCCAAATATTCTCATTTGGGTAATGTCTTCTAGTTTCATAAGCCATTGCAACAGCTCTTTCAACTCCCCAACAAAAACCAAAGGCTTGGGCTAACTTAATATTTAGTCTGCCTTTTGTGTAAGTAAAACCATTATCCCTAATAGAACTTATCAAATCACTTTGGTAAGCTTCTTCTAACGCTTGAGCTCTTTTTGTTGGAGAATCGAAACCCCTTCTATTGTATCTATCAGAATGGTGAAGGGATCTTCTAAAAGCTTGAGTATCCATCTTTCTATATTACAACGTTTTAAATAATTTTTCGTAAAAAAAAAGAAACCTGACATAAGTCAGGTTTCTTAAATCAATTGTCAGTTAGATTATTTAGCAGATGCAAAGTCTGGATATGCTTCCATTCCATGCTCTCCTATATCTAAGCCTTGAGTCTCTTCCTCTTCAGATACTCGGATTCCTCCGAATAATCCTCCAATTACAGACCAAGCAATCCAGCAAGTAACTAGTGTCCAAATAGCATAAGCTGCGGCACCAAGAGCTTGAACTAGAAGAAGGGTAATACCTCCACCATTGAACAATCCCATACCTGCTCCATCACCTTGTACAGCTGTACCCCAAAGACCGATAACTACAGTACCCCATACACCACAAACTCCGTGAACAGAGAATGCACCTACAGGATCATCAATCTCAGCGGCATCAAGTGCTGCAACAGAAAATACAACTATAATTCCCCCTACTAGTCCTGCGAACCAGGCTCCAGCAAGAGTCATATCACCACAACCAGCAGTGATACTAACCAAACCAGCAAGGATTCCATTAATTATCATTGTAAGATCAGGCTTACCAGAAGTTAATGTTGAAACAATAGTTGCACCAATAGCTCCAGCTGCTGCTGCCAAAGTAGTTGTTACAGCAACATATGGAACCCATTGATCCATAGCAAGTTGAGAACCGGGGTTAAATCCATACCAACCTATCCATAGGACTAATGCACCTAGAGTAGCAATAGCCATATTGTGTCCAGGCATAGCTTGTGGTTTCCCATCAGCGTATTTGCCAATTCTTGGTCCAAGAAGCATAGCTCCTACAAGACCCGCCCATGCTCCAACTGAGTGAACAATTGAAGAACCAGCAAAGTCGACAAAACCTAAAGAATCAAGCCAACCACCATTCCATTTCCAGCTACCAGCAATTGGATATATAAATGCAGTTAATACAACAGCAAAAACAACAAATTCTCCAAATTTAACTCTTTCAGCAACAAGACCGGAAACGATAGTTGCTGCAGTTCCTGCGAATGCAGACTGGAACAAGAAATCAACAGTTGGGACTAATCCAGCATCAGTAACCATATCAGCGGTGACTGTTGGATCAAAGAATAAGCCTCCAAAATAAAGCCATCCGTCAGCAACACTTCCTCCGTACATTAATGAATAGCCGATAAACCAATAAGAAGTTACAGCTAGAGCAAATACGAATAGGTTTTTAGCGAGGATGTTTACTGCGTTCTTAGAACGACACATACCTGCCTCAACCATAGCGAAACCGGCGTTCATGAAGATCACCAAAATAGTAGCGATCAAAAGCCATAAATTGTTAGCAAGAAAAGCTGCATTCAACTCAGGTAAATCAGCTGCATGAGCTGAAAGATTAAAAATACCTAAACCAAACAAAGCTAGGGGAACAGTTGCAAGCCACAACATAGAGCGGTTTGAACTAAATCCTCGAATACTCCTCAAAAGGAGCATAGGTCCATTAACAAGACTTGCATCTTGTAATTTGGACCTAGAGCGCCTTTGAGGCGTTTGCAAAGCAGTGGTCATAAAAAAAAATTAGATCTGCAAAAAAACAGTTTGTGCTGTTTCCTTTCATATTCAATTTTGCTCAAAAAACTTATTAGTGTCTAGTAGTCGTTGTTACCAATTTTATACTTGCATCCCAAAACTATATCTGTTAAATTAAAAAAATTTTTTTATAAAGAGTTTCAAAATATCAAAATCTTATTTATTTCAAAGGTTTAATCCCTTTCCATGATACGTGGTCTTTATGAAATTCAAAGGAACATGGAATAGTTATCATTCCTGCACTTAAAGATTCTCTAAAAAGACTGCCGTATAAGGGATCTGCATCATCTCCTGGGGCAAAACAACAAGCGTCTTTTCTCGTAATACAAAGTACTAAAACACTTTTACTTTCAGGAATTAATTCCTTTAATTCCATGAGGTGTTTTTGGCCTCTTTTCGTTACTGTATCTGGGAATAGAGCTACATTTTCTTTAATCCAGGTCGTATTTTTAACCTCTATATAAATATTACGTTTATCAGGATTTGAAGATTTTGGAGTTAAAAAAAAGTCAATTCTGCTCTTTTTATCTTTTCCATAGGGAACTTCAGATTTGATTATCTCTATTTCACCTATTCTTTCTATTAGCAGATTTTTTTCAATAACCTTTTTGATTAACTTGTTTGCAAAGAGGGTATTAATACCTACCCAAACCTCCTCGTTTTTTGCATTAACAACACATATCTGTTCCCAAGTAAAAGGTAATTTTCTTTTTGGAGAAGGGGAAACACTTATTCTTACTTTTGCTCCCTGACTCAAAAGTCCCCTCATTGGACCAGTGTTAGCACAATGAGCAGTTACTACCTGTCCACTCTCTAATTCGATATCTGCAAGAAACCTTTTATACCTCTTGATTAAAACCCCTTCAATTAATGGATCAAAATCAACTATCCGATCATTCATAAATATGTCTTTAGTTAGAAATCAAATATAATTGAAACTTAAAGTTATTGAAAAATTTAGACGATTCCAAATGCATTCATTTTTAAAAAATAATGTTTTTTCAATTTCGTTTGGTACTAGTCTAAGTAAATTAGCTGGATGTATAAGACAAATATTTATAGCTGCTGCTTTTGGGGTTGGTGTAACGTACGACGCGTTTAATTATGCATATATAATTCCTGGTTTTTTGCTAATAATCATTGGGGGTATTAATGGTCCATTGCATAACGCAGTCGTTGCAGTTTTAACTCCACTTAACAAAAAAAATGGAGGGATTGTTTTAACTCAAGTAAGCATAAAACTCTCAATATTATTAATGATTTTAGCCATATTGATTTACTCGAATTCTGCAAGATTTGAATTGAAGTTATTAGTAGTTTGGAGAATAGTAAAACAAAGCGTACTGTCTATAAATGCTGCTAATGACATGAGGCTAATTTTCCTCAATAAATCCAAGTTAGGTAAATGGATATCTTCATTTCGCAGATTAAAAGAAAGCAAAATACAGACTATAAGGTTGACTATTACTGAAGATAAAATTATTCCCACAACTCCGAAATTATATGGAGAAAGATTCCCAAAATTCTTAATTGGGGCACCAATTAAAAACCAATCAAAAAAAATATTAAATATTATCCCTGCAAATGAAGACTTAAAAGGGAAGTTTGTTTTTTC
>QCBV01000007.1 GCA_003279015.1 Prochlorococcus sp. AG-347-J19 | reverse complement strand
GAAATTAATATCTAATGCTTTTACACTTGTCGAATTAGTCGTCGTAGTTATGGTTATTGGCATATTGTCAGCGATAGCAGTTCCTAGTTTTAGAAATGCTACTTATAAAACAAGGCAGAAAGAAGCAACTTTATTATTATCTTCTTATTTAAGATCAGCTCAGGCATATTATGTTGAATTTGGTTCTATAACTCAAAACACATCAGAATTAGGTCATTTTATGAAAATAACTGGATGTTGTTCGGTTTGCGGTTGGGAACATAACCCTAAGTATTGCCAATCAAATTCCCCTATGAATTTTGATAATAGAGAACTCGTTAGTTGGAGAATTGATAACGGTTTATATACTATGGCAATGCATCCACAATCTGATGATTTAATTTATTTCATAGCATATCCAGAACATGAAATGGGATTTCAGGGATATGGAGTGGCTGCTTGTTTTAGTGGAAAATATGGAATTACTAAGATTAGAGAAAATAATAACAATAAAGAAAAAATTACTCATCCACCAGGTTGTGGAGAAAATAATGATGATTGGGTTCATCCATAAAATGGTTTAATTGATAGTTTTAACTTGAATTTGCGTGAGTTATGCGTGAAGCAATTATTTGCGTGAATTAGGTATTAGCTGAGACTTACTGCTATAACTGATCGGGGCGACAGGATTCGAACCTGCGACCTAGTGCTCCCAAAGCACCCGCGCTACCAAGCTGCGCCACGCCCCGCTCATAAGATCTTAGTTCATAACAGTCATCTATAAAAGACCAAATTCCTAAATTTTTTATAAAAAATCACTTTTGAAGCTAGAAAATGAATTTTGTCACTATTTTGTCACTAGAAAAATAGATGTTTTGTCACTAGAAATTAGTCTTTTGTAGCGATAGAAATAATCTCTGAGCTTGTTTGAATCTTTAAAGCGATATTTTCTAATTTCTCTAATCTTGCTAAAAGTTTTTGATTTTGAGAAATTATTGCATCATTTTTAGCCTTTAAGTTTTTATTATTTTTTTCGAGGTCAGATATTTTTTGATCAATTATTTTTTTATCTTTGAAACTAATTTGAGTGGGTTTTAATGATTTACCTAACTTCCAAACAAAACCAGCTCTTGCTGAAAATTTATCTTCAAAATCACCGGCGTAGTCTTGACCTGGCATAGTCATTGATGCTGCATAGTTAATTGATAATTTGTCATTAACTTTAGAAGCGCAACCTCCAGAAAAAGCAAAATCACCTCCATGAGTTCCAGTCCCTAAACCACAATTGAGAGTTGTATCAGAAGGAACGGTTGGTAAACCTGTTAAGGCAGCACTCAATGCTCCAACATTATTTATTGACTGCTCAACATCTCTACCATTAATTAATAGCTTACTGCCATTTGTTATATCGATTGGGACTATCTTGCCCTCTGCATTTGTTCCCCATAATTGCTGGGTAGTTGAGGTCTCTTTTAATTTTAAAGAATTTTCTCCAATACTTATTGTTCCATTAGATTCTTGTGTTACAAGATTCGTTGGAATACTGTGTGTGTAATTATCTCTCCAATCATCAATGGCTGAAATGGTATTAGTCTTAGGATCATATTTGTAATATATAGAACCAACATAATTTTGCGGCTCGCCTTGAATAATTAATTCATTTTTATCATTGACATAACTTCCCGCGGCCTTCCATCCTTGTCCATTGATACTTTGAGTTCCTTTTAAAGTGCAATTACCAGCTTCACATGTATAAACTTTAAATCCTGCAGAACCCTCAATATTTTCAATAGCATAATAATCCCAATCAGCCTTTGCAGAAGAGCTATAAATCAAGGAACCAAATAGAGTCATTAATAATACTTTCGAGAAGTTTTTCATGAAGAAATAATTACTTTAATTTAGAGGTTAATAATCCATTAGAAAAAAACTACTAGTTATCTAGAAATAAAGTAAAAAGCGGGTGTCTTGAGAGCACCCGCGCTTGTAAAGCGTTGTCACTTTCCGTCACTATATAGTTTGTTATAAAACTAAGAAAGTCAGTTATTGCAATCAGTCTCGTTAGTAAAAAGGTATGCTCCCAAAGCACCCGCGCTTGTAAAGCGTTGTCACTTTCCGTCACTATATAGTTTGTAATGAAACTAAGAAAGTCAGTTATTGCAATCAGTCTCGTTAGTAAAAAGGTATGCTCCCAAAGCACCCGCGCTACCAAGCTGCGCCACGCCCCGCTCATAAGACCTTAGTTCATAATAGTCGTTTTTACAAAAACGATAAATAAACTTTTGAAAATTTTTTGGATATTATGATTCATTTTATTTAGTCTGTTTTTGCTATACATTTATTTGTAAAGGTTAATTATTCAAAAATAATGCTTTGTTTATGAAAAATTTAAAAGAACTAATTACGACATACAAAGATTTCCCTAAAAAAGGTATTGATTTTAAAGATGTACTTGAAATAATTAAGGAGCCTGAATCATTTCGTCAATTGATTCTTGAGATGTCTTCTAGTAAAATTTTAAAAAATTCTGAGGCAATAATTTCAATAGATGCAAGAGGTTTTATCTTCGGCTCTGCAATTGCCCTACAATCTTCAAAACCAATGATTGTTGCTAGAAAGTCTGGAAAGTTGCCTGGTAAAGTAGTTACACAAAAATACAATTTAGAATACGGAGAAAATTCTCTCTCGATCCAAAAAAAATCCCTAAAAAAATATAATTCTTATGTCATTGTGGATGATTTACTTGCTACTGGTGGGACTGTTGGTTGTGTTGTAAATTTACTTGAGAAAAATGAGAAGAAAATCTCGGGATTATTAACTGTTGTAGAACTAGTTAGATTAAAAGCAAGAAGTAAATTTAATTTCCCAGTGGAATCATTTATATCATTTTGATTATATTTAAATTTCAATTTTAAAATAGACTTGTTGAGTTAATAGGCTTAATCTAAAATTTAAAAATCGAATAATATCGACTCATAATTTATTTGCATATGTCTAAAAATATTAAAACCCCTTTTGGAAAAATTACTCCGGAGGTAAGTTTATTCCCAATATATTATTTATTGTTTATTTATGGTTTTGTTTATATTTTTCCTTATGGGAAAAACTTAATTGGAGTAAGTTGGTTTGATTGGCTTAGGAGTGAGGATGGACCTCTTGAATGGCTTCAGTTTCTTGAATATATGGTGTCTTCTCTACTGGCATTTCTTATATATATAAGATGTAAGAAAAAGAAGGAGATCAATTCTTTTATCTGGCTTTTGATAGCCTTTTTATCCTTAGTAATTGCTGGAGAGGAAATAAGCTGGGGAGAAAGGTTAACTGGAATTGGCATAACTACTATCTCTGATATGAATGTCCAAGGAGAAACTAATTTTCATAATTTACCCTTTTTTCATAATTATTTATTAGACCCAGTTTTTGAAATAAGTTGTTTATTTCTTGGTTGGTTTGGATGGAGAAAATTTAAAAATTTTGATGCATTTCCTAATAAAAGACTCTCTCTTTATTTTCTTTTCGTGGCTTTATTTTACTTTTATTTTGATATTTCTTGGGCTTCAACTACAGAGCAAATAAGAAACGACCAAGAAATTTTTGAATTTCTTTTGTCCTCTGGAATTTTTTTACACTGTTTAAAAAATTTCAATAAAACGATGTTTAAAAATAAAATTTAAATTAGGCCCATAGATCCAGCAGTAAATCCGACAGCTAAAAAAAATGAAAATTCTAGTAGATCTCTCGGCAGCGAGTTAACTATTAAATTTATTTGAGTCATTTAACCTTGTGCTCCTCAGGTAATAATTTTTAAAAAATATAACTAATAAATTGTTTTGTTGAGGTTAAAAATATG
The DNA here is from genome assembly GCA_003279015.1 of Prochlorococcus sp. AG-347-J19. Classification (GTDB taxonomy): domain Bacteria; phylum Cyanobacteriota; class Cyanobacteriia; order PCC-6307; family Cyanobiaceae; genus Prochlorococcus_A. The sequence goes on along the minus strand of QCBV01000007.1, from coordinate 108,750 downwards.
AAATTTTTCGTTTTTCTAAAGAATTTAAAAATTTGGATAAGAAAGATTGTTTCGTAAACCCGGTTTTTATTCTTAAAATAATCTTCATTTATTTTATTAAGGTAATAATTTTTTTTAATGCTATATTTTTAGATAGTTTCTAAAATCTTGAAACTCTATCTAGTATTTATTTATATGGACTATAAAAAGAAATCTTTAAGTAAGTTGAATCGTACTGAAAGTTATGAAGAGATTGATACGAGGATAGCCTCTGGATGGTACGTTGATGCAATAGGAAGCACTAAAACAAAAAAATACAAAACCAAAAAGGTTTCATTCAAAATTTCAAAAAAAATTTAAAAAACATCTCATATTAATTACTAATTTTTCAAGAACAAACTTTTAGATTTTTGATTAGAAATAGTTATTTTCAAAAAATTTTTACTGTATCAATTAAGAAACTGTCACAAATTTCCAAAAAATGTAGCGATTAATACTTGATTTTGTACGTAAAAATACACTATCTTAAAGTGTCCTTTAAATTTCGTGTGAGGAAATTTATGAAGCTTTTCAAAAGCTTGCTTATTGCTCCTGCAACATTAGGTCTTCTAGCACCTATGTCTGCAACAGCTAATGAGCTTAACCTTGCTGAGGTTTCTGGCTACTCTTCTTCTGAAGAAGTACAGAACATTGGCGAATTCTATCCACAAGAACTTGCTGTTACAAACAGTCGTGTTGATGGATTAGAAGCAAGACTTAATGAAGTTGAGGCTGGTAGTTTCTCTGAAACAACAACAGCATCATTCAGTACAGACTTTTATCTAGGTGCTGTAGACGCTGGAACAGCTGCTACAAACTACCCTGTAATGGCAACTTATGGTTTCCAGATTGATTTGAACACTAGCTTCACTGGTGAAGATTCACTTGATATATCTCTAGATGCTGGTAACACTGCTGCAGCTACAACATCTGTTACAGAATTTGATGGTAATGCAACTGGTGACAACCTAATGGTTGATGGAGTTTCTTATACATTCCCAGTAGGTGGCGCAACAGTATTCGTTGCTGATAATGGAGATGCTAGTGCTTTGTTCACAACAGCATGTACATATGGTGGACCAACAAACACACTAGATGATTGCGGTAACGTTAACGCTGGCCCTACTGCAGGTGGTGTTACTTTTGGATCTAGCTACGACTTCGGTAACGGATTTGCAGCTGCATTTGGATATCAAGCAAAAAATGCTGAAGAATCTAAAGGAATCATGACTGAAGAGTCACTTGATAAGTATGCACTTAACGGTTCATATACAGGTTCTAACTATGGTGTATCTATAACTTACGCTTCTATCGAAGATGGAGTTCTTTCTACATCTAAAGAAGACACCTACACTGCATTTAACGGTTACTACACTCCTGAAGGAGCAGGTTTACCATCAATAAGTGTTGGTTATGAAGTTGGTGACGATGCTAGTGCTGCAACTTCTGCAGACGAAATCACAAGTTTCTTTGTAGGCTTACAGTGGGATGAAGCATTTGGACCAGGTTCTTTTGGATTGGCAGCAGGTCACAGCAGTACTGCTGAAAATGCTGATGAAGACTACATGTACGAAGCTTATTACGCATACCCAGTTAATGATGGCATGACAATCACACCAGTGATTTACACTAAGGAAAGCTCAACAACTGGTACAGATGATACAACTGGTTTCCTAGTTAAGACATCATTCAGCTTCTAAATTTAAATTTAGAAAATCTCCTATACACAAAAAAAAGACCTGCCTAAAAACAGGTCTTTTTTAATGACAAAATTTTTTTTGTCTACAAACACTTGAAAATTAAATATGTTTAATTTATCTTTAGTTATATTTAATTTCTGTGTGAGGAATTTTCATGAAACTTTTTAAGAGTTTGCTGGTAGCTCCAGCAGCTTTGGGTCTTATGTCACCATTAGCTGTAAGCGCTTCTGAAGTAAACCTAAATGATATATCAGCTTACTCTGATGTAGATACAATCGAATTCGCTAATTCTTTTGGTAATGATGAATCAAATGATAGCCAGTTAATTGCTGGTGGAGAAGGTTTAGTAAGTGGAAGTTCTCATGATGGGGGATTTTCTTCAACAACAACAGCATCATTCAGTACAGACTTTTATCTAGGTGCTGTAGACGCTGGAACAGCTGCTACAAACTACCCTGTAATGGCAACTTATGGTTTCCAGATTGATTTAAACACTAGCTTCACTGGTGAAGATTCACTTGATATATCTCTAGATGCTGGTAACACTGCTGCAGCTACAACATCTGTTACAGAATTTGATGGTAATGCAACTGGTGACAACCTAATGGTTGATGGAGTTTCTTATACATTCCCAGTAGGTGGCGCAACAGTATTCGTTGCTGATAATGGAGATGCTAGTGCTTTGTTCACAACAGCATGTACATATGGTGGACCAACAAACACACTAGATGATTGCGGTAACGTTAACGCTGGCCCTACTGCAGGTGGTGTTACTTTTGGATCTAGCTACGACTTCGGTAACGGATTTGCAGCTGCATTTGGATATCAAGCAAAAAATGCTGAAGAATCTAAAGGAATCATGACTGAAGAGTCACTTGATAAGTATGCACTTAACGGTTCATATACAGGTTCTAACTATGGTGTATCTATAACTTACGCTTCTATCGAAGATGGAGTTCTTTCTACATCTAAAGAAGACACCTACACTGCATTTAACGGTTACTACACTCCTGAAGGAGCAGGTTTACCATCAATAAGTGTTGGTTATGAAGTTGGTGACGATGCTAGTGCTGCAACTTCTGCAGACGAAATCACAAGTTTCTTTGTAGGCTTACAGTGGGATGAAGCATTTGGACCAGGTTCTTTTGGATTGGCAGCAGGTCACAGCAGTACTGCTGAAAATGCTGATGAAGACTACATGTACGAAGCTTATTACGCATACCCAGTTAATGATGGCATGACAATCACACCAGTGATTTACACTAAGGAAAGCTCAACAACTGGTACAGATGATACAACTGGTTTCCTAGTTAAGACATCATTCAGCTTCTAAATTTAAATTTAGAAAATCTCCTATACAAAAAAAAAAGACCTGCCTAAAAACAGGTCTTTTTTAATGACAAAATTTTTTTTGTCTACAAACACTTATTAATTACCTTTGCTTTTAAGATTATCCAATATTTTTCCAATTTTTTGAATTAGCTCTAGATATTTAAATTTTTTGTATTTATAAAAAGGTATTTTAATTCTTTTAACTTTGAGGATTGTGCGAGCACTAAAACCTATTATATACAATTATTTATTTACGATTTGAAAATAGGTTAAAGTCTACTTGTAAATAAAATAAAAAAAATAATTTATGTATTGCCATTTTTAAAATCTTATTTATAACATTATTATTTGTGTTCTAAAAAACAAAATTAAAATGACACCTATATTTAAATGTTTAATATGCAGGAAAGATATTGAGAGATCTACTAAGACATTTTGGAAAAAAAAGGGTCATCTCTTGTGCTCAACATGTTTGGATAATATAGAAGAAAATACAAAGAAAAATCAGAACGCTAAGACGAATTAGAGACAACCTATTATTTTTGCCAAGCTGGGATTATCTAATAGTTCTTTAAAAAAAAAATTAATAAAAATGCCTAGATCTACTTTGATTAAAATGATAGTTAAACATTTTAAACAGAAGTATATCTAGGCAAATTATTTATATTTAGTAGTGCTTTTGAAACTTTAAAAGTTTAAATTTTCACAACTTAAATAATTTGGTAATTAAAACTTAGAACCATCCTGGGATGATTTGTCCTGTTGTTACGTATGCACCAACTGCTGCAACGAAACCCAACATTGCTGCCCAACCATTAAAACGTTCTGCTTCAGGAGTCATAATAATAAAAGAAATCTATGTGTATTATTGTAACAGATTTCATGAAGGTTTGTAAACTAATTTTTTGGAATTTATTTTTTTGATGGCTTTTTTGAGAATTCATAGGCTATTTGTTTACATAAATGATACATAAATGTATATTTGATGAGTAAGGCCAGCCAATCTTCATTAAGTTAAATATTTACTAGTCTGAAAATTGTTCTTCCATTTTGAACTTTTCACATATTGCTCTCAGATCCAATTAGTTAAAATTGATTTGTGAACTTTAATTCAGAAAACTATATGAATCTTAAAAAATTTTTACTGTATTATTTCAAATGACTCAATTTATTTGAATGTGGGTCGCCTGAGATTCGAACTCAGGACCAGCCGGTTAAAAGCCGGATGCTCTACCGCTGAGCTAGCGACCCATTTTGTAAAATTGAGTACATTAAAAATTATCCCTTTTTAAGGTAAAAAAAACAACTTATTATCCTAACTTGAACAATAGAAATACAATTCTTAACTTATGAGATAAAACATTAAAAATTCTCTCTTAATACACTAATGAAAGCTAAAATGATTTAAGAAATATTTATTTTTTAAGATGTTAAGAACTATTGTCGTTTTCGCACCTATTATCGCAGCTCTCGCATGGGTCATATTCAATATACAAAAGCCTGCGAGGGAACAATTCAATAGAGATTTTTTGGGAAAGGATTAATTTAATTTGGTAGATAAAGAAGTAATAGTAATAGGTGCCGGTTTAGCTGGATCGGAAGCGGCTTGGCAAATTGCTAACTCGGGGATAGCAGTTAAATTAGTTGAAATGAGACCTCTATCTTCCACTCCTGCTCATCACACCAGTGAATTTGGTGAACTTGTATGTAGCAATAGTTTTGGAGCCTTGAGTAAAGATAGAGCTGCAGGACTTCTGCAAGAAGAATTAAGAAGATTTAACTCACTAATAATTCAAACAGCAGATAAATTCTCTGTGCCCGCTGGGGGAGCTTTAGCTGTTGATAGATCTAAATTTAGTAAATGTTTGACAGAGGTATTAAAAAAACACCCTTTAGTAGAGATAAAAAGAGCCGAACAATTAATTATACCGCCATCAGATACCATTACTATAATTGCTACTGGTCCATTAACATCTGAAGCTTTAGCAAATAAAATTAGAAATTTTACAGGGATTGATTCTTGCCATTTTTTTGATGCGGCTAGTCCAATTATCTATGGTGATACTATTGATCATAAATTAGTATTTAAAGCGAGTAGATATGACAAAGGTGATCCAGCATATTTAAATTGTCCAATGAATGAAGATGAATACATTAATTTTAGGAAAGAATTGATTAGAGCCCAACAAGTTTCTTTAAAAGATTTTGAAAAAGAATCAGCAAATTTTTTTGAAGCATGTTTACCAATTGAAGAAATAGCGAGAAGAGGTCTTGAAACAATGCGATATGGCCCTTTGAAATCCATCGGTTTATGGAATCCAGAATGGGGAGACTTATTTGATAGAGAAAATAGATTAAATAAAAGGCCTCATGCAATTGTTCAATTAAGAAAAGAAGATTTAGAGGGTAAATTACTTAATATGGTTGGCTTTCAAACAAACTTAAAATGGTCAGAGCAAAAAAGAGTCTTCAGGATGATCCCTGGCTTGGAAAAAGCTGAGTTTGTTCGTTTTGGTGTAATGCATAGAAATACATTTTTAGAATCACCTAAACTACTTTCACCAACACTTCAATTTTTAAAAAGGGATTCACTTTTTGCAGCTGGACAAATAACTGGGACTGAGGGCTATGCTGCGGCTGCAGCAGGAGGGTTATTAGCAGGTATTAATGCTTCTTTACTGGCGATGAATAAAGTTCCAGTCACTTTTCCTGAGGAAACAATGATAGGCTCTTTAATGAAATTTATAAGTAATAAAAATGTAATAATGTCTAATCAAAAAAGAAATAAATTTCAACCAATGCCGCCCACATTTGGATTAATGCCAGAATTAAGGAATAAAATAAAGGATAAAAAAATGAGATATAAAGCTTATCAGGAAAGGTCTATTGAGGCCTTGCAGGGTTTTAAAAAAATGCTAGGTTCATGTTTTAAAAAAGATCAATTTATTGTACATATTAATTAAAATGAGGCATTCAATTATTTAAAAAATGAAAGCATATAAAGAAAATTTTGATGCAATTATTATCGGCTCTGGAATAGGCGGCTTGGTTACAGCTTCCCAGCTAGCTTCAAAAGGAGCGAAAGTATTAGTGCTTGAAAAATATATCATTCCTGGCGGAAGTGGGGGCTCTTTCAAGAGAAAAGGTTATACCTTTGATGTTGGAGCTTCAATGATTTTTGGATTTGGAGAGAAAGGTTATACAAATTTATTAACTCGAGCTCTAAGAGATGTAAAAGAAAAATGTGAAACTATCCCTGATCCTGTTCAGTTGGAGTATCATCTTCCAAATGATTTTAGTATTTCAGTTGACAGAGAATATGAAAAATTTATTAGTAAATTATCGGATCGCTTCCCTAAAGAAAAAGAAGGTATTAAGAGATTTTATGGGACTTGTAAAAAGGTTTTTAATTGTCTGGATTCTATGCCACTTTTATCAATTGAGGATCCTAGCTATCTTTTTAAGGTGTTTTTTAAAGCCCCATTATCTTGCCTAGGTCTCGCAAGATGGCTCCCAATAAATGCTGGAGATGTTGCAAGAAAATTTATTAAAGATTCTGAACTTTTAAAGTTTATCGATATTGAATGTTTTTGTTGGTCAGTTATGCCTGCTCTTAAAACACCAATGATTAATGCAGGAATGGTTTTTACAGATAGACATGCTGGAGGTATTAATTATCCAAAAGGAGGTGTAGGTAGGATTGCAGAGAAATTAGTAAATGGGATTGAAAATTTTGGGGGCAAAATACGTTATAGAGCTAATGTTACTGAGATACTCTTGAAAGATGAAAAAGCTTTTGGGGTAAAGCTATCAAATGGAGAGAAAATTTATGCGGATATCGTTGTCTCTAACTCCACAAGATGGGATACATTTGGACTTAATAATAATAAAGGGTTAATTAAAAGAGATTACGTACCAAAAAGCGAATATAAATGGTCTAAAACTTACAAACCTTCTCCATCTTTTGTCTCAATACACTTAGGAGTTGCAGGTGAACTAATAGATAAAAATTTTAATTGTCATCATATAATAGTTGAGGACTGGGAAGAATTAGAAAATGAAAAAGGAGTAATTTTTATTTCTATCCCCACCCTTCTTGACCCATCTTTAGCTCCAGATGGCAAACACATCATTCATGCATTTACTCCTTCTTCTATTAGTGAATGGGATGGGATATCAAGAGAAGAATATCATTCAAAAAAAGAAAATTACTATTCATTTTTAATTAAACATATTTCTAAGATAATCCCAAAATTAGATCAAAATATTGATCATAAAGAAATTGGTACTCCTAGAACCCATAGGAAGTTTCTTGGTAGATTTGAGGGCAGTTATGGTCCAATTCCAAATAAAAAGTTACTTGGACTTCTCCCAATGCCATTTAATACCACAAATATTGAAAATCTTTATTGTGTAGGTGATTCGTGTTTCCCAGGGCAAGGTTTAAATGCTGTAGCTTTTAGTGGTTACGCTTGTGCACATAAAATTGGATCAAAATTAAAAATTAATGATTCTAAGTTGCCTGACTGAATTTAAATTAACCTCATGAAAGAAAAATTTAAAACTCTTTTCCCGGTGAAAAGCTCTCTAATTTCGTTGTATATAGCCCTTACAATCCCTATCCCATTTATTTCGAGTGAAGAATTGAAAACACCTTCTTTATTTTTATTTATTTTAGGTCTATTTTTGATTGTCAATATTACTAGCGATTATGTAGAAACTTGTGAGAAGAAAATTTCTTATAAAACAGGTTTTATTTCTAAAGCTTTTGGGAAAAAAAACTGGGAAATTTGTTGGAAAGAAATAAAGTCTATAAAATCTTTACCTACTAGCCAAGGTAGTAGAGTTTTTTATTTTGTTGATATAAAAGGTAAAAATATTCTCGTGCCACAACGGATTGAAAATTTTGATAATTTTTTAGATAAAATTTTGAAAAAAACTAATATCAATACAGAAGGTTTATCCTATATATCTCCGTTGTGGACATATAAAATACTTACATTCTTATCAGTTTTAATGATTATTGGTGAAATTGTCTTTTATGTGATTTAGATATTATCAATACTAAATCTATAACCTTGCTGTCTAACTGTGGTTATACCTCCACCTTCTCCAAGACCAGCTTGTTCTAATTTCCTCCTTAAAGTTAATACTTGTGTATCTACTGACCTTGGCCCACCACTAAATGGAGGCCAAGCCATCCTCAAAAGCTCTTGTCGGCTTCTTACCATCCCTGGGGGCATAAGTAGTGCGCAAAGTAGAGCGAACTCTCTGGGACTTAATTCTACTGGTTTCTCGCTTAATGTTACCTGCCTAAGGAGAAGATGGACTTCTAATGGTCCAACTTCTACTTTTTCTTGTAGGCCTATTCTGCCTCTTTTCAAAAGTGTTCTACATCTTGCTGCTAATTCTTCAAGACCAAAAGGTTTTCTGAGAACATCATCAGCTCCTTCATCCAATAAAGTAACTAATGCTTCAACACCAGACCTGGCAGTTAAAACGATTACTGAACAACCTAGCTGTTGAGCTAACCTCATTGCAGTGTTCTGCTCAAGTATTTCTGCACTAACTAAAAGGTCAGGTGATTGTTCTCTGCATAAATCAACAGCTTCTGCAGCGGATCCGACTGCAGCTGCTAAGTGGCCATCTTGGCGGAGTCTTTGTACAAGGACCGTTCTAAGTGTGGGGTGAGGTTCAACAACAAGAACTCTAGAGGGGGCTTGAGAGTTTGTAGGCAATTGTGAATTGCCAGGGGTTGAAGCTAAGATTTGCTCAGTTGATTGCATTCTTGTTTACTATTGGGCCAGGCAACTTTTTTATCATCCTTAATAAGGTATAACAAATGCTAAATAAAAATCAGAATCTATCAAATTATGACATCATTTGAAAATCCAAAAGCAATTCGTCATTTTCAATCAATTTGCGATTGTTGCCAAGACTTAGTTAGCCGTTTTCATACACCTTCAGATCTTAAATTATATTGTGATGGCTATCTCCAAGCTTTAAGGAATTGCAATAGTTTAGAGCAGAAGGACCAAGAAAAATTAGAAAAATTAATTGAGAGATGGATTTTAGATCCATCAAGTTTTATTGAACCAGGGAGTGATGAAAATAAAGGTTTTTTCGCAAAAAAAATAATTTAAAATATTAATTTTTATTAACTAAAATCAGTATTTATACTTACGATTTGTTTTAGGATGCTAATTCAATTTCTATTTTTTCTTTTAAGGTACCAGAGTTGTACATCTCAATAAGAATATCTGATCCCCCTAGGAATTCACCTTTTAAGTAAACTTGAGGAATGGTAGGCCAATCTGAATATTCTTTAATACCCTCTCTTACATCAAAATCGCTAAGAACATCAAAAGTACTAAATTCTACACCTAAGGAATTGAGAATTTGAACTACGTTGTTGGAGAATCCGCACTGAGGCATTAATTTAGTGCCTTTCATAAAGACCATGATAGGATTGGACTCTATTAGGTTTTGGATTTTATCTTTAGTAACCTTTTCCATAATTTAACTTGGGGTTTCTGTTTTTAGAGCTAGTGCGTGAATAGCCTCTGAAGCTAATTCTTCTTTTAAGGCAGAATAGACTAGCTTATGTTGTTTGATTAATGATAATCCATTGAACATAGATGAAATTACTGTTACTTGTAGATGATCATTTCCCTTAAGATTATCAACTTTTACTTGAGAATCTGGTAATTTGTTAGTTATTAACTCTATAACTTTTGACTTAGTAATCATGATAATTATTTAAAACCCTTTATATTTTGTTTCAACAAAACCAAGTTCTAGTAAATTTTCATATGCTTCTTTACCTTCAATACTATTTGGAGTCATTAATCTTATTATCTCTACAAATAAAGGTACAGCTACCTCAGGTTGTTTTTTTCTTTTGTAAAGAGAAGCTAACCTAGCATTTGATTGGGCCCAAATTATTATAGATTTCCTCCCTTTTTTCTCCATTTCCATTGGGACTCTTGCATCCAAACCTTTGAATGATCCATTAAGATCCCTATAGAATCCAGCAAGTTGTCTCGCTAAATTCCTTGCTTTATCATAAGTTAGCTTTGCTTTTTCAAAATCTCCATTCTTTACAAGCTCATCCCCCTTGGTTAAGTAATCTTGGACATCAGATATAGATAGTTTTTTATTTTTGCCTGAAAGTACCTTATATTCATTAGGGTTTTTACTCTCTGCATAGGATAGGTTCATATGTAGTGGTATCCCAAGGAAAATAAAAATTATTGGGATCATTCTTAAGAGTTTCATATTCTAGTAACTTATTAGGTCTTATATTAGCTGATAATGGATTTATCGACCTACATTCTCTAAAGCTGTTTTTTCTGCTTTGTGCATTTTTTTATTCAAAATTTCATTAAAATCCTTGATTGATAAATCTTGACTTCTATTTACTAACAATGGCTCACCAAAGCATAATGAGGCTTTACCTCTTATTTTCGGGGTTATTTGGCTATAAGCAATTCCTATAGGAATAATAAATATTGAGTTTGTTTTTTTTGTTGCTAGAAGTGCCAATCTATATAAACCCTCTTTAAGTGTTAATTTTTTGCCATATTTATTTATTTTGCCTTCAGGGAAAACTACAAGTTGGTTTTTTTTTACGATGAGATCAACAGCATATCTTAATACTGATAGCGAAGGAGTTAATTGATCAATTGAAAAACAACCAAGTCTTTTTAAAAACCACCCTTGGATTCCTTGCATTTCAGATTTTGTAACCATAAATCTACAATCTTTTTTTGTTACCCTTCTACCCATAGCTTTAGTAAGTATTAATCCGTCCCATCTTGACCTATGGGTTGGAGCCAATACAATTGAGGCATTTTTTGGAATTGAAAAACCATTATTTATTATTTTTATTTCACTAAAAAATAACTTTATTACAATATCTTGGGTAAAAAACATTGCTAAAAAACCTAAAAAAGGATTAATACTAAAATGAGTATCAAAAGATTTTTTTTTCAAGTTCAATTTACTATATATTAATAATTTATAGGTTTCTTATTTTTTATTAGCTATTATTGGGCGGTTACTAGATTGTCTAGAAGATAAAAATTTTAAATTATGGCCACTTTAGGAGTAAATATTGACCATATTGCAAATGTAAGGCAGGCTAGAAAAACTGTGGAACCAGACCCTGTGCAATTTGCTTTTTTAGCTGAATTAGGGGGTGCAGATTCAATAACAGTTCATCTTAGAGAAGATAGAAGACATATACAAGATAGAGACGTATTCCTTTTGAGAGAAACTATAAAAACAAAACTCAATTTAGAAATGGCTGCTACACCAGAAATGTTGAAAATTGCCAAAAAACTTCTTCCAGATTACATAACACTCGTTCCTGAAAAAAGAGAAGAAGTTACTACTGAAGGTGGTTTAGATGTAAAAAGTAATTTTCAATACCTTAAGAATTTTGTTGAGAATTTAACAGATTCAAATATAGAAGTAAGTGCTTTCATTGATCCTTTTGATGAACAGATCAATTATTCTAAAGAAATAGGCTTTAACTTTATAGAATTACATACTGGTAAATATGCTGAACTATCAGGTTATGCCCAGTATGAAGAGCTCCAAAGGATCATAGAGTCTACACATTTAGCAAATGATCTTGGATTAGTAGTTAATGCTGGACATGGTCTGAATTATAATAATGTTAAAAAAATTGCATCAATTAACAATATGAATGAGCTAAACATAGGTCATAGTATTGTTGCAAGGGCTTTAGCGATAGGATTAGAAAAGTCTGTACGTGAAATGAAGTCTCTTATTACATCAAATTAAATTTAAAATGACAAAATATTTTTTCGTCGCCGCAAGTGAAAAGTTCTTAACTGTTGAAGAACCACTTGAAGAGATTTTGAAAGAGAGGATGAGGAACTATAATGAAAACAATAAAGAAAAAGATTTTTGGCTCTTAAAAAATCCATCATTTTTGGAAACAACTCAATTTGTTGATCTAAAGGCCAAGATTCCATCTCCACCAGCAGCTGTTTTATCGACAGATAAAAAATTTATAACTTTCTTAAAGCTTCGTTTAGAGTTTGTTGCTGTTGGGGAATTCGAATGTCCTAATGCAGAAATAACTGATCCATTTAAAGTTGAGTAATATAACCAACTAATAAATTGCTAAATCTCTATAAGACAAACAAAATTGAAGTAATTAGCGAGCTCTTAGCAGAAGAATTAAAAATATGTCCTCCATTCATTACAGATAAATTAGAAGTAGCTGTTCCAAATTATTTTTTTGGAAAGTGGTTGCATGAAAAAATAACGGTAAAAAATAGAATAAGTGCTCTTTATGAATTAAAGACAATATCAAATTATACCGAATCATTATTGACAAATTTTTTCCCAGAGATTGATATGGGCTTATGGAATTTTGAGTCTATCAAATGGGGCATTATTGATTCATTAGAAGAATTAAGTAGCTTTAAAGAATCACTACCACTTAGCAATTGGATTAATAAATATTTGGATAATAAAAAAACGATTGATGGGGATATATATAATTTGACAAAAAAAATCACCAATAATTTTATTGATTATCTTATTTTTAGACCTGAAATGATTTCTGATTGGAATAAATATGAAATAAATTCATCAAATCTTTTTAAGAATTTAAATTTAGATCAATTTTGGCAACCTATTTTATATAAATTATTAGAGAAAAAGATATCAGAAAAACCTTCATGTTTATACATGATTGAAATAATAAAGAATTTAGGAAAATTTAAAAACTCTCAAATTAAAATACCAAACCAAATTTATATCATATCGGATAATAATTTATCTAAACTGCATATTAATTTTTATACTGAACTTTCCAAATTTACTAAGGTAAATTTATATTTGTTATCTCCAGGAGATGATTTATGGAATAGAATAAATTGTCTTGAGGGTGAGTTGGAATTTGAAGATAATGAAAGTGAATCGAATTTAAAAAATATAAATATTGAAAAAATATTTGGTAAATTTGGAGCCAACTTTCAGAAATTAATTGAAGAAAATATTTATGCGGAAAGTATAAATTTTAAAAATAATTTAATCTATATTGATCCAACAACTAATTTTTATGAGAAGAAAGATATTCCTCTTCTTAATCAAATACAAAAAAAACTAATTGATAATAATAGCGATGATTTTATAGTAAATGAAAGGGATGAATCAATATTACTTTGTGAGCATTTTAATCAGAATAGTCAATTAGAATATATAAGAAATAAAATTATAGAAATAATAAATTCATCTGAGAATATTAAATATGGTGATATTGCTGTTTTATCTCCACAAATTAATCAAATCAAACCTTATCTAAAGTATATCTTTAATAATGAATTAATTAATGGCGAGAAAATACCTTATTTTTTTATTGATGATGATAATTATGATTCTCCAGATATTTATAAATTTTTAGTTGACATCACTGAAATAGCAAATGAGAAAGTTACACTTGAAAAAATAGAATATATTCTTTCAAAAAAAGTAACTCAGAAAATTTTTGATTTTGATATTACGGAGAAGGATGAAATTATTTTCTTACTTACCCAAGTTGGGTTTCATTGGGGATTAGATGCTAACGAAAGATTAGGTGAAGAAAAAAATACTCTAGAGTGGTGCATAAATAGAATTTCTTTAGGCCTGATATATGGAAAAGAAGTCGATTTAGGTACTTTTGATTTAAAACCATTTAGCTTAAAAAATATAAGTTTAGATTTGAATAAATGGGTTAAATTATTATCTGATTTTAAAAAATATATTAATTTGTTAAGAGGATCTTTTTCTTTCTCAATTTGGGTTGAAAAGATAAAGTTTATATTAAAAAGTATTGCTGATTATAATGCAAATTTCAATTTAGAAATAAGTCAAATAAATAGAATTCTTGATAATCACTCAATACCTTTAATACCCGATGATTTTATTTTGTTAAATGTTTTTAGAGAGATATTAATTTCTTGTATAAATGAAGCTAAATATCAAAGCAAATCACCTATAAACAAAATCCTTGTAAGTGATATTGAAAATTCTAGGCATATTCCACACAAGGTTATCTTTTTAATAGATATGAATAGTATTTATTATCCAAAATTATCAAAGAATGAAAATATTAATTTATTAAATAATAAATATCACCTTGGCGATCCATCAGTTTTTGAAAGAGAGAAATATGCATTTCTTGAGTTGTTAATTTCCTGTAGAGATAAATTTATAGTTACTTGGATAAAGAATGATAAAAATAATAAAAAATTAGATGTTTCTTTTCCTATAAAAGAGTTAATTTCTTTTTTTGATAGTTTTTTAAACCAAGCCCAAAGAGAATTAATAATTAAATACCTTAATTTAAATAAAAAAGAAAAAATTGATCTTGATAGTTCTGAGATAATTAAAAGTAATTATTCTTTAGTACAAGATATAGATTGGAATGAAAAAAAATATTGTACTGAAAATTATAAATTATCAGAACTAATTTATTGGTTCAAAACTCCACAAAAATATTGGCTAAATAAAAAAAATATTTCTCACAAGGATATTTTTATTCATCATCCAGATGAGGAGTATGTAAGTAATCTGGAGAAGTCTCAACTAATTACAAAAATAATCCAGGAATTAGAGATTGATAACCATAATATTATTGATGACATAAAAAATTTGAATATCAATAATCATTTGATTGAAAATGGTATTATTATGCCCAAAAATAGTATTTTTATAAAAGAAAAAGAAATCAAAGATTTATTAGAAAGTCTATCTATAAGTTTGAGTCAACATAATAAGATTAATAGAATTTATGTTAAATCAAATGCAAATAAAGAAGAATATTTCATTGATAATGACACAGTAATTGAATTAATTCATTCGAAACTAAGTTTAAATCGTTTGACAGAGGCTTGGATAAAATTGCTCTTCATTTCTTCTTTAAAGAATAATATAAAAAAAACTAAAGTAATTTTTAGAACAGAAAATTATTATAAATCGCAAATTATTCAAACACCCGGAGCAATTTCGTCAAATTTAATTCTGGAGGAATACATAAATATTTTTAAAAATTATTCTAAAAAATGTTTACCTCTCCCTCCGGAAAGTACTTATAAATACGTAGAAGCAAAAATAAAATCAAAAAATGAGAAAAAAGCTTTTACCGATAAATGGATTGGTAATAAATCTTTTTCTAAAGGAGAAAGAGATAATATCGAAATGAAATTATGTTTTGGAAATGAAAAAGAACCGGATTTCTTTTTAAGAAATAATAATTTTGATAAATTATCTTTCAGATTATATGGTCCTCTTATTAATGCATTAATGAAATAAAAATGACTAAATTTCAGTTAAAAAATTTTTTAAAGGGTGCTTATGAAATAATCCTTGTTTTTCTACAGTTCTTTATTATTAGTCTCCATTTTTTTCAATTGAAATTTATTCCACAAAAACAAATAATTCAAGTTAGTCCTTTATCTTATTTAGTTGGTTTTTTAATTATCATAATTGCTTTCATAATGTTGTTAGTTGCAATTAAAGACTTAGGCAAAAATTTATCCCCTTTCCCAAGACCTAAAAAAAATAGCAAACTTGTAACTACAGGTATTTATCGATTTACTCGACATCCTATGTACTATTCTTTAATATTTATTTCACTTGGTATTTTTATAACCAAGCTATCTATTTATTATTTATTTTTATCAATAAGTCTGGGTTTAATATTTATATTTAAGATTTCTTTAGAAGAGCAATATTTAAAAAATAAATTTAAGAATTTCTTACTTTATAAAAATCAGATCAAATATTAATTAAATAAAGATATGGATATTAATCAAATTAATTTAGATAACAAATTTAAATTAGTAGAAGCAAGTGCAGGAACTGGCAAAAGTTTCACTTTAGCTCACCTTGTTTTAAGAAATGTTTTAGAGAAAAAAATTAAGCCCGACGAGATACTCTTATTAAGTTTTACAAAAAATACGTGTTCTGAATTACGAAATAAAATACTTTTGAGATTTCAGGATTTAAAATTATATCTGCAAAATCACAATGAAAGTAAGATAGATAATACCCTTAAGGATTGGTATATAAAATTTAAGGAGAAGGAAAATTCCAAGAAAAAAATTATATCCGAAATTGATAATTTTGTTAATGAAATTTATAAGTTACAAGTAACTACTTTCCATTCTTTTTGCAATAATATTATTGATGAATATAGTATAGAGTTAGGTTTAACTCAAGATCCATATATTGAGAATAATATAGATAATTTTTATAAAGATGTAATAGATAATTTGTGGATTGATGATTTTCTTAATCTCAATCATGAGATTATTTCAGCAGTCAATAGAAAAAAAATAAGTTCAAGATATGGAAGTAGGATCAATAAATCATTTTTTGTGGAAATTTTAAAAAATATTGATCAAGAAAATATCTGCAAATTTCAAATAAATAATAAATACAAGAGTATAGATTTGAATGATTATTTTAATGAATTTCTTTATTTAAATTGGAACGAGTTTTGTGTTGAATGGAATAAGAAAGGTAAGGAACTTTTTTTACAACTCATAGAGTTGGGGAAAGCAATTAAGAAGTGTGGTGGTAAAAGCCAACTATATGCAGCAAAACCTAGAAATGATAAGTTTAATCAAATAATTTCTTGGATTGAGGAGATTAACAAAAAGCTCAATTCGAAAAATGTGCTTTATTTTATATATGATATTTCTAAAGATGATCTTTTATCTAAATATTTTTATAGTAAAAATATATATAAAGAAATTAATAAACATAATCTAAAATTAGATTTTAATAAATTTAATTTATTACAAGATAAAATTTATAAAATAAAAGAAGGCTTCTATACCGAATTTGTAAGAATATTTACTCAATTAGCTTATATAAAATTAATCGAATTAAAGAAAAGTTTTTCTATTTTCAACTTCAATGATCTTATAAAGACTGTAGAAAATACATTTCTAGATTCAGAAATTAGTAATAGTATTATTTTATCTAAAATTCAAAAAAGATATAAATGTGTCTTAGTAGATGAGTTTCAAGATACAGATAATACTCAGTGGAATTTAATAAAAAAGTTTTTTAATACTAAAAATCATTTTTTACTTTGTGTAGGTGATCCAAAACAAGCGATCTACAAATTTAGAGGTGGAGATATTGAAACTTACTTAGATGCAAAATCTAATGCAATCGAAGTTTTTACTCTTACAGATAACTATAGATCCTCAAAAAAGTTAATCGATGTTCTTAATAAACTTTATATTAATGGACTTAAAGAATCAAAACTAAACTACAGTAAATTAAATTCTAAAATTAATGAAAATATTAATTCTGAATTTAAATTTAAGGATGTATTTGAAATTGTAGAATTTTCAAAAAAAGAGAATGATTTAGAGGATCTTGTAACTTATTACATAGTTAACTTTATTTTAAATAATAATGAAATTGATATTAATAAAATTGCGATTCTTACATTAAATAATTCGCAATGCTTAGATTTTAAAAAAAAATTAAATCAGTTTAACCTTCCATGCAAAATTCAAAATAAACAAAATATTTTTGATACAGAAGCAAGTTCTTTAATATTTTTATTCATTGAATGTTTATTAAATCCTAGGCTTTTAAAAAATATAACTTTGCTTGCTACTTCAAAGTTTATAGAAATAGAATTAGACGAATTACTTGATAATGGAATTAGTAATAATTTAGAAATTTTAATTAATAAATGTATTACTTGGTCTCAGGAACTAAGAGAAAAAGGTTTCTTGAACATCCTTAATGAACTCCTTATAAATTACAAGTCATCCTCGATTATTCAAGATTCCGATTTAAATTCAAATTTATTTCAACTTTCTGAAATTGTTGAAATTGAATTAATGAATAATGATTTTAATCTCAATAAAGTTTTCAAATGGTATAAAAATCAGTTAGATCATATTTTAAGAGTTTGTACTGGAGAAGATTTTTTGACGAAAGATTATAATCTTCAAAATGGAATAAATCTTTCTACCATTCATAGTAGTAAGGGCCTCGAATTTGAAATGGTCCTATGTCCATATCTTTCAATTATTACAAATAATTCAAATAAAATTAAAGGCCCTCTTTGGAAATCAAATAGTGATAGAAACATATACATTAATATTTCTAATAATTACGCGAAGGTTGAAAAATTTAAATTAATAGAAGAAGAAGATTTATTTAAAGAGAGTGAGAGGTTAATTTATGTAGCACTTACAAGGAGTAAATATAAACTTATAGTTTTTAATGATATAGAAGATACAAACAATATTTTAAATAATGATTTACTTAATAATTTGGAAAATATCAATAGTTACAAGTCTAATTTTAAATTCAGCTTAGAAAAAGAGAAAATAAAAGAAATCTTTACAAAGTTCCAAACCAACCGATTGAATAATAATCTTTGGAAAATCGATAATGTTAATAAAAAAATATCTAAAGAATTTAATTCTGATCAATTTATTTCTTATTCAAGTTATTCTTCTTGGATACGTAAAGATAAAAATATTGATGCAGTCATTAATCAATATAAGGATTATGAAGATAATATATCAGTCATCAAAGATTCTAATCTTGGGAAAATAACGAATTATCCTAATTATTTTTCTTATCCAAATCCCTTAAGTGACTTTCCAAAAGGAATTATTGCTGGTACTTGCCTGCACAAAATAATAGAAAGATTTGAATTTAGAAACGATAATAATCAAAAATTAATTGATATAATTGTTGAGGAATTGAATTTTCATCAAATAGATAATTCTTTTGCTTTTAAAGTAAAAGACGCGATTTTAAGAATTATAAATATATCTTTAGGAAGTGAACTACAAAACAAAAAACTAGTTGATATTCCAAATGAATACTTAATTAAGGAGCTTAAATATGATTTAACTCTATCTTATGAAGGAAGAAATATTAATTCTAATGATATATCAAAATGCTTTTTTTTAGATCAGGAATATGAATTTGGTGAAGAATATGCAAACAAAATAAATGATCTTCAAATTATGAATAAAGGCTTTCATTCAGGATGTATAGATTGTGTTTTACCTGTAGGTAATAAATTAGAAGATAGTAAATGGTGGGTAATTGATTGGAAAAGTAATTTGATTTCTGGAAGTGATAATAGTGATTGTTTACCAAGAAACTATAACTATAAAAATATGAGAAATGAAATGATCAAACATCATTATCCTTTGCAATCTCATCTTTATTTATTAGCATTGCATAGATTATTAAAGTGGCGACTTAAAAATTATCAACCATATAAAAATCTAGGAGGATACATTTATTTGTTTTTAAAGGGATTGCCAGATTTTGAATTATTTGAAAAATCTAATTCCAAAGATATATCTCCTGGTATTTTTATTGGTAAAGCACCTTTAAAAAGAATTAATTATTTAGATAACCTTTTTTAGTATGACTAAAACTACTATAGATATTGAAAAGTTCCAATATGATCATATATTTAAATTAATCTTAGGTATTTTTAAATTCAATGAAAAAAAATATGGAAATTTCGTAAAAGATGCAATAAAAATTTTATTAGAGTTTGAAAAAAATGGTGAAACTGTTATTGATCTAGATAAAAGTTTAATAATCTTTGAATTATTAGAAGATGGCTGGCCTAATAAACATATAAATATTCTAAAAAAAATTGGCTTGATAGGTTCTCTTAATTCTCCATTCGTATTAGTAAATAGAAAATTATTTCTATCAAAATGGTCAAAAAAGATAGAAAGAGTTAATAATTCATTTCTAAAAAAAATAGATACCGATAATTTAATGAACTCGATTAATCATAAAGATCATAATAAAATTAATCAAATTAAAAATATATTTAAATATTCAAACTTAGTTTTCCTTCAAGGAGGACCAGGTACTGGTAAAACCACATTAATAATAAAGTTAATACTAGAACTCCTTCGAATTGATAACTTTTTGAATATTGGTTTGTCTGCGCCAACAGGTAAAGCTACAGCTCGTTTAAAAGAAGCTCTTAACTATAAAACAAATATTTCCTCTAGCAAATTTCTAGACCAAATAGAGTTTCAAACTTTACATAGATGGATTTTAAATTCTCAAAATAAATCTCTTAAGTTGAAATTTAAACTAAAAGAGCTTGATATTTTCATAATTGATGAAATGTCAATGGTTAATATCGATTTGATTGAATCAGTTTTAAATTTACTAGCAAAGGACTGTAAAATTATTTTAGTTGGAGATAAAAATCAATTGTCTCCAGTAAATAACTGTTCTATCTGGAATTATTTGTTTGAATATGGTGATAATAATTCAATTAAATCTTGTGTAGTAAATTTAGAAAAAACTTATAGAAATATTGGAGATATAGCATTAATCAGTAGTTTAATATTTAATAATGATTTTTCTTTACTTTATAAAAAGATACAAGAATTAGAAAAAGATAATAATTCGAAAGAAATTACTATTTCAAAAAGTAGAGAAAAAGATATTCCAAAAGACCTTTTTTTTGCTATTACAAGTTATCTAAAACAGTTAAATCTTTCAACTTCAAATTTAAGTAAAAAAAAATATATATTTGATGAGGGGATTGATAATTTATTGGTTAATGAAAAAGATTTAGTTGATAAGATATTTCTGGATTTACAAAGTCAATTGATTTTATGCGAAAAAAATTCCGGAATATGGAGTGTTGAATATTTGAATGAAATTGTTTTGGGTCAAAAAAAGCCCTATGACCTTAAAACTCTCAACGAGGGTGTTCCGATCATGTGTACAAAAAATAATAATGAACTTGGATTATCAAATGGGGATATCGGAGTACTTATAGGTTTAAAAAATAAAAGAAAATATCTTTTTAGAAAATTTAATGATAATAACGAAGAAATTGTCGCATTAATAGATCCATCTAATTTAGAAAATGTTGTGCCAGCAGTAGCCATTACTATCCATAAATCACAAGGCAGTGAATCTGAGAAAGTAAGCATTTTGTGGTCCCAAAAGTATAGAAGAAATAAATATGCTGTAAAAGAAAAAAAAGATAATGAAAATATCTTTTGCAGAGATAATTTTGAAAGAAGGTTATTTTATACTGCTGTTACAAGAGCAAAAAAATTTCTAAATATATATTATTTAAATTAAATTCTATTTTTGAGAAATTAGTAAGATCTTAACCCCAAGATGTTAGATTAATAATTCGGCTCTGTAAGGCTAGTCAACAATTTAAGTCAATTTAGATATTTGTTGAATGCCTAATCAGAAGATTATTAGGCATTTAAGATGGCTTTAAAAAAAGATAGTAACTTTCTTGGTGGGGAGCAGGAAAAATCTAAGAATGAAGATGCTTCCTTGCTTTATTTAAAGAAATTAGAGAACAAAAAAGAAATTGAATCTCAGCCACCTGAAGTATCGAAAGGAAATGATAATGAGAATGGATTTCTCGATTTTGGGTTTAATCAATCGATCTTAAATTCGTTAAGAAATAAAGGATACAAAAATCCAACTCCAATCCAAAAAGCCGCAATTCCGGAACTGATGTTAGGCAGAGATTTACTAGGCCAAGCACAAACTGGAACAGGAAAGACTGCAGCTTTCGCATTACCACTAATAGAAAAACTTGCAGATAATAAAGAATTAAATGCCAAGGTTTTAGTTATGGCTCCTACAAGAGAATTAGCAACTCAAGTGGCAGAATCTTTTAAAAGTTATAGTTCTGAATTTAGTAATTTTAAGACGGTTGCAATATATGGAGGTACAGACTATCGAAATCAAATTTCTGCATTGAAAAGAAAAGTTGATGTAGTAGTTGGTACACCAGGCCGAGTAATGGATCATATAAGGCAGGGGACTTTTAAAATTAAAGATATTAATTGTCTTGTTTTAGATGAGGCAGATGAAATGTTAAATATGGGTTTTCTTGAAGATATTGAATGGATAATAGATCAACTTCCTGAAAATAAGCAAATGGTATTGTTTTCAGCAACAATGCCTAGTGAGATAAGAAATATAGCAAAAAAATATCTAAATGATCCCGCAGAAATATTAATCAAAAGTGTCAAAAAAGAAACTCAATTAATTTCGCAAAAATTTCTATATGTACAAAGGCATCATAAGTTAGATGCTTTAAAAAGAATATTAGAACTTAATAATGAGGGAGTAATTATTTTTGTAAGGACAAAACTACTTACTATTTCAATAGCTGAAGCTTTAGAGAATTCAGGTCATACTGTGGCAGTACTTAATGGAGATATACCTCAAAATCAAAGAGAAAATACTGTAGATAGATTAAAAAAAGGATTTATTAATATCCTTGTTGCAACTGATGTCGCAGCTAGAGGATTGGATGTTGAGAGAATAAAACTTGTTGTTAATTATGATTTTCCTTTTGACAAGGAAACATATACTCATAGAATTGGAAGAACTGGAAGGGCAGGCAGATCAGGAGAAGCAATTTTATTTGTTAATCAAAGAGAAAAACATTTTCTAAGAAACTTAGAAAACTCAACAAGAACTAAGATTGAAGAAATTAATATACCAAGTAATAAAATAATAAATGAAAAAAGGATGGAGAAACTTATAGAAAATGTTAATGAGAGTTCTTTAGCTAAAGATGAAAATGAAGAAAATAAAGCTTTGATTATTGATGTACTAGATAATTTAAAAGAAAAATACTCTATGGATGACTCAAATATTGCAATGGCGGCTATTAATTTAGTAATAGGTAATAAATCATTTTTTGTTAATGAAGATGATTCTTGGATTAATAAACAAAATAATAATGATCGAAATAGATCAAATAGAAATATTAATAATCGTATGAGAAATTCAAATAGAAGAAATAATTATCAAAATGATTCTTTTGAAACCTACAAATTTAACTTTGGTAAATTTGATGGGGTTAGAGTTGCAAATATTATATCCTCAATATGTAATTCAACTAATATAAATGGCAGATCCATAGGTAAGATACAGATTTTTAATGATTACAGTTTGGTAGATTTACCAAGAGATCTTCATAGAGAAACTAAAAATAAATTAAAAAAAATTAAAGTTAGAAACTAGGTATAGATAATGAAATCTAGCAAATATAAATTCTTTATTTTTGTGAATCTGATAATCCTATTCAATTCTTTTAATAGTTATTATTTAGCTCAAACGAAACAAAATTCAATCATAAAATTATTTTGTCTTCAGAGTGTCAAAGAGGAAATGATGAAAGCAGAAATGTTATATAGTGAAGAAATTGCGAATGAAACTTGTGATTGTTACTACAAAGAATTTACACAAACTGCAAGTCATAAAGATGCAAAAACAAAATGTAAATTGGAAACTAAAAAAAATTTAAATCATAATAGAAAAATTTAGTTGTTATTTTATGAAGTCTAAGAACAATCAAAATCCAATAATTAGACTTTATTTAAATCTAATTGAAGAAAGAAGGATACTATTTTTTGCTTTTCTTAGTTCCATAATTAATAAAATATTAGATTTAGCTCCACCTGTAATAATTGGTCTTGCAGTCGATATCGTTGTGAAGGAACAGAATTCATGGATTGCTGGTTTTGGGATAAAAGAAGTTCCAGCACAATTAATTTTTCTTGCATTTGCTTCAGGAATAGTTTGGTCTGGGGAATCCTCCTTTGAATATTTATATTCGATTTTATGGAGAAATTTGGCTCAGCTATCGCAACATAAATTAAGAATAAAAGCTTATGAGCATATCCAGGAATTAGATATGGATTTTTTTGAAAATGATAATACTGGAAGGCTTTTGTCGATTTTGAATGATGATATAAATCAACTCGAGAGATTTCTAGACCAAGGGGCTAATCAGATTATTCAGTTATTTATAACTGTCTTTATAATTGGGGGCACTATGATTTTTGTCGCTCCAAAAATCGCTTTATTTGCTTTCTTTCCTATCCCAATTATATTTTTGGGATCAATTAAATTTCAAAGGAAGCTTGCTCCAAAATATAGAGATGTTAGAAATAAAGCTGGACTGTTGGCATCAAGACTTAATAATAATTTAAGTGGAATTCTAACCATAAAAAGTTTTACCAAAGAAAAATGGGAACTAAATAGATTAAATAAAGAAAGTCTCGATTATCAAAGAAGTAATAAGGCTGCAATAAAATTATCTTCTGCTTTTATACCTCTTATAAGATTTGCAATCTTATTTGCTTTTATAGCGATTCTATTAATTGGAGGTTTCCAAACTTGGAATAAGACACTTGATGTAGGAACTTATAGTTTTTTAGTGTTTATCACACAAAGACTATTATGGCCTTTAACTACTTTGGGGCATGTTTTAGATGATTTTCAGAGATCTATGGCTTCAATAGATAGAGTAATTGATCTCATAGATACGCCTATAAAAATAAAAGATGGAAAAATAAAAATTGAACCTAAAGATATTAAAGGAGAAATTACATTTAATAATGTAAATTTTAATTATCCTGGACGAGATTTAACTTTAAAAAACATAAATTTTAAAATTGAAAATAACTCAACATTAGGAATTGTTGGATTAACTGGTTCTGGGAAAAGTACAATAATAAAATTACTACTTAGGATTTATGATAGTAATAATGGGTCAATAACCTTTGATGGAATTTCTATTAAAGATATAAATTTAAGGGATTTAAGAAAGTGTATTTCTTTAGTAAGTCAAGAAACTTATTTATTTCATGGCAGTGTACAAGAAAATATTGCTTATGGCTCAATCAACCCAAGTCTTAAAGATATTATTAAAGCTTCAAAGATTGCGGAAGCTCATAAATTTATTGAACAATTACCAGATGGTTATAAAACTGTAGTCGGGGAAAGGGGCCAGAGGTTGTCAGGGGGACAACGTCAAAGAATTGCCTTGGCGAGAGCTGTTCTAAAGGATGCGCCAATATTAATATTAGATGAAGCTACAGCCTCAGTTGATAATGAAACTGAAGCTTTAATTCAAAAATCATTATCTAAAATCACCAAAGAAAGAACAACTATAGTAATAGCTCATAGATTAAGCACTATAAAAAATGCGGATAATATTGTTGTTATTGATAAAGGTAAAATAGTTGAAACCGGAAAACATGAAAAACTATTAAATCAGAACAAAATATATGCTGATTTATGGAATGTTCAAGTAGGAATCTAGTATAGAATTTCCAAACTATATTAAAAAGTTAAATGATTCAATTACATTACTAAAAATACCGTCAACTTTATTCCATCTTTCTTCATTTGTTCCCACAGCGAAAGTGTAAAGTGTTCCTCTATCAATTACGACTGTAGCTAATTCGTGTCTGGCCTGTTCATTTAAATTTAATTCATACTCTAAATCATAGAAAATATGATTGGATGACTCCCGCTTATTGGCATTGATAAGTTTTACCTCTCTACCTGAACCTTCGGGAGCAATTACTTTATCAATTAATGTTTGACCTACTTCATTTGGGCTTCCTAATTGCTCTAATTGAACCTCTTTATTTACATCGGAAATAACTAAACTTAGGGTTTCATTACTATTTATTAGATCATGATAAATAATTTCAGGTCCTCCATCGACTTTTACTCTAGTCCATCCTGTTGGATACAAAAAGGCATATCTTCCATCTGGACTTTGATAAGCTTCTAATCCCGCATTTAGTCCGCCACTACAAGCACTCAGTGTTATACACAAAAAAATCAAAAATAAATATTTGAAAGGGTTAAATTTAATATTTTTCATTTTTGTTTGAAATAACTAACTAAAAACATAATAAGACATTAAAAGCAAACAATTATGGCAATTCAGAATTTTGCGTCTAAATTATCTCTAGAAATAGTTTGATTTTGATTACTTATACCAAACCACTTTCAAAATTAATTGGTCATTTTGAGAAATTTCCAGGGATTGGTCCAAGAACAGCGCAACGATTAGCCCTGTTTATTTTAAAACAACCTGAAAGTACCATAAGAGATTTTTCAAAGGCTCTGTTAGAAGCACATAGTAATGTTGGTCGTTGCAAAAAATGTTTCAATTTGACTTCTGAAGATGAATGTGAAATTTGTAAAAATACTGAAAGAAATCAAAAAATAATCTGTGTAGTAGCAGAAACTAAAGATTTGCTTGCTTTGGAGCGCGCAAGGGAATTTAAAGGTGTTTACCATGTTATTGGTGGTTTAATATCCCCAATGGATTCTATTGGCCCTGAACTCTTAGAAATAAGAAGCTTGGTAGAAAGAGTTAGTAAGTCTGAAATAGATGAGATCATATTGGCATTGACCCCCAGTGTTGAGGGAGATACAACAAGTCTTTATATTGGAAAATTGTTAACCCCTTTTACTAAAGTTACGAGGATTGCATATGGCCTCCCAATGGGCAGTGAACTTGAATATGTGGATGAAGTTACACTTGCAAGAGCGTTAGAAGGCAGAACAAATCTAAATTAGAAAATGAGAGACAATAATCTAATCAAGAAAGAAAAAATCTTAAGACTTCCCTCTTGGATTAAATTTCCTATTAGTAAAGCTTCAGAATTCGAAAAAATACAAACACTCATCAAAAAATCAAATATTCATACTATTTGTGAAGAAGCAAGATGTCCAAATAGAGCAGAATGTTACGCCTCAGGAACGGCCACTTTCTTGCTGGGTGGATCGATATGTTCTCGTTCCTGTGCCTTTTGTCAGGTAAATAAAGGTAGACCTAGTTCTATCAATATTGATGAATGTACTCAAGTCGCTGAAGCAGTGAAAGTACTAAATTTGAAATATGTTGTTTTGACATCTGTAGCTAGAGATGATCTCCCTGATCATGGTGCGAATTTATTTATATCTACAATTGATGAGATTAGAAAAATTGATTCAACAATTAAAATAGAGGTTTTAACTCCTGATTTATGGGGTGGGGGCAAAAATTTTGATGAGACTAATAACCTTCAAACTGAGAGATTGAAAATGATTTTAGAAAAAGATCCAATTTGCTTTAATCATAATCTTGAAACTGTTGAAAGACTGCAAAAAGAAGTTAGGCGGGGTGCAAATTACAAAAAATCTCTTAGTTTACTAAAAAAGTCAAAAGATATTGCTCCTCATATTCAAACTAAATCAGGAATTATGTTAGGTCTTGGGGAAACATTGGATGAAATAAAAAATACAATTTTTGATCTTAAAAAAATAGATTGTGATCAAATTACAATTGGCCAATATTTAAGGCCCTCATTCAATCATTTAGCAGTTAAGAAATATTGGGATCCATCAGAGTTTGAATATTTATATCGCTTCTCTAAGGAATTAGGATTCAAAAAAGTATCTTCTGGACCTTTAGTTAGAAGTAGTTATCATGCGGGTTAACTTTCTTCAATTAAAGAGAGTTTTTTTTCAAGTTTTTTCAATATGGAAATACATTCCCCGTTCATGAGGGTACCTGCACCGCCCCAAACCAATCTTAATAAAAGATCTACTGGGCTAGAACCAACTTCTTTTACAATTTTGAATCCTATTAACTGGAAATATCTTACAAGTTTTTTACTATATCCTTCACTATCAAAAATAGCTAAAAGTCTTACTTTGTTGCTTGATTTTTTTTCAATTGCCCAAGCCATAGTTGTTGCCCATATTATTTCTGAAACAAAAGACGGTGATTTGCTCAGGATTCTTAATGTATCAAGCTGAATACCTTGCTTATTTAAAAAAGTCCAACCTTTCATCTCGGCCCAAATCTTAATTATGTTATCTTTCTGTTCTGCTATAACGATTCTAAAGAAACATAATCCGAGGGCTTCTCTAACTTGAATTTTAATTAATAATCCAATGGTACCTGCTAATTTTTCTAATTCTTCAACTTTCATGATTTTGAAAATTAGTCCTTATAGATTTTATGATTTTCCACTTTTAATCTATCGATTTGTTTTTGTCTTTCTTCAAACCTTTTTCTATCAACATCACTGAATTGGTCTATGCAGAAATGACATTGGATACCCTTTCTATATTCTTTTCTTTCTTGATCTTGAATTGAAACTGGCATTCCACATGCATGACAAATTGAGTAGGAGCCTTCCTCTAATTCTTGATTTAAAGCTACTCTTTTATCAAAAACATAACATTCACCTTCAAATAAGTTTTTTTCTTTTGGCGTGTCATCAAGGTATTGAAGGATGCCCCCTTGTAGGTGATAAATATTTTTATAACCTTTTTTTTTCAGCAAACTTGTAGCTTTTTCACATCTTATTCCTCCGGTACAAAACATTGCTATATTTGTAGATTCTTTATTTTCTAAGTGGCTATCTAAATGATCATCTACCCACTTGGGGAATTCGCTAAAATTTCTTGTATTTGGGTTTATAGAGTTCTGAAATGTACCTATAGAAATCTCATAATGATTTCTAGTATCAATGACTATTGTATTTTGATTTTTAATTAACTTATTCCAATCAGCTGATTTTATATAGGTCCCATTATGTTCTGAAGGGTTTATTTGATGGACACCCATGGTAACTATTTCTTTCTTGATTTTGATTTTTAATTTTTTGAAGACTTTCTTTTTTGAAAAGTTTACTTTAATATTCAAATTTCTATTATCTGCATATTTAATAATTAAATCGATAACAATATCAATTACATTGTTATCAGCACAAATAGTTCCATTAATGCCCTCACTTGCAAAGATTAGTAAACCTGAAAGATCGTTTTCATTTTCGAGTTCTAATAATTTATTTTTTAGATCAATAATTAAGTTTTCTTGAAATGGGAAGAAAGAGTAAAGAGAAACTATTTTATAATTTTTGCCTTTCATAAAGAAGATAATGTTTTTTCAGGAGTTTCAAAATCTTTGTTAAATGATACCCCTACCTCTTTAAGAAGTTTTCTGTCTGATTGAAAAGATGGATTTGAAGTTGTGAGTAACTCATCTCCATAAAAAATTGAATTTGCCCCACATTGAAAACATAAAATTTGGGCTTCTTTTGAAAGCTTTTCTCGCCCTGCACTTAATCTTATTTTACTTTTAGGCATAAGAATTCTAGCTGTAGCTATCATCCTTATCATTTCAATAGAATCAATTTCTTGATTATCTTCTAAACCAGTACCTTCAATAGCTACTAATGAATTTATAGGAACACTTTCAGGGTGTGGGTCCATGTTTGAAAGCACTTTCAAAAGAGATGCTCTATCGCCATTAGTTTCACCCAAACCTATTATCCCTCCACAACATACATTTATTCCTGCATTTCTAACTCTCTTGATAGTATCTAGCCTGTCTTCGTAAGTTCTAGTTGTAATAATATTTTTATAATACTCTGGACTAGTATCAAGATTGTGGTTGTACGCGGTTAAACCTGCCTCAGCGAGTTTGGAAGCTTGTTCTTCTGTAAGCATCCCTGCAGTAACACATGCTTCCATTCCTAAATCTCTTACGCCGCTAACCATCTCTAACATTGCATTAAAAGATTTCCCATCTCTAATTTCTCTCCACGCCCAACCCATACAAAACCTATCTGCACCCTCATTTTTTGCTATTTGAGCTCTTGCTAAAACCTCTTCAACTTGAAATTGTGGATGACTTTTGATTTCGCTAGCACTATAAATTGATTGGCTACAGTACGAACAATTTTCCTCACATCCACCAGTTTTCACGCTGAACAATGATGCTAATTGAATATCGTATTTGTTAAATTTCCTGTGAATGGTTTGTGATTCCCACATTAAATCGATAAGAGGCATATTAAGAATCTTTAATATCTCCTTTCTATCCCAATCAAACCTAATTTCGCTATAAACCTGATTATTGGAATTAGTCATTTTTTTGCTAGGAAGAACATGAAGAATCATTACAAGATTCATCTTGTAATGATTCTATACCGCCGAAACGTCTATTCCTTGATTGGTAATCAATTATTGCTTTATGGAATTCGAACTCATTGAAGTCTGGCCATAGCACATCAGATATATAAATTTCTGAATAAGCTAATTGCCATAAAAGAAAATTACTTATCCTTTTTTCTCCACTTGTTCTAATTAGTAATTCAGGATCGTTAATTCCTTTAGTTAGTAATTCTGAATTAAATAATTCTTCGTTAACTTCACTAGGTTTTATTTCCCCAATAGAAGATTTTAGTGCAAGTCGTTTTGCAACTTTTACAATTTCTTGCCTACCTCCATAATTAACGCAAACATTTAATAATAAGCTCTCGTTGTTTTTAGTTAATGATTCTGAATTGTAGATTATTTTTTTTAAATTCTCTGGGAAAGGAGTAAGATCACCGATGAATTTTATCTTAATTGACTCTTGATGAATCTCTTTTATTTCGTTTCTCAGAACTTCGCTAAAAAGATTTATGAGATAATCAACTTCTTGCGTTGGTCTTGACCAATTTTCAGTTGAAAAAGCATAAACAGTTAGCACCTTACAACTTAACTTTTTTGATGCTTTAATAATTTCTTTTAACACACTAACTCCCTTGTTATGGCCAAATGTTCTAGGTAAACCTTTTTTAGTAGCCCATCTTCCATTCCCGTCCATGATTATTGCAACATGTTCTGGAACTCTCTGCTTATCTATTCTTTTGGATAAGTCATTATTTTTCTTGTCAATTATTTTGCCAAAACTCATTAGTTAATCCTTTTTGTTGGTAAAGACTTCTGATTTATTAGACTCTTTTTCATTGAAATCACTGATAATTTTATCACCTGTTTTTGTCTTTTGGTGTGAAGAGTTTTTACTTAATGATGATTTACTTGTTCCAATTGAATTTTGGTTTCCAATTAGATTTACGAGAAGTTCTTGTAATCTGCTACTGGTAATTGGTCTTTCAAGTTTCCCCTGGTTTGCTAACGATAAAGTACCGGTCTCTTCAGAAACAACAATACAAATACACCTATCGAATCTTTCTGTTATTCCTAATGCAGCTAAATGTCTTGTGCCATATCTACTAATTCCTTGCCTCGATAGAGGAAGTATTACTCCCGCTGATATTATTTTGTTACCTTTAACGAGAACAGCTCCATCATGCAAAGGTGTATCTGTAGCAAAAAGATTTATTAAAAGGTCTGTTGATAATTGCGCCTCAATGTTTGTACCTGAATATAAAAAATCTTCGGGCCGTAAATCACTTCCTAAATCAACAACTATTAAAGCTCCTCTTCTATTCTGAGAAAGTCTACCCGCAGTATCTACTAGCTGAGTAATGGTTGTTGAGGTTGCTCTAAATTCTTTTGGCGGATTTCCTAATAAAACAGCTAACCTTCCAGTTCCTAGTAATTCCATTAATCTTCTTAGCTCTCCCTGCCAAAGTATGGCTAAGGAAAGAGAACAAGCGAGAACTACAGCATCAATTAATTTAGATGTTAATGGGAGATAGGCAAATCTTTGTATAAACCATGCGAACGAAACTAAAAATAAATAACCTCTTAGAAGCCACAATGTCCTCTGTTCTTTTACTCTAGAAAATAATAATATTCCAAACCCAATAGCAAATAAGACATCTAATAAAAGCTTTAAATTTATAATCCCCCAGAAATTCACATTAAAAACAAAATTAATTTAAATGTACCTAATTTTGTTTAATAAAGCGATCAGGTAACACATCATATTTCAAAAGATCAAATGGACTTTCTCTCCTTTGAATGATCTCTGCTTCACCATCACATACTAGTATTGCGGCAGGTCTTGGAATCCTGTTGTAGTTGGAACTCATTGAAATATTGTATGCACCAGTACCAAATACACATATTAGATCACCTGTTTTGCAATCTGCTAGTTCTATCTCCTTAAACAACACATCGCCTGATTCACAGTGCTTCCCAGCGATAGTGTATTTATTTTTGGAATTTATATTTAAAGGATTACTTACTAGGCATGCAGAATAATTTGATTGATATGTTATTGGTCTTGGATTATCACTCATCCCTCCATCAACAGATAAATATGTTCTAATTCCAGGGATTTCTTTAAAAGCCCCAATTTTATAAATTGTTATTCCTGCTGTAGATACTATAGATCTTCCTGGCTCACACATTAATGTAGGTAATTCTAAATTGTTTTTTTTACAAGCATTAACAATTGAGGTGGAAATTGTTTTTACCCATTCATCAATTGAAGGGGGGCTATCATTCACAGTGTATTTAATTCCTAAACCCCCACCTACGTTCAATTTGTCAATATTATGGCCAAATTTTTTGGCTTCTAAAATAACATTTACCATTATTTCTCCAAGGTCTTTATGTGGGTCTAGTTCAAAAATCTGAGAACCAATATGAGCATGTAATCCTTTCAACTTTAGATGTTTTGTATCATTGATTCTGGCAAATAAAATATTTAAATATTCAATTCCGAAACCGAATTTGCTATCAAATGATCCGGTTCTAATGTATTCGTGAGTGTGGCACTCTAAACCAGGGGTAAAGCGAATCATTATTTCTAAGTCACGACTAAATGAATTTGATAGTTTTTCTAATCTTTCTAAGTCATAATCATTATCTACAATCACCTTAATATTGTTTCTAACCGCAAACTCTATTTCTTTGTCTGATTTATTATTACCATGAAAAACAATTTTTTTGTTTGGGACTCCACCTTTAAGAGCAGTTAATAATTCTCCTTCTGATACGGCATCTAGTCCTAAGCCTTCCGAGGAAATAAGGTTACTCATAAATAGAGAACTATTTGCCTTGGACGCGTATATTGGTAATGACTTTCCTGGGTAATGCTTTTCCAATGCTTGTTTGTAAGCTCTACAAGAGCTTCTTAGAGTTTTTTCATCTAAGATGTAGAGTGGAGAATCATATTTTTTAACTAATTCTTCAATAGAACATCCACCTATAGATAATTTGCCATCGTTACAGATAGATGTAGTAATAGGTACGATATTTTTATTAGGACTTTTAAGGTCAATTTTTTCTTTTAAAAAGGATTTTTTTTCTTCCATGAGAGAAATCTAAATTGGTTTATGCAAGACATGTCATAATTTTAAGATGTCTTTAAATTTAAAATTTTTAAATACCTATATTATTAGATGATATCCGTTAAACAAATAAATAAGGAAGATATTGACTTATGTTATGAATTGGATTCAAATACGATCTCGTTATGGAGCAAAAATCAATGGATTAATGAATTCAAAAAAGAAGGTATAAAAGTCTTTGGATTACTACATTCAGATTTAATGATAGGAATATGCGTTTTTCACGTTGTTCTTGATGAAGCTCAAATTAATTATTTTGTAGTGGATCAGAAATTTAGGAAAAGGGGTTTTGGGACGTTTTTAATGAGATATTTAATTAAAGAATGTGAAAAACTTAATATCAATAAATTATTATTAGAAGTCTCCCAAAGCAATGTTATTGCTCAAAGATTTTATAATAGCTTTGATTTTTCTACTGTGGGTATAAGAAAAAATTTTTACAAAGATGGATCAAGTGGAATCTTAAAAGAAAAAAAATTAACAACTAAATAATTTAAAAATTTAATTGTTCGGATAACCAGAATCCTTGAAATTACTATAATTTATTGCTATATCACTAAAAAAGTTAAATTTAATTCAATAAAATATAATTTTGGGTATTCACAAAAGCTCATTCTGAACACAAAATTGACATATTGCTGGTAGGTTAG
Source organism: Prochlorococcus sp. AG-347-J19 (assembly GCA_003279015.1). Taxonomy (GTDB): domain Bacteria; phylum Cyanobacteriota; class Cyanobacteriia; order PCC-6307; family Cyanobiaceae; genus Prochlorococcus_A. The sequence goes on along the minus strand of QCBV01000007.1, from coordinate 75,102 downwards.
TAGTAAGAATTTAATCTTCTAATGTTTGAAAGATTTACAGAAAAGGCTATTAAAGTCATCATGCTTGCTCAAGAGGAAGCTAGAAGACTTGGTCATAATTTTGTTGGAACAGAGCAAATTTTATTAGGTTTAATTGGAGAAGGTACAGGTGTTGCTGCTAAAGTACTCAAATCACTTGGTGTTAATCTAAAAGATTCAAGAATAGAAGTAGAAAAGATAATTGGTAGAGGTTCAGGATTCGTTGCTGTAGAGATACCATTTACCCCTAGAGCAAAAAGAGTTCTAGAATTATCACTTGAAGAAGCTCGTCAATTAGGTCACAATTACATAGGAACTGAACATCTTTTACTCGGTTTAATAAGAGAAGGTGAAGGAGTAGCTGCAAGGGTTTTAGAAAATCTAAGTATTGATCTTACTAAAGTAAGATCACAAGTAATTAGAATGCTTGGAGAAACTGCTGAAGTCAGCAGTGGATCTAATTCAACTAAGGGAAATTTAAAAACTGCTACCCTTGATGAATTTGGAACGAATTTAACAAAGCTTGCTAGTGAATCAAAACTTGATCCAGTAGTTGGGCGATATGCAGAAATAGACAGGGTAGTTCAAATACTAGGTAGGAGGACTAAAAATAATCCGGTTCTTATTGGTGAACCCGGTGTAGGGAAAACAGCTATTGCAGAAGGTTTAGCTCAAAGAATTCAGCTAGGGGATGTACCTGACATACTTGAAGATAAGAGAGTTTTAACTCTTGATATTGGGCTTTTGGTTGCTGGAACAAAATATAGAGGTGAATTTGAAGAGAGATTAAAAAAGATAATGGAAGAGATCAAATCTGCAGGTAATGTGATACTTGTCATAGATGAAGTTCATACTTTAATTGGTGCTGGAGCAGCTGAAGGAGCTATAGATGCAGCAAATATCCTAAAGCCCGCACTAGCCAGAGGTGAACTTCAATGTATTGGAGCTACAACACTTGATGAATATAGAAAACATATTGAAAGAGATGCCGCTTTGGAGAGAAGATTCCAACCCGTAATGGTTGGTGAACCATCTATTGAAGATACAATTGAAATATTAAAAGGCCTTCGAGAACGTTACGAACAACATCATCGTCTTAAAATCACTGATGATGCTTTAGAGGCTGCAGCTCATTTAGGTGATCGCTATATTTCTGATAGGTTCTTGCCTGATAAGGCTATAGACCTTATTGATGAAGCAGGAAGCAGAGTTCGTTTAATAAACTCTAAACTTCCACCTGAAGCTAAACAAATAGATAAAGAATTAAGACAAATTCAAAAACAAAAGGAAGAATCTGTAAGAGATCAAAACTTTGATCAAGCTGGCCAATTAAGAGAAAAGGAGATAGAATTGTCAGCCAAAATTAAAGAGGTACTTGAAAGTAAAAAAGAATCTACATCTCAAGATGAAACTAATATAGAATCAAACTTAGCAAAAAGTGACTCTAAACTTTTACAAAACCCTATGGTTAGTGAAGAAGACGTAGCACATATCGTTGCATCTTGGACCGGTGTACCTGTTCAAAAATTAACTGAAACCGAATCCGTTAAGCTCCTAAATATGGAGGAAACACTGCACCAAAGGTTAATTGGACAGGATGAAGCTGTAAAAGCTGTTTCTAGAGCAATTAGAAGAGCAAGAGTTGGTTTAAAAAATCCTAATAGGCCTATCGCAAGTTTTATTTTTTCAGGTCCTACTGGAGTAGGTAAAACTGAATTAACTAAATCATTAGCTTCATATTTCTTTGGTAGCGAAGATGCAATGATCAGATTAGATATGTCAGAATTTATGGAAAGACACACAGTTAGTAAACTTATAGGTTCTCCTCCTGGATATGTAGGTTTTAATGAAGGTGGTCAACTTACAGAGGCAGTCAGAAGGAGACCTTATACAGTTGTTTTATTCGATGAAGTTGAGAAAGCTCATCCAGATGTATTTAATTTACTATTGCAACTTCTTGAAGACGGCAGATTAACAGATTCCAAGGGTAGAACTGTTGACTTCAAAAATACTTTACTAATAATGACTTCTAATATTGGTTCAAAAGTTATTGAAAAAGGAGGCGGCGGATTAGGATTTGAGTTCTCTGGTGATTCTGTTGAAGATAGCCAATATAATAGAATTAAATCTCTAGTTAATGAAGAATTAAAGCAATACTTCAGGCCTGAGTTTTTAAATAGGCTTGATGAAATAATCGTATTCAGGCAACTATCTAAAAATGAGGTTAAAGAAATTGCTGAAATAATGTTGCAAGAGGTTTTTGCAAGATTACAAGATAAGGGCATTAAATTAAGCGTAACTGACGCTTTCAAAGAAAGACTTGTTGAAGAAGGGTATAATCCTTCTTATGGAGCAAGACCCTTAAGAAGAGCGGTTATGCGCTTGTTAGAGGACAGCTTAGCTGAAGAAGTTCTTTCTGGAAGAATAAAGGATGGAGATCAAGCTTTAGTTGATATAGATGATAATAAAAAAGTTACGATTAATATCTCTTCTGAAGAATCTCCTCAAGAATTAGCAAGTGCTAACTTCTAGTTACTCAAAGTAAATATGCAGTCAATCTCTCCAGAAATTATTTTTAGGGGAAATTATGCTTGGCAAAAATCTTTACCCCAAATTACTAAATTAACTAAAAGTCCATTAATTTTGGGTAGGGGGCACAATACTAATATTCTGAGGAATAAAATTTTTAATGATTTAAAAAATCAAAATCTCAATGTTAATTTTGCTAATTTAAAATTTGATTGTTGTTATGAAGACATTTCAAGAGTAAAGAATATAATTCTAAAGAATAATCATGATGCTGTTATTGCAGCTGGAGGTGGCAAAGTTCTAGATTCTGGGAAATACATAGCAGAGATCCTCAATATTCCTTGCATTACAGTGCCACTTAGCGCCTCTACATGTGCAGGTTGGACAGCCTTATCAAATATTTATACAAAAGACGGCCAATTCATAAAGGATGTTTTATTAAGAACTTGTCCAAAAATTTTAGTTTATGATCATAAATTTATTCAAACAGCTCCATCTAGAACACTTGCTAGTGGCATAGCAGATGCTTTGGCAAAATGGTATGAATCCTCAATAACAAGTTCAACAATAGAAGATGGTCTTGTTCAACAAGCGATTCAGATATCAAGAGTTTTAAGAGATCAACTATTAATAGATGGAGAAAAAGCATTCAAAGCTCAATTTGAAAACAATCCTTCATGGCGAAATACTGTTGAGGCTTGTGGACTCACAGCAGGATTAGTAGGTGGTCTTGGGGGAGAAAAGTGTAGGACTGCTGCTGCACATGCCATTCATAATGCAATTACTCAGATAATCAACCCAAATAAATTTTTACATGGTGAGATCGTTGGGGTTGGATTATTATTGCAATTAAGACTAGAAGAAATGAAAAATAATAATAAATTAGCTGATCAATCAATTAAACAATTGTTGTTTCTTATGAAAGAATTGAATTTGCCAACTACTATTTCACAACTTGGAATAAATGTTTTTGAAAATAATAATTTAGATAAAATTGCTGATTTTACTTGTCGAGAAAAATCTGAGATCCACTTTTTGCCTTTTGAAATTCATAAACAGGACATAGTAAAGCTCATTGCAAATTTTGAACAACAAAAAATTAAAATATAATCATTTTTTGACTAAAAACCATTTTGAAAAATTAAATGATTTAAATGTGGAATTTTTTGAAAGTGCCAAATTTTCAATATTAGATCCATTAGGTGTTTATTTGGCAAATGATGTTAAGTGGATAAAACTCAATCAAAACTGGAACTTTTTAAAATTTCCTGTAGTTATTGGAGGAAAAGGTCAACCCATACTTCTTCTTCATGGCTTTGACAGTAGTTTTTTAGAGTTTAGGAGAATTTATAAAACATTAAAAAGAAATTTCCAAGTTATAGTTCCTGATCTTTTAGGTTTTGGTTTTAGTCCTAGGTGCGCAACAAATGAATATAATTCCTCGAAAATAATTATGTTTTTAATTGATCTCCTTAAGACTTTAAAATTAACAGAGAACCTAAAAATAATTGGTGCCTCTATGGGAGGCTCAACAGCTTTAAAACTTGCTTTTGAAATTCCTGATTCTATAGATAAAATAATCCTTCTATCCCCCGCTGGACTATTTGGAGAACCTAAGAGTATCCCTTTCCCTCTTAATCAAATAGGCGCCTCATTTCTTGCATTGCCTCAGGTCAGAAAAAGTCTTTGTAGGCAAGCATTTGCTTTTCCTAATGAATGTGTAGGTGAGATGGAAGAGCAAATTGCTTCAATTCATCTAGGTTGTAAAGGATGGAGGAATTCACTGGCATCATTTGCAAAAAGCGGAGGTTTTGCTGGAACTCATAAATATATCCAAAATATCCCAATTAAAACAGTATGTGGTGAAAATGATCGCATTCTTGGAAAAAAAGAGATTAAAAATATAAGGAAAATTGAAAAATTAAATTTTGTAGGGTTGCAAAACTGTGGTCATCTTCCTCATATAGATCTGCCATCATTATCTAGTAAAATTATCCAAGATTATTTTTTGGAATAAAAAATTTTTAGTGTTAATTTAGATATTTGAGAATGATAAAAATGTAATACAAAACAGATGGAGTGAAGATGTAACTGTCAATCCTGTCAAGAATACCTCCATGTCCGGGTAAAAAAGTTCCAGAATCTTTTATTTTTGCATCCCTTTTCATCATTGATTCAATTAAATCTCCAACTAATGCCATAAGAGAAATTGAAATTCCATATAAGATTCCAACTAAAAAAGGATTTTCCCAATTAAGTAAAAATGCAAAAAATATTGCTAGTAAAATTGAACAGGATATTCCTCCAATTAAACCTTCTATAGTTTTGCTGGGAGATATTGGAGAAAGCGAGGTCTTACCAAATAACTTCCCAATGAAATAAGAACCAATATCACTAGCTACAATTAAAAAACAAGAAGTTAAAGTTAAATGAAGACCTGTAGTATTTGATAAGTTTTCAAATGAAAAAAACCCTTGATTAGAATTTATTATCACTGAATCTAATCCCCTTAACTTAATCCAGTAACTAGGTAAAAACCCTAAATAGAATAACCCAAAAATTGAGGCTGCAATATCTGAAATTGTTCCGGGTTTTGGTTGTAAAAGTAACCAAGTGCATATTCCAACTGAACAGATAGGCAAAATTGAATTTGATATTTCTCCTTCAAGAAAACCAATACTCTCAAGATAAGTGGAAATAATAATAATGAAAGATGAAAATAATGTGGTTTTCGTAGCTGGTCTAATTCCTTTAAATTCGGCCATTCTAAAAAATTCCAATGATGCTAAATAAGTAAGCAAAGTTATTGCCAATGTGAAAAACCATCCCCCCAACAAAACAACAATCAAACCAAAAATTCCTATAAGTAATCCGCTTCTTAATCTCATATCAAATTTCTATGTTTTTATTACTCTTATATTAAAATTTAACAGATCTTTATTGTATAAACTTTGATTATTTATCCAAGTAAACCTATCGATATCAATTTTTTCTCCAGGAACTAGAAGAGGAATTCCAGGAGGATAAGGGCAAATAATATCTCCAGATATTTTATTTAATGATTGCGAGAAAGGAATACTTCTAGACTCACTTCTCCAAGAAATTCCAATTTCAATCTCGGGTGTTTGAACTAATTTAAAGGGCGATTGGAGTACTTCTAAACTTTTAAATTTTTTTGAACTTAATAGTAATTTATTCCACAATTTTAAAAATAAATTAAGAAAATCTTTTTGATTTGCAAATCCTAAGCAAAAAGTGAGAGTCATCATTTCTGGTAATTCAGCAATAAGGCCATTTCTATAAAAAAATTTATCAGCAGTAAAGCCATCAATTCCAGCCTTGGAAGTATTTAATACTATTTTTAAGGGGTCTTGAGTTTCTATTAGAGGAATATTTTTTTGTATTAATTTTTTATAAATACTTTTTGCTTCTAAAATTCTTTTTTGATATTTTGATAAACTTTTTTTGTTAAGCCAGTCCCTAATGGACTCTTCACAAGAGGAAAGTAATAAGGAACTTGGACTGGTAGTTTGCAGCAAATTAATACTTTTGATTAAATTACCTTCATTTATTAGATTCCCTTTGTACCAAAGTACCGCCGTTTGAGTTAATCCATTGAGCGACTTATGCAAAGAGTGAACGACTAAATCAGCGTTTGCTGTTAAAGCCGATTTTGGTAAGTTAAGGTTTTTACAAAATAGGAAATATGAACCATGGGCTTCATCAACTAAAACAGGTAAATTTTTTTGATGACAACAATCTATTAAAGGCTCTAAATCTCCGGTATAACCTTGATAAGAGGGATTTACAAGAATAATCCCTGCAATTTTATTCTCATCAAAATTTAATTTTTTAAATACATTTTTCAACCAGCTTTTTGTTAATGGTTTGTAATGGCCCGTTTCTGAAGAAAAATCTAGGTCAAAGAATATTGGATTTATATTCTGCATCGCACAGATTTTTATAACACTTATATGAACATTTCTAGGCATCAGGATATTTTCGCCTGGATTTGCCATTGCAATTACTGCTGATTGTATTAATCCGGAAGCTCCATTAACTCCAAAAAAACATCCTTTAGCGCCAAATTTATCGGAGAATTCTCTTTGAGATTTAGCAATTAATCCGCTTTGGGAAAGCGGGGAGCCTATTTCTGGTAGTTCGGGCAAGTCCCAATACCCAGGTGGATATTTTAATAACTTCACTAATTTCTTTGGTAAAGCTGCCCCTCTGTTATGAGAGGGAAAGAATAAGGACTTTGAAAACTTTTTAGTTAGAAAAGATGAAATGCTCATAAAGTATTATTGACATATATAGAATGGAATATGTAGTAATCTTTTTTGATTTTTTTTAATTTTAATGAAAAGATCTTATTCGAAATATTCAGCAAAAGATGACTTACTTTGGTTGATTTTGAGACCATGGATTTTTATCCCAAGAGTTTTATATATCCTTTTAACTTTTATTTTTCTTTTTTTAAGAATACTTTTTCAAGGTAACAGTAAAAATAAAAATGTACAAAAAAATCTTTCGAAATATCTTTTTGATGTAATAACGGATTTAGGACCTTGTTTTATCAAATTAGGCCAAGCACTCTCAACTAGGCCAGATCTTGTTAGACAAGATTGGCTTACAGAACTTACAAAATTACAAGATAACCTTCCAGCATTTGATCAAAAAATTGCTTTAAAAATCATTGAAGAGGAACTTGGATCCCCTGCTAATGAATTATTTGAAGAGTTTCCAGATAGTCCTATTGCTTCAGCAAGCTTAGGTCAAGTTTATAAAGCAAAAATAAATAATTCTTATCTAGCTGTGAAAGTACAGAGGCCAAATTTATACTTTCTGATAAGAAGGGATGTTGTAATCTTAAGGTTTTTAGCCACTTTTTTATCCCCACTCTTGCCATTAAATATTGGTGTTGGAATTGGAGAAATAATAGATGAATTTGGTAAGGCACTGTTTGATGAAATTGACTATCAAAAAGAGGCCGAAAATGCTTTGAGATTTGCAAATTTATTCAAAGAAAACCCAAATATTTTTATTCCTAAATTAGAAAAACAGTTTTCATCCAAAAGGATAATCACAACATCTTGGATTGATGGAGTTAAGTTAAGAGATCGAGCTTTACTAGAGGAAAATAACTTAATACCTTCTTCGTTTATAAAAACATGTGTCATCAGTGGACTGCAGCAATTATTTGAATTTGGATATTTTCATGCAGACCCACATCCAGGAAATATGTTTGCTCTCAAAGGAGGAAATGCAGATTGTGGGAATTTAGCTTATGTTGATTTCGGAATGATGGATACTATTACAAATTCAGATAGACTTACTCTTATTAAGGCAATTGTTCACATAATAAACGAAGAATATTATCTTCTCGCTGAAGATTTTCAGAAATTAGGTTTTTTAACCAAAGAACAAGATCTTCAAAAACTTGTTGAACCATTAAAAGAAGTTCTGGGAGGCTCTTTTGGCGCTGAGGTTGGTAATTTTAATCTCAAAAATGTAACTGATAAATTCTCAAAACTAATGTATTCCTATCCTTTCAGAGTTCCAAGTAGGTTTGCCTTAATAATAAGAGCCGTTGTTAGTCAAGAAGGTTTAGCACTAAGGTTAGATCCTGAATTTAAAATTTTAAAAATAGCTTATCCATATATTGCTAAAAAACTACTGACCGATAATTCCGAAGAAATTTTAGAAATCCTTTTAGAAGTCGTTTTTGATAAAAAAGGCCACATTCAAATAGAAAAAGTTGAAAGTTTGTTAAATATTTTATTTAAAGATTCAGAGAATATTAATTCAGACCTCATACCTGTTGCGAACGCGGGATTGAAATTATTTGTTAGTAAAAAAGGAGCTGAAGTTAGAAAGAATCTACTTTTAAGTCTCATAAAAGATGAAAAATTAGAATTTACTGATGCGAAAAAACTTTTAGCTTTAATTAGAGATACTTTTAGCCCTCTGAATATCGCAAAAAGTGCGGTTCAAAATATTATTTCTACAGTTTAATTTTAATATTTATATCTAATAAACTTATCAACGATTTCAATTCTATTAGTATTGTTCTAAAAATGAGAAGTAAAACGATTATTTAGCTTTGCATGATTAAATGAATATTTTGAAAAATCTATTTCTATTTAATAAAAAATCTAAAAAAAATAAAGATTTTAGTCCTGGATTGGTTGACCAATATTTAGAAATTGCAAAGTTAGTAAAAGAAGCAAGAATTCAACAAAACCTTACAATTCAAGAATTGTCATACATTTCAAAAATTCCTGAACGAATAATTAATTCTATTGAAAATAACAATAAAAATATTAGGCCAGAGTATCCTTTTATAAGATCTATATTAATTAAATTAGAGGAATGCTTAGTATTAAAAAAAAATACATTATTAAATTTAGCAGTTAAAGAAAAAAAATTTTTAAAGAAAAAGGGAAAGGATTTTATGTTCAGGAAATTAGATCTTATTAATACATGGCAAGGAAGTCTTTTGTATTTTTTAATATTAGTTCTAACTATATTTATACTAAAGAGATACTTTATTTTAAATGTAAATGTTATTGAGATTCAAAATATTGAAAATCAAATCATTGATAACTAATTTTTAACAAGTTCTACTTTAGAGTTCTCCCAGAATTATTTCCTAGGTCACTAAAAATTTTTATATTATCTTCTATTTCTTCTAAAGGACGATTTAACTTCCATTTCCAGTTATTTTTTGTGGTTCCTGGTTTGTTTAATCTACTTGAATCGTCTAGAGATAATAGATCTTGTAAAGGAGCGATAAAGAGATTAGTATTTGTCTCCATGCCAATTTCTATTAAATCCCAAGAAGGATTTTCTGAAAATTTATACTCATCTTTTATTCTTTTTTTTGATTCATAATCTAAATTTTCCCACCATGCAACAGAAGTTGAGTTGTCGTGAGTACCTGTATAAACAACCCAATTTTCTCCCTCAATATTCTTAGGTAAATAAGGATTGCCTTCATTGCCATCAAAAGCAAATTGTAATATTTTCATGCCGGGCAGTTCAAACTTTTCCCTTAATTTCTCTACATCTGGAGTTATTACTCCTAGATCCTCTGCAATAATTGGTAAATAGTTACACCCTAAATCCTTTTTTACTTTTTTTAATAATGTTCTACCTGGGGAATTTATCCATTTCCCAATAATTGCCGTTTTAGAACTGCCATTAACTCTCCAGTAACCAGCTAAACCCCTGAAATGATCAAATCTCAATATGTCCACAAGTTCAAATTGCCTTTGAAATCTTTTTCTCCACCAATCGAAATTTGTCCTCTTATGTTTTGACCAAAAGTAAGTTGGGGTTCCCCATAATTGTCCTGTTGATGAAAAATAATCAGGTGGAACACCACTTTGAAAGATTAAATCTCCATTTTTAAAAATTGAAAATAATGATTTATTACTCCACACATCTGCACTGTCTCTTGAGACATAAAAAGGTAAATCTCCTATAAGCTTAATATTTCTTGATTTTGCAAAGTTTTTAATGACACTCCATTGCTCATCAAGATGCCACTGTATTAATTTTTTAATAAGTATTTCTTCACTTTTTTTCTTAATCCACGATTTTAAGAAACTGTTATTTTTTATTTTAAATTCTTGCGGCCATTCCCACCAAGGCAACATATTAAATTCCTCTCTGATAACAACAAATGTTGCATAATCTTCAACCCAAGAATTACTACTGATCCATTTGTTAAAATTAGTTTTTCTTTCTTCAGATTGTGAACTCCAACCTTGCAAAAGGAGGACTCCTAATTTTTTTGTTAAGTCATCAGCAATATTAAAATCAAAATGATCTTTGTTCTGATTAGTTGGCCCTAGATTTTCTTTATTTGAAATGAAGATAAAACCTTTTTCGATTAAATCATCTATATCCAAAAACCATGGATTTAGTGCAAAACTAGATGGGGAACTATATGGAGAACCTGTAGAGTCAGTGGGTGTAAGAGGTAAAAATTGCCAGTATTCAATTCCATGCTTATGAAGTTTTTTTATCCACTCTTTAGCTCCTTTCCCAAAAGTTCCACATACTCTCCCTCCCGGAATACATGTGGGATGCATTAGTATGCCACATGATTTTCTTGCAATAATTGACTCTATAGGCATGTTTTCAATATATTTTGATTCTTTACACTTAACGTGATTTTAATTCTCTAAATTCAACCATAAACAAATTTTTTTTTTTTGACAAATATTATTCCTAGTAGTTTTAATTTAGGTAAACTTTAGTTTTTATTAATTAAATTTAATTTTTTTCTTAAGAGATATGACTTTTGAAAAGATCTAGTCATTATCTTTTGCGAAATTCACATAAACGACTACGATAAGAATATAGTTTTATATTGCTAATTTCGTGACGAGTTTTATCACGGCAGTGCAGAATAAAGAATCTAAATTTAATCTTGCGAATAGTAGATTAAGGCTAGTAAGTGGATCAACAAATCCTAAATTAGCCGAAGAAATTGCATCATACTTAGGGATTGAAAATGTGCCTCTAATTTCTAAAAGATTTGCCGATGGAGAACTTTATGTTCAAATTCAGCAATCTATTAGGGGTTGTGATGTGTTCCTAATTCAACCTACATGCGCTCCTGTAAACGATAGTTTAATGGAACTTATGATTATGGTTGATGCTTGCAAAAGGGCCTCAGCCAGGCAAATCACAGCTGTAATTCCTTATTTTGGATATGCAAGGGCAGATAGAAAGACTTCAGGGAGAGAGTCTATAACAGCAAAACTTACTGCTAATTTACTCGAGAAATCAGGAGTAGATAGAGTTCTGGCTATGGATTTACATTCGGCTCAAATACAAGGTTATTTTGATATACCATGTGATCATATATATGGTTCACCTGTATTAATTGATTATTTAGAAAGTTTAAATCTAGAGGAAGTTGTAGTTGTCTCTCCTGATGTAGGTGGAGTGGCGAGAGCAAGAGCATTTGCAAAATTAATGAATGATGCTCCTTTGGCTATAATTGATAAAAGAAGATCAGCTCATAATATCGCTGAAAGTTTAACAGTTATTGGTGAAGTTAAAGGTAAAACGGCTATTCTAATTGACGATATGATAGATACTGGGGGAACAATTTGTTCTGGAGCCAATTTATTAAAAAAAGAAGGAGCTAATAGAATATTTGCATGTGCCTCTCATGCTGTATTCTCTCCACCCTCTTATGAAAGATTAAGTGCTAAAGATTTGTTTGAACAAGTTATTGTGACTAACAGCATACCAATTCTCCTTAAAGATAATTTCCCACAACTAAAAGTCCTTTCTGTCGCAAATATGTTGGGAGAAGCTATTTGGAGAATTCATGAAGAAAGTTCTGTTAGCTCGATGTTCAGATAAATAGTAAATTATTTTTTGCTTTTCTTTACAAGTTCTTTAAGCCTTTTTTCATAATCACTTTTTATGTTTTTAGGAATGCTTTCAGGACAAATATTAAGTGCACTTCCTACAATTTGAAACGTGCCTGCATTATATAGTCTTTTTTCGTCAAGTTTTTCATTTCCTAGTTCTTTAATAGACCCACCATGCTTTCCAATTATTACATTTGCAAAAGTAGCACTGGCAATGCCAAGGCCCTTGTTAAAGTCTACTTCAGCTTTTGAAGCTATACATAGATAGGAAGCCCCCATTTGTCGATAAAGGAAAAGATCTTTTTCAGTTGCAGCAATTAAATTTTTTTCGGCCTTAATTTCTTTATTTAATAGATTAATCTCAAAAAATGTAAAAGGTATAATAAGGCTGATACCAAGCAAATTGAGAATTCTTTTTGAATAAAAATTTATGCCCATTAAATAACTAAATTTATTACAAGATAACATTTTAAAGTTTACTGTAATTGATAAGAAGAACTTATTTAATAATTTTTATTTCATGATGATTCTCTACTATTTTTAGCTTGTTTTTGTTCCATGAGTATATAACTCTGAATCTATACTTATCCGAATCCACTAGTCTTGTATGTTCTAGAATATACCAATCTTTGTAAGAAGATTCAAAAATCATTTCGTGTTCATCTACCTGCTTAATATTTGAGATGCCTTCATCATTACTTAAATAAAAATTTTCCCTCATAAGTTGGTGTCCCTTTAGGAATGCACTCATTTCACCTCGTTCTTTATATTGGGGATTCTCTTCAAAGAAATTATATTTTTTTTCTGGATACCAAGTGAATTTATAGTGAGATTCCCATTCGGATTTATTTTCAAGAGCTTGTATATTTAAATTCATACATAAATTATAAGTTTTTTGGATTTCATCAAGAAAATACGTTCTATTAGATTTCCACAAACCAATATTTCTCGAAAACCATCTTTTTAAATTGTTATTTAAACCAATTTCTGGAGGGTTAGCTCCAAAATTTGGATTTTTTTGTTGATTACTAACAACCATATATAAATAAGTCTTATTTATTTCATAGCTTATTTGTAGAATAAAAATAAATATCTTAAGGTGTTTATAAGGATTAACAGCTTTTCAACACTTCTGGGGAAATCATTTGAATGATAAAAAAGAGCTAAAATTAATACTTGTAGCAGCTAGAAATCATCTCTCTAGTAATGATATTAAGTCTCTGATAGCTTTTTTAGAGTCAGATGATTGTGAGTTTGAGATATCTCTTCAGATTTCTGAGCCGACAGAACAGCCAGAATTACTCGAATTACATAGATTAGTTGCTATCCCCGCTCTTATAAAAGTTTCCCCAGCTCCCAAACAAATATTTGCTGGAAGTAATATATTTGCTCAGTTGCAAAAGTGGTTACCAAGATGGACACAGGAAGGCTTAACAAAAAATCTAGGTATTAATCTGCAACCTTCTAAAATTGATTCGATAAGAACTCAAAAAGAATTTCTTTTGGAAGACGAACTTCTTGTTTTAAGACAAGAGAATGAGACATTAACAAAGAGAATTGAATCTCAGGAAAGATTATTAAGAATGGTCGCGCATGAATTAAGAACCCCTTTAACTGCCGCTACTTTGGCGGTCCAAAGTCAAAAACTTGGACAAATAGATATTACAAAATTGCAAGAGGTAATAAAAAGAAGATTAGAAGAGATTGAACTCTTATCACAGGATCTTTTAGAGGTTGGAACAACAAAATGGGAAGCTTTATTTAATCCTCAAAAAATTGAATTAGGTAATATTAGTGCTGAAGTAATACTTGAATTAGAAAAGTTCTGGAGATTAAGAAATATTGAAATTGATACAGACATCCCATCTGATCTGCCAAGTGTGTTTGCTGATCAAAGAAGAATGAGGCAAGTATTTTTAAATTTAATTGAAAATGCTATTAAATTTTCTAAAGACTCTGGGTCAATAAAAATTACAATGATTCATAAGACAAATCAGTGGGTAGAAATAACAATTTGTGACAAAGGTGCAGGTATTCCTTTGAGCGAACAGAAAAGGATTTTTCTTGATAGGGTCAGGCTCCCACAGACTTCTGAAGGAACTTCAGGATTTGGGATAGGGCTATCTGTATGTAGAAGAATAGTGCAAGTCCATGGAGGAAGAATATGGGTTGTATCTGAAGTTGGCGTAGGTTCTTGCTTTCATTTCACTGTTCCTGTGTGGCAAGGACAAAATAAAGATCAACAATACTTGACGAAAGGCTAGCCTTACTCTTAATTTTTAATAAGCTGTCATGCTAATTTCCTGGCCCCATCGTCTAGAGGCCTAGGACACCTCCCTTTCACGGAGGCGACAGGGGTTCGAATCCCCTTGGGGCTATTATCTAAACTCTAAACTAATTTTGTCGATGATTTTGCTTGCCTATCTACAGCAAGCAAATTTTCTGAAAGATCTTTTTTTAATCTTTTCTCTATCATTCCTATAGGCATCCATTGACAGCCTTGAACAGTGAGATCGTAAATTAATGAATTTTTGGAAGTATTTTTAATATTTTTAATTTTCCAACTTCCTTCAAATTTCCTGAAATCTCCTTTAATCAGATTGAATTTTAAAAGGCCAAGCTTCTTATCTTCAAATAAATCAATAGTTACTTCAGCTGAAAATTTCATACCAAGAAAATCCTGAGCTCCAACTTGCTTAAGGTGAACATTATTGTTCTTTTGATATATTTTTTTACTTGAAAGTAAATTTGGTATGTAAAGATTTAGTCGATCATAATCTGTTAAAACATTCCACAAAGAATCAAAACTCGCAGAGGTTGTAAGTTGAGCTGCAAGTCTTCTTGTTCCGCCAGAAAATTTTTCCATTGTTTGCTCAATTGTCTGGTAATCATTGTTTTTAGAATGATCTTTTGATTCTTGAGAATTATTCATAAATGAATTTTTTAACCAAATAAAAAATTATTTCTGTGTAACTATACTGATAAAAACAACAAATACTGAAAAATAAAAATAATTTCTTCTAATTATTCCGATCTCAAAACGTAACCATTTTTGTGAAATCACTACAAATTAAACTACAAATTGATAATCTTTTATTAAAGAAATCTTAAAAATGTATTCACAAGCAAAAGTAATCGCAGGCGGATTAGCTCATATACCAGTAGTAATAGCTGTTTTTTATTTTATACTCACAACTTTTAATAAAAGAGCTTTAAAATTTGTTGAAGAGGCTAAAACAAAAAAACCTGAGGCAAAAGCTGTGGAACCCAAAAAAGCGACTGTTTCAAAAACAGAAGCTCCAAAAACAGAAGCTCCAAAAACAGAAGCTCCAAAACTAGTTAAGAAAAAACATGCAGATGTACCCGTAAATATTTATAGGCCTAAAACACCATATGAAGGCACAGTGATTGAGAACTATAGTCTTCTTAAAGAAGGTGCAATTGGTAGAGTTAATCATATAACTTTCGACCTTAAAGATAGTGATCCATTTTTAAATTATGTTGAAGGTCAAAGTATTGGTATCATGCCAGCTGGTGAAGATGTTAATGGAAAACCTCATAAATTGAGACTTTACTCAATTGCTAGCACCAGACATGGGGATGATTTTAATGGAAACACAGTTTCTCTTTGTGTAAGACAGCTTCAGTACGAAAAAGATGGTGAAACCATCAATGGGGTCTGCTCAACTTATTTATGTGATATTAAACCTGGAGATAAAGTAAAAATAACAGGCCCAGTAGGCAAAGAGATGCTTCTACCAGATGAGGAGGACGCAAATATCGTTATGTTGGCTACCGGAACTGGAATAGCACCAATGAGGGCTTATTTAAGAAGAATGTTCGAACCTAGTGAAAAAGAAAAAAATAATTGGAATTTTAAAGGTAAAGCTTGGTTATTTATGGGGGCTCCAAAATCAGCTAATCTACTATACGAGGAAGATCTTCAAAGATATCTTACTGATAATCCAGATAACTTTAAATATACGAAAGCTATTAGCCGTGAGCAGCAAAATATAAAAGGTGGAAGAATGTATATTCAAGACAGAGTTTTAGAATCAGCCAATGAACTTTTCAATATGATTGAAGATGAAAAGACACATATATATCTTTGCGGGTTAAAGGGTATGGAACCTGGAATAGATGAAGCAATGACTAAAGCAGCAGAGGAAAAAGGTTTGAACTGGTCAGAGTTAAGACCTCAACTTAAAAAAGCAGGAAGATGGCACGTAGAAACCTACTAAGTATTTGATATTCAGATTTCAGGTTCACCCACTAAATACTTTTTGGTTTAGACACAATATGTAGCTAATCTTTGAAAAAAAGAGGATTTTAAAAAAAGAATACTAAAAATATGCCTTCAACTCTAAGTAATCCTTTAAGATTAGGTTTACGGCAGGAAAGAGTCATATCTCCACAATGCTTAGTAATATTTGGTGCTAGTGGAGATCTTACTCATAGAAAATTAATACCAGCCTTATTTGAACTCTTTTTGCAAAGAAGAATTCCTAGTGAGTTTGGAATAGTTGGTTGTGCAAGAAGACCTTGGACTGATAATGAGTTTAGAGAAAAGATGAAAGGTAAGCTATGCAATCAAATATTAGGTAAAGAAAGGGAGTGGGAACAATTTTCTAATTATCTTTTCTATGAACCAGTTGACTTACAACAAAGTGATGATGTTGTAAGGCTTTCAAAAAGATTAAATGAAATTGATAAAACACAAGCTACTCATGGGAATAGAACATTTTATTTATCAGTATCTCCCAATTTCTATGCAAGTGGATGTAAAGCTCTTAAAGCAGCTGGCCTTTTAAATGACCCCAAGAAAAGTCGTCTAGTGATTGAAAAACCTTTTGGAAGAGATTATTCAAGTGCAAAAAAATTAAACAAGATTGTTCAAAGTTGTGCTGAAGAAAGTCAGATTTATAGGATTGATCATTATTTAGGTAAAGAGACAGTTCAAAATATTCTTGTTTTAAGGTTTGCTAATACGATTTTTGAACCAATCTGGAATAGAAATTATATTTCCAGTGTACAAATTACTTCATCTGAAATAGTGGGTGTTGAAGATAGAGCAGGTTATTACGAAAGCTCTGGTGCTTTAAGGGATATGCTTCAAAATCATATGACTCAAATGCTTGCTGTTACTGCTATGGAACCTCCTGGAAAGTTTGAACCAGAAGCAATAAGAAATGAAAAAGCTAAGGTTCTTCAAGCTTCAAAACTTGCTGACGAAAATGAACCGTGGAATTGTTGCATAAGAGGTCAATATGGTGAGGGAGGAAATATTTCAAATCGACTCAAAGGATATAGGCAGGAAGATGGTGTTAATTGTAATAGCACAACAGAAACTTATATTGCGACAAAAGTTTTTGTTGATAACTGGCGTTGGCAAGGGGTCCCTTTTTATTTGAGAACAGGGAAAAGACTTCCTAAAAGACTTGGAGAAATAGTCTTGACTTTTAAAGACGTTCCTGTTCATTTATTTGAATCAACAATAATAAATCCTGCTCCAAATCAACTTATCCTTAGAATTCAGCCAAATGAAGGGGCTACTTTCAAATTTGAGGTAAAATCTCCTGGTTCTGGAATGAAATCGAGACCTGTTGAGATGGAATTTTCCTATGATGAATCATTTGGAGAACCTTCAGATGAGGGATATGTAAGATTATTAGCAGATGCAATGCTTTCTGACCCAACCTTATTTACTAGAAGTGATGAAGTAGAGGCAGCCTGGAAACTTTATACGCCATTAATTGAATTGATGGATAATTCTCCTTGGAAGTTACCTATTTATAATTATGAATCTATAACGTGGGGACCTCCAGAGTCTGATCAATTACTTTCAAAAGATAATATTTTCTGGCGCAGACCTTAAAATGAAACCTCAACTAACACTCCAAACTCCATTAGAACTGCCTTATCAGGAAATTTCTAATTACCTTAATAAATTATGGATTTCTGAAGATAAAGATAATACTGGAGCTAACACTTTTTCATTAATGGTTTGGCAGCCTGCTTGGCTAGAACAATGTTTGGTTCAAAAAGGATTAATAAATGGACCAATTACTGGAAATTTAAGTCCAGAGATAATTGAAGTTGCAAAAAAATTTATATTAGATCAAGGACTTCCTCTCACTACATCCATTAGTAGTGAAGAATTATTGAATTTGTTGAAGGAAGATTTTTCTAATAAAGACTTTGAAGATTTTAGGGGACAATTTTTTGAATCATCAATAAGTACATTAAACCCAAGAAGATTAATAACTTTAGCTCCAACGTTAAATAAAAATTCAGATATCAAAACTTTTGTATCCGCTTACTGTCCATTAAGTGATACTCCAGCTATGCAACCTATATGTGGCGATTTAGTTGTTATTAGGGGAGACTCAGCCTCCATATTCCATAAAGGATTAAAAATAATTGATGAATTATCCATTGATGAATTACCTTCTTGGTTGTGGTGGAATGGGAGCTTAGATGAATCGCCCGAAATTTTCGAGTATTTTACTAATTATGGTCTTAGGTTAATAATTGATACTGCTCTTGGATCGCCTAACAGATGTTTAAAAGTTTTAGATCAATTAAATAATTCAAATAAAGCTATTAATGATTTGAATTGGGTTAGGTTGAAAAATTGGAGGGAATCATTGGCAATGATTTTTGATCCGCCTTCGAGGAGACCAATTTTAGATCACATTACTGATATTGATATTGATATCGCAGGAGATCATATGATTCAAGCTTTATTTTTGATCTCATGGATTAGTGATAAACTTTGTTGGTCTTTTCTTAAAGTTGAAAGGGATACAGAAACAATAAAAATAGAGTTTGAAAGAATTAATGGCGAAATAATTTCTGCATCAATTAATCCCTTATCTTTGGGAAATCCAAGTATTCATTTAGGACAAGTTATTGGATTGAGGTTGATTTCAAAAATTAGTGAGGTTCAAAAAAATAATACTTGTGTAATACTTGGTTGTGAATCAGTGGAGTGTATGAGACTTGAAGCAGGCGGAATGGCTAATATGGAATTAATAGAACAAGTTG
This sequence comes from Prochlorococcus sp. AG-347-J19, assembly GCA_003279015.1. Classification (GTDB taxonomy): domain Bacteria; phylum Cyanobacteriota; class Cyanobacteriia; order PCC-6307; family Cyanobiaceae; genus Prochlorococcus_A. Next base: position 56,110 of record QCBV01000007.1, on the reverse strand, counting down.
TTCCAAATTCTTTTTCTACATCTGAGTATGATGTTAGTAAATTATTGGGAAGTAGTAGAGGCAATACAAGTCCCCTTTTTGAAAATTCTATTAAAATAGCTCTTCAAATATTTAATGGTTTTAATAACTAATAAATGCCTTGTGTAATATCTTCTCCTTCAACTGATAGTGGAAAAACGACATTATCGCTTTTGATATCTTGTTGGGCGTTCTCAAAAGGTATAAAGATACAAACTTTCAAGGTTGGTCCGGATTATCTCGATCAACAACAACTTAGTTCAATTGGTCAACCTATTTGCAGGAATTTAGATATTTTTTTAAGTGGTGAGGAATGGGTTCAGGAAAGTTTTTTTAAACATTCTTCGAAATATGAATTCTCATTAATTGAAGGAGCAATGGGTCTATTTGATGGATTAGGTTCGACAACCTATTCAAGCACAGCAAATATCTCTAAACTTTTAAATGCTCCAGTAATTTTTATTCTTAATGCTAGAGGTCAAGTAGCTTCTCTTTTGGCGACTGTTCGAGGTTTTAGAGATTTCGATAATGAGTTGTCAATAACAGGAATTATATTTAACAACGTTAATTCAGAAAGACATAAAAAATTAATCGAAGAAGTTTTTAAAAATGAAGATATAGAAATTCTTGGTTTTTTACCATCTGATTCAAAAATAACTTTAAACAAAGCTAATTTAGGTTTAATATCTCCATTGGATAATGGTAAAGAAATTGATGTTGAATATTTTGCCAATTTTGCCGAAAGAAATCTTGATGTATTTTCTCTTATTAAATTCATGAAATCTCCTCAAAAGAAAATATTTAAATCTCTCAGTTTTGAAGATTTTAAAATAGAAAAAAGGAAACCTATCGCAATTGCAGAAGATAAAATCTTTCATTTTCAATATCCTGAAACTAAGGAGTTTTTAAGTGAAATTGGAATCCCATTGCTTTCATGGAGTATTTATGGTGATGAAGAAATACCAAATGAGGCTTCTTCTTTAATTATTCCTGGGGGGTTCCCTGAAAAATATGCTGGTCATATAAGTAACTCTATAAAAAGCTTAAATTCATTGAGGAAATTCCGCAAAAATGGATTTATATATGCAGAGTGCGGAGGGATGATGATTTTAGGAGACTTTATAAAAGATGAAAATGGTAATAATCATAAAATGAGTGGCGTCCTGCCTTTTGGAGCAAAAAAAAGTAAGCTTACAGTTGGTTACAGATACATTAAGGGTTTAAAAGATACTCCGATCATTAAACAAAATCAATCAGTTAGAGGACATGAATTTCATTATTGGGAAATTGAAAATAATTTATCTGAACTTGATTTAAGAAAAGCTGAGCATAAGAAGAAACTATCTGCCCCATGGAAAATTAGATCCTGGGAAACTGAATATAAAAATGAAGGCTATTTTGATGAAAAATTACATGCAAGTTGGATTCACTTACATTTGCCAAGTTCTCCAGAAGTCGCAAAAAACTTTTTAGATGCCACCCAAACTAGTTTTTCAAAGGATTCTTAATTTATTATCAAATTAAATATTTTGAGAGGAGAACCTAAAAAAAACATTCCAGGCAAAGTAATTAACGGTCCTAAAAAACTCCCCACCATGACCTCAATTTTTGTATGGCCCAGGGTTTCTTTTAAAAGTAATTCAGATTTAGGGTCTAGTTTTTTTGATAGTTTGTTGATTTCTGCAGCTTGAATTCCAGCTGATTTTCTAACACCACTAGCGTCATACATAACTATTAGCGCTATGGCAACTGATAATGCGAATATTGAACTATCAAATCCCAATTCATAACCTATACCTGATGCAGCACCAGTTATTAAGGCCGAATGGCTTGAAGGCATACCACCAGTCTCGAACATAATTCCAAATCTGAACTCTCCGGTTGAAAAGAAATTGAATACAATTTTAAAAAATTGAGCTAGTAAACAGGATAATAAGCTCCAGAAAAGAACTGAATTATTAAAAAAGACAAAAAACTCAGACATAAATTAAAACTATTTATCTGTCTCTATTTGTAATAAAGTCAGCTAATGATATTAAATGCTTTGCATCAGCCCCCCAAGGTTCAATTGCATTCTTTGCTTTTTCAACTAAATCAAATGCTCTTTTCTTTGACTCCTCCATTCCGAGTAATTTAGGGTACGTAGTTTTGTCAGCTAAAAGATCTTTGCCGGCAGTTTTACCAAGCTTTTCACTGCTGGAAGTTAAATCAAGAATATCATCTATTATTTGGAAGGCTAAACCAATTCCCTCTGCATATGTTGTTAGAGCTTTTAATAGTTTTTCATTAGCGCCTGCGATCATCGCACCTGTTCTTACGCAAGCCTTTAATAAAGCCCCAGTCTTATGAAGATGAATATATTCGAGAGTTTTGAGGTCGACTTCTTTGCCTTCGCACTCTAAATCAACAACTTGTCCTCCCACTAAACCCGGTGCACCTGCCACCAAAGAAAGTTCACCGATTACATTTAATAATCTAGTTGGATCAACTCCTGGACTTCTTAAAGAGACCATTTCGAAGGCTCTAGTTAATAAAGCATCACCTGCGAGAATAGCTATTGCATCCCCATATACTTTATGGTTTGTTGGCCTACCCCTCCTTAAGTCATCATTGTCCATTGCGGGTAAATCATCATGAATTAAAGACATTGTATGTATCATTTCTATCGCTACCGCCGTAGGAACAGCTAGAGAAGGTTCTCCTCCGGCGAGTGAACAAGAGGCTAAACACAAAATTGGACGTATTCTTTTACCTCCAGCTAAAAGAGAATATCTCATTGACTCTCTAAGTATTTCTGGATTTTCAGGACCTAAGGAGAAATCAAGTGCTTCTTCTACAACTTTTTTTGAATTTTTAAGATATTTTTCAAAATCCGAAATGTTATTTATAACTTCAGTCATTTTTTACCTTTAAAAAAAATTTTTTCATCTTAGGATTTATGGCAAAAGGTCATTTAGGGTTGATGATAGACCAAATTGTTTTTGCCAGCTAAAAATAGTATTTACCAGTAACATTGTTACGGTCATTGGTCCAACACCTCCTGGCACAGGTGTGTAAGCAAATACTTTAGGAATTACATCTTCTAATAATACATCGCCACATAATCTGGTTTTATTTTTATCAGAACTTTTTAATCTATGTATTCCAACATCAATAATCACTGCACCCTCTTTAACAAAGCTAGAATCTACAAGATTGGGTTTCCCTGCCGCAGCAATTAGGATATCAGCGTCCTTACAGATTTTATTTAAATTAGATGTTTTAGAGTGTGTCATTGTTACGGTCCCATTCAGGTTTAACATCATAAGAGATATTGGTTTCCCAACTAGTAAACTTCTTCCAATAACAACAATTTTCTTTCCTTCAATTGCAATATTTTGGGACCTTAGTAAGTTTACAATTCCTGCTGGTGTACATGACCTCATCGCAGGCTCATTTTTCACAAGTTTGCCTATGTTTATCTCATTCAATCCATCTACATCTTTGTTAGGGTTGATGTAACTTATAAGTCTTTGCTCATCAAACTTTTTAGGGATGGGTAGTTGAAGCAATATTCCATCAATATCTTTGTCTAAGTTTAATTTGTTGATTATTTGTTCGACTTCTTTTTGCTCTACGTTATCTTTGAGATGAAAGATAAAGCTTTTTATTCCAACTCTGAAACATGCTTTTTCTTTATTATTAACGTAAACTCCACTTGCGGGATCTTCACCAATTCTTATTACAGCTAAACCAGGGGCTCTTTTTGCAAATTTCTTATTATTTAAAATATAGTCATTTAATTTTTTCTCAATTTCTAAAGATAATTTTTTACCATCTAATTTTAATGACATCTAGAAAAACATCTCCTTTTTACACCTAGCATGCCTATAATTTTAAATTAATCAATTAGATTTACTCATATTCTGTGAAAAACAATACAACTGCCTTAAAAAAATTGTTTTATCTGTGGGGGAGGAGTCAAGTTCCAATAAAACAAACAGTAAGAATTTCAAGAATTGATAATCTCATAATTTTTTTAATATGCATATTAATTTCGATAATTTCTTCTTATAAATTACTCCTTATATCCCCCTTGAATATCTCAGATATTTTTTCTTGGCTTTTGACCTTTACTGAGGTACTTGTGGGTTCAGGGATTTTGATATTAGTTTCAAGAAAAGAAAATCCTACAATTTCTTCAAGACAGATAATCTTTATAATATCCCTTCTTTTGGCGGTACAGTCTTCGAAATTGGCCTTAGCTTCAACAATAAGTCCATTATCATTAATAATTCCACCTGCTTTGATAATAGCTCAAGGCATGGGAAGTATAACGGCTTTGTCTTGGGTATCAATAGCCAGCATTAGTTGGCCTGAACCGGCATTTGCTATTAATAACAATCTATTTTTTATTTTATTAGTTTGTGCATCTGTTGTATCTGTACTTGGAGGAAAAATAAGAAGCAGAGCTCAGCTACTTCAAGTATCAATTTTTGTCCCCATTGGTTCATTTTTGGGTCAATGGATACTAATAGGTAAAGATAAAATATCGCTTATTGATAATGAAGAATTTGTTTTTGCTAACGGCGATTTATTTTCAGATGCCTTGTTATTGGCAATAGTAATGCTTTTTACTATTTTATTTATCCCTATTTTTGAATCAATATTTGGATTATTAACTAAAGCTAGATTACTAGAATTGGCTGATAAAGAAAAACCTCTTATTAGAAGATTATCACTTGAGGCACCTGGTACTTTTGAACATACTTTATTGATATGTGGGTTAGCAGAAGAAGCAACAAGAATGATTGGTGGTGATATTGATTTAATTAAAACTGGAGCTTTATATCATGATGTTGGTAAGTTACATGCTCCTAATTGGTTTATCGAAAATCAGAATGGTTCAAAAAATCCTCATGATGAAATAGATGATCCTATTAAAAGTGCAGAGGTATTACAGGCGCATGTTGATGAAGGATTAAAATATGCAAGAAAAAATAGATTACCTAAGCCAATAGCAGATTTTATCCCGGAACATCAAGGCACTTTAAAAATGGGATATTTTTTTCACAAGGCTAAAGAAAAAAATATCAAGATTAATGAAAATGATTTTAGATACAATGGCCCTATTCCGCAGTCAAAAGAAACTGCTATTTTAATGCTTGCTGATGGATGTGAAGCAGCGCTAAGAGCTATGAATATTAATGCTTCTGATAAGGAAGCTTTGGAAATAATATCTAAAATTATCTACTCACGTCAAAAAGATGGTCAATTAGATGATAGTAATTTATCGAAGGGAGAAATTTTTTTAATAAAAAGAGCATTCTTGAATGTGTGGAAAAGAATTAGGCATAGAAGAATACAGTATCCAACAAACAAGAATAATACCTTTTCTTAATTTTCAATTTATAGCCTAATACTTCTTCGATGCTTTGGATTGCACCAATATAAAAGAGCTAAAGTACTTAATAATGTTGTTAAAAGAGTAAACCCACCAATTCCAAAAATGTCTTGAAGAGTAATGAGCCTTACCACTGAATAAGGACCCATACCAGAAATTACCATTGATAGAGATACTAGAGTTAAAGTTACACCCCATTTTCTCTCTGCTAAAAGAGCTGCTGAAGAGACTATTCCAACGATCGCAGCAGGCCAACCAAGACTTATGGCAAGAGTTATATTTGCAACTTTTAGTGGAGGCCCATAACTTATTATTAATGCGATAATTGGAAGTGCGACTATATTGCTGATTAACCCAATCCATGAAAGTGCCCAATATCCTATTAACCTTTCCCTCATTATCTACTGCTTTAACTATTAACTTAATCTACATTACTAAGAGACTATTTTGAATGATACTTAATAATCCTAAGAAATAATTTAATTTGAAGGATTAGTTAGAAATCTTTTATCAGAGGTTTCTAGATTATCAAACTGTGGATGAATTGAATTTTTTTTCTCAGAAAATACAAGCCTATTTAGAGCATTAACGTAAGCATTTGCAGCTGCAACTACAACATCAGTGTCAGCAGAATGGCCGGAATATATCTTATTATCCCTTCTTATTCTTATTGTTACTTCGCCTAAAGCATCAATACCTTCAGTTACTGACTTTACAGAAAATTCAATTAATTCATTTGGAACTTTAGCTAATTTATTTAAAGCCTCGCATACAGCATCAACAGGTCCAGTTCCTATTGATACCGCAGTATCCTCTGTATTATCTTCGGTGTTTAGAAGCGTAATAGTTGCGGTAGGTTTAGATGCATTTCCGCAACTTACCTGTACAAGACTTATTTGAAATTTAGCTTCTGGAAGCTGTACTTGTTCACTAACAATTGCTTCTAAATCTCTATCAGTAATTTCTCTTTTCCTGTCAGCTAAATCTTTAAAACGAGCAAATGCATCATTTAAGTCTTCCCTACTCAAGTCATATCCCATCTCTTCTAATCTTGCTCTTACAGCACTTCTACCACTAAGTTTCCCTAATGATATTTTGTTATCACTCAAACCAACAGTTTTTGCATCGATAATTTCGTAAGTTAGTCTATTTTTTAAGACTCCATCTTGATGAATGCCTGACTCATGCGCAAAAGCGTTAGCTCCCACAATTGCTTTATTTGGTTGAACAGTCATTCCAGTTAGGTTGGAAACAAGCCTAGAGGTTTTTGTTATTTCTTCCGTTCTTATGGCTGTAAGAGGAGTTGGCGAATCTGGATTTCTTTTGAAAAAATTATTAAAAAAACTTTTCCTTACATGCAATGCCATTACTAATTCTTCTAGTGAGGCATTACCGGCTCTTTCACCTATTCCATTTATCGTACATTCAAGTTGTCTTGCTCCATTTTTTACTGCTTCAAGAAAATTAGCAACTGCTAAACCTAAATCATTATGACCATGAACCGAGATTACTGCCTCATTAACATTTGGTACATTTTTATTTATATCAGCAACTAATTTGCCAAATTCACTAGGAGTTGTAAATCCAACAGTATCAGGGATATTTATTGTTGTCGCTCCTGCAGAAATTGCTAGTTGAATCACTTCGTATAAAAAATCAGGATCACTCCTTGAGGCATCTTCACAAGAAAACTCAATATCATCAACCAATGACTTTGCATAATTAACCATTTCTGGAACTATTTGAAGAACATCTTTTCTGGATTTTTTAAGTTTATGTTTAAGATGAATATCACTTGTAGCGATAAAAGTATGTATTCTTTTTTTTGGGGCTGGACTTACGGCTTCAAAACATGCTTTTATATCACCCTTGGACGCTCTAGCTAAACCGCATATAATAGGTCCATTTTCTTTGCCTACAGCCTTCGCAATTTTATTAACAGCTTTAAAGTCTCCAGGACTTGCAAAGGGGAATCCAGCTTCGATTATATCTACCCCTAATCTTGCTAATTGATGCGCAATGGCAAGCTTTTCTTCAAGATTTAAACTTGCACCTGGAGATTGCTCTCCATCTCGAAGAGTTGTATCAAATATCAAAATTCTTCCAGGATCTTTTGACATAAGATGGAATAATTTAGTCTTATATTAAGCTAATTAAAAAAAATTGACTATATTTAGTTAAAAAAAATTTTTGCTGCAAATTTATAACTTAAACAATATTGGTTAAAATTCTGAAGAAAAAAATGAAATACTTAAATTATTAAAGTATTCTTTTAGCATCAAAGGCTCCTTTTATAAAAGGTTAATTTTGATTTTATAGAATTTCAGGCATAAATTATAAAAAGTATGAATGGGCGATACCCTCAAAAAAATATTTTAGGTCAGTTAGCGATAGTTTTACATGCTCATCTACCTTATGTCAGAAAAAATGAAAAAAACTCTTTAGAAGAGGATTGGTTATTTCAGGCGATTCTGGAATGTTATATACCACTACTTCAATCAATAGAATCTTCCAAAAATGAAAACCCTGAAAATACAAAACTTACTATTAGTTTGTCTCCAACATTATTATCACTGCTAAATAATAAACAAATTCAAGAAACTTTCCCAAGCTGGATTAAAACAAGGAATGATTTCCTAAGCGAATTGCCACTAGAAGAAAAAAATGCCTCTGCATTTTTAATGAAAAATCTTAATGATAAATACCTTTATTGGCAAAATTGTTCTGGAAATTTGATCGAGCAGTTTAGGCTATTAAATAACTCTGGAAATTTGGATATTCTAACTTGTGCAGCTACTCATGGATATTTACCAATTCTAAGGGAGAATCCTGAAACTATTAAAGGACAAATTAATACAGCCATTAGGTGCCATGAAAATATTTTTGAAACAAAGCCTTTAGGTATTTGGTTACCTGAATGCGCATATTATGAAGGTTTAGATGAAATACTATTTAATTCAGGAATTAGATATACAATCTTAGACGGACACGGGATTTTAAACTCTTCACCAAGGCCTAGGTATGGTGTATATGCTCCAATATGCTCGAAAAAAGGAGTGGCATTTTTCGGGAGAGATAGTGAGTCAACCTTGCCCGTTTGGTCTGCTAAGGATGGATTCCCGGGCGACAAAGTCTATAGGGAATTTCATAAAGATTTGGGGTGGGAATTACCTCTCTCAAAGCTCCAAAAGAAGGGTATTTCAACAAAAAGACCTTTGGGTTTAAAGTTTCATAAGATTACAGATGAAAACATTTCTTTAGGGGGAAAAGAGTTTTATCTTGAAAATGAAGCCAAAAATAAGGCGGCAGAACATGCTGATGCCTATCTTTTAGCGAGATCAAAACAACTAGAAAAATTGACTTTATCCTCTTACTTTAAACCTTTATTGGTAGCTCCATTTGATGCAGAGTTATTTGGTCATTGGTGGTATGAGGGACCTTTTTTTATTGAAAATATACTAAAGAACTCTAGTAAATATTCAATTAAGCTTACAAATTTAAAAGAATTTTTAATGAAGAAACCAAATCTTCAGATTTGTGATCCATCGCCATCAAGCTGGGGGCAAGGTGGTTACCATAATTACTGGATTAATGATGCAAATGCATGGATAGTTCCAGAAATCACAAAAGCAGGCTCAACATTTGTAGATTTGTGCTTTGAAAATTTTAATGATGATTTATCTTTAAGACTCTTCAAGCAAGCTGCAAGAGAACTACTTCTTTCTGAGTCTTCTGATTGGAGTTTTATTCTAAGAGCTGGAACCACAACTGAGCTCGCAAAAGAGAGAATAGAAAGACATTTATTCAGGTTCTGGAAATTGGTTGAAATGATTAAAAATCATTCTAATATTAATTTAAAATTTCTTGAAGATATTGAGGAAGAGGATAAACTCTTCCCAAATATTAATATTAATGATTGGCGAAAATAAAAATACTAATTTAACTTGAGCATTCCTAGTTTTACTTTTAGAGGAGAATTTATAAACATCTTACTCATCACGTAAATTAGTTTTGGAAGTGGAAGTGTATTAGTAAGAAAACCTACCCATTCATTGGTTGATAATCTAAAGAAATTTGAGAAAAAGCTTCTTAATCTACCCTCGTCAAAACTCATCAATCTTCTTAAACCGTATTGGTAAAGTTTATGCCTTTGTGTTAACTCGTAAGGCCATAGGATTTCCCAACCTTTTGAAGCTAACTCTAGTGAACTGAGATGAGGTTCTTTTAAAAAGATTGCTAATTTTTGTGCAAGGAGTGGAGCCCTTCTTAATAAAGATCCAACCATGTATCCTGATGCAGGATGAACCATACTTGCAGCCCCTCCGAAACCAAGGACAAATTGCTTTTTAAATGGGAGGGGTAAATTCATAGGGAAAAGGCAATGCTCTTCATGAAAAATTTCACTCACCTCAATATCCTTATTATTAAGTCTTTTATAAAGTCTTTTTTTAAGATTTTCTTGGGATAATGCAGGATAACTAGCTAATGAAGTTTCTTCAACAAAAAAAGTGTCGTTGCCAAGATCCATTGCATAAAGAAAGGAAGGAGATGATAACTTTTCTTCATTGTTTAAATGATTTGGGCGAAAATCCATTAGAACAAATTGTTCCTTATTAACAGGTGGTGATGTAAATTTACCTACAATTCCGTAAGCAGCTTGTTGAGCGATTTCATTTTGAACTGGTCTTTTTACAAAATTACTTTTATGACCACTTGCGTCAATAACTAATCTCGCCTTTATTTTGAGACCTGAAAAACAAATTACCTCAGATAGTTTATTTTTTTCTTTAATGTCTTTTGCTGTTTCATTCAACCACTCAATCCCTTTACATTTTTTTAAAAGTTCATTTTGGAAGGCTTCTTGATTTATTAAACCATAATCGTAGTTGTGTTCTGTCGGAGTATCCCCTTTTTTATTTTTCCCATCTCCAAAAAAACTAACTGTTTTACACCATCGGTGAGATAATAAGGACTCTAACCCTAATTCTTCTAATTCAGATGCCCAGATACCATATGTATTCTCCCATCTTTCATTTGGAGATTTTGTTGATATTCCCTTAATATTTAGATCCTGCTTGGCTAATTCTGAAGCTAAACATAATGCTGCAGGACCTGAACCTAAAATTAAAATATCAAGTATTTCCATATTATTTATCTAACCATAAGGCTTTTAATTTTGTTCAACTGAGCTAGGTTGGTCTTTTTCCTCTATTTGTTCACGAGGTACCAATACTACTTCAGATAAATGATCACCGTCATCTAATCTTTGTAATTTTACTCCTGTAGCTGCCCTGGATTGCTGAGATATTTTATCTGCGTTTGTTCTTACTATTACACCTTTTTCGGTCACAAGCAGTAATTCTTCTCCCTCGCCAAGGACCTTCAAACAAACAAGTTGATCATCTTTAATTCTAAATTTTATTGCTCTCAAACCCATTCCTGCTCTTTTTTGTAATCTAAACTGAGCTACAGGTACTCTCTTTCCTAGTCCAAATGCACTGGCTATTAATACCCATGGACCATCTGAAGAGTTTTCCTCAACATTATCATCAAGATCTTCTGTGATATCCTCAAATTTAGCCAATTGATCAACCAAATTAGATGTTAAAACATCCATAGAAACCAGATTGTCTCCTTCTCTCAGGTTCATTGATTTAACACCTCTTGCTGTTCTACCAAGTGGTCTTAATTCATTGATATCTAGTCTGAAATGAATCGCCATGCCTGTTTTAGATCCAATTAAAACACTATCACCTTCTTTTGATAATCTGACCCAGGTTAGGGCATCTCCATCCTCAAGATTAATTGCTATTAGTCCATTTGAGCGAATTTTTGAGAAAGCAGAAAGTGCAGTTCTTTTTATAAAGCCAGCTTTGGTTAGCATTAATAAATAACGGTCGTCAACAAATGAATCCACAGCAACTAGTGAAGTTATTTTTTCTTCTCTTGGAATTGGGAGAAGTTGAACTGATGGAGTCCCTTTTGCTGTTCTGCTACTCATAGGAACCCTATATGCTGGGAGAGCATACGCTACCCCTCTATCACTGAAAAGCAAAAGAGTATCATGATCGTTACAGCTTATAAATAATTTAACGTCATCATCTTCTTTGGTTTTTGTTCCAGCTTTACCCCTTGAGCCACGACTGGTGGATTCAAAATCATTAACAGGCATTCTTTTTAAATAACCTGCTTCAGTTAATAGAACTACAGATCTGTCATTAGCTATGAGATCAATATCATCTAATCCGCCGCCTAAATCTAATATTTCTGTTTTCCTAGGAGAAGAGAATTTTTCATCGATTTTATTTAGTTCTTCAAGAATAATTTCAAAAATTCTTTCTTTACTATTTAAAATTTGCTGATATAAGTTGATTTTTCGGGTTAACTCATTATGTTCCGCTTTGATTTTATCTGCTTCAAGTGCGGTTAATCTTCTTAATTGCATTTGTAGAATTGCATCTGCCTGTATGGAAGATAATTTATGGTCGTTTTGTAATTTTTCTCGAGCTGATATTGAATCTTTTGCTGATCTTATTAGATTTATAATCTCATCCATAGCATCTAAGGCTAATAAAAGACCCTTCACAATATGATCTCTTTCTTCTGCCTTTTTTAATAAAAATGCAGTTCTTCGCCTTATTGTCTCAACCCTAAAATCTAGAAAAACGTCTAACATTTTCCTGAGTGAAAGTGTTGTGGGCTCTCCTTTTACTAAAGCAAGGATATTTGCACTAAAGTTATTTTGTAGAGGTGTTAACTTAAATAAATTATTTAAAACTACTTGTGGATAGGCATCTCTTTTTAGTTCAATAACAATCCTCATCCCATCTCGATCACTTTCATCTCTAATATCAGAAATACCTTCTAATTTTTTTTCATTAACCAAGTCAGCTATTCTTTCTATCAATGCCGCTTTATTGGTTTGAAATGGAAGCTCTGTAATTATTACTGCATCTTTCTCTGCTCTACCAGTGGATTTAATTTGCTCAATATTTGCTACCCCTCTCATGGTTATTGACCCCCTTCCTGTTTTGAAAGTTTCTCTAATACCGTCTCTGCCTAAGATTTGACCACCAGTGGGAAAATCAGGACCCTTAATTATTTCAAAAAGTTCTCTATCTTCAATTGAAGGTTTTTTGATTATTGATTTAAGACCATTAATTAATTCCCCTAAGTTATGAGGTGGAATATTAGTTGCCATTCCTACTGCTATTCCAGATGAACCATTTAGAAGTAGTTGAGGGATCCTAGCAGGTAAAACTGTTGGCTCTTGCTGAGAACCGTCAAAATTATCGGCGAAATCTACAGTTTCAGATTCAATATCCTCCAATAAACTTTCATCCGTAAGAGACTGTAAACGAGATTCTGTATATCTCATTGCTGCTGGAGGGTCGTTATCAACAGAACCAAAGTTTCCATGGCCATCTATAAGTGGCATCCTCATAGAGAAATCCTGGGCCATCCTAACCAAAGCATCATAAACAGCAGTATCGCCATGAGGGTGGTATTTACCAAGTACTTCTCCAACAACTCTTGCACATTTTCTGTATGGTCTACCGCTAGTCAAACCAAGTTCATACATTGCATAAAGAATTCTTCTGTGAACAGGTTTTAATCCATCTCTTGCATCTGGTAGAGCACGACCAACTATAACGCTCATTGCATACTCAAGGTATGAACGAGACATCTCATTTCTTAGGTCAGTTTGAATAATTCGGTCGTTATCTTCACTTAATCCTGAGTTATCGGAATCTAAAATATCAGACATACAAAAATCCTTTCTTTAATAATAATCGCTGATTGTCGTAATTAATAAAAAAAAAGATTTATTTAATTCCCAAATACTCACATTTACACACAAATCAAAATAAAACCTGTTGTTTTTGAATAAACCTTGGCTTATTACCCCTTTAGTTGTTAATTTAATCAGAATAAAAGAAAACTTCCGTGAATATTGAACTTGGTTTAAATAAAAAAGTCAGGCGGGCTTATGGCATCGATGAAATAGCTTTAGTCCCTGGTAATAGAACACTTGATTACGATTTGACTGATCCTTCTTGGTCAATAGGTGATTTCAAAAGAGAAGTTCCGATCGTCGCGAGTGCCATGGATAGTGTTGTCGATGTAAATACGGCTGTAGAGCTCACAAAATTAGGTTCCCTAGGGGTTATTAATATGGAGGGCATACAAACACGATATGAAAACCCTGATGAAATATTGAACCTAATAGCATCAGTCGGGAAGAATGATTTTGTTCCATTAATGCAGAAAATATACAGTGAACCGGTCAAGGAGGGATTGATTTTACAAAGAATTAATGAGGTGAAAGAAAGAGGAGGTATAGCAGCTTTTAGTGGGACTCCTCAAGCTGCCATTAATTTTAAAGAAATACTTAATAATTCCAAAATAGATTTATTTTTTCTTCAAGGAACAGTTGTTTCCACTGAACATCTTGGTATGGAAGGTAAGAAAACCTTAAATATTAAAGATCTCTGTCAATCTATGAATGTCCCAGTTGTAGCGGGGAATTGTGTTACTTACGAAGTTGCAAAACTTCTCATGGATGCTGGAGTTGCAGGATTGATGGTTGGGATAGGACCTGGAGCGGCATGTACATCAAGAGGAGTATTGGGGATTGGAATCCCTCAAGCAACTGCAATTGCTGATTGTAGTGCGGCAAGAAATGATTACTTTAAAGAAACTGGTCGTTATATTCCTATTATTGGTGATGGAGGAATTGTTACTGGCGGAGATATCTGTAAATGTTTAGCATGTGGAGCAGATGCTGTAATGATTGGATCCCCAATAGCCAAATCCTCAAGTGCTCCAGGTAAAGGATTTCACTGGGGTATGGCTACCCCAAGTCCAGTATTGCCAAGGGGCACAAGAATTGAAGTTGGTTCTACAGGATCCTTAGAAAGAATAATTAAAGGCCCTGCCTTGCTTGATGATGGAACACATAACTTATTAGGAGCCATTAGAACCTCAATGAGTACTCTTGGGGCAAAAAATATTAAAGAAATGCAAGAAGTTGAAATAGTTATCGCACCATCGCTTCTTACAGAAGGTAAGGTTTATCAAAAAGCTCAGCAGCTTGGGATGGGTAAGTAGTTCACTTAGAGCAAAATTATTAATCTTTAGTGTATTATGTCTGAATTTGAAAAATTTTCTAATTAGGAGTTATTATGAAATGATGGGGGAAACCCCATACTCCTCACACACTAAATCGCCCGATTAATCGGGCTTTTTTTAGATATTTTGTTACTTATATTATTTAATCTGTAATGAAATCATCACTTAAAAGAATTGCCTGCTAAATTTTCAAAAAGGAATACTTAAATTATGTCATCAGCTCCAGCCGTAACTGATTCTTCATTTGACAAAGATGTACTGCAAAGTGATCTACCAGTATTGGTTGATTTTTGGGCACCATGGTGCGGTCCATGTAGAATGGTCGCTCCAGTTGTAGAAGAAATCTCAAAAGACTTTGAAGGGAAAATTAAAGTTTTTAAATTAAACACAGATGAAAATCCAAATGTAGCCAGTCAGTACGGAATTAGAAGTATCCCTACATTAATGATCTTTAAAGGAGGTCAAAAGGTTGATACCGTTGTTGGTGCTGTGCCAAAAGCAACTCTTTCAAGCACTTTAACTAAGCATTTATAAATTTAAAAGCTTTGCATAAAATTGGCCTAATAGACTATGGAATGGGTAATATTCATTCTGTAACAAAATCTCTAGAAAATCTTGGAGAAGAAATTATATTAATTAAAAACTTTAATGATTCCAAGCTTTGTAAGGCGATAATACTTCCTGGTGTAGGAGCATTCGATCCAGCGATGAATAATCTCATAAATACAGATTTGATAAATGATTTAAAAAATTGGATTAAAAGTGGGAAATCCTTTTTTGGGATATGTTTAGGTCTCCAACTCCTTTTTGAATCTAGTGATGAAGGAAAAGTTCAAGGGCTGGGAATTTTAAAAGGAAAAATACAAAAAATACCCAATATTGTTAACCAAAGAATCCCACACATGGGTTGGTGCCAACTTTTACCTACAAAAAAAAATACTTTATTTGGGATTGAAGAATTAAATAATTGGGTCTATTTTGTACATTCCTATCATGCAATCCCAGATGACTTTAATATTATTGCAGCTCAGGTTGATTATGGCTCTGAAAAATTAACTGCAATGATTGAGAATGATAATTTATTGGCCTGTCAATTTCATCCGGAAAAATCTGGAAAAACCGGTGAAAAACTTTTGAGAAGATGGCTGAGTAATATTCAATAATAAATTCTTTGGGATGAAGACTAACTTAAGATTAATAGGTGGTAAAAAACTCCAAAGTCCAAATAATTCTTATACCAGACCTACAACTTTGAGAGTAAGAGAGGCCATATTTAATATATTGAACAAAAGAGTTGAAAATAGTAACTGGTTAGATTTATTTAGTGGAACAGGGGCCATATCTTGTGAAGCCTATAATCACGGGGCAAGTAAAATAATTGCAATTGAAAAAAACAAAAACAACTCAAAAATTTGCTTAGAAAATTTACTTTCTTTGGAGAATATAGAAAATAGAAGAAATGATATCGAAGTTATTTGTAAAGACGTTTTGAAATGGACAAAACCTAATTATGAGAGAAACTTATCATCAAAAAATATGGATTTAAACAAATTAAGATTTGATTTTGTTTATCTAGATCCTCCGTACGATGTAGATTTCTATGAATTAGTTTTAAATCAATTATTTAATTGTAAACTTTTAAAAAAAGATTCAATAGTTATTTGTGAACATTCTCCTAACCTTTTTATTAAAAAAAGTACTTTGTGGGAGACTATAGATATAAGAAATTATGGGCAGTCAAGATTAACATTTTTAATCAATGTCCAGGATCCCTGAACCTCTTCTGTATTGATTCCATGCACTTACGAACAATCCAAGAAGAGTTATTGGAACTAAACCTAAAACAATTCCACATAGAAGAGGCTCGATCATTTTTGCTTTTTTTGAATTTCTTACTCACAATTGTTACATAGAGACTATTTTTTGTGTCAACATCTTCATCAACTGCAGCAGAAAGAGACTTTAAGAGAGAATTCTTAAAAATTGTTTTTGTTGTATTAGGAGTTTTATTGATTTGTTTTTCAATAATTTTCGTAAATCATCATGAAAATAATAAATATATTATTGAAACTCTTGAGCTTAATGGCTCTGCTGAGAAAGGAGATGCTCTTTTTAAGATAAATTGTGTTGGATGTCATGGAATTACAGCAAGAGGATTAGTGGGCCCTGACTTACACTCAATAACTCAACGTTTGACTGATAAAGAGATAATAAAACAAGTTACTGGAGGCCTGACTCCTCCTATGCCAAGTTTTGAAATTGATCCTGTAAATATGTCCAATTTATTAAAATATCTTCATAGCCTTGAATGATTTTGGGAAAAAATTTTTCTAATTTAAAGTTAATTTTAGTTGAACCAAATGGCCCTTTAAATGTAGGGAGCGTTGCTAGATTATGCAGTAATTTTGAAGTTGATGAATTAAGAATTGTTTCTCCTAAATGCGACATATTTTCTTTAGAAGCAAAAAAAATGGCTCTTAAAGGTCAAAAATTTCTTAAACATTGTAAGGTTTTTGATGATCTTCAAAAAGCAATTTTTGATTGTGATTTGGTTCTGGCATCTTGTGGAAGGATTGATGTAAATAAAGGTTCATTTTTTGTATCTTCTGAAGATATATTTGATTGGACTTTATCCTTTAAGAAGATAAATAATTTAGCAATTATATTTGGAAGAGAAGATAGAGGTTTAACTAACAGTGAATTGCTTCTAGCAAATAAAACTTTTAATATTCCAACTTCTCAGAATAATCCTTCATTAAATCTTTCTCACGCTGTATCAATAGTTTTGTATGAATTAAATAAGTCTTCAAAAAATAATATTAATAATGAATTAAAAGTTTTTAACTTGGCATCATCGAAAGAAGTACATGATACATTTGTTGAGACAGAGGAAATGCTTTTGCGAGTTGGATATCTCTTAAAACATACCTCCAAGGCAA
Source organism: Prochlorococcus sp. AG-347-J19 (assembly GCA_003279015.1). GTDB lineage: Bacteria > Cyanobacteriota > Cyanobacteriia > PCC-6307 > Cyanobiaceae > Prochlorococcus_A. The sequence goes on along the minus strand of QCBV01000007.1, from coordinate 38,638 downwards.
AAATCAGCAAATTTAAGAATTTTATTTTGAGGGCAAATACATCAATGCAAGAAATAAATGTTTTAAGAGGAATTGTCCATCAAATAGACTGGTTTTTGAACAATTCAAAAAAAATTAAGTAAGCATGAATTTGATTAGTTATTATTCACTTCTTGTTTTAATTTGATAGGGATATTTACTAAAAACATTTTCTGAAGTAGCATCTATTGATTATTTGAATATTTAAGAAAACTAAAACTGTGCCTACAACAAAGAAAAGAAGAGTTTTTCCTTTTACAGCAGTAATTGGTCAAGAAGAAATGAAATTAGCTCTCTTGTTAAATGTTATTGATCCAAGAATTGGAGGAGTGATGATTATGGGTGATAGAGGGACTGGGAAGTCTACAACAATTAGAGCCTTAGCTGATTTGCTGCCTGCAATCGATGTTGTCAAAGACGATCCATATAATAGTTCACTAGTAGATCCTGATTTACAAAGTAAAGAAGTTTTGGAAAAAATTACTCAAGGAGAAAATCTTGAGAGTATTCAAAAACAAGTACCTATGGTGGACTTGCCTTTAGGGGCTACTGAAGATAGGCTTTGTGGAACTATTGATATAGAGAAGGCTTTGAGCGAAGGTGTTAAGGCATTCGAACCTGGTCTATTAGCAAAAGCCAATAGGGGTTTACTATACGTTGATGAAGTGAATTTACTTGATGATCATTTAGTTGATGTACTTTTAGATTCGGCCGCTTCCGGATGGAATACAGTTGAAAGGGAGGGAGTCTCAGTTCGACATCCTGCGAGATTTGTCCTTATTGGTTCAGGAAATCCAGAAGAAGGTGAATTAAGGCCTCAATTATTGGACAGGTTTGGAATGAGTGTTGAAGTTAAGACAGTTAGAGATGCTGAATTAAGAGTTCAAGTAGTTGATCAAAGAACTTCTTTTGATGATAATCCTGATGAGTTTTCATTGAGTGTTGAGAAACAACAGGATGAACTTCAACAAAAAGTTATTAAAGCACAAGAAATATTAAATTCTGTTCAAATGGACGATGACTTAAGATTGAATATTTCTGCAATCTGCGGAGAACTAGATGTGGATGGTTTACGTGGAGATATTGTTACAAATAGGTCTGCGAGGGCAATTGCAGCATTTGAGGGCAGAACCGAAGTGCAAGAAGATGATATAGCAAGGGTTATTTCTTGTTCTTTAAGACATAGACTTAGAAAAGATCCCTTAGAACAAGTTGATTCAGGTGAAAGAGTTATTCAAGCTTTTTGTAAAGTATTTGATTTAGATGAAAAAGAAAATCTTTCAAAATTTCAATTGTCTGCTGAAGCTTAATAACAGTGAGAATAATTGGGATTGACCCTGGATTAGCTAGAGTTGGTTATGGAATAATTGAAATAGAAAATGAAAGAAAGATATTATTAGATTGCGGAGTTATTGAGACAGATAAAGATAAAAAAGAAGAAGATAGACTTTATGAGATATTCCAAGATCTTAATGAATTAATAAATCATTGGAACCCAACTGCAGCGGCAGTAGAAAAATTTTTCTTTTACAAGTCAAGTACTACCATTAGTGTGGTGCAGGCAAGAGGTGTGATTATGATGGTATTGGCCTCTAAAAAAATTAATGTTAGTGAGTATTCACCTGCTCAGATAAAATTAACAATTGCTGGGTATGGTAAGGCATCTAAGAAAGAAGTCCTAGAGGCTGTAATGTATAGCTTAGAACTTAACAAACCTCCAAAACCTGATGATTCAGCAGATGCATTGGCTATAGCACTCACAAAACTAAATGAGGATGGCTTTTAGTGAAAATTTAATATGAAGATCTTTGAAAATAAGAAATTGGAGAGGGATACGTTTAGAAAACTAAGAGATGGAATTTCTCCTAAACAAAGAGAAAATGTAGAAAAGAATGTAAGGTTATATATTGATTCATTTGTTAAGGGATATAAAAATATTGGTTATATAGCCATATATTGGCCTCTAAAAAATGAAGTTGATATAAGAAGTCTCAAGAAAAAATTTACTTTAGCTTTGCCTAGATGTAAAGATAAAAAAGAGTTGTTATTTTATCCATGGGACGAAAAACCTCTTACCAAAGATTCTGAGGGGATACTAAGTCCAAATAACTCTTCCCCATTAAGTCATTTGCAGATAAGCATGATATTTGTACCATGTCTTTCCGTTGATAAAAATTTAACAAGATTAGGTTATGGAGGAGGTTATTTTGATAAATTAAGAAGAGATAATGATTGGAGAAATGTTCCATGCATTGGAGTATTAACTTCTAATTGTGTAAGTACGATTCCATTAACTAGAGCAGATTGGGATATTCCTTTGTCGGGCTTTATCACAGAAAAAGAAATATTTGTATAATAGAAGATTCATAAAATGATTAATTTATAGTTTTAAAAAATGGAAAATCAGGAAAAATACAATAATTTATCAAAATTAGTAGAAAAGTTGAAGAAATCAGAAGATCCAAAAAGAAAATATGAATATATTTTGTGGTTAGGAAAAAAATTGAAAGAACCAGATAGTGAAATCCTTGTTGAAGAAAATAAAGTTAAGGGATGCGTTTCAGAAGTTTTTGTTAAGGCAACTATTAAAGCAGGTAAATTATTTTGGGAAGGATATTCTGATGCTCTTATAACAAAGGGTTTGTTGGCCTTTCTAATAAGTGGATTAAATGAGTTAACACCAAATGAAGTTGTTGAAATAGATAAGAAATTTATAGAAGATACTGGTTTAAAAGCAAGCTTAACCCCTTCACGATCAAATGGTTTTTTAAACATTTTATTGAAAATGAAGTCTCAAGCAAATGAATTTTTGTAGGCCCAATAATATAAAATTAAACTCAAAGTAAAAAGAAATAAAAATGAGAAAATGCAAAATTGGTATCGTAGGTTTTGGAACTGTAGGTTCAGGGATACATAAAATATTAAATTCTGAAGTTGATTCCCATCCAATTCTAAAAGAAATAGAAATTGCAAAAATTGCAGTTAAAAATCTTAGTAAAAAAAGGGATATTAAGCTAGATAATAATTTATTAACTGATGATCCATTTGTATTAATTAATGACCCCTCAATAGATGTAATTGTTGAAGTAATGGGAGGGGTTGATTTGGCGAAAGATATTATTCTGCGATCATTAAAATCAGGTAAATCTGTTGTTACAGCAAATAAAGCAGTCATTGCAAGATATGGAGAAGAAATATACAAAACTGCAGCTAAAGAAGGAGTTTATATTATGTCAGAAGCTGCAGTCTGCGGAGGGATTCCAATAATTGAACCTTTAAAGAGATCATTAAAAAGTAACAGTATAAAAAAAATGGTTGGGATAATAAATGGCACAACAAATTTTATTCTTTCAAAGATGGCAAATGAAAAAGCTGATTATAAGGAAACATTAAAATTAGCTCAAAACCTTGGGTATGCAGAGTTAGATCCAACAGCAGATGTTGAGGGACATGACGCAGCTGATAAGATTTCTATTCTTAGTGAACTCGCATTTGGAGGGAAAATTAAAAGAGACGAAATACATTCAGAAGGCATTAGTAACATTAATTTAAAGGATATCGAATATGCGAATAAATTAGGATTTGAAATAAAGCTTTTGGCTCTTTCCGAAAGGCAAGAAATTAATAGTAATGATTCACTTGCTTTGAATATTTGGGTAGGCCCTTCCTTAATTCCAAAATCTCATCCATTAGCAACAGTTATGGGAGTTAATAATGCATTATTGATAGAGGCTGATCCTCTTGGAGAAATAATGTTGTATGGTCCAGGTGCTGGCAGTGGTCCAACTGCGGCATCAGTAGTATCAGATATATTAAATCTTCATGCTGCCTCAGAAAAAAATAATAATTCAATCGATCCATTACTTTCTTTTGATTTCTGGAGAAATTGTCATATAATTGATCCTTCTCAAATAAATAAAAAAAATTACCTTAGAATTATCTGTCTTGATACTCCTGGCGTAATAGGAAAGATTGGAGATATTTTTGGAAATAATAATGTATCAATCGAATCAATTGTTCAGCTAGATGCAGCTGAGGATAAAGCTGAAATTGTTGTCATAACTCATGAGGTAAATAATGGAAGTTTTGATAAATCGAAAGATGAAATAAATTCGCTTAATGAAGTAAAAATTATTGCAAGTGAATTAAGTTGTATTTAAAAAATAATTTGCAAATTTATTCATAGCTTGTTACACCGAAGATAGTAAGTGTTTCTTTAGCACCTTAATGATGCATTCAAAACTAATAGATAATAAAAATGAAAAAAATAATTTATTTTGTTCTGAAAACCTTTACAAAGGTGCTTGTGTAAAAATTAAAAATAGCAATAAGACTTTTCAAGTAATTGGTTTAAATACAGGTAAAAAAATTTGTTGGGTTAGAGAGTGGCCTTTTGCTTGTGATTCTAAAAAAACATTTGCTTTAGAAATGAATCAAATAACCTTACAAATTTTTTGTTCAAAATAATCCTCAGAATAATTTTTATCAAAGAAATATGAAAAAAAAAGTTCTTTTATCATTATTTATTATATTTATTTCTTTTTTACAGAATTCTTGCGGATCAAAAAGAATATCTAAAAAAATCATAGTAGCAAGTTCTGGGAAGATTGAATCTTTAGATCCAGCCAGAGCAAATACTCTTAAAGCAATTCAATTAATCAGTTCTCTAGGAGACACATTATATGAATTAAATTCTAATGGAGAATTAATACCTGAATTGGCCTCGGGGATGCCAATTATTTCAAAGGATAGGCTTCAAATAACTATCAATTTAAGAAAGAATGTTTTTTTTCATGATGGAACTGCATTTAACTCAAATGCTATAAAGTTTACCTTTGATAGATTCAAAAGAATTGGAACTATGAATTATATTTTAGGAAATAAGATTAAATCAATAGAAACGCCAAGCCAATATTCAGTCATAATAAATTTGAATAAACCATCAAGTTCTTTAAATGGTTTACTCACATCAGTAAATTTAACTCCAATATCTCCTACATTTTACAAACAATATTCTGATAAGTTTCTAAATGAAAAATTCGTTGGTACTGGCAAGTATGTGCTGACAAGTTTTTCTAATGAAGTTCAATCAATTGATCCATATTTGAATTATTGGGGTGATAATCCCTTAAATAAGGGCGTTAATTTTGTGGGATATTCAAATTCATCATCTCTTTTTGGGGCTTTAAAAAGTAAACAAATTGACGTGCTTTTATCAAATTCAATTGATGATAGTCAGAGAAAAAGTTTAAATAATTTAAGCAAAAATAAACAGTTTAATGAAGGTAATAGCCCTTTCACTGAATTAAGTTTTATAAGCCTTAAAACTAGTTCTTATCCTTTAAGTAATATTAATTTAAGACTGGCTTTGGCAAAAAGTCTTAATAGAAAATTGATTAGTGAGAAAGTAAGTTATGGATTAAGGAAGCCATCTAGATCAATTATTCCTCCGATATTTAAAAAAGATAATCAAGAACTGTGGCCTAAATATGATTATTCAGAAGCGAGAAGGTTATTGCAAAAAGAAAATTATTGCAATGGAAATATTCTAAAAATACCCCTTACTTATAGATCGAATGTACCAGCTGACAAGCTTATTGCTCTGACATGGCAAGAAGAAATTAAAAGTTATTTGAAAGATTGTATTGATATTCAACTCAATGGAGTTGAATCTACAACAGTTTATAAGAATCTAAGTTTAGGAATTTATACGGCAGTTCTTCTCGATTGGACTGGGGCATATTCAGATCCAGAGGCCTATCTTACTCCTCTTTTAAGTTGTAATGAAATAGTTGATGGCATATGTAAAAAAGGAGAATCAGTTTACAGCGGTAGTTTTTGGGGATCTAATAAAGTAGAAAGTTTATTTCTAGAGAGTGAAAAAAAAAGTGGAATTAAAAGATTAGAAAAACTTGTTGAAATTGAAAAAATAGCTGCAAATTCAATCCCTTATATTCCTATTTGGATATCCTCTCAAAAAGCATGGTCTCAGATTAATATATCAAAACCTATTTTTAATGGTGCAGGAATAATTTCATTGAGTGATCTTACGTTAATTAATGAGTAGAAATTTAAATAAACTACTAAATTATTCGTTATTAAAAATTTCATTAATACCGATAATGTTATGGATAATTTCTTCATTAGTTTTTATTTTATTAAGAATTGCTCCTGGCGATCCTGTCGACGCCATACTTGGATCTGGTGCAGATGAGGTTTCTAGGGAATTCCTAAGAAATAAATTGGGGCTAAATGAACCTTTGATAAATCAATATTTTTCATATATTAAAAATATATTGCACTTGGATTTTGGCCAATCTATTAGTACCCAAGAGCCAGTCCTAAATATTATTATTAAGTCATTGCCTGCAAGTCTTGAGCTTGGATTCTTTTCAATATTAAGTGCCATACTAATGGGCTTCCCATTAGGAATAATTGGCTTAAGAAATAGAGGGAAAAAGACTGATTATATTGCGAGAATATTAGGAATTGCTACATATGCGATCCCTCCTTTTTGGGGTGCAATGTTAGCGCAACTATTATTTTCTGTCTTTTTTAATATTTCGCCAATTGGAGGTAGATTTCCAATATTTCAGCAACAACCTCAAATTACAGGCTTTCTAGTTTTAGATAGTATTCTTTCAAATAATATTATTGCTTTGAAAGATAGTCTTTATCATCTCGCACTGCCTTCGATTACCCTTGGCTTTTTATTAAGTGGGATATTCAGCCGCTCATTAAGAGTAAATTTGGATAAGACATTAAAAAGTGATTATGTAAATGCTGCTATATGTAGAGGGATATCAAGGAAAAAAATATTTTTAAACCATGCATTGCCTAATGCTCTATTGCCCATTGTCACTATTTCTGGATTGACTATGGCCTCATTAGCAGGAGGTGCTTTATTGTTCGAGGTAACTTTTTCATGGCCAGGTATAGCTTTAAGATTACATGAAGCTATTTCTCAAAGAGACTATACCTTGGTTCAAGGAATTGTGATTTTTACCTCTATGCTTATAGTCTCTTTAAATCTCTTCGTGGATATTTTAATCGCTTATTTAGATCCACGAATAGAGTACTAATTTTCGGAAATTTCTTTTATTGTTTCAAGATCTAAAAGATGGAAATCAAGTCCCATATCTCTTTGGTTTTTAACTACTAATGGGATTTTTTGGTCATTAATATTTTTTAAAAATTCAAGTATAAATTTCGTAGATAAATCTTGTACTAATATTGGCTCTAAACCAATAAAAGATTCACTTATTTTGAAGACGTCATTATTTTCTTTATAGTTTTTATTAATTCTTATTGGAGAGAAATGACTTGCTCCTTCAATAATTAGAAATCTATTTGATGGATTATTTAAAGCAGAAAAAACTCTAAATTGTTCATTTATTAATGGTGTAATAAGGTCATAGGTACCACCTATTAGAAGAGTTGGTGACTTAATGCCTGTACTATTTTCTTTTGGCCATACTAAACTGCCAAATGAATTAAAACCTATAATTGCACTGGCCTTATTAGTGTTATTTTTCTTAGGAAATGGTATTTCGCTCAATTGACATTGAAGTAATTTAGATAAATTTGTTACCGCAAAGTCTTTTAATGCCGAATCACATTTGTCTTCTAGTTGATCGGTAGGTTTATTGCCTTCATATAAAAGTGCTATTAAAGCACCAAGTGAATGCCCCATTAAAATATAAGACTTATTAGGCAAACCAAATTCTCCATTTTCATGAGCTTTTAATACAGCATCTAAATCTTTAATTCTATATAAGAAAAAGTCTGCACTTCCTGGGATTGTTTCTTTACCTTCTAGTACTTCTTTGAACGATTCTAAATTACTCCCTCTATGATCTATGAATAATATTGGCCAACCTCTTCTAGCCAATTCGTTGCCTATCCATTTGAAATTATTAATTTCGCCTCCAAGTCCAGGCATGAAAATTATTAGTTCTTTAGCATCATTTGTTTGAATGCTTTTCCATATTTCAATTTCAAAAGGTTTCACTCGGTGAGGAGCATAAATTTTTTTATCAATTTTTATTAGATCTTGAGTTGATTTTTTTTCATTATTTATAAAGGCATTTTGGTTAGTTCTTTCAAGTTTATTTAATTTGGATAAAAGTTCTTGTTGCATTGATAATTCATTTTTCCAAGATGAAATTATTAAAATTAAATTATCAATATCTAGTGAAATTTCTTCTGATGGTAATGCCTTTATGATTTCTAAAGTTGAAACTTCTTTTTTCTGATCTAATAAATTTTCTATAGTGTTATATATTTCTGTTCCATTATTGTCATTTGGAACTTTAATGCTTTTGCTTAATTCTGTAAGAATTTTACGCCCTATCCAACTTCTTAATATTTCTCTATTTAATCCCTCTTCTTTGAAAACTGGAAATTCTAAAAATTTTGATAATTCAAAAACTCTTATAAATCCATTTATTTTTAACCAATCTATTAATTCTGTTGAATCATCTTTGTATTTTTCTAATTTTGATAATTGTTCTATAGTAAGAGGGATTTCCATCTCTTCAAACTTAATATTTATCTTTTCAGCAGCCTTTAAACCATCATTAAAAAATAAACCACAAAAACTAAAAAAAATTATAAAAATGTATTTCACTTGTGATTAGTCCAAATAGTTTACAAATTAGCAAAAATTGGTGGATTCAATTTCCATTTCATTTGAGGTTAATAACCAAGATAAGATTTTTTGCTGCATTTGGAGCAGGAGGTGTTATTTATTTAACATCACTTATTTTTAATAACCAAGGATTATCGGCAACAGATATTGGCCTAGGATTTACCATTTCAGCAATAGTTGGAACCGTAACAAGACTCTTTACAGGTAATTATCTTAATAAAACTGGGAAAATACAATTTCCTATAATTACTTCTTCAATAATAAGTATTGCCGCTAGCTTATGCCTCATTTTTTCAAGAGATACTTTTTTGTACATAATTGGACAATCACTTGTTGGGGCTGCTGCAGGAATATATTGGCCAGCTGCCGAGTTTGGGGTACCATATTTTTGCCATCATATCGAAACACGAAAGGGGTATGCTCTTGTAAGAAGTTCAGAGGCATTAGGAATATTTCTAGGGGTATTTTTAGGAGGTTATATGACAAATTTTTTGTATTCTAAATCAATCTTTATTAATGATATATTTTGCATGTTAGTTATCACATATTTAATATCTAGAAATAGTTCTTCTATTAAAAGAAACTTAGAAAATTTCCAAAAAAAATTTGTAGATCCAATTAATCAGGGACAATTGAAATGGAATAAAAATTCAACAATAATAATTTTATCTATTTTATTGATAACTACCTCTTTAGCTCTGATTCAAGTAACTTTGCCTCTAGATCTTGTTAAAGGTGGAGTATATCGAAATGCATTAAGCAAAGAAATTATTAGTCTTATAATTTCTATTCAATTAATTTTGTTGTTGTTTTTACAATGGCCTATTGGATCTTGGATATCAAAAAAAGGGAGATTATTTGGATTGAAATTTAGTTTGATAAATTTCTCTTTCGCTTCATTTTTATTATTTATTTCTAGTTATTTAAATATCCCAGCTGTCTATTTAATTTCTATTTCATTGATATTAGTAAGTTTAGGGACTGCTTCATTTCTCCCCACATCAACGGATATCGTTTTCAGAATAGCTCCTTCAAACAAAAAAGGTTTTGCACTTGCTCTGCTATCACAATGTTTCGCTATGGGTTATTTTTTTGGACCATTTATCTCGGGACGTATATTAGATCTATTTGGTTATGCTTCAGTAATCTGGCTATCTATTTCATTTGCTAGCTTTATAATTTTTGCAATCCTATTTAAGAAATTATTTTAATTAATCTTTTCTAATTCAATAATTCTTCTCTCTCTTAAAAATAGGAAAAAAGGTGCAGAGAATGCGAATGCTATAAGAAAAGTTCCAATGTATACAACCCACATATTCCTCATGTTTAGTTTTTTTGATTCATTTACTATCCATATAAAAATAGCACTTGCACCTACTAATAAGTCTCTAGAAATTGACTGAGCTGCAGGGTTTGCATTTGCTAAAGAAATAAAGTTATTTATATCAAAGTTGTTTCCATATTCCCTAGCAAATTCGAAATTTGCCATCATTGGCAGGACAGCACCCAAAATTGATAGAAAAAGGTAAAGATAAGATAGGATCTGTTTATTATCTTTTAAAATGTTAAAGGAATTCACTTGTAAAAAATATTTCTTTTAATAATAGTATTTAAAAGCTTATGGTTGTTGAAAAGAATAATAAAGTTGAAGACTATAAATTTAAAAAAGGAAATTTAAATTTTGCTGTTGTTGGTCATGTTGAGTGGATTAATTTCTTAAAGGTCGATCAATTACCAAAACCTGGCGTCATTTCTCATTCTAAAGAATCTCTTGAGTATCCAGCTGGTGGAGGCTCTATTATCGCGAAAATACTTTCTGATTTAACTTTAAACCAAATTCATTTTTTTACGTCATTAGGTAATGATGATTATGGAGATAAGTGTTTCAAGATTCTCTCAAATATGAGAATAAATTTGCATGTCGCTTGGCGTGATAAACCAACCAGAAGAGGTTTCAGTTTGATTGACTCTCAAGGTGAAAGAGCAATAACAGTTATAGGAGAAAGGTTGGCTCCAACTCATAAAGACAATTTAGAATGGAACATTTTAAAAAAAATGGACGGAATTTTTATTACCGCATCTGATTCAGAGATTTTTAAAATGGCTAGATCAGCTTCAATACTGTGTACAACCCCAAGGGTGGGTTTAAATATAATTAATAAATCAAATGTCCTTTTAGATGGATTAATAGGCAGTAATCTTGATCCCGGGGAAGCTTTTTCTTTTTCTGATTTATCGTTAAAACCCAAATATACTATTAAAACGGAGGGAGAGAAGGGAGGCATAATATTTCCAGGAGGAAGATATGAGGCTCTTAAAAATAAAAAATTAAAGGTTGATTCTTATGGATGTGGTGATTCTTTTGCGGCTGGTATTCTTTATGGAATGGCATCTAAATGGGATATAGATAAAAGTTTAAATCTTGCTAAAGTAATGGGAAGAGACGCTAGTGAATTTTTCGGCCCATATGCAAATAATGATGAAAAATAATTGAATTTACAATTTCATGAGCAACATAGAAAATAAAAATAAAAATATTCTTGTAGAAAACCTTATTATTTTCTTTTTATTTACTGTTTTTTTAGTTTTTAAATCTTTAAAAACTTTATCTAGAATTTTTACTTATGGAATCTTAAAAAAAGAAATATTAACTACTAAAAGTAACTTAGGAGTAGATATTAAAATAAAAATTAAATAGTTAATGAATATATTTTTAGTTTTTCTAATTTTTGGAGTTATTTTTTTGGTCTACAAAAAAATAAAATCTAAAAATCCAAAGAACTTAAAATTAGACAAATTTAAAAATAAACTGCAGAGTACTCAAACAAATATTGAGAGAATTTTTTTAAGAGAGGAAGAAAAAACCTTTTCAAACCCTTATATAAATATCTATATTGGAAGTTATGATAACGAAGATAGTATTAACAGAAAATCTAATATTCATAGAGCAAGGCTTTCAAAATTTAAGAAATCCAAATTAAATGGTGAAATGATATTCCAAGATGAGGAACAAAGGATTTATAAATTTAATAATGGAAAGAAAGTTTACTTATAATTTTAATTTCTAACTACACTCAAGACTTTCTCTTGTTGAAACGCCTGTTCTTGGATTGATCCCATCAGCAATTTCACAAAGATTTCTTTGATCTTCGCTGTCAAGAATAGCGTAAGAAAAATCTGCTCCTTCTATTTGAGCACCTGCAAAACTGCTACCTGAAGCTATCATATTTATTAAAACAGCATTTCTAAGATCTGTTTTTTGGAAATTAACTCGATCAGAAAGAGTATCGGTAAGGTCGATTCCATTTAAATTAGAACCTTTTAAATCAGATAGGGTTAAGGTTGTCCCATGTAAATCAACGTCACTAAAATCTGCGTCTCTTGCAACTGCTCCAGCTATAGAAGACAAATGAAGATCCTCTCCATGGAAATTATATCCTGTAATATTAGATCTCACATAACTTGGAACTTCATCTCCCTCGCCCTTAACCGCCACATTTGCCCCTGCGAAAACTGGAGAGGATAAAACTAAGAAAGAAAAAATTATGCATAAAAAATATCTTAAAAATTTAAAGGATTTCATACTGAATAATTTGAATATTATTATTTTATAACAATTAGATAATTTTTAAAATTGATATATAAATTTGGAACTCCTTTTTAAGATTATTTAACACTATAAATTTTAAATCTAGGTTCTAAATTGGTTATACAATCTAAAAGTTTTTTATTATCTTTGCTATTCGTAACTTTGAATTCAGATTCAACAGTACCGTTTTTATCTCTTATAGCTTGATTTAAAACTATGGAACCGTTTTCGTCAGATACTGATCTATGAAAAGTTCCTCTAGGTATTCTTAGAATATATCCGCAAGATTCTAATCTAACTTTATAAAAAGGATAATCCCAGCCAAAATTGACTAGAAAAAATGTTCTTCCCCCAGAGATAGCCAATAGATTATCTTCTTGATTGTGATGTATGTAAAATTGCCAATTATTAAATTCCTCATCATTAGGTGGACTAACTGCAGGCCCACTATGAATAACTAGATCTCTATAGTTTGATTCATTGACACTAATATCAAAAAATCTAACATCTTTTGTATCGCGAAATTTTTCATAACTTATCAATTCAAACATTTTTGATTTGTTTGATTTGATAACTGGAATTTCTAAACTTGAATTCAATTTTCTTTAAATATTAAACAAATAAAAACAGATATATTTCTATAAGAACGTATCAATTAACACTAAAAAAGAAACATATTTTAATTATCTTTTTGCTTTTTTTAAAAGATTAAAAAATTAACCTTTATTTAATTTTAAGAGGTTTGATTTCCCAGGATAAAGTATTTTCTAAATTATTTTTCCCTATAAAGTTACCTGTAATTACAGAGGTTAAATTAGATTTGGAAGAGGATACCAATGTTAAATATCTTTCGTCTATTAGTCCTTTTCCGCTTGGATCAAAACCTCTCCAACCTGCACCTGGAATATATAATTCAGCCCAAGCATGTAAATCTAATTCGGATGGCAACGGATCTTCAAAATGATAACCACTTACAAACCTACTTGGGATTCCTATAGACCTGCAAGCTTCAACCATCAGCATTGCTAAATCTCTGCATGAACCTATACGTTCTCTAAGTGTTCTGCTAGCCGGCCATGCTGGACCTGTATGTCTTTTGGTATATTTAACCCGATCTTGAATAATCTCTATTAGCTGGTAAGTAAATGATAATGCATTATTAATACTTCCTGCTAAGGCTTCTTGAGCAAGTTCTACGGCAGAGGGATCGTGTTGTCCATTAGGCATCCATCCTTCTAATGCTCCCTGTAGATCTCTGTTAATAATGCTTCTACAAAAAGGTAATGTTAAATCTCTATTTTTAACTCCATCAATAATGTTTGGATGTTTAATAGTTTCAACTTCGCTGATTGATTCAATAATTAAATTATCTGTTAATCCATTGAATCTGATTCTATTAATTTCTTCTCCGCTGGCAGCAAGTAATGGATAAATAATTTCTGGTTCTGGGGTTATTTTTAATTCAAAATTCTTTAGCTTTTGGAATCCATTTGACCTTGGCTTTATACATAATCTATGCTCGCCTAATTGAACAGGGTCTTCGTATTTATATTCAAGTTTGTGAATGTATTTAATTCTCATTAATAAACTTATTAATTAATAAAATATTTTTCTTGAATGAGATCATTTAATTTATTTAAATCCATTTGCAATGAATCGATTGCCTCATGTAAACCATCATTGATTATATCTTCAATTCTGATATAACTCCACTTTGCTTTAAGCAAACCCCTCATGCACTCTAATTCTGAAGGATTTTCAGTAGATGTAGAGGTATCTATTGTTTTAAGAGTATTGCTTATCCCATCAAGACAGTATCTTACTGATCTAGGGAAAATTGGATCAAGTAAAAGGAATCTCGCAACTGAATTAGGCTTTATTGAATTTTGCACTGCTTTCCTAAACATTTGATAAGCTCCAGCTGAACGTAGAAGTGCAATCCATTGCAGCTCATCAAGAACTCCTCCAAGTTCATCTAAGCTCGGTAGGAGTAAATAATATTTAACATCTAAAATTCTTGATGTTTTGTCAGCTCTTTCGATTAATCTTCCAAGAACGCTAAATCTCCAAGCAAGATCTTTGCTTAGGGTGGCATCTGTAATTCCATAAAAAAGCTGGCATTCTCTCCTTATTTCACTTAGTTGTTCTTGTCTTGGTTTATTCCATATTGCCTCACCTTCTTGCATATTCCAATATAAGATATTAATCTGTTCCCACATTTCTGTGGTCATGACATCTCTGATTTGTCTTGCATTTTCTCTTGCCATTTGAATGCAAGAAATTATGCTATTTGGATTTAAACGATCTCTTATTAAAAAATTAATAACGTCATCAGGTTTTTTCTCTGGGAATCTTTTATCAAAAGATTCTCTGTCACTAGAAGCATCAATTAATGGAAGCCAAGGTTCTGCGCTTCCTGGTGGACAATCTAATGACATTGCTTCGCTTACTTCCACGAAACGAGATATGTTTTCTGCACGTTCTAAATAACGATTGATCCAATAAAGAGATTCTGCTACACGACTTAAAAGCATATTATTTACCTACAACCCATGTATCTTTGCATCCTCCACCTTGAGAAGAATTAACGACTAATGATCCTTTTTTTAATGCTACTCTCGTAAGTCCGCCTGGGCTAACCCATGAATCTTTTCCTCTTAAAATATATGGTCTTAAATCAACATGACATGGATATAGTTCTCCATCACATAACGATGGCACAGTAGATAATTCTAATGTTGGTTGTGCTATGAAATTTCTGGGATTATTTTTAATTTTATTAGCGAATTCTTCTATCTCACTTGTTGTTGAGTGAGGGCCAATTAACATTCCATAACCCCCGGCTTCTGCGACAGACTTAACAACAAGTTTTGATAAATTTTCTAGAACATATTCACGATCCTTTTGATAATGACAAATATACGTTTCTACATTTTTAATAATAATTTCTTCATCAAGATAATATTTAATCATTTTTGGAACAAAAGAATAAATCATTTTGTCATCTGCTATTCCAGTCCCAGGTGCATTTGCTAAAGCAACGTGACCTGCCTTAAAAACATCAAGTAATCCGCTAACACCAAGGCAGGAATCTTTTCTAAAATTAAGAGGATCTAAGAAATCATCATCAATTCGCCTGTAAATGACATCTACTCTTTTTAATCCAGAGGTAGTTTTTAAATATACATAATCATCATTACAAACTAAGTCATGACCTTGAACTAGTTGGATACCCATTTCTTGGGCTAAATAACTATGTTCAAAATAAGCACTATTAAAAATTCCCGGAGTTAGTAGAACTATCTTTGGAGTGTCAGTCCATACAGCAAGTTCTTGAAGCGTTTTTAAAAGATATGATGGATATTCATCAATTGGTTTTACTATTCTTCCTGAGAAAAGGTTAGGAAAAATATTTTTCATAACTAATCTATTTTCTAAAAAATAAGCAACCCCAGAAGGGCACCTTAAATTATCTTCTAAAACATGCCAATCTCCTTTTCTATCCCTTATTAAATCAAGTCCTGAAATTTGACACCATTTATTAAGTGGGGGTTTGAAACCTATCATCTGAGGTCTCCAACCTTCTGAACTCTCTATTAATTCTCTTGGAATTATTCCATCATTTATTATTTTTTGAGAATTGTAAATATCATCTAGGAATAAATCAATTGCCTCAAGCCTTTGTTTTAGGCCTTTTTCTAATGTTACCCAATCATCTTTACTAATTATTCTAGGAAGTGGATCAAAAGGTAATATTCTCTCAGTACCTTTTAAACCAGTATCGTTTAATCTAAAAGTTGCACCATGTCTTAGTAATAATTTTTTTGCTGCAGAATGATTCCTGTTTAATTCTTCAAGTCCCATATTATCTAAAGAAGAAAGAAGTGGAATCAATATTTCTCTAGCGGAGTTAACATTATCCTTAAAGTATTCATCAAAACTATTTTTAGGCTGATAACTTGAAAACATATATTTCATCGTTTAGTAACTTTTACTTTAGCTTTATATCTTTATTCGTATTTATGGCTACCAAAAATAATATCTCTTGACTCGATCTATATCATTATTTTGATCATTGAAGTATATTTCTTAAAAATCTAAAAGGCATGAGTTCTAGTAATTGGCAATTTGTTTTTTTTAGATATTTCGCAAGCTTTCTCTTTATCCTCTCTCACAGTTTGCTGGTTCTTGATCATCTACCAGTAGGGGCGGCACTTCACGGACTTGGAGAAGTTTTTATTGCGCCTTGGGCTTTTAGAGAAAGAGCATGGGATCTTGTTGTTATTGCAGTTTTATTTTTCTTCTTCGATATCTGGGGACTTATAAACACTCCTTGGAATTAACTGATATTATTTATTTACTAATTCTGGGAAAATCATAATAAAAATGAATTCTTATTTTAATCAAATTTATAAAATAATTTTTCTTTTATTACTTACTAATGGTTCCAGTTTATATGCACATAATTTATTTAATGGCGGTTGCAAAGAACATTGTGGGCAAAAAGTTAAAGTAATAATTAATAAAAACAAATTAAAAGATATTGATGATCAAATAAATGTTGAAAGTAAAAATTCTTGTTTAAATAAATCACTTTGTAGAGGTTGACCTCTTGAGATTTTTTTAATTGTTTTATGAAGTTTTTTCTTTGATAATTATCATTAAAGTACCATTTGCTTGATAATTTTTATTAGGAGAATTTATTTGATTTTTAATTAAAAAAATAAAGGTATAAATCAACGGTAGAAGTAATGATGAAGCAGCAACTAAAGCGATTATCTGGTTTAACCTAATATATGGTTTTTTTACGAGACCCTCTCCGCATAATCCACAAATCAAATTACCTTTTGAGGATTGTTTCTGAAATTGATATTTAGGATTGCAATATGGGCAATAATATCGAACCATTTTTAAATTTAATTGTTTTAATCATTATCTATAAAACTAGAAGAAAGTCATCTTATTAAAAAAAGAGGGCTAATTTAAGCCCTCTTTTATCTCTTACTTATATTTTTTACAGAAGTTATTAACGCACCTAAATCATGGATCCTTGTTGCTAACTTCTTTTAAGCTAATGCTCACCAAAATTAACTAATTGTCTTTAACTGGGGCAAAAACTCTAGAATTAAGCTTGTTTCTTAGAGGGCACCTAAACGATGCAGAAGAAGGAAGCTTAGACATTAATAAAAAATAATTGGAGCAGTTAATTTAATTAGTTCGGTTTATTCCGAAATTTCAGGCAGGCTATCGATCATTTTGAAAGACCTCCTAGAACTCAACAATATAAAATTAGGAGAATAATTCTCTAAAGACAATCCGTTTTTATACGCATTGCTTTTTAATTAAAAATGTCCGAAAGTGGTAATCAATCGCTTTAATTTTTTTGAGATATTTTTAGTAAGTTTTGCTTATTTCTTTTGATATTTAATTCGACTATCTTGATTTTAAATAATTGAGGAACTCTTTTATGAATCATTCGAAAGAAGTTAGTAAAGCTGATCAATCTAATCCTATAGACGAATATTTTCAATGTCTCTCATATTGCGATATTCACCCAAAAGGTATAGATAATGACTGTGAAGTCATCTGTATGGAAAGACATTTAAAAGCTAACTATTGGTAGTTTGAATTATTTTATTTTCCTGCCTAAATTCCTTCAAAAAGAATTAGTACGAACTTTAAATTTCCAAACATTTACTACACCTTTTGCGTTAACTGCAGCTAGTGCACAATCATCAGGTCTCCACGAAAGTGCACCCACTAAATCGCCTGCGAATGCAGCCCCAACTGGGTCACCATTACCGTCTTTTTTTAGAAAACTTGCGACAACAGAACCATCTCTAGATCCGGAAGCTACAAGCATGCCTTTATTTGAAAAGGCTAGGCTAGAAATAGGTTCGGTATGGTGCCATAGCTCTCCCGGCATAGTTCCCTCGGGACCGTCACCTATAAAGCTCCACACTGTAATTCTTTCACTGCCACTAGTTGCCAGTAATTTTCCACTATCGTCAAAAGAAAGGTGACTAGGTTTTCCTGGGTATCCTGTCATTTCAGCATCCATTCCGGTTGATCTTCTCCAAAAATGAACTGAATTGTCTTGACTCCCGCAAGCGACTATATCACCATCAGGACTTAATTCCATTGAGACTAATGATCCTTGCCACTCGAGCTTTTGATTCGTTTTATTATTTACTATGTCAAAGAATGTTACTCTCCCGTAGCAGGCTGTAGCTAGCTCATTATTATTTGACCATTTTATTGCACTCACTGTGCTTGGATGATCATCTGATACCCATTTTTCTTCACCAATTTCATTAAAAACATATACTTTTTTTGAAGAAGCTGCTGCAAGAAATAAGCCATCATTTGACCACTTAAGATGCTCTACCCAAGCCTTGCCAAGATCGAGAGTTTTAATTACTTTACCTTCGTGACAATTATATATTTGAATATTTCCATCTTGACCGGAAGTTGCGAAAATCTCTCCTTCTGGATGAATGGACATTGCTAATAGACCAGCAGAGTGTGTATTTTCTTTTTTCCAAATAATTTTCCCAGTATCTCCTTCAAAGGCAAAAATACCTCCTGCTACATCCCCAACAATGAATAACTTTCCTTTAGTAGCCCAACCACAAACTATGGCATAATCATTAACTTCAGCTGTCCATCCCTCGTGGAACATGCCTCTTGGGCTAAATGATTCTATATCAGGCATTTTTCAAAACCTTCTTTCATCTCTTTCTCGTCCAAATTTCTACCTATAAAAACAAGTTGGTTTCTACGAGGTTCGTTACCCCATTCCTTATCAGGTTGCGCTGTAAATAACATATGTACCCCTTGGAAAACTATTCTCTGTGGGTTGCCTGAGTAGCTAATGAAACCTTTAGTTCTAAATATATCCACCCCTTTTTCAGAAAGAAGTCTGCCCAACCAAGTATTAAGTTTTTCTGGATCAACATCTCCAAATCGTTCAATTGCAATGGACGTTACTTCATCATCGTGCTCGTGCTCGGCTTGCCAGAATCTTTCAATATTAAATGGGATCTCTTTTGAATTATTGTCTTCACTTTTAATGATTTTCATATTGAATTCTTCAGCAGTGTGCTGTGTATATAAACCTATCTTTGATCCTTTTTCGATATTTAATATGAATGATTTATTTCCTTTATCCTCCAATTTAAGGTTTATATGTTCTCCAAATGGAATGATATTCCCAGGTTCTATTCTTTTAGCTTTTTCTGCATAAAGTCTTACGCAGGATTCAGCACCATCTTTAAGTTCTTCTTCACTCTCACCTTGATTAGCGAAAGCTACTAATGACATTTCTGGATCGGGACCTTCTTCTAGCATTAATTCATATTTACCTGCAGCAAGGTCGTAAACACCTGTCCATTCAAAAGGATATTCTGGTTCAAGAAATGTTGGTCTGCGTTTAAGTATTTGATCGAGATCAAATGCACTTAGATTTAGGACTGTTTCGATTGGTACTTGGGCATTCTCGGCTCTAATGATTCGAGTCATTCGGTTCATATCTCTCAATCTCGATTCAAGAGTATCTAGTGCATCATCAGAGACTAAATCAGTTTTATTAAGGACAAGAACATCTGCAAACGCAACTTGTTCTGAACTTTCATCACTTCTTCCTAGCTGCTGATCAATATGAGCAGCATCAACTAAAGTTACAATTCCATCAAGAGTAAATTCAGAACTTATTTCTTCATCCATGAAAAATGTCTGTGCGACTGGCCCAGGATCTGCTAATCCGGTCGTTTCTACTAAAACATAGTCAAACTTATCTCTTCTTTTCATAAGGTTGCCAAGGACTCTTATTAAATCACCGCGAACAGTACAACAAATGCACCCGTTTGACATCTCAAACACTTCTTCATCGGCATTTATTACGAGCCCTTGATCTATCCCTACTTCACCGTATTCATTCTCAATTACGGCTATTCTTTTCCCGTGCTCTTCACTTAGTATTCTATTAAGTAAAGTAGTTTTCCCTGAACCTAGAAATCCAGTAAGAATAGTAACTGGAACTTTATCTTTGATGCTCATTTAATGATTTTTACCAAATAAACAATAGTTTAATAATAGTAATAATAAGAAATGAAAACCGTTTTTATTAGAAAAATTTAATCTGAAAGTTTGTACCATTCAGACTCAAGATTGGAGCCAGATTCTTTATCACAGCTTCCACCTAATGAATCAACAATTGTACAAGTGTTGTGTACGGCTACTGAAACCGTATTACCATCCATCATCAATCCATCAACGAATATTTGATTAGAAGCTAAAGGAACTGAACTTTGTCTACTTAAGTTCCTTAATAACTTAGATGCTGGAATTTGTTCAGGAAATATTGCCTGAACTTTCTCTTCATCTAACATTTTTAAAGTAGAACTTATGTTGTCTGGCCTTAAGCTTGAGGAGTCTCCAAGAAAGTCAAGTAAACTAATGGTTTCAAAACCAAATGCATCCCCGTAGTATTCCATTGCTTTGTGTTTAGAGACAATTACTCTGTTTTCCTCAGGAATAGAGCTTACTTGTTCGACGATCCAACTATCTAAGCCTTCTAAGAGAGAATCAGCTTTTTCGAATCTTTCATTAATTAGTTTTCTGTCACCTCTATTAAAAACTGAAATATCTTTCTTTAAACTTTTGCTTATAAGATCTCCCATTTTTATGATGTTATGTGGATCATGCCATACATGTGGATCTAGACCTCCATGGTCATGATGATGATGCCCCTCTCCTTCGTCTGGAACTTGTGCTATTGGTTCTACATCACTATTTGAAACGTCTTTAAAAAAGTGTTGAGTTGCTTCAAACTCAAAAGGCATGTGTTCAGTAAAAAATATATATTCACCATCTTCTTTGATATCCACGTTAAAAACAGTACTTTCTTTTCTTTGATCGAAGTTAAGAACAAAAGCTTTATTACTTGCTATCAAAGTTCCATCATTTTTTCTGCTTATTGAGTCTTTAGATCCTAATAATTCTTTGGCTAAATCTTCAGACCCTTCTATGTCATTAGATTTGAGAATCACCATCTTCATTGCAGGATCTGCATATTCGCCATCGACTTTTTCAAATGACCATTTGTATGAACCCTTAGAAAGCTGGAATTTACCTGCCCATTCGAAAGCACCCTCAGCATGATCATCATGTCCACCATGGTCTGAATGATCATCATGACCTCCATGATCAGAATGATCATCTACCTTAGCTGAATGTTCAGCATGATCGTCATGTCCGTCATGGTCTGAGTGGTCATCGTGACCTTCATGATCAGAATGATCATCTACGTCTATTGCACTAACACCTACAACAACAGTATTTTTTTTACTTTCCCAATTTCTCATACTTGGAGTCATTTCTTTGCCAAGAGTGAATACTTTGTCTGCGCTATTTAGTAATTGAGCTTGTCTTGGATTGATCTTTAAGTCATGAACATCCTGTTTTCTATCTACTAAGCATGTAACTTCGTCAGATGGCAACGCAATTGATTTAACTAAATCACAAACTAGTGGTTCTACTGCTACGTATGACTTCCCTTTAGCCATTACATCCTGCCCAAAACCAGAAAATATAATCGTTCCAGCGATTACGGAATTTTTAATAATTGACTTACTTGAACATGTTTTATTTGATAAAAGTCTTTTAAAAATTGACATAAATAATTATTAAATACTTAAAAATGATAATCATTTTCATTTCACTTGGCAAGAAAAGGTATCAAATGTTATGAAAATAATACGCAGCTTGTATTATTGGTAAGCTTGTAAAGTGACTTTTTCATGAAGATTAATTAATGGCTACTTTAGTCGCTGAAAATTTAACATTTGCATACACAGAAAAAAGTAAGCCAGCTTTAAATAAGGTATCGGTTGAGATTAAACCTGGAACTCTAACAGCGCTAGTAGGTCCAAATGGTGCCGGTAAATCCACTCTTTTGAGGATATTGCAAGGACAAAATACTCCAGACAAAGGCGAAATAAAAATAGACGGTGAAAATTTATATAGATCTAGAGCTCTAGTGGCACTTATGCCTCAAAGAAGTTCTATGAATTGGAAGTTTCCCATTACAGTTGAAAAATTGGTATCTCTTGGTCAAATAAAGTATTCAAAATCAAGAAGTAATAACCCCTTTCAAATCAAGGCTCTTCTAGAATATCCTAATTCTTGGATTAATAAATGTTGTGAATTAGAAGCGACAATGCAAAGAGTAGGAATTGCTAATTTAGCTAATAGAAGACTCGATTCTCTTTCAGGAGGACAGCAACAAAGAGCTCTATTAGCAAAAACTCTTATGTCCCCTGCAAAAATATTTCTTCTGGATGAACCTTGTGCGGCATTGGATCCCCCCGCAAAAGAGGACTTCCTGAAAATTGTTCGTCAACTCGCAGATGCGGGACTTTCTTTGCTAGTAAGTAGTCATGATTGGGGTGAGTCTCTAAATAACTACGATCAAGTAATCGTTCTTGATAAAAGTGTTTTAGCAGTTGGTAGTCCTGATCAAATAAAAGATAAATTAGATGCGATAAACATAAGCTCTATAAAGGAAAATAATTTCTGTGATTAGAAAATGTTCCTTATTAATTTTGAGCTTGATAACAGTTTTGGCAAAGGCCGAAATATTCGAGTGTATGAAACAAAAGTTGAAACTTTCTTGGATTTTTTTTAGGGACATGAATATCTTTAACAGGACAACCTTCCATTTTCGACGTCTCTCCGCATTGAACGCAGGTCAAATGATGAATATCTCTGTCTACGGGAGTGTAAAGAACCTCTCCTGTTGGGAGATGTCTAGAACGAATTAATCCATGCTTTATCAAGATTTGCAGATTTCTATAAACAGTGGTCAACCCCATAGATTTGCCTTTTGTGATCAACTGCCTATGCAATTCTTGACCGCTCAATTCATCCTCGCATTTATTAAGTTCTTCAAGAAGTTGTTCTTGTCTTTTGGTAATGTCAGACTTAGTTACCATTGTTTCCAAAATCTTTTTTTGCCTCGCATTTTTGATCATACCGAATCTTTCGAATAATGTCTTTTATTAATAACAACTGGTGGTTGGTTCCATTAATAATAACTATATTCTCCGGGATTTTATGCCCAGCTATGGGAACTGTATTAATCACTCATAAGAGATTATTACAAGTTAATTTAATCTCTCATTGTGTTTTGCCTGGACTTGCTCTCGCATTAGCGCTTGGAATTCACCCCTCAATTGGTGGTGTTATAAGTGGTCTTCTGGGAGCAGTAATTGCGGAAAGTTTAACTAATAGAAAAAGTGAAAATTATGAAGCAGTTATGAATACTATTCTCGCTGGAATGCTTGGGTTTGGGGTCCTTATAATCCCTTTACTCGGAATAAGGATTGATTTGGAGGCAGTATTATTTGGCGATTTATTGACAGCAAATTTTGGAGATTTACTTAGAACAATAATTGCTTTTTTAGTATTTATACTTTTAATGACTTTTGGATATGAAAAGGTTGTTTATGTGGGATTGGATCCAGAAGGTGCATCCGCTAGTGGTATAAACGTTTCTTTATTAAATCTTGCTTTGAGTTTTACGACGGCATTAGTAATTGTTAGTTCAATGTCAGCAGTGGGAGTAATTCTTGTTATTGCTCTTCTTTCTACGCCAACTCTATTAGGGCTAAATAAGGCTCATAGTTTAAGAATTGCAATGATGAGGTCTTCATTTTTTGGATTATGCATCTCACTTCTAGGGTTTATTCTCTCTATAGTCTTTAATTTGTCGCCTGGACCTGCAATTAGTGTTATTTGTGTTGCATCTCTTTTGATTCCTAAACTTTCGCAGATAATTAAATCTTAAATGTCCAATCAGAGTTTAATGCTTGAGCTTGAGGATTATTTTTTAAAGCTACTTCCATAGCCTCTTTTTTATTATTAGCTATAACAACTTCATCAAATTCCTTTCCATTTTTTTTGAGACTTACTTTGAAACGCATAAAAATTTTTTAATTAATCAAAAGTTAACCACTAAGCAACTAGATTTAAATACTTTTAAAAGTTAATTGATGAAATAGAAACTTTAGTTTTTTTGAAGTTTTTCTACTACAGATTCTTTCTCAATTTTAGCTACATCCTGTAATCCATTAGCATCAAACCAAGGAGCGTTTTCCCAATTAAATCCTTCCCCAAACGTATTATCGGGAGCAGCTACGTACCAGTGACATGATGAATCGGGAACATCTACAGCACATTTTGACCAGTCAGCTTCCCACTGTGGAACTTGTACCCACATCACAGATGCTAATAAAAAAGAAAAAATAAAATTCATAATTATCGGTTAGCAAAATTTTGAAAGATTTTTTTCACATTCTTTCTTTCTTTTCTTCCAGTAATTCTCAAGTATTTGATATTTATGCTTATTTTTGAATTGACTTAAATGAATATTATTCTGATTAAGAACTGAAATATTTTTGATTTTCATCATTCAAGCTGTCTATGTAGAACATATTTAAGACACTTTATAGATTTTTTGAAGTGAATTTATACTTAATTTTTGTCTTACTTTTGTGTGGGAAAGTATTTTTCGGGATTATTTTCAATATAAGTAAGCGAATATTTGACAACACCAACTATTACTGAAAAAAGAGCAATTGCCGAAATAATAAAAATGATTTTTTTGTAAAAGCTTTTCATGAATTTTTTATGTTTTGATTATTTTTTTTATCAACGCTCAATTTTTCTGAAAGATTTAAATAATTAGTAATATATACCGTAGCCTTTTAAATTGCCTTCGGAGTAAATTAAGTACATCAGAAACTCCTCACACACTTTTTTCTGATAACTTTAAAAGTACTCGACCTCGATGTTTGAGTACTTTTTTTATTTTTTACCATGTGACAGTTAAGATAGAGGTCTATCAAGCATTACATATTTTGAATTTAGGTGTGATATTAGTATTGTGTGTAGGAGGAATTGATTTATTACAGTGGAAACAAGGAAACACTTGATATAAATCAATTTTAAAAAGATCTCTCTTCGAGGGATCTTTTTTTTTGGGAATTATTAGAAATACATATAAATTTATAAATATAAAACATATATGCTTTCATCTGAAATAATTAGGTCGACATTACAAATTAGTAATTTAATTCGTTAGATTATGAGTCGTTAAATTCTTCTGTAAATGCAAATACTTTTTTTAGCAATTTTAATTTGTTCAAGCTTTTTATTCCCTTCTTCATCATTTGCCTCACATATAGAACTAAAACCTTGTGTAGAGATTGCTCATTGTGTACGAGAAGAATGGGAGGTAAACAATATTGAGAAACCTTTTGAAGAGATTAAAACATTTATCGAAAACACTCCAAGAACTGAGATTGTAGAAATTGATGGCGATTATCTTCATGCTGAGGCAACCAGTAAATGGATGAAGTATGTAGACGACTTAGAAGTATCCTTTCTACCAGAATCAAACATCTTATTAATAAGATCAGAATCAAGAGTTGGAGAAAGTGATTTGGGAGTGAATCAAAAAAGGGTTAATTTACTAAAATCGAAAATGTTTTGAGATAGAAAGTAAAAAAATAATTTGTTTTTATTGTTTTTTGTATAACATTTCCATTTTAAAAAAAATTTAGCAGATAAAAAAGTAATAATTGTCATCATGCCTTGATAATGGCAAATTTATTAGATTTTCTCTGGAAAGATGATCATAAATTTTTTATATTTATTGTTATCTAGTTTTGTTTTTTTCTGGTTTTGTCTAAACATTAAAAAATATGGACTTAAATGGATAATCAAAGGTCTTTTTCAAATTGGAATATTGGGATTATTCATTGGAGGGTTTTTCAAAATATTTTTCACCTTACCCCCTAATTTATATATAAAAATATTTTTTCTTATTATTTATACATGGTGCACTGTTGGAATAAATGTGAATTTCATGATCCCTTTGATTAGTTTGATTGACCAAAAAATAGTGAAAAAATAAAACTATTTCCTTAATCTGCAATATTAAAATCTATAGGATTTATTTTTTCCTTTTGAAAGTCTTTTTCTTGTATACCTAGTCTTTAATGCCAAGTCTGTAATTATATATATTCCAAATAAAAGAATGACTATTCCAATAAAGTATTTCATTATTTTTTATGTAATTTTTATGGTTGAGATTTATTGATTATGCCAATTAATTTTAATATCTATTTCTTGAGATAAATTTCTTGTAACTGGACATTCTTTGGAAGCTTTTTTCAAAAAATCCATAGTTTCATTAGAAGTGCTCTCTGGTATAAAAATATCTATTATTAGTTCTTTTATCTTCCTCTCGCTATTTTGTGTCATTACTTTTTCAATATTTAAATATATACCTTTCAAATCAAATCCTTTCGATTTAGCTTTGATTGCCATAATGGTTAGCAGGCAAGTACCTAGAGATGTTGCTAATAAGTCAGTCGGGGAAAAACTTTCACCTTTACCGCAGTGATCTAAAGGTGCATCAGTTCTAATCAGACTTCCAGATTGTAGATGAATAGCCTCACAGTTTAAATTTCCTAAATAAGAACATTTAACTTTAGTCATTTTAAAAAAATTAAATTAGGAAAATATTATTAATAAAAAATTATGGAACATAACAAGATTATTGATGGGAATTTTTCATTTGTATATTAGTGGAGTATTAAGGAAATTTATCATTCAAGTTTTGAAATCAGTTTTTATATCCATATTCCTCTAAGCAATACTCAATTAATTCAATTGATTTATTAAGAGTTCTTTTATTTTTATTTTCTAGATCGAAGCATTCATTTAAAACACGCATAGATTCATTTAAAAATGATTCTTCTTTAATTTTTAAATCTTTAAATTGATTTATATAAATTAATTTTTTAATCCCAATAAGGGAAAATATGATTATTAATATTGTAAAAATTGCTATTTTGAATTTATTCATACAATTAGTTATTACAAATATTTTAATTTATTTAATATCTAAAAACTCTACATAGCTTCTAGAACTAAGTAATTACATATGTAGCTGCTGTTATTGCTATGGCAGTAATTGAAATGAAGATGTATGGAACAACCTTTAAAGGTATATATAGATTATTTTTAGACATAACTGGAACCTTTATACAAATAATTACATTCCCTTTAAACTTTATAAGTCTTCAAATATACAAATTAATTTTCTTTGTATAAAGTTAATCCTTTTAAAGATTAACAAATTTATATTCATTGAATTTTCATTAAATAAAGTGTCTCTAAATCTTGTCTTGAGTCCGATATTTTTCTTTTTAAAAAGATTAATTCTTCTTGGCTCATTTTTGATTCTTTTATCATCAATTCTGCTTGTTCAATAGCATGTTCTATATTTCTAATTTTAATTTCTCTTATTGAGGGATCATCTTTACATGCTTTTTTAGTATTTGCATCCAACATATGTACGAAAAAATCACCTTGAATATAATCTAATTTAAAACTTCATTATGCTACAACCGCAAATTTAATTAAAATAAATTATTATTTATCTAAGAACTTTAACCTTAGCTAACCCTCTCTTCAATTGATCGAGTGGGTTTTTTTATGGTGTGATATACTCCTAGCATTTAATACTAATTTGGAAGATTCAAAACTTAATCCTGAAGAAAATAATTCAATCGAGTCGTCCCCCAATTTGAATGAAGACAATAAGGATCTTAATGAGGGGATTAAAAAAGAAGAAAATGTTAAAGCATTTACAGAATTTCTAGAGAAAGCAAGTAGTCAAGATTCTTTAGAAGAAAAAGTAAAACTTGATTCTGAGCTACAAAAACCAAAAATTGACAAATCACTTTTTAAAAGATTTCTTAATAATGGATTTGATGGAATTTCAACTAATCCAAACTATAAAATGTTGGCATTATTAATAATCCTTTTAATAAATCTGTCTCTATTTTTTGTAATTGGCAATATGGGTAAAGCGTTTTTAAGAAATGCAGGAATTATGGGTTAAAAATTATTTATTTCTTTATGGATATTCATCTTTACAATTTTGATTCTTCAAATGAAACTGTGATATTTTCTTGTCAAATTAATATTTAAAAAAAATTTGGATAATAAAGAGCCAGAAAATCCAGTGGTTTATCTTTCTAATTTAGTCAAGAAATTAGATGTAAAAAACAGAAATGGTTTAGTAGCCTTAGCAATAGTAAACCTTTTAGTGATTCTTTTATTTAAATTTTATTTGAAAGGATCTGGATTATTATCTTGAA
This sequence comes from Prochlorococcus sp. AG-347-J19, assembly GCA_003279015.1. Taxonomy (GTDB): domain Bacteria; phylum Cyanobacteriota; class Cyanobacteriia; order PCC-6307; family Cyanobiaceae; genus Prochlorococcus_A. The sequence goes on along the minus strand of QCBV01000007.1, from coordinate 10,146 downwards.
TTAACTGCTGGTAGTATTATTCAGCATTCTCAAATTGTTTTGCTAATCTAAATGCCTTCTTAATTATTAGAAAGCCACCATATGCTCCTGCCAATAAAGGTAATATTATTAAAGGGTTAGGGGAATAATTTGAATAATTTTTCACACCCTCAACATATTCATAACCTGAATATTTAAGAAAGATAAAGCTAAAAAATGTGATACTCCAACCAATGATTGATAAAAAGCCACCTTTTTTATCACCTTCGTAGAATCTGTCTAGACCTAAGCCCCAACCTCCTATTAGGAATATTCCTCTAACAACAGAATTTTTTTCTTGTTTTCTAAGCATAATAAAAAATTTTTATTATGAACATAACTTATTTGTATTTAGACGTGAGATGTTTTTATCAATTAATCTTTAAAATAAATTTTTAATGGTTTCTTCTATAAATTACAAAATAATATTCAGTGTTTTAATTAATCATTAGAGATTGTATTTGAATTCAACAAGGAAATTGAAGGCCTTATATAAATAAAAATAGACCCATACATATCCTGCATAATTCTCATTTCATCGTCTAAGTATAAAATTGAAACCTGGCAATTTGGAGATTCTTTATTCCAAGGTAACTTATTCCATACCTCTTTAACTGGATACCATCTATCCATAAGTAATTCACTAAATAATGGAATCTTATTAAGTCCATCAACTTTGGAGACTTTTGTCTTTTGTAAGTTCATATCAAGTAAATTATTTCTTAAAACTAAATCACTTGCTAGGGTTATTACTCTTCCACCAAAAGTAGGCAATAGTTTGAACCAACCTAGGATAGGAATCGTTGTAAGCCCAAATATTGTAGTATCAAAAGTAGATATAAATTCTTTTTTTTCAAAATCAATCTTTTGAGCAATTCTCCCAATAGTTGATATGCCAAAGGATCCTACTTGCAATTGATGTAATTTAAAAAAAAGATTACTTTTAAATTCATCATTTAATGCCTTTTCAATAGCAAGGAAGAAAGGAGAACTTCGAAATAATTCAACATTAGAAAAAATCAATTCCCACTCTCCAGACATTAATTTTTCTGATATTTCAAAATTAAAGTCTTTAAGAGCATCAATCAATTCATCCATTTCATTAGCTTTTTCTTCATACATAGGAGAAATTAATTTATTTAATCTTTGCCCTCTATCTGTAACAGCAGCTATTTTATATATATTTGACTTTATCTCTCCAATTTCTTTCATAACTCTAATACAAGAAATACTAATTAATCTTAGGAATTTAATTTGATGTTGATGGCAATTTTATTAATGCTGGTAATAAAACCAATTAATATTCTCCCCACCTTTTACCAATATCAAAACCCCATTCAGTGGTTAATCTAATTACTTGATCATGATTCTTGCATTTTGAAAGGGATAACTTTTTACTAGGATTATTTTTTATTAGCTCAGCAATTTGATTAAGTTGCTCTATTTTTTTTAGAAAATTACTTAGATCTTTCTCTGACATTTATCTAGGAAGTAAATTTTTGATCATAAGTAAATATGTAATAAAGAACCCAGACAACACCAATAATAAGAATTGCAATCATTATATTTACTGACCAAACTACCTCTATCATGTAATTTTTTTTTATATATTTTTAATATATCCAAAATTTAAATTAAATTAACCGTTAATAATTTAAATCTAGAACAATACACTACTAATACTAGGTATATAGAATAGTCATAAATAATTTAAAAATTATGGGAGAAGCTAAGAGAAGGGAAGAGTTAGGCTTACCACCTAGAGAAAAGAAAAAGGAAAAGCAAATATCGAAAAATCAACTAAACAAAATTTTAAATAAATATCCTTATTTACCTTTCATTTTAGGTTTTTCATTACTAGCAATATTAATTAGCGATTTAGTTAATTACTATAAATAGATATATATAAGGGGATACTTTCAGCAGAAGAGAAGATTTTTCGCAATTACGAAATTATTTTTCCATAATAAAAATAAAACTCATGAAACCGATTAACACCTCATGCGCCTTAATTTTAGGGGTACTAACTTTGTTTTCAATAACTAATGTAAATGCAGGTGGCTGCAGTTCTCATACTGATAAGAAGGCAGAAATTGAATGCTTGTCTGAGGATAAAAAATGTATAGATGCGAAAGAAAAAGAATCACTATACAAAGTTGAGGCCTAAATGTTTGATAATCTTGGAACTGCTTTAGTACAGGCATTAGGCTTCTTTGCTGTTTTTGGTTTTTTTGTGTATCAAACTTTATTTGCAGATAGCAAACCCAAAAATTCAAAATCAAATCCTAAAAAAACGAAGATTTCCGACAAAAAAGAATCAATTAAAACAGAACCTAAAAAAGGCTTATTTAACAGAAAACCTAAACCTGTTGAAGAGAATTTAACAGTCCAAAAAAAGGGATTATTTGGGAGAAAAAAAGAAGTTATTAAAGAAGAGATAAAACCAAAGAAAAAAGGTTGGTTTAAATAGGTAAAGGTACTTAAAATCTTTTTTGATATCTTTTATACAAAAACTTTTTTTAGTAACTTTATAATTTAGGAAGATAATATCCAAAATGAACCATAGAGAAATCACAAAAAAATATAGCGAATTACTTAACAAGGCTGAGTTTGCTACTGGCCGTAAGGAAGTTGTAGGTCTTTTAAAAAAAGCTGCCAAATTGAAATCTCAGATTGAAATCAATTATTAGATTTTAAAATTAGTTTAATTCTAAATGTAAAAAATTTTTTTAAATAAGTTTTTACATGAGATAATCTGCATAGATTATTTTTCTTATGAATAAAAAAGGTTATACAACCGAAAGCGGTGGTAGACAAAATGGCTTTGCAATTGAACCAGAAATTAACCCCATATCAGAAGGCGAATCCAAGAAATCCATATTTTTATTTATTGGAATATTATTACCTTTTCTAATAGGCGGTTTTTATTATTTAAGGACTCTGAATATATTCTGATATTTTATAAGCCATTTTTAGCAATATATTCTTCTGAGCTAACTATATCTTGCATTAAGCTCTCTGATGAAGGATTAAATCCATTTTGCTCTAAAAATGATTTAACCTTTTCAAATTTTTGCTGAATTTTCTTTGTATATGGAGTTGTCATCAAATAATCATCTTTTTCTGTTGAATAGTTCATTTGATTAACGGATTACTTTTACAATTAAATTTTGCAAAATATGCTATTGCTAGTGAAGTTATAAATATTACATAAATAATTTATTAGTAATAAATACTTATAAGTTGTTTGTATGAGGTCGATATTGGTTGATTTTTTAAAGAGTACTTATAGTAACTAGTTCCATTAAATCTCTGGACTGCAGATATTTCTGAAATACTTCAGAATAAAATGCTTTTTTAGCAGCAAATTTTGATTCGAATTCAATTACTAATCCAAGCTGCCCTCCATCCCATTCATTTGAAGTTGATTCTTGTATTAAATCTCTTTTTACTATTACTCCACCCACAGATTTAATCCAAGGCAATACTGTCCTTATATATTCCAGAAATAAATCAGCATTTGGAATTGAAATTTTCTTTAGCCAATAGCTCTTTGTCATCAAATCAACATATTCTGGGTAGAATATAGCACATGGAGGTAAGTATTTATCCTTAGCTCTATATACTCCAGCGTTTATTAAATGGAAATCGAAAATGATTTATTAAATTTACTTCTTAAATCTCCAAATTCAGAGAGTATACGTACTATTGCCGAACAACTTGAAATTGATCATAATTTTTCCTTTACCAAAGATAGAAATGATTTGCAGGGTGTTTGGGAGCTTAGGTGGAGTAGTTCTAATAGCCCTTTTTTAAAATATTCTCCTTTTATTGATAACCTTCAAATTCTTGATCCCTTAAATTTAAATGGTCTTAATTTACTTAAACCTAGAGGAATAAAATCAATTATTGGTACTGGCATTTTAATAAGACTTAATTACATAAATGAAAAAAAAATTGGGGTCAAATTTACACATGCTGGTGTTATTGGTCCTAAATTTGGAAGAAAAAATATAAAGGCTATGAAAGAAATAAATAATGAACAATTAGGGTGGTTAGAGATAACTTATTTAAGTAATAAGCTTAGAATCTGTAGAGGTGATAAAGGAACTTTATTTGTTTTAAGAAAAATAAATTCACCGACTTTATTCAAGAATTTCAAGGAATTTATTAAAATCTATTAAAAATATAAATTAATTCTTTATCCAAATAGACTTTAATACGAAATAAATTGGTAGATATTTAAATGATTCTTTAGGTATTTCGTAACTTAGGAATTTTAGTGCTTCTTCTAACCAATAACCAAAATCAAATCCTAAAAGAATTTTATCTAAAACAAACCAAAATTCTTTATCAAATATAATTCTGAAGTTTAAGTAAATATATTCCCAATGAAAGGTATTCCAATATTGGGTTAAAAATGAGGATAAAATAAGCCAAAGTGATACAAATAGAAAACTTTTAAGAAATTTATAAAATTTTTTCATATACCAGCAACTGTATTATTTAATTTCAAATATTCCTTATTATTATTTGGATCAAATTTTATTTCCATGAAATATATTCAAAAAGATATAAAAATATTGAGAAAATAGTAAATTTTCGTGGCATTAAAAATCTATTCTTCTTTTTTTAGATTCTGTGCCTTTAGATTTTTATTCTTAAGAAAAAATCCCAAAAAAAGAAAAGCAAAATATATCAGTAAACTTATGCCAAAAATTAAAACTATCTTTGAAATATCCATAAATGATTTTTTTTATAAATTACAGCATTTTTTGCAAAGTTTTATCTATGGTAATGATTTTTCATTTATCACGATAACGAGCTTCAATTATTAAGCTAATAATATTATTTAAATCATATGCAAGTAGCTTTTGCCTGGAGCCTTTGTCTATCAGTGGTTGTTGTTTTATTATCCATTATTCCATTAACTATAGGGAGAGTTAAGGCGGGATATTCTGTTGAAAATATGTCTGCTCCAAGGGCTTTATTCGATGAATTACCTTCTTTTGGAAAAAGAGCAGTTTGGTGTCATCAAAATTGTTGGGAAAGTATTTCCTTACATGCACCAGCATGTCTTCTTTGTTTGATTACTTTAACTGACTCTAATATTGCAATAATTGCAGCATTGATTCATCCTATTTTTCGTTTTTTATATATTGGTGCATATGTATTTAATATCCCTATAGCTAGAGGTTTAATGTGGGCCTCAGGAATTTTTACAACACTTTTGCTTTATAAAGAGGGCTTAATTCAATTGATATAAACTATTTAGATAATAAACTTTTCTAAATCTTTTAATTGATATTCATTGATCAGTTTCACTTTATTTGATTTTGCTAGTTGATGAGCAGACTTTGTAAAGCCGGATTTTGAGACTATTATTGCATGTGTACCTTTCCAAAATAATTTACCAGCTGAAATTTCCTGAACTGCTTTATTTCCAATTGCTTTTTCATGATCTTTGCATTGTATACATATTCTCAAATCATTTATTGACGCAATTAAGTCAACCCCTTGATCCCCTGTATTAGGGGTTTCTTTTACTTCCCAGCCATTTTGTTTGAGAATTTCCATACAATGATTTTCAAATCTAATACCTTTTTTGTAGTTGCCCTTGTTTTTACTTGAGTAGTTTTTTTCTATTAAGTTTAAGCATGATTTCTCTATTTGACTTGCTATGAAAACAAACCAATCTTCAGTCTCGAGCTTTCTAATAGATCCAACTATCTCATCATCAATAGTAGGATTTTCATTACAATACGATCTCCACTTTTCGAAAAATAATTCCATACTTCCAAATTTTTTTAAAATTACTTTTTCCCAGAAGTATGGTATGCCCTCTTTAAATCGCTTAGATCCATTAAATATATTCTTCTCAATGGCTTTTTCATCAAGAGGTGGATTGCCAATCCATTTTTTATAATCCTCGTTACCGTAAGCATCAATTTCCCTTAATCTGATCCTCTCTTCTAACAAATTGTATTTGTTCTCGTCTATTAAATTATTAATTGTTTGAATAAAGAAATTGGAATTTAAGGCATTATTTAATTTTAACTTTTTCTTTTTAATTAGATAATTTCTTACAATTATAAAAATTAAAAAAATGATAAAAATAATTAAAATAAAAAAAAATTTCATTAAAGATTTTTATTGTCTATCTAAAAAGTTTTTGTTTTTCTAATAACAAAATTATTTTTTGTTATTACTGAAGATTCATATACTTCAAGCCCATTAATTGCTGATATTTCTCCTTTTATGCCTTCTAATGTTAATTGCTCGATAATGCCTTTTATTACTTCATCTTCGACCAATTTTCTATCAATTCTTTCAGGTGTAATATCTGTAAGCCATTTTGAGGTCTTTTTTTTTACGACCTCTGTAGGGTTTGTTATTTTTAAGTAGATAGCCATTTTTTAAATTCATTCAGTTGAATTATAAGCACTAAATCTTCTTAACTTTTATTATTGTCATTACTTTCCCACTCAAGAAATTGAAAAACAAAAATTGCAAAGATAGAGAAAAATACTACAAACAACCCTAACCATCCTATAAATTTGTGCTCTGTAAAAAGATTTGTGAGCATTGATTTTTCTTGATATCTTGATTCCATTTCATATTGATAAGAATCAATAACTTGAAATATATTCATAATAAATACATTAATAAATCGTTCAATTAGCGGATAATAATTTCAACCGTTTAATTTACTAAAGGCTTCCGATAAGAAATCTGGCCTTTTTCTTATTATAGAAAAATTCAGTTTATTTATTAAGACTAAATTGACTTCAGCAATCGTTAAGATTTCATTTTTTTTGTTATGAAATTTTGAAATTATATTAATCCTAGGACTTTTTTCAATATTGAATTCGCTCTCTATTGTTATTTTTTCACCAAGAAATAAAGGAGATTTATATTTTATTGAAGTATTGATTAAAGGTAAATCTAAGCCATTTTTAGTTAGTTCGAAATAACTTATACCTACTTCTGAAAGTGCAGTTATTCGGCTTTCTTCAAGCCAATTAAAATAATTACCGTGCCACATTACGCCTGCATGATCTGCATGTTGAGGTAAAACAATTTTTTCTATTTTCCAAACTGGTTTTGAGTTCATCTTTTATTTAAAAAATATTTTTATTCAATGAAAAAACTTATATTAATATTGTAGATTAATTTTGTTTATTAACATAAGAATCATCAAAACTATATTTCTAAAGCTATGTTTAATCGTAAAAATAGAAGTAGAAAAATGAAGAAGATTTTTCAATGGGAAGAATATTTAAATTGGAAAAATATGTCAAAGGAACAGAAATTAAATTTCAAGAGGGCGTGCTTATTCCCCTTTCTCGTGTATATGGTTTATGTTTTTCTTAATCAGTACTCCTTGGCGATTCTTTTGTTACTAGGTTTTTATTTTTTAATTAGATTTAAAAATAGAAATAAGTTGGGAAGATGAATATTTTTTGATTTTGATTTATATAGATTTGTTTTAAAATTACCTAGTTTTTCTAAATAACTCTATTGGCATATAACAATAGTATTAGATAAATTTTTTTTATGAAAAGAATTGTTTTGTTTTTATGTGTATTAGTTTTTTCAATATTTTCTAATACGAATAATTTATTAGCAAAAGAAATTGAAAATAGCATTAAAGATAATATTTCTAATGAAATTGAAGAAATTAAGCCTGATAATAAAAAGACTAATATTTCTAATTCTTCGGTAGAAGATATATTTGGTGATGAACAAACTTTTCCATTCGTAGCAGGTTTAGGGAAAAATGCAGCCCATTGATTTAAAGATTCTTGATAATGTAGAAAAGATTTTTAATACTAATGAAAGGTCTTAGGGTCCTAGAACTTTCTGAAGCACTTAATGTTGATAGTGCTGATTTATTAGCTGTTTGTGCAATTCTAAGAATAAAAGCCACATCTAGATTAAGCATGCTTTCATTTGAAGAATGTAAAAAGATAACTGATTACTATGAAAATAAAAATTAAAATTTTTTTATAAATTATTTTATTTTTTAATGTCTTTAATCATTGATACTAAAGTTGAATGAATTTCTTCTTCAGATATTTCATTTTTAAAATTGATAATTGCTGATTGGCCATCGTAATTGATTTTTATATAACTATTATTAATTTCTTCCATATAAGCATTCTCAAATCTTGATATCTTCCCATAATGAATAAGATATTTGTGCACTGAATCTATGTGATCATTGTTCATGTGATCACAAACTCTTTTACTTGTTTCTTTACTAATAATTTTCATTTAAAAAATAAATTTATTTTAAGCTTATCTATTTTTTTCATGATTCAAAGTTTTAATCATTTTAATTATTAAATTTTTAACTTCATTTTTATCAACAGCTCTAACCAAGTTATTTCTCAAATTTGATGCTCCTTTAAAGTCCTTGCATGTCCATGAGATATGTTTCCTTGCAATTAGCAAGCCGTGATCTCCTTTTTCTTTTATTAATGCATCAAGATGCTCAATAATTAAATATAGTTTTTCTTCTGTGTTTGGTTCTTTAAAATTTTGATTTTCTCTAAGGGCATAATCTATTTCTCCTATTTTCCATGGGGATCCTAAAATTCCTCGTCCAATCATTACACCATCAGCATTTGTTTTTTTTAAACAATTAAGAGCGTCATCTGGATTTTTGATATCTCCATTAGCAACTACTGGAATTTCCAACAACTTTTTAAGTCTCCCGATCATTTCCCAATCTGACTTGCCTGAAAAACCCTGTTTTCTAGTTCTTCCATGAAGTGTGATCATCGTTGCTCCCGCATCTTGAAGTTTAAATAAGAAATCCTCTATATTCTCTTCTTTACTATCCCATCCGATTCGTGTTTTTACTGTTACTGGAACCCTAACAGCTTTTACAACATTTTTGACTAATTCTATAGCAAGTTTTCGATCTTTAATTAAAGCACTGCCTCCCCCTTTCTTTGCAATTTTTTTTACTGGACATCCCATATTTATATCAATTAAGAAAGCTCCAGAGTCCTCAGCTTGTTTCGCAGCTTCAGAAACAGCATATGGCCTATTATCAAATATTTGTACTCCAATTGGACCTTCTTCTAAATCTATTTGATTGATTTTATGTGTGCCATATCCTTTTTTAAGACTTGTGGCATTTATCATTTCTGTAAAAAGTAAAGAGTTTGGAGCCCATTTACGTACAAGTCGTCTAAAAATGTTATCTGTAACTCCTGCTAATGGCGATAGCATGATCTTACTCGTAATTATCCTATTAACTCCCCTTCCTTTTAGCCTTATATTTGAAGTCATATAATTTTTAAATTTTTTTATCTTTCTTTATTATAAATTCAGATATGGAGCTGATTTTATGTTTTCTATTTATTTCTTAATTTATAATAAGTGCTTTTACTAAAATAGGCCTAATTAATTACTTTTCTTGCTATTTTATGTTGAGTTGAAATTTAAAAAGGAAATTTTTTCTTGTTTATATTATTATCTATTTTTCTTCCAATAATTATTTTTATTGCACCAATAAATGTAAATGCTATTCAGGGTAATTTAGATTTATCAAGTGCTCAAACTTCCGTAGGCAAAAGATTTGCTAAAGTTTTTTGTGATGCTAAGAGGGAAGGTTTAGATTCTGATTTTGCTAGTGAATATGCTTTGAATAATACATATTTGAAATTTGTAGCATTTCCAGATGATGACGAATATTTGGCTGATTTATGGAATTTCACCCATAATAATATACTAGATAATTGTGGTGAATTTGTAGACATAAATGATCTAAAAGACCTTGAGATTTTTTTTAAAGAAGAAGGTTTAATTGCATCAAATAGGGAACTCTATTTACCAACTTTTGAGAATAATTAGAATAAATTTTTAGCATGTACTAAAATATAAATAGAATATGAAATTTTATGAAACTATTAGGTTTAAATTCACCTGAAATATTCATAATATTAGTAATTTTGCTTTCAATTTTAGGTCCAAAAAGAGTTGAAAAAGGTTTCTCATTATTCAAAAAACTATTAAAGTTCCTCTTAAGTAAAGATGAAGAGACAATAGAGTCAGAAGAAAAATCAGAGGAACCAGAAGAAAGTGAAGTTAAAGAAGAGACAATAGAGTCAGAAG
>QCBV01000006.1 GCA_003279015.1 Prochlorococcus sp. AG-347-J19 | reverse complement strand
GTGTAAGAGACATAAAAAATATATATGAAAGTTTCTCAAAATTGGTTGAAAAATCTAGTGGAAATTACTTCTACTCCTGAAGATCTCTCTGAGAAATTGTCTATTGGTGGATTTGAGGTTGAATCATTAGAAGATTGTTCAAAAAATGTAAATGGCGTTGTTTTAGGTAAGGTATTATCTGTTTTAAAACACGAAGGATCTGACAAACTTTCAATTTGCAAAGTCGATATTGGTAATTCAAAGAATTTACAAATTATTTGTGGTGCGCGCAATATTAAGCCAAATATTTATGTTTATGTTGCTACTGTCGGCGCGAAATTAAATGCAGTTGATTTAACTATTAAAAGAAGTGAAATTAGAGGTGTTATGAGTGAAGGAATGATATGTTCACTGCAGGAACTTGGTTTAGAGGACTCTAGCGAAGGGATAGAGATCATTGATCAAGATTTAGCTTTAAACTATGAATTGGGCACTCCAGGGTCTGAGTTGCTTCAATTAAATGATTTTATATATGATTTAGCCATTACAGCTAATAGACCTGACGGAATGTCTGTTATAGGTATAGCCCGCGAAATTTCTGCCCTATTAGAATCCACTTTATATTTTCCAGAATTAAACCATAAATACAATATTCATTTACTTAAGGGAATTAAACTTTGTCAAGACGCTATAGAATCTAATTGCATTTATACGATAAGCTGCATTGATGGAGTAAATGGAGAGAAATTATCGCCAAATTGGCTTAAAGACCGTATAGAAAAATCTGGTATAAAATCTATTAATTTTCTAGTTGATTTGACAAATTATATTCTTTTAGAACAAGGTCAACCTTTGCATGCGTTTGATAAAGATAAACTGTCAAACTTAATTGGAAAGGAAGTTTCTCCAGAATATTTCTCTGTAAGAAAAGGCAAGGATAACGAAAGCCTTATTTGCTTAGATGGTAAAGAATATGACTTAAATGAGAATATCACAGTTATTACTTGTTGTGATAAACCGGTAGCTATTGCTGGTTTGATAGGCGGTTTAGAGACTTCTGTGACTAAAACTACCTCATCTATTTACCTTGAAGGAGCTGTTTTTAATCCAGTTACTATAAGAAAATCCTCCAAGGCGGTTGGCATAAGAACAGAATCTAGCAGCAGGTATGAAAAAGGGATTTCATCAAAAAATACAATAAGTGCAGTAACAAGGGCAATTAATCTTTTAGAAGAACATTTTTCTATTAATTCACCAACCATCAATACTTCTAATTTAATAAGTAATGAGGATTCATTTATCAAACTACGGAGAAAGCGAATACATAAAATTCTTGGTCCATTAATAATTAACGATCAATTTGAAAAAAGAAATTTATCTGATGATGAAATAGTTGATAAATTAACACTCATAGGTTGTACTTTAAAGAATAAAGAATATGGCTGGGATGTAACAGTAATCCCTAATAGATCACATGATTTAATAAGAGAAATAGATTTAATTGAAGAAATTGCAAGATTAATAGGGTATGACAAATTCGACTTAAAACTTCCTAATCCCATTAAGCCTGGAAAATTGTCATCAGAACAGTTGGCATTGAGAAAAGTAAAAAATGGTTTTATAGAAAATGGTTTTAACGAGGTACTAAGCTACTCTCTTGTTCCTGAATATAATGAAAAACTTATAAAGATTTCTAATCCTTTGTTATTAGAAACTAGTTGTCTTAGAGATAATATCTGGAAAGAACATTTGGAGATAGTGAACCGTAATATAAAAGCTGGACAAGCAAGTTGTTATATATTTGAAATTGGAAATGTTTTTCAAAAGAAAACTGAGTTCATTCAAGAAGAAGTTCTTAATGGCGCTATTTATGGAAATAAAAAATTTGGAAAATGGATGAATTCGGGTAAGGATAACGATCTTAATTATTACCAGGCCAGAGGAAAGTTAAAGGAAGCCTTATCATGCTTGAATATAAAAATTGATGATAAATCTACTGATAAAATTGATTTTCTACATCCTGGAAGAACAGCAAAATTAATTATTGAAGGGAAAGATGCAGGTTATTTTGGTGAGATTCATCCCAAATTAATATTAGAAAAGAAGTCATTAAAAAAAGTGTATTTATTTAATATAAATGTATCTAACCTCTTAGGAGCTAGTACAAGAAAAAATAAATGGATTCCAATATATAAGCAATACCCAATTGTTCCGAAAATGGAAAGGGATATAAATTTTGTTTTTAGTAAGAAATTTTTAATTAACGAAATAACATCACAGATAAGAAAAACAGGAAAGAATCTCTTAGAGGATGTAAATTTAATTGATATTTTTGAAGATACTAAATTTGGAGATGATCATATAAGTTATACATTTAGATTATCTTATAGAGATAAAGATAAAACATTACTGGACTCTGATATTACATCAATACATTCAAATATCATTTCTAATATTGAAAAATGTTTTAATACTAAATTGAGAATTTGACTGTATTGTTAATCTAATATGAGACTAATAACTAGTCTATATTTAATTCTTATATAAGATAAGTAATAATCCTGTAAAACTAATTAATGTTGTATTATAGACATCATGATCAATTTGCTTTCTCTATTACTATCTTCAGTGCTATGGGTACAAGTCCCTCAGTGGTCAGATGATTGGTCAAAATGTGCTGTCGATGTTCCTGACACTTCTTGTCATTGGTATATTACTGCACCCGATAACACTTTTGGCAAAGGGTTTGACTGGGCCAGTGCTCCTTGGTTTGACGCAAACGGTTTAAGTGATGTTCCTAGCATGGATAAGCAAACTGCCATTCAAAAGCTTCAAGCTAAGTAGTACTGTCTATAAGGCAGTACGGGAAGACATAAAAGCCTTTATTAGCAAGACTTTTTAGACGTTATTAATTTGATGGACATTTAAAGGACATGATTTGTTGATTTATTGTTCAATTTTTAATTTTTTCCAGGCAATAAACAGTTTTCGTATGATTCATCCAAATAGATAAATTAACTTATCTTATATATCTATTTTGAGACTTTATAATAGACTTATAATAAGTCTCATATAAGAAGTGCTATACAAAGAAATTCTTATTTAATAAAAAGTATATTTTCTTCTAATTTCATTTATGCATAATTATTGCTTCCATAAATTTAAATAAAAATATTTGATTAAAATTAGAAATTTTAGAAATTAGTGACTATCTTATATGAGACTATTGTTTGGACTTAATATTAGTCTTATTTGAGAATTAGTATACTAATTTCTATATAGATTTTTTAGCAATTGATACGCTTCATTTAATTTTCTCATTTGATCTGTTGATCCTCCTGCATCTGGATGCGTCTCTAAGGCTATTGATTTATAGGCCTCCCTAATTTTACGGAACGTATGAGCGGATCCTGCAGATGTTGATAAATTCAATAATTTAAGTGCTCCATGTACTGTCATTGTTGAGTCCAAAGTTTCAAAAGAATTTGATCTATTATTTCGCTTAAATCTACTTACAAACCTTCTCATAAGTGTTGGTATTCTATTTGTCAGCTCTGATGTAGCAAAAGGGTCTTCTAAAACGCCAATCATTAATAAAACAATTTCAAGTGATGGATTTTTCTTTATCCAAAATGGGCACAATTCTGACATTAATTTATTTGCTGCACTCCACGTAAAGGGTAGATTTTCAGTTCCATCAAGATTTGGCCATATATCCCTTTCAAACCAATCCATTGAAGCTTTTACTACATGATCATTAGGAACTGAGCCATATAAGGTTTTCCAATGACTAATTAACTCAATTCTACATTTTATTAATTCAGTTTCTTTAATTGTATTAATTTGAATATCATTAATATTCTCCTTTAATTTTTCACTAATAATACTTCTTCTTAGATTCTTTACTTTTTTTTCAACAAAATTGGGAAGGCTTATGTTTGAGTTGGTTTTTTCTTTATATTGATTGTTATTTGTAAATCTTTTATTCAAAGATATCTCATTAACTTCTTTTTTTACGTCTGATTTAATTAATACCAATGCAGTATCTTCATCAATATTTAAATTTTCTTTATTATCATTCTCGTTAAAGTCTATTTCTTGCTGTTGGTTCTTAGGTAGTAAATCATCCTCTTGAAGAAGTTCTTTAAGTATCTTTTCTATTACAGGTCCTCTTGCTCTAAATCCCCACTCTTTTCGTAATTGATCAAACCTGGAAATTAGTTCCTCAGGTAAATCAATTGAAATTCTTTTTGTATTTGAATTTTCAGGAATATTCAATAATATTTTCTTGAATAAAATGGAATTTATTCAATTTTATTCAAAAAAAATTGAAAGTCCATACGGAATATTGTTTTTAAATTAAAACCAATTTATTTTTATGTCACAAGTCAATTAAGTGTCTTTTTATAATAAAAACAAAAAATGTTTAATTGTTATTTCAAGTCATCTAAAGAAAAAAAGAGTTTTTATCAACATAAGAAGTTAGAAATGCTCAATTATATTAAGGATTCACTTGAACGTAAAATTGCCTCAGTAACAGCATCCATAGAAGTTCTAGAAAGCCAAATAAGCAGGGATAAGGAAGTTGAAGCAACTAACTAGTATTCAAACAAAACTTTCTAGAAGTTTTTCAGGGCCATATTTCTTTAAATAATTAATATTTGAATTTTCAGTTACTAATAGATATCCTGCAAATCCCAAACCGTTAATACTGAAACCATGAATATGATCATTTTTTCTCTTTATAATAGCGATCCATTTATTAGTTATTAAAATATTGTAAGGATATATCGGTTTCTTATCACTAATAGGGTCCCCAAGTCCTAATTTCTTACATAATTCTAAGTAAAATTCAAAAAGACATGATGGATTTTCTAAAAAATTAAATTTGGATACAATAATATTTTTTTTAAGCTTACTATCTAGATCTTGATTTGAGTTCATCTCTAAAAACCAATTTTCTCTAGGGCATGATATCTCACCTTTAGATCTACGAAGAAGTTGAAAATGCCTGTGAGGTTGGCTTGCTCCCGCAATTGGAGAACTATTGAAAAACCATAATCCACTAGTATCTTTATTAACTTGTTGGATCGCTCTCCAATCTTTAATATCTAGCCATCCATTTTGAGGTTTCCATTCATTTGTAATAAGTAAAATATGACCTTTTTGTACAGGGTACTTATTTAATATTAGTTGATGATTATTACCAATTTTATCAACTTCTAGTATCTTTTCCCAAGGACAAAATGGATTTTGCTTAGGACCATAAATTTTTTTTTTATTAAATTTTGAGGTATCGAGTTTCCTAATTATGAAGTCGTCTTTTTCATATAAATCTCTTGTAATAATATCAGTTTTGAGAGGATATAATGATTCATCATCAATTGATAATCGAGTTTGTTCTAGTGCTTTTTTCCAATATATTTCTAAACTCATTTAAAAAAATTTATCATTATCATTTTAAAAAGAAAAATAAACTTGTAATTACTTTTTATTAAATTGATATTCTTTCAATTTTTCCAGAGGTACTGATTCTAAGACTACAATATTTGTTGATTCTAATATGACTTTTGGTGCAAGACCGTCTAATAATGCTTGCTTCCACCTATCAAGACAGATACACCAATGATCACCATCTTTTAGTCCTGGGAAGGAATAAATAGGCATGGGAGTTATTAAATCATTACCTTGTGATTTACTATATTTCAGGAAATTATCATCCATTACACAACATATGGAATGATTCCCTCCATCATATTTGTCATAGTTGCAAAATCCATCCCTGAACCACCCTGTCATAGGTGCGCAACTACAAATCTCAATTTCTTCTCCAAGGACATTTAACTGATTTTGATTATTTATTGTCATAGATTTTTTTAATAATAATAAAACACCAACATTTCTTTAAAAAAGGTTGACGAGTATGGGGGGTAAGGAGGTAATAATTCTAATAAGGTTTTTTTCATTATGGATTGGGACTTTACTGAAAACATTGCATTTAAAGCTCTTTTTGAAGCTTTTAAAGATAGTGATGAAACTTCCGCATTAGAATTTTTATCTAGTGAGGGTGCTTCATATTATCTTGAATTAACACAGGATGCTGCTGGTGAGGGACTTGATCTAGGTGATAATGAAACAATGGAAGAACTACAGGAAGAAATTATTGAATATTTAGAAAACAACTAAAAATTTAGCTTAAGCGCTGAAATATTTAGCTTTTGAGTGTAGTGAAATGATAGCTGTAGTACTTTGTTCTGGATGAAGTTGTTCAGATTCATCCATGGTCAAGTTTATTCTTTTTGCATCCAACAATGATAATTGTATGTTTGAATCAGATACTTTTGGACATGCAGGATAACCAAAAGAATATCTAGCTCCTCTATATTTTTGAGCTAGTATTTCTCTATTTTTGTCTGGTTCTTCAGACCTAAAACCACATTCAATACGAATTAATGCATGGACATACTCAGCTAGAGCTTCTGCTAATTGCACTGTAAGTCCATGGAATAACAAATAATCGCTATATTTATCTTCTTTAAATAATTTTTGAGAATATTCACTAGCAATATCGCCCATGGTTACTGCCTGCATAGGAAATATATCTATCGGTTTATCATTTTTCAAATCACAATAAAAATCAGCTATGCATAAATTATTACCAGATTTTTGTCGTGGAAAATTAAATTGGGAAATTTTATTTAAGGATTTCTCATCAAATAAGAAAATACTATTATCTTTTCTCCCGCATCTGAAATATCCATAAACTGCTTTGGGTGATATAAGTTTTTTCTCTATAATTATCTCTAACCATTTATCTAACAATGGTTTAGCATATGAATCCAAATAGTAATAATATTCATCTACGCTTTGGTTTTTTCCTTTTTTTATTTGCCATTGCCCGCTAAATAGAGCTTTTGTATCTAAATAAAATATTAACTTATTTAAATCTATATCAACATCGTTCAAGACTTTCGTTCCCAGGAAAGGGGCTTGAATTGGATCTTCTTCATTTATAAATTTAGATCTTATAAAATTTTCTTTTAAATTTAATTTGGAAGTCTCGGTATGTGTGGATATTGATTTTTTAACAGCTTGAGAGTTGGATTTTGAAGAGGCTAAATTAATATTTATACCTTCATTGTTAATGAAACCCTCTGTATTTGACCAATTACCCTTTTTCTTATTATCCATATATTCATTCATAAATTTAAGATCAGTGAACGCATCTTTTCCGTACAATATTTTCCCTTTATATATTTTGCTGCAGTCCTCATTTACAAATTTTGGAGTTAAGGCTGCACCTCCTAATATTACTGGTACACTAATATTTTCATTGTTAAAAGCCTCTAAATTATCTTTCATAAAAGCAGTTGATTTAACAAGTAATCCGCTCATAGCGATGCAATCTGCATTGTGCTTTTTTTGTGCATCTATAATTGCTGAAACATCTTGCTTTATTCCTAGATTTATTACGTCATAACCATTATTTGTAAGAATTATATCTACTAAATTTTTCCCAATATCATGTACATCGCCTTTGACAGTTGCAATTAAGAGTTTTCCATTTGATATGTTTTCATCTACAGTTTCCATATATGGTTCTAAAATTGAAACAGCAAATTTCATTGTTTCAGCGGATTGGAGTACAAATGGCAATTGCATTTGACCTGAGCCAAATAAATCTCCTACAACTTTCATCCCATCTAGTAAAAAGGTATTAATTATTTCAAGAGGTTTATATTTTTTTAACGCTTTATTTAATTGATCCTCTAATCCTATTTTTTCTCCATCAATAATATGATTTTTCAGACTTTCTTCAAGAGTTAGGTTTTTATTGTCTGATGATGCTTTTTTGAAATCTTGAATAGATAAATCTTGAAAAGCCTTTGTTAATTCTACTAATGGATCATATATACAAATATCATCTTTAAATTTTCTTTTATCATAAATCAAATCTAAGCAAAGTTTTTTAGTTTCTTCAGAAATTTTTGATAATGGCAAAATTTTATTTGGAGCGATGATAGCAGAATCTAATCCTGCTTTAATGCATTCATCTAAAAATATTGAATTTAGATTAATTCTTGATAATGGTGAAAGACCAAAACTAATGTTTGATATCCCAAGTATGATATGAATATCTGGGAAATTTTCACGAATTTTTAATATAGCACTAATAGTTTCTTTAGCGTTTAATCTATCTTCTTCTATCCCTGTAGATATTGGCAGAGCTAATGGATCAAAAAATAGCTCATAATCTGACAAACCACATTCTCTTGTTCTATTAATCGCTCGTTTGACAATCTTATATTTTTTTTCTGAATTCCTAGCCATTCCATCTTCATCAATTGTTCCGACAACAAGACCTGAACCATACCCTAAGGCTAAATTTAGAACTTGATCAAACCTTTCATTGCCATCTTCGTAATTGGTTGAATTTATAATACATTTACCACCTGATGACTTTAATCCACTTTCCATTTTGTCAGCATCTGTAGAGTCAATCATTAATGGTAAATTTATATTGGTAACTAATCTTGAAGTTATTTCCTTCATATCTTTCACTCCGTCTCTGCCTACATAATCGACATTTACATCAAGAACGTGAGCATTTTCTTTTTGTTGTTGCTTGGCAATTGCAACTAGGCCATCCCAATCGTCGTTATTTAATAACTCCCTTACCTTTTTCGATCCACTTGCATTTAATCTTTCTCCTACTATCAAAATTGAATTGTCTTGTTTATATGGCACAGAGTTATATATTGATGAGGCAGATGGAATAAAACCGCTTGAGCTTGTCTTACCATTGTTGTTAGACCTTTCATTATCAATAATTTCATCGATTATTGAAGACAGGTATTTTATATGTTCAGGTGTTGTCCCACAACATCCACCTATTAATTGAACATTAAAGTCATATATAAAATTCATTAACTGCATCTTTAATTCTATTGGCTTTAATCTATAGTGAGCTACACCACCAATATTTTCAGGAAGACCTGCATTGGGAATACAGCTTATAGCAAAGGGAGAATTTTCAGACAAATATTTAATATGTTCCTTCATTTGCTCAGGACCAGTTGCACAATTAAGTCCAAGGATATCTATATTAAATGGCTCTAATATTGTTAATGCAGAAGCAATATCAGATCCAACAAGCATAGTACCTGTTGTTTCCATTGTTATAGATACCATTAAAGGTATATCAATATTTTTACTTTCCAGAATTTCTTTTGATGCTAATAAGGCAGATTTAATTTGTAAAACATCCTGACAAGTTTCAATCAAAAGAAGATCAACTCCTCCATCTATAAGGCCATAAATTTGTTCTTTATATGATTGCTTTAATTCATCAAAATCTATATGTCCTAAGGTGGGTAATTTAGTTGTTGGCCCAATTGAACCTGCTACAAACCTTGGTTTATCTATTGATGAGTATTTGGCAGCAGCTTTTTTTGCTATAAATGCCGCATTTTTATTTATCTCATAAGCCTTATCCGCAATATCATATTCATCAAGAACTATTGATGAGGCTCCAAAAGTATTTGTTTCTATAACATGACAACCTGCTTCTAAAAATGAATTATGTACCTTCTCAACTACCTCTGGTGATGATAAAACAAGGTTTTCATTACATCCCTCTAATTCTTTTCCTCCAAATTCATCTGCAGTAAGATTTAAGTTCTGAAAAGATGTTCCAGTGCCTCCATCAAAAATAATTAATGGTTTTTCATCTCTATTTAGATAGGTTCTGAAAGATTCCATTTTTAGGAAAAATTAATTTATTTTAGTGAAATTCTTGTTACCCAATTATCATAGTCTTGAGAACGACCTTCTGTTATTTCTATAAGCTTACTTTTTAATTTATTCATTATTGGTCTTTCAACATTTAATTCAGTTGATTCAATTTTTTTAACTGGTGTAATTTTTGCTGCTGTACCAGTTAGAAAAACTTCATCTGCTATTAATAATTCTGTTTTATCAACAGGCCTCTCAATTACATTTATTCCAAATGATTTTGCTAATTCAATTACACTAGCTCTAGTAATCCCCTCAAGGATATCTTGATCAACACCAGGAGTGATTAAGTCTCCATTTCTTACAATAAATAAATTCATACCACTAGCTTCGCTTACCTTACCACTTGAATTTAATAGTAGGGCTTCATCAAAACCCGATAAACTAGCTTCTGTTTTGGCTAATGAACTAGTAATATATGCTCCACTTATTTTTCCTCTTAAGGGGAGAGATCTATCTTCTTGTCTTGTCCAACTACTCATTCTACAAGAAACACCATCTGGGGATAGATAATCTCCTAGTTCAATACAATAAATAAAGAAATCTGTTTCAATATTGTGTAACCTTGGTGCTATACCTAAATCGCTTGTATATACGAATGGTCTTATATATATAGGTCTTTCTGGCTGGTTTCTTTTTATAACTTCTTCTAAGGCTTTAAAAATATATTCTTCAGAAATTTCAGTTAAGAGTAATTTTGCACTTTGAGATAATCTTTTTATATGTTTATCAGTTCTAAACAAAAGGAATTCTTCTTTGTTTGTAGGGTTAGGTATCGCTCGCATTCCTCCAAATGCAGCAGTACCGTAATGTAGTGCATGAGTAGCTATTGATATTTTTGCTTCTTTAAATGGAATACATTTACCTTCGAACCAGGCGTATGGAAGAAATTCATGCATATTTAATTTATTTAATTAAGGTAAACTTGTTTTATCCTACTTACGTATTCTAAACCTTATTTATATATAAATATGCACAGGATCTCAAATATAGCAGGAAATGAAAAGAATAAGGATGACTTAATTGAGCAACCAGCTGCAGATTTTATTTTTATAACAAGTGTCAAGGCTGATTTAAATCTTATATCAAACTTATTGTTAGAAAAAGAATTTGCTTCATTAAAAAATAATATAAGAGCTTTAGAAATTTCTAATTTAAATTCCTCAGCTCAAATAGATAATTATTTTTTAAAAACAATAAATTATGCAAAAGTTGTCGTACTTAGAATATTTGGAGATAAAGGTAAATGGAACTATGGAATTGAACAACTTTTAAATTGGCAAGCAGTTAATAAAAAAAGGAAGTTAGTAATCCTATCAGGTACCATTGATGAGGAAATTTCCTTATGTGAAATAAGTACTATAGATAAAAAAATTGCATTAAATATTTCTAGATTACTAAGATCTGGAGGAATGGATAATTATAGAAAGTTTCTTAATTGTTTAAATTATTTAGTTGTAGATGAAAAATTAATTCCTGATGATTTTTTGAATATTACTTTTTATGCAGATCCATATTTACATGATTGGAAAAATGAAAAAGGCGAAAAGATAGGAATAATATCCTATAAATCCCTTTTTTTGGCTAATGAAATTGAAGTAAACCAAAAACTTAACCTGCAATTAAGAAAATGCGGATTATCTCCTAAAACATTTTTTATTTCAACACTAAAAGATCATATTATTCAGAAGAAATTAATAGAAATTTTTAAAAAAGAAGATATTAAACTAATAATTACCACAACTTCATTTTCTTCATCTCAAATCAAAAATAACGATTTAATTGAAAATTCAACAAATATTTTTACTTCTCTTAAAATTCCAATTTTACAGCTTCTTTCTTCTAATAGATCAAGAAAAAAGTGGTTAAATTCATCAATCGGAATGAATTCATCTGATTTATTAATGCAAATAATTATTCCCGAATTTGATGGAAGAATCACTACCTGTCCTTCAGCATTTAAAGAAATAATTTCTAAGAAAAATACACTATATAGTGAAATAACTAGTTACAAAGCTGATCAAGTAGGTATTCAATGGATTTCAAAATTTGCAACAAATTATGTGAAACTTCAGAAACTTAATAATTTTGATAAAAGAATTTGTTTAGTAATAAGTAATTATCCAGTAAAGAACGGAAGAATCGGTAATGGAGTTGGTCTAAATACACCATCTTCAATAATAAATATTCTTGATTGGTTAAAAGAAGAAGGTTATGACCTTGGATCTTGTAATTATCCTCAAGATTCATCGGAATTAATGTCAATGCTTATAAAAACTAGAACTAATGATATTGAATCTCAAAATAATAAACCATTAGATTACTTACCACTTAGTGAATATTTAATATATTGGAATTATTTAGAACTTGATCCCAAAAATATTATTGTTAGTCGTTGGGGTAAACCATCTGATGCGATAGATCTAGATAATAAAGGCTTCTCAATAAATGGTATTAGATTTGGAAAAATAACATTATTGATTCAACCTCAACGAGGTTATGACGCTTTCACTGATAGAGATATTCATTCTCCTGATCTTCCACCTCCCCATAGATATTTAGCACAATATTTTTGGATTGAAAAAGTTTTTAATGCAAATGCTATTTGCCATATTGGTAAACATGGGACTGTTGAATGGTTACCTGGTAAATCTATAGGTCTCAGCAATAAATGTTTTCCAAATATTATTTGTCCAGCAATACCAAACATATATCCCTTTATAGTAAATGATCCTGGAGAAGGATCCCAAGCTAAAAGAAGAACTGCTGCAACAATTATTGATCATTTAACCCCTCCTTTGGATAGGTCAGAATTATATGGAAAATATTCAATATTAGAAAATTATTTAGACGAATATTTTGAAGCAAAATTATTAAATTCTAATCGGATTGAAATAATAGAAAAATCCATATTTGAATTAATTAAAAAAGATTTTAGAGAAATTACTTTAAAGAATAAAAATAATCAAATAGAAGAAATTGATTCCTTTCTTTGCAAAATTAAGGAATCTCAAATTAGGACAGGTTTGCATATTTTTGGCAATAGGCAGAATGACATTAATGAAATAAATTTATTCTTATGTATTGCTAGAGTACCAAATGCCAACCGAATTGGTGTTATTCAATATATAGCAAAACATTTAAAACTAGATTTGAATCCTTGGACAAATCAATATGATCAATTGTTAAGTGAAAATGATAAAAAAATATTATTGACTTATTCCAACAAAAACATTTCAAACTTTAGAATGGCTATTGATTTTTTGGAACAACAAGCAAAGTATTTAATATATTTGTTTTTTTACAAAAAGAATATCAATATAAAAAATCTAGAAAAATATAAAAATCAAAAAATAATAGACTATTTCTTTAATGAAAAAAAACATAATAAGTATTTTTTATTATTAAAAAAAGAGATTCTATATCCAATAATTAATTCTTCATATAATGAGAAATTATCATTTATTAATTCATTAAATGGACAATATGTAAAAAGTGGTCCATCTGGAGCCCCTACGAGAGGTAAAACTGAAACTTTACCCACTGGTAAAAATTTCTTTTCAGTTGATTCGAGAGGATTGCCAACTGAATCAGCATGGAGTGTTGGTTGTAAGTCCGCTTCACAAATACTTGATTTATACAAACAAGATAATGGAGAAGATTTAAAAAATATAGCAATATCTGTATGGGCAACATCCACAATGAGAAATGGTGGTGAAGACATTTGTCAAATACTATATTTATTAGGGGTACAGCCTATTTGGGATGGGCCTTCAAGAAGAGTAGTTGATCTAGAAATCATTCCTTTATCTGTTCTCGCAAGACCAAGGGTTGATGTTACATTAAGGATTTCGGGAATGTTTAGAGATGCATTTCCACAGTTAGTTAAATTAACTTCTAAAGCAATAAATCTTGTTTCTAATCTTAATGAGGATGATAAATTTAACCCTCTTGCTGAGGCATCAAGGGATGGTGATTCAATTAATCGTATATTTGGTTCAGCGCCAGGTTCATATGGAGCTGGTTTGCAAGAACTAATTTCAAATTCTAATTGGGAAAATATTGATGATTTTGGAGAATCTTTTCTTAATTGGAGTAAGTGGATTTACAGTGATAATCTTGAACCTATAGAGGATATAAAATCATTAGAAAATGCTCTTAAAAATGTACAGTTAGTTGTTCATAACCAAGATAATAAGGAACATGATATTTTAGATTCTGATGATTATTATCAGTTTCAGGGTGGATTATCTTCAGCAGTAAAAAAATTGAGCGGGAAATTACCTGAAATGTATCATGGTGATTTATCAAAATTTGGATTATCTAAAATTTCAAAATTACAAGATGAAATTAATAATGTTGTTATATCAAGAATACTTAACCCTAAATGGATAAATGGAATGAAGGATAATGGTTATAAAGGAGCGTTTGAATTTTCAGCTACACTAGATTACTTATATGCTTTTGATGCTTCTACTGAAGTTGTCTCAGATTGGTGTTATGAGGAAGTTTATAAATCATGGTTATGTGATCTGGATCTTACGAATTTCTTTCTAGATAATAATCCATGGGCTTTAAGAGATATTGCACAAAGATTTCTTGAGATTGTCAATAGAAAAATGTGGAATAATTGTTCTTCAGATGTCATTGAAAATTTAAAGAACATAATTATTAATACTGATTCAATAATTGAAAAAAACGAATTCTGAATTATCTACCTAATAGCGAAAGGCCATGACTATCTGTTCCGCATGTTTTTAGCATTGAATATTTATCTGCTAATTTATCTATTTCTGAACATACAAATAAACTAGGATTCCATACCTCATTAAGTTCATAATCGTACCAAACCTCTATTCCATCAATACCTTGTATTTTGGCCTCTGGAATTAATTTATAAAAGGGAATCCTATATCTCGCTGGATGTGCAAGAAATGATAAACCACCAGCTAAATTTATTGCTTTAATAACTGATTTAATATTTAAATCATTACCTATTGGAGATTCTCCAAGGATGTAGGGATTTAGGTATTTACTTTTTATATCTATTCCCAATCCAATTACATGTACTAAACATCCTAGAATCAAACAATTAATTTCTATTCCAGAAATTAATGTAAAAGAATCTTTAGGAAAATTTTTAAGTATATTATTTTTTTTTATATATTCATGAGCTTTAATTGTATGATGATCAGTTATTGATAAAAATTTCAAGTTATTTTTATAAGCTTGTTCTAAAAGTTCATATGGTTCTAGACTTCCATCACTAAATTTTGTATGACAGTGAAAATTAATATTTTTAGGACAACTATTTTTATTAATATTGGAAGTTAATTTTACTAAGTCTTCCCTATTCATTACTTAATGAATTCTCATTTTTCTTTCTAATCTTTGCATATAATTGTATTGAAGCCAACATGAAAATAATTAGTCCAACTACGCTCCATGTAGCAACACTAGTTGGAAAATTATTTTTAAAAATAACTAAAAGTACAATTATAAATAATAATAAAGTAGGCAATTCATTTAACAATCTAAGGTTTTTTGCTGAAATGGTGGAAGTACCATTTTGTAATGAATACATTATTTTATAACAATAAGAATGATAAATTACTAATGCTAAAACAAAAGAAATTTTAATTTGTAACCACTTCTCACTTAACCAACTTGGTTGCATAATAACCATGCATATAGCCATACTTAAAGCTAATATCATCCCAGGAGTTGTGATTATATTCGCCAGCCTTTTTTCCATCAAAGTGTATTGTTTATTAAAGGCAATTTTTAATTCATTATCCATATTTTTAGATTCTTCATGATATATAAAAAGTCTTACTAAATAAAAAAGTCCCGCAAACCAAACGATTACACCAATAATGTGAAGTGATTTAAACCAGAGATATGCTTCAGCTGCCAAATTACTAGATTAATTTAAAAATATATATTTTTAATATAGTTATATTTAACAATATCAAGAAATCTATTTTTCAAAAATTAATTAATATTTATAACTCGTTAAAATATTCATATATATCATTTACTGAATTTTTTCCAAGTCCTTTAACTTTTGATAAATCCTCTTTACTAGCTATTCTTATCGCGTCTATTGATTTAAAATGCTCAAGCAATTCTCTTATTCTTGATGGTCCTAATCCACTGATTTGAGACAATTGAGATCTATTCATTCTCTTAGATCTTTTTTCTCTATGAAAAGATAATGCAAATCTATGTGCTTCATCTCTTACCCTTCTTAATAGAAGAACCCCTTTTTGATTTTCATCAGTATCAAGGGACCTAGTAAAGCCTGGAATAAATATTTCTTCATTTTTTTTTGCTAATGAACATATAGTTACTTCTTCCTCAAGATTTAATTCTTTTAATGCTTTAATAGCTGCATTTAACTGTCCTTTTCCTCCATCAATCATTATTAAATCAGGCCAATCTGATAGAAGTTCATTGTCTAATTTACCATTCGTTTTATCATTTAATATTGAAAAATCCCCTCCGCTTTTTTTAAATCTTGACCATTTTTTAAACCTTCTATGTATTACTTCATATATCGAAGCAAAATCATCACTATGTCCTACAAAAACGTTTGGATCTTTAATTTTATATTTCCTATAATGCTGTTTAGATGGAATTCCATCAATAAAAACTACTTGTGATGCTACAGGGTCACTACCTTGCATATGGCTTATATCATAACCTTCAATTCTTTTAGGTTGTTCGCTTAATTCAAGTATTTGGGCAAGATCCTCAATTGATGATTCATTATCTTGTATCCCATTTAATATTCTATCTAATTCCAATTTGGCATTTTTTAAAACCATTTCTACAGTTTCATGTTTTTTATTTCTTTTTGGGATTAAGATTTTTACTTTATTTTTTCTTAGCTCTGTTAACCAATCCTCTATGGTTGCTTGTTTTGGAAGGTTATATTGAATAAGAATTTCTGATGGTATTTCTACAGCTTCAACATTCATATAATGCTCTTCTAATATCTTTTGTAAAATAAGATTTTCATCTTCATTATTTAATTTTTGACTATAGCCAATTCTACCAATGAGCTTACCAGATCTCATTTGGAAAATTTGTATACTAGCTACATTTTTTTCTGAAACTATTCCAAAGATATCTCTATTAATTGAAGAATCTGGTATTGATATTTTTTGTGATTCAGTTAATAGTTTTAAACCTGAAATTTGGTCCCTTATTTTTGCAGCATTCTCATAATCTAAATCATTTGAAAATTGCAGCATTTTTTTTTGTAAAAATATTTCTAAGTCATCATTTCTTCCCTGAAATATCATAGATACTTGTTTCATTATTTTTTTATAATCGTCAGATGATATAACTTCTTGGCAAACACCTGGACATCGCCCTATTGAATAATTCAAACAAGTTCTATCTTTATAGACTGGTCTTGATCTTTGCCTAAGTGGAAATATTTTTTTTATCGTAAATAATGTTCTCCTTAATAATCCGACATCAACATAAGGTCCATAATATCTATCTAAATTATTTCTATTTCTTCTTCTTCTTGTAATAAATATTCGAGGATATTTTTCACTCCAAGTTATACAAAGATACGGATATTTCTTATCATCCTTTAAAAGAATATTAAAGTATGGTTTGTTTGTTTTAATTAAATTTGACTCTAAATTTAATGCTTCATATTCGCTATCTGTGACTATTATTTCTATTTCAGTTATTTGACGAACCATCAAACTTAATCGGGGAGTTAAATCTGAATAATTATTGAAATAACTACTTACTCTACTGCGTAGTTTTTTAGATTTACCGATATAAAGTAAGTTATTATCCATATCTTTAAAAAGATAACAACCAGATGACTTTGGAATTTCGGATAATCTTGATTTTAATAACTCCTTATTATTAATTAATTTATATTCAATTTTAAAATTATATTTGTTATCTATTTTTTCGATAGAGGAATTACTCATTTATAGTGATCAACCTCCATAATTCCAACCGGTTGAAGATAAATTTAGTGAGTCAACATCATTATTAAGATAAGCAGATTGAACCTCTCCTACAAAAACGGTATGGTCTCCATGCATAACACTACCAACAACATTACATTCAACTCCACCAACACTATCTACCAAAATAGGCAATCCAAGTTCACCTAAATTAAATTCAACAGATTCAAATCTACCTCCTAATGCTTTTTGAGGTTTAAAGAAAACAGCCGCTAGATCCTTTTGATCACTTTTGAGCACATTTAATGAGAACTTATTTGTGGACTTTATTATTTCATGACTAGAACCCTCTGCTCTAACAGCCATTACAACTAATGGTGGGCTGAAGGAACCTTGAGTCACCCAACTTGCAGTAAATCCATTCACTTCATTTTTATTCTCGTCTCTAACGCCACAAATAAATAATCCGTGAGGTATTTTTCTTAATAAGATTTTTTTTGCTTCTAGATTTAATGTCATAATTGATTTATCTAATATTCTTATTTTAACTAAATTTCTTATTCGATCATAATAAATTCATGAAAATTCTTTATCCAGGTACATTTGATCCTTTAACAAACGGGCATCTTGATTTAATAGAAAGGGCTGAAAAAATATTTGGCAATCTAGTAGTTGCTGTTTTAGAAAATACTTCTAAAACACCAACATTTAATCTTGAAAGAAGAATAATACAAATAAAAAATTCTCTTTCTCATTTACCTAATATTGAAGTTATTTCTTATTCTGGTCTAACTGTTGATTGTGCAAATGATCTAAAAGCTAATCTTATTCTTAGAGGCTTAAGAGCAATGAGTGATTTTGAGTATGAACTTCAGATTGCTCATACAAATAAATCTCTTAATAATGATATTGAAACTATATTTTTATCGACAAATACAAATTATAGTTTTCTTAGTAGTTCTTTAGTAAAAGAAGTTGCAAAATTTGGTGGTGAAATTAATCACATGGTACCCCCGTCTGTTGAGAGGGATTTGAAAGAATATTTTAAATAATATTTTTATTAACAAGATTTCAAGTAATAAAGATCAC
The DNA here is from genome assembly GCA_003279015.1 of Prochlorococcus sp. AG-347-J19. Classification (GTDB taxonomy): domain Bacteria; phylum Cyanobacteriota; class Cyanobacteriia; order PCC-6307; family Cyanobiaceae; genus Prochlorococcus_A. The sequence continues at coordinate 138,977 of QCBV01000006.1, read as the reverse complement.
GTAATAATTTAAAAGCTTTTTCTTTATCAATATTATTAGAATTTTGGATAATGCTTATAATTATTGGCTTTTCATTTTTATATAAAAAACCAGATAATGCAAAGACATTTGAAAGAGTCCCGGTTTTGCCAAAAAACTTTCCAGACAATTCACTATTTACAAATCTTTTAGCTAATGTTCCTCTTACTCCCGTAATTGAAAGTGTAGATTGATAAGCTTTAAAATTATTAAAATATCTCATTTTATCTAAAAACAATACAACTAACCTTGTTGTAATTTTATTTTTTCGAGACAATCCACTAGCATCTGCAAAGTATGCATTAGTTGCTGGGAGGCCTTTATTTTCAAGCCATCTTTTCAATTTAATATAGTCATTATCGTTCCATGTATTTGAGGCATTTTTAAAGAGAGATTCAGCTGTAAAATTATGGCTTTCAGAATTTGTTAGAGTTAATAATGAAAGAATTGGAGTTGAATATATTTTATTTATCTCTTTAATATTTTTTAAATAAAAAGTTTTTTCTGAATCAAAAAAATCTATATATATTTTTGAATTTGGAAATTTATTTTTTAAATAATTTTTAATAAAATTTTTTAATGCATAAATATCATCATATTTATTGTGATTACTTTCTATTGCAAGAGATGTAATTGGAGATCCATATTCGTAAAGTTTATCTGTATTTGTCCAACCATTAGGCCAATATAATTTTGAATCAATTTCCACAATATTAAAGTTAACAATTTTATTTTCTTTAACATTTGAAATTAGTTGGATTATATTATCATAATTAAGATCTGGATCACCTTGACCGAGTAAATAGTAATCGTTTTTATTTTTAAATAAGGAAGTTTTTAAATTATTATTTAATTTATATTTACTTAAAACATAAGCTGAGGAGAATAATTTTTGATTAGATGCTGGCAACCTTGGAACATCCTCATTGTAGGAACTTATTATTTCCCCTTTATTATTAATAATTGACACACTAAAAGAATCATCAAGCGTTTGATTCAATAAAGCATCATAAGTAGGACATATTTTGTTTTTGGTAATTATTCCCGGGAAATTAAAATAAATACTATTTAAAATAGTTATTTTCTGATTTGCTAGTAAATATCTTATTAAGAAAGGAAATGTTACTAATACAAGAACAATTAAGAAAAATAAATAAATTTTTTTTATCACATTCAATCTATAAATTTACAAAAATAGATTCATTGTCGGGTTTAATTTCAAATTCTTTTTTAAAAAAATATCTTTTATTTTCCTCTTTGAAAAGCAACCAGTTATTTGGATAAATATGCATAAGAGCAGCTTTATTTAAAGGCTGCAGAAAATAAATATTTTTCCATGTTTTGACAAAGTTTTTACGTCTCTCTCTAATAACACTTCCTATACCAATATTTGCATCTTCAAATTTTGGATTTAATGAATAATGCGTACCTTGATAATTATCAGACATTGGTTCAAATGAATCGAAATCATATGGCTGAGGAAGTATCGATATCATTGCACTATCAATATTATTTATATTATTTGATTCATTAAATGATTTAAAAGTAAAGATTTTATCTTTGATATCTGGATAGTCTCTTTGAGCCAAAGCCACGGCACCTTGATCAGCAAATGTTATGAATATATTTTTATTTTTAGACAATATCTTGTAGATAGTTATTCCAATTCTGTTAAATTTCAATCCTTCAAAATTAAATTCTACAGTAAATCTTTTATTTGAATCTAATAAACTTAAAATTATTGCATCCTCCATATTCTTAAGAGATTCATTTAAATCTTTAGGTAGTCTGTAATTGGTTTCCATTAAAATTTGTCAATACATATTTGAATAAGTTCTAAAAATTTATCTATTTCTGACTTATTGTTTATTGAACCTAAAGTAACACGAATATTTGAATATAGTTCATCATCTCTTAAACCAATATTTTTAAGTGTTGAGCTAGGTTTCCCAGAAGAGCTTGAACAAGCACTTCCACTACTAATGGCTATTTTATTTTCTGACATGAAATTAACAATCTTATAGGCCCTTATAGGCTCAAATAGTTTATTTAATAGTAGAAACGAAATATGATTGGGAAGTCTATGGTTAATACTACCCGTAATCTTTATATGATTATTATCCTTAATTTGTTGAAAAAAATAATTTTTAAGTTTATTAATGTTATTAGAAGGAAATTCAGTTAAGTAATCATATAATTTTATTTTTCCTTTAATATTCTTTAATGATTCATACATTCCGGCGATTAATGGCAAAGCTTGTGTACCTTGTCTAATTGAAAATTCCTGAGTAAGTGATATGTCTTTATTTATTAAAATTTGTCTAGACTTTTCTTTTGTTAAAAGAATGCCGATCCCTTTGGGACCTCCAAATTTATGAGCAGATAAACTTAAAAAATCACATTTAAGATCTTTCCAACTGAATATTCCATTACTTAATACTTGAGTTCCATCTAAATGAAACATTATATTTAATTCTTCACATTTGGAACCAATAAATTGGACAGGTTGTATTGTCCCAATTTCACTTTGTCCCCAAATAATTGATACAAGCTTAGTATCATTATTTAAAATATTTTCGATATTAGAAATATTTAAAATTCCATCATTATTTACAGTCCATTCGTAAATATCCCAATTTTGTTTTCTTAGTTTATTAGCACAAATAGTTGTTGCTTGGTGTTCAACATTTGAAATAACAACCCTACCATTTTTAAAGTTCTCATAAATATTATTAAATACAATATTTGTCGATTCAGAAGAACCAGATGTGAAAATTATATCCTCTGGATCTGCTTCAAATATATAAGCAATTTTAGATCTAATTTTTTCAAGATATGTAGAGCATTTTATCCCTAGCTCATATGTAGATGAAGGGTTATGCCAATAATTCCTGTATGTTGAATTAATTATATTTAAAACATTCTCAGATAATGGAGTTGTGGATGCATTATCTAAATAGATAAAATTATTTTCCATTAATTTACTAACATTGATCCTGAGAAAACCTTTTTAGCATTACCGGTCATCATGACTTCACTATCGTCTTTTGACCAATCAATTTTAAGATTACCTCCTGGTAAAGTTACTATGGTTTGTGAATTACAAAGGCCTAATTTATAAGCTGCTACATGGATAGCACAGGCACCTGTTCCACAAGCTAAGGTTGGACCTGCACCCCTTTCCCATACTTTTACTTTAATATTATCTCTATTTAAAATTTGACAAAAATGCACATTAGTTTTTTCAGGAAATAATTCATTTTTTTCAAATATAGGACCAAGTCTGGAAAGAACAATTGACTCTATGTCTTTTACAAAGAATATTAAATGAGGATTTCCCATTCCTACGGCATAACCCATATTATTAAAATCTTTCTCAATAAATTCGTGTGAAGGAATTGAATTTATTTTTTTTTCAATTGTTGTTGGTATATTTTGACATTCTAAAATTGGAACCCCCATTTTTACTGTAATTTCATCATTTATATATTTTGCAATTTTTATACCTGCTTTAGTCTCAATTTTATATTCTATATTTTTATGATCAATTGAATCATTTACGTGGAGATACTCAACTAAACACCTAATTCCGTTTCCACACATTTGTGCTTCAGAACCATCAGAATTAAAAATAATCATTTTTGCATAATTATCTTCATTAGGCTCTTCTATAAAAATCACACCATCTGCTCCAATACCAAATTGCCTGTTGCAAATTTTTTTTATATCAATTATTTTATTTGTCTTGTAATTTGTATATATTTCATTTCCTCTAGAATCTATTATTACGAAATCATTTCCGTTACCTTGATATTTTTCAAAAGTTATATTTTTCATTTGTAGTTAATATATTTTAAATTTTAATTATAAATTATTCCTTTTAACAATCTATTTCTATTTTATACAATGGATATTAAAATAATAATTTAACAAATAAAAATTAAGTGATTTCTCCAGATAAACAATATGAGACTGATACCAATTTATATAATCCATCTGAAATAGAAAAAAAATGGCAGTATATATGGACAGAAAACAATTTATACAAAACTGATGAATTAACTGAGAATAGCGATAAATTTTATGCCTTATCAATGTTTCCCTACCCTTCAGGTAATCTTCATATGGGACACGTTAGGAATTATGTTATTACAGACTTAATAGCTCGATTCCAAAGGTTTAAGGGCAAATCTGTTTTACATCCAATGGGTTGGGACGCTTTTGGTTTGCCTGCTGAAAATGCAGCGATTGAAAGAGGAATTAGTCCTAGTGTCTGGACAAAAAAAAATATTTCTCATATGAAATCACAATTAAAGCTTTTGGGACTATCAGTTGATTGGGACAGGGAATTTGCAACATGTGATGAAAATTATTATATTTGGACTCAATATCTATTTTTAGAGTTATACAAGGCAGGACTTGTATATCAAAAGGAATCAGAAGTTAATTGGGATCCTATAGATAATACAGTCTTAGCGAATGAACAAGTTGACTCAGAGGGTAAATCTTGGAGATCTGGGGCAGTAGTGGAAAAAAAATTATTAAAGCAATGGTTTTTAAGAATTACTAATTATGCGGATGAGTTATTGATGGATTTAGAAAAATTAGATAACTGGCCAGAAAGAGTAAAAATAATGCAAGATAATTGGATTGGAAAGTCAATTGGTACAAATATTAATTTCAATATCAATACCAATCCAGAAAAGAAAATAACTGTATTTACAACAAGGCCAGATACTTTATTTGGAGCTACTTATTTAGCAATTTCTGTTAATCATTCATTAATTAAAAAAATTTCTGATCAAGAAACCATACAAGATATAGAAAATCTTAAACAATATTTGAAAAATAATAAAAATAATGAACTTGAAAAAATTGGAGTTAAAACTAGCTTAATAGCAATAAATCCAGTTAATTCTGAACCTATTCCTATTTGGGTTGCAAGTTATGTCCTCGATGAATACGGTACAGGCGCTGTTATGGGCGTGCCTGCTCATGATCAAAGAGATTTTGAATTTGCTAAGAAAAATAATATTGATATTAGACAGGTAATAATAAAGGATCAAAGTGAACAAACTCAAGAGCTTGATGAAGCTTACGTGGAAAATGGATTTCTTGTTAATTCAAAAAAATACAATGGAATAGCAAATACTATTGCTAAATTAAAAATTTCAGAGGAAGGAGTAAATAATGGATGGGCCAAAAATAGGATTCAATATCGTTTAAGAGATTGGTTAATATCTAGACAAAGATATTGGGGATGTCCTATACCCATCGTTAATTGTAAAAAATGTGGAGCTGTTCCTTTAAACCAATCGGATTTGCCTGTTTCATTACCAAAAGATATAGAAATCTCCGCTAACAAGATTAATGCTTTAGGTAATAATAATAATTGGATAAATACAACATGTCCAAAATGTGGAATAGCGGCAAGAAAAGAAACTGATACTATGGACACTTTCATGTGTTCATCTTGGTATTTTTTAAGATACCCATCTTCAAAATGTTCAACTAAGCCATTTGAAAAGAATGAAATTAATAAGTGGTTGCCTGTAGATCAATATGTTGGAGGAGTAGAGCATGCAATATTGCATTTGTTATATGCAAGATTTTTCACTAAAGCATTGCGGGATAATGAACTATTTGATATTGATGAACCTTTCAAAAAACTATTAACGCAAGGAATGGTTCAGGCCGCAGCCTATAAAAATAATAAAACTGGTAAATATGTTTTACCTTCCGATATTACTGACTTATCAAATCCTACAGATCCAATTGACAATTCTAAACTCGAAGTTCTTTTCGAGAAGATGTCTAAGTCTAAATACAATGGAATAGACCCTGAATCAGTAATTAAAAAATATGGAGCAGATACAGCAAGAATGTTTATATTATTTAAAGCACCACCAGAAAAAGATTTGGAATGGGGAGATACAGATGTTGAAGGTCAATTTAGATTTTTAAGCAGGATTTGGAAGCTTTATATAAATTGTGCAAAAGATATTAATAGTAAATCTAATTCCTATCCAGATAAAGAAAAAAGTTTAATAAAGTCAATGAATATCGCTATAAAAGAAATTTCAAATGACATATTAAATAACCAATTTAATACTGCGATTTCAGAACTAATGAAGTTTTATAATTCATTATCAAATTCCATTAATGAAGTAAACAATAATTTAAAAATTGATGCTTTAAAAACATTTTGTATTTTGTTGGCTCCATTTGCACCTCATATTGCGGAAGAAGTATGGCATCTTATAGGATTTAAAAAATCTGTGCATTTAGAACACTGGCCTTCATTTAATGCCGAAGCACTAAAGGAAGATTCATATGAACTGGTAATACAAGTGAATGGAAAAGTTAGAGACAAAGTGAATATTAATAACGATATGAGTGATGATCAAATTAAAGAATTTACTCTTAAAAGACCTAACATATTAAAATGGACTCAAGGTAAGGAAATAATAAAAATAATTATTGTTAAAGGAAAAATTATGAATATTGTTGTTTAAGATTTTATTTTTTGAATAACTAATGAATCTGGATTTGACCAATCGCCCTTAACTAAATAATTATCATTACCGAAGCACATTTCACGGAGTATGAAAAATATAGGTTCACTCACTGAATTATCACATAATGATGTTATGTCATTTATTGAATATTCTCCACCTTCATCTAATAAATTACTTACTTTTTGTTGACACTCAATAATATTTGCGGCTGCTTTCTTTCCAGCTTCAACTCCAGGTTGATCATATGCATTTATATTTACCAATTCAGCGTAGAAGGATACAGCCCTCTCAAATAGAGCGATTAAGGCACCTAGTGAAAAACAATTTAACTTTTCTAACGTAATAGTGATACTTTGTCTGTTTTCACTAGAGAGTGCTGATCTAGTTCCTTGCAAAAAACCAGAAAGATATTCTTTAGGATTCTCTTTTGCATAAAAAATATTAGTAGATGGAGAATCTAATAATTCAATAAAAATACAAAAGAAATTATCAATACCATCTCTCAGTTGCTGAACATAAGCATGTTGATCTGTCGATCCTTTATTACCAAAAACGGAAATACCTTGATTAACTACTTCACCATTCCTATTAAATTTCTTTCCTAATGATTCCATTACTAATTGCTGGAGATATTTACTGAATACCTGTAACCTATCTCTATAAGGTAATACGACCATATCTCTCTTTCCAATACCATCCCCAGTTAAATACCATGCGGATGATAATAGTGCTGCTGGATTATTTTTAAAATTACTTATACGTGTGGCTTCATCCATTAATGATGCACCTCTAATAAATTCTGATATATTTTCATTAATAAGAGCTAATGGAAGTAATCCAACAGAGCTTGTTATACTAGTTCTTCCTCCAACCCAATCTTGCAAATTAAATATTTTTAACCAATTTTCAGAAGTGGCTTTTTTAAATAACTTACTATCTTTCATAGTTATAGCTATAGCATTAGAATTCCATTCAAGAGAATTGTTTTCACAGTGACTTTTTATAATTTCCATAGCAATTCTAGGTTCAGGAGTACCACCAGATTTGCTTACTACTACAAATAATGTTGTTGATAATTTATCAGATAACTCTTCTAACTTTTCGCTAATTAAAAAAGGATCAACATTATCGATGTAAGAAAAATTTAAGCCTCTAGAACATTTCTGCAGTGACTCTGTAATAAGTAATGGTCCTAGCCCACTTCCACCAATTCCTATCCATAGAACATCAGTATAATGCTGATTATTCTTATTCGTAATATCTCCATTTAAAATTTGTTTTCCAAATTTAGAGATTGCATTAATATCGGCTCTAATTTCCTCTCCTATTTTTGAAGATGGTGAGATTGATGGATTTCTAAGCCAATAATGTCCAACTTGCCTATTTTCATCAATATTTGAGATTGCTCCATTTTCTAATTCTTTTATAGATGAAAAAACATCTATAAATTTATCTTCTAAATTTTTTATCTCTTTACTTGTGAAATTAATCTTGCTTATGTCTAGCCAAATATTTAATTTTTTATCAAACCAAAGATAATTACAAAATTTATCCCAAGATTTTAAATCTCCATTCATTTTATATATTTGTTTCTTTTATTTATTATTCAATTATATCTATACGAATAGTACAAAGATTTGAATCATTTAAATTTGTTTAAATTATTATCTTCAAATAAATATGTTTTTGAATATAAACAATTAAAATTGAGGGTTTTTTTTATTTCATATGAATTTATCATTAGATAAAATAAAAAACTTTGGATAGATCATTTAATTACATAATTTCGCCAGAGATATCTGAATTTAGAAGATTTTCACCAAAATTAAAAATAGGTGTACTTGCTTCTGGGAAAGGAACAAACTTTCAGGAATTAATTAATCTTTCAGAAAAAGGAGAATTAGATATAGATATAAAAGTTTTAATTACTAACAAAGATGAAGCCGGTTGTATAAAAAGAGCTGAAAGTAAAAAAATACCTCACAAAATTATAAGAGGAAAAGACTTTCTGCAAAAAGAAGCTTTTGAATTAGAAATTGTAAATACTTTAATTCATTACGATGTTGAACTTGTTGTTATGGCAGGCTGGATGAAAATTGTTACTCCATTTTTTATTAATAAATTTAAGAATAAGATAATTAATATTCATCCTTCATTACTTCCCTCATATAAAGGGGGTTCTGCGATAAAGGACTCTATATTAAATGGTTCAAAAATAACTGGTTGTTCAGTACATTTTGTAGAAGAGGAGGTAGATAGTGGATCATTGATAATGCAAGCTGCATTGTCAATTAGAGATGATGATAATATTGAATCGCTTTCCAAAAGGATACAAATGCTTGAGCATAAAATTTTACCTCACTCAATCTCTCAAGCTGGTTTTTTGATAAGAAGTAATCTTATGGAAAATTATTAGATAAATCAAGACCTTCATCCATTGAAAATCCAGTCATAATATTTAAATTTTGAATTGCTTGCCCAGTCTGACCTTTTAACAAATTATCAATTGCAGATAAAATAATAATCCTTCCATTTCGAATATCAACTTTAACAGAAAGGAAAATTTGGTTTGTATTTTTAACCCATTTTGTTGAAGGGTATGTACCTACAGGTAATACTTTAATATTTTTGAAATTTCTGTAATAATTATCCAAAAGAATTCTGCAATCATCAGAGGTTAATCCAGGATCTCTTAATCTCCCATAAATAGTCGAATGCATACCCCTTGAAATTGGAACCAAATGAGGTGTAAAAAGCAGTTCAATTTTATTTCCAGAAATTATAGATGCTACTTGCTCGATCTCTGAGGTATGTCTATGGTTTATCAATCCATATGCTGATAAGCCTTCACCACATTCTGACAAGAGAAGCTTTTGGTTTGGTTCTCGACCTCCTCCAGAGGTTCCGCTTTTAGAATCAATCACTATTCCTTCATTTTCAATAATTCCTTGCGATAGGTAAGGAACTAATGGAATAAGAGCAGATGTTGGATAGCATCCTGGACAGGCAATTAATCTTCCTTTTGAAATAGCTTCCTTATTTATTTCAGGAAGACCGTAGACTGCTTCTTTACATAAATCATCATCATTCCTTTTATAAATAGCAGCTTCTTTGGTATATACATTTTTCCATTCATCTAAAGACTTATATCTGTAATCAGCAGATAAATCAATAACTTTAAGTCCTCGATCTAATAATTTCCTTGTCAATGTTGAAGATAAGCCATTTGGTAAGCAAAGCAAAGCAACATCTGCATTTTTTGAAATATTATCTACGGAAATTTCTTCTATATAAGGATCATTATCTAGATAAATAAAAGGAAAATTATCATTCCACTTTGATCCAGATGTTTTATTACCTCCTAAAAATGAAATTTTGTATTTTTTAATTTTCTTTAAGAGATTTACCGCTTGAATACCGCCGTAACCAGTAGCACCTACTATTGCAACATTCATTTCTTTGAATTGGCAGACTTTGAGATAGGATTATAAAGTGTTGAATTTAAGGTAACTAAAACACTATTTTTCTATATTGATAGGAATAATGAAAGAAACAAGTCCCAAATCAAATAATGGAACAATTTTGGATATAAATGAATCTTTTAAAATTGAATTTGATCCTATCAGCGATGCATTGGCAGCTATAAGAAATGGTGAATGCATAATTGTTGTAGATGATGAAAGAAGAGAAAATGAAGGTGATTTAATATGTGCGGCTCAGTTTGCAACTCCACAGCAAATTAATTTTATGGCTACTGAGGGACGTGGTCTTATATGCCTAGCAATGCAAGGTGAAAAACTTGATTCATTAGATTTACCATTAATGGTAGATAGAAATACAGATGAAAATCAAACAGCTTTTACAGTTTCAATTGATGCTGGCCCTGAACATAATGTTACTACTGGAATTTCTGCTGAAGACAGGGCAAAGACAATACAAGTTGCTATAAACCCAAATACAAAACCTGATGATTTAAGGCGGCCAGGACATATTTTTCCATTAAGAGCAAAAAAAGGTGGAGTATTAAAAAGGGCAGGTCATACAGAAGCGGCAGTAGATATTGCCGCAATGTCAGGACTTTATCCGGCTGGAGTGATTTGTGAAATACAAAATCCTGACGGTTCTATGTCAAGACTTCCTCAACTTAAAAAATATGCAAAACAGTGGGGAATGAAATTAATATCAATAGCTGATTTAATAAGTTATCGGTTTCAAACTGAGAGATTTGTATTTAGAAAATCTGATGCTGTTCTTCCAAGTATTTTTGGTAATTTCAAAGCTTATGGATATGTTAATGATCTAGATGGTTCAGAGCACGTTGCATTAGTTAAACAAAAATCATCGAAATTAAGTGAACCTGTACTAGTAAGAATGCATTCAGAGTGCTTAACTGGTGATGCTTTTGGATCATTACGTTGCGATTGTAGACCCCAGTTAGAGGCTGCTTTATCAAGAATAGAAAAGGAGGAAGAAGGAGTTGTTGTTTACTTGAGACAAGAAGGAAGAGGTATTGGCCTAATAAATAAATTAAAAGCTTACAGTTTACAAGATGGTGGATTAGACACTGTAGAAGCTAATGAAAAATTAGGTTTTCCAGCTGATCTCAGAAATTATGGAGTTGGAGCACAAATCTTAACTGATTTAGGTATAAAAAAATTAAAATTACTGACCAACAATCCTAGAAAGATTGCTGGATTAGGTGGTTATGGAATAGAAGTTATTGAGAGAGTTCCTTTAGTTATTTGTCCAAACGATAATAATGCAGAATATTTGAGTGTCAAAAAAACAAAGTTAGGCCACATGATTGATGATAATTCTAATTCCAGTAATATTGACCCATTTATATCAATTTTTCTTGACGGAAAATATAAATCTATTGATTTAGTTCCAATAAAAAATAAAGTTATTAAATTCTGTAGTGAACAAAACATTAATATTAAACTTGAAAGTAGTCCAAGATTATTGGCGTTTTGGAACCGACCAAAATTAGTATGGAGAATTTTACATGATCAGAATAGAACCAATACCAACATTAATGATGAGGAAATAAAGATTATAGAATTATTTATTCAGTTTTTATCCAATTATAAAGATAGTACAAAGATAGGAATTATTGTTTCAAGAAATATTGAACAAGCATTACACCCAAAAAGTAGCATTAAACTAATCAATACTAAATTCACTATTAATAACGAAATCTTATATTCTTCTACAAGAAAATTTAATCTAGATAAAGAGACCTTCAGTATTGTTTTTGAAGGCTAAATTACTAGTTTAAAGTTGCCTTAATAATTTTTGAACCGTTAGTAAGCTTTAGCACGACATCCATATCATCTGTCTTGCCAAAAACAGTATGAACTCCATCGAGATGAGGCTGTGGTTCATAAACTATGAAAAACTGACTACCACCTGTATCCTTTCCAGCATGCGCCATAGAAAGTGAGCCTTTTAAATGTTTATTGGAATTAATTTCACATTTAATATTATATCCTGGGCCTCCAGTTCCAGGCATACCAGATGCACCATCACGAGTATTTGGACATCCACCCTGAGCCATAAATCCAGGAATAACCCTGTGAAATGCTAGTCCATCATAAAACCCATCACTTATCAAATTCGTGAAATTTTTAACGGTATTTGGAGCGTCATCAGAGAAAAATTCAATATTAATGTTCCCAACTTCTGTTTTAAATAAGGCTTTTGTCATGTTTTATTTGTTTAAAAATTACTAATATCTTAGTAGCTAAAGCAACTTTTCAAGGTTTTCCTTAATGGTATTTAAATCAATATCTCTATTGTTATTATTGTCACCCTCCCAATCTTCAACTTCTAGGTTTTTCTGAGGTGGTGAAATTAATAACCTATCTTCTGCGGTTTTAGGTACGAAATTTTTTTCTACTAATTTACATTCATAATCTAATTTATTGCAAAAATCTTTTATTTCTTCTATGTTAATCATTTCTACTGTTGGCAATGGAAAATCTTGAGCTTCTAGAAGACCACAATATCTTGTTGCATCATCCTTATCTTCAAACATAAGAACAATGGTCCTTCCTTTAAGTTCAATTGAATGGATTCCTTCCTTATCTGTTCCTGAATTATATAAAAGAACAAATATGTTCATTAGTATCGATTTTTCTATTTATATATTATTTGATTAAGAATCAGAAAGTGATAATTCTTGTAATCTTGTATATAAAGCGATTTCTTCATCATTAATATCAGCAGGTATTACTACCAAGATTTCAACATATTGATCACCTACATAATCTTCGAAAGTTAACCCTCTGCCTTTTAGACGTAACATTCTACCCGTAGATGATTTTGGTGGCACTTGAAGTGTGACATTTCCATCAAGTGTAGGAATCTCTACTGCACAACCAAGAAGAGCATCATGAGGAAATAACTCCAATTTATAAAGAACTCTTAGACCATCAATTCTTAGACCACTTTCCGTTTGAACTTTTAACTGTAGATAATGATCTTTACCTCCTCTTGCAATATTTTCAAGTCTTAATCTCCATCCATCTCCAGCGAAAGGTGGTGTATCAACTTCTACTACGGTTTGATCTTCAAGCTCTATTAAAATTGAAGCTCCATTTAAGGCCTCATCAGGGGTTAATTCAATAACTGTTTCAATATCTTGGAGGAGTTTAACTGGAGGCGGCTCTTCTGGAGAGGTTGTAGGGTATTCATAATTATTAAATTCATCATTATTTATATTTGTCGATTCATCCTCAAATGGTTGATCATCATATTCCTCGTTATTGCTTGGTGAGTATTCATATCCAAATAATGAATCAAGATATTCTTGAAAATCAGGAAAACCTGTCTTGAAATTATTATTTTCGTGATCATCCTCGATATTTTCATCTGAATTATTTTTTTTAATATTAGGGTCACGTAGATATTCGTATGCTTCGTTAATTAATTTAAATCTTTCCTCTGCATTAAGATCATTTTTATTTAAATCTGGATGCCATTTTCTTGCTTCTCTACGAAAGGCCTTTTTAAGTTCTTTATCGTCGAAATCATGGGATAAACCCAAAATGGACAAATAGTCTTTTTTAGAGGAAATAGTCATTGTCCCATGGATCATCATCCCTAGAATTACCATACCTCGAATTTCTATAATTTCTATTCATTTGATTATCCCAAGGGTCTTCATCCCAATAATCATCTGAAAACAGTTCATCTTTTAATGATCCAAATGTATTTTTAATGCTCTGCAATGGATTATTATCGGTTTTCCTTTCTGCTGCGAATTTTCTATTTAAACCAAATAATGCTTCTTGAAGTGCACTTACTGAAATTTCTAATTCTTGAGGATCATCATCATCTATGTAATCTTCAACGTCTTGAATTGCTAATTCAACAGCTCTTTGTTGTCTTTCAGCTCCATAAGGCCCAAATTCTAAAGAAGCATCCCTAAGTCTTCTCTCAGCTTGAGCAATAAGTGTTAAAGCACTATTTTTTCTATCAATAACAGATCTCTTCTTTCTATCTTCATTAGCTTTTGATTTAGCTTCTTCAATTAACGAATTAATTTCTTGTTCATTTAAATTAGAACCTCCAGAAATTGTAACTGTTTGCTTTCTACCAGTTGTTCGATCAGTTGCACTAACTTCTAATAAACCATTAGCATCAATATCAAATGATACTTGCACTTGAGGAATTCCTCTTGGAGCTGGAGGTATTCCTGATAATCTAAACTTACCTAGTGATTTGTTTTCAGATGCTAAAGGCCTCTCACCTTGCCTTACTTGAACAACAACAGAAGATTGATTAGCTTCTGATGTACTAAAAACATCCGATTGTCTTACTGGTATTGGTGTATTACGAGGAATAAGGACCTTCATAAGACCACCAATAGTTTCTAAACCTAAAGATAAGGGAGTAACGTCATTTAGGAGTAAATCTTGTAAATCACCGTTAATTATTCCGGATTGTATTGCTGCACCAATTGCAACAACTTCATCTGGATTAACTGATTGACAGGGATCATTCGGAACAAGAGTCTTTACTAATTGTTGAACCATTGGAATTCTGGTGCTGCCGCCGACAAGAACTACCTCATCTATATCTTCTGCGTTCCATCCGGAGTCATCTAATGCTATTTGCACAGGCTCTAATAATCTATCTAAAAGATCTTGAGATAATGTTTCAAATATTTTTCTATTTATGGTCTCCTCAATATGTAATGGACCCTCTTTGCTAGTGGTGATAAAAGGTAAAGATATTTTTGTTTTTTGCAATCCAGATAATTCACATTTAGCTTTTTCGGCAGCTTCAGTTAATCTCTGTAAAGCTTGTCTATCCCTTCTTAAATCAATTTCATATTTAGCAAGAAATTTTTCAGCAAGCCAATCTACTATTTTTGAGTCAAAATTGTTTCCACCTAGTTGGGTATCTCCACATGTTGCTTTAACATCAAATACACCATTAGAAATTTTTAATAATGAGACATCAAATGTTCCTCCTCCTAAATCAAAAACCAAAACATTATTAGAAGAACTTTTTTCAAAACCATAAGCTAAAGCTGCTGCTGTAGGTTCATTTAGGATTCTTTCTACTTTTATACCAGCCAATATTGCAGAATCCTTTGTAGCTTGCCTTTGCGATTCATTGAAATATGCAGGGACAGTAATAACAGCAGAGTCAACAGTATCTCCAAGATATGTTTCAGCATCATTAATTAATTTTCTAATTAATGAGCTTATTAATTCTTCTGGTGCATATTCTCTTTCTGTATTTGGACTGAGAACTCTTACGCTTCCAGTATTATTAGCCTTTACATTGTAAGGAACAGAAATACTATTCTCATCTAACTCATCCCAGTCACTGCCAATAAATCTTTTTAGATTAAAAAAGGTATTCTTGGGATTAAGAACAAGTTGTCTTCTTGCTTGATCTCCTATTACTATTTCTTTGTCTTTTGTAAATCCAACTATTGAAGGTGTAGTTCTAGAACCTTCAGAATTAGCAATAACAATTGGACGACCAGCTTCTATAACTCCGACAACAGAGTTAGTAGTACCCAAATCAATTCCAACTATTTGCCCCATGATTTTAGATCGCTAAATTAAAGCAAAATTTACTAATAATTTAATTAATTTTTGTCTTAGATATCTACATATAATAGTAAAAATCAAATATTTTCAACTTAATTTAAATAAATAAGATTATTTATAACTTGTCAAAAAGATTACCTTCTATTTTAAAAAATTCTATAGAGGCAAACTTGTTGATGTAGTTAACCAAAATAAACTAATATAAAACGGAGAGAGAGGGATTCGAACCCTCGATAAAGTTGCCCCTATACAGCATTTCCAGTGCTGCGCCTTCAACCACTCGGCCACCTCTCCCAAGATAACCATTTTAACCCCTTATCATCCCATTTTTGAGGAAAGTTATTTGAAAAAGACTTTCACAGTCACGATTAAAAATAAAGAAACCGGAAAGGTATACCGAGAGAAGGTTAATAGTGACGATTATATACTCAAGGAATTTGAAAAGAAAGGTTTCAAACTTGCATTTTCATGTAGAAATGGTTGCTGTACAAGTTGTGCAGTTAAAATAATATCTGGTAATCTGCAACAACCTGAAGCAATGGGTGTATCGCAAGCTTTAAAAGATAAAGGATATGCACTTCTTTGTGTTGCTAAAGCAACATCAGATCTTGAGGTTGAAACTACATATGAAGACGAAGTATACGATTTACAATTTGGACAATATTTTGGGAGGGGAAATACAAGAGTTGCGCCACCTTGGGAATTTGAGGAAGATTAATTATCATGTTTGAATTAAGTGAAATAGAAGAACTTGCAAATCAAGTAAACCTTTCCAGTTTGTATGAAAAAGCCAAGAAATCAGCACAAATTGGCAATGAAATTTTAAAAGTTAATTACAATAAAATTCAGAAAATATCTTCAAAGGGTAGGAAGGGTGATCTAGTTACCAATGTAGATTTGGAAGTTGAAAATAAAATAAAAGAATATTTATTAGAAGAGACACCAAACATATCTATAAATGCAGAGGAATCGGGTAAATTAGTAAAATCATCGGATTTAACGTGGTGTATAGACCCATTAGATGGTACAACAAATTATTCCCATGGATATCCTTTCTTTGGAACTTCTATTGGTCTTATGTATAAAAATAAGCCAATTTTAGGGGCTATATCAGTACCTTATTTAAATGAACTATATTCAGCCTGTATAGGTTTAGGCTCATTCTGCAATGATAGTGAACTTAAAGTATCGAATCCCTCTAATCTTTCTGATAGTCTACTTGTAACAGGTTTCTCTTATGACAGATTTGAGACAGAGGATAATAATTATGCTGAATTTTGTTATCTAACACATAAAACTAGAGGTGTTAGAAGGGGAGGTGCAGCAGCAGTTGATCTAGCATTTGTTGCTGCAGGAAAGGTAGATGGATATTGGGAAAGAGGATTGGAGGTATGGGACCTAGCGGCCGGTGCTATTATTGTTAAAGAGGCTGGTGGTATTATTTCTGATTATCCATCAGGCGAATTTAATTTAAGTTCAGGAAGAATTTTAGCTTGTTCTCCCAGTCTTGAGAATGAATTAAAAAATGAGCTTGATAAAGTCTCTCCATTTAAAAAAAATCTCTATACCTAAAATTAGTTAAATATTAAAATGACCGATATAAAGGAAATTAAATTAGTCGATGTAAAAAATAACTCAAACATCATAAATAGTTTAAATAGTATTTATAAACTATGGGGATATGAAGAGGTATCACCCTCATTTATAAATACTTTAGAGACCATAAAAGGCCGTGGCGTTATTGACGAAAATCAGGTTGTAGGAATAGTAAGTAATAATTCATTATGTCTTAGGCCAGAAATGACAACATCAATTGTTAAATTGTCATCTACTAGATTAATAAATAAGAAAAGACCTATAAGATTATTTACCAATGGAATGGTTTTTGATAAAAAACAAAATAATAAAAATTCATTTAAGTTACAAGAAAAATTGCAGAGTGGAATTGAATTAATTGGATATGATACAAAATACCCAGAAATTGAAGTTATTAATATTTTGTTTGATTCAATCGATAATATTAATTTGAAGGATGGTTGTAATTTATTTCTACTAGTAAGCACCACAAAAATAATGGACTTGATATTGAACAAATATAAGAATAATAATTTTGAAGAAATTAAGAAAAGTCTGGTTAATTTTGATCAAGATAATTTATCTAAATTAGGAATAGATGAAGATGATAAATATATTCTTAAAGATCTTTTATTCACAAGAGGAGAGCCAATTGCAATATTAAAAAAATTAAAAACTATATACGGTACCAGTAAAACATTAGAGGACTTAAATTTTTTATTTGAAACATTATCAAAAATATCAAATAAATATGGTGTTAAATTACAACTTGATCCCACTTTTCAACCTCACTTGAATTTATATGAAGGAATAGTTTTTCAACTAATCGGTGATAATGGTAAAAATAAAAGTGTCATAGCAAAAGGCGGAAGATATGATGAGTTAGTAAGATCATTTAGTCCTAATGAGAAAATATTTAATGGGATTGGATTTATAATTTCAGTAGACATTTTAAGAAATTTAATTAAGGAAGAAAAGACAGATAAAAAAAAGATTTTATTGATGTTTAAAGATTCTTATTTGTTAGAAAAAGGTATTAATGAGCAAAAAGTACAACAGAAAAAAGGAAATATTGCTGTCTTACATTTAAATCCATGTGATGACTTGGCTAAAGCCAATCAAATTATGAAAGAAAATGATTGTAATGAAATTTTGTGGGTTAAATAAAACCTTATAAAAATTTATTTAACTTTTAAATTTATATATTGTTCGGACAATACTCCTAATTAAACTTGATTAACTAGTTTTTACGAAATAAGATTTAATATGTTTGATTTTTTTTTTAAATGGAAAAAGGCGAAATTCGTATTAATACCGAAAATATTTTCCCAATTATCAAGAAGGCAGTATATTCTGACCATGAAATCTTTTTAAGAGAACTTGTTAGTAATGGTGTTGACGCAATTAGTAAAAGAAGAATGGCCTCTATGGCAGGTGATTGTGAGAATACTGAAGAGGCTCAAGTAAAAATAACAATTAACCGTGAAAAAAATACGTTAACAATTTCCGATAATGGAATTGGAATGAATGATGAAGAAATTAAGAAGTACATAAATCAAGTTGCATTTTCTAGTGCTGAAGAATTCCTAACAAAATACAAAAAAGATAATGATGAATTCATAGGTCATTTTGGACTAGGTTTTTATTCAAGTTTCATGGTGGCAGATAGAGTTGATATATTAACTAAGTCGGCAATTGGAGAATCAAAAGCTTTCAAATGGTCTTGTGATGGATCGCCAAATTTCACATTAGAAGAATCAGAAAGAGAGACAATTGGTACAGATGTTATTCTTCACCTACTTGAAGAAGAAAAAGAGTTTATAGAGCCTGAAAGGATTAAATCACTAATAAAAAAATATTGTGATTTTATGCCAATAGATGTCTTATTAGAAGGAGAAACAATTAATAAGAAAAATCCTCCTTGGAGAAAACAACCTAGTGAATTAAAAGATGAAGATTATATTGAGTTATATAAATACCTTTATCCATTCCAGGGCGACCCACTGTTATGGATTCATCTAAATACAGATTATCCATATGACATACAAGGGATATTGTATTTTCCAAAGTTGTCAGGTAGAGCTGATTGGGAAAAGGGAGAAATAAAACTATTTTGCAATCAAGTATTCGTAAGCGATTCAATTAAAGAGATAGTACCAAAATACCTTTTGCCTTTAAGAGGTGTTATTGACTCTACTGATATACCCCTGAATGTAAGTAGAAGTGCATTACAAACAGATAGAAAAGTAAGGTCTATATCATCATTTATCTCAAAAAAAATTGCTAATAAACTGAAGGATTTGATAAAAAATTCTCCAGAATTTTATGCAGAAATTTGGGATTCAATCTCTGCTTTTATTAAAATTGGTGCTATCGAAGATGAGAAATTTGCTGATTTAGTCAATAACAGTATAATTTTCGAAACAATAATAAATTCGGAGAAAAACGTAACTAAAGATATTGAAAATAAATCCCTTATCAAGTCCAATGATAAGTATTTCACAACTCTCGCAAATTACAAAGAACGAAATAATTTAATTGATTCTAAAAAAATAATCTACTGTTCAGATTTGATTGCTCAGTCAAGTGCATTAAATATCTGTTTATCTGATAATAAGGAAGTTATTAAATCAGATCCCTTAATTGACGCACAATTTCTCCCATGGTTGGAAAGTAAAAATGAAGATTATCAATTCCAAAGAGTAGATTCAGAAATAAATGAACAAGAAGATAAAGAATCTAAAGAAATTGTAGATAAGGATGGCAAATCAAATACAGATAATCTTAGAGATACGATAGTTAAGGCCCTTAATAATGAGAAAGTAACAGTAAAAGTGCAGTCACTTTCAAGTAAGGATGCTCCACCTGCAATGATCTTGCTTCCAGAACAAATGAGACGAATTAATGATATGGGAGCTTACATGGAACAAAAGATGCCTGGCTTACCTGAATATCATGTGCTCTTAATTAATAGAGAACATCCACTTATTGTTGGTCTTAATAAAATTAATGGCAACAAAATTATTATTGATAAAAAAGATCCTGTTGAAAATCCATTGGCATCTAAAATTGCTAATCATGTTTACGATATGGCTAAGCTTTCCGTTGGTGGATTAGATCAAGAACAGATAATTAATTTACAAAATAATAATGCCGAATTAATTTCAGAATTACTTAATTCAACAAATTGAGTCATGTGTTAAAATTTTTAAAGATATAACTCAATAAATATGTCAAGAGTTTGCGAACTGACTGGTGCAAAAGCTAATAACGGGATGGCAGTGAGTCACTCACATATTCGTACAAAAAAATTGCAGCAAGTTAATCTCCAAAAAAGGCGACTTTGGTGGGAAGAGGGCAAAAAATGGGTAAATATAAAAATAAGTACCAAAGCTCTAAAATCTATACAAAAAGTAGGTTTAGATAAATTTGCTAAATCAAATGGAGTTGATTTAAAAAAATTCTAAATTTGATGAGAAATTTAGTTGCATGCATATTAATACCATTTATTCTCTTATCTAATTGTAATTCAGCTTTCTCTTTTGATTTTGCCCCTGAAGTAGGAGATATGGCTCCTAACTTTCAGTTAGAAGGTTTTAATAAAAACGTAAAAACAAAAAAAACTTGGGAATTAAGTGATTTTCAAGGTAAATGGCTTGTTATGTATTTTTACCCTAAAGATTTTACAGCAGGCTGTACTCTTGAAGCTAAGGGGTTTTCAGAATTAAAAAAAGATTTTTCAAAAAATAATGCCGAAATTGTTGGGATTAGCGCTGATAATCAAGATTCTCATGAAAGTTTCTGCAGCGAGAAATCCATTAACTACACTTTATTATCTGATCCTAATGGAATAATTAGCAATAAATATGGTTCTTGGATTCCGCCATTTTCAGATAGAAATACTTTTTTGATTTCTCCAGAAGGGGAAATTTCTTATAGATGGATAAGTGTTTTACCCATAAATCATGCTAAGGAAGTACTTAACGTACTAAAGAAAAAAATATAATAAATTGCACGAACTATCATTCGGAACTTGGTTAATACATATCTCTTCAGTTATTGAATGGATATTTGCCATCTTTGTCATATACAAAATTTCTACATTTAAAAAATATAATTTGTTTTTTTGGTTAAGCATAGCTATGGTCCCTAACCTAATAGGAGCTATGTGTGCTATCACTTGGCATATCTATGATAATCAAGATGCATTATATGGATTAGTAACACTTCAAGGGATATTTACATTTGTTGGAAATTCAACTTTAGCTCTTTCAGCATTCACTATATTTAAAAACGAAAAGACTTATGAATGATTTATTTTTAAAATTAATAGAAAAATTAGGTTCAATTGACAATTCAGCTTTGTTCGCAGCATCAATTTTTCCATATGCTATTTTTTTGTTCTACTTATATAAAATTAAATCTGTAAATAAATTTGTAAAAACAGGTTATTCCTTAACAGTTTTATTTGTTCTTATAACAATAGTAGTTTCTATCTTCACATTAAATTACTACGACAAAACGCTTGTTGAGGTTGACTTTTTCCATGGTTTAGCAGAATCCTTCTTAACCTTAAGCGATTTTGTTATTTTGTTTGGTTTCATAAAGTTTTTAAATACCTTAGAAGTAAACAACTCTTAAGACCTTTTACAATTTTGTGTTTTTTAGGTAAAAGTATTAGAGAATATATAAAAATAACGATTTTTTATGTTTACTACATTATTTGCAGCTGCAGATCCAGCAACTTTTTCTTGGTCTCCAAAGTGTGCCGTCGTAATGATTGCATGTAATGTTTTTGCTTATGCAATTGCTAGAGCAACAATAAGAAAACCTAATGAAGGTTTTGAAATACCTAATTCGAAATTCTATGGTGGTTTAAGTCACGCTTCAGTCGTAGGGGCTAATTGCTTGGGACATATTTTCGGAATTGGAGCAATCCTAGGATTAGCATCACGTGGTGTCTTATAAAAATTTATTTTTTAAATTTTTAATTATTTAAATTAAATTTCTTAATTATATTATCTGCCATCTGATCAGGCATAAGTCCTAATTTTTCTTTACTCTGATCAGGTGAAGCATGATCTACCAAAACATCTGGTATACCAATTCTGTATACAGGAATGTTTAGTTCATTATCATTGAATAATTCAACTATTGCGGAACCAAATCCACCTATAAGTGTTCCCTCTTCCATAGTTACTACTTTTTGAATCCTACTTGCTAAAGGCATAATAAGATTTTTATCGAGGGGTTTCACAAACCTTGCATTAACAATACATACATTAATGTTCATATCTTTTAGGATCTTTGCTGTTTCAATAGCTGATGCGACCATTGATCCATAAGCAATAATTAAAATATCTTCTCCCTCTTCAAGTATTTCAGCTTCACCTATATTCAAAGGTTCCCAACCCTCATCCATTACAGCCACTCCTAATCCAGAACCTCTAGGTATTCTTAGAGCTGTAGGACCCTTATGGTTAATTGAAGTTATTAACATTCTTTGTAATTCAGACTCATCTTTTGGTGCCATCAATACAAAATTAGGTATAGATCGCATGTAACTTATATCGTACTGACCTTGATGAGTAGGGCCGTCAGCTCCAACTATCCCAGCTCTATCAAGTACAAACGAAACAGGTAAATTTTGTATGCCTACATCATGAATTAGTTGATCGAAAGCACGTTGTAGAAAAGTACTATAAATAGCTACAACAGGTTTAAGACCATCGCACGACATTCCTGCAGCAAGAGTAACTGCATGTTGTTCTGCTATCCCTACATCGATATATTGATCTGGAATATTTTTTTGCAATATATCTAAACCAGTACCTGTAGCCATTGCTGCAGTAATACCAACGACTTTGCTATCTTGCTCACATATTTTCAATAAGGTTTGCCCAAATATTTTACTGTAACTAACTGGCTTAGGTTTTTTTGATGGTATTGATTTCCCAGTAGTCAGATCAAAAGCAGACTGTGCATGATATCCAACCTGATCAGCTTCTGCGTAAGGGTAACCCTTCCCTTTTGTTGTAACAACATGAACAAGTACAGGTTTTTTTAGTTTATGAGCAGCGTTAAAAGTCTTAACTAAATTACTAATATCATGTCCATCAATTGGCCCCATATATGTAAATCCAAGTTCTTCAAAAACAGCTCCAACCTTAGGTACAGATAGTCGTCTAACACTTCCTTTGATATTTTTGAATTCCTCCGGAATATCTTTTCCAATTAAGGGGATATTTTTTACACTTTCTTGAACACTCTCGGACAAAAATTGTAATGGTGGACTTACTCTTACCTTATTTAAGTAAGATGAAAGGGCTCCAACTGGAGGTGAAATAGACATATCATTATCGTTTAATACTACAACTAAAGGAGTATTTGGTAAGTGACCTGCATGATTTATAGCTTCTAATGCCATCCCTCCGGTAAGTGCTCCATCTCCAATAACAGCGACACATTTATAATTTTCACCTTTTCTATCTCTTGCTATTGCCATTCCTAAAGCTGCAGAGATAGAAGTACTTGCATGTCCAGCACCAAAATGATCAAATTTACTTTCACTTCTTTTTAGATATCCAGCGACTCCATTTTGTTGTCGTAGAGAATCAAATTGACTGAAACGTCCTGTAATTAATTTATGAGGGTAACCTTGATGTCCTACATCCCAAACAACTTTGTCGAAATCAAGATCAAGAGTTTGATATAAAGCCAATGTCAGCTCAACTACACCTAATCCGGGTCCAAGATGTCCACCACTAGTGGATACTACTTGAAGATGCCTTTCTCTTATTTGACAAGCAATTTCCTCTAATTGTGAAACTGTTAAGCCATGAAGTTGATTTGGATGACTTAACTCACTTAATAGCATTTAACAAAAATTGGTATCTATATAATCTAAAACGCCGAGGTGCAAAATGAGTATTTTTTTTGAAATAGATCATGTAATGTTTTATTAGATTAATAATTAATGCTAAAAATATATATATGAATGATTATTTTGAAAAAATACTTCAAGCTAAAGTCTATGAAGTTGCAAAAAAAACACCACTAGAGAAAGCTCATAATTTAAGTAAAACACTTAATAATGAAGTTTTTCTAAAAAGAGAAGATCTTCAAGATGTATTTTCGTTCAAAATAAGAGGTGCATATAACAAAATGAGTAAACTGACTAATTCACAGCTTGCCCAGGGAGTAATTACTTCAAGTGCTGGCAATCATGCTCAAGGGGTTGCACTTAGTGCCCTTAAGTTAAATTGCCAAGCAACAATATTAATGCCCATTACAACGCCTCAAGTAAAAATTAATGCAGTAAAAAATTTGAAAGCAAAAGTTATACTATATGGAGATAATTATGATGAAACTTACAAAGAGGCAATAAGGATTAGCCAAGAAAGAAATTTATGCTTTATTCATCCCTTTGATGATCCAGATGTGATAGCAGGACAAGGAACTATAGCTATTGAACTTGAACAGCAGCTTAAGGACAAACCTTATGCAATTTATATTGCTGTAGGTGGTGGTGGATTGATATCAGGCATATCTTTGTACATTAAAAAAATATGGCCTGAAGTAAAAATAATCGGAGTAGAACCTGAAGACGCAGATGCTATGACTAAATCCTTAAAAGAAGAAAAAATTGTGGAATTAACATCTGTCGGTCAATTTGCAGATGGAGTTGCGGTAAAAAAAATTGGTAAAAATACTTTTGATATTGGTAGAAAATACATAGATAAGATGATTAGGGTTAATACTGATGAAATATGTGCTGCCATAAAAGATGTTTTTGAGGATACTCGATCAATACTTGAGCCTGCAGGAGCATTATCAATTGCTGGTATGAAAAAAGATATTTTAAATTCGAATCATTCAAATAGAAAAATGGTTGCGATTGCATGTGGTGCAAATATGAATTTTGAGAGGCTTAGATTTGTAGCAGAAAGAGCAGAACTTGGAGAGTGTAAAGAAGTAATGATGGCTGTAGAAATACCAGAACGTGCTGGTAGTTTAATTGATTTTTGTAAGTTACTTGATAATAGAAATTTAACTGAATTTAGCTATAGGATGTCTAATTCTATGAATGCCCAGATCTTTATAGGAGTTCAAGTCTATGGGTTAAATGATAAAAAAAATCTTTTAAGTGTATTTAGAAATTCAGAGTACTCATTTATTGACATAAGTGATGACGAATTATCTAAAAATCATCTTAGACATATGGTAGGTGGGCGTTTACCAAAGAATTCTAAAGAAATGGATAATAGAAACTTTGTAGAGCTTTTATACAGATTTGAGTTTCCTGAAAGGCCTGGCGCATTAATAAACTTCTTAAATAATATGAAATCTAATTGGTCTATAAGCGTATTTCACTACAGGAATTATGGTGCTGATGTAGGGAAAATTGTTATTGGAGTTTTAATCGATAGAAATGAAATTTTAGAGTGGAATAAATTTGTTAGGATTCTAGGATATAAATTTTGGGATGAAACTCAAAACGATACATATAAATTATTCCTTGGTGCATCGGATTAAATTTAAGGTAAATTAGGAAAGATTTCGGTAAGAAAAATCAATCAATCTGATCTGAATAGCACTCCCATATCCGATATAGATTTAGTTACTAAGATTGAAGCTGTTCTATATTTAAAGGGTAGACCAATAACAAAAAAGGATCTTTCAGAAATTACTAATTCTGATATCAACTCAATAAATGATGCAATTAAAGATCTAACAAATAAATACTCTAATCCCAACTCAGCTATTGAAATAAATGCAGTTAATAACAGTTTTTCTCTCGAACTAAAATCTAGTCTTAATGAATTCGTAGATGATTTACTACCTTCTGATTTGAAAACATCCGAATTAAGGACATTAGCAACTATTGCAATCAAAAAAAAGATCCTTCAATCAGATCTTATACTTCTTCGAGGTTCAGGAGCATATGATCATATAAAAGAATTATTAGAAAAGAAGTTAATCGTCAAACGGAAGCAAAAAGATGGTAGATCATATTGGTTATCATTATCGGAAAAGTTTTTTCAAACTTTTGCTGTGAGTAATGAATATCTCTCAAAAATAGGAACCCCTAATAATAAACAGCAATAATAAGTAAATGCTAGGATATATTAAATTACAAAAAGATAATGTTATCTGAGATTTTTGCAGTTCTGGGTCAAACTTTATCAATCTATTCATTCATATTGATAATAAGAATTTTACTTACGTGGTTTCCAGGTATTGATTGGAGTAACGGTGTTTTATCTGCATTAACTTCTATCACAGATCCTTATTTAAACATTTTTAGAGGTATTATCCCTCCAATAGGTGGATTTGATATTTCATCATTATTAGCTTTTTTGCTTTTAAATGTTATTCAAAACTTAATTACAAATCTCCAGTATGCAAGCTTAGGATACAGCTGAATTTATCTATCGTCCCCAGAACCTCTTATTTTTCCTTTAGCAGATCTTAATTTTAATTTTTCAAGGTTTTGTAATGCAACATCCTCTAAATTAAAATCTAATTCAGTACAAAGGTTTGATATATACCACAATACGTCTCCTAACTCTTTTTTAATTCCTAATTTTGATTCGTTATCAAATATTCCATTTTTATCTCTTATGACTTTTTTTACCTTTTCTGCTACTTCACCAGCCTCTCCCACTAAACCAAGAGTTGGATAAATATTATTTGAGCCTAAATCTGGATATTGTGCTGTTTCTCTAGCTTTTTTCTGATAAGTTTTAAAATCCATGACTTAAATAACTAACTTTGGGTATGGTAAATTTATTTATATCTAGCAATATTATCTATATATGTCGAATATTGATTTAAAAAGAAGAACAAAGATAGTAGCAACTATTGGACCTGCAACTCAATCTGAAGAGATAATTACAGATTTAATTAAAGCTGGAGTAACCACATTCAGATTAAATTTCTCACATGGAGATCACAAAGATCATGCAGAGAGAATAAAAACCATAAGAGAAGTATCAAAAAAATTAGATATAGATATTGGAATATTACAAGATCTTCAGGGGCCTAAAATAAGATTAGGGCGTTTTAAAGATGGTCCAGTAAAAGTTAAAAAAGGTGATAAATTTACACTGACATCGAATGAAGTCGAATGCACAAATAGTATTGCAAATGTAACCTACGACAAACTTTCTCAAGAAGTTAGCGAGGGGAAAAGAATATTATTAGATGATGGCAAAATAGAAATGATTGTAGAAAAAGTGGATATAAAAGCTAATCAGTTGAATTGCCTGGTTACTGTAGGAGGGGTTCTTTCAAATAATAAAGGAGTTAATTTCCCAGATGTTCAATTATCAGTAAAAGCGTTAACAGAAAAAGATAAAGAAGATTTAAAATTCGGTTTATCTGAAGGAGTTGATTGGATAGCACTAAGTTTCGTTAGAAATCCATCCGATATAAACGAGATAAAAAATTTAATAAACAAAAATGGACATTCAACTCCTGTAGTCGCAAAAATAGAAAAATTTGAAGCAATTGATCAAATCGATACAGTATTACCCTTATGTGATGGGGTTATGGTTGCAAGAGGTGATTTGGGAGTAGAAATGCCTGCTGAAGAAGTTCCTCTTTTACAAAAGGAATTAATAAGAAAGGCTAATTCATTAGGCATTCCAATAATTACAGCGACTCAAATGCTTGATTCTATGGCTTCGAATCCAAGACCGACTAGGGCAGAAGTTAGTGATGTGGCAAATGCAATTTTAGATGGAACAGATGCAGTAATGCTTTCAAATGAAACTGCAGTTGGCGATTATCCTGTAGAGGCAGTAGAAACAATGGCAACCATAGCAAGAAGAATTGAGAGGGATTATCCACTTAAAGCTATTGAGAGCCACTTACCCAGTACGATCCCAAATGCTATTAGTGCAGCAGTAAGTAATATAGCTAGACAACTTGATGCAGGAGCAATAATCCCTTTAACAAAATCAGGTTCTACAGCTCGAAATGTAAGTAAATTCAGACCACCAACACCTATCTTGGCAACTACTACAGAGAGAAGTGTAGCTAGAAGATTGCAACTAGTTTGGGGAGTTACTCCCATAGTAGTTAATAATGATGAAAGAACTGCAAAAACATTTAGTTTAGCTATGCAAATTGCTCAGGAGATGGGAATCCTAAATCAGGGAGATTTAGTTGTTCAAACTGCAGGCACATTAACTGGCATTAGCGGCTCTACAGATTTAATAAAGGTCGGTTTAGTAAGAAAGATTGTATCAAGAGGAGTTTCAATAGGGGAAATCGGTGTAACAGGTAAAGCAAGAATAATAAAGAATAATCTTGATATATCTTTAATTTGTCCTGGAGAAATATTATTTGTTCCTAAGGAATTAATGAAAGATATACCACTTTGTAAAAATATTGCCGGCATTGTTACTAATCAAAATGTAAATGATGTTTACGCTTTATTTAACAAGAATAATAAAAAGATTTCTACAATATGTAATTTAGAAAATATGGATAATCATCAAATTAGTAATGGCGACCTTATTACATTGCAGCTTAATGAAGGAGTAATTTATATGGGACAAATCGAAGATGATGAAGAAGCAATAGATAAATATAAATATGTCTAGGAATATCTCATTAAAAGAAGCCTTAAATATGGCTACCAAAACGTTGATATCCAATAAATTAAGAAGCTCTCTAACAATGCTTGGGATAATTATAGGAAATGCATCCGTAATTACACTTGTTGGTCTTGGGAGAGGTGCTCAAACATTAGCAAAAAACCAATTAAGTAATTTAGGTGCAAATGTTTTATTTATTGTTCCTGGAAATAACGATACAAGAAGAAGAGGCATTTCATTTCCTAAAAACCTAGTTCTTGAAGATGCATTAGCAATTAGTAATCAAGTGCCAACTGTAAAAAAAGTTGCCCCTCAAATTTCCGCTAACGAAATAGTTCAATCAAACTCTAAGAGCCTTAATATATCAATAGCTGGAGTTACTCCTGAATTTCTAGATGTCAGGAGCTTTGAAGTAGATAAGGGTAGATTTTTATCAGAAAGTGATGTTAATAGTGCCAGAAGTTTTGTAGTAATAGGTCCTGACCTTAAAGATGAATTTTTTAAAAATAAATCTTCTTCACTTGGGGAAAAAATAAGAATTAAAGATCATACTTATGAGATAATCGGAACATTAAAACCAAAAGGGGCAGTATTTGGAAGTAATCAAGACAAAAATGCTTACATTCCCTTAACCACAATGGTTAATAGGATTACTGGGAAGGATCCCACATATGGTGTAAGTTTAAGCTTTATTAGTGTGGAAGCGATAAACAAAAATTCAACAAGTGCAGCAAAATTTCAAATAACTAATTTATTAAGACAAAGACATAAAATAATAAGAGATGATGACTTTGCAGTCAGATCTCAAGAAGATGCTTTAAACATAGTAACTAACATAACAAGCGGCCTAACATTTTTATTAGCAGGAATTGGCGCTGTATCACTAGTAGTTGGAGGTATAGGAATCATGAATATTATGCTCGTTTCTGTTAGCGAAAGGACTGAAGAGATTGGACTTAGAAAAGCAATAGGAGCTAAACAGTCGGATATATTAATTCAATTTTTAATTGAGGCATTGATTTTATCTACAATTGGAGGATTAATTGGAACAACAACTGGATTATCAGGTGTTTTTCTTTTATCTCTGATAACACCACTTCCTGCATCAGTAGGAATTACAACTACTTTTTCCACCATGATCATTTCAGGATCAATAGGTTTAATCTTTGGCGTTTTACCTGCAAAAAGAGCTTCTAAATTAGATCCAATTGTTGCATTGAGAAGTTTATAAATAGAATTTATAATAATGCTCAATTTTTATAAATTAATTGAGATACTGGTGAGTCTTCAATCACTAGTAATAACATCAATGTTACCTGTTTATATTCCACTACTTTTTATCTATAAATCAAGTAATAACATAGAGTTGCCTATCACATGGCAAATTCCAACCATAATTTTATTAACACTTATATTTAATAAAAAAGTTGTTTTCAGAGCATTTTCTATATATATAGTTTTAGGGTTATTTATATTTCCTGCCTTTCATCAAGGAGGTTCAATAGGTTATTTGCTCACTCCAAATTTTGGTTATTTATTAGGTTTATATCCATTAATTACAATAATTGATAATTTAAATACTAGAAAAAAAATAAACGTTGGAAACTTTCTAAAAAATGGATTTATTGCAATATGTGCTATGCATTTAATTGGAATATTTTATAACTTCATGCAAATTATGTTCTACAGTCAATTTAATTTATTTCTATATAATTTAGGGAAATACTCATTAGGTAAGATTGGATATCATATTCTAATGCTTTTTCCACTTTTATTACTTATAAAACCTATAGAACGTTTAAAACGTAGCAAATAATGATTAAAAAAATACAAACAAAATTATATTTTTTATTTTTAAGTATTTTTATTGTTCTAATAGATCAATTTACGAAATATTTAATGTTTAATAATAATAAATTATTTATTAATAAAGATTTTATTTTATTCAAATTAGACTTTGTAAAAAATTACGGGGCAGCATTTAACATATTTAGTGGAAGTAGAATATTTTTATCTTTAATAAGTATTTTTTTTTCAATACTACTTATTTATTTAATATTTAGGAAAAATACTTTTAACACATACGATCTATTATCGTATAGCTTTATTCTTGGGGGAACTATTGGTAATGGTATAGATAGGATATATAAAGGGTTTGTGGTTGATTTTATAAATTTAAATATTATAAATTTTCCAGTATTTAATATTGCTGATATAACTATTAATATTGGTTTTATTTTTTTACTGTATAACATTTTTAAAAAAGAATCGATAAAATGAATTACTTGAAACTAAAGTATATAAAGTATATTGTACTAATATTATTTGTATATATTTTATTTTCGATATTTATAAGAATAGTCAATATATATACCCTTTTATTTTTAATAGTAATTATTTATATCTTTTATAATATTGATAAAAAATTATTTAAAAAAATAGTCTATAAATTTATATATAAAGATAAAAAAAATACACTTTCATTCAAAAATACATATGGTGCTGCCAAGATAAGTTTGGAAGGGGTCGAGAAAATTAATAAAAAAATTAACGATAAAGTAAAAGTGCAATTGTTAAATTACAAAAAAAATAAACTAGAATCCCAATTAAAAACAGGAGATTATAATGTTACTCTTTTTGGAGCAGGGTCTTCAGGCAAAACATCTATAGCAAGATCATTATTGAAAAATATTGTCGGACAAACTTCAGCAAAAATAGGAACAACAAAGCAAATTAATAACTATAAAATTCGTATCCCAATCTTAAAAAGAAACATCAATATAGTAGATACTCCAGGTTTATTCGAACCATCTAAATTAGGAGAAGAGAGAGAAAAAGCAACAGTTATACAAGCATCAAATTCTGACTTAGTTCTTTTTGTGTTAGATCAAGACATAAATAAATACGAAAACTATTTAATTAAAGAATTAATAAAATTAAGAAAAAAAATTATAATAGTTCTAAATAAATGTGATTTGAGGTCTATAGATGAAAATAACCTGATCAAAGAAAATATAATATCTATAACTTCCGCTAGAAAAAATAAAATTTCAGTTGTTCAAACAATTGCAGTACCTCAACAATCTCCCTATGTAAAATCAGATGCTTTAAATTTAGTTCCGGAGGT
The DNA here is from genome assembly GCA_003279015.1 of Prochlorococcus sp. AG-347-J19. GTDB lineage: Bacteria > Cyanobacteriota > Cyanobacteriia > PCC-6307 > Cyanobiaceae > Prochlorococcus_A. The sequence goes on along the minus strand of QCBV01000006.1, from coordinate 107,062 downwards.
GGGAAGTTTATTTAGAGAAATAATTGAAACGCTCGATAATGATGGAGAAGAGTTATTGGCGGATAATATTCTTTTTCGCTCAAATAAGTTAGGTATTAAAAGCAAAAATTTCTTGCAAGAACAAAGATATTTAATGTCAAATAAAGTGATTAATAAATATATGTGGATAACAGGTGGAGTAATACTAGTTAATCCACTACCAGCCGTTGATTTCCTTACTACGACCTCCGTAAACCTTCAAATGATAATGGAAATATCAAAAATATATGAAATTAAGCTTACAAAAAAAGATGCAAAAGATTTAGCGACATCATTACTAAGCGCATTGGCTAAACAAGGAATACTAAAAGGGGGTCTGGCCATTCTTTCTCCTGCTTTAGCTGCAAGCTTGACTAAAATAATATTATCTAAATCTATACAATCAGTTACAGCAGGCTGGTTAATTAGAATAGTAGGACTAAGTTTGATTGAATATTTTAAAAATGGGCAAGATTGGGGAGATGGAGGAGTTCAAGATGTAGTAGATAAGATCTATAGAATAAGTAAGAGAGAAGACATTTTAAACAACTTCGTAAAAGAAGCTATCTCAAAAATTGAAATGAAAAAATATTTTAAATCAAAAAAAAGTTTGCCTCCATTTAATATGTAAAATTGGATAATTGATCATTTAGATATGTTCTGAAATCAAAAATAGTAATTAAGAGTAAATAAGCAATACAAATAGCTAAAGATATAAACCCTGTTACTATTGCAATAATTTTTGGTCTACCCATATTGATTAGTTAAGCCTCTAAAATTTTCAAAAGTTCTTCAATATGAGATTCTTCTGTATTGTAATTTCCCATAACAACCCTTAAAAAATATTTATCTTTGAATTTTGGTCTAGAAAGCATAAAATTTTTTTTAATAAGTTCATTAACTTTAGTTTGAGTCCATGCATCAGAGTCTTTTGGCTCGAGTTTCTTAGGTAAGAATGAAACAATATGAAGAGGACCTGAAAATATATCAAATTTATTTTTACTAATATTTTTTATAAAAAAATCTTTTCTTTTAATTGATGATTTTAATATATTTTCTATTCCATTCAGACCTAAAAAACGTAACCCTAGCCATAGTTTAATAACCTCTGCAGGTCTAGAACCTTGTATGCCTATTTCTCCTCTATTTATAATATTTTCTTTAGATGATATGTATGGTAGCCCAGTATTAAAAGTATTTTCTAAAGTACTCATATTTGAAACCAATAACAAAGATGAAGTCTTTGTAATACCAATGATTTTTTGTGGATTTATAGTTATTGAATTAGCCTGATTAATATTATTTAAACCTTCTATGGGAATAGAAGTTATAGCAAAAATCCCTCCAATTGAACCATCAATATGTAACCATATATCTCTTTGTTTACAAATTTCACTTATTTCTTTAATAGGATCAATGGCTCCTCTTACAGTTGTCCCAAGGGTTGCTACAATAGCAAATATTTTTTTATTTTCTATTGAACATTTATCTAAAGACTTTCTAAGATCGTTTATATCCATTCTTCCTTGATTATCAGTTTTAATCTTGACAAGATTCTTAGTATCAAGACCCATTACTCTTATACATTTAATGAAGGAAGAATGAGCATCTTCACTAACAAGTAATACAGAATTAGGATTTGTGCTTAATCCAGCATTATATCTAGCTGCTATAAGTGCATTAAGATTACTTAATGTACCTCCGCTAGCAGCAATACCTCCTGAGAAATCATTAAACCCTATTTTCTTGGCAAACCATTTACATAATGATTCCTCAAGCAAAGTTACACATGGTGATAACTCGTAAGCAAGAAGATTATTATTTAAACCAGCAGCAATTAAATCTCCCAAAATAGAGAAAATTAAAGGTGGGGGATCAAGGTGAGCTAGTGAGCCAGGATGAACAGGATTAAATGAATTATTCAAAAGAGATTCAATCTCAGAAAACAAATCTTCTTCAGAATTACCATCTTCCGTAGGCATAATAAACTTGAAACTCTCATCAAGAGGGAAAGGACCATTTTTTTCAGTTTTAGAGAACCAGTCACAAAGAGTTTGACTTGCTCTATTCAGAAGAGTAATCAATTTGTCATTAGTCCCTAAATATGAGGGGAAATATATATCTTTATTATCAATTAAATCTTCAGCCATCAGATAAGATATCTATTATTAATTCTATTCTCAATATTGGTAAATGAGATATATTTTTGAAAATGGAAATAGTAATAATGATCAACCAAAAAAAAGAAATAATTCAAAATACACTTTTTGGATGAAATCGATTTTAAGAAGATCCAAAGAAATTGGTAAAGTTGAGCTGCCAATCTGTTCAATAATTTTAGATGAGAGAGGAAGATGTATCGGGAGAGGTGTTAACAGAAGGAATATAAATAAAGACCCATTAGGTCATGCTGAGATAATGGCACTAAGGCAGGCATCTCTAATTAAAAATGATTGGAGATTTAATGAATGTATTATTATCACAAATTTAGAACCTTGTACTATGTGTTCCTCTGCTCTTATTCAAGCACGGATGGGTAAAGTTATTTTTGGAGCTTACGATAAGAAAAGAGGGGGATTGGGTGGCTCAATTGACCTCTCAAAACATGAGAGTTCTCATCACAAAATGGAAATAATTGGAGGTATCTTAGAAGATGAATGCAGTCAAATTTTAAAGATTTGGTTCAAAAAGTTGAGGAATCAAAAATAGAAAATTTCTTTAGCTCAGTATCAAATAGGTTTAATAATCTGTCAACATTTTCCTCACACGAATTAAAACCCATTAGCCCTACACGCCACACCTTACCAGATAATTCTCCAAGTCCATTCCCTATTTCTATTCCAAAGTTTCTTAAGAGATGATTTCTAAAACCATCACCATCAACTGCTGGAGGTATTTTAACTGTGGTTAAGGTTGGCAATCTATAATCATCTGATACATGTAATTCCATTCCAAGAGTTTCTAAACCATTCCAAAGTTTCTTTGCATTAGTATTATGTCTATTCCAGACATTTTCTAAACCCTCATTCGCAATTAATCGTAAACCTTCACGAATAGCAAAATTCATATTTACGGGCGCAGTATGATGGTAAACACGATCAGAACCCCAATATTTATTTAATAGAGATAAATCTAAATACCAGTTTGGTACTTTTGTTTTTCTTGAACTTAGTTTTTCTTCAGCTCTTTTATTCATTGTAAAAGGGCTTAATCCTGGGGGACAACTTAATCCCTTTTGACTACAACTGTATGCTAGATCAATTTTCCATTCGTCTATAAATAATTCTAGAGCGCCAAGTGAAGTAACTGCATCAACTAAAAACAGGCAGTTATTTTTTCTACATATATCGCCAATCCCTTCAAGAGGTTGTAAAACACCACTAGATGTTTCAGCATGGACGATAGCAAAAATAGCTGGTTTTTTAGTTTCTATTTCATACTTAATTTCCTCATATGTAAAAGCCTCTCCCCATGGTTTTTCCATAACGGAAACTTGAGCTTTATATCTACTTGCCATATCAACTAATCTGTCTCCAAAATATCCTTTTTTAGCAATCAAAATTTTTTCTCCTTCTTCAATAAAATTAGCTATTGAAGCTTCCATCGCAGCACTACCAGTACCACTCATTGGAAGTGTAAGACGATTTTCGCACTGCCATGTATACCTTAAAAGTTGCTGTACATCAGACATCAACGAGATATATGCTTCATCTAAATGACCAATAGGATTCAAAGAAAGAGCGCTTAAGACTTCTGGATGAGCATTTGAAGGTCCAGGACCTAATAAAAGTCTAGAAGGAACATAAGTCTTTGAGAAATGAGATAAGTTCTCTTTATTTAAAGCCGGAATAAGTTTTGCTTCGGTCAAAGCATTACATTCAATTACCTTTAAATTAGACTAATATCATCGCTTAAGCGATATTTATTTAAAGAAATTAATTCAATTTAAATAATTAAGTAAATAATTATTAAAGTTATGACACGAAACACTGAAAGAAGACATCAAGTGTTGAAAAAGGTGACGGTTGATACATAATAAGAATCATCAAGTAATTAATTTCATAGAAGGTATCTTATAAGTTATGTCTAAGTCTCCACAAGATGTTTTAAGCCAAATTAAAGATGAAGGAATTGAACTCATCGATTTAAAATTTACTGACATCCATGGTAAATGGCAACATTTAACTCTCACATCAGACATGATAGAAGAGGATTCATTTACAGAAGGTCTAGCATTTGATGGTTCATCAATAAGGGGTTGGAAAGCAATTAATGCCTCAGATATGTCAATGGTTCCTGATGCAAGTACAGCATGGATAGATCCTTTTTATAAACATAAAACTCTAAGTATGATTTGCTCTATCCAAGAGCCTAGAAGTGGTGAGCCTTATGATAGATGCCCAAGATCATTAGCTCAAAAGGCTTTAAAGTATCTCGAATCTACTGGAATTGCTGATACAGCATTTTTTGGGCCGGAACCAGAATTCTTCTTATTTGATGACGTGAGATACGACTCAAAAGAAGGTTCCTGCTTTTACAGTGTAGATACAATTGAAGCTCCATGGAACACAGGAAGAATTGAAGAAGGTGGAAATCTAGGATACAAGATCCAATATAAAGAAGGTTATTTCCCAGTTTCTCCAAATGATACTGCGCAAGACATCAGATCTGAAATGCTACTTTTAATGGGTGAATTAGGCATACCTACAGAAAAGCATCACCATGAAGTAGCTGGTGCAGGTCAACACGAACTTGGAATGAAATTCGATTCGTTAATAAATTCTGCTGATAACGTAATGACTTATAAATACGTTGTCAGGAATGTTGCTAAAAAATATGGTAAAACTGCAACGTTTATGCCCAAACCTGTATTTAACGATAATGGAACTGGAATGCATGTTCACCAAAGTTTATGGAAGAGTGGGCAGCCATTATTTTTTGGTGAAGGAGCATATGCAAATTTATCTCAAACAGCAAGATGGTACATTGGAGGCATACTTAAACATGCTCCATCATTCTTAGCATTTACCAACCCAACTACAAATAGTTATAAACGATTAGTTCCAGGATTCGAAGCACCTGTAAATTTAGTTTATTCTGAGGGTAATAGATCTGCAGCAGTAAGAATACCATTAACAGGTCCAAGCCCTAAAGCTAAAAGATTAGAATTCAGATCAGGTGACGCACTGGCAAATCCTTACTTAGCATTTTCTGTAATGATGCTCGCTGGTATTGATGGAATTAAAAATCAAATTGATCCTGGTGATGGAGTAGATGTAGATTTATTCGAACTTCCAGCTGATGAACTTGCAAAAATTGATACAGTACCTTCCTCTCTAAATGACTCACTTAATGCGCTAAAAGCGGATAAGGAATATCTATTAGCTGGTGGAGTATTTACTGAAGATTTTATTGATAACTTTATCGATATAAAATACGAAGAGGTACAACAACTAAGACAAAGGCCTCATCCACATGAATTCTTCATGTATTACGATGCATAATTAAAAAATCACATTAGTTTAAATTAATCAATTTGAGAAATATCACAGAATATTCTCAAATTGATTTTTTTTTTGTTGGAATATAGATATATAAATTGAAAAATGGCTAGGGAATCTATTTCAAAAATTGCATATAAAACGCTACAACAAAGTAAAAGCATTGCTGGTTTCGCTCACAAGCAGATCAGTTCAAGATTAATGAATTTTATTCTTCCTGATTCGAAGCTTGAAAATTTTGATATAGATAAAGATCTTCTTATGCAAATCCAAAATTCAATGGATATCTTAAGAGAAGAAGATTGGAATGATGCAGAAAAAAATATATATCCAAAAAAATTATTGTTTGACGAGCCATGGCTTAGATATCTAACCCAATATCCTAAAATTTGGCTCGATATGCCTAATACATGGGATAGACGCAGAAAACAAAACTTTGATGATCTTCCAAAATCAATTAATAGAGATAATTATCCTCAATATTACTTGAGAAATTTTCATCATCAAACAGATGGTTATTTATCAGATTTTTCAGCTAGCATTTATGACCTACAAGTAGAGATACTTTTCAATGGAACTGCTGACTCAATGAGAAGAAGAATAATTAAGCCAATAAAAGAAGGACTTGAAATTTTTAGCGATAGAAAAAAAAGTTCTATAAAAATACTTGATGTGGCTACGGGATCAGGAAGAACATTAAAACAATTAAGAGCCGCATTTCCTAAAGAAAAGATTACAGGAATAGATCTATCTGATTCATATTTAAAAGAGGCAAGTAGATTTATTTCAGATTTAGATGGAGATTTAATTCAGTTAATAAAAGGTAATGCTGAAGAATTACCTTTTGAAAATGATAGTGTTCAATGCATTTCTTGTGTTTACTTATTTCATGAATTACCTAGAACAATTAGAGCTAAAGTATTAAATGAATTTTTTAGAGTTCTTGAACCCGGTGGGATTTTAGTAATAGCTGATTCAATACAAATAAGTGATTCACCTGACTTTATCTCCGTAATGGAAAACTTCTATAAATCTTTTCATGAGCCTTTTTATAGTGATTACATAAGAGATGATATAAATTCTAAAATAGATGAAATAGGGTTTAAAGATGTAAAATCAAATTCTTTTTTTATGACCAAAGTATGGTCTGCTGTAAAGTAAATAAAAACTTCTATGACCTATTGGGATAAAGATACTATTCAGCTAGTACAAAGTCTTAATGACAAGTTAAAGATTGATCATTCTAAATGGCATAAAGATAAAGGAAATAAATATAAACGATCTGCAGAACTAATTTCAGCGGGATTATGCCATTTAATTATTTCTTGTAATGAGAAGGAAACTATTGAGTATATAGAAGAAAGTATTAAATGGTTAAAAGAAATCAACTTAGATCAACCTTGCCCTAGTAAAAATCATCTTTTTAAAGCCAACTGAAGCCTATTACCTTTACTACTCCATCTAATATCATCAAAACATTCATTAATAATGTATAGGCCACGGCCATTTAAACTACTTATTTTTTTAGGTAATTTGTAATCTCTTTTTTTTATTTCTACACCCTTACCTTGATCTTGAATTTGCCAAACACACCAATTAGGAGTAATTATTCTTCTAACTCTTATATTTTTTTTAGGATCTAATTTATTTCCATGTTTTACTGCGTTAACAAGCGCTTCATGTAAACCAAGTTTTATAAGATAGCTTGATTGAGAATATTTAATAGGTTCTAATAGTTGATCTACAAATTCATTTAACTGTAATGATGATTCGAATTCGTAGTTTGACCAGTTAATCTTTGGTCTTTTAAAAAATTTTTTTAAAATATTTTTGCCCCGAAATAAGGACATAATAATATTTTGATACTATCTTAATATTAACTTATTAAATACCTAAATTTAAAGAATATTATTATGTCTCTTTGCAATAGCAGGATGCCGTAGAATTGAGTCCATAAGTCTTACCCCTCTTAGTTGATTTATTAAAGGCATATGTCCATCAGGAGCATTCAATGACCAGCAAAAAGATCCAGGATATCTAGTCCATAAGCCCTCTTTTTTCCAACCTATTTTCGGCCACATTAATTCATATTTTTTTCCTACTGATTTTAATATTTTTGCCTGAATTGAGAATCCAAATCTACCAGTAGAATAAATAGTCCATAATCTATCAATAGTTTCTAGATCTTTATCTGACATATTCTTTACTTCACTATAGAAAACATATCCACGTTTTTCAGCTAATTTTCCAGCTAATTTTCGTAAATAAGAACTTGTTAATCTATCTGCCTCTTCATATTTTTGCTCAACCAACATCAATTGCAAATCTGCATAATCAATATCAATATCTGAATATGTATTAAACCAATTATTGAATTTAGAGTTGTCAAAGAATTCAGGCTTAAATTTTTTTAAAACTTGCAATATCCAACCAGCAGCCCAGTCATCTCCTTCACTGTCAAAGATATCAAAAAGTGAATGGCCAAGATTGAAAATATTTTCGACTTCAGATTCTATTTGAGTTAATGAATTTATTCTTTTTCTTTGATTGGAATCTACAAATTTTTGTATCAAATCTAATGTAGCATTATTATAGTTAACTTGTTCTTTGTTATTCATTTTAAAAATTAAATCTAAAAAAATAAAAACTATCCATGTATTTCAAAAGAAAAGAACTAGAGAAATTTAGAAGTTTTAATGGACCACTTATAGATGTTAGAAGCCCGAGTGAATATTATAAAGGACACCTGCCTAATTCTATTAACATTCCACTATTTGATAATGATGAGAGATCTATAATTGGCACTATTTATAAAAAAGATGGAAGGGAAAAGGCAGTCATAGAGGGATTAAAATTTTTTGAAGAAAAAATGGAATTACTTCTTGATAATTTATTTATGAATATTGATTCTTATAAAACTATTCCTAATAAAAATAATGATTTTTTTATCAGAATATATTGTTCTAGAGGAGGAATGCGTTCACAAAGCATTGCTTGGTTACTAGAAAAATATAAATTAAATCCAATAACACTTAATGGAGGATACAAAATATATAGAAGATGGGTATTAGATAGTTTCTCAAAAAAGATGAATATAGTAATTATTGGTGGAAAAACAGGAACAGGGAAGACAAGATTATTATCATTACTAGAGAAATATAAATATCAAACTATTGATCTTGAAGCATTTGCTTGTCATAGAGGAAGTACATTTGGAGGTTTAGGAATGAAAGAGCAACCTTCAAATGAACAATTTGAAAATCAAATTGCAGAAAAATTAAATTCCTTTGAATTTACTAATAATATTTTTGTTGAAGCTGAAAGTGCAAATATAGGCAAATGCAAAATACCTCATGAATTCTTCAGTAAGATGAAAAATTCTAGGAGAATTGAAATTTTAAGGAGCGAATCTAACAGGTTAGATGAGTTGATAGGTACTTATAGTGTTTTTAAGAAAGAGGAACTCCAAGAATCTGTATTAAGGATAAAAAAAAGATTAGGACCACAAAGAACAAAAATAGCTCTCGAATCAATTAATAATGAGAGATGGGATTTAGTTTGCAAATCAGTTCTAGATTATTACGATAAATGTTATGAATATGAAAAGGTTGGCAAAACAAATATAAGGATATTAGATTTAACCGACAAAAAATATGATGAAAGTATCCTAGAATTAATAAATAACTTTATATAAAATAATTACAAACGAATGTGAAAAATATTTCTTAAGATTATAAATTATGAAACCAAAACTATGACAGTGAATAAAACTGCAAAAATACAATTTTATGAAGGAACTGATGAACCAGTAGTGCCTGAAATAAGACTTACTAGGAGTAAGGATGGTACCACCGGCCAAGCATTATTTTTGTTTGAAAAACCTCAAGCATTATCTTCAATTACGGATGGCGAAATCACAGGTATGCGTATGATTGACTCCGAAGGTGAAATACTAACTAGGGAAGTTAAAGTAAAGTTTGTTGATGGAGAACCAATATTTTTAGAAGCTGTATACATTTGGAAGAACACATCTGACTTTGATAGATTTATGAGATTTGCAAATAGTTATGCCAAATCAAATGGATTAGGATATTCTGAGAAGAAGTAAAATATTCTGAAAATTGAGTAGTTCATCATATTTCAAGTTAGCAGTAATTTTAATCACTTCGTTAATAGTATGGACTCTAAGAGATTTTCTACTCTTAATAATTTGTTCCTTAGTAATTTCAAATATTGTATGTAATTTATGTAATCAAATACAAAAGGGGTTGAAAATTCCCCGACCGATGTCTTTGTTTCTTGTCTTAACTGTTATTTCAATAATAGTATTTACTATTTTTATTCTTGTATTGCCTCCGTTTATTAAAGAATTCAATGAAATACTAGTTGATATTCCAAATGGTTTATCAAAAATAAATATTTTGATCAATACAAATTTGAACAAATTTAACACTCTATTATATGGTGAACAATCAGAAAATGTTATCGACATTTTCAGTCTTATAAATGATGTAGTAACCATTCCAGATGCCTCAACTATTGCAAAAGCTATTCAAGAAAGTTTTAAAAATTTAATAAATATAGCGGGAAATCTGGGTTCAGGTCTTTTGAAATTAATATTCGTATTAGCAGTGAGTTTAATGATTTCTATTGAACCAAAACAATATAAAGAAAATATACTTCTATTAGTTCCCAAAAATTATCGCAACAAATTTAGAAATATTCTGGAAAAAAGCAATACTGCATTAGCAAATTGGACCTTTTCTATGGTCATAAGCTCATTATTAGTAGGTCTATTATCATTAATAGTTTTGTCTATATTAGATGTAAAATATGTTGTCTCAAATGCCTTAATAGCAATGGTTCTTAATATTATTCCAAATATAGGTCCAGTTATTAGTGGTATATTTCCAATCTCAATTGCACTACTAGATAATTTTTGGAAACCACTTGCTGTTTTAGGAGCATATATAATCATTCAAAATATTGAAAGCTATATAATAATGCCATCTATAATGAAGAAAAAAGCAAACTTACTTCCAGGCTTAACATTAATATCACAATTTGGATTTACCTTTATTTTTGGTCCATTAGGCTTAATACTTTCTCTTCCATTAGCAGTCGTAATACAGGTTTTAATCAAAGAATCATTTAAAGATATTTAAAAACTACTTAATTAATTTCTTATATAAATATGGGTAGGAAAAAAGTATAAAGAAAGCTAAGGGATGTTTACCAATAGCAAAATATAGTGAACTAAAAGTAAAATGATCAAATAATATTCTTAGTTCAGTAGAAAGATCTATTAAAACTAAGGAAAATAAAATTATCAAATAGTAATTCAATTTCATATTATTAGAAATTTAAGCTCAGTCTTTAAGCAACAAAGATGGAGCCAATAAAATACTTGAATAACTTCCAACTATAATTCCTAATGATAAGGCTAAGGAAAACCAAAATAGCGAGTAAGATCCAAACAATATTATGCTTAATAAAGGGATAAGGGTTGTAATACTGGTAAACGTTGTTCTCCTAAATGATTCGTTTACTGATAATTGAATAGTTTCGTTATAGCCTTCTTTCTTTGATTTTAAATTCTCGCGTATTCTATCGAAAATAACAACAGTATCATTTACAGAATACCCAGCAATAGTTAGCAAGGACACAGCAAATAAACTGTTTACTTCGACAGATAATAAAATTCCCAACCAAGAGAATATACCGAAAACAATTAATAAATCATGGAATAAAGCTAATAATGCAAATAATGCATATTTTTTGTCAAATCTAATGGTTATATATATAGATATTGCAAATAAAGAAACCAACAATGAAGTAACACAATTAGTAAGTAATCTTTTCCCAAGCTTTGGACCTATTAATCTTGAATCCTTACTCTCATAATTCAGAGGGCCAACAATATTATCAAGATTAGAAATAAGATTATTTGATTCTTCGATACTTAAATAAGGTGTTCTTATTGAAATTAATTTATTATTATTTTGGAATTGTAATTTAAGATTATTTAAAACGTTTTTATTTTTAGAGATCTTTTTTAAATTTTCCAAAACTGAATCTGGGGAAAGATTAGAACATTCCACTTCACAAACTCTTTCTATCCTTAGTTCATTTCCACCAACAAAATCCATCCCTAAATTTATAGGCTTCTTATAAGAAGTATTAAAAGTAGAATATAAAATTCCTAGAAGACTCAACAAAATAAGAACAGTTGAAAAACCAATTATCTTTTTTTTATTCTTTATTAATTCAAGATTGTATTTCATAGGAAAATAGAAATAAAAAATTTAATTTGAAAAATTATTCCTTGGAAGATAGAGATTTTTTTGCCTCAAAGATTGATATGTTGTAAAAAATCGCAAAATAGTTTTAGAACAATTTAATGAGGTAAACAAGCTTATTAAGACTCCAATACCTAATGTTGCCGCAAAACCCTTAACAAAATTTGTTCCTAATAAAAACAATACAAAACAACTTAGAAGAGTTGTAATATGACCATCAACTATGGATGAATTAGCTCTTTGAAAACCGCTATCAATAGATCTTGTGAGAGTATTACCATCATTTAATTCTTCTTTAATTCTCTCAAATATTAGAATATTTGCATCAACAGCCATACCAATGCTGAGTATAAGCCCAGATATTCCAGGTAAAGTCAAAGTTACAGGAATCAAAGAATATAGGGCTAAGTTAAAGAAACCATAAAGTACTAAAGAAAGAACTGAAACAAAACCTAAAATTCTATAATTAAAAATCATAAATATACCAACAAAAATTAGTCCACTGATAGCTGCATAAAGACTTTTTAAAATATTTTTAGATCCCAATAGAGCCCCTATAGTGTTAGTTTCTACTATCTCAATTGGCAATGGCAATGAGCCTCCTTTAAGTTGAACTTCTAATTCTCTAGCATTTTCAGCACTAAAATTACCGCTTATTGTTGCTGATCCACCTGTAATCCCAGTATTAGCGAACTGATTCCCAACACTAGCTTCACTTATTGATTCGCCATCTAGAATGATAGCCAAAAGTTGATTAGTGCCAGCAATTGACTTTGTAATTTCTGCAAACTTCTCACCTCCCGAATTACTAAAAGTTAATAAAACTTCCCAATTACTATTTGTTTGTTCTTGTCTCCTTCCAGCGTTAATAAGATCCTTACCAGATAAATCTGTTTTAATAAATAAATTTGTAATTTCTTTATCAACATACTTTTTAATTTGAATTAAATTCCCATATAAATCATTATTAGTAAATGAGTAATTTAATTCTTGCCCTATATCTTTAAGATCATCTTGAATAACTTTTAAGAAATTATCATTTTGACTTTTTGCTGCAGTAGAATATTGTTCAATTAATTCTTTAATATTCAATCTTTGTAGTTGCAGGGTTTTTAAATCTGTAGATGTTCCTTCTTTTTGGGTTCTAAATTCTAATAAAGCAGTCTTACCTAGCACCCTTGAAGCAACTAATGGATTTTGTTCACCTGGTAATTCTAAAATCAATTGATCCCCACCGAGGGTTTGCAAATTAGACTCAGAAACTCCTAAATTGTTAACTCGCTTATCTATAACCGAATTAACTGCTTCAAGTTCATCTCTTGTTACCTTACCTTCCTCTTTAATAATTTGTAGTGTAAGTTGAGAACCCCCTTGTAAATCCAATCCCAACTGTAAGGGATAATTTATTAATAGATAAACAGATAAAGTAAGTAGAAATATAATAAAAAAAAGCCAACCTTGCCTTCTTTTCATTGTCTATATACTCCCATTAATTAAATCTTCAACTTTTTCAACTATTTGATGTGGTTGGATTATTGTCAAATTCTCAAGATTTCCATTATAAGGAGTTGGAATATCCTGACTAGATAATCTAATTGGTCGGGCATCAAGATCATCAAAACATTCTTCTGTTATCAAGGCAATTAATTCTGCACCAATACCTCCAGTCTTCATACATTCTTCTACAATAACTACTTTATTTGTTTTTCTTATTGATTTTGAGATGGTTTCCATATCAAATGGTTTTAAACTTATTAAATCTATTAACTCAACATCTATTCCTTTTTTTTCTAATTCTTCAACCGCTTTAAGGCAGTGATGTCTCATTCTTGAATAAGTCAATAAAGTAATATCTTTCCCTTCTTTAACAACATCAGCCTGATCTAAAGCGCAAGTATAATCACCCTCAGGTAATTCTTCAGACAAATTGTATAGAAGAACATGTTCGAAAAATAGAACCGGATTATCATCTCTTATAGCTGCTTTCATTAAACCTTTAGCATTTGTGGGTGTACTACATGCAACAATCTTTATGCCAGGAACTGCATGAAAATATGCTTCAAGTCTTTGACTGTGCTCAGCACCAAGTTGACGTCCAACTCCTCCAGGTCCTCGAACTACTGCTGGTATTTTATAATTTCCGCCACTTGTATATCTAAGCATACCCATATTATTTGATATCTGATTAAAAGCTAAAAGCAAAAAACCCATATTCATTCCTTCTACTATTGGTCTTAAGCCAGTCATTGCTGCACCCACAGCCATACCCGTAAAACTATTCTCTGCAATTGGAGTATCTAAGACTCTTAACTCTCCATATTTTTCATATAAATCCTTAGTAACCTTATAAGATCCTCCATATTGACCAACATCTTCCCCCATAACGCAAACATTTACATCATTTGCCATTTCTTCATCAATTGCCTCTTTCAAAGCATTAAATAATAATGTTCCAGCCACAATTAATTACCTAATTAATCACATATATAATCCTACCACTTTGAATAATTCAACCTCCTTCAGCGAAGGTTATGAGTAGTAATATTGATAAAATCATTCCAGGTGACAACAAAAGGACTAAAAGGCCTAAGTCATGTAAAGACATTAAAAGAAAGTGTTTTCTTAATAATATTGGCAATTCAATTTTTCTTCAGAAAAAAACTGCGAATAAATACAATAAAAAGCCCTATACCTATAAAAGCAAAAGAGAAAGTTAGCAAAAATGATAATCCAATTATTAAGGTATTAATACTAGAAGAAATATTTTGGACTATTTCAGAAGAATTAGATGGTTTATGTACTGAAAAATAAATTGCAATTTTATTACTTAAAAAATAAAAAAATATAAATAATAAAAAACTTGTTAATGATCCTACAATAAAATTTAGTGGTCCTTTTTCGGGAATCTTTTTTTCAATATTATCATTACTATTATCAGCCACAATAAAATTATGTATAAAAAAATTTAAATGAATGTTATTCCCTTTTCAAGGAAAGTGCAAACCCATGAATCATAACCTTTATTTCTAAATAATTTATAATTTGCAGTTAATTCTTTTTTAGCAATCTCTATATCTTTAAAAAGTGCAAAGCATGTAGGTCCTGATCCACTCATTGAAAATGTAAGACAATTTTCTAGTTTAGAAAGTAAATATAATGCCTGCTTTACAGAATCATTTTCATTTTCAACAACTAACTGCAAATCATTTTTAATAGATAAATGTTGATTATTAAAATTTAAGTTAATTAAACCATTATCTCTTAAATTATTTCTTATGTTCTCAATCATTTCTATATCAGTAAGATATTGATCACAAAATCTATTACTATATTTTTTATAAGTTTCAGCTGTAGATACTGATACATTTCGATTTTTTAAAAGAATTACTCCATATTCAAAGTTTGAATCTAATTTCTCCAAAATTTCTCCTCTTCCAAAACATAATTGAATACCACCATTTATAAAAAAAGGAATATCAGATCCTAAAGTTGATGCTAATGAACATAATGTTTCTTGATCTAAGTTCAAATCCCATAACTTATTAAGACCAATTAATGTTGCTGCTGCATTACTGGATCCACCAGCTAATCCTGCGCCAATTGGAATATTTTTTCTTAAAAATATATTCGCACCATAATCTATATTTGATTTTTTCCTTAATAGATTTGCAGATTTAACAATTAAGTTATCATCAGATAAGCTTAAATCATTACAATCAGACTCAAGTTTAATTAAACCTTCATTATTAATTTCAAATTCTAAATAATCAGAAAGATCGATATTTTGCATAATCATTGCTAACTCATGAAATCCATCCTGTCTTTTACCAATAACTTCAAGGTGCAAATTTATTTTGGCAGGAGATTTTATATTTATTTTCGTTTTAGCTAAATCTTGCATATAAATAAATTTTTATTTTTTAATTTTAATACAATTTTCTGCAAGCTTAATCCATTGGTCAATTGAAATATCTTGTGGTCTTAAATTAAAACAAACTTTTGAAGATTTAGATAATTCATTTATCTCTTCATTTGAAAGTATTGAATTAAGAGTATTTCTAAGCATTTTTCTTCTTGAATTAAATGAAATTCGAAGAATTTTATCTATATATTTTTCTAGACTAATATCTAATCTTAAATCATTTTTAATTGGTTCGAAAACTACTAAAGAGGAAAAAACTTTTGGAGGCGGACTAAATGATGAAGGCGGCACATCACATATTCTTTTTATTTTTGATAACAGTTGCATTCTTATACTAAGCGCACCAGCATTGGGACTTCCTTTTTTTGACAAAATCCTATCTACAACGTCTTTCTGCATCAAAAATATTATTTTTTCGTAATTATAGTTTCTTTTAATGCCCAATCGACCTATGAAAATATCCAATATTGGGCCAGTTATATTGTAAGGAATATTTGCAATCACTTTTGTAATCTTCTTATTAATCGAATCTAAATTTACAGAAAGTATATCTCCCTGCTGCAGTGAAAACTTATCATTATTATTGAATTTATCATTTAATAAATTTATTAAATCTTTATCTAATTCAATTGCATGTAATTTTTTAATTTCTGAATCTAACAACTTAGATGTTAAAGCTCCTTTACCAGGACCAATTTCTAAAATAAAGTCATTTTCATTAAGAACAGCAATTTCTTTAATTTTTTCTAATATTTTTTTATTTACCAACCAGTGTTGTCCAAATCTTTTTTTTTGATGATAGTTTTTAGAATTCATCTAAAAGATAAATAATATGTTTAAATTAAATATGAATTTATTTAATACTTTATATCATGAGCTTATCAAAAAAAAATTTAGATAAACTCAATAATTTTAAAAAAAAGAAAAATTTAAATAACGAAAGTAAAAATATAAATACAAATATAAATAATTACACAAATATAACTAATAATGATAATTTAATTCCCAATCCACTTAATTCAGAAGATCCCAATAAAATTTTTTATTCGTTAATTGATAATTCAAAATCTTTAGAAGAGACTTCTAACATTAATAACTCACTAAGAGAAAGTGAGATTAATCAAATTAATACGAATTCTAAAAAACATAATTTATCCAAGAAATTAACAGCCGAAGAGGAACTATATGATGAATTTAATTATCTTCTTGATGAATAATTAGTTTTAATATTTACTTATGCTTCAGAGTAATAGATTAGCAATTTATGCTATTGGCAAAATAAAGAAACTTTGGATTAGAGATGGAATTAATCAATACAAAAAAAGAATGCCCGAACTTGTCATTAATGAGTTAAAGACTTTTAATTTAAATAATCTTAGATCCAATAACAATATTATTATCTGCCTAAGTGAAGAAGGGAAGCAGTTTAATTCAGTTGAACTATGTTCCTTACTCTTGAATTTTAAAAATAAAAAAATTAATTTCTTAATCGGTGATACTGATGGAGTTAGTTCAGATATAAAAGAAAAATCAGATCTTGTACTAAGCCTATCTCCTTTAACTTTTCCTCATGAATTAGCTAGATTAATCCTAATCGAGCAAATCTATAGAGCTATTTCTATATCTAACAACTCCCCTTATCATCGTTCTTAAAAAGATTAGATTCAATCTAAAATTAATCTATAAAATTTTAATAACTAACTATTTTTTGATTTTTTGCTATATAGTACATATATACTATTAATTTAACCTTGGATTCTTTTGATTCAACTACTAAAAAATTTAAAATCCCCTTATTAACTGATTCGGTATCAGCAGGGTTTCCTTCTCCTGCAGATGACTATACAGAAGACAATATTGATTTAAACGAACATTTAATATCTAATCCGTTTAGCACTTTTTTTCTTAGAGTTAAAGGTGACTCAATGATAAATGCAGGAATTAAAGATAAAGATTTAATAATAGTAGATAAGAGCTTAACAGCTAGGCCAGGGAATATCATCATTGCAATGATAGACGGAGAATTTACAATAAAAAGATTATCTATAAAAAATAATGAATTATATTTAAAAGCAGAAAATCATAATTATCCTGATTTTAGATTTAAAAACCATATTGATGTACAGATATGGGGAGTTGTTATTTATTCAATACATAGCTATTTATGAGAATTTCAAATATTGATGCAATAGCTCTTATAGATGCTAATAATTTTTACGCGTCATGTGAACAAAATATTAATCCTCATTTGAGAAATAAACCAGTAGTAATTTTATCTAATAATGACGGATGTATCATTGCAAGAAGCCCTGAAGCGCGAGCTTTAAAAATTAAAATGGGAACTCCGTATTTTAAGGTGAAAGAAAGACTAAATAAATTAGATGTAGCAGTCTTAAGCTCAAACTACTCGCTTTATGGGGATATGAGCAGAAGACTAATGAATTTACTGAAAAGTTACTGTGAACAGATAGAAATTTATTCTATTGACGAAGCATTCGTCTCGATTTCTAGACCTAATGATGAAAATCTATATCCTTGGGCAAGAAGCATAAGATCATTAATATATCAGAATCTAGGGATTACCATAACAGTAGGAATAGGAGAAAATAAAGTAAGAGCAAAAATTGCTAATAAACTAGCTAAAAATATTGATTATTCAGCTGGAATATTTGATTTAGCTAGAACTGAAAATGAGAATAATTATTTGAAAAGAATTAGTATAGATAAGATATGGGGAGTCGGGAAACAAACCTCTAATTGGTTGCAAAGTAAAGGTATTAAAAATGCGAGAGAACTAAGAGATATGGAAGAAAATGAAATCATTAAGAAATTAGGCATCGTAGGGAAAAGACTGCAATTAGAACTGAAAGGATATAGATGCCTGCCCATAGAAAAAAACAAGAAATCAAAAAAAGAAATTCAGGTGAGCAGGAGTTTCGGCACACCTATCACAAAATTAGAAGACTTAACTCAAGCACTGGCAACTCACGCAATAAAAGCCTCTGAAAAAATGAGAAGTCAGAATTTGCAATCATCTGATATTAGAGTATTTGCCAGAACCAGTAAATATTCAAGTCAAAATTATCAAAGAAGTGCTCATAGAAAACTTACAAATGCAACAGATGACACAAATAAAATTTTAAAAATAGTAGTTGAATTATCTAAAGAAATTTATAATCCAGAATATAAATTCTCAAAAGCTGGCGTTTTAATGCAGGATTTAACTAATAGCGAATATTTACAGCAATCAGTTATCAATTACAAATCTCAGAAAGACTTAAAAAAATCAGCAAATCTTATGAGAACGATTGATTTATTAAATAAAAGATTTAATAACAATGCAATTACATGGGCCATTACAAAAAATCCACAAAGTTGGAAGATGAATAAGAATTTCTTAAGTCGCTCATCTACAACTGATATAGAACAAATCCCAACTATAGTGAAGTAAACAAAATAGAATGGAATTTATATTATTTTTGAGTAAATTAGATAAAGAGATTCTTAACTTATTAATTAAAGCAAACTACATAGTTGAAGAAAATAAAATTGAATGTCTATTAAACAAAGAAATAAAAGGGCTACATAATTTTAAAGAAAATAAAATAATAATATGTACTGAAAACGCAAAAAAGAAAACAAATTATAGAAATAAGAATCAACAACCAAATAAAGATAACTTCAAAACAGAAAGGGCGATAAGAAAAGCATTAAGACACGAAGCAACTCATGCGATACAAAAATGTAATGACAATAAAACAATAGGGGATATAAAAAAATTAGAAAGTAAATTGCATCAAAGTAAAAGAAAAGCATTAGAGTTCTCTAGTTCAAATTTTTCTGGGACTTATGCGAAAGAAGTAGAAGCTTATGTTCTTGAAGATAAACCCAAAAAAGTTAAAAACTTGATTAAAAAATACTGCCTATAAATTAAAAATTTTTATATTAACTAGCCATGAAATTGCCACAACGTTGTTTATCTAAAAAATTAATATGTTGCCTTTCTAAGTAATATAATTCCTGAAATTTGATCGCATCTGAGTTTAAATCCTTAAAAAGATCATCTATCTCTTTATTTGTATTTGAAGAACCTGAAGAAGGATTATCAATTAAAATAGATATACAGTTTTCTAAAGTTTTTAATCTTTGAGATCCCCAAGATTCGATTAAGTGTCTACATCTTTTAAGAGAATTATATTTCTCAAGAAGTGATAATGTTCCTAGTAAATTATCTTTAGGATTACTCAGCAATGTTAAAAACAACTCATTTGGATTAATAAAAATATTAATTTTATTTGATGATTCATGATTATTGAGAGCTAAGTAATCAGGAAGAAGTGAAATTAAGTTAATAGAAGAAAAATCTTTTTGTAGATTTTGACTATTTGATTGTTTTAAATCATTTAAGTAGTTTAAACCTAAATTTCTTTGTTCAATTTTTGAAATAGCTTCCCATAAACTTTGAATATAACTAGTATTAAAACCATTAATTTCTCTTTTGAGAAATTCATCACGAATAAATAGCCTAAGATCTGGACAATGTAAATAATAAAAAATTATTTCAGATTCATTTTTCTCACGTCGAGAAATTTCATTTGGTTGTTCAAATTTTTTTGATCTACCATGCCAACGAAATCCCTTTACTTGATTTCTTAAATCTTGTTCAAACTGTATTGCTAACCTAGCTTGTCCCTTACTTAATTTTTCGGAAACTTTCTGTAGATAATGAGTTCTGGTTGATGATTGAGGTAATTTACTCAACAATTTTACCAATGACGAAATAACACTCTGGAAAATTTCAGACTTAGTTAAATCTTTATCTTTAAAAATCTGATCAATCTCCCAATCAATCCAAAAGGGGGAATTATCAATTAAATTAAAGTAATCTTCAGGCGTATGACTATTTAAATATTCGTCAGGATCTTTAAAATCACTTAGTTGAAGTATCTTAAGATTAATTTGATCATGAATGGATAGACTCTCGACTTCTTTAATTACTCTTTTTGTGGCTAAAATACCTGCATTATCAGAATCAAAATTCAAAATTATATTTTTATTATCTGTACATCTACATAGTTGAGAAATTTGATACTTATTTAATGCGGTGCCGAGAGAAGCCACAGAATTAGTAATACCCTTTGAATGAAGAGAAATAACATCAAAGTAGCCTTCAACAATAATAGCTTTATCTCTTTTCCTAATATTGCTAGAAGCTTTTTCAAATGCAAACAACATTTTGCCCTTTTCAAATATCTCTGATTCAGGAGAATTAAGGTATTTAGGTTCCTGACCATCAAGAGATCTTCCTCCAAAAGCAACTACTCTTCCCTGCATATCATGAATTGGAACAATTAATCTATTTCTAAAACGATCATAAATCTTGTCAGAATTATCTTTGGAAATTGCAAGGCCTGAAGCTAATATTAAATTGATAGGAAATTTTTCTACCTTGGATAGATAGTTAAATAAATCATTCCATGAATTTGGAGCAAAACCTAATTCAAAGTTATCAATAATCTTGTTACTCAAGTTTCTCTTTGATGTTAAATATTTCATAGCTTCAACGCCAAGAGAATTATTTAATTGAGACTTAAACCAATTTTTTGTGACTCTTAATATTTTATAAAGACCTTCCTTTCTAGATAATTGTTTTTTATAAGCTTCTACTTGGGGACCCTCGAGATTTTCAATATTAATATTATTTTTTTTAGCGAGAGAAAGTACAACATCTGAAAAATTTGCACGAGTAAATTCCATTAAAAATTTAATAGAGTTACCACCAGCTCCACAAGAAAAACAATAATAGAATTGTTTACTTGGTGATACTGTCATAGATGGCTTAGTATCATCATGAAAAGGGCAAATCCCAACAAATTCCTTGCCTTTCTTCTTAAGAACAATATGTTCAGATATAACGTCAACAATATCTGCTTTTTCCTTAACCTCTTGAATAGTTCTTGGGTGTATAGAATGAACCATTGAGATTATTATCGAAAAGTAAATAATGATTTATTCGTTATAGGTCAAAATCAAATAAGAATCTACTTAATTTCACAATAAAATTATTTTTTTAAATGATAAATATCGAAGAATTAGAAAAAAGACTTAATTCATTAAAAAAGTATAATTTGGTATTTGCCTCATTTTTCTTCAGTTTGATGACTTTGTGCGTAAAAAATATTGACAAGAGGATACCTATTTATGAATTAGTTTTATTCAGATCATTGTTAAGTTTAATAATTACATTATTAATAATTAATATAAAAAATATAAATCCTTGGGGCAAAAATAAACCATTACTTATCTTAAGAGGTTTTTTAGGAACTTTAGCTTTAGTTTGTATTTTTTATGCGATAAGAAATATGCCTCTTGGTATATCTACAGTCATTCAGTACACATATCCTATTTTTATATCTATATTTGCTGGCATATTTATAAACGAAAAAATAACGCGCAATATAATTTTTGCTTTAATTATTGCCTGGATTGGAATATTAGTAATATTGAATCCAAGCCAATTATCAAATATAAACGTTGAAATTGAAATTATTTCGATATTGATAGCATTTCTTGGAGCAATCTGCACCGCATTAGCTTACGTCACAGTTAAGAAACTCTCATTTAGTGAAGATATTTATGTAATTATTGAATATTTTCCACTTGTTTCTTTTATAACTCTATTACCAATTGTATTAATCAATTGGGTTACCCCAAATTGGAGTGAATTAGTTTGGATATTAGGAATTGGCTTATTTACTCAATTAGGTCAGACTTTCTTAACTATAGGATTAAAAAATTTACCTGCTTCTGAAGCATCAATAATTAATTATTTACAAGTTTTATTTGGTTCAATTTGGGGGGTTTTGTTTTTTAGTGAAATAATAAACATAAATTTTTTATTTGGCGCCTCACTTGTTTTATTAGGAACTATTATATCTACTACCAAAATAATCAAAAGGACGTAGAATATTAGTAGATTAAAAATGATGATGAAACTTCACTATTTAGCTTTATTATTTTGTTTTTCTCCTATTGCTCAAGTTAATGCAACAACCCCAAAATCAGTAACTTGTACAAGAACTGAATATAGAGAAGAGTACATTCCTGGAACGAAATCAAACCCGGGCTATGTAAAAAGTTATGAGGTAGACGTTGTAATACCTTGTGGAGGTCAAAACAAAGCTGAAAAAATAGATGATAATGACTGTAGTGAAGGTTCTGTTATAGGGGGTATTCTTGGTGCTGGAATTGCATTATCCTCATCTAGAGGGAAAGACAGGTTTTGGGCCGTACCAGCGGGCGGTACTGCAGGAGCGCTAATTGGATGTCAGGTGGATGGTGGTTAATTGATAAGTTGGATAAATGGAGATTTAGTTGATTTATGGCAAACTAATCAAAAATTTTTTGTTTTAATAAATTGTCAAGGATTAGGATACGAAATACAAATACTAGAATCCTATTTTCTCAAATTAAAAACAAATCAGATATCTACTAAAAACATCACTCTTTGGATAAAGCATATTAAAAAAGAAGATTCAGATTTATTATTTGGCTTTACATCAAAAGATCAAAAAAATTTCTTTATTGAAATTTTAAGTATTCGAGGTGTTGGATCTCAAATTGGTATTGGGATATTAAACAAATTTTCTATTAGTGAAGTTATAAATGCAATAAAAACACAAGACAAAAAATTAATTTGTTCCATACCTGGTATAGGACAAAAAATGAGTGATCGGTTAATTTTAGAATTAAAAAGTAAATTTAAAAGTAAAATATTATTTGAAGAAGAAAAAAGCAAAGATGAATTTGAGATTAAGGATCCTGAGATAAATAAAATGATAGAAGACCTTCAGTTAACCCTTCAATCATTAAGTTACAAAAACAAAGAAATAAATACTATTTTGCCGATTATTATTAAAGAATTAGATCTCCTAGGTAAAAAAGAAAATAATTTATCATTTGAAAAACTATTGAAATTAGCTATGCATTATCTGGATGAGGATAGTAGTAATATAGCTAGATGACGTAGTATCATAGATAAAAAGAAATAAATTTTATGTCATTAGATACAGCTGAAAAACAGAAGCTGATTGAAAATCATCAAGTACATGCAACTGATACAGGTTCAGTTGCAGTACAAGTAGCAATGCTTTCTAAAAGAATATCGAAATTAAGTGACCATCTTCAAGGAAACATTCATGATTTCGCTTCAAGGCAAGGATTATTAAAAATGATTGGTAAAAGAAAAAGATTACTGTCTTACTTAAGAGACAAAAACGTTCAAAAATATCAAGAACTAGTTAAGAAAATTGGAATCAGAGGATGATCTCAATTAATGAAAAAAAAGCAACCAAAAAAAAAGACACAAAATAAAAAGAAAAAAAACTATTCTGAAACAACTGCTTTCGCTAATCTAGAAAAAACATCTATTCCTGTAACCAAGCCAAAGCGATCATCAAGTGGCATCCCAAAATATGTTGCTGACAGAATGGCAAGAAGAATATTCTTTACAGCTGGAATACCGACAATATTAGGAATGTCTGTTTTTGTTGTTAGCTACATTATAGTTACAAGAAATATTGCTGAAATACCTCCTTCTTCAACCATTGCAATTTCAGCATTGTTTTTCTTGTTAGGTCTAGCGGGATTGAGTTTTGGAATATTATCAGCTAGTTGGGATAAAGAGCCTGGATCTTTTTTTGGTATTGAAAATATACCAATGAACATACAACGTGCAAAAGCTGCCTTTAAACCTGCAACTCAAAATTTTGAGGATAAAAGTTAATCTAGGAAACTAAAGATTTCAAATTAACTTGGAATGATTTATCTTCTAATAATTTGCATGCACCTTGAATATCTCCAATACAGAATTGTTCGCCAAATTTAACGTAGGTAACATTATTTTTATTTCTTACTGCAGCTAAAACTGGAATCTTAATTCCACATCTACCTTTATCGGGTTTAAATTTAATTAAGCAGTCTCTCAAAGTATTTTGTACCCTTACATCTGACGCTTGAGAACTTTCAAGATTAATAATTAGCAACTTAAGGTTATCGATTTCTCTACAATCATCAATTATTAATTGAGTCTTATCACTTTTTTTATCAATTGTACCCCATACCAACAATCTAGTATCAGTAAGGAGAAATTCTGATAATCTAATATAGGTTTTTGGAAAAACTATTGCTTCGCAACTTCCAGAAAGATCTTCAAGCTGAACTATAGCCATCCTATCTCCTTTTCTCGTTGTAATTTGCTTCAAATCAGGAATCATTCCAACTAAAGAGACTTTGCTTCTATCCTTTGTTTCTTCTAACTGCGCAATACTTACAGGAGATATAAGTTTTGCTGGCTTGGTTAAATGCTTTAGAGGATGATCAGATAAGTAAAAGCCTAGAAGCTGCTTTTCTAACTTTAACTTCTCAATAAGTGAATAATCATCAACCTTAGCTAATTGTGAATCTGAAAAAGCAACATTAGAAAATTCTTCTTTAGAGTCAAATAGATTTCCTTGTCCTGATAATCTGTCACGATTTCTTGAAGATGCCCACTCAATAACATGTTCAAGATCTGATAATAACTGAGCTCTATTATTATCATTTGAAAACTCATCCAGTGCTCCACAATGAATTAGAGATTCAAGACTTCTTTTGTTAAGAACATTAGAAGGCAAACGGTCGCACAAATCTGATAATGACTTAAAGGTTCCAAAACTAACTCGGTTTTCAATTATATTTCTTATTGCAGAATCTCCTAAATTCTTAATTGCAGATAACCCAAATAAAATCTGATTATTCTTAATAGTGAAATCAACACCAGAAAAATTAATGCTCGGTGAAATAACTTCTATTCCCATGGAATAACAATTAGAAATATATCTTTGCATCTTGTCGCTAGAGCCAGAATTTACACTTAAAAGGGCTGCCATGTACGCAACAGGAAAATGGGCTTTTAAAAATGCAGTTTGATAAGTTACGGCACCATAAGCAGTTGAGTGACTTTTGTTAAAACAATATTCTGCGAATAAAACCATTTGATCAAAAAGATCATTTGCTAATTTTTCATTTACACCTTTCTTCATGGAACCTTGTACAAAAATATTCCTATGCTTTACCATTTCAGAAACTTTCTTTTTACCCATTGCTCTTCGAAGTAAATCAGCATCACCCAGAGAATAACCAGCTAGGTCTTGAGCAATTTTCATGATTTGTTCTTGGTAAACCATAATTCCATAGGTTTCAGTAAGAATTGACTTAATAAAAGGATGAGGAAAATCGATTTTTTCGTTCCCATTTTTTCGATTTATGAATTTAGGTATAAGGCCTGCATCAAGAGGACCAGGCCTATAAAGAGCCAATATTGACGAAATATCCTCTAGAGAATTAGGTTTGAAATCCTTAACGACCTGCTTCATACCGGAAGATTCAAGTTGAAAAATACCTTCAAGATCTCCTCTCCCAATAAGCTCAAATGTTTTACCGTCATTTTGAGGTAACTCATCAATATTGATTTTCTTTCCAATAGATTGATTAATAAGAGAAACTGTTTTTTCAATCATCGTAAGATTCTTGAGACCCAAGAAATCCATTTTCAATAATCCAAGTGATTCGATATCGTCCATTGAATATTGGGTGATTATTTGTCCTTCATTATTTCTTTGGAGAGGTACAAGTTCGTCAAGAGGATCTGATGCGATAACAACCCCAGCAGCATGAACTCCATATGTTTTATTAGTTCCTTCAATTCTCAAAGCTAAATCAACCCATTTTTTCACCCTATTATCATTAATATATTTGTCTCTAAATTCTTGGCTAGGAGAGTTCTTATCGATCATTTCATTAAGTTTGTATGGTTTCCCTCTTACAACCGGTATTAACTTAGCCAATTTATCCGCCTCTCCATATGGTATATCTAGAACCCTTGCAACATCTTTTAAAACCGCCTTTGAGGTCATTTTATTGAAAGTAATTATTTGCGCTACTTTATCCTCTCCATAACGATTAGTAACATAATCAATAACTTCATTTCTCCTATCAATACAAAAGTCGGTGTCAATATCTGGCATAGACTTTCTTGCTGGATTTAAGAATCTCTCAAACAACAATCCATGTTCAACAGGATCTATATTTGTAATTTGAAGAGCATAAGCTACTAGTGAGCCTGCTGCAGAACCTCTACCTGGCCCTACAGGGATAGAGTTATCTCTTGCAAATTTGATGTAGTCCCAAACAACCAAAAAATAATCTGGAAAACCCATATCTTTAATAATTTTCAATTCGGAAGATAGTCTTTTTTTATACTTCTCATCAACTTCTGCAAGATTATTTTTTTTAAGTCTTTTTAAAAGGCCTTTATTAGATAATTGTGTAAGGAAAGAAAATGAATCTGTATCTTCGTTAAGAGGGAATTTTGGCATTCTATAATTACCAAACAAATCAAATACTTCAACTTTTTGAGAAATTTCTACTGTATTATTAACTGCCTCAATAATTGATTGATCATCAATATGATCTTTAAAAAGCTCAAGCATTTCTTTTTCACTTTTAATATATTCTGTACCGGTATATCTCAATCTTTTTTCATCACTTATTAGTTTTCCTGTTAATACACAAAGCAAAGCGTCATGTGCTTCAACATCCATACTTGATAAGTAGTGGGCGTCGTTGGTAGCGATGATTTTTATTTGGTGCTTCTTGCCAATTTTTATTAATTCAACGTTAACAATTCTATCTTCAATAGAGCCGTGATCTTGAATTTCTAAATAAAAGTCATCTGCAAATAATTTTTTATACCAAAGAGCTATATCCTCTGCTACGTCTAATCTACCTTTTAGGATAGCCTGAGGAATCTCTCCACCAAGACAAGCTGTAGAAATAATTAGTCCATCACTATATTTACTTAAAAGAGATTTATCAATACATGGTCTAGAAAAAATGCCTCGACCTCTCATCCCATTTAAGTGACTAATTGTTGTCAACTTCACTAGATTCTTATAACCAGTATAATTTTTTGCTAACACTACCAAATGATATCTTTTTTCTTTTTTTGGTTGAGGATCATCAATAGAACCATTAATCACGTACATTTCATTACCAATGATTGGTTTTATACCTTTCTCTTTACACTTCTTGACCAAATCAAGAACACCATACATAACTCCATGATCAGTAAGAGCTATCGATTCCATTCCAAGATCACAAGCTCTATCTACAATTTTTGAAATTTGACTGGCACCATCAAGTAAGCTGTAGTCACTATGATTATGAAGCGGAACGAAACCCATATTCAAATAATTTATATATATAAGATAGAGAAAATTTCTAAAAGATCTATACTTTGTGATTACAAATTAATTATTAATACAACTTTAGAATAAAGGTCTATTCTTAATGACCTGAGCATCAATTTCAAAAATATTTGCTGCGTTTAATATTTTACCTTCTTCCAATACATTGCCTATTAATTGAAGTCCTATAGGTAATCCTTTATTATCAAAACCACATGGAATACTTATGGCTGGTAGTCCGGCTAAATTAGCTGGAACTGTTAATAGATCAGACAAATACATGGAAAGCGGATCATTTACAAAATCCCCTTTCAAAAAAGCAGTGGTTGGGCAAGTTGGAGTTAATAAAACATCTACTTTCTTAAAAGCATTATCAAAATCTTTTCTTATTAGTGTCCTCACTTTTTGTGCCTTTTTGTAATAGGCATCACTGTATCCAGCTGACAAAGCATAAGTACCTATCAAGATTCTTCTTTGTACCTCATCTCCAAAACCTTCAGCTCTACTTTTTGAAGTCATATCCATAAGATTTGAACCTTCATTCGATCTATAGCCATATTTAACTCCGTCATATCTTGCTAAATTTGCGGAGGCTTCAGATGGTGCAATGACATAATATGTTGCAATTCCATCGTTAAATCTAGGACATTCAACTTCGATAATTTCAGCCCCTAAAGCTTGGAATCTATCAACTCCAGAAAGAACAGATTCCTTAACTTCTGGATTAAGCCCTGGGTGTTCAAAACATTCTTTTATAATTCCAATTTTTAAACCCTTTATAGATTTATTTAAGTCAGTCAAATAATTTGGAACTGGCTTATCAAGACATGTTGAGTCAAAGGGATCTTTACCAGATATTGAATAGAGAATTTCAGCCGCATCTGAGACAGTATTTGTAATTGGGCCAATTTGATCAAGAGAGCTAGCAAATGCTACAAGTCCCCATCTGCTTACTCTTCCATAAGTAGGTTTAAGACCTACGACACCACAAAAAGAGGCTGGTTGTCTTATTGATCCTCCTGTATCAGAACCTATAGCCGCTGCACAAAATCCAGCGGCAACTGAAGCAGCACTACCGCCTGAACTACCTCCTGGCACTCTATTAATATCCCAAGGATTTGAAGTGACACCAAATACAGAAGTTTCCGTTGAACTACCCATTGCAAATTCGTCTAAATTTGTTTTTCCTAAACAAATTCCCCCTAAAGACCATAATTTACCCGAAGCTGTGGATTCATAAGGCGCAACAAAGCTTTTGAGCATTTTACTTGCACATGTAGTTGCAACTCCTTTGATGCAAATATTATCCTTTATTGCTATGGGCATACCCGCGAGAGGAGGCAGTTTTTCTTTATTTTGAATTAATTTATCAATGTTCTCTGCTTGCGCGATAGCATTATCTTTTGTAGTACAAATATATGAGTTAATTTCAGGATCTTTATGATCAATTTTGGCAAAGATATCATTTACTAATTCCTTGATGGAGGCATTATTGCTTATAATTTCTTTTCTTAAAGAATTAAAATTCATTTCTTAATTTATTTCTTGAAATCAAAGCTATCAAACAGTTAATGGTTCTTCTTTTTTGCAACGTACTAAACTGTGTTTAATATTTTTAGACCCTTCATCAGAAAGATCTTTAATGAAAGAAGACATATTTTCTTTTAAACTACGTTTAGTAATAAATGGGCCGAACCAGTAGGTACTACTAGGTTGATCTGTCTCAATTTTAGCCCACCAAGCTAAACCGAGTTTGTTTCCAAAGTTTCTAATCAATTTTTTTGGCCTGTTAGACCATCAATTCTTGTTAAATTCTATACAATTTTGTAGTGAAAATTCAATAAATTTTTATTAATCATATAAATGTATTGAAACAACAACATTTTAATAGTCATTAAAAACAGTGATTATTAACAACAAAATTATTTACCTGACAAGTGAAATAGAGATATGGCGGCCGCCACAGAGGCATTTAAACTTGAAGTCTTACCTTTAAGAGAAATACTTAATATAAAATCGCATTTTTTTTGAGTAAGCAAAGAAATGCCCTTATCTTCAGAGCCAACTACAACTACCAAAGGTGCTTTTTCATGAAAATTTGAGATAGATATTTGACCATCTCCAGATAAACCAACAACAAGAAAACCATTTTTCTTAAGTTCCTCAAGTGCTCTATTTAAGTTAACAACTCTACTTACATGAAGGTGCTCTAAGGCACCTGCAGCTACCTTTGCGACTGTTCCAGTCAATCCTGCAGATCTTCTCTGAGGAATGATCACGCCCTTGCAATCAAATGCTTCAGCTGATCTTATAATTGCACCAACATTATGAGGATCAGTAATACCGTCTAATGCAACTATTATAGGATTTGGACAATTATGTTTAGAAAAATCGATTAATTGTTCTAGAGAGATTGTTTTAGAGGATGCTAACTGCAGTGCGACACCTTGATGTGAAGCACCATATGTCAATTGCGAAAGCCTGTTCCAAGAAACTTCTTCAATAAGAACTCCTTTTAATTTAAGATCCTTAAACAAAATATAGAATTTGTCTGAAGAAAAAATTTCAGAAGTACACCAAATCCTATTAATCGCTCTATCACTACTAAGAGCCTCAAAAACAGAATGTTTACCCCATATCCAATCATCAAAATTTCTCTTATTAGAAAACTCTTGATGCATATCAGAATTTTTATTAGGAAATTCTGTATTAGATTTAAATCTTTGCTTTCTTCTTTTTAAAGATGAAAAAGTATTATTTTCATCATGTTTATTTAAATTTTCAACTTTTTTATTTGTAGCGGAATTGTTCAAAAATCTATTATTTTTTTCTGAACGATTTGTATTTTTTGAGTAATAATCAAAATCTGAATTTTTTTTGTACTGATTATTTTTTCCGCGAAATTTATTTGAGGAGTTTTTCATAAATTCAATTCATTTGTAATTCTAAATATTCAAAAATTATTGATAATCTTTGAGGATCTTTTAAAAATAGCCAGCCAATAAGAGTTTCAAAACCAGTTGCTCTAGAGTATATGGTGGGGTCTGAAGATTTTGGATATCTCTTTGTTTTATTTCTAGCACGCCTAATTAGATCCATTTCATTTGAATTTAATAAATGTTCAATTTGACTTAATGATTTTGACTGAGATTTTGCTTTTACTTCGTTAACTACTGACAAATGAAGTTCTTTTGATTTAAGAGGGAAATGGACATGTCTTAGTCTTTGATGGAGTTCCCAAACCGAATCCCCAAGCCATGCAAGTTGTATAACCCCTATTTCTTCGGGTGACCCATATGGAACTAAGTTTTGAATCCAATAATTCAATTTTTTAAATAAATTAACGCATCTTCAAGACTCGACTTTAAGTTAAGAAATTCTCCTAAACGTACAAGTTTAATTGTTTGAGCAACTCTCGAATTCCCTACGACTGAAAAACCTAATTTAAACTTTTTACATTCTTTCGCTGTCTGAACAAGAGCTCCAAGACCAGAAGAGTCTAGAAAATCAATTTTTGTGAGATCAATAATCAATGGAAGGTCTTTATTCAAGTTGTTGGTAACAAAAGTCTTAAATTGTTTTACTGAGAAGGCATCAAGTTGGCCTTTAAAGGTAAAAACAATAATATTTGTCTTTACATCGAGGTTTCCTCTTAAAGAAACCGTTAGCTTCTGAAAATCTTCTATGATCTAATTCCTCCAAGAAATTAATATATCAAATGTAATTATCAAATCAAAAGAAAACAATATGTCAACATCTTTCTAACATTAGAGAAACAAATTTTTTAAACAAATAATCTGAATCATGAGGTCCAGGTCCTGCTTCAGGATGGTATTGAACACTAAATATTGGTTTATTTGTAACTTCCAATCCAGCGACAGTACTATCATTAAGGTTGTAATGAGTTATTTTGACTATATCCTTTGAAAGAGAATTAGGGTCAATAGCAAAACCATGGTTCTGACTAGTTATCTCAATTTGATTATTTTTCCCACAAGGATGATTTAAACCACGATGTCCAAAAGGGAGTTTATAGGTTGAGCCTCCAAGGGCCAAACCAAATATTTGATGACCAAGGCAAATTCCAAACATAGGGATGTCGCCAATTTCAATTAGTGATTTTGCTAAATCTATACCTTCAGAGACAGAAGAAGGGTCTCCTGGACCATTAGAGAAAAATATACCATCAGGTTTATTAGATAGAACATCTTTTAAAGAAGATTTGGAAGGTAAAACTAAAACTTCACAACCATGTGAAACAAGTCTGTTTAAAATGGATCTTTTTATTCCAAAGTCAATTGCTACTATTTTTAATTTATTAGGTTTATCGGAATTTATTTTTCTAACGTCAAAATCTGTTTCCGAAGTATTTCGCCATAAATACTTTTGCTTTGTTGAAACTACTTTTGATAAATTTAGACCCTCCATTTTTGGAGTATCAGAGATTATTTTCAAACAACTTTCTACTGTTTTATCTTCAGAAGTAAGAACACCATTCATCGAGCCACTTGATCTTAAAATTTTTACAAGAGCTCTTGTATCTATTCCATACATGCCAACTATATTTTTTTCTACTAACCACTGATTAAAATTCTTTAGGGATCGCCAATTACTATTATTTGAAGAATAATTTCTCACAATTATTCCTTTAACATTCATACTAGATTCTGAATCTTCAAGATTAATACCAGTATTTCCAACTTCTGGATAAGTAAAAGTTAATATTTGGCCATAATAGCTTGGATCAGTAATAACTTCCTGATAACCAGTCATGCCTGTATTAAAAACTATTTCGCCAACAGCAGTACCTAAAGCTCCAAAAGAAAATCCTGGGAATACAACTCCATTACTTAAAACTAATTTTGAATCTCTTTTGTAAGGTTTAATCATCAATTTTAAATTAATTCATCAGAGGATAAATAAGTTTTTAATTGTAAAAATTTTTCCCAAGGATTTCCTTGCTTAATTGAAGCCAAAGCTTTATTAAATCCTTCATGTAAATCATCCTCAATTCCTGCCACCCAGAGAACTAATGCAGCATTCAAAGCAACTACATTTATATGCGATTTTTCACCAGAACCATTTAAAACGGATTTCAATATTTGCTCATTAGATTCACTATCTGAGACAGCAAGTTTAAAGTTTGAAATATTTTCATGATTAAAATCAGAAATATTTATTTTTGAAAATTTTAATTCACCTTTTTCAATAAGTACTAATTTGTTATTTCCTTGAAGTGAGGCTTCATCAAGTCCGCCAGAACCATGAACTACAATTGCCCTATTCATCCCCATTTTTAAAAGTGCGCTTCCCATTGGCTCTAAAAGATCCTCTGATGCCACACCTAATACTTGCGCATTTGGTCTTAAAGGATTTACTAAAGGTCCAAGTTGATTAAATACAGTCCTTATGCCAAGGTCTTTTCTTAAAGGAGCGAGTTTTACTAAAGATTTATGCCAAACAGGGGCAAACAAAAAAGTTACTCCTATTTCATTTACAGCAGAAATTACTTTTTCTAATGAACAATTTAAATTTAAACCAAGATTTAACAAAACATCTGCAGATCCAACTTTACCACTTGCACTTTTATTTCCATGTTTGGCAACTTTTACACCACAAGATGCAGATACAAAAGCCACTGCAGTAGAAATATTAAATGTATTAGCACCATCACCTCCAGTTCCACATGTATCTACCAAATAAAAATTTGGTCTAGCTATTGGCAATTCGCAAACATTCAAAAGCTCTTCAGCCATAGAAGACAACTCAATCCCTGTACAACCCTTTGCTCTCAAGGCACTTAAAAAAGCTCCTGTTTGAACGTCAGATATTTCATCATTAAGCCACCTTTGCATTAATGATCTAGAAGTTAAATCATCAAGATTTCTGCCCTCCAACAAAATATTTAAGATTTCAGGATTGGATAGATTAGATGTCATTTTTTTTTAATTTATTATTTAATTATTAAAAAAAATTATTCATAAATAAGCTTCAATTTGAAGTGTCAAAACCTGACCCAACTAAATCTTTATTTGTACTTGATGGCCTGAAGCTTTTTGACCAAATAATTTTTGTTTTTGAAAAAAGGTCATTTTTAGTAATTTTCCAAAATTTAAGAATTTTTTCAATATCATTTTTAATTTCAATTTCACCTGGGAAATTAAGATAACGATTTATTAATCTAGCTAGATTTATAAAGTCAAGATCTTCTGGTTTTTCTTTAGTGATAAGAGAATCTATAATAGTCTTGTCTGTTGAATGTAGGGGATGAGTTTGTTCGTTACTCATAGATAAATACTGAATCATTTATAAAATTAGCTCACAAAATTAAAAATGAAACATTATCTTAATCATATCGGCAAAATTAAATGAAAGAATTAAAGCTTAAAGTTATATTAAAATACCTGAGACCATACAAAAAAGAATTTTTATATGGGGCTTTAGCACTTTTATTAGTAAATATATTAAGTGTTGTAATACCTTTGGAAGTAAAAAACATAATTGACAAACTACAAAGTAGTTTTTCTTCAGATTTTATTATTTCTAAATCATTGTGGTTAATCTTTTTAGCAACTTGCATGGGTTTAATCAGACTATTTTCGAGACAAATTGTCTTTGGGATAGGTAGAAAGGTTGAGGTAAATCTTCGTCAAAAACTTTTTGATCATTTACTTATTCAAGACCCAGAATGGGTACAAAAAAAAGGGAGTGGAGACATTATAAGTAGAGCTACCAGTGACGTTGAAAACATAAGAAGACTATTAGGCTTTACTGTATTAAGTTTGTGCAACATTGTTTTAGCCTATTCATTTACTATCCCATCGATGTTTTCCATTAACAAAACATTGACAATATCTGCTTTAATGATATTTCCATTAATTCTTGGAATTGTAAGCTTATTCGGCGGTAGAATGGTCAAACAAAGAAAAGCTCAACAAGAATCATTATCCAAACTTAGTGATCTTATACAAGAAGACCTTTCTGGAATAAGCGCAATCAAAATTTATGCACAAGAAAATTCGGAGAAGGAAGAATTTAGTAAATACAATAATGATTATCGAAATTCAGCAATAAAACTTGCAAGAACTGCAAGTACCCTATTCCCTTTGCTGCAGGGTATTTCCTCAATCTCATTGCTAATTTTATTAGGATTAGGAACTTTTCAACTAGAGAGTGGATTTATTTCAATAGGTGGTTTAGTAGCTTTAATTCTTTACGTTGAAAGGCTTGTTTTCCCAACAGCTCTCTTGGGTTTTACATTGAATACTTTTCAACTTGGCCAGGTAAGTTTAGATCGTGTAGAAGAAATCTTTCAGAACAATCCAAAAATTGTAGATAGAGAAAACACAAAATTTTTAAAGAAAAAGGTAAAAGGATTTTTAGAAGCAAAGGGTTTAACCATAAAGTATCCAAAATCTAAATTTAATTCACTAAATGGTTTAAATTTTAAAATTTATCCTGGTGAACTTATCGCGATAGTTGGACCTGTAGGTTGTGGAAAAACAACATTAGCAAAAGCTCTCGGAAGAACTATTGAAATTCCCGACGGTCAACTATTTTTAGATGAATTTGATGTAAAATCTATTAAATTAGATGATCTTAGAAAAAACATCGCAATAGTTCCTCAAGAAGCATTTTTATTTACCTCTACAATTTCAGAAAATCTACGATTTGGAGAACCTAAATCTTCTCAGCGATTAGTAAAAGAAAGTGCTATGAAGGCTGGTTTGATCGATGATATTAATAATTTTCCTCAAAAGTTTAAAACGATTGTAGGTGAAAGAGGAATCACATTAAGTGGTGGGCAGAGGCAGAGGACAGCACTCGGAAGGGCATTACTTGTAGATTCACCTATTGTTGTTCTTGATGATGCTTTAGCAAGTGTAGACAATAAAACAGCAGCAAGAATAATTGATGAAATGCAAGAAAGAAGTAATAAAACAATTTTAATGATTAGTCACCAATTGTCTGTAGCGGCTACTTGCGACAGGGTTTTAGTAATGGATAAAGGCGAGATTATACAAGAGGGTAATCATAAAGATTTAGTAAAAAAGAAAGGGCTATATCAACAACTTTGGGAAAGAGAAATAGCCACAAACGTTGTTAAGAGCTAAAAGTTATTTTTTAACTTATGCTATAAAGATTTAAATTATGCTTAAATTTCTAAAAAACATTATGAATAATATAGAGTCAACCCTAACTAATGATGATAATCCAGTCCATAGAATACTAAAAACAGAGATTAGAAAAGAACCTACTCCTCAAGAAGATGAAATAATATTTGGATGTGGTTGTTTCTGGGGAGCTGAAAAATGTTTTTGGAAACTTCCTGGAGTAGTCACAACATCAGTAGGTTATGCTGGTGGAGATAAAATTGACCCAACTTATTACGAAGTATGTTCAGGATTAACTGGGCACTCAGAAGTTGTGAGAGTAATTTGGGATAAAAGTGAAATAGACGTAAGTGATTTATTAAAAATGTTTTGGGAATGTCATGACCCAACACAGAAAAATAGACAAGGAAACGATATAGGAACTCAATATAGGTCAGCAATATATTATAAAAATGAAAATAATAAACAAATCATATTAGCCAGTAAAGAGCAATATCAAAAAGAACTAAATAAAAAAAATAATGGTTTAATTGAAACTGAAATAAAAATGATAGATTCCTATTTTTATGCAGAAAATTACCATCAACAATATCTTGCATCAGCAGGCAGCAGACAGTATTGTTCTGCTTCACCTACAAAAGTTAAGTTAGGAAGCTTTACAGGTAGTAATTACAAATTAAAAGACTATATTTGGGAGAACTTTAATTGGGAAGTTGATAAATGTGTATTGAGATCTGATAACAATCCTATTGAGAATAACAATTAAATCCAACTTATCCCTATAGTAAAAGTACGGGGCGTAGCGCAGTTTGGTAGCGCACCACTTTGGGGTAGTGGGGGTCGTGGGTTCAAATCCCGCCGTTCCGATTACTTTTCATCATCATCATTTATAAGAGATTTATAAAGTTTATATGAACTTATACCAACAGCAATAAAAGTAAAAGATGAAAAAAAAACTAAAACTAATATTGTAAGATTTGAAACTTGAACTTCACCTAGCTGGAAAGAGATAAAAATATTCATTGGAGACAATTTTTTTAAACATTAACACAATTAAAAAAAATTATTTCACTAACATCTATAAATTCAGAAGAATTAAAATCCCAAATATAACCCTATAGACAATAAACAATTTTAACCCTCTAGAAGAAACATACTTTAATAAGAAATCGATAGCTAATAAAGAAGAAAAAAATGTAGTAATAATGGCAACTATTAAAGGTAAAAAACTAAATGCAAAAAATTCATTAAAAGAGGAAATAAACTCAACAATTGCGGCAATAGATATAGCTGGCATACCTAGAAGGAAAGAGAATTTTGCAGCTTCTCCTCTATCCCATCCTGATATTAGAGCAGTAGAAATAGTAACACCAGATCTAGAAAAACCAGGAAAAATTGCAAAAGCTTGAGAAAACCCTATCAAAAGACTGTCGGAATATTTATGATTTTTTAAATTTAAATAACCTTTTCTCGAACTATCTGCAATGTACATATAAATTGCCATTAAGAGAGAAACTAAAGCAATTGATAAATTTGAACGAAAAATCTCATCGAAGAAATTTGGGACAAAAATCTTTATGGATCCACCAAGTAAAATAATTGGAATAGTACCTATAAAAATTGACCTTAATATCCTTTTATGCAAAAAGTAATCAAAAATATTTTTTAAAGATTGACTTTTTAATTTAAAAATATCATTCCTAAAGTACCAAACTAAAGCCAAAATACTTCCAATTTGAATAATTGCAGACAAAGAGGGTCCTGGATCACCAATTCCAAAAAAAATAGATACTACTTTTAAATGAGCAGTACTGCTTACTGGAATAAATTCTGTTAGACCTTGAATTAAGCCATATAAAAAAAATTCTAAATATTCCAAACCATATTTAAATTATTGATTTATTAGTAGCAAATTAGAAAAAACAATATACATTTAAGAAATAAAAACTAATAAAAATTAATGCAAAGAAAAACTATTTCAGTATTATTATTTCTTTTTTCTCTGATTTTTTATTCTAATTCTTTAAGTGCGAAATATTGGTTAGTAATTGGGACTTATAGACAAGGACCAGGGGGCAGGCCTGAGGTAAGTGGAATAACAAGTCCCTCATTACACTCCATCCCAATGGAAGATCTAGATACTTGTAAAAAAGCAGGTGAAATTATAAGCACAGAAATTTATAAACCTGTATGGCAATTTGATAGTAAATGGACATGTATATTTAGCGGGAGAAATTAATAAAATTACCTTTTCACATCGTGAGCGCAGCCATCTCCTTTATAGTTTTCGCTTTCGTAAAAATTATTTTTTGTCCCAAAGTAAACAGTTAACAAAACAAATGGTAAGCTCAATATAAATAAAATTGTAGTTAAATCCATAATTAAATAATTAAAAAAGTTATTAAAAATCAAAATAACCTATGGTTTATATTCCTTAGATTCAATAATCTGTAGGTCCTTTAATACCAAGATAAAAGAAAGCTCCTAAACCAACTAAAAGAAGAACTCCAGCAATGGCTGCAGAGGGGACAAAACCTCCTATGGCAAAAGAAGAAAAATAATGCATCTCAAAAACAAAAACTAGTTTGATAATATCAATAAAAATTAGTCTTTTGTAAAAAATTTTGACTCGAAGACAATTAGAGAATTTGTTCTCTAAGCAACTAAAGTAGAATCTTCATTATCAGCCGAAATTCTTATTCTCTCTTCTAGCTTAGGTCCATATAATTCATTTCCCCAAATTTCTACTCTTGAATCGTTTGGGGCCATAAAAGTAAGAATATCAGTTGGGAATAATACTCTCTCTAAAAAAAAATTTGATGGACCTATACATCTCAAAACAACCATTCTACAGCCATCATTTTTGTAAGAAAACTCAACCATCTAAAACAAAAAAATATCTTTCATTAAACACCAATATGAACTACAAATAATGTATAAAAAATTACTGAAAAAAAAGAAATTTAAAAATTTCTACAAATTTAATCCAACTTCAACTAAATTTCTTTCCTGATCAATTAATAACAACGCATAAGAATTAATAACATCAAAACTTTTATGAGGAATAGAAACATTAAGCATTCTCAAGAAATTAGTTAATTTTTTATCTTGTAGGGCATTTCCTTTCTGCAAAAACATCTCTTTTTCTTGGTTAGTCTTCCACATATTCATGTATTCAAACTTCAAAGGCTTTAAATGCCAAATATTATCTATTAAACTCCAAACTTCTAAATAAGTTCTTAAATTATTTTGAATTATACGAGTATAAGAAGATTCATTAGAACTTAGATCTGTTGAATTTATATATAGATGATTAACATCCCTAGAAAAAGGTTCAATTCCCAAAAACCAACCCTCAATAATTAACAAATCAGGATTATCTAATCTCCAATGAGATCTATCTCCTAATCCATTTCTTAAAGATTTATCGAAAACTGGTACATTTAAATCTCCATTTATTTTCCAATTTAATAATTTTTCATACATCAATTTTACTGAGTGACTACCAGGAAAACCTCTTGAGACATTCCAAGGGTTGTCCTTAATTGCTAATTTCATTTCATCTGAAGGGAGATAAAAATCATCAATTGAAATAACAGCAATTTTGAAATTTAATTTTAACGATATTGATTCAAGCCAATTACCCAATGTTGTTTTGCCTGTTCCGGGTAAAGCTGAGATCCCAATTATTTTTCTATTAGAAAAATTATTTTGAAATTTATATGCCTGAGATAAAAGAGGCAAAGCTAGACCCCAAATCCAATCATCATTTACTTTATGATTCCAAAATTGATCAATAGAAAGAATATCTTTTTGATTATTCCAAAAATTGAACCAATCATCCAAGGATTCCCAACCAATGTCAATAATTAATTTTTCAAATTTATCAAGAGGAAAATTAATATCTAAATCTTTCATCTTTCTAACTTAGTTCTCGCTCATCGATAAATTTATTGATTTCATTTTTCCAACCATATCCATTAGGTTCAGAAGCTAAAGTAAACTCTAAATTTTGTAATTTATCTAGTAAGTTCAAGTTAGGTCCATCTATTCCAGGAATAACAATTTTAATATCTGAGTTTAAAAGTAGAGGTAAATCATTTGGAGAATCACCCAAACCTATAATCTCAATATTTTGAATATTTGAATATTCTTTGAGAGCATTTATTGCTTTACCTTTATTCGATTTTGTAGATAATAAGTGACTCATTCTATTTCCCTTAAAAACATCAACATTGAACTTTTTACAACAGATATTAATTTTCTCTTCTAAGTAACTTGGCGGATTTAAAAAAGGCATGCTCCAATGCCTATCACGCATTAAGTTCAATGACTTGCCTTCTAAACCTGTTAGCTGAGTGGCTTCTTGATCAGTGAGATTATTAAGAGGAGTAAGTTTATAATCGATTTCATTAGAAATAAGATTTAAGATTTCTTCAAGAACTTCGTATTTTATTCCAAGAATAATTTCTCCATTTACTCTTTCAAGAGATTCACCGTATACTGCCGCACCATTCTCAACAATATAAGGATCCGTCAAGTTAAGTTCCTTTCTAATAACTTTTACTTCAGAAGCGGTTTTACTTGTACAAAGAATTACGGGTATAGATAATTTTTGTAGTTTTTTTATAGTTTCTTTAGCAGGTGACAAATCATAGGAGTGATCCATTAAAGTACCATCTACATCACTTACTACCCAAATAGAAGAATTTTCTATCATTTTATAAAGCACTAAGCCAAATTACTTGAAAAGGATCAAGACTAATATTTTTGCAATTGTATTTAGTGGATGTTAAAAAATCTTGAGTATTGAAATCATTATCAATTATTTTTGGTAGATCATTATCATTCAATTGATAATTAATTTTATTTTCAGTCATATTATGGATTGCAAAAACAGACTTAGGGCCTTTACTTCTTTTGATCACAACAATATCACTTCTACCTTTAGACAAACATTTCATTTCGGAACAAGGGTGGAATTGCTTTAATTCTGATCTGACATCCATAGCATTACGAAGATATTTTAGGTTTTTATTAGCATTAGATTCAGGATTATTTAAAACCGCTAAAAGATTTTCTGATTTAAACTTTTCTCTATTTAGATCTCTTCTTTGACCTGTCATAGAAAAACTTTTGATATCATTTTCTGAAGCTAGTAATGCTGGTAAATAAAAAGCAGGAACACCTTTTAGAGCCATTACTAATAATTGACTTAAAATAAATCTCTCATATTGAAATCTTTTAGCATCTCTGCTGGAGTCCTCCATTGCACTCCACCAACTAATATTCAATTCATAAGGTTTATCATCACCATTTGACAAACGTCTATGACTTACTAATCCGCCTCTTTTCTCACAATTAATTAACAAATCTTTAATTCTCTGCTCATTCATTAGACCCTCAAGAGCTCTTAGCCCAACACCATCGTGCGATGCAGTGAAATTAAATAAAGTAGTATCTTCAGGTAATATGGGCCATTCAAAAATCCATGAGTTTAGAATATCAGCTCTTGAAGTAATAATTGCCTCCAAGAGAAGAGGAGGCAATGGGAAATTGTATGCCATATGGGCTTCATCATTAGGAATCAGATAAGATAGATTTTCCTTCTGTGGAACATTAGTTTCAGTTATTAAAACTCCCTCATCAAGAAGTTTATTTAGAAGAACTCTTAAGAGTTTCACAATTGAATGTGCTTTTGGTAAATGCAAGCAAGTTGTCCCTGATTCCTTCCAAATAAAACCTACAGCATCAAGCCTGAACCATTTAACTCCACTTGATAGATAAGTAATAATTAAATTTAAGAACTCAAGTGTCATTTTTGGATTATGCCAATTCAAATCAATTTGATCTGGGCCAAAAGTTGTCCAAACTTGTTTAGGGCCATCTTCAGTATTTATTTGAGAAAACAAAGAGGAACTTCTTGGCCTAACAACATTTGACCAGTCAAGATTTTGTTTCGGTGAAAAAACATTTGATATGCCCGGTTCTTCGGATTTAATAAATTGTTGAACCCATGGGTGAGATGATGAGACATGATTTAGTACTAAATCAGCCATTAAATAATGATTTTTAGAAATACTTTTGAGATCATCCCAACCACCAAATTTTTCATCTAAGGAATCATAACTTGAGACAGCAAAACCTCCATCACTTGTAGATTTCAAAAAAGGAAGAATATGTACA
This sequence comes from Prochlorococcus sp. AG-347-J19, assembly GCA_003279015.1. Taxonomy (GTDB): domain Bacteria; phylum Cyanobacteriota; class Cyanobacteriia; order PCC-6307; family Cyanobiaceae; genus Prochlorococcus_A. The sequence continues at coordinate 64,735 of QCBV01000006.1, read as the reverse complement.
ACTTTTGAAAGACTGCCAAAATGTTTACCTAACAACTCACCAAGAGTTATTAAGGTTGCCTCTCCATTTTTATAAATACTATCTGCATAAGTTATCAAAACCGAATGAGATTCATTCCACCTTTCCTTATCTCTTATTTCTTCATAAGCAGATTTCTCTGAGAAATCATCTAAAATCTGTAATAATTGGTTTGAAATAAAATTAATTTCTTCTGTAGTATTATTTGAATAAATTGTTTTTAACAATTTATCAATCTTTAATCTATCTAATTTTTTCTCTGAATCAATTTGCTTCACTTTGAAAAAATCAACGAAGTATTAATACTATTCTGCACATCAAATAGAAAATGGACTTTCAACAAGGGTTAATCACAACAATACATGAATATGGAGTTACAAGAAATTTACTTAAAGAATTAAATAAAAGTCTTAAAAAAAGATCAACTAGCATTTTAATACCTTGCTTATACGAAGAGTTTGAGCGTCCAGCATTAAAAGACATAAGAGAAGTTTTAAAAGACCTAACAGGCTTAAATGAATTAGTTATTGCTCTCTCTGCAAAAACTGTTGAGCAAGTTAAAGCAGCAAAATCATTTTTTGACTCAATGCCATTTCCAGTTCACGTTCAATGGACTAATTCTCCCTCTGTAATAGAACTATTAAAAAGCCAAGAAAAAAATGGGTTAGAACTTTTAGGAACTCCAGGTAAAGGATGGGCTGTCTGGCAAGGCATAGGAGTTGCAACGAGAAAATCAGAAGTTGTTGCTCTTTTTGATGCTGATATAAGAACTTTTAGTCCTTTATATCCTTCAAGAATGATACTTCCACTTGTGGACGAATCATATGGAATATCGTATGTTAAGGCTTTTTACAGCAGATTATCATTAGAGACCAATCAATTACAAGGTAGAGCAACAAGATTATTTGTGGGTCCCTTATTGGCAAGTCTTGAGCAGTTAGTAGGGAAGGGTCCCTTTTTACAATATCTTCAATCATTTAGATATCCATTAGCAGGTGAGTTTGCTTTCACTAAAGACTTGGCTATGAATTTACGAATTCCATGTGACTGGGGTTTAGAGATAGGTTTATTATCAGAGGTTTACAGAAACGTAAGAACCTCCAAAATAGCCCAAGTTGACCTAGGTTTGTTTGATCATAAACATAAGAATATTGGTGATTCATCTAAAGAAGGGTTGCAAAAAATGTGTACAGAAATACTTTCAAGTGTTTTAAGAGGTCTCATGGAGCATCAAGCAGAGACCTTAACAAGTACTCAACTAGCTACCTTAGAAGTTCTTTACAAAAGAGTTGGGGAAGATCGGGTAAAACAATTTGGATTAGATTCAGCAGTTAATCAACTTCCATACGATAGACATGAAGAAGAGCTATCAGTACAAAAATTTGCGAAACTATTGAGACCAGCTACAGAAGATTACTTAGCTTGCCCTACGACCCAGCAATTACCAAGCTGGTCAAGAGTTCTATCTTGTGAGAACAAACTGCAAGAGGATTTGGCAATTGCCGGGTCACAAGATATTAAAACAACTGAAAAAGAATTAATTAAAAACTTCTAGAGTAAAAAGTACCTTTGAGCCATTGGGACTTCATCGAGAGGTTCACAAATAAGAAGTTCCCCATCAGAAAAAACTTCATAAGTTTGAGGATCAACTGAAATATTTGGTAGTTTACTATTAAGTTTTAAGTGCGATTTATTGATATTTCTGGTATTTTCTACGGCAATACATTTCTTTTGTAAGCCTAATTTATTTGGAATATTTTGATCAATTGAATTTTTACTTAAAAAGGTAAAAGAACTCTTAATTAGAGATTGTCCAAAACTTGCAAACATAGGTCGACCATGTACAGGACCTGGAGTAGGAATTGACGCATTTGCATCACCCATTTGGGACCAAACTATAGATCCTCCTTTGACAACTAATTCAGGCTTTACTGCAAAAAAGGAAGGTTTCCATAACGTCAAGTCCGCAATTTTACCCTTTTCTATAGACCCAACATGTTTATCAATACCATGAGCTATTGCAGGATTAATTGTGACTTTAGAAAGATATCTCTTTACTCTGTAATTATCGTTTTTATCAGAATCCTGAGATAGCGGCCCCCTTTGGACTTTCATTTTATGGGCAGTTTGAAAAGTTCTTGTAATTACCTCACCAACTCTTCCCATAGCTTGAGAATCACTTGCAATAATTGAAAAGGCACCTATATCATGCAAGATATCCTCAGCTGCAATAGTCTCTCTTCTGATCCTTGATTCAGCGAATGCAATATCTTCTGGGATTTTAGAATCTAAATGATGACAAACCATTAACATGTCAAGATGTTCTTCTAATGTGTTCCTTGTATAGGGTCTTGTTGGATTAGTACTACTTGGAAGAACATTTTTTTCTCCGCAAATTTTAATAATGTCGGGTGCATGACCACCGCCTGCTCCTTCGGTATGAAAAGTATGAATAGTTCTTCCTGCAATAGCCTTGATGGTATCTTCAACAAAGCCCGCCTCATTCAAAGTATCAGTATGAATACATACTTGTACGTCAAACTTATCTGCAACATTAAGACAAGAATTTATAGTAGATGGAGTCGTTCCCCAATCCTCATGAAGCTTCAATCCACATGCACCAGCTTCCACCTGATCAATAAGATTGCTCTCGTTTGTTGAGTTTCCTTTTCCAAAAAAACCTAAATTCATGGGAAATGCCTCTGCAGATTGAAGCATTCTTGAAATATGAAAAGAACCCGGCGTACAAGTAGTGGCATTTGTGCCAGTCGCTGGTCCAGTTCCTCCTCCCAACATGGTTGTGATTCCGGAGGCAAGTGCTGTCTCAATTTGTTGGGGACAGATAAAGTGAATGTGGGTATCTATTGAACCTGCAGTAAGAATATGGCCTTCTCCAGCTATTACTTCTGTTGATGCACCAATAACAATATCGATATTATCCTGGATATCAGGATTACCAGCCTTACCAATTTCAAAAATCATTCCATCTTTTATTCCCACATCAGCCTTAATTATTCCCCACCAATCTACGATCAAAGCATTAGTTATTACGGTATCTACAGCTCCATCAGCCCTTCTTACCTGAGACTGTCCCATACCATCTCGAATAACTTTACCTCCACCGAATTTAACTTCATCCCCGTATGTAGTTAAATCCTTTTCTACTTCAATAAAAAGTTCGGTATCAGCAAGCCTTACTCTATCTCCAGTAGTGGGTCCGTAAGTTTGCGCATAAGTATTTCTGTCAATTTTATAGGACATAATTTTAAGTATCTAAAGAACCGTTAACCAATGAATTAAAACCATATGCAATTCTTAAACCTTTATATGGAACTAATTTGACTTCAGTTGTATCTCCAGGTTCAAATCTAATTGCTGTTCCTGCAGGAATATCAAGACGCATACCAAGTGTTATTTTTCGATCAAAAATTAAAGCCTTATTAGCTTCAAAAAAATGATAATGAGATCCAATTTGTACAGGTCTATCTCCAGAATTAGAAACTTTTACTGTTTTAACTTCCTTACCAAGATTTAATTCGATTTCACCTTGTTTAGGAATTATTTCGCCAGGAATTAAGTTACTCATAACTAGTTAATCGGATTGTGAATAGTAACTAACTTTGTCCCATCAGGGAAAACTGCTTCAATTTGAACTTCATCAACCATTTCGGAAATGCCCTCCATAACTTGTGATTTTGAAAGCCAAGTAGTTCCTTCTGACATTAATTGACTTACACTTTTTCCATCTCGAGCTCCTTCAAGAACTTGAAAACTCAAAAAAGCAACTGTCTCAGGATAGTTAAGCTTAAGACCTCGACTAAGCCTTCTTTCAGCTAAAAGCGCAGCTGAAAAAATCAATAATTTATCCTTTTCTTGAGGTGAAAGATGCATAATAAAAAATTAATCTATAAATTCTTAAAAAAGGTTCTTTCTGAACATAATTAATAATTCATAGAATCTTGTAAAGGCCATACACCTTGATATTTTGGCTCACAAAATCCACAAACAGACCTAATTTGTTTCCAAATACAAAAAAAACATTTCCTAGCATCTTGAGAAGAACTCCCTAGGAAACGTACAGAGATTCCATTTTCAAGGATTCCTATAGATAAATTATTATCAGTTTCATTGAAAATCTTTTTTATATTTCCCACAAGATGATTTATTTTTGACTTGGAAAAATTTTTTTCGCAAATCCAAATTAATGATCCAAAAACGGGCATGTAATCCATGCCTGACTTTGCCTCATAACTTGCTTTAGATAATTCAATTTGATCAACAAATTCCCAATCATCATATAAATCATTGTTTCTCATAATTTCTAATTTAGACCTAAAAACTCCACTCTCAATAGATTCACCAGAAGAAGATCTTCCAAGTCTTATTAAATCCGTAAATAAAAAACTTGAAGTTTCTGAAATAGATACTTTAAACTTTTGCTCATATAAACCATTTGCAAAGATAATGGTTTCTTGAGGTAAATATTCCAAATGAGAATTATCAAGAATATTTATGAGATTTTTTTGCTTTGAAAAACTTCCTTTTGGATTAATTTTAGATCTTCCAACAGATCCATATACTTTCTGAGCTGAAGAAGTTGTCAACAAAACCTTAGAATTTTTTTCAAGATTTACTTCAAATTCAAGTAAATCTCCTCCAACCAATCCCCCTGCTGTATGAAGAACAGGTAAAATGCATCTGCCCTCCTGATCATGAGTAGACTTTAATAACTTATAAGGGGAAGTTGATTTAGATTTAAAGATTGTTATACCATCATTTCCTAAACTTGCTTTATTATTGAAAAAATTTAAGAAACAATTACCTTCCCAAGAAGTTTTAATCATAAATTGTTTTCTTTAATTACTAAATTAAAGTAACCAAAAATTTTGATTATGAGAATGAATAAACAAATAGTTGTAACTGATTGGATGAAGGAAAAACCGATATTAGGTTCATTTTTAAAACTTACCCTAAGTTCAGATGAAAGAAGAATCTTACGAGGTAAAAGATTAACTGATTGTGATCAAGAAATAATTTTACAATTACCTAGAGAGGGGAAATTAAATGATGGAGATATTCTTTTGACTAATGAGTCCAATTTTTATGTAGAGATAATTGCCAAAACAGAAAATTTAATAGAAATAAGTTCAAAATCTAATATTGAACTTATTAAAACTGCTTATCATCTAGGAAATAGGCATGTAGAAGTAGAAATTGAAGAAGACATTCTTCTAACAAAAGATGATTACGTGATAGAAAATATGCTTAAAAATTTTAATGTTGATATCGTAAATACCCAGAAAAAATTTTTTCCGGTAGAAGGGGCACATAGTCATGAGTAAAAGTCACCTATTAAAATACTTATTAGTAAGCCCTAATTTACCAGTTGGAGGATTTTGTTATTCGGAGGGAATGGAGAGTTACCTTCAGAATAAGAATTTAAAAGACTCAAATTCGGTAAAAGAATTACTCATAAATGAACTGGAAATTGGCCAGATCAGAGTAGATGGAAAATTATTACTTAATTTTTTTGAAATTTTCAATGAGTTAAACGACGGTAAAAATTTAACAATTAACTTGCAAAAGCTATTGAGCTTGAATAAATGGATACTCTCAACAAAGGACTCTATAGAAATGAGAGAACAACAAACTCAAATGGCAAAATCTCTACTTGATTTAACAAAAGAATTTGGATTTGAATATCCTTATGAAAATAATAAAAAAAGTTCCTGGCCATTAGCATGGAGTTGGGCTTGCTATTGTTTTGAAATTGGGCAGTTAGAAATGGTTGAGAATTTTTTCTACGCTTGGAGTGCAAACCAACTTAGTGCAGCATTAAGAATCATTCCTATTGGTTCAACAAAAGCACAATTAATTCAAAGAGATTTATTAGCAATAATTTCAAAAGTTTCTAAAGAAATTATGGACAAAGAAATTGATGACATCTATTTTGGCAATGTAGGTTTAGCTATGGCACAACAAAATCATAATGACCTTTATACAAAACTTTTTAGAAATTAATTTATGAGCAGCAAATTGAGAGTAGGAGTTGCTGGGCCTGTTGGTTCAGGAAAAACTGCACTAGTAGAGACTCTATGCTTAAACATGAAAAAAAATTATGAGATAGCAGTTGTCACCAATGATATTTACACCAAAGAAGATGCTAACTTTCTAATAAATAAAAAAGTTTTAGAGGAAGGAAGGATTATTGGTGTAGAAACAGGAGGTTGTCCTCACACAGCCATAAGAGAGGATTGTTCATTAAATAAAAATGCGGTTTTAGATTTAGAGAATAAATATAATCCTTTAGATTTTGTTTTTGTAGAAAGTGGAGGTGATAATTTAGCATCTAGTTTTAGTCCAGAACTTGTAGATTTGTCAATATATGTGATTGATGTATCTGCAGGAGACAAAATCCCTAGAAAAGGGGGGCCAGGAATAACAAGGTCCGATTTATTATTAATAAATAAAATTGACTTAGCAGATATGGTTGGTGCAGATTTAAATATCATGAAAAGTGATACTGAATTTATGAGAAAAGGGAAACCTTGGTTTTTTACTAACTTAAGTTGCGGCATAGGAGTTGAAGAAATAACTCAATTTTTAGAATCACATATACCCAACAATCGAAACTAGAAAAATAATTATTTTTATATATTGGATTCAACAAAAAGTTACGACTGATACAAAACTAATCCTCACTCGTTAATAACTTTTATTTTATCCCCCTAATGAGGGTCAACTACTTAATTTATCCTAATTCATGAGAATTTCAAGGCGTATTTTGGCAGGATTAGCTACTGCCTCACTTGCGATCACAGCAACTTCATGCGGTGGAGGTGGAACCTCCGGAAGTTTCGATGACACAGTAACCGTTGGTATTTTGCATTCGTTATCTGGAACAATGGCAATTTCTGAATCAACCCTTGTTGATACTGAAAAAATGGCTATTGAAGAAATAAATGCTGCTGGTGGTGTAAATGTTGGCGGTAAAAGCTACAAAATAGAATACATAGTCGAAGATGGTGCATCTGACTGGCCTACTTTTGCTGAAAAATCTAAGAAACTTATTGACCAAGACGGAGTTCCTGTCGTGTTTGGTGGTTGGACATCTGCTAGTAGAAAGGCAATGTTACCAGTCTACGAATCGAAGGATGCTTTCCTTTATTACCCAATTCAATATGAAGCTCAAGAATGTTCTAACAACATTTTCTATACAGGAGCCACACCAAACCAACAGTCAGAACCCGCTACAGATTTCATGTATAAGCGTTCTCCCGCAGCTGGTGGAGATTTCTTCCTTGTAGGTTCTGATTATGTTTTCCCAAGAACTTCCAACACAATCACAAAAGCTCAAGTAAAGCAGTTAGGGGGTAAAGTTGTTGGAGAAGATTACCTTCCATTAGGAAATACTGAAGTTGCTCCAATTATCTCAAAAATCAAAAAGGCACTTCCTGAAGGTGGAATAATCATTAATACACTTAATGGTGACCAAAACGTTGCATTCTTCAAACAGATTCAAGATGCGGGTATCACACCTTCAAGTGGATACTACGTAATGAACTATTCAATTGCTGAAGAAGAGATTAGTACAATTGGTCCTGAGTTCCTTGAAGGACATTACGGCGCTTGGAACTACATGATGTCAATAGATACTCCTGCATCTAAGAAATTTGCTGCAAGTTTCAAGAAAAGATGGGGAGCTGATCGTGTTGTAGCTGATCCTCAAGAATCTGCCTACAACATGGTTTACTTATGGAAACAGGCTGTTGAAGACGCTGGAACATTCGACGATAACGCAGTAAGGGAAGCACTTGTTGGACAAAAGTTTGATGCCCCACAAGGTCCTGTTGAAGTTATGCCTAATCACCACTTATCTCAAACAGTAAGGATTGGAGAGATTAATGCAGAAGGTGGATTTACAATTCTTGAAGAGACAGGAGTTGTTCTCCCTCAAGCATGGAATCAAAAACATCCAAGTTCAAAAGGATTTGCATGCGATTGGACAGATCCTTCAAAAGGAGAAAAGTATAAGCTTTAATCTAATTAAAACCTATACTTCAAAATAAAAGGAGGGTAACACCTCCTTTTATTTTATATAATCAAATATTTTTTTTCTAAATTGGAGTTACTTCTCGATAGTCTTTTTAATGGTGTTGCAATCGGATCTGTACTACTTGTTGCTGCATTGGGTTTGGCGATTGTTTTTGGTCTTATGGGTGTAATAAATCTTGCCCATGGAGAACTTATGATGCTTGGAGCTTACACAACTTATGTAACGCAATTAATTTTCAAATTACCTATATTAAAACCCTTCTACAATTCGTACATATTAATATCTATTTTCCTTGCTTTTATTGTTAGTGGAGTAGTAGGCATTCTACTTGAAAAAACTATAATAAGAAAGCTTTATGGAAGTCCACTAGAAACACTTCTAGCAACTTGGGGAGTAAGCTTAATTCTTCAACAATTTGTCAGAAGTGTACCTTTAGCTTATGGGACCGGTCTAGTTATAAGTCTATTAATTGGTTTATTCTTACCAACGACATTCCCTTCAAAAATAAAAGAATCAATAAATTTCAAATATTTTAAATTTAGTTCTTGGATATTTGCTTCTTTAACTGGGGTCCTCACAGGTAGCATAATCTCATCCTCTGTCAGCAAACTTAGTAGAGCAAGCGCTAGAAATGTTGATGTAACAGCACCCTCATGGATGAGAGGTCAAGTAGAAATTATTGGCACTGCATTTCCTAAAACAAGGTTAATGATAATTGTCATTACCCTAATCTCTGTAATAGCAATAACATTATTTCTTAATCAAAGTGCTTGGGGTATGCGTATAAGAGCAGTTACTCAGAACCGACAAATGAGTGACTGCCTTGGTATATCTACTGAAAAAGTGGATATAATTACTTTTGGAATTGGATCTGGCTTAGCAGGAGTTGCCGGGGTAGCAGTATCTCTTTTAGGTTCTGTAGGACCAAATGTTGGCGGAAACTATATAGTTGGTTGTTTTATGGTTGTAGTTCTTGGAGGAGTAGGAAATTTATTAGGAACAGTACTTGCTTCATTTGGAATTGGAATAATGACTGATTTAATTGGAGCTGGAAGACTCTTATCAATATGGCCAGATATGCCTTTACCTTTATCAAACACAATTAACTTTTTTGCGACCACAAGTATGGCAAGAGTAATGATATTTGCACTAATTGTTATATTCTTACAATTTAAACCTACAGGTTTATTTCCGCAAAAAGGAAGGATGGTTGAAAACTAATGTCCTTAAGTAAAATTAAATTTGATAAAAAAATAGTATTATCATTTTGGATAATATTAATAGCCTTAATCATTGCAGCACCAACTCTTCTCCCTGTATTTAGACTTAACCTTCTAGGTAGATATTTATCCTTATCCATAGTTGCACTTGGTGTTGATCTTATTTGGGGATATACAGGTTTATTAAGTCTTGGACAAGGTATATTTTTTGCACTAGGTGGATATTGTGCAGCAATGTATTTGCAAATAACCAGCTCCTCTGAATTTCCAAATAATATTCCTGAATTCTTTGCTTTATATGGTGTTGAAAAATTACCTTTTTTCTGGGAACCGTTTAGATCGCCTGTTTTTACTTTCTTCGCTATCTGGATAATTCCAGCATTAGTTGCTGGTTTAATTGGATTTCTTGTTTTCAGGAATAGAATCAAAGGGGTTTATTTTTCTATACTCACCCAAGCTTCTCTTCTTGTATTCTTTAACTTCTTTAATGGACAACAAAAACTTATAAATGGAACAAATGGATTAAAAACAGATGTAACACAACTTTTTGGTCAGATGGTGGGTTCTGAATCCATGCAAAGAATATTCTTTTGGATAACCGCCACAATAGTTATAGCCGCATGGTTTTTTGCAAAGTGGGTAGTTAAAGGAAGATTTGGGAATATCCTTATAGGAATAAGAGATGATGAACCAAGAGTTAGGTTTACAGGATACAACCCAGTTATATTCAAGACGATAATATTTTCTATTGCTGGAGGTCTCGCAGGGATATCGGGAGCTTTATATACCGTTCAGTCTGGAATAGTATCACCTCAATTTATGACGGTTCCCTTTTCTATAGAAATGGTTATATGGGTTGCTGTTGGAGGAAGAGGAACTTTATTAGGAGCGATACTAGGAGCAGTTTTCATCAACTATGCAAAAAGTCTAGTAAGTGAAGCTTTACCTGCTAGCTGGATGTTTATTCAAGGAGGGTTATTTATCTTAGTTGTAACGGCACTGCCTGAAGGAGTTCTAGGATGGATTCAAGGAGATGGTCCTAGGAATCTTCTTCAAAGATTTGGTTTAAAAAGGAAGATTGAAACCTATCCAAGCTTAGAAGTTAACAATAAGGAGGGGAATAATGAATAATAAAGATCTTCTAAATTTAATAGATATTACTGTTAGTTTCGAGGGTTTTTTAGCTCTCAACAACCTTAATTTAAATTTAAAGAAAGGAGAATTAAGAGCTGTAATAGGTCCAAACGGCGCAGGTAAAACAACATTTCTTGATGTAATTACTGGAAAGGTTAAGCCAACAAAAGGTGAAGTGATTTTCAAAGGAAAATCTTTAGTAGGTAAAAAGGAGCATAAGATTGCTCGACTTGGAGTGGGAAGAAAGTTCCAAAGTCCAAGAATCTTTGAAAATCTAACAGTTAAAGAAAATCTTGAGATATCAGTGTCAACTCCTAAAAACCCCTTAAACCTTATAAAAAAAAGTATTAAGGATGAGCAGCTTAATGAGATTGAACGTCTTATGAAGATTGTCAATTTAGCTCAAAAAGTTGATTCTAAAGCTGGTTCCTTATCACATGGCCAAAAACAATGGCTCGAGATAGCTATGTTAGTGGGACAGAGGCCAGATTTAATGTTAGTTGATGAACCTGTTGCTGGTTTAACTGATGAAGAAACTGATCTTACAGCTGATTTATTAAAATCATTATCAGGAGAAAATACTGTAGTGGTAATAGATCACGATATGGAATTTATAAGAAGACTTGATAGTAATGTTTCAGTATTAAATCAAGGCACAGTATTATGCGAGGGGACAATGGAAACTATACAAAAGGACCAAAAAGTAATTGATGTTTATCTAGGAAGGCCTGAGGATTAGTTATGAAAAACTTACTGGAAATCAAATCTTTGAATACATATTATGGCGAAAGTCATATTCTCAGAGATGTAGATTTAAATGTTCAATCAGGAGAAATGGTTTGTTTGATTGGAAGAAATGGAGTTGGCAAAACAACTTTATTGAAATCACTTATTGGTTTGTTAAGACAAAAAAAAGGCGATATTTATTTGATTGGCGAAAATATCAATAGAAAAGCACCTCATCAGAGGGCGAGGAAAGGAATGGCATACGTTCCTCAAGGGAGAGAAATCATTCCATATCTATCAGTTGAAGAGAATCTCATGTTAGGAATGGAGTCGCTGCCAGGTGGATTATCTAAGAACAAGAAAATAGATCCATTTATTTATGATCTCTTCCCAATCCTAAAAGATTTTCTACAAAGGAAAGGAGGAGATCTAAGTGGTGGTCAACAACAGCAACTTGCTATTGCAAGAGCATTGCTAGGCAAACCTCAACTACTATTACTTGACGAACCAACGGAAGGTATTCAGCCTAATATAGTTTTAGATATAGAAAATGCAATCAATCAAATAATTAAAGATACAGGCATTGGTGTTTTATTAGTAGAACAACACTTGCATTTTGTAAGACAAGCCAATAGATATTATGCGATGCAACGCGGAGGTATAGTTGCTAGCGGAAATACTAGTGAGTTGAGTCAAGCAGTTATAGATAAGTTCTTAAGTGTTTAAATAAATTATTCAAGATTACTAAAAACTTTATTCATTTTTCGCATCTTATTAGGTCAATACTGTTTGGATGTTCATTAATATACTTATTAAATTCCATCGCTAGTGTCCTAGCCTCATAAGCGTCAGAAGCATAAAAACAATTTTCTAATCTTATATTTTGAAAATCACGGTAATGTACTGTATATGGCTTCAACATATTATTTTTGTTCATTTTAATTTGCTAAAAAGCAATTAGTTTATATCTCAACAATGCATATGTTCATAAATTTAAAGCACTACTTTTGTTGTTATCAAAATATATTCACTTAGATTATGTATTTAAAAATACTTTATGAAGGAAAAAAGTAATTAATCTATTTCTTTTTATTTTTAGAGTCCTGCTTTTTACCTTCTATTAAAAAAACAAATTTAGACAGAATATAACCAAAAACTGGAACCCAAAACTTTTCATAAAAAAATTTCATAAAAATTAAGCAGCCAAGGATTCGTCATATTTAGTTTCATTTTTATTTACAAGCTTCAAATCTATAGAATTAAATAAATGTTGCATAAGAAGATAATCAAGTTCCCCTTTTAACAAATTAACATCGGATGAAAGTAGATCATCAACAAAATCATCAAAAGTATCTGAAAGAGGTTTCACAATTCAAAATTTATTTTCGTTATTATTATCGCATTAACAATAAAAGTCAACCAATTTGATTATTAATTTTTTGAAATTTATGAAAATTAATAAATAAAGATTAAAAAATTTAAATAATAAATATAAACAAGCAAAATAATATATTTAATATCAAGCTTAGGGTCTTTGAATTAAATTTCATTTATTTTGCTTTTCTTAATTTTATATCTCTCCTTATTAGCATTATCAAAACGACAATACTCATACTTGCTAAAAAGAAATTTAAACAAATCATCATCTAAACATTTAATTTATTAATAGCAAGAATATAGATGTGCCACTTAGAAAAGAATCACTTAAAAAGTTTATAGCGGCAATAAATTTTTGTAGAAATCAAATTTGATAATAAAAGAGCTAATTTTGGAAAATTATTATTTAATTAGTTCGAAGTAACCATTTTTATTTAATAAGTACTTGTCAAACCAAAGGCTTAATAGATTGTCTAATCCTATTCCGTACATTTTATTAACTTGAGAAGTCTTATAGTCTGAAAGTGCAAGTAATAAATACGGAAAGATCATATCAGAAACCCCTTTTGGCAGTTTTTCTAAAGGTACTCCATGCGCTCTATCCCATAAAATTTGCATATCCTGAGAGAACAATGTACTCCAATAACTAAAATTACAGTATAACTTGTCTGGAGGGAGTAGATTTAAAGATAAAACTGGGAGAGATGAATTCATAAGAATAAATGTTTAATTGATAAATTGAATTTAGGTTTTTGAAATGGTTACAAATAATATCTAATATGCAAATCTCCCATAAATACAAATTTAATTTAACGCACAGTACAGCACTTAGCAACACTATTTAAGTATTATATTTATCAATCATTTCCTGAAATCTAAGGAATGATAAAAACTTTTTATAAGTTTGCAAGTCAAAAGCCTCCTGATTTGGTTTATTAAGGTTTGATTTATCAGGATTAAAATGATTTCCTAATTCAGTCCCAATTGAGAATTTATCATTATCTATTAAGTTAGTAGAATTATCAGAAAAGTTTTGTGAATAATTGTTATCTTGTTGATATGATTGAGTTGCTTTACCATTTTTTTTATTAAATATACCTCTTATAGAAAGTGCTTCTTCCACCAAAATACTTATTATTTTTGAATTGCTTAAATTGTTCTCTATGCTCAACTTGTCGATTATTCTCATAACATCTTCTCTAGGAATAAAACCAACTCTTTTTTTCTTGGTAGGCATTTAAAAATTAATTAAAGTTCAGCACTTGACTGTAATAAGTGTTGCACTATATTCATTATAAGTCAATTAAATGCTAATGATTCTACCAACAACCTTACTTTTAGGAGCACTTGGATATCTTTTCTACACCTCAAAAAGAGAACTTTCACTAGATCGCCATGACCTTATAGAAAACCAAAAAGAGAATGATGATTTGTATAAAGATTTGGAAGATCTATTTATATAAAATTAATCAATGGATACTAAAGAACTTTGTTTCTTGACTAAAGATATACAAAACATTAAACATAATTAGAATGAATATATAGACATAAAATCAATGACTGTACATCAAGATTACGAAATAAAAATCAATCTAAATGAATTGATTGAGAAGAGAATTCCATGTTGTGATTTACTGCATCCAGATCATTGTTTAACTGAAAAACAGGTCTCTGAAATTGCACATGATATTCGTATGGATTTAAATTTGCATGATCTTTACAAGCAAGTAGACCAACACATAATGAATTATGTAAATGCAGCTGGTATTGATAATAAAGAGCATTGGGTTGAACCTCATCTTCCAGATTTGGAGAGGGATTTAAAAGAAGAAGTTGGGATAGAGTTTGATTAATCGTTTTTTTACAAAAAGATTTAATAAATGTATTTTTTTTCTAAATCATCTATTAATTTATAAATACTTTTAGCTGATCTCTTTCTTTTTTTTAATATTCTCAATACTATAAACCCAATCAATAATCCAAAAACAGGTGTAAAAATAATAATTTCATGATTCATAACCATCAAACAGAAGCCTACTATTTAAATTATTAAAAATTCTACTTCAATAGTATAGGTACTTTATACAAATATCCTTCGCTATAAATAATTAAGATATTTTATAAAAAAGTGAATGTATACAAATTTTTTCATAAATTATGTAGAAATAAATTTTAATTCAATAAATATAATGATTAATTATTTTGCTTTAACATTTACTGAGATTGGGATCGGTAAAATAGAGTTAGCAGTTATTGGCGCAGTAATTTTAATATTTCCAATTTTATTTGTTTATGCTTCTAAAAACCTTGATGCTAAAGGGGTTTTCGAATGGATGATGGAGAAACCAAATGATTGGATAGGTAAAAAATAAGACTCATACAATATACATTTTCTAGTTAAACTTCAAATTTTGTAAATTACTAATATCGAAATCATAAACCTGGCAATTATTTTCTAAATCATTAACTATTGAATTTTTTAGTAGAGAATAATCTATCAACTTATTGAGTTTATTATTTTTAAATTCCTTATTAGTTTCTCCAATAGCAAATGCCAAAGCTCCTTCATAAGAAATACCGAAGTTGGAAGTGTTGCAGTAAGTTCTAGTGAACTTACTAGAAATCTTTTTAGTATACTTTTCAAGAGTTTTAGAAGAAGTATCTAATGAGTAAACTGGACTATTAAATAGAAAAAGCAAAGTTAAGATGAATATCGTAAAAACTTTTGTGATCATAATATTTCATAAATTGCAAATTTAATATAATTTAGAATTCAACTCTGCCGACTAAGTTTTATTAAAAATATAGAAATTAAAAATATATTAACCTAAACAGCTATTTCATATTTTTGAAGATAAAAACTCTCTAAATGAGTATTTTATAGTTTGAATTTTTTTGGGTATTTTTTTTAAAAAACGCCTAATTGCTTTTGGCATAATAAAAAATCCAACTCAATAATTAATAGATAACAAATAATACTTGGATATTCAATAAATAATTATCCAAAAATAAGTAAATTAATTATTAAATATATGGATTGAGCTATGGAAATGTATTTAAACATGAATTATTGTTTAAATTAAGTACTAAATACAAAATTAATATGGCTTTACCAGAACTTATTTATGCTCCTATAGATGGCGGAACAATACATAGATATGAGATTACTGGTGGCAAGAGAAAATTTTTAAGATTTATAGGTTGTTATTTGGGACAATGCAATTTCCACAAAAATATTGATGATGCTATCGATTACATAAAAAGTTTGAAAGAATCACAAATGATACAAAAAACATGAAATAAAGATACACCAATACGATAGGGATTCAATATTTTTCAAGAACTAAATAATTATTGCTACAAATAATAGAGAATTTTCTTTTTATGAAGAATTGATTATTTACTTGGGTTATAGTTCCGAAAGATAAACAGTCAATTAAAAAAGAAATTAATTTATGGATAACAGACAAATTAATTTTTTTAAATCAAAAGACTTTAATACCGTTCTTAAGCCATTCAAAAAAGGAACGGTAGTAAAAATTGACTCGTTAGATGTTAGAGAAAGCCCAAATGAATTAAAAATAGGTTTATTTGGTTGGTATGCAATTTGTCCTTCAAAAGAACTAAAAAAAAATAAGCTATATTATTTTTCTCTTTATGATGAGCCTCTCGTTCTTTATAGAGATGAGAATGAAGATGTTAGATGCATTAAAAATATTTGTCCACATAGGGGCGCCTCATTTTTTGGAGGAACACTATCAGATGGAGTAATAACATGTCCATATCATGGAGCTAAATTCGCATCTGGTGGAAGTTGTCAAAATCTTGATAGAATAACATGCAGTCACATTGTAGACAATAACTACGATAACTACGCTAAAAGAATTCACTTATCTCAGTACAAAGCTTTAGAAAAGAATGGATATATTTTTGTTCATTTTTCTAAAAAATCTGACATTGATTTAAACAATATAAGTGAAGATTCTCCCATAACTAACTACTATTTATCTGATAATGGTTTTTCAGATAAGGATTATGTATCTGAAGAGGTATTAGTTGACTTTAAATGTGATTGGTCAAGGATAATTGAAAATCACTTGGATATCCTTCATCTTTTTTGGGTTCATGGCGATACAATCCCTGATAAAGATGTTAATAAAAACGTACTAGTTAGTTTCAACCAAAAAATTAATGTAACTGCAAAATACATTGAAAGTATTTATTATTACAAAAATGACCCTACAAAAGAATTTATCCGGATAAAATTCATACCACCAGGAAGGATATTAATTTATAAGGGGGATCCTTCTGAAGCCAGATATTTACAAGTTTTAGATCATATTCCACTAGGTAATAACAAAGCAAGAGTAATAGTGAGACATTACAGGAAATTTCTAAAAAATAAACTACTTAATAACCTTATGTTATTTAAAGAGACTCAAAGAAAGATTTTTTATAAGATATTTGATGAGGATTATATGATTTTAAAAACACAAACATATAACCACAATATGGGATATATAAGTAAAGATGAAATAAAATTATTGGGAGAAGATAGAATAATAAATTACTTTTGGAAATGGTATGAGAAGTCTGAAGATAAAGATGAACCATGGCAAAGTATTATCAAAACCCAAAATCATGATGTATATGACGACGTAATTTTGAAATACCCTCCTGAGATAAAGAAGTTAGAAATTAAAAATAATTTAGACATTGTAAGAAAAACATTTGTTCGATTTGCTGCTCCGCTGATATTTTTTATGTTAATAATATAATTTATGAAGAAAGTTAATAGACCTTCATGGTTGAATTGGCTATACCTTTTTATATTTATATTAAGCTCAATTCAACTGATCATATTTTGGAGCAATAAGTTTTAGTGGCTAACAACTTCTGGTTTAAAGCGAAAAATATAAATTGTTATAAAAATGGGTTTAAAGTAATTAAAGATTTAAATTTAAAGATAGCTTATTCAGAGAATGTAATATTAATTGGACCAAATGGTTCTGGAAAATCATCCTTAATAGAAGTTATTAATAGAAACATATACCCAGTCATAACAGATAAATCGAAACTTTATATATTTAACAAAGAGCTTATAAATTTATGGGAACTAAGAAAAAGAATAAGCACAGTTAATAATGATATAAAAAATAGAATAAATCCAAATCTACAAGTTTTTGATTTAATTTTAAGTGGACTATATGGAAGATATTGTTACATACAAAATAAAACTGATCGAGATTCTTATAGGGTGGAAAAAATGATGAAGATAATGAATATATGTAATTTATCAAAAAAATATTTTTCCTATTTATCAGATGGAGAAAAACAAATTTCTCTAATTGCAAGGGCGTTAGTAAAAAAACCAGACATCTTAATTCTAGATGAACCAATTGCAAATTTAGATTATAAATCAAAGTTTTTTGTACTTGATAAGATTAATGAATTATCAAAATTAAATACCAAAATTTTTTGCGTAACTCATGATATTTCTATGATTACAAGAATATATGATCGCGTCATAATGCTAAAAGATGGCAAGATAATCGCTGATGGTCATCAAAATAAGGTTATAAATAGTGAGAATCTTAAAAAGTTATACGGTATTGATGTAGAGGTGACTAAAAATAATGGACTTTGGAATATAAACAGGTTATCTAGATAACAATTATAAAAATAGCTATGGCAATAGCAAGAAATACAAACTTTTTGCTTTTTAAAAATGAAGAGGATTTATTTTTAAATGAAGAAGATCCACATTTAGAGCAGACAATTTTACCTCCTAAAGATCGATCTGAGACAAACGAAGAACTTCCACAATTAAAACAAACTCTATTTATGCTCATCTAAAGTAAAATTTTTTGCAATTCTATCTAAATTATATTGCTAATTACTATGTAAAGAAAAACATCAGAATCATGATGATAATGAGAATCTGTTGCAATAAGAAGATTTATGATGCATAATTGATAATAATTCTCATTATCATATTCAAATTAATGAATTTCCATAGTTATGGAGAATCTCCGTCAAAATTAGTAAGGATAATAACTGGACAATCCGTATTAATAGATCCTTCATCAAGGCCAAAGGGGACTTGCCTAGAAGTTGAAAGCGGAATCGCAAGAGTTTATTGTCCTTGTGAAGAAACTGAAGGAATGACACTCGCATTTTTACAATCAGGAGATCAATTAAGAACAGACCTTTTATGCAGCGAAGGTGTCTGCGTTGAAGCACTAACAGATTTGTCGTTTCACAGCAATGTAAATATTGATGAGAATATGGGTTTCGATGCAGTAAATGAATGGACTTTGCAACTCCTTAGGATTAGACACTTAGGAAATGCAGAACAGCGATTAC
The DNA here is from genome assembly GCA_003279015.1 of Prochlorococcus sp. AG-347-J19. Lineage (GTDB taxonomy): Bacteria > Cyanobacteriota > Cyanobacteriia > PCC-6307 > Cyanobiaceae > Prochlorococcus_A. The sequence goes on along the minus strand of QCBV01000006.1, from coordinate 45,838 downwards.
AAGCCTTGTTTTCAATACTAGTAAATCGTCTAGGTAGAAGATGTGGTCAATGGTGTGAGTTACCTTTTAGGTTAACTCACGAACGGATTGGCGAATTAATCGGTTCTACACGAGTAACATCAACAAGATTAATTTCTAAATTAAGATCATCTGAGTTATTAATAGCTCCTATCGGGACCCAAACAGTCAGTGTTGCCCCTTCTTTTATTGAAACATCGCCGCTATAAAAACATGAAGGAATCACAATCACTTACAAACATCTTGTTAATGGAAGTTGATGTTTTATCGAATAGACTCAGAAATATCAAGCAATCCTACAAAACCACGGAAAATAGTGCATTAAAGGTAAGGTTATTTACTGAAAACAAAAATATTTTTAAAAGAGTTAATGAGATTCATAAAATAGCTGAACTTTTAAATAAAAATAATGAGAAATTCAACTTTTCGAATTTACTTTTTGAAATAACCAAAAGGACATTAAATGAAAACAAATTTGAAAGTAATTTATTTTTTCTTTAAATCACTATCTATTAATAATATTGCTGAAGGTTGATTAGAAGCAAACTTTACCTTGCCCAGTATGTTCGCAAATTCATCTTCTGATTGCGTTTGAGCCTCTACAATTGGATCTAAAAATACGTTAGTTCTTGTATCTGAAATTCTTTCTGATATAGAGTAAAGTTGTTGTAGAGATGAAGTTAAATCAGCCTCCATGTTGAAAGAATAAGAAATCAGATCCTCTATAGAATCCCATGTTTGAACGGGTGCAGGAATTTCATCTAATTTTACACTTTGTCCTCTTGCGATTAAGTAATCTGCAAATTTCTGAGCATGTTCCATTTCACCTCGTGATTCACTTAGAAAATGAGAGGCAAATCCATTTAAATCACGTTCTTGGAACCATAGATACATAGAAAAATATTGAACATTGGCATATCTTTCCATTGTTAGATGTTCAAAAATGTTTTCCAATAAACTATTGTCTATCGGTTGAGCAACAGCTCTTCCAGATGGACCAAAATTAATTAATTTCTTTGTTTTTAAATTATTTTCAATCATTTTCAAGTAAGTATCTAAACAAATAATACAACATTTTGTATAAATTAGTAATTAATAAATCATTTAAATTAAATTAAATAATATGATAATGAAAATCAATCGCAATACTATAAATGAATTCGGAGTACAGTTTTCCTGAGCTGCTAATAACTAAAAAAATATATAAAAGTAAAAAAAAGAAATGTAAAAAGAAAAAATGCTCTAATTGGAAGGGAGGCAAGTGTAATTGCCTATAAATAAATTCTATAAATATACCTTATGTGCTCCAGGATATAAAAAATAATAACTATTGTTATTAATAGAAAGAAAACATTTATCACCAATATTTAGAAAATTATTAATATCAGTTCTGACCCTTAATATGTTGCCATTAATAGATACTTTATATATAAGAAATTCTCCAAGAAATTCTTTAGATATAACAATCGCATTACCAGATTCTGATCTTTTAATTGAAATAAATTTAGGCGAAATTGACATACTTTTGATACTTGTATTTTTCAAATATTCTGAACAATTTATTTCACCTAAACAAGAAATATATGAATTACCATTTTTTTTGAGATTAATAATATTATTGCCCAAAATAAAACTACTAACAAATATGGTCTTGGGGTTATTTAGAAGATTAATTGGTGTATCAATTTGATGTATTTTCCCATCATTCATAACGGCGACTTTATCGCAAATTGACATCGCTTCCTCCGGATCATGGGTAACCATCAATCCGCTTGCATTACAACCTTTTAGAATATTAGGAAGTTCACTTCTCAATTTTAGTTTGACATGCATATCAAGACTACAAAAAGGTTCATCTAATAAAATAAAATTTGTACCTGGAGCAAGAGCTCTCGCAATTGCGAGTCTTTGTTTTTGGCCTCCAGAAAGTTCATGTGGGTACCTTCCAACAAAACTATCAAGACCAACAACATTTAATAAATAATCAACTCTAGATCTGTCTTTTTTGTCTTTCAAACCAAAAATTACATTTTCCAAAACAGTTAAGTGAGGGAAAAGTGCATAGTCTTGAAAAACCATACCAATATTTCTTTTCTCAGGGCTAAGAATTTTTTTCCTACTTGAAATTTCCTTATCATTTAGAAAAATCATCCCTCTAGAGGGAGATTCGAACCCCGCAATTAATCTTAAAAGAGTAGTTTTACCGCAACCAGAAGGACCAAGCAACCCTAACAATTCACCGTTTTCAATTTTCAGGTTAATTTTGTTTAATATCCAATTTGAACATTCTCGCTTATCATATTTATGATGCAAATCATCAATTATTAACGCATCATTTTTCACTAAGTTCTTCTTATTCAAATATATTAAGTTAGCAGAAAATATTCACCTAAAATATCCCTTGTATAATTTTATACACCATTTAATTTTTAAATTTAATGAGAAAGTCTGAAAGAGCAGAAATAATACGCAAGGAACTTAAAAAGCTATATCCATCGCCTCCTATACCCCTTGATCATACAAATGCATATACACTACTAGTCGCAGTCGTTTTAAGTGCTCAATCAACAGATAAGAAAGTTAATGAATTAACAAAAAGTTTATTTAAGGTTGCAGATAATCCAGAAAAGATGATGCAGCTAGGTATTAATGGCATTTACGAATACATAAAATTTTTAGGTCTATCTAATCAAAAATCAAAGAACATCTATAACTTATCTAAATTATTGATTGAGAAGCATAATAGTACTGTCCCAGATTCTTTTGATAAGCTTGAATCTCTTCCAGGGGTAGGTCATAAAACAGCATCAGTTGTAATGTCTCAAGTGTTTAAAATCCCATCATTCCCAGTAGATACTCACATACACAGGTTGGCACAAAGATGGGGTCTATCGAATGGAGATAGCGTAGTTCAAACAGAAAAAGACCTAAAAAAAATATTTCCTGTTAATGATTGGAATACCTTACATTTGCAAATAATCTTTTATGGCAGAGAATTCTGTACAGCAAGAGGCTGTGATGGAACAAAATGTTATTTATGTCGCACTCTTTATCCCAAAAGAAAAAAGAAATTTATATGTAAAAAGCCTTAAGAAATTTATATAATAATAAAATTAGTTTTTTAATCATGAAAATAGCAATTTCTGGTGCATCGGGGAAAACAGGTTATAGAATTTCCGAAGAAGCTGTTAAGAAAGGATATAAAGTAAGGCAAATCATCAGAAAGAATTCAAAAGTCTCAGTAGGACTAGAGCGTTTAGAAACAATTAGGGTTTCATTAGACGAAAAAGAGGAACTTGATGAAGCTTTAAAAGATATTGATGCTTTGATAATTGCGACTGGAGCGAGAGCAACATTAGATTTAACTGGTCCTGCAAAGGTTGATGCATTAGGTGTATACAGGCAATTAGAGAGTTGCAAAAGAGTTGGCATTAAGAGGGTCATTTTAGTTAGTTCCCTTTGTACTGGTAAATTATTTCACCCATTAAACTTATTTGGTTTAATTCTTATTTGGAAAAAATTAGGTGAAAACTTTCTACGCAATTCAAATTTTGAATGGACTATTATTAGACCTGGAGGACTAAAGGAAAATGAAGATATTAAATCAGAAAATATAAATTATTCAAAAGAAGATACTCAAATTAATGGATCAATTCCAAGAAGATTAGTTGCGCAATGTTGTATAGATTCTTTAAAAAACAAAGAATCCATAAATAAATTAATAGAAGTTACAAGTTCGAATGATAATAAAAAGATATCTTTTAAAAAAGCTATGCAAATGATTTAAAAGATGTAAATATATTAATTAAAACTATGAAAATAAATCCCAAAATTGACGCATTACAATTAATGCTTACTGATTTAAGAACTAGAAATGAGCCAATAAGACATAAAGCTGCATTTAAAGGTTGTCAACCAGAATTTCAAAGTCTTGTATCAAGATTAATAAAGCAGTTAGAGGACGAATTAGTTTCTGAAAAGCTTACTAATCGTGATAGTTAAAATATTTAGATTACTTAAATGAAATTAAGTTATCCAATTTTGCTTGTTCTGAAAGTTCATCATATCCTCCAAAAAATTTGTTATCCAAAAATATTTGAGGGAAAGTATTATGGCTACTTTGAGCCATAATTTTTTGAAAGCTCTCATCATTGTCTATTAGAGTAACTTCATGAGGGATAGATAAAGAATTAAGCAACCTAATTGCTCTTTTAGACCAAGGACAATCCTTTAAAATATATGCTTTTACACGTGATTCATTAGTGATTAAATCATGATTTGAGATATTAATAATTTTCTGTTCAAAAGAAAGTAAAAATATATCAGTACCTTTTTTTACAATACATCCCTCCTCTAGATGCCCGCCAAACACATTACATCCCTCATCTGCAAAACTCAAATGTAAATGAACATCTCCTTTATTAAAATGTCCGTTTAAAGAAACTATTTCTAGATTTCCCTCAAATTTATTTATCTCTTGATTACCTGGGCATTGAATACAAACTGTTCTAAGATTACCGACCACTCCAGAAACATAGCCGTATAAATTATTCGATAAAGAATATTCTTTAATTGAATTTATCAAATCAGATTCTGGAGATAGCTTTAGGCTATGAGGCTGCATTAGATATGAGGAATAATTTTGTAATATAAAACATCATCATTCATATAGAGAAGTTGAGTTTATAATCTTTAGGATTCAGATTTAAATTAAATTTTAGAATCTAGCATCAAAAACCATTAAAAATTTTTACTTAAAATTTAAGCTTGTTGAGAGTGTAATATATTTTTTATATACAAAAACTAATTTGTTATTAAGAAAAAATCTTAAAAATTTGGCATTGAATATTCCCAATTTATTATCGATATCTCGCCTTTTCCTTGTATTTCCATTAATACTTTTTTTAGAAATTAATAGACCTTTTTATGTCTTTATATTGATTATTATTGGAGGTTTAACTGATTATTTTGACGGTTTAATTGCAAGGAAATTTAATCTTAAAACCAGATTAGGAGCTATCCTTGATCCCTTAAGCGATAAAGTATTCTATTTAATTCCTTTGACCTTCCTTTGTAAAAATAATTTTATACCCTTCTGGTCTTTGTCATTAATTTTATTTAGAGAATTAATTATCTCTAGCCTAAGGAACTCTACAAAAGACGGTTTACCAGCATCAATGTTAGGAAAATATAAAACATTTTTCTTTTTTATTTCAGTAATTACCTTCTTTACACCATTAAAAATTACCTTATTGAATAATTTGGCTTTAATTTTTTATTGGTTAGGATTCATCCTGACAATAGTGACTTTATTAGGCTATTTAAGAATTAAAAAGAATATTATCTGAATTTTCATCAAATTCCTCACTCTTTTTATTATTAAAATCATTCACAAAACTATCCTTTAGACCGTTAAGTAAATCAAAAGTTGGCGCCCACTCTAAATCACGTTTTATCTTAGAGATATCAGTCTGATAATGATTTAATCTAATTGGAAATCCCTTTCGAGACTTAGGATCTAATTTTTGATAATCAAATGTTCTTAAAGAGATCTCATTTTGGTTTAATCCAAGAACTTTCGCACAGAAAAAAATTAAACCCTTGATTGTTACTCCTTTTTCACCTGAACAATTGTAAATATTATTTCTGGAATTTTCAAAATTTATGCACCTAATCATTACATCAGTTAGATCCGAAACATGGCCTAGCTGAGTAATTAAAGAGCCGTCACCAGGAATTGGTATAGATTTTTTAGTAAATAACCTTTCAAAAAACCAATTTTCAATTTTATTATAATTTCCTGGTCCATAAATATAAGTTGGTCTAAAACTTGTAAAAGGAATTTTTTGGTTTTTTAACCAATTTTCTGTCTCAAACTTTCCTTTGTGCCTACTTTCTGGATCAATTGGATCAACTTCGGATAAGGGTAGTTCAGAATTATCTTTATAAACACCTGCAGAGCTTACATATATATATCTCTGGAAAGAGTTATCTAAATTTTCTATAAGAAGTTTGGTTTGTTCTAACTCTCGTCCAGAAATATCAAAAACAACATCATACTTTTCATTTCTTAGCTTGAAGATATCTTGTGAATTATTTCTATCACCCTTAATTAAATTTGTTTTTTCAGGATTACTTTTATTACCTCTCGTGAAAATATCAATGTCATAATTTTTACTTAATAACTTTCCAACCAAAGACTTGCCAACAAATCTAGTGCCACCCATTACAAGAATTTTCATATTCAAAAAATATTTAACTGAGGTAGTAATCTTAAATAGAATTACATATTGAATAGTACTACTAATAAGTAATTAATGAAAAGGATGATTCTATGGACCTAATACCAGCGATTGATTTAATGAATGGTAAGTGTGTAAGGCTTTTTAAAGGCGACTTTAATAAAAGAAAAGACTTCACAAAAGAGCCTCATGAGCAAGCTAAATTTTGGGAAAGCGAAGGAGCAAAATATATACATATAGTTGATTTGGATGCTGCAAAAACTGGATCCCCAACAAACGATGAATCAATAAAAATGATTGCAAAAACAGTTAACATACCTATTCAAATAGGTGGGGGTATAAGGTCTCAAGAAAGGATAGAACAATTATTTTCTTATGGTATTGAGAAAGTTATCATGGGAACCTCTGCAATAGAAAATAAAGAACTAGTTAAAGACTTATCAAATAAATTTCCTGGAAGGATAATTGTTGGGATAGATGCAAAAGATGGAAAAGTTAGTACAAGGGGATGGCTTGAGCAATCTAATATTTTTGCCACAGATCTAGTAAAGGAGTTTTCTTCATTTAAAATTGCTAGTTTTATTGTTACAGATATAAATACAGATGGGACTTTAGAAGGGACAAATGAAGAATTCATAAAAAGCATACTTGAAATTACAGATATTCCAGTAATAGCCTCAGGAGGTGTTGGTTCAATTTCTGATTTATTATCCTTAGTAAAATTTGAAAACTCTGGACTATTTGGAGTAATAGTAGGTAAAGCTCTATATGAAAATAAATTCACGATAAACGAAGCGAATAATGTATTGTCAGCAGAGAGATTAAATGACATTGATTTAAACACAAATTACTACGCTTAAAAGAGTATAAAAATTGATTTAAGGCTGGTGTTTGCAGTAATTGTTAGTTAATTTTGTATAAGAGATAAGGAATCAAGTTTTGGAATTAATTTCAAAAAAATCGATATTGATTATTGCTCCAAGCTTAATAGCAGAATCTTTATCGCTTAAGTTAACATCACTAGACCAAAATTTAGAAATTAATTTTAATAATGGAACAGGTGATAAAACTCCAGATTTAGTTATATGGAATGTTCTTAATTTCCAATCAGAAGATCTTATAAGGTTAGAATTATTAAAATTAAGAGAAAGATATGATGAGTCAAAGTTTCTTATAATTCTCTCTGGCGAACTTGTTTATGAAGCAAATACCCCTCCATCGTTAAATGCTGAAGGTTTTCTTTTAAATCCCAGTGCAGAAAAAGTTCTTGCATCTATTGATAACATTTTAAATGGAGGAAGGGTGTTTGATATTGAAAATAATTCCCGAGTTCAATTAAACAAAAATAAGCCTCTCTCTTTAACTCAAAAAATTCTAACTTCAGGTCTTAAACAAATAGATTCTGAAATTAACTATATATTCAAATATGTCAACTCTGATTCAACACCAGAATTTTATAAATTCATTTTAAAAGGAAGATTAAGAGAACTTATTACTGCAAAATCTTTTCTAATTTTCTTATGGGGTAATTCACTAGAACTTTATACAGAGGCAGTTTACACTGAAAATAAAATTAATATTGAAAATAAGAACACTGTTTTCATTAAAGATAAAAACACCGCAGAAATATGGAATTTGATTTTAGATAGACTAAAAGAAAGGTATAGCTCAACTAACTTACAGGTTGAATTTAATAATTCATCAATAATTCTCTCTGGAATAAAGAAAGAATTCATTTCACGACTAATTTGCAAAATGTTAGATGAGTTAGATAATTTAGTCAAAAATATTAAAGAAAACTATAAGGAGAAAGATTTTAAAGATGATTTAAATTCTCTTATAAAAGAACTTAAAGTTAATACAATTTCAAATATCACAGACAGTTATTTTCGATTAAAAAAAGGAGGCGAATCTATTTCAATAAATGATTTTATTTATAGTGAGGTAAGTTGCGAAGAGATAGATAGAGAATCACATGAATCAATTATGTTTATTGAGCCAATTATTAAAAATGAAGCTCTTGACTATGATGGAAAATTACTCCCTCTATATGAAACAGAATCGTTTTTGATCCTTGAAAATATTATTTCAAACTGGACAATACGGAACTGTAATTTATTAGCTTCTGAAATCTTTAATATTTGTTCTTCTTGGCCTGAATTAAGAACTGTACTTATAAATCCCGAATTACAATCGACAAGAAATTTTGAAAGATTTAGAAATAATATTAATAACTACAATCGCTGGCATGACTATATTTATATGCCTATCTACTTGTATGAGAGTAAACGAGAATATATTGATATTATCGATAAAAAATTTACCCGTTACTTTAAAAATGAAAATAGGGAGAAAGAATTAGAGAATCTAGAATGGCTACAAAAACAAGTTACATTGTTAGTTGAGATAAGAGATGCCGTAGCACCGCAGTTAGAAATTGCTGTAAAATATATCGGTAATCTTTTCGTAACTTTCCTTACAAAGGTCGTTGGCAAAGCTATCGGTTTAGTGGGGAAAGGAATCCTTCAAGGATTAGGAAGATCAAGTTCAAAGTAAGTTATTAAACTTTAATGAAAATAATTCAATGGATCCTGATAGTATTAATTTTCTTAAGCCCATTTAAAGCAAATGCCTCTAGAGATTCTGATAGTTACGATGGCAACATTTTCCCAATATACGCAGGTAATGGGGCTATAGTTCCTCCCCAGACAACTCTTCAGGAATCATTAAAAAATAAAAGAGTTGCAGTTTTATTTTTTTATCTTGACGACAGCTCGGATAGTAAAGCTATGGCTCCGATAATATCCGGTTTAGATTTGATATGGAGAAATAATATAGATATCATTGCTCTAACTACTGATGAATTACAGGATAAAGAAAAGTCTGATCTTAGAGATGATCCTAATTATTATTGGAACGGATTAATTCCACAAACCATTATTTTAAATAGTGATGGTGTAGTTAAATTTGATAAAAATGGAATGATTAATATAGATGAATTAAACAAAGTTATAGGAGAACTAAAGGGAATTGATATAGATGACACGACATTTTCTGTAGAAAGCTTTAATGAATACAACAGTATCATTTCTGAAAAAAAAATAAAAACAAAAATTAATTAAAAAAAAATGATATTAATAAATATCTTATTAGTTATTTTAATTTTTTTAATTATTTCAGATTTATATATTAAAAACTCACCCAAATCAAAGCTAAATCTGGTACCCATAAATTACAAAATCAAAAAAAAGGATGGTTTAAACGAATTAATTATTGATTTAAAAATAACTAATAAAAGTAAAACCAAAGAGACGATGGTTTCTAATATAAATTTTGAATTAGATTTTTTTAAAAGTAAAGGTAACGAATATTGCCAAAATTTTAATTATCAAGAAGATATTTACATGTATGAAAATAATAAAATTAAGAATTTAAATAATTACTGGCCAACAACAATTATCAAGTCAAATTCAGAATTATTTGTAAGAATCATATATAAATTTAGCAATGATAATTTTAGAAAAAAAATAAAATATCTATGGTTAAAAATATATTGGGAGAACTACGGACATTTTGGTATTTCAAATAATAAGGATTGTTTCTTAATTAATTTAGATGGTCAAAAACAAAGGCCGAAAGAAGTTTTTGAAATTCCAATAAATAATAAATATAAAGCTTTTGCTATTAAAACTGATTTACTTGGTTGCTTTGATAATCCAGTAAATACTGTAATTGAATACTGCAAAGGAATTGTAGAAAAAAATGATATTTTAACTATCGGTGAGAGTCCGCTAGCGATTATGCAAAATAGATATATTTCCCCTCAAAATTTAGAATATAGTTTATTTTCGAAAGCTTTATGTTATTTTTTTCACCCTACAAGCAGTCTCGCAACAGCTTGCGGCATGCAATTATTAATAAATAGAATCGGAGTCACAAGAATAACCTTTGCACTATTTGTTGGATATCTCTTCAAATTATTTGGGATTAAAGGCATGTTTTATAGGTTAACTGGTTCAGAATCATCCCTAATTGATGATATAAGCGGCACAGTAACACCTTACGACAAGAGTATAGTTATGGGTCCTCTCAATGCGGATTTATTTTGTAAGGAGGTCTCGAACTATCTAAATATAGATGTTGCTGTTGTCGATGTTAATGATCTTGGAGGTGTGAAAATTTTAGCAAGTTCAAATAAAAAAGTAAATAAAATACTTAAAAAAAACTTATTATCTAATCCAGCTGGCAATGGAGATGAAAAAACCCCTATAGTATTAATAAGAGAAAAAAAGTAAATGAAAAAAGATACCTCTTATTCTTTTCAATCTAAAGAAGGAATGGAAGTAACTTTTGAAGATCTCCATATACGGCACTTTAATCTTTTAATAGATATTAAAAATAAGGAATTGAATAATTGGTTTTTAAAGATGGCAATTATCAATACCTTTGATGACTTAAAAATCTTCTTGAATAATCTTAAGAAAAATAAAAATAAATGCATAATTGCTATATATGGAAACGAAATTATTGGTTATTTGAATATTTTTCCTTTAAACAAAAAAGAGACCTGCTTAAAAATATCTAAGCCCAAGTTGATTAATAGCAAGTGTTCTTTAACCGATAAACAATTAACTTTAGGATTGATAAAAAAATCTATCTCAATAAAAGAAATCAAAACTTCAAGTTGGATAATCAATTCAGATATAAATAATGTTGACCTCATATCAAACTCAAGAGAATTAGGCTTTCAACCTTCAGGAGAGATAATCCTTTGGGATGGTTCTGATCTAAATAAACCTAAAAATCAAAATACCAATGCCTATACATTAATTAATGAATTCCAAAACATTAATAAACAAAATATATTAAAAATAGTTAATTTCATAAGGTCAAATCAATCTCCCTTAATAAGAAATATTTTAGATTTTGATCAAGACGACATTCTTAAAAGAAATAACTCTAAGAGTGGTGCCTTAATATATGAAAATTCAGTTTTATGTACAATTTTAAAAGATATTAATTATCAAAACGAGGAAATTTATACTTTAACTATAAGTAGATATTGGGATAAGAGATTCAATTCTATTTTAAAAGAATTTATAAAAATATTTTTTGAAAAATCACCCGTTTCATATTTAAAAACCTATAAAGAAAATTCTCAATTAAATGTTTTTCTTGAAGAGTGTAATATCAAAGAAAAAAATCAAGAAATAATTCTTATTAGGAACACAATAATTAAGAATGAAGCCAAACAAGTAAATATAATAAATCAATCTTTGGAATCAATCTTTGAAAAATTAAGTCCACAAGGTAATCCATATCCATCTCCTTTTCCATTAAAAACAAAGTGAAATTTTACAAACCCAAACCCAAGTCAATTTTGAGTTTGGATATAGGTACCAAAAGAATAGGATTAGCTTATTGTGATCCCCTCTGCATAACATCAAATATACTTCCAGCAGTAAAACGATTTGAAAAAAATCAAGAGATTAAAATCATTAGAAATTATATAAATAAATTTAATTTGACAGGTTTTATTGTGGGTATTCCGCTAGATGAGGAAGGTCAAATGACCACTCAAGCTATTGACTGTAAAAATTACGGTCAATTACTTTCAAATGAATTAAAGCTTCCATTTTCTTATGTCAACGAACATAGTTCAACTTGGGAATCTTCAGAAAGATTTGGAATAAAAAAAGATAAATCCGGATTAATTGATAGTTTTTCAGCAAAAATAATACTTGAACAATGGATCGAAGAAGGTCCTGAATTAGAAGAAATAGCTGGTAAACGTCAGATAAAATATTAGTATTAAAAAGGATAGATATTTTTTAAATGAAAGAAGCCAATTCAAATGATAATTATGATGCACAGACTCTTTTATTAAATGACTCAAATGGAAACGAGCTATTTTGTTATCTTGAACAATTAGTAAGTGTTGAAGGGCAAGAATATGCTTTATTAACGCCGGTTGATACACCAGTAAGTCTTTTTAAGATAAATGAAAAAGATGAACCTGAACTAATTGAGAAAATAGATAAAAATGAACAAATACTAAAAAATGCTGAAGCAGTCCTTCAAGAACATGATTTAAGACTTATCAGATCAGCAGTTACATTAACAGTATCAGGAGAACTTGAAGAACCAATTTACGATGAATTAGAAGAAGATTACGTCGATGATGATAGTGAGAGTTATGAATTGCTCGTTAACTTTAATCTTTTTGACCAGGAATATGGCTTATATATACCACTAGATCCTTTTTTTATTGTTGGCAAATTAAAAGACAAAGGTGCCTTATTAGTTGAAGATGATGAGTTCGATAAAATTCAACCTTTGATTGAAACTGAGCTTGAAAAAAGTAGTTCTTAAAATAAATGAGATCTATCCTAAATGTCAATTGGGATTCAAACTTACCAATTTATAATATTTCTCAATCTGAGTTGCAAAAAAAAGGAATTAATTCTTTATTGATAGACGTGGATGGCACTCTAGTAAATAGAAAATCAAATATGATCCCAAAAGCTGTAAAAAATTGGATCATAGAATCTAAAAAACTTTTCTCCTTATATCTAATAAGTAATAATCCATCAAAAAAAAGAATCGCAAAAATAGCGAAAGAATTAAATTTAAGGTATAAATACAATGCATCAAAACCTAGAAAAAAAGTAACTTTGTCTGCTATCAAAGAAATTGGCAGAGAGCCAAAAAATATAGCCATTATTGGCGACAGAATTTTTACAGATATTATTGTTGGGAATAGATGTGATATAAAAACAATATTAGTTAAGAGATTAAATAGAGATGGCTTGCCTATAAAATTTAATTTAACTTTGACAATAGAAAAATTAATTTCTCATTTTATAAAATGAAAACTTGGGTTATAAAAATTGGTACTAGTATTTTAAGAGGAACAGAGGAAACATCTACAGAAGAAGTTATTGAAAACCTTTCTAGATCCTTTACAAGTTTTCTTTCAAAAGGAAACAAGTTAATTTTAGTAACTAGTGGAGCCGTTGGATTAGGTTGCCAAAAGTTAAATATTAAAACAAGACCAAATGATTTAAGTACCCTTCAAGCTACTGCTGCAGTAGGTCAAGTTAATTTAATGTCCTTATACGATAAAGTATTTAATAAATTGGGTCTTAATATTGCTCAAATTTTAATAACTAAAGCTGATTTCAATTCACGAGAATCCTTTAATAACGCTTCTAAAACTTTAAAAAGATTAATCGATTTGAATGTTATTCCAATAGTAAATGAGAATGATACCGTAGCAAATGAAGAGCTTAAATATGGAGATAATGATACCCTCTCTGCTTTAGTTGCCTTGGCTATAAATGCTAACAAGCTTATTTTATTAACCGATATTGAAAATCTATACTCAAAAGATCCACGTAATAATAAAGATGCGCAACCTATTAAAGAAGTTCATAATTGTGAATTAAAGGAAATTAAAGATAAAAATATTCAAAACTCAAATAATGAATGGGGAACAGGAGGAATTTCTACGAAATTAATTTCTGCAGAAATAGCAACAAAAGGAGGTGTCGAAGTCCAACTGGTTGATGGAACTAATAAAAAAAACTTAATTGAAATATTTAATGATAATAAAATTGGAACTTTATTTTATCCAGTAGAAAAACCTATTGGAAACAAAAAAAGTTGGCTTTCACATGCTATTCAAACAGTAGGGACAATTACTTTAGATGATGGCGCTTCTTTTGCAATTAAAAAAAAAGGTGCCTCACTTTTAGCGGTTGGTGTTAAAAATGTAGAAGGAAACTTTACGATTAATCAGGCGGTTAAAATCGTAAATACAAATGATAAAGAAGTTGCAAAAGGTTTAGTATCAATAAGTAGCGACAAATTAAGAAGTATCTTAAATAATAAAGAAAATAACAACTCCTCGATAATTGTCGTTCATAGAGATGTTCTTGCTCTCTCTTAGAAAAAAATTAAAACTGAAAAATGCTTTTAAGTGATTTAGTTGATCTAATAAAAAAAGGAAATTCAAATTTTATTAGTGCCAATATTTTCGAAGATTTAAATATAAATGATGCTGCCGCATTAGATGCTGCAGTTAAACATCAAATATCTTTTTTAGAAGAAAATAATATTCTTAAAGAAAAATTAGATCAAACTAAAGCATCAGCATTAATAACTACTGACAACGCTGAAATCGTTAGTGTCCTAAAAAAACGCAATATATCGAACATAATCGTTAAAAATCCAAGAATTGCATTTGCAGAAGTATTAGATTATTTATATAAAACTATCAATTTCAAACCAGGAATTCATGCTTCAGCAGTTATAGATAAAACAGCAATAATTGGAGCAGATTGCCATATTGGACCTAATGTCTATATTGGAGAAAATACTGTAATTGGAGACAATAATCATATTCTTCCTGGATCATCAATTTTAGGCAATGTTCGAATAGGAAATAATAATATAATTCATCCCAATTGTGTTATTTACGAAAATACCACTCTAAAAAATAATTGTGTAATTAATTCAAATTCTGTTATTGGATCAGAGGGATTTGGTTTTATTCCTGAAAATGGCAAATGGGTAAAGATGCCGCAAAAAGGTGGTGTAAAAATAATGAGTTTTGTAGAAATTGGAACTAATTGTTGTATTGATAGACCCGCAGTTGGATTTACTTTTATTGATGAGGGAACAAAGTTGGATAATTTAATACAAATAGGTCATGGCGTAAAAATTGGGAAGAATTGTGCATTTGCAGCTCAAGTTGGTATCGCTGGAGGAGCAAATATTGGAGATGGTGTTATTTTGGCAGGGCAAGTAGGAGTCAATAATAGAGTAAAAGTTGGTAATAATGTCATTGCGAGTTCAAAATGCGGAATCCATTGTGACATTGAAGATGGCAAGGTAATAAGTGGTTTCCCTGCGATGGAAAATAAATCATGGCTAAGGAGTTCAAGTATTTTTAAAAAATTACCAGAATTAGCAAAAAAACTTAGACAATTAGACAAGCAATAATTTATTGTTCTATTAAACAAAAATTTAAATGAAGAAATATAAGATTGTTTTATTGTCAGGAGACGGAATTGGACCAGAGATTTCAGAAGTTTCAAAAAAAGTTTTAAAAAAGCTTTCAAATAATCATAATTTCGATATTGAGATTATTGAAAAATTATTTGGAGGGATGGCATATGAAAAATATGGTACTCCTGCTCCAGATGAGACACTAGATCAATGTAAAAAAAGTGATGCAGTACTTTTAGCATGTGTTGGAGATATTAAATATGATTCTCTTTCAAGAGAATTAAGGCCAGAAAGTGGGTTACTAAAGTTAAGATCTGCCCTAAACCTTTTCGCAAATATCAGGCCTGTCAAAATAAGAAAATCTCTTTTAGATGCAAGTACATTAAAAAAAGAAATCGTTGAGCATGTAGATCTTATTGTTGTAAGAGAATTAATAGGAGGAATTTATTTTGGAAACCCAAGAGGACATATAACAAATACAAAAATCCCAAAAGCTTTCAATACGATGGTTTATGATTCGACCGAAATAGAAAGAATAACTGAAATAGCAATAAAAATTGCTAACCAAAGAAATAAAAAAATATGTTCTGTTGATAAATCAAACGTTCTTGAGGTTAGTCAATTGTGGAGAGATACAGTTTTAAATATCACCTCAAAAGATAAAAATATATCTCTAAGCAATATGTACGTTGATAATGCAGCAATGCAATTAGTTAGAGATCCTGGTCAATTCGATGTGATTTTAACCAGTAATTTATTTGGAGATATTTTAAGCGATTTAGCCGCAATGTTAACTGGTTCTATTGGTATGCTTCCATCTGCTTCTTTAAACAATAATGGCCCAGGCGTTTTTGAACCTGTTCATGGTTCGGCTCCTGATATAGCTGGTAAAAACATAGCTAATCCTATTGCAATGCTTTTATCTGCTTCCATGATGTTAAAAATTGGATTAAATGAAGAAGAAGCTGCAGAAAATTTAGAAACTGCCATTGATAAAGTTTTATCAAAAGGATTTAGAACGGCAGATTTAGCTGATGGGTCTACTGAAGTTTTATCTTGCAGTGAAATCGGAGATAAAATAATGGATGAAATTTAAAAAAAAATTAATAAATAAAAAAATATTTTTAAGTAAAACATAAAGTTGGCATATGACCTGTCAGAATCATTAGATATTGTTTTTAAAAAATGTCAAAACGTCATCCAGTAGTCGCTGTAACAGGATCTTCAGGAGCAGGAACAAGTACAGTAAAAAGAGCCTTCGAGCATATTTTTGCCAGAGAAGATATTGTTCCCGCAGTTGTTGAAGGTGATAGTTACCACAGATTTGAAAGAATGCCTATGAAAAAAGCTATGGCAGACGCTCTTTCAAAAGGTGAAAATTTCTCACATTTTGGTCCAGAGGCTAATCTTTTTGACAAGCTAGAAGAACTTTTTAAAATCTATGGTGAAACTGGAGGAGGAAAGAAAAGATATTATCTACATAGTCTTGAAGAAGCAGAAGAACATAATACAAGACTTGGGACATCCCTAGAACCTGGGCAATTTACTCCATGGGAAGATATTCCTGAGGGAACAGATGTACTTTTTTATGAAGGTTTGCATGGCGGGGTAGAAGGTGATGGATACAATGTTGCCTCTTATGCTGATTTACTTGTTGGAGTTGTTCCGATAACAAATTTAGAGTGGATTCAAAAAATCCATAGAGATAACGCAGAAAGAGGTTACTCAGCGGAAACCATTGTGGATACTATATTAAGAAGAATGCCTGATTATATAAATCATATATGCCCACAATTCAGCAAAACCGATATTAATTTCCAAAGAATTCCCACAATTGACACTTCTAATCCTTTCATATGCAGGAATATCCCAACTCCTGATGAGAGCTTTGTGATCATACATTTCAGAAAAGGGGCTAGAGAGAAATGGGGGATTGATTTTCAATACTTGCTTGGAATGATTAATGATTCATTTATGTCAAGTCCAACAAGTATCGTTGTAAATGGAGGGAAAATGGGATTCGCAATGGAACTAATTCTCACTCCAATAATTCATAAAATGATTGAGGAGAAAAATCAATAATAATTAATTTCGATTATCAACTCAAATCATTATTTTTTAACTTTGAGAAGTTTTTAATCTAGAGGATCTCAAATTTTTATATATCTTTCTTGATAAAAGTACCTTACTTAGATTTAAATAGAAAAAACAGGAAAAGTTGTGTCATTAATCGACTGGTTTGCCGCAAGGCGTAAAGATCAATTTGTTGGGAAAGTTTCCCAAGATACTGACGAAGGAGATGGTTTGTGGGTTAAATGTTCAGAGTGTTCGCAAGTAGCCTATAGAAAAGACCTAATTTCAAATTTTAATGTTTGTAGTAATTGTGGACACCACAATAGGATTAATAGCGATGAAAGGATAAATATAATTGCTGATAAAAATTCATTCAAAGAATTTGATAGTTCACTAAGTCCTACAGATCCTTTGGGTTTTAAAGATAGAAGAGCATATGCTGATCGAATTAAAGAAAGTCAAGCAGGTACAGGTTTAAGAGATGGAGTCGTAACAGGTATCTGTTCTGTGAATTCAATGCCTTTAGCATTAGCTGTTATGGATTTTAGATTTATGGGAGGATCCATGGGTTCAGTAGTTGGTGAAAAAATTACAAGAATAATTGAGAGAGCAACTTTGGAAAATTTTCCAATTCTTATTGTTTGCGCATCAGGAGGAGCAAGGATGCAAGAAGGTATGTTAAGTCTCATGCAAATGGCAAAAATATCTGGAGCACTAAAAAAACATAAAGAGAAAAATCTCCTATATATGCCCTTGTTAACTCATCCAACTACTGGAGGGGTAACAGCCAGCTTTGCGATGTTAGGTGATTTAATTTTGGCGGAACCTAAAGCACTTATTGGATTTGCTGGAAGAAGGGTTATAGAACAAACATTAAGAGAAAAATTACCCGATAATTTTCAAACAGCTGAATATCTGCTTGAGCATGGTTTTGTTGATGTAATAGTAAAAAGGAAAGATCTCAAGGATACTCTGACTAAAATATTAAAAATTCATGGTGTAAAAGAACTTGCAGAAGCAAATATATAAAATGAGAATAATTTCTAATTTATTTTATTTTTCTTTAAGCCTTCTACTCTTTATTTTCAACTTTGCCTCCTATTCATATGCGATAGGAAATGTTGATTGGGTTCTCCTTAAAGAGAATGATGATGGGAAAGAATGGCTTGATAAAGGGAGTATTAAGTCGCTCTCAAATGGTGAAATAAGTGTTTTAACAAAGTTCTTTAAGAATCCAACTAATTCTGATGATGATGGAGAGTTGTCACTTTATGTAATGAGAATTAATTGCAATGAAAAAAAGTTCAAAGATACATCAATAAATGGAATTCCTCAATTCAATTCAAAATGGCAAACTTCTAATAATGATGAACTTATAGATGTTGTTATTGAAAATAGCTGTTCAGAGTTTATTAATGAATAAGAATGATTACTAAAAAAAAATTAAAAATAGCAATCGCTGGACTAGGGTTTGGGAAAAAAGTTCATTTAGAGGCATTAAAAGAGTCTGATCACTTAACTCCTGTAGCAATTTATCATTACGAGAAAAAGCAAAAATCGATATTAGAAAAAGAAACGGGCTTAGATTTTTTTCACAATTGGGAAGACTTAGTTAAATCTCCAAAAATTGATGGAATTATTATTGCCACTCCACCTGAATCAAGATTTAAGTTAGCAAAACAAGCTCTTGAGAATAATAAAAATTTGCTCCTAGAAAAACCCGTTTCAATATCCTCCTCAGAAATTGAAGAGCTTCAGAGAATATCTTTAATTAATAATTTAAGCGTATGTGTTGATTTTGAATATAGAGCCGTACCTCTTTTCCTTCAGACAAAAAAACTTATTAATGAAAATATCTTGGGAGATATATATTTAGTCAAATTAGATTGGTTAATGGGCAGTAGATCCGACCCCAAAAGATCCTGGAATTGGTATTCATTGGAAGAAAAAGGTGGAGGAGTTATTGGTGCTTTAGGTACTCATGCATTCGATATGTTGAATTGGTTTTTTGGAGAAGCCATAAACGTGTCTGGCAAGTTAGCAACATCAATAAATAAAAGACCTTTACCTAATTCATCTGATTTAAATGATGTTACGAGTGAAGATGTATGTTTAGCCAATATAGAAATATCAAACTACAGCTCGAATCTTATTCCATGTCAGGTATCATTATCATCTATTTCTAAAAATGGTAGAGGATTTAGTTTAGAAATATATGGAAGCGAAGGTTCACTAATTCTTAAAAGCGAAAACCAAAAAGATTATGTACATGGTTTTAATTTGAAATATTCAAACAACGCAAATAAAATACAAAATCTAACTGCAGATTCAAGTTTTAATTTTGAAAAAACATGGACTGATGGGAGAATAGCTCCAGTTTTGAGAATTCAAAATTTATGGGCTCAGAGTATAATTAATGGAACACCTGTAATCCCAGGCTTATGCGAGGGACTTGCTAGTCATAAAGTTTGCGAAGCCATAAGAGAATCTTCCAAAAGTGGATTAAGTATCAAAATTTAAGGCTATACATTTATAAGTAGCAATTATCACCCAATAAAGTATTGGATTGATTTTATTTTTTTTTCATATTCTGGAAAAATCAATTGAACTGAATTATTAAAGAATGGCTTTAAATTATTACAAAAATGAGCTTAAAGAAAATGCTCAATTACTAGCTTCTAAAGGAAAAGGAATATTAGCGGTAGATGAATCCACTAAAACAGTAGGTAAAAGACTCGCTGGAATTGGCGTTGAGAATACTGAAGACAATAGGAAGGCATATAGAGGAATGCTTTTTACTACAGAAGGTCTTGGCAAATATATAAGTGGAGCAATCCTCTTCGAAGAGACTCTTTATCAGAATCACCAAGATGGCCAGTCAATGGTTAAGAAACTAAATGATTTAGGTATTATTCCAGGCATAAAGGTCGATAAAGGCCTAAATCCACTTCCAGGAGGAGGAGATGTAGAAACTTTTTGCTCTGGCCTAGATGGGTTAGTTGAAAGAGCTGCAAAATATTATGAACAAGGTGCCAGATTTGCAAAGTGGAGGGCAGTTCTGCAAATTACAAATGATGGTTGTCCTTCAAAACTATCAATTCAAGAGAATGCCTGGGGATTAGCAAGGTATGCAAGATCAGTTCAAGAATCTGGGTTAGTACCAATTATTGAACCTGAAATCTTAATGGACGGCGACCATACTATTGAAAAAACTGCTGAAGTTCAAGAAGAGGTAATAAAGCAGGTTTATATTGCCTGTCAAGCAAATGGAGTTTTTCTAGAAGGTACTCTATTAAAACCTTCTATGACTGTTAATGGAGCAGATTGTCCAACAAAGGCTGATCCTATGAAGGTTGCTGAAATGACAATTAGAACTATGGAAAGATGCGTTCCTGAATCTGTTCCTGGAATAGTTTTCTTATCAGGAGGGTTAAGCGAAGAAGCTGCTTCTGTCTATCTAAATAATATGAATACTCTTTACAGGAAAGCTTTATGGAATGTTTCATTCTCCTATGGAAGAGCATTACAGCACTCATGCTTAAAGGCCTGGAAAGGAAGCGACGTTGAAGGAGGTCAAAAAGCATTAATAGCACGAGCTCAAGCAAACTCTGAAGCTTCAAAAGGAGCCTATGTAGCAGGATCTCAACCTTCATCTGATGAGCAATTGTTTGTAGCAGGCTACACTTATTAATTAAAAAATACTAAAAATGTACTCTGGGTCATAAAATAAGTTTCTTTAATTTAGTATTTTGTATATCTAATGACGTGACATTTGATACCTCTTTATACTAAACTCTCGGAAACATATGCTTTATATAGCATTTAACTTATTTTAATTATGGCCCTCGTTCCACTAAGACTACTTTTAGATCACGCTGCTGAGAATGGTTACGGTATTCCAGCTTTCAATGTTAATAACCTTGAACAAGTTCAAGCAATCATGGAAGCAGCATATGAAACTGATAGTCCTGTAATCCTCCAAGCTTCAAGAGGGGCAAGAAATTATGCAGGAGAAATTTTCTTACGTCATCTAATCCTTGCTGCTACAGAAACATATCCTAATATTCCAGTGGTAATGCACCAAGACCACGGTAATGAGCCATCAACATGTTATTCAGCAGCAATAAATGGTTTCACATCAGTAATGATGGACGGCTCTCTAGAGGCAGATGCAAAAACACCCGCTAGTTACGAATATAATGTTGCAGTTACTAAAAAAGTAGTAGATTTTGCTCATTCAGTTGGAGTTAGTGTTGAAGGAGAGTTGGGTTGCTTAGGTTCATTAGAGACAGGAAAAGGTGAAGCGGAAGATGGTCATGGATTTGAGGGTGAACTTTCTACAGATATGCTTCTAACTGATCCTGAAGAAGCTGCAGATTTTGTATCTAAAACAAAAGTCGATGCTTTAGCTATTGCTATAGGAACAAGTCATGGTGCTTATAAATTTACAAGAAAACCTACAGGTGAAGTTCTTGCAATAAGCAGAATTGCTGAAATTCATAAAGCACTTCCAAATACCCACCTTGTAATGCATGGATCTAGTTCAGTTCCTCAAGAATGGTTGGATATCATTAACAAATATGGAGGTGAAATTCCTCAAACATATGGTGTTCCTGTTGAAGAAATTCAAGAGGGAATAAGAAATGGAGTTAGGAAAGTCAACATTGATACTGATAACAGACTTGCTTTCACTGCCGCGGTTAGAGAGGCAGCATTTGCTGATAAGGCAAATTTCGACCCAAGACATTTCAACAAGCCTGCTAGAAAATACATGAAGCAAGTTTGTCTTGATAGATACAAGCAGTTCTGGTGCGAAGGTCAAGCAAGTAAGATCAAACAAAACAGCACTAATTATTTTGCTGATCTTTACGCAAAAGGTGATTTAGATCCAAAAGTAAAAGCTACTGTTTAATTTCTTCCCAAATTAAATAAAAAGACCTCCAAAATTGGGGGTTTTTTTATTTCAATATTAATGATTTTAATGTAAAGAGACCATCCGTCCCACCAATTGTCTCGTCGCATGCTCGCTCTGGATGAGGCATTAAACCTAGAACATTTCCCTTCTCATTAGTTATGCCTGCGATATCGAATGAGGATCCATTGGGATTATTTTTATATCTCAAAGCGATCAATTCATTATCTACAAGTTTCTTTAAAGTATCAGAATCACAATGATATCTTCCTTCCCCATGCGCTATTGGCAACTTAATTGTTTGTTTTTCATCTACATTATTAAACCAACCTCCTTTTGAAGAAACGATATCCAGTTCAACGTCATCACAGATAAAATTAAGATTTTTATTTGCAACAAGAGCACCAGGCAAAAACCCTGATTCTGTCAAAATTTGAAACCCATTACAAATTCCTAAAACTCTTTTCCCGCTTTTAACAAACTCATCCAAGGCATTTATTAATGGAGAGAATCTCGCAATTGCTCCGCATCTTAAATAATCACCATAGCTAAAACCTCCTGGTAAAACTATTGCATCTACATCACTTAAATCTGAAAACTCATGCCACAAGTATTTTGTTCTTATGTCTAAACAACCTTCCAAAGCCCATGAAACATCACGATCACAATTAGAACCAGGGAAGACAACAACTCCTACAGTAAAATTATCCATCTTATAATTTTTCTAATGAATACTCATAATCTTCAATAACAGTATTTGCGAATAACCTATCACACAATAAATCAATTTTTTCTCTTACTTCATTTTCACCATTACCTTCTATTTTTACCTCAATCATTTTTCCTATGCGTAATGATTTAATTCCCTCTGCCCCAAGTTTTATAGAAGCAGATTTGGTAGCTTCCCCTGCTGGATCTAAAACTGAGGGCCTTAGTCTTACAAAAACTTTTACAACAAATTGGTCCAATTAAAAATTAATTTCTACTAGAAGATTAGTTTAAATTTTTATAAAAAGTACTATTGATTAATAAACAAATATTTTTACCTAAAGGTTTTCTGAATTATTAAATATTTATGAAGCCTCTACCAAAACAAACTAAGCAAGTTCTTCTTGAATTTTCATGAGTTTTGAAATTTCCTGCCCCTCCACATTTTGAACATTTTATTTTATCAATTGATGTAACATCGTGAGAGATTATTTGTTTTAAAGCAATTTTTGGATTTTCCATATTGGGCTGTCTACTGTAGTAAGTATCCCGACAGCTAACTATAAAGTCAAATTGCTATTTTTGGATCACTTAAAATCTTAAATTTCTCTTTAATTTTACTATTGAAAGTTTTTATAGATTTTTCATCAAAGGAAATTATTACTAATTCAAGCCCAGCATTATCATTTGGTCTCCAACAATTGTCTGGAGCTTCTTCAAACCAAGTATTAATTTTCTTTCCAACAATTTGTATTTGTAAAGGCAATGATTTGTTTGGTATCCAAATACGTCCTTTTATTCGAAGAATGTTTAATTCATCCAAGATATTTGACATCTCCTTTTCAAAGTCATTTTTTTCAAGGAAATAATTTAATTTAAATGAGTCTGATACAAGCTCAACATGATTATGGTCATGTTCTTCAGTTAAAAATTCTTTATAAGTCTCTTTTTTTAAATTAAAATCAAATAGATAATTTAAATCAATATTGCCATTCTTAGATTTAAGGACTGGTGTAGATGAGTTTAGACTTCTTTGAATTTTATTTTTTACAACGTTAAACTGATCATCATTTAAAATATCTGATCTAGAGACTAAAACAATATCAGAAACTTCTAGTTGCTCCTCAAAAAGTTCATCTATAGTGGCATTGTGATCGATTTTATCTGTTTCATTATATTGTTTTGTTATTTTATTTAAATCATTAATTGGTGAACCATTAAGCATTGATTCTCCGTTAACGATACCAACAACAACATCAAGGTAGATGGAAGATCTAATCTCAGGCCAGTTAAGTGCTTGAATTAAGGGAATTGGTAGTGCCAAGCCACTTGTTTCGATAATTATTGATTCGATAGAAGGATTAAATTCTAGGAGAGCTTTTATTGATGGAACAAAATCATCTTGAACAGTACAACATAAACATCCATTGTTTAATTCGATTACGCAGTCGTCTTCAGATTCATTGCATTTATCACAACTTTTAATCAAATCACCGTCAATTCCAACATCACCAAATTCATTAATAATTAAACCAAATTTTTTATTACTTTCTTTTAGTAAATATCTTAGAAAAGTTGTTTTACCTGAACCAAGAAATCCCGAAACAACTATAACTGGTATTTTTTTTTTCATCTTTTATGATTAACAACCCAAGCTATATTCTGTACTCTCTCCTGTAGAACTATTTGTGCCATTAGCAATCGCACATAATTGTTTTTGTTGTGTACGACTAAGAACAGCATCAGTAAAATCTGCACCATCTATTTTTGCACCTTCAAAATTGCTCTCCATTAATAAAGCATTTGTAAAATTAACATCCGAAAGATCAGCATCTGTAAAGTCTGTTGCATAAGCTAGTGCATCTCTTAAATTTGCTCCAGTAAACTTTGAGTTTTGCAATTTACTATTATTGAACACCGCCCCTTCTAAATTACTTTCACTGAAATTAAACCCATTCAAATCAAACTTAACGTACTCGTTACCGCTTAAGTCTTGACCATGCATATCTGGCTCTAAATTAAGGTCTTGCTGGTTTCTAATCTCAGGAGGTCTTTTAGCCCATGCAGAATTTACAGAATTAAAAAATAAAATGCCCACAAATAACAAAGTTATTAATGCATTCTTTAGTGAGGGGAAAACAATTGATTTAATCATAATAAGACTGTATTTTAGAACTTAAGTATTTAAAGTTTGTAAGAGTATCTTAAAGGAAAATATATGGCAATGTCACTAAAGGTTATTGTTCCTCCTCATCCATTAATAAAACATTGGCTTTCAATATTGCGAGAAAAAAATACTCCAAATATTTTGTACTCAACAGGATATGAGCAATTAGGTAAATGGCTTACATATGAAGCATTACGTAATTGGCTGCCATATAAAAAAGAAATAGTAAATACTGATAATGGAGACGCAGATGGATTCTTTATTAATAATGATTATCCAATAAAAGTGCTCGCTATGTTGCCCGAAGGATTATCTCTTTGGTTTGGATCCAAAGAAGTAATTCCTAATTCAACCCTCTCATTAGGAGAACTTCCTAAAACTATTGAATCAAATGAAGGAGTTATATTTTATTCAGAACAAATAACAACAAAATCAGCAACATTAGAAACTTTAATTAAATTAAAGGAATTAGGTGTTGATTCAAATAGGATTGTTTTAATAACTGCTATTTGCTCAAATAAAGGGTTAAATGAAATTGCGAAATTACTCCCTAATCAGGTAATTTACACTTCTTGCGTAGATGAGGAAGACGAAAAAACACAATTATTAGTACCGGGTATTGGGAATCCTCTATCGCGTTTAAGTACTATATTTCAAGATAAGAACTAATATAGAATATAGGAGTAAATATTTTACCAATGTCTGAATACAGAGATTCGTCTTCAAATAATCTTTTGTCATTAATAAGCGGTGCTTTTATTGGAGCAGCAGGTCTAGCTTGGTGGTTAATATCTGAAGCAGACAAAAGAAAAGAGGAAAAAAAACAAAAAGCAATGATGTATTCCTCCAGAATTCAAGACGGCTCAGAAGCGATTGATTCAAATGAAAATATAAATGAAGTTGAAGGAGAGAATCTGGAGAAGAAAGTTGAGCAACTTAATTCTGCAATTGCTGATGTGAGGAAGCAACTTGAAGAGTTGGGGCAATAGAATAAAAAAGGTTCTCAATTAATATGAATAAACTCAGATCATCTGCTATAACCCAAGGTGTGCAAAGATCCCCTAACAGATCGATGTTAAGAGCTGTTGGATTTAATGATGAAGATTTTAATAAACCTATTATTGGAGTTGCAAATGGATACAGCACCATAACACCATGCAATATGGGTTTAAATAAGTTAGCTCTAAAAGCTGAAGAGTCAATAAAAAGATCAGGTGGAATGCCTCAGATGTTTGGGACTATAACTGTAAGTGATGGGATTTCTATGGGAACAGAGGGCATGAAATATTCCCTTGTTTCAAGAGAAGTTATTGCTGATTCAATTGAAACAGCATGCAATGCTCAGAGTATGGATGGAGTGCTTGCTATAGGTGGATGTGATAAAAATATGCCGGGTGCCATGATTGCGATTGCAAGAATGAATATTCCCTCAATTTTCATTTATGGAGGAACAATAAAGCCTGGAAAATTGCATGGAGAAGATCTTACTGTTGTTAGTGCATTTGAAGCTGTTGGACAATTAACATCAGGCAAAATTAATGAAGAAAGGCTAATCCAAGTTGAGAAAAATTGTATTCCTGGTGCTGGTAGCTGTGGAGGAATGTTTACTGCCAATACAATGTCTGCGGTTATTGAAGTATTAGGGTTAAGTCTTCCTCACAGTTCAACTATGGCTGCTGAAGATCTTGAAAAAGAACAAAGTGCAGACAAAAGTGCTGAGATATTAGTCTCTGCAATAGAAAAAGATATAAGACCTCTAGACCTAATGACAAAGAAAGCATTTGAAAATGCAATATCAGTAATTATGGCAATTGGCGGATCAACAAATGCGGTATTGCACATCTTAGCTATTGCGAATACTGCAGGAATAGATATCAACATTAATGATTTTGAGAGAATCAGACAAAAAGTACCCGTTATTTGTGACCTTAAACCGAGTGGTAAATATGTGACGGTGGATCTTCATAAGGCAGGTGGGATTCCACAAGTAATGAAAATACTTTTGAATGCAGGATTAATTCATGGCGATTGCAAAAACATTGAAGGCAAAACCATCTCAGAATACTTACAAAATATTCCAGATAAGCCTCCAACAAATCAAAGTGTCATAAGAGACATAGATGACCCTCTTTACAAAAAAGGACATCTAGCGATTTTAAAAGGTAACTTAGCGAACGAAGGTTCTGTAGCCAAAATTAGCGGAGTAAAAAACCCTGTATTAACAGGTCCCGCTAAGATTTTTGAAAGTGAAGAGGATTGTTTAAAATCGATATTAAATAACGATATCAAAGCTGGTGATGTTGTTGTTATTAGAAACGAAGGTCCTGTAGGAGGTCCAGGCATGAGAGAAATGTTAGCTCCAACATCTGCGATTGTTGGACAAGGGCTAGGAGAGAAGGTGGCTTTAATTACCGATGGAAGATTTAGCGGGGGTACCTACGGTCTTGTTGTGGGTCACATAGCTCCAGAGGCTGCTGTAGGAGGAAATATTGCTCTAATAAAACAAGGTGATTTAATTACAGTAGATGCTGTAAAACAACTAATTGAAGTTGATTTATCTGACGAAGAATTAGAAAAAAGAAAAAAAGATTGGGTAAAACCTATTCAAAAATACAAAAGAGGAATTCTTTCAAAATATTCGAGAATCGTAAGCACATCAAGTTTAGGGGCTGTTACTGATTTATAAATCAGCTCAATTTTTATTTTCTTAATCAATAAAACTTTTTATCCTATTTGCTAAATTTTCCAATCTAGCGCTGTATTTTGGTGAGTTGCATTTTTTTCCATTATTGCTATCCATCCATAATGTTTTAACTCCACACCATAATATTGGTTCATCAGGGAAGTTAAGCTTAGATATTACTAAAACCAACTCTTTATTTGATTTAAAAAGTTCTAATTCAAGATCATAAATTTCTAATCTTTTACCTTCTTTATCTCGACATAAGATATTAACTGTTAAATCAATATCTTCATCTTCGAATTCGTATTCACCATTTATTTTTACTACAGAATGAACAAAAGGTTTATTTGTTAAATCTGCTGACTTAGCGATTAAGCTCTCTATGTTTTTAGGTGGATTCTCAAATAACACTTATTGATTTAATTAGAACTTTTATTGAGCCCTGTTTAAACCCATTATTAAGTAATCCATCATCACCGAACTTGGAGTGTAGTAGTTGCAATCTTTTAATTTTAGATGGCTTGAATTTAAATGGAAAACGTACTTTATTAGCTCTTACTGAAGGTTTTAACTCAGTAAAAGGAATTTGTATATTTGTTGTCCCGAATTTTTTTGTTGGGAATGATTTAATCCATCTAAGTCCACCCGGAATAAATTCGGTTAGTCCCAGTAGATCATCTTCACAAGCGACAGCAAATTTAAAAGTTCTTCCTTGTCCATCAATATTTAATTCAAAGGATGAATACTCAGATACATTTAAAGAAGGTTTATATATAGACGATCTACAACTAACAAATCCTCCTGCTTTCTCGACAATATTACCCTTTAATATCAAACCGGAATTTGAAATTTCACAAAAAGCTGAACTTGATCCGCCCATAACAGTATCATTTAATGTTTTCCAACCATCGAACTCCTTTTTCTGGAATAAAAATTTTTTCTTACTCATTAAATAATTTAAATTATTAATAGACTTTAACTAAATTTCTAATTCTTTTGCTGATTCCTGATCACAAAATATTGAAATTTGAT
Source organism: Prochlorococcus sp. AG-347-J19 (assembly GCA_003279015.1). Classification (GTDB taxonomy): domain Bacteria; phylum Cyanobacteriota; class Cyanobacteriia; order PCC-6307; family Cyanobiaceae; genus Prochlorococcus_A. The sequence goes on along the minus strand of QCBV01000006.1, from coordinate 16,991 downwards.
TAATAGATTTTATTAATTTTGATGGTGTTCTATTAGGTGGCTCTTTTTCATCTAATAACCTCTCAAGAGCAATTCTTTTATTGGCTCCACTAACTAAAAATACTATCTTTGAAGAAGCTGAAAGAACCTTTGGAGTTAATGAAATTCTTTTTAAACCTTTACCTTCATTAAAAATAACGAAATCATCTACATTATTATTTTTTTGATAAGGGAATAGTGAGGCTGTATGACCATCGTCTCCAAGACCTAATAATGTTAAATCAAAAGTTGGAGGGTTTGATCCGCATTTTTCAAATAATTTAGAAATAAATTGATTTTTTGTAGCTTCATCATCAGCATTTAAATCATTGAAAATTTCATAAAAAAAAGCTTTAGATCCAAAATTAGTTAACAATGAATTCTTCAACATTAACGAGTTACTCAATTCTGAATTTGGATCAACACATCTTTCATCCCCTAAAAAGACATCAACCATATCCCATCTAAGATCACTTTTTGATAAAAGCTTATAGACAGATTTAGGAGTTGAACCTCCACTTACACAAAATTTGAATCTTTCTTTATTCTCTAATGTATGAAAAATTTGGCTTTCAATAAACTTAAAGACTTCTGAGGATAGTTCTAACTTGTCTTTGTAAATATAGAGTACATATCCATTTTTAACCTTTTCAATCATTTCATCCATTCAGTGTGAAAACTACCTTCCTTATCAATTCTTTCATATGTATGAGAGCCAAAACAGTCTCTCATTGCCTGAACAAGATTCTGAGGAAGTCTATTAGTTCTATAACTATTCAAATAATCTAAAGTACTTGATAGGCATGGTACTGGTATACCTGCTTTTGTGGATAAAGAAACTACTTTAGCTAAGTTATCTAATCTTGTCGCAATTTCATTATTGAACCAATCATCAAAAATTAAATTTTTTAGATTAGGATCTTTGTTATAAGCATCTTGAATTTTACTTAATAATTTTGATCTAATTATGCAACCACCTTTCCATATTTGAGCAATTGAGGGCATATTCAAACCATAGTTATATACCGCAGATGCTTCTCTTAAAATATCCATACCTTGGGCATAACTAGCAATAGTAGCAAGGACTACAGCATCAAATAAAGGTTTCATTCCATCTGATATATTTCCTAAATCAAAATCCTTTATCTCTTTTGATGGAATAGTTTTTTCAATCTCACTACGTTGCTCTTTTAAAGAACTCATTACCCTTGCATTTAAAGATGCATAAATAGTTGGGACTGATACCCCCAGTTCTAGAGCACTTACAACAGTCCATAACCCTGTACCTTTCTGGCCAGCTTTATCTAATATTTTTTCCACAACATCATCTCCAGTTATCTCATCTTTTGTATTTAGACAAATCTCTGTTATCTCAACAAGATAAGAAGCTAATTCATCAGTATTATTCCAAATACCAAATACCTCTGACATCTGCTGTCCATTCATACCTTTGACTCTCTTCATAAGGTCATAAGCTTCTGCAAGTATTTGTTCAATTCCATATTCAATTCCGTTATGAACAGTTTTTACAAAATGACCTGAGCCTCCTGGTCCAACATATGCAACACATGGTCCGTCTTCAACTTTGGCAGCCATTTTTGTTAATAAGCTTTCAATTGCATCATATGAAGCCTTAGTACCACCCGGCATCATGCTTGGACCTTCTAGAGCTCCTTTGGCACCTCCAGAGACTCCCATTCCAATGTATCCAAAACTTTTACTTTCAAGAGTATTCACCCTTCTTTCTGTATCTTTAAATTGAGAGTTGCCGCCATCTATTAATAAATCCCCTTCCTCGAGATATCCAGAAATATTATCAATGACAGCATCTGTTGCGGGCCCAGCTTTTACCATCATTAGAATCCTTCTAGGTCTCTCTAGCTTATTAACAAATTCTTGAAGAGTTTCAGCTCCTTCTATATTCTTCCCAACGCCACGACCTTGTAAAAATTCTTCGGTTTTTGAGTAAGTCCTATTAAAAACTACACTAGAAAATCCATTTCTCTCTGCGTTAAGAACTAAATTTTCGCCCATAACACCAAGACCTATTAAACCAAAATGTGCCTTGGACATAAAAAATTAAAAAACTCAATAAATATAGTGTGCCTGCAACTCAACAAAATTGCTCAAAAAAATTACTTATGTCAGCGAAAAATGATGGAAAAGATTTAAATAACAGTTCCGTTTGCAATAGTTGCATTTTTAACTACTACAACAATTCCATTTCTAATATAGAAGCCTAATTCTGGCTTATCTGCTTCTTCTACTCGATCTTTATTAATGATCACGACATTATCACCAATTCTTGTATTCTTATCAAGAATTGCTCTTTTTACAGTAGTCCCTTCGCCTACTCCAAGAGGCGTTCCGCCCCCTTTTCTTAATTCAATCCTCTCTTCAGGAGATTCAAAGAAATCTGCTCCCATAACAAGAGTATCCTCAAGAACCGAGTCACTTTCAATCCTGCTTCTTACACCTAAAACACAATGTAAAATACTGCATGACTTCAAGATTGTACCTTCACAAACAATTGAATCAGTAATTTGAGCATCTACAAGTTTAGAAGGGGGCAAAAATCTAGGTCTAGTATAAATTGGAAATTTCTCATCATAAAAACTAAATGGAGGTTTTGGTTGCTCAGTCAATGCAAGGTTTGACTCAAAGAATGCTCCAATGGTGCCGATATCTTCCCAATAATCATCGAATACATAACTTTTAAGAGTATCGCCTCTTTTGAGGGCTTCTGGAATGATGTCCTTACCAAAATCTGTATAATTAGGAAATTTATTTAGAAGATCGAATAGAGTATTTCTGCTAAAAACGTAAATACCCATAGAGGCTAGATATGGTTTTTCGGCTGCTGACTCCTTACTTAATCCAAATTTTGAAGTATCTACTGCCATAGCCTTCAACTTCTCTCCACTAGGCTTTTCACTAAATTCTTTTATATTTCCTACATCATCAGTTCTCATTAGGCCAAAACCTTCTGCTTGAGCTTCATCAACAGGCAAAGCTGCCACAGTTAAATCAGCACAATTATCTCTATGGTGTTGAACAAATAAACTGTAGTCCATTCTGTACAGTTGATCACCTGACAATATTAAATATTCATCAACATCCCATTCTTGAAATAACCATTGGTATTTTCTTACAGCATCAGCAGTACCCTCAAACCACTTCGGACTATCAGGAGTTTGTTGTGCGGCTAAGACCTCCACAAATCCTTGACCGAAAGGACCATTTAAATTATAGGTTCTTCCTATATGTCTATTTAGAGATGCACTATTGAACTGGGTCAATACGTACATTTTTTCAATACCTGAATTAATGCAATTACTAATTGGAATATCTATCAAACGATACTTACCTGCCAATGGCACAGCAGGTTTAGCCCTCATTTTTGTTAGAGGGTAAAGTCTAGAACCTTTTCCTCCTCCGAGGATTATGGCCAACACACGCTTCATTAAATCTAATGGAGGTAGATACACAACTACCTAAAGTAACTGATTATGGGCATATTTAGAAATACAAATGGTCAGTTTACAAAGGTATTTCGATAAATCACTGGAAAAACTTAATATAAATCGAAAAAAGTTAGTTATTTTTATCCTCTTCTACCAAAGAAAATAATTTTTCAACGATTTTCAAAGAAACTTGTCTTTCTTCTCTTGATTGAGGACTTCTCAACTTGGTGACGGGCGTATGAAGTATTTTATTAATTATTCCTTTAGTCAGAGCTTCCACAACTTTTCTTTCTCGAGCCGAAAAATCTGGTCCCATTCTGCTAAGTGCTTTTTGCAATTCCTCTTTTCTAATTAGCTCCAAATCTGATCTAAGTTTATTAATTACTGGAACGGCCTCTAAACTTGCCCACCATTCTAGAAAAATGATCCTTTCTTCTTCTACTAAAGATTCCGCTTCCTTTGCTATTTTCTGTCTAAATTCTTGATTTCTTGAAACGACCTCTTGTAAGTCATCAACATCAAATGATTTTACAAATTCATGTTGTTTGACATCATTAGATATATTTCTCGGTACACCAATATCAATAAATTTAAGTCTATTACTCAAATTTATTTTTTCAATTTTTGTTAGATCAATAATTGGCTCTTCAGAAGCAGTACTGGTGAAAACAAGCGAAGATAATGATATGTTTTCTTCTAATTCGTTTAACCCTTTGCAAACAATATCTAAATCAGGGAAGTCTTGAGCAAGATTTAATGCTCTATCAATATTTCTATTTAAAAGGATAAGTTTATGACATCCTTTGGATTTTAAATGAGTTATTAAAAGCCTACTCATTCGTCCGGCGCCAACAACAAGAACGTTCTCTGATTCCAAACTTACAAGAGTATCAAAACCCTTTTCTTGTCCAATTTTTAATTGAGCTAGTTCTACCGCTGCTGAACTGATTGACACAGCTCCAGTTCCTAAATTTGTTTCGGATCTTACTTTTTTACCTGTACTAACTGATTGAGTTAATAATCTATTGAGAATTGGTCCAGTAGATTGATTCTCTTGACCTAATCTCATCATTTTTTTTACCTGCGAAAGTATTTGTCCTTCCCCTAAAACGAGGCTATCGAGTCCTGCTGAGACTTTCATCAAATGCAAAACTGCTTCTTCCTGTCTAAAGCAAAAAAGATGTGGATTTAAATCTTCAAAAATAATTCCAGAATATTCTGATATGAATTCTTTAATAGATGAAATTCCAGTATTTTTATCCTTTACTAGCGCATATATTTCCAGCCTATTACAAGTACTTAAAATTGACACCTCTAATACATCAGATAAAGCTTTTAATGCTTTCAATGACTCTGTTATGGATTGATCAGGAATACTTAACTTCTCACGCACTTCGACAGGTGCCGTGCGATGACTCAGTCCGACGACAACAATATGCATAAAATCAAAAGTGAATTTTTAAAGGCTGATACTCTTGGCACCATCTTTTATATGGACTGTATTTGTGAACCTTGCAGTACTATCTAATGTACTAATAACTAGACTACTTGTTCTAACACAATCTCTTTCAAATTTAACTCCGTCAAATAATAATCCATCAGTTATTCCACTTCCAGCGAAAACAACATTTTCTCCCGATGCCAATTCATCTGCTTCATAGATTTTATCTATATCTGTTATGCCCATTTCATTAAGACGTTTTATATTTCCTTCTTTTGTGTAATCAGCCCATTCAGAAGTTTGAGCGATTGCTGGATCATAGACTAGTTGTCCTTGAAAGTGTCCGCCGAGAGCTCTCATTGCAGCAGCTGAAATAACACCCTCCGGAGCTGCACCTATACCCATCAAGCAATGTGTTCCAGTACCTGCAAAACCACATGCAATCGCAGCTTGAACATCACCATCAGAAATCGGTTGTACTTTTGCACCACATCCTCGAATCTCTTTAATTAAATCTTTATGCCTAGTTCTATCCATTACCACTACAGTAAGCTCATCAATAGAAAGGCCCAAGCAATCACTAAGTATCTTCAAGTTTTCAGTGGCTGAATTTCTAATATCTACTTTACCTTTGGCAGCAGGAGGCGCTGCTAGTTTATTCATGTAAAAATCAGGAGCATTGAAAAGACCACCAGTATCAGAGGCAGCCAAGACCGCCATAGAACCTCTTTGATTATTCGCACAAAGATTTGTTCCTTCACAAGGATCTACTGCAAAGTCAACCCCTGGACCACTTCCACTCCCAACCTCTTCACCTATATAAAGCATAGGAGCTTCATCTCTTTCTCCTTCCCCAATAACAATTTTCCCTTTCATTTCAATTTTGCCCATTCGCAATCTCATTGCTTCGACAGCTGCAGCATCAGCTTCATCTTTTTGACCAAGTCCTGTTAGTTTCGCTGAGGCAATAGCTGCTTGCTCGACAACTTCGAGAATTTCTTGAATTAAAGTTTGATTCACAATTAAATTTTGAGGATTTTCTAAAAGGTTTTGAGTATGATCTCATAAAAAATGGCATTTTTTATGAAATTTATTATGCTAATAAGCTTTTTTTAACTCTTTACAGCTGTTACTTTATCAGGCCGTGACTTGAAATTAGGAATAAACAACTAAATATAGTATCTTTATTAAATATTTTAAAAATTAAATGACTGAGTCAAATCAAGAAAATTTAACTGGTGCTAATAGACCAATTCAAATAATTCCTTCAGTTTTACCAGCAGATTGGGCAAATATGGGTGCATGTGTGAAAGAGCTCGAGGAAGCTGGGGTAGATAGAATTCAATTTGATGTAATGGATGGGAATTTCGTACCAAATCTTACATTTGGTCCTGAAATGATTGCTGCATGCAGGAAATATTGCAATGTGCCTTTTGAAACTCAATTAATGGTTAGCCAGTACAACTGTGAAACCATGCTTGAATCTTATGTAAACGCTACAAAAGGGGCAAATGGTGAACCAGGAGTTGTAATAGCTCATGCCGAAGCAAATATTCATTTGCATAGAGTTCTAGGAAGAATAAGAGATTTAGGAGGATCCCCTTCTGTTGCGTTAAACCCTCATACTCCTTTTGAAATGATTAAAAACATTATGGACATGGTTGATCATGTTTTGGTTATGACAGTTAATCCAGGGTTTGGAGGACAAGCTTATATACCAACAATGCTTAATAAAATTAGAGAAATAAGAAACTTTATTATCGAAAAAAACTTAAATGTCGACATTGAAGTTGATGGGGGGATAAAAGCAAATTGGACTATTTCACAATGTGCCGATGCTGGCGCGAATTGTTTTATCGCAGGTAGTGGAATGTTTGCTTACCCAACATTAAAAGAGGGATGTGATGATTTGAGAAAAGTTGCACAAGAAGCACAAAAGGGGAATGTTCTCTCAGAACCTTAATAAATATTCTGGGTGATTAAAAAATCATCCAAAGATCCAGCCATAACTATGTAATCCTATTCCTAAGAAATTAACTCCTAAGTAACATACTAAAACCACTAAAAAGCCAGTAGATGCTAATAATGCTGGTTTACGCCCTTGCCAACCCTTGCTTATCCTCATATGCAGATAAGCGGCATAAAATAACCACGAGATAAATGCCCATGTTTCTTTAGGATCCCAACTCCACCATGTGCCCCAAGCTTCATTAGCCCAGACCGCGCCTGAAATTAACCCAAGAGTCAAAAGAACAAAGCCGATTAAAATGGAACGATAACTTAATGTATCTAATTCTTCAGAATGAGAAAATTCAAAAGGTTCAACTAAATTATTTACAGGATAGCTGTTTGAAAGCTTAAATCCTCCTATACCTGTAGAACTACTTCTGATTTGAAGCGGCTTATTTTTATTAATAAACAAAACGGACATTGAAAGTAAAGAACCTATTATTAATGCTGCATAACTAAGCATTACGACGCTAACATGCATCACTAACCAACTAGACCTTAAAGCTGGAACTAAGTTGGATGATAATTTCAAATCCTCAGGCAAAACAAAACAAGCAAAAGCCACAGTCAGTAACTCAATAGGTATAGCAATTGAGGGAATTATTGGAGCTTGGTATTCTCTTTCAACCAATAGTTGACCTAAAGTGATACCCCAAGTAAGGAAATAAAGAGACTCATACAAATTGCTAATAGGAAAGTGCCCAGAAATTGACCACCTAAAAAGTAATTGTAATGTTATTAATAAATTCACTAAAATCGTAATAAGTCTTACAGTAGAAGAAGACTTTTTTTTAAAAACTGCACCCAAAGATATTGGTAAGTTAATTAATAAAAAATAAAAAACTAAAAGACCTAAAACTGAAACTGGTTCGTATATTAAATTTTTAAAAAAATTATCTAGTATCATTTCTAGAAATATCTCAAGTTTTAATATTCAATGACAAACAAATAATAATTAAAATCATTCTTATATGAGTAAATCTTTAATAATAAATTTTTAATTTATTTTTTAAAAAGCATTTCAAAGTTTGAAATTATCTCCTAGATAATACTTCTTAACTATTGGATTATGAGCCAATTCACTTGATGAACCGTTAGCTAAAATTTTTCCTTCACTTAATACATATGATTTGTCAGTAATTAGAAGGGTTTCCCTCACGTTATGGTCTGTAATGAGAATCCCTACCCCATAACTACTTAATTTAAGAATTAGTTTCTTCAGATCATTAACAGCTAGAGGATCGATCCCAGCAAAAGGTTCGTCTAATAACAGATATTTAGGTCCTTTTCTGCCTATAGTGAGAGCCCTAGCTATCTCACACCTCCTCCTCTCTCCTCCTGAAAGTTGATAACCATAATTATCTACAAAGTTATTCAAATTAAATTCATTAATTAGTTGTTCTCTTCTATTTCTTATCGCTGCTCTACTATAAGATGAATTTTGTAAAGCCAAATCTATATTATCCTTAACAGTGAGATCTCTAAATATACTAGCTTCCTGAGTTAAGTACCCTAATCCAAGTCTTGATCTAATTGGAAGAGGAAGATTCGTTATATTTTTCCCATTCATTAAAATTTCACCTTTATCTGGTTTTATATTCCCAACTGCAAGATTAAAAGTTGTAGTTTTCCCTGCACCATTAGGTCCCATCAAACCTACAACTTCTCCTGGATTAACAGTTATGGAAACATCATTGACGATTAATCTTCCTTTAATTGAAAGGGATACTTTATGAATATTTAGGTTCATTTTCCTTGAGATCGATTAGTTTTCTTATTTTCTTGAAAAAAAAATGAAATATATAATAACAATTTAATTGAAGATAAAGATATATTCATCAAAGAGGTTTCAAAAAAGGCTTATCGTTCTCGTTTAATAGTTCTTTATATTGTAATTTCCTCAATAAATCTTCCAAACATTGGCAGAAGGACTCAAGATCAATCCCTAAATCAATCTTGGTTCTAGTTTTTATTCTGCCTAAACCCTCTCCAAGCAAAATAGTGGCTCCATTTAAATTCCCTTTACTTAAGTGAAACTGAGAGACAGATACTTGTAAAATTCCTTGTATAACTTGTCTTTCGTCACCATCTACGTAATTCCATATTTCTTCAAAAGCATCATGAGCCTCATACCATTCATGTTTGTTAAAAAGATTTAAAGCTGTAATAAGGGAATCTTGAAAACTTTTTGTACTTTCTTCGTTCATAAACCAATTACTAATTTTTTTTCTTTTTATTTATTTTTCTCATTCTTATTGAATCCGGTGTTACCTCCAGCATTTCATCTGGACCAATATATTCGAGTGCTCTTTCAAGGGTAATATCGACAGGTGATTGCAAAGTATCAAGTTCTTCTGCACCTGCAGACCTCATATTAGTTAACTGCTTGGTTTTACATATATTCAACTCAAGATCTTGAGGTCGATTATTCTCTCCAATTATCATTCCTTTATAAACTTTTACACCAGGTTTAATAAAATATACTCCCCTGTCTTCAGCATTCTTTAAAGCATAAAATGTGGCTACACCTTCCTCAAAAGCTATAAGAACGCCATTCCTTCTGGTTTCAAAGTCTCCTGTTTTAGGTTTATACTCATAAAACGAATGACTCATGATACCTTCACCTCTGGTTATTCTTACAAATTCCCCACGAAATCCAATTAATCCTCTTGATGGAACAAGAAATTCTAATTGAGTTCTTCCGTCTGAGCTTGTCTGCATGTTTTTCATCTCTGCCTTTCTAGATCCAAGTTTTTCAATACAAGAACCAACAGATACTTCAGGTACATCTAAAACCAAAGTCTCTATAGGTTCACATTCAACACTATCAATTTCTCTGAAAATTACTTGAGGTTGTGAGATTTGAAACTCAAAACCCTCTCTTCTCATGGTTTCAATCAATATCCCTAGATGTAATTCTCCTCTTCCTGAAACTGAGAACCTATCTGGAGAATCAGTTTCTTCTACTCTCAGGGCAACATTTGTTAAAAGTTCCCTCTCCAATCTATTCTTTAATTGTCTACTAGTAACAAATTTCCCTTCCTTACCCGCGAATGGTGAATCATTGACAACAAAAGTCATATTTAAGGTAGGTTCATCAACTTTGATTAATGGAAGAGGATGAGGAGAATCTGGACATGCTATGGTCTCACCAATATTGACGTCATCGAAACCAGAAACAGCAACAATATCACCTGCAAATGCTTCATTTATATCAATTCTTTGTAATCCTTCAAATCCTAAAAGCTTACTAACTTTACCTTTAATAGTTTTTCCGCTTTCTTTAATTAAACTGGCCTGTTGGCCATTTTTTATAGTTCCATTGTGTATCTTTCCAATTACTATTCTGCCTAAGAAATCAGAATAGTCCAATGTAGTTATTTGTAGCTGAAGAGGCTTATTAGCATCACCTACTGGAGGTGGAACGTGTCTGATAATAGCTTCAAAAAGAGGCATCATATTGTCACTATTAGATTCCATCTCTTCTTTTGCGAAACCAGATAAGCCACTCCCAAAAAGATAAGGGAAATCACATTGATCATCATCAGCTCCTAATTCCAAAAACAAATCAAGGACCTTATCAATTGCTATTTCTGGTACTACACGTGGTCTATCAATTTTATTTACAAAAACTATAGGCCTAAGTCCTTTTTCTAATGCTTTTTTTAAAACAAATCTTGTTTGAGGCATAGGTCCCTCGTTTGCATCAACAATAAGCAAACAACCATCAACCATTCCCAAAACCCTTTCAACTTCTCCTCCAAAATCAGCATGTCCAGGTGTATCTATAATATTAATTCTGGTATCTTTATAATTTACTGCAGTATTTTTTGAGAGAATTGTTATCCCCCTTTCTCTTTCAAGATCATTTGAATCCATTACACATGTAGGGATAACTTCATTGTCTCTAAATATTCCAGATTGAGATAATAATGCATCTACAAGAGTTGTCTTCCCATGATCTACGTGAGCAATAATTGCAACATTTCTAATTTCTTTTATCGAAGATGACATTTATAGAATTTATATAAATAGTAGATTGACTCTATTAAGGCTAACTCAAAGTATGCTTATTATGAGAATTTTCGCTTTAAGACTTTGAAAAATATAATCTAATTGAATAATTAAATTAATCAATTAAATTTAAAATTTTCTATTTGAGCTTTCAAAAACTTTTAATGCTTCAATTGAACCCTCATATCTCCAATGCCAGGGTTCGTAATCTATATATTTATTATCTTTGTTGAACGACAATTTAAAATGAAACTTAGCTGCATTTTTTATTAGCCATTTAAAGGCGTCAGTATTTTCAAAGTCGGTTTCAAAGTCTGTCTCTCTTTGAGTAGCATCACCAATATCGATTGCGAAACCTGTGCTATGTTCAGAATAGCCTGGAGGAGCTGAAACTCTAGCTCTTTCTGCCGCTTCTTGATTTCTAATAGATTTTAAAGAATAAAAGATATCGTTTTGCAAATTTATTGATCTATAGCCACTTAAGAAAACTAAGTATATCCCATCCTTTTTGGCTTCTTCTCTCATCTTTAGTAGAGAATCTCTCATATCCATATGAACTTCAATATTAGGCTCAATTAAAACTAGTTTTTCCTTAGGAATTTCAGCATAGGGTAAATGCCCCAAAAGTCTATGATCGTAATTTATCTGAGACTGAAAATTGAGATTATCAAGGGGTCCTATTTCTACATTTCTAATTAATCGCAATGTAAAGATAGAACATAGGAGCAAAATAAATGGAGAAAGTATTAATAATTTTTTCTTAATTATTGAGTTGGAATTATTTAAGTGGATTCTTTTAGCTAAAGGTATGTCAAATTGAATTAAATCTTTGTTTTGTTCCAATATTTAGAAGTGAACCTGGCAAACATATTTCGATATTAACCATTATTTTAAGAAATGCACTTTTATAAGCAAAAAAGATGTAGGTTTTATATACAGTATTATTTTTTTTCATATGTTGAGGGTAGCAGTTATTGGTGGAGGTCCAAGTGGTTCATGTGCGGCAGAAATACTTGCTAAAGCTGGAATAAAAACTTGGCTCTTCGAGAGAAAATTAGATAATGCAAAACCATGTGGAGGAGCAATTCCACTTTGCATGGTCGAAGAATTTGATTTACCTGAGTCAATTATTGATAGAAAAGTAAGGCATATGAGAATGATATCTCCATCGAATAGAGAAGTAGATATAAGTTTAGATAGAGTTTATGGAAAAAGTGATAATGAGTTTATTGGGATGTGTAGAAGAGAAGTTATGGATGCCTTTATGCGCAACAGAGCATCAGATCTTGGTGCCACATTAATAAATGGATTAGTTACTTCTATTGATACTGGCGATAATAATAAAGGGCCATATAAGCTTTCCTACTCAGATTTTACGAATGGAGATAAAAAGGGGGAACTAAAAGAGCTTACTGTTGACCTTTTGATCGGAGCTGATGGAGCCAATAGCAGAGTCGCAAAAGCAATGGATGCAGGTGATTACAAAGTTGCTATAGCATTTCAGGAAAGAATTAAATTGCCTAAAGAAGAAATGAGTTACTACGAAGATCTTGCTGAAATGTATGTTGGAACTGATGTTTCTCCTGATTTTTATGGATGGGTATTTCCTAAATATGATCATGTTGCTGTGGGCACAGGAACCATGCAAAAAAATCAGTCATTAATTAAAGGACTTCAAGAGGGAGTGAGAAATAGGGCAAAGAAAAGACTTGTTAATGGTGAAGTAATAAAGGTAGAAGCTCACCCTATTCCAGAGCATCCAAGGCCAAGAAGAGTAGTTGGGAGAATGGCATTGGTTGGTGATGCAGCTGGTTATGTTACAAAAAGTTCTGGAGAGGGTATTTATTTTGCTGCAAAAAGTGGAAGAATGTGTGCTGAAGAAATTGTTGAAGCATCAAAAAATGGTCAAGTAATTCCAACAGAAAAGGATTTAAAAAACTATTTAAAAAAATGGGATAAAAAATATGGTACGACCTATAAAGTTCTAGAAATCCTTCAAAATATTTTCTATAGAAATGATTCTGCAAGAGAAGCCTTTGTTGAGATGTGTGATGACATGGATGTACAAAGACTTACTTTTGATAGTTACTTATACAAAAGAGTTGTTTCAATGAAACCATTACAACAACTAAAAATCACGATGCTTACACTTGGCTCAATCTTAAGAGGAAAGGCACTAGCACCTCTAAAATATAAACCTGTTGACAGTGCTGTCAGGGAAGATAAAGATGTAGAAAAAATGTTAGAAAATTATTCAATAAAGGGAGGAATTAAAGTTAAGAGTTCAAAAGTGTAAAGTCAGCGATCTTTAGGGAATAATTTCTAATTAAACTCAACAAATTGAGTCTATTATTTCTTATTTTTAAATCCTCTGACATTATTAGGACTCCTTTTTCATTATCAAATAAATCCTTGATAGTGTTTACATTAACCTCAAACAAATTTAGAAGTTCCAAATAATTGCAATAACCTTCTGAAAAAAGTTTTTCTAATTCTCCAATAAATTCAAAAACTTTGAATTCACAATCTTTTTCAAAAAGTTTTGTGTTTACATAATCTCTTGTTGAGAGAGCGTCTCTTGAAATATCGCTTTTATTTGCTAATTTGCTTACCCTAGTAATTACCTTCTGGATTTCAACAAAATTTTCCTTTTCGTTAAAATTCATAATAGATTTGATCCTATTTTTAAGATCAACAATATTCAATACTCTTTTTTGAGATATTTCATCAGAAGAGCAAACGGCCTTTATTAATTCTTTACTTAGTGATATTTCTTCTAGATGACTAACAATTCTTTGAACTAAAAATTCATTTAAATCATTGAATACTTTTCCTCTTGAGAAGTTTAAATTCGGAAATAGGATTTTCCAAAAATCAATAAGTTCGTTGAATAATTTATCTAGAGGTAAATCAAGTTCATAATCCCAAATTATTTTAATCACTCCATTCAAATTTCTTCTTAAAGCATAAGGATCAGATGATCCACTGGGACGCTTACCAGAAATAAATATACTTATTAAAGTTTCGACCTTATCTGCTATAGAAACTATTGCACCATATTTTGTAGAGGGCAAAGCATCCTTATAAAAAGAAGGTAAATAATGTTCAGCGACAGCCAAGCTAACATCCTCACTAAATCCCTCATATTTAAGATATTTACCACCCATTATTCCTTGCAGCTCAGGGAATTCGAAAACAATTTCACTACATAAGTCGTTTTTACAGTATTTAGCAGCTTCTATTATTTTTTTTTCTTCTAAAGACTTATCATTTAAAAATTTAAGAATTTTTTTAGTAACTTCCTCTATCCTTTCTACCCTCTGAAATATATTTCCAAGTCCTTTCAAATATGAAACAGATTTAAGCTTTTCATTTCTTTTGATTGAAGAAACTTTTTTGTCACTTTCCACGAAAAACTTTGCATCTGAAAACCTTGCCCTTAATACCTTCTCATTACCTTTGGCAATATTATTATTTGATTCTTCAAGACCATTTGAAATAACGTAGAAAGTTGTACTAATATTTTTTTCAGAGCTTAAATCTAGTTTAGAAAAACTTTTGTTTTTCAATAAAAGAGGAACGTATCTCTGATGACTTTTCATGACTGTTGAAAGAACTTCAACCGGAAGATCCAGAAATTCATCACTAAATTTGCCAATAATTAAGTCTGGCCATTCAACCAAATCAGTTAGTTCATTTAGTAATCCTTCTGAAAGGTCAGGTTTCAAATTCAAAGATTTAGATGCCTGATTTATTAAACTTTCAATTTTTTCTTTTCTTTCTTTTCGAATAGCTATTACTCTATTTCGTTTCAATAATTCAAAAAAATCATTAGGATTCTGAATTTCTAAAACTTCATTGATTAGCCTATGACTTTTTGTTTTATTACTTATTTTAATCTTTGGATCACATTCATCAAATTCAAAATCAAGAATTTCATCATTATAAATAGAGGCAATCCATCTAATAGGTCTTGAAAACTTCATGTTCCCAGCGCCCCATTTCATAAATCGAGGGCCTTGAAGACTCTTTACTAATTTTGGGATAATCGAAGACAAAGAAATTTTTGTTGATAGTCCTTTCTCAATTTTTTTTCCAAATACAAAATCACCCTTTTCTGTGTTTTTTATTTCTAGCTCACCTACATCTATACCTAAGCTACTAGCAAATCCTAAAGCAGCATTAGTAGGAGATCCATTTAAATAAGCTGAATTTGCTTTAGGCCCTTTTCTTTCTATTATCTTATCTTCTGCATAATCAACTAAACCTTCGAGAAGAAGAACTATCCTCCTTGGTGTGGAGGTAACAACTATATGTTCGAATTTGATTAACTTTTTATCCAATTCAAATTCTATTAGAGATTTAAATTGCTTTAGAACAGCATGAGAAAAATTTGCGGGCAACTCTTCTGTTCCTATCTCAAGTAAATATTTAGACAAGAAAAAAATATGACTTCACTTACTATAATTTACTACCAGTTAAATAAGCTTTTCGCTAATGTATAAAAAGAGATATGTTTTGGTCCTTTGATCAAGGTTGAGAAAGTAAAAAAGAAAAAAGATTCTGCTAAGGAAGAGACCGTTTGTTTAGCAAATGGACTAGAAGTCTCTAAATTTGAAAATTTTAAAAAAAGTAGCCAATTTCTTAAAGAACCACTTGCTACAGAATTAATCAATGAGAGTGATCATTTTACTAATGATGCAGTACAGTTATTAAAATTTCATGGTAGCTATCAACAAGATAACAGGGAAAATAGAAGGCCGGGCAAAAGTAAAGATTGGCAAATGATGCTTAGGTTAAGAAATCCAGGAGGTGAAGTCCCTGGGAAATTATTTTTAGCATTAGATGAATTATCTGACAAATTAGGTAATGGAACACTTAGAGCCACTACAAGACAAGCCTTTCAAATGCATGGGATCAGAAAGGAGAACCTAAAGGAAGTAATTCAAACAATAGTAAATTCAATGGGTTCCACATTAGCTGCATGTGGAGACATTAATAGAAACGTCATGGCCCCTGCGGCTCCATTTGATTCGCCAGACTATAATATTGCAAGAGCATTGGCAAAAAAAGTTGCAGATCTTCTCACCCCAATGGCTGGCCAAGGTACTTTTTTAGAGCTTTGGGCTGATGGAGATTTAGAGTACACCATAAAGCCCGACAAAGATATTGAAGCAATTAGGAAGCTCCAATTCAAAGATAATGTTTTTAGTGGGATAAAAGATGAGCCTCTTTATGGTTCAACTTATTTACCGAGAAAATTCAAATGTGCTGTGACGGTTCCTGGTGACAATTCTGTTGATCTTCTTACCAATGACATAGGAATAGTTGCCTTTACTTCTAAAGATGGAAACCTAGAAGGGTGCAACTTCTATGTTGGAGGTGGTATGGGTCGCACACATAATAATGAGGAGACCTTTGCCAGAATTGCAGATCCACTTGGATATGTTGAAGAACCTAATGTTTATGAATTAATTCAAAGCATTGTGGCTATTCAAAGAGATTATGGTGATAGGAAATCAAGAAAGAATTCTAGAATGAAATATCTTCTTCATAGAAAAGGTATTAAATGGTTCAAAAAGATACTTTCTGATAAGTATTTCAAAAAAGAAATTAAAAAAATCAGAAAAGAACCTGATAAGGTTCTTATTGATTACCTAGGTTGGCATAAACAAAATAAAACCTCCTGTTTCGTAGGTTTACCATTATTATCAGGGAGATTATCTGGAGAAAAGAAGAATACCATCACAAGTATTGTTAAAAAATATAATTTAGATTTAAGACTCACACCTAATCAAGATATTTTACTTTGTAATATCGCCAATAAAAACAAAGGTGAAATTCAAAAATCTCTATCAAAAATTGGATACGAAAATTTAGAAAACATTAATGAAATACAAAGACACGCCTTAGCTTGTCCTGCTTTACCACTTTGTGGTCTTGCAATGACTGAAGCTGAAAGAATATTACCTGATGTATTAAAAAGGATTGAAAATTTACTATTAGATCTAAAAATACAAAAGACAATATTATTCAGAATGACA
>QCBV01000005.1 GCA_003279015.1 Prochlorococcus sp. AG-347-J19 | reverse complement strand
CTGATCAAGCTAGAAGGTCATCTTATTTTGATGATGATCCTATTTCTGATGTTCCAAGAAATTCTAGAGGTCGATTTAATGACGATTATGATAGGTTTGAAGAATCTGAAAGACCCTCTAGAAGATTTAAACCTCAAGAAGATGAATTTGAAGAAGACTTTACGGAGGGGAGATCTCGTAGGAGGAATGTTTCAAGAGCCATACCCTCTGCTGCAGCAAGTAGAAGTAGGCCATCTACAAGGGGAATTAGTCAATTTGAAAATGACGACGAGCCTATAAGAAGGAGAAGACAGACTTCTGAAGATAGAAATAGGAAACAACCAGAAACAAATAACTTTGGTGAAAGAAGAAATTTATCTCGTGATGAAGTTAAAACAGGTTCAAGACCCAGAATGAATCGTACAGTTTCTAGACAAGATAATATCTCACCTCCTGCTGATTCTTCTCCATTAAGAAAGAAACCTACTAGATCCCCTATTAGGCAGCAAACCTCAACAGCTCAAGTAGAAGATGCTTCATTTAAAGATGCTAGTCAAGCTAAAAAAACACGTGAGACTCGTAGAGTAAGCTCTTCAGCTAGATCAAGTTCAAAAAATCAAAATAGCAGATATAACGTTGGAACAAACAAGAAAAAACCCAGAGATAACAGTTCTAGATTTGATGATTAATTATAGGATTCCTGCCCATTTTAAAAACGATTGTTTACTCAATAGTTCAATCAATATTATTGAAAGAAAGCCAATCATTGCAAATCTTCCATTAGTTTTTTCAGAATAACTACTCCATCCAAATTTATATTCATCTTTAATTTCTATCGATTTTTCATCTAATTGATTATCTCCAATTTGTTCATTGATATAATTTGGATCTTTCTGCTGTTCTATAAAACTCTCATTCTCTAGATTATTGACTTCAGAGTTAGTTTGTTCTTCTTTCGAATTCATTTTTTTTGTTAATCCTTAAAATTATACTTATCAGACGTCAATAATTGCCAGTCTCCCAATCCATTTAATTCTAAAATATTCTCGTGAAAATCTTTTAAGCTAGGTCTATGTCCAACACTGATAAGAGAAAGTTCTCTTTCCTTAAGTAAACTGTATAGTTTTTTTTCAGTGTTAATATCTAAAGCACTTGTTGCTTCATCAAGTACTGCAAATCTTGGAGAATTTAGTAAGAGTCTTGCAAAAGCCAATCTTTGTTGCTCGCCTAAGGAAAGAATTCGTGGCCAATCTTGTTTGATATCAAGATTAGGATATCGATCCACTAAAGTTTTTAAATTTACTTCATGAAGTACAGAAGTGAGATGTTCATCACTAAATTTCTTGACTTCTGTGGGATAACATAATTGTTCCCTTAAAGAACCAAGTAGCATATATGGTTTTTGAGGTATGAATAATAATTCCCCAATTTTTGGTTTTTTAATTACTCCCTGATCGGGTTCCCATAAACCACTAATCATCCTTAGTAAAGATGTTTTTCCGCACCCGGATGGTCCTACTACCAATAGTGATTGATTATTGTCGATGCTCAAATTTAAATTTTTAATTATTGTTTTATTTGATCCTGGTGGGCAAAGGTCAGCATTATTAATAAGAATTGAGGGATAATCTGAAATAACATTTTGATTGCTTGTTGGGTTGGTTTGACTAATGGATTCAACTTTTGATTGGAATCCTTCTAATCTGCCAATACCAGCAGTAAATTTTGCAAGTTCTTCGATTTGATTAACAATGAAAAATAACGAACCTTCAACCATTCCAAATGCAAAGCTTGCCTGAATAAAGCGTCCATAATCAATATCACCTTTAAAGTAAGGGATTGCCATTATTAAATATGGAAAGAAATTTCCAGCATAATTAATGGATCTTCTCATGACGTCTATTATTACTCTCCATATAATCAGTAAATTAAAGTTTCTCACCACTTCTCCTAAGCGTCTTTCAGTTTCACTTCGCTCAGGATTCTCCCCAGAGTAAAAGGCTATTGATTCAGCATTATCTCGAATATGTACTAAGCCATATCGAAAATCTGCTTCATATCTGAGTTGATCAAAGTCAATCTTTACAAGATTTTTTCCAGCAATTAAGAGGATAGAAGTCGCAAATGCGGCGTAACCAAATAAAGAAAAAGTAAGTGTTGTACTAATACTCCATAAAATAAGAATATTAAGTGAAAATGTTAGTAAGGCATCAAAAATACCTAATGTGAAAGAGAGACTTTGCCCGGTAAAAGCTCGGGTATCATCTGTGATTCTTTGATCAGGATTATCTACATCGGTTTGTTCTTCATCATTGGGATTTAACTGGTAATAAGCTTTATTGGTCATATAATCTTTGACTAGACTTTTTGAAAGCCATTCTCTCCAAATTATTCCTAACTTATATGTAAAAAATATCTGGGAAACCCGTATTGGTAGAGCCACAGCGAAACAACAAGCGTAAATCCCCAATATCCGATAAAATCCATCTTCTTGTTTTTCTACTAAAGCATTTGTTAAATCTCTTGCAATGAATCCAATACCTGCGTTTATTCCGTTTACAGCTAAAAGCATTAATACAATTATCGCGAGGAATAACCAATGTAACCATCTACGGTTTTTTAATTGACGTCTTAAGCTGAAAAAGCTTCCCGATCCAATTAGAAATAATGCAGAGAAAAGCAATCCCCAACTCTCAGCCCAAATTGAATTGACAGTACTTACTACACCTCCGAAATACTTTTCAAGAAAAATTGGTTGAAAGCTTTCAAAAAAACTTATTATTCCTGTAAGACCAACAAGTACTACTCCACCAACACAAAATAAAAGAGAAATCAAAAGCCATATGAATTGGAATCCATTGCATTGGTCTATTGGAAGAAAAAACGGCTGCGATAGCTTCCTTAATTTTTGTAATTGGTACAGTATTTTGGATTTATTATTAACTGCTTTATTCATTACTCGACTAGTGTTATGAGATAAATTATAACTATTAGCAGTCTATTGACCAAAGCCAATAAATGAAAGTGCCCAGTCAGGTAAATTCAAGTAATTCAAGATTGTTGCATCAAATTCATGAACTTTTGGAAAAGATTTATCTAATGCCCACCATAGTAGAAAAGGTAAATTAAATAAAATTTGTAATTGCCATTTATAAGTTAAAACTTTCCAAATTTTTATTAACTTAGTTTTGAGTGAATCATCTAGCTCTTCCCAATTTTTTGAAATTAAATTGAATAAATTTTTAGATTCTGTATTTAAGGACTCTGGAGTATTCATTTTGTTTTTATTTATTTATAACCCATTAATATTTCTTTCGAGAGTTTTAACCTGGAGGCCAATTCATTTTTCTTCCAGATAAAAAATGAATATGTAAATGAAAAACTGTTTGTCCCGATTCTGCTCCAGTGTTAATTACTGTTCTCCAATTAGTTAAATTTTTTGATTTAGCTATTTTGCTACCAACATAAAGTAAATGCCCTAATAAATTTGCATCTTGCTCAATACACTCTAATAAACTGATTATTGGCTTTTTAGGAATCACTAAAAAATGTACTGGTGCTTGTGCCTGGATATCATTAAACGCAATACAAAACTTATCTTCATAAAGCTTATCGCAGGGTATTTCTTCATTAATGATTTTTTGAAATATTGTTGTTTCAGTCATTAAATTAACTAATTGAGATAACGTCTTTTTCGTTAAACCCTTCTTTTAAAAGTTCTTTGTTCAAATCATCTTTTGATGTAACTCTATCAACAAATAATATTCCATTTAAGTGATCCATTTCGTGTTGAATACACCTCGCTAGAAGTCCATCTGCTTTCATTTTACGGGGTCGTCCCATTTCATCTCTAAATTTTAATTTTATAGTTGATGGTCTTACCACATTCAAATAGACGCCAGGTATACTCAGGCAGCCTTCTTCATATGAATTAAGGGTTGTTCCAAAGTCTGTAATTTCTGGATTGATTAATATTAAAGGTTCTGCTGCTGAATCTTCAAAATTTACGTCTATGACAAGAAGCTCTTTGTTGATTCCAATTTGAGGTGCAGCAAGTCCAATTCCTTTAGCTGCATACATGCTTTGAAGCATTTCTCTAGCAAGTTTTCTTATCGATTCGTCAACTTTAGTTATTCTTTTGGAATTTTGTCTTAATACATCATCACCAAGTTTATAAATGTCTAGAGATGGCTTCCCTGTTTGTTCTTTTGTAATTTTTTCTGCGTTCCCATTTGTTCTTGACTTTTTTGCAAGTTGTGAAAAATGGTTTGCCACGTTAAAAAAAGGTTTTTACTTAAGAGTTTAGCTATAAAAATACTAGCACTTTAATTTGCATTCTTTATAATTTTTAAATGAGTAATGATGATCAGTTAAAAATTAGCCAAACTATATCTGAAAAAAAATCTTTTAAGGAATTAACTATTGTTAGGGATATCATTTTTTGGATTGATCTTGTTGGTGAAGGTCAAAATGAAAATGCTATTTTTGCAAGACGCTTTAATGAAAAAGAGGCGTTTCCTCAGAAATTAACAAGTAAGAAATACAATATTAAAAATAACTTTCATGGATATGGTGGTAAATCTTATAAATGTATATATTTAAAAAATAATTTTTATTTGATATGGATAGATCAGATTTCTAACGCAGTATGGTTTCAAATTTTTAAAGAGGTAGCATCAAATTGTAGAAGTCAAAAAAGATTTCTAGATTCAGTTCAAGAACCTAGACAACTCTCTAAATCAATTGATGGAAATTTTGATTCTTCATTTGTTATTTCTCAAAAAAATTTCTTGTATGGTATATGTGAAATAAATAATAGAGATTACTTATTTTCTTTAAACTTAAAAAAAACTAAACAAGATATTTACCGAATAAAAAAATTTAAAAATTTTGCTGGAGAATTATCTTCTAATACTTCTGTTAGCTTACTTTCTTGGGTCGAATGGGATTTTCCATACATGCCCTGGGAGAAAAATGATCTTTGTTTTGCTCAAATTGATCTAGATGGAGAGATAACAAAAATAAAAAAATTCTCAGATAAGCTGATTAATGCCAAAAAAAAAGTTTCTTTTTTTCAACCTTATTGGATAAGTGAAACTCTTTTAGTATGTTCTGAAGATAGTTCTGGATGGTGGAACTTATTGTTTTTAGATGCTAGTAATATTGAGAATATTTTTATTAAAAAAAGAGTAGAGAGAAATTTTGTTGAATATGGAGTACCTCAGTGGGTCTCAGGAGTAACATTTTTTTCAGGGGATATAAAAGATTTATTTTGTTTAGCAAAAAAAGAAAATAATTTAGTAGTTGAACAATATAAAGATCTTCAATTCGTTAAGGAATTTTCTACTCTTTTTACCTCAATAAGTGATTTTAGTGTTTTTGAGAAGAAAGTAGTTTTGAAAGGTCATGGATCTGATTTTCTTGGAAATTTACTTGAAATTGATTGTAAAAAGGAAGTTTTATCAAATGTTTTTGAGGAAATAAATTCTGAATATATAAAAGATTGTTCAAAACCTGAATCTTTTTGGTTTAAAGGTTTTGAAGATAAATCTACTCATTCTTTTTTATATAGGCCGCTAGTTGAAAAATTTAGAAAACCACCGCTTTTTGTTAGAGCTCATAGTGGACCAACTTCATTTTTTGATGGATCATATAATTCTGAAGTTCAATATTGGACGTCGAGGGGATTTTTTGTTGCTGAAGTCAATTATGGAGGATCATCAGGATTTGGCAAAGCATATAGAGAGAGGTTGAATTATAAATGGGGTATTGTTGATTCTTATGATTGCAAAGCATTAGCTCTTGAATTAATTAAATCAAATCAAGTTGATAGTGAAAAAGTAGTAATTTTTGGGAATAGTTCTGGTGGGTTAACTGCCCTGAATTGTTTATTATATGGTTCTATTTTTACAGCAGCAATTTGTAAATATCCTGTTATTGATTTGAAGGATATGCATCACAACACTCATAGATTTGAAAAAGATTATTTAAATTCTTTGGTAGGAAATTATGCAAAAAATCATGATGATTATATAAATAGATCACCGATAAATCATATTAAAAAAATAAAAAAACCTATCTTATTGTTTCATGGAAAAAAAGATACAGTTATTTCTTATAAACAAACCTTAAAAATTCAAGAAATTTTGATTCAGAATAATAAATATTCAGATGTTATTTTTTTTAATAATGAAGGGCATGGTTTTAGAAATATTGAAAATAAAGAAGTAGTAATGCAAAAATCTCAGGAATTTTTAAAAAATGCTTTGAATATTTAAGAATTGATTTTTAGAAAATTGATAGTATCTTTTAATTTTTCTATAAACATATCAATTTCTTCCTTATTGGTTGTGAAATTCATGCTAATTCTAGCCGTAGATTTAATTCCAATGTATCTGTGAAGAGGTTGACAGCAATGATGCCCACTTCTAATGCAAATTCCTTTTGAATCAAGAATTTCAGCAATATCGTTTGAATGAATTTTTTTTACATAAAAGGTGGCAAGTGATGCTCTGTCTGGATCTATATCAGGTGATGGACCTATAATTTCAACATTTTCTATTTCATTTAATTTTTCAAATAAATATTTAGTTATAGTCTTTTCATATTCATGAATGTTATTCAATCCAATAGTGTTTATATAATTAATTGCTTCTGCAAGACCTATTGCTTCTGCAATGGCTGGCGTTCCAGCTTCAAATTTATGTGGTAGATCTGCCCAAGTACTTGTTTCTTCAAAAACATCTTGAATCATTTCGCCACCTCCAAAGAAAGGAGGAATTTTTTCTAGGATTTCTTCTCTTGCCCAAAGAAAACCAATACCTGTAGGACCGCAAAGTTTATGTCCTGATCCTGCTAAAAAATCTATCTCAAGATCAATCACATCTAGTTTTTGATGCGCCAAACTTTGACATGCATCTATTAACACTAAAGAACCTTTTTGTTTAGCTAATTTAGTGATTTCTTTGATTGGATTACAGCAACCTAGAGTATTGCTAACATGAACTAGGCTAACAAGCTTAGTTCTAGATGTTAATTTTGATTTAAAATCGTCGATATCTAATTTCCCATTCTTATCTATACCTATAAATTTTAATTTGCATTTATTTTTTGCTGCAACCATTTGCCAGGGAACAATATTGCTATGATGTTCCATTATTGATAAAAGAATTTCATCGTCTTCTCTTAAAGAAAATTCGCCCCATGATCTAGCTGCTAGATTGATTGCCTCGGTAGCATTTCTTGTGAAAATAATTTCTTTTGTTGAATTTGCTTTTATGTATTTGCTAATTAAATATCTTGCATTTTCAAATTCTTCTGTTGCTTTAGCACTTAATTGATGTGCGCCTCTATGTACATTGGCATTAAAGTTTTTATAATATTCATCGATTTTTTTTAAGACTTGTATTGGTTTTTGTGTGGTTGCAGCATGGTCTAAATAAATAATTTGCTCATTACTTTTTAAGTTCTTATTTAAAAGAGGAAAGTCTTTCTTCGTTATTTCAGGAAAATTTTGAATCGTTTCCATTAATTCTCATTTAAAAGTTTATCAAGCAAATCCCATTTATCTTTAGAAACGGGAATAAATGAAATTATTTCTTGAAAGTAAGAACTTAATTGTAGTTTACTTGCTTCTGTTAATGTGATCCCTCTTGTTCGCATATAAAAAAGTTCTTCTTCATTTAGTTGCGAAATTGTAGCTCCATGTTTGCATTTGACATCATCAGCAATTATTTCTAATTGAGGTTTGGTATCTATTTGTGCGAGATTTGATAACAGTAAATTTCTGCTTAATTGTGAAGCATCAGTTCTCTGGGCAATTTTCGGTACTATTATTGAACCTTCAAATATTGCATGTGATTTATCATCAGCAAGAGATTTATTAATTTGATCTAGAAATCCATTTGGGCCATTAAATTCTATTTTTGTATAGGTTGAAATTTGCTCATCTTCTTTTGTAATTTGCATACCTTTGATGTTTGTTTTAGCGTTTCCAGCAGATTGTTTAATACTAATTTCAAATCTCGCGTAATTGAATTTGAAATGTAAAGATCCTAAGTTGTAAGTACTATTTTTTTGTTGAACTATATTGAGAGAATTTAATAGATTGGATCTATTTTCACCGTAAGAAACAACACCATGATTTACGGAACTATTTTCTTTCAAGCAAAAGAAAGTTGATTGAGATAATGAAGAGTTTTCTTTGCCAAGATTTACTTGTAATATTTCAACATCACAATTCTTTTCTAAAAATATTACGAGGGTTTTTGCGTTTAAAGAATTACTTGATGCATGACTAAAAATTTCAATAGGAGGAATTTTTGATCCATTTATTTTTAATCCCAAAATATTATTTTTACAACTTAAAGACAGATTTAGTAGGTCACTCCAATTTTCGTTTTGCTTAAAAAAAGATAACTGTTCCTTGATATATTTTTGTAATTCATCTTTACTTAATTGCTGTATTGAATAATTTTCCTCTAATAAATTAATTTGGCAATTATTACCAATTACTAACCTAATAGTACTTTGAGGAGTGTTTGGAAAAGGTGTATCAAATTTTGAATCTTTTTCATTCACGGAGTAGTTTAAAAAGTTTGAAAATTTTGATTTATTTGAAAGTCTCCATTGTTCACTTTTAGGATTAGGGAGAGGGCTTGATTGTAATTTATGAAGACAGATTTTTTGTATTTCTGTTAGGTTTTCATCCGATTTATTAGTTTTTATTTTTTCAATAATTTCCATTTGTTTAGGTTTCTTTTATAAAGTTATCAGTCCATTCATAACCTTTTTCCTCAAGCTCTAGAGCAAGATCGCTCTCACCAGTTTTTATGATTTGTCCGTCTGACATAACATGGACATAATTTGGTTTAATTTCATCTAATAATCTTTGATAGTGGGTAATAAGTATAATTCCAGTTTGTGCATTAGATATTTTTTTAATTCCTGATGCCACTATTCTTAGAGCATCGATATCGAGACCAGAATCGGTCTCATCTAATATTGCTACCTTGGGCTCAAGTAAAGCCATTTGCAGAATCTCATTTCTTTTTTTTTCACCTCCGGAAAAGCCTTGATTTACACTCCTTGATAGGAATGCGTGATCCATTTTCACAATTTCTAACTTTTCTTTAACTAATTCTTCAAAATCAAAAGTATCTAATTCTTCTTTGTTGAGGAATTTCCTTCTAGCATTAGTTGAAACTCTAAGAAACTCAAGATTACTCACACCTGGAATCTCAATTGGATATTGAAAACCAAGAAAAATTCCTGATTGAGATCTCTCTTCAGGTTCTAGAGAATTGATGTTTTCACCTAAAAATTTTATGTCTCCATTTGTAATATTATACGAGGGATGTCCTGCAATGATTTTTGAAAGAGTACTTTTGCCACATCCATTTCTTCCCATAATGGCATGGATTTCTCCAGGATAGACAGTAAGTGAAACCCCTTTTAAAATTGGAAGATTATCAGTTGATGCAGAGAGATTTTCAATTTCTAAAATTGGATCTGATTCTTTCATTTTACTTTGCATTTAAGTTTAGAAATTGATAAATTAACCTACTGATCCCTCTAGTTTAAGTGCCAGTAACTTATCTGCTTCAGCAGCAAATTCCATAGGTAACTGATTAAATACATCTCTGCAAAATCCGCTGACCATCATAGATACTGCCTCCTCAAATTCTATACCTCTGCTTTGGAGATAAAAAAGTTGATCTTCTGAGATTCTACATGTGCTTGCTTCATGCTCAATTTCAGAATTGGGTTGTTGAGATTTGATGTATGGGAATGTATTTGCAGAAGCTTGATCCCCTATTAACATTGAATCACATTGACTGTAATTTCTTGATCCTGTAGCTTTTGTTCCCATTTTGACAAGTCCTCTGTAGCTATTTTTTGAGTTACCTGCACTAATACCTTTGCTAACAATAGTTGATTTGGTCTTAGGACCAATATGGATCATTTTTGTGCCGGTATCTGCTTGCTGAAGATTATTGGTGAGAGCCACTGAATAAAATTCTCCTATAGATTCTTCCCCTAAAAGAAGACAGCTAGGATATTTCCATGTAATTGCAGACCCTGTTTCAACTTGAGACCAGCTAATTTTACTTCTCTTACCTAAACATTTTCCTCTCTTAGTGACAAAATTAAAAATTCCTCCAATACCTTCTTCATCACCAGCATACCAATTTTGCACTGTTGAATATTTTATTGAGGCGTCGTCTAATGCTATTAGCTCTACAACTGCTGCATGTAGGGTATTTGTATCAAACATTGGAGCTGTACAACCTTCTAGATAACTTACAGAACTTGATTCTTCAGCAATGATTAGTGTTCTTTCGAATTGTCCTGAATCTCCACTATTAATTCTGAAGTAGGAAGATAGATCCATAGGGCAGGTAACACCTTTTGGGATATAAACAAAAGAACCATCACTAAAAACTGCAGAATTTAGTGCTGCAAAATAATTATCACTAGCTGGAACTACTGTACCTAAATATTTTTCAATCAAATCAGCATGATTTTTTACTGCTTCACTAATTGAGCAAAATATAACTCCATGTTTAGCAAGTTCTTCTCTAAAAGTTGTGGCTATAGAAACACTATCAAAGACAGCATCTACTGCTACATTTGTGAGTTTTTTTTGCTCCGTAAGGGGTATTCCTAATTTGTCAAAAGTCTCAAGAAGTTTGGGATCAACTTCATCTAAGCTAGAAATTTTCTCTTTTTGCTTAGGAGCAGAGTAATAAATGATATCTTGATAATCAATTTTTTTATATCCCAATGCTGCCCAATTAGGCTCTTTCATTTTTTGCCATTTTTTAAAGGCTTTTAATCTAAAATCAAGAAGAAATTTTGGCTCTTCTTTTTTCTGTGAAATTAATTTTATGATATCTTCATTTAATCCCTTTTCTATTTTTTCAGTTTCAATATCAGTAACGAAACCATACTTGTAAGGTTCTTTTACTACATCTTTAACTAAATTTTCGTTGACCATGTTATTAAAAATAACTTATTACAATTAGCTTTATATACTCTAACGAAAGATACCCCCAATATTGAGTTTTTTCCCTTTATTAAAACTAAAAATTAATGTCTAATCATCTTGATCCCTTGTCTAACGCTTTAAACGTAGAAATTATTCAAGAAATTGATAATCTTGATCTTCCTATTATGAAGAAACATCATTTAAGAATACTCGCTCATTGCCTCCAGATTTTAAAAATTATCAATGTAGAGAGTAGTTTTGAATATCAAAATAAAAATCCACTGAGAGAATGGTGTGATAACCAATCCAAAAAATTTGATGATAAAAAATTTAGTGATCTTTTTTATGAGCAATTAGAATCCACCTCGGAAAAATTAAGTACTTTTTCAAAAAGAATTGGTAAGAATATTGAGGATTTAGAGATAGATGATTTAGTTCTTCTAGTTGAAAAACGCTGAAGTCCCTTCTAATTGATCCCGAAGAAAAAATATATTTTTGTTGAGTCTTTAACAAATTCAGGTAATAAAATTTAAAAAAAAAGAAAATTAATTTACATTTATAAAAGATCCGAAAATTAATTAATTACTTTGATACCAACTGTTTTGAAGATAAATATCAATTTCGAGAATTTTTTAGTAGTCAGAGGATCCTGACGACAGGCAAAAAAGACACACAATTTCCTAAAAAAAAGAACATACTGATCCCAAACAAAAACGGAGAATTTAAAGTGGCTGATGGGATCATGAATAAAGATCAATTACTCTCACTAACCCTCAGACAATTACGTCAAGAAGCAAGTAAATTATCAGTTCCGCTATACAGTCGTAAAACAAAAGCTGTTTTAGTTGATTTAATACTTAAATATCAAGAAAAATCTACTAAAAGAACATATACTTCAACCCAGACAAAATCTGAAGAAACTTTTGATTCCAATGTTTTTAGCAGTAGTGAAGAAATTAAAACAAATGTAGTATTTCTACCCCGTGATCCAGATTGGGCATATGTTTTTTGGCAAATTTCTGATTCAGATCGAGAAAAAGCACAATCTTTGGGAGCTAATAAATTATGTTTACGACTATTTGATGCATCTGGTTCTGAAGGAAGCAACTTGAATCAAGGAACATTAAGGGAGATAGCAGTTGATAGTTATAGTACTGAGTGGTACTTGCCAATTCCACTTGCAGATAGAGATTACAAAGTTGAATTAGGTTATAAATATGGTTTTAACTGGATGTCATTGGCATTTTCTTCGATAAGCCACGTTCCTGGCTCTCATCCTTCTGAGCAAATTCTTGATAAATTTGTACCTTTTAATTTAGATTCTACTTCTGAGTCAATCCCAGATATTTCAAATCCTTTTGTTTCAGAACAAAATGGTATGCATGAAAGGTTATATCAAGCAGCAACTAACATTCCTCTTAGAAGAAAAGTTGGTTCTGAAGAATTTATGGAAAATGTAAATTCAACAAACCTTAATGATAATCTTACAGACTCAGGTGCTGGTAAATGGTCATCAGGTTTAAATGATTCTGGAAGCGGAATTGTTAAAAATAGATCTTTTTGGCTTGTTGCTGATGCTGAATTAATTGTTTATGGAGCTACAGAGCCTTCTGCAAAACTGACAATAGGTGGAGAAGATGTACCCCTTGCTGCAGATGGTACGTTTAGAATTCAAGTCCCATTTAGAGATGGGACTCAAAAATATGATATTAAAGCTGTTGATGTATCTGGTGAGCAAGAAAAAAGTATATCAATGAAATTTGAAAGAACTACACCACTTGACGATACTAATGAAAAAGATAATGCTGAGACTGAATGGTTTTAATAAATTGAATTAATGCTGAAAAAAATTGTAGCTTTTACTCCATTGTTTGGGGCATTAACTTTTCCACTAATAGTTCCAATTACAATTTCTAAATTTGGGGTTAACTATGGAATCCTTAGTGCACTATTAATTTCTTCATTATGGTTTATCGCTATGTTAAGAACATCCGAAATGCCTCATTAATTTAGTTAGATTTTTGGAAGTTTTTTAAAAATATGACTCAAGTTAATGTAATTAATATCAATTCTCCTTTTTTAGATCAAAAACCAGGCACTTCTGGTTTAAGAAAAAGTACTTTAAAGTTTCAGGAGGAACATTATTTAGAAATTTTTATTGAAGCTATCTTACAATCATTGGAAGATTTAAAAAGATCAACATTAGTAGTTGGTGGTGATGGCAGATATGGCAATATTGAAGCAATAGGAAAAATTGTCCAAATATGCATTGCTCATAAAGTTCAAAAGGTTATTGTTCCAAAATACGGTTTATTATCTACTCCTGCGACTTCACATTTAATTCGAAAAGAAAACGCTATTGGTGGAATTATTCTTTCTGCGAGCCATAATCCTGGTGGGATTGATGGCGACTTTGGAGTGAAATTGAATATCTCTAATGGTGGCCCAGCTCCTGAGATAATTACTAACAAGATTTTCAAGGCTTCACAATTACTAACTAGTTATAAGATTTTTAAAGTTCAATTACCTGATTTTAGTGAATATGGAACTTATTCTTACGGTGAAACTACTTTAGAAATTATTGATGGATTAAAAGATTATTCTAATTTGATGGAGAAAATTTTTGATTTTGATCAAATTAGTGATTTTTTAAAAAAAGACTTCTCGTTAATCTTTGATGCAATGAATGCGGTTACAGGCCCATATGCAAAAAATATTTTTGTTGAAAAAATGGGTCTCGCAAATGATTGCGTCATGAATGGTAACCCTTTAAAAGATTTTGGAGGTTTACATCCTGATCCTAATCTTACTTATGCATCTCACTTGGCTGATTTGTTATTAAATAAGAAAGCTTATAGTTTTGGTGCTGCATGTGATGGAGATGGAGATAGGAATATGATTTTAGGAAGTGGATGTTTTGTAAATCCTAGTGATAGCCTTGCAGTGATCACTGCTAACACAAAATGTGTCCCTGGTTATAAAGATGGTATTTCAGGTGTGGCACGATCCATGCCAACCAGCTCAGCGGTTGATAATGTTGCTAGAGCATTAAATATACCTTGTTTCGAGACACCTACTGGGTGGAAGTTTTTTGGAAACCTTTTAGACTCTAATTTAATTACTTTATGTGGAGAAGAAAGTTTCGGAACAGGTAGTAATCATGTGAGAGAGAAAGATGGACTATGGGCAGTTTTGTATTGGCTACAAGTTTTAGCTGAAAAAAAGTGTTCGGTAAGTGATTTGATGCAGAATCATTGGAAACAATTTGGTAGGAATTATTATTCAAGACATGATTATGAGGCAATCCCCTCAAATATTGCTAATCAAATCTTTGGTAATCTAATTTCTATGCTCGAAAATTTAAAAGGAAATAGTTTTGCTGGCCATTTTGTTAAAGTTGCAGATAACTTTGCATATTTAGATCCCGTTGATAATTCCATAAGTGAAAATCAAGGTTTAAGATTGATCCTTGATGATAATTCTCGAGTAATTGTGCGCCTTTCTGGAACTGGAACTAAGGGTGCAACATTAAGACTTTACTTTGAGAAATTTTTCAATCCTCAACAGAATCTTTCGTTAAATCCTCAGATCGCTTTGAAACCTTTAATAAAGGATTTAGATGCTTTATTAAACATTTCAAAACTTACTAAAATGGAAACTCCTACAGTAATTACATAGAATTTAAAGTAATGATTTTTCGATTTTATTTATATGCATTCAGAAAATCTATTTACTAATTACTCTCATATAGAAAATAATGCACCTTTGGCAGATAAATTAAGACCAAAGAATTTGGAAGATTTTTTTGGTCAACAACCAATCTTGAATGAGAATTCGATTTTAAGAAGTGCAATATTAAACGATAAAATTAGTAATTTTATTTTTTCTGGCCCTCCTGGTGTTGGCAAAACTACTCTAATTGAAATTATTTCCTTTAATACGCGTTCAAAATTAATTAAGTTAAATGCAGTATTATCAAGTGTCAAAGAATTAAGAAATGAAATCGCTAATGCAAAAGATCGATTAATAAATTCAAAAAGAAAAACAATTTTATTTATCGATGAGGTTCATAGATTTACAGCAGTTCAGCAAGATGCTTTATTACCTTCAATAGAGAATGGAACTATAACTTTTATTGGGGCTACAACTGAAAACCCTTTCTTTGCTGTTAATAAAGCGCTTGTTAGCAGGTCTCGTATTTTTACATTACTTCCTTTGGCAGAAAATGATTTGCAGAAAATAATACAAAAAGTTATCACTCACTATTCTAAAAAAAAAGATTCAAAAAAGGTCCATTTAACTCAAGATGCTATAAGTCATTTAATTAAATTTTCTGGCGGAGATGCAAGAACATTAATCAATGCGCTAGAGATGGCCATAGAAACAACTGCTGAAAATGATGCTAAAGAAATCAACATTAATCTCTCAATAGCAGAGGATGCAATTCAAAAGAAAAATATTGTTTATGATAAAAATGGTCAAAATCATTACGATGTAATAAGTGCTTTTATCAAGTCCATAAGAGGTTCTGATCCAGATGCGACTTTATTTTGGCTTGCGAATATGCTGGAGGCTGGTGAAGATCCTAATTTTATTTTTAGAAGATTACTGATATCTGCAAGTGAAGATATTGGAATAGCTGAACCTAATGCCATAGTAGTTGTACAATCCTGTTGTGATGCTTTTGATAGAGTTGGTTTTCCAGAAGGATTATATTTTTTAACGCAGGCTTCTTTATATTTAGCTTTGTCTCCAAAAAGTAATAGTACCAAAAGTATTTTTAAAGCAATTGAAACAATTAAATCTACTAATGCTTTTGATGTTCCACTTCATTTAAAAAATAATTCTAATAGTTATGTCAATCCTCATAATTATCCAGGTAATTGGGTCGCACAAGAATATCTTCCCAAATCTTTAAAAGATTTAAAAATATGGGAACCAAATAAAAATGGCTGGGAAAAAACTCAATATGAAGAACTGCTTAATAGAAAAGAAAACTAAAAATTTTTCGAACAACAAATAATCTCAGGATTAAAAGAAGTTTTTTCTTTGTAGGCTAAAGCTATATTCCAATTATGGAAGTTAATCTGTGAATAATTTAAATGTATGTTTTTCTTTTTATGAATTAACTTTTTTGGCTTTTCAAAAAATTGCCAATTATTAATGTCTTGAGCTAATTTTCCATGATCCCATTTTATAGCAGCTTCAACAGCACACCATTGATTTAATATCATATTTTTTGTCAAGTATCTATTGTGAATTGATTTATTGGTATGAAAAAAATATTTTTCAGCAAATTTTAAATAATTAAAATCTCTATCTGTTCTCTCAATATCAATCCCTATTTTGCTTTTATGCCAGACTATAGTAATGGCATCTTTACAATGACTTAAACTTATATTTCCCATGCCTGAGGGTAAACTTGGAGGTTTTCCAGGATGTGCATTAATTGGAATTTTTAGGGGGTCTAAATCAAAAATTGTTGAAAGTGATTTTCGTAAGTAAGCTCTTGTTTCTAAAAAAATCTTTGATCTTGAACTTGATAGATTTTTTGCAGTTTTAATTTCTTCTACCGTTGCGACATCTTGCACACCTTTAATCTCATAAAACCAAATTTTTGGTATTTTATATTCATACTCATTTAATAATTTCAATGGCTCTAAAGGTTGGCGACAAAGCACCAGAATTTAAATTAAAAGATTCTTTTGAGAAAGAAGTTTCTCTTAGTGATTTTAAAGGTAAAAGAATAATACTATATTTTTATCCAAAAGATAATACTCCAGGATGTACTAAAGAAGCATGTAATTTTAAAGAGAATTGGGATTTACTTCAAAAAAATAATATTGTTGTGCTTGGAATTAGCAAAGATAATGCATCCTCTCATCAGAAGTTTATAGAAAAATTTAATCTACCTTTTATTCTTTTAACTGACCCTGAACCTTTCAAAGTTTCTTCTGATTATGATAGCTATGGACTTAAGAAATTCATGGGAAAAGAATATATGGGAATGATGAGAAATACTTTTTTGATTGATACTGATGGTAAAATCGAAAAAATTTACTTAAAGGTAAAAGCAGCAATAATGGCTGATCATATAATTGCAGACTTGGGTTTAAGCTAATTTTTTTCGGACAGGTGGTGAATAATCATCCCCTCCATAACTAAATTAGGAGCATTGATAATATTTTCTTTTTGAGTCTTTAGAGATTTTGTGATTAATTGAGAGTCTCCTCCACAGATTATTAAAATATCTGTTTCGGGATTAAATAAACTATTAATCACGCCAGTAAGAGAGTTGATTACTCCCTTTAAGATTGCTTCCTCTGTATTAATTAAAAAATCTCTAGTCGGAATATCATATTTTTTGGGAACTTTAAGATTTTTTGTATTTTGTTCTATTGATTTTAATTGTGTTAGAAAACCTGGAAGAAGTTGACCTCCAATAATAGATCCATTTGAATTCAATTTTGTTATTGATAATATTGTTCCAAAATCTGCAATTAGCAAATCTTTTTTGAATGGGTTTTCAATAATTTTTAAAGTGGCAATACAGGCAAGAGCTCTATCAACTCCAAAATAATCAGGAAGATTTGATAATTGGATATCTTTAGTTTTTATTTCATTTTCTTTTTTCAGTAAAAAATTTGGGAGTTTTCCTACAGAAGCCCAAATTAATTGATCAAGATCTATATTTTCGGGAACTTTGTGCTCTTTTTTTGTATGGAAGAACTTAGATTGATTTTTAGAATATTTTGCCCAATGAAGCCTACTATTGCCTACTAATAAAAAATTTATATCTGAGACCATTGTTCTATGATCAATTTATTTATTAGTGTGTATTCCACATTCTTGTTTAATACCTCCAAATCTTGTATCTCTGCCCTTTGTTTCAATCCCATCGGGACTGCTTGAATGCCAATCTCCTACAGAAGAATAACCTTTGTTAAAAAGTGGATGGGCAGGTAAATTATTTTCTTCCATATAATAAAAAATATCTTTATTTGTCCAATTTAATAAAGGTCTTAAAGAGAGTCTTTGACGAATTACATCTATGAATTGCATTTTGTTTCTATTTTCTGTTTGACTTGATCTAACACCGCTTGCCCAGCAGAAAATATCATATTTTTCTAGACCATTTTCTAAAGGTTTTATCTTTCTCAATTCATGATACTTATCTAAATCATTCTCTTTTTTTGTTTCCCAAAGTTTTCCGTATTTGGCTTCCATTCTTGCTGGAGATAATTCACTTTGCAGAACTTCAACTTCTAAGGATAAATTATCAATAAGCTTTTCAGCGTAATGGTATGTTTCGTGAGGAAGGTAACCTGTATCTATCCAAAATATTTTGATTTTTTTTTGTAGAGATAATTTGCTGACCATATCTAAAAGGACTGATGACTGTATACCAAAACTTGTTGTAATAGCGAATTGATTATCAAATTTTTCATAACCCCATGTAAGCATTCCTTGAGGCTTCATATCTAAAAGCTCTTGATTATATTTCCTCAAGTTAGTTTGAATATCTTTGTGGATTTTTTCAATCATTCTTCAGTTTGATTATGAGTTTAATTTTATTTCGCTCAAATTAAAAATTATTCGTATAGTTTAATAATACATTTACGCATAACAATATTTCTCTAATGAAATCAATACAAAAACCAATAGTAATAGTTGGAGCAGGTTTTGCAGGTATGACATTGGCTTTGAATTTAAAGAATCTTAATCCTTCTTTACCGATTCTTGTCGTTGATTCTGCAACAAACTTTGTATTTAAACCTTTAATGTACGAAGTTTTAAGTAAAGAACTAAGAAGTTGGGAAGCTACCCCAAAATTTGCAAATATTTTTTCTGATGCGGGTATAACTTTTTTAAAAAATTCTTTAACCAAGATTTCCTTCAAAGAAAATATTCTTGAATTTAGTGACGAATTAAAATTAAGTTATCAATATCTCGTTATCTGTACAGGATCTATTCCAAATAGTTTTTTTATAAAAGGTGTAGATGAAAATTGTTATTTTTTTAATGATGTTCACGATTTAAATAAATTAAATTCTTTTTTAAAAAAATCACAAGATACTGCGTTGCATAAAAAGTTATTCATAGTTGGAGGTGGTCCCTCTGGCATCGAGTTGGCATGCAAAATTAAAGATATATTTACAGACCAATTTGAAATTAATGTAATAGAAAAATCAAACGAAATCCTCAATAAAAACAAAATTTTTAATAGAGAACAAGCAGAGAAGGCATTAGAAAAAAGAAAAATTAACGTTCTTTTGAATTCCACAGTGAAAGAAGTCT
Organism: Prochlorococcus sp. AG-347-J19; assembly: GCA_003279015.1. Taxonomy (GTDB): domain Bacteria; phylum Cyanobacteriota; class Cyanobacteriia; order PCC-6307; family Cyanobiaceae; genus Prochlorococcus_A. Next base: position 154,056 of record QCBV01000005.1, on the reverse strand, counting down.
CAGAAACTAAGATTAGTATTTCTAGTGAGGTTGGAATAACTTCCTTGGATAAAGATATTGTGATTTGGACAGCAGGTGTTAAACCTAATTTGTCTTACTTAGAAACTGATCAAATAACAAAAAAATTTGGACGAATTTTAGTTAATAATAATTTGCAAATAGAAAACCATAAAAATTGTTTTGCTATTGGTGATATTTCAGTTGTTGAAGGAATGGAGGATTTACCCATAACTGCTCAGGTCGCTATGCAGGAAGGAAATCATCTTGCTAATAATTTAGAACTTTTAATTCAAGGGAAAGATCCTTTACCCTTTGAATTTCAAGACAACGGTGAAATGATTAGCTTAGGAATAGGCGAAGCTTCAATTTCTGGGCTGGGCGTTACTTTATCTGGGAAATTGGCTTTTGAGGCAAGAAGACTTATATATGCTTCCAAGTTGCCTGATATTACAGAAAGCTTAAAATCTGCATCTTCATGGATATTCCAAAAAAAATCTATTTTTAAAAAATTTCTTAAAAAAGAATTTTAATTAAACTTTTTTGAAATATTGTTTTTGGGTATATTGAGTTAAATAAGTTTTGTATGAATTTAATTGCAGTTGTTAGTAATAATTTTGATGCGTTTATAACGGTAGTTGTTTTAATAATGTCAATAATTTTGTTTATTAGGAATACTATTGCACCAGAATTGACTGGTTTGTTATGTGTAGGAATATTTATATCTACTGGGGTTCTTTCTCCTGAAAAAGCTTTAGCTGGATTTGGTAGCCCTTCTTTAATTACCCTTATGGGTTTATTTGCAGTTTCCTCAGCATTATTTAAAAGTGGTGCCTTAGACAGGGTAAGAGAATTGATTTCTTCTGAAAGTATTCGAACTCCAAGGAAATTAATTTCTTTAATAGCTTTTTTGATTGCTCCAATATCTGGAATTGTACCTAATACTCCAGTAGTAGCATCTTTGTTACCTTTAATTGAAAGTTGGTGCGAGCGAAGAAATATATCACCATCAAAAGTTTTATTACCTCTTTCTTTTGCTACTTTACTCGGTGGAACTCTGACATTATTAGGTAGCTCAGTCAATCTTCTTGTAAGTGATATTAGTCAACAATTAGGTTATGGAGGTTTGGAATTGTTTAGTTTGACTTCCATAGGAATTCCTGTGTGGCTTATAGGTACAACCTATATGATTCTAGTTTCTGACATGCTTTTGCCAGATAGAGGGAGAGATAAGGAGTTTATTAAAAATGGTGATATGAATATATATTTTACTGAAGTTACTATTCCCTCTACTTCAGAATTAGTTGGACAATCTGTCAGAAATAGTAGATTGCAAAGACGATTTGACGTTGATGTTCTGGAATTGCAACGAAATGGAAAAGTTATTCTTCCTCCTTTGGCTGATAGAAAGATTGAACCGGATGATAGATTAATAATCCGCGTTACAAGAGCAGACTTATTTAGGCTGCAGCAGGAACATACTATTCTGTTAGGAGAAAACAAAACATCTTTCGATAGGGCTAATGTTTTCTCAGATGATGAAGGTACTAAGACTTTTGAAGCCTTATTACCAGCTGGTTCAACTTTAGCCGGTGCAAGTTTGAGAGAATTAAGATTTAGGCAGCGTCATAATGCAACAGTTTTAGCATTAAGAAGAGGTCAGCAAACTGTTCAGGAGAGATTAGGCCAAGCTGTTTTAAGGGCTGGAGATGTTTTATTATTGCAAGCACCGCTAGATTCAATAAGAGGTTTGCAAGCTAGTAATGATTTGCTTATTTTAGATCAATTCGAAGATGACTTACCTTTTTTGATAAAAAAACCTATATCGATTGCAATTGCAATAGGAATGGTGGTTTTGCCTTCGGTTTCTAATATTCCATTAGTAGGTTCAGTTCTTTTGGCAGTGATAGCAATGGTTGCTTGTGGATGTTTAAGACCTGCAGAGATACAAAAATCAATTAGGTTAGACGTCATTCTATTGCTGGGATCTTTATCGTGTTTTAGTGTAGCTATGCAGATAACTGGATTAGCAGATGTAATTGCAGTTAATCTAAACTTTGCCCTCGACGGAATGCCTCTTTATTTTGCACTAGTCGTAATTTTTGTATCTACAGTTATTCTTACGCAATTTATAAGTAATGCTGCTTCAGTTGCTTTGATTTTGCCTGTCGCTATTGAATTCTCAAATGTTTTAGAAATTTCACCAAGCGCTTTAATAATGCTTGTTTTATTCGGTGCAAGTCAATCTTTCTTGACTCCAATGGGTTATCAAACAAATTTAATGGTTTATGGTCCTGGAAGGTATAGATTTTTTGATATCGCAAAATACGGTGCTGGATTAACATTTATAATGTCATTTACTGTGCCAGCATTGATAATTTTAAATTACGGGTAATATCGTGAAATTCGCAAGTAAGGTTTATAAGTTAAAAGATGCTTACAAAAAGCTATCTGTACCGCAATTTACTATTGTTACAGGCTTGTTTATTATTTGCCTTGGAACTTTAATTTTGAGCTCCCCATTATGTTCATCTTCAAAAGTTGGTTTGTGGGAAGCATTTTTTACATCTACTTCTGCAATAACCGTTACTGGCTTAACCATAATAGATATTGGTGTTGATTTAAATTTCTTTGGCCAAGTTTTCTTAGCTTTTATGCTTTTATCCGGTGGTCTAGGATTAATGGCCATTACAACATTTTTACAAGGGTTTGTTGTAAAGGGTACAAAGCTAAGAACTAGATTAGACAAAGGAAAGACTTTAGATGAATTTGGAGTTGGAGGAATTGGTAGAACGTTTCAAAGCATTGCTATTACTGCGATTACTATCATATCCTTGGGCGCAATTGTCTTATATTCTTTTGGATTTGTAGACATTCAAAATAATTGGGAAAGACTATGGTCCTCGATTTTTCATAGCATTTCTGCATATAACAATGCAGGATTTTCTTTAATGTCAAATAGTCTTCAAGACTATAGAACAAATTATTTGGTGAATAGTGTTTTTGTTTTTCTCATTGTTATGGGTGGATTGGGCTGGCGGGTTATTGATGATATTTGGAGTCATAAAAAAAATCTTTCTTATAAGAAATTAAGCCTTCATTCCAGACTAGTTATTAGGACAAGTTTGTCTCTTATATTGTTTGGATCATTAGGATTCTTTATCACTGAATCATTGCTAAATAGTCAATTTTTTAATGATTTAAATTTGTTTGAACGGTTAATGTCATCTATCTTCGAAACAGTTAGTGCAAGAACTGCAGGCTTTACAAATTTTCCGATTTCTTTGAACTCTATCTCAGATACGGGCCTCTTATTATTAATGACGCTTATGTTTATTGGAGCAAGTACAGGAGGTACTGGTGGAGGCATAAAAACAACTACATTTATTGCTTTAATGGCTGCAACTAGATCAACTTTAAGAGGTCAGAAAGATGTAATTATTAGCAATAGATTGATTTCAGATAAAGTTATTCTAAAGGCAGTTGGAATTACAGTTGGATCTTTGCTTTTTGTTCTTTTAATGGCAATGTTGCTTAGTACAACTAATACTTTTGTTAAAAAAGAATCGTTCACATTCCTAGAAATTCTGTTCACTTGCATATCTGCATTTGCAACAGTTGGTTTTGATATTGGTTTAACTGCAAAATTAAATCATTTTGGTCAATTTATTCTTATTTTGGGTATGTTTGTGGGCAGACTTGGGATCCTTTTGCTTTTAAGTGCACTTTGGCAGGCTCTTTATAAGAGTAGAATAGATAGACAAAAGAGAATTGGCTATCCTAGGGCTGATCTATATGTTTAGAATTGACTGAGTTTTATTATGGCTGATTGGTGGCAGTGGTCTCAAAAGAGAGAAAATGAAGCACTCACTTTTGCAGTTGTTGGCGTTGGAAGATTTGGAACCGCAGTTTGCAGAGAACTTATTAGTAATGGTGCTGATGTTTTGGCTGCAGATTATTCGGAAAAAGCTATTGATGATTTAAGGCAATTAGAACCTTCGATAGAAGCGAGAGTTGTAGATTGTACTGATGAAGAGTCTATGAAGGAATCGGGAATTCTTGAAATGAATACTGTTGTCGTGGGTATTAGTGAACCTATTGAAGCAAGTATAACTACAACTCTTATTGCTAAGGATAGTGAAGGTAGCAAAGTGAAAAGAGTAATAGCGAGAGCCACCAGTGATTTGCACGAAAAAATGTTAAAAAGAGTAGGTGCAGATAAAGTTGTTTTCCCATCTAGGATGCAAGGAGAAAGATTAGGTTTAGAACTAGTAAGACCAAACCTAATAGAAAGATTGGAACTAGATAATCAAACTGGTATAGATGAAATAACTGTTCCAGAGGAATTTATTGGAAGATCTTTAAGAGATTTAAATTTGAGGAAAAATTATTTAGTAAATGTTCTTGCTGCAGGACCTGCTGAAGAGTTAACAGTTAATCCTCCAGCAAAATATATTTTGGAAAGAGGAAATATTTTGGTAGTCATGGGTAAAACTATAGATTTACAGAAATTGCCTCAAAATTAATTATTTTTAATCAGTTTTTTTATAGTATCTAATCCTTTGAGGAGCTCTTTTTAATCTTCTGACGCTTTGTTTTTCAAGTTCATCTCTAAATTTATCAGTATTTAAATTATTTTCTGATACTTGAGATTTACTTTCTTTTTCGAAATATTGTTTTATACCCTCTTGTATTAACACTTTTGCCATATTACTTACTGTCCTAGATTCATTATCGGCCAAAATAGTTAATTGCTCACATATTAATTCTGGGAGAACCACTTGAATTCTGGGGGATTTAGGCTTCCCATTAGTTGAGTTTTGGCGGGTAGCCATGAGTCAAAGTTGATAACTGTTACTTATTAGTATACACAGTTAGTCAAGGATACTATCTTTGTGTATATTATTAGTAAGGAAATTTATGTCCGTATCAATTAATTGTTTTATTGTCCCATGAAAAATTCAAGAAAAATTGATTCTCCTGAAAGGTCGATAATTGATAAACCGAAAAAAAGATTAGTCAATTCAGATTCTCACGATAATGAAAATAGTGACGTTTTGGTATCAGCTGTAATTAGTCCATATTTGTTAACTCATCTTCACCATATTCTTCAGCAGTCTGAGTATTATGCACAAAAAGATGGTAGAAAATCTCACGCAGCTAACTTTGCGAAACTAAGAAAAGTTTTATGTTTAGACGCAAGAAGTATGGCAGATGCCTCTGCAAAAGAGATAAAAGATGTGGATAATGATTTATCTAATAATACATATAATGAACAAAATGTAGCTTGAAGTAATAATCTATTAATAAATAGATTTTAAAAACATGTCCAGTAATGCTGAAAAGCTCTATAAGTTAATAGCCAACGATTCCAAAAAGAAACAAAGTCTGTTTATGACCGCCTTAACTAATCCCAAAAAAGCCTTAGATAAAATATGCGATATTGGCGACGAGTTAAATATTTCTGTGACTAAAGAAGAGGTTATTGAATATTTGAGTACTATTGATGATGAGGCAACTAAACTATGGTTAATCAAGGCTCGAGGAGGTCTTTAGAAAAAGGTTTCGAATAATTATTATCTGTATTAGGAATAGGCTTTATTCTTTTGTTGTAGCCTCCTCCACCAGCCAAAGTCCAAAAAAACCAATAACTTGGAATTGCAAGAGCTGCAGCTATGAAAATCACTACAATTTGTTCTATTCTTTTCATGATTTAATTTTATTCCACAAAATATTTTTAGTAAATAAGCCACAGATTTTGTAAATTCTATTTTTAAAACAGTGATTAGATTTGAAGGTGTAAGCAAAATTTATTCTACAGATGTTGTTTTAAAAAATATTAGTTGGGAGATTAAGAAAGGAGAAAAAGTTGGCTTAGTTGGTTCTAATGGTGCAGGTAAATCAACCCAATTTAAAATTTTAATTGGAGAGGAAGAGCAAACAAGTGGAACGATTATCAAAGAGGGAAATCCTAAAATTGCCCATTTAAAGCAGGAGTTTGATTGTAATTTGAATGTTTCTGTGAGACAGGAATTAGAAAGTTCTTTTAAAGATATACAAATTGTTGCTATTAAACTTTTAGAAATTGAGAATAAAATGAAATCGTTGGATATAAAAAAAAATTCCGATGAACTTGAAATATTTGTAAATCAACTCGCAAAATATCAAGCAAAATTTGAAGCTTTAGGTGGCTATAAAATGCAATCTGATGTAGAAAAAATATTACCAAAATTAGGCTTTTCTATAGAAGATGCTAATAAATTAGTAGGCAATTTTTCAGGTGGTTGGCAGATGAAAGTTGCACTTGGAAAAATAATCTTACAGAAACCTGATTTGCTTTTGCTGGATGAACCAACCAACCATTTAGATTTAGAAACTATTTTTTGGTTGGAAGAATATCTATCATCGCTTAAAATTGCTGTTATCATAATCAGTCATGATAGATATTTCTTAGATAAATTATGTAAAAAAATAATTTTTGTAGATAAAGGAATATCTGAAATATACAATGGGAACTATTCTTTTTTTGTCGAACAGAAATCTTTAAATGAAGAATCACAAAATAAGGCATATCAATTACAACAAAAAGAAATTGAGTTACAGAAGAGGTATATAGACAGATTTAGAGCTAGTGCTACAAGAAGTTCTCAAGCAAAGAGCAGAGAAAAACAATTGAAAAAGATTTCTAAAATTGAGGCTCCTTTAGCGAAATCAAAAAGTCCTGTTTTTAATTTTCCAGATTGCCCTCGTTCAGGAAAATTAGTTTTAAATATTAAAAATTTGTCTCATAGTTTTGAGGATAGAATTCTTTTTTTAGATGTTAATTTAAAGATTTCTTCAGGGGAGAAAATAGCAATATTAGGTCCTAATGGCTCTGGTAAATCTACATTGCTTAAAATTATTATGAAAAAAATATCTCCTGAAATTGGAGAAATTAATCTTGGTAAACATAATATAATTACTAGCTATTATGAGCAGAATCAGGCTGAAGCACTTTCACTTGAGGAAAGGGTTATTGATTTAATATGTAGTAAGTCTCCAGAATGGTCACAAAAAAAAGTAAGAACATTTTTAGGAGGTTTTGGTTTTCAAAATGAAACTGTTTTTAAGTATATTAAACAACTCAGTGGGGGAGAAAAGGCAAGATTAGCATTGGCGCTCATGATTATTAATCCTAGTAATTTTCTTCTTTTAGACGAGCCAACTAATCATTTGGATCTACAATCTAAGGAAAACTTAGAATTAGCAATTAAAAATTATAAAGGTTCATTATTAATTATTTCTCATGATCGTTATTTTATTTCAAAGGTTGCAAATAGAATTATCGAAATTAAAGATTCAAAGTTATTTTCATATGATGGTAATTACGAATATTTTTTAGAAAAAACTCAAAGTCCTAAAAAAATTTGATTACTTTTATTAAAGTTTACATTTGGCTAAGTAAGATCACTCATTTACCTTTACATATTTTACCGATCTTGATTAATCTGAAGAATACAAAAATAAGTTTAAATAATTTATATGAAAAATTATCAATTCCGAGAAAAACAGTTTCAAATTTCTGATCCTATTGAAAGTTATTTTGAATGCATTACTACATGCGATATAAGGGATGGTAGATGTATTTCTAGGTGTGTCGAAATACTTAAACAGAATGACAATTAAATATTTTAGTTATTTTTTAGATTAGTTATATCAGTTGGTATTACTCTTAATTTAATAAATTTATTTCTACGCTTTAATAATATATTTACTTGTTTATTAATACCATTTTTATTTATTTGGTCTATAACATCTGAAGCTTTTTCAATATTTTTATTGCCAACTTTTATTATAATATCCTCTATCATTATTCCACTCTTTTCAGCTGGACTATTCGGAACTACATATCCAACTTTAACGATATTATTTGTTCTCTCAGAATTACTTTCTTCTATAAGGCTAATTCCAATCATAGGATGTATTACTTTTCCATTTTTTATAAGTTGATAGGCAATTTCCTTAGCTTTATTAATTGGGATTGCGAAACTCAAACCCGCTCCTGGACCTGATCTTATCAGCGTATTAATACCAATTACTTCTCCCTCGCTATTCAATAGTGGACCTCCAGAATTGCCAGGATTAATAGCAGCGTCTGTTTGTATTAATTCAAGTTTTTTATCATATATTCCTAATTGAGTGACGTTTCTTTTTAGATTACTAATAATACCTAGGGTAACTGTGTTTTCTAGTCCGAATGGATTTCCAACTGCTATAGCCCAATCACCAACTTTAATCTTTGCCGAATTGCCCAATTTTGCTTTTGGCCAAGGTCCTTTCCCTTCAATCTTTAGCACAGCTAAATCAGTAAAAAAGTCTTGCCCTATTAGTTTTGCGTCTAATTTTTTGCCATTTGTTAAACCAACAATCACCTTATCTGAGCCATTCACAACATGGGCATTAGTCATTATAAGTCCATCTGCAAATATAAATCCACTTCCTTGGCTTTGCTCTATCCTTGGTCGATTGTCATTAGGTAAATCTAATCCAAAAAATCTTTCAAAATATGGGTCTAGAAATAGTTGAGAATTTCTAGGCAATTTTCTTTTTTTAACATATCTTTGAGTATCAATTGTCACAACAGCTGCACCGGTTCTTTCTACAGCTTTAGTTATGAAAGATTTTTTTGAATATAAATTAACTTCATTAATTTTTGGTTTACTTAATGATTGTGATGTGACTTTTGGCGGAAAAGTCATACCCATTGTAATTAATGAGGCGATGAGTAAAAGCTTTTGGATGTATTTTTTCAATTTTGATTTTTTATGTTCTTCGACAGATTAAATACACCATAACAGTGTAATTTAAATATACCTAGAAATTAAATTAATTTAATCTAGAGAAAAATTTAATCATTTAAAATAGCTAAATTTCTTTTTTTCGGGCTATGATATTAAAAATATAACAAACTAATTTATAAGTTCAATGACCATTCTATTTCCAATCATATATTCTGCAGCCTTAACTTATTTAGTTTGGAAAGCTTTTAAAGTAATGTCTAATGGTTGGGGTATATCGGATAATAAAAATAAACGTTTGAGTACCTCCAGTTTTAAACAAAAAGAGTACACAATACATCCTGAACTTTTGGATAAATCAGGAAACATTACAGAAGAGGAATTATTAACAGTAAGATTTTCAAATGATAATGATTCAACTCTAGAAGAAAAGGGTTCAACAACTGATTAGTAAAATTCAAATTTAAGGTAAAAAAAAATTGGAATTAAGAACAAAAATTGTTTCAGCTGTTATTAGATCTCTTAAGTTGCCACCAAGATTTCGTTTGCAAATGGTGAAAGAAGATCCTGTTAGGCTTGAATTAACTCTTACTCCTTCATATGGAAAAAATCCAATTATTGTTGGATTGGTGGAATCTCTAGACCTAGTCGCTCGCAGAGACAGAGAAGGCAGAATACCTCGAGATCTCCAAGGAACTTGGGATTGGACTGTAAGACATGGAAAAGTAAGTACTGGTGGATGGAATCCTATGCTTAAGGAAGCTTTGCAAACAATGTTTGATACAGGACTGCCAGCTATTGTATATGAGGAATCGACTGGAGATGAGTATCGACCTGTTGATGGCGTGAGACATGTTAAATAATTAATTTACTATTTATCATAAATTCTTCCTCAAAACGTTAAAATACATCTTAGAGAATCTCCACTTGTCTATGAATAATGAAAATGAAACTAGATTTGGCTTTGTAAATTTTGCTGAAACTTGGAATGGTCGCATGGCGATGATGGGCATCTTGATTGGACTTGGAACCGAACTAATTACTGGACAAAGTATTCTTAGACAAATAGGGATAGGTTAGATTTTTATTTTATTTCTTCAGCCTTTATTTCAATGGTACTTTCACTAGGTTTTTTATCTAGTTTATTCTGTTGACTAATATTTTCTAAATCGGCACCACAATTCATACATGATTTACTTAAACCTAATGAAATTGCACCACAGTTCTTACATGTATCAATTTTAGACTTGAAAGAATTAAAACCTAAAATTACCAAAAGTAATAATAAAAAAGGAATTAAGAATAGAAGTAGTAATACATTACCAATAAAACTTATAAAAAAATTTATTCCAAAAATTGGAATAACTATTAATAAAATTAATGAATATGTAATCAAATTTTTGTTAACTTTAAGAAAATAACTCATTATAGTTATTTATATCTTTTTTTATTTAGTATTGTCATACTAGCAATAACAACGCTCCAACATTGACCAAAATATAAAATTACTCCTAACAACCAGACCCATAAAGTAAGTACAAGAAAACCTCCAATAAAACCATATGCTTGAAATCTTGCGCCCAGTGAGAGAATACTTTTACTTACTGCCAAATTTAATGTTGTTAGGCCCACTCCAATAAGAAAAGAGCCAGGCAGAAGAGGTTTCAAAGGAACTTTTCTACTAGGTAAAAGTGCCTGTAATAAAAGAGCCATTAAAGAAAATCCAATTAGTGGTATTGCAAATTGACCAACTTGTAATAGAGGCAACTTAAGCAATAAATTTGAAATTAAATTATTAGATTGTGAAAGGTTTTCTAAAACATTACTTGGTATCATCCTAAGATTCGCACTAATTTGATCAAGTACCATTAAAAAACCTATAAAAAATACTATTAAAAAAGCTTCTACTCTATTTCGAAGAAATCTCGAAGCTTGCTCTCTCCAAGCAGCATTTACTTTTTTAGAAGGAAGTTCGTCCTCCCATAACCTATCTGAACCTCTTTGGAGAGATAGATATGCATTTCCTGCCGTAAATAACAAAAACATAGCCCCTAAAATACCTGCTCCAAAACCTTGATCGATTAAATTGAATAATGTTGTTTCTACTAATTCAACCACTGAAGGGGGTAAAAGCTGAGCAGCAATAGAAATTATTTGTTGATCTAATCCTTCTTGTTTTCCTAGGAACCATGATGCTATTGAAAGAGAAATTAAAAGAATAGGAAAAAATGATTGTAGTGTGTAGTAAGCAAATGCTGCACTTAAATCAATACAATCAGATTTACTCCATCTCTCACAAGCTCCCCACAAACTTTTCAGTATCCATGTTGAGCTGCGCTGCATATTTATCTTCTTCAAATATTTATCTTATATATATTTTTTTATTGTATCTAATTGAGGAATTTTTCAAGCAATTATTTATTTATAATGCAACTATTTTTTTCTATAATAAATCGCCCCATGGCTTTAAAGTTTCAATTTTTTCTTTAGATTTACAAGCAATTAATGGAAAATTAATATCACTCAAGTTTTGTCCTTTAATCAAATTTAAAGGATCTGTTTTTAACCACTTTATAGAACAATTAAGTTCCTCTAATATCAACCAGGCCGCCGCAATATCCCATATCTTTGGGGTTGATTCAATTGCTCCATAAGTTTGCCCCATCGCGACGCTTGTAAGATTCAAACTCGATACACCTAAGAGTCTGATTTTGCCTGGGAAAACTGAGTTGGGTTTTTTTTGTAAAATTTTTATTGATCTACTACACAAAGAAACGCATTCACTATTGTGCTTATAGTTGTTCGGGTCTATTTTTTGGTTATTTAACCAAACACCTTTACCTTTAATAGATACAAACTTTTTTTTCAATGTAGGAATTATTAAAAAAGAAGATTGCGGCTTACCATCAACGAATCTTGCTACTGATATAGACCAGTAAGGAATACCTGCGGCAAAATTTGTTGTCCCATCGAGTGGATCGACCACCCAATAAGCTTTTGAGTTTGGAATTGACTTGTGCCCTTCTTCACTAAGGACGCCCTCACCTGGGGCTATTGAAGCTAAGCCATTTACGATTGTTTTGTCACTCCATAAATCGCAACTTGTTAATAATGATCCGTCTGCTTTATTGCTAGCGCTAATATTTCCAAAATCTTTTTTTTGACGTTGACTAACTAATTCAAATAAAGAATCTAATTCAATTAGTTGATTATTAGTTAAATTTGGTGGATTCATATTTGTATATTGCAAATAGATTCTGTATCTCTAATTTTAGTATTATCACTAAACAAACAGTTTTTACTTATATCAATAAAAGTTAATCTTTCTAATTCATCTAAATTTAAATTGTAATTATATATTGCATTAATATTTTTTGATTGCGCATTACTTAATTCACTTTGCCTAATAAGAACATCTTTTAGAGTTGATATTCCAACATCATATCTAAGTCTGGACAGCCTTACAGACTCTTTGCTAGATTCAATTTCTTTAAAAGTGGAAATAATTTTTTCTTCATTTAATTTAAGATTCAAATAAGCCTTACTAATACTTGTGGTCAAAACATTTCTTAGATTTTCATATGCATATTTTTCAGCTTTCGCATCTGCTGTTTTTGATTTATAAGAGTTTTTATTTTGTCCGCCATCAAAAATATTCCAAGCAAAATTTAGACTAATCGTATTTGTATAGTTAGATCCTGATGTTTCAGGGTCAATGTTAGTTTTTAGCGATTCACCCTTGGAAAATGTACTTGATAATGTATTGCTGATATAGATATTTGGCTTATTTTGAGCTAAAAAACTATTTGCTTGGCTCTTTTTGATAGATTTTTGAAGAAGAAGATTTTTTAATGAAAGATTATTATCTAAACCTTCATTAATATTTTTATTCAATTTATGGTTCCAGAAGCCTATTAAATTTTGCTCATTATTACTTTCGAAATCCCCCTTAATATTTAGAATCTCTTTTAGAGAAATTTTATTAATTTCATGTTCTATTTTCTTTTCATTAAGTGATTGTTTATCTCTAGATAATTGAGCTTCTGCTTCAAGAACTTCAAATTTTGTGCCAATTCCAGCATCTAATTTTGCTTTTGCATTTTCTAAACTTGTAATTGATAAATCAAGTGTAAATTTTTTATTTTGAATATCTTGATATGACTTTTGGTATTTGTGATACCTCATTCTTGCTTCTTGAATTAAATCTTTTTTCTTAATCTCATAATTATTTTCTGCAATTTTGTAACTTGCTTTGGCAATTTTAATTTCGGATCCTCTAAGTGGGTCAATTACATCCCATTTGATATTCAGAGAGGGATTAGCCGTAAATTGTGATGTTTTTTGAGTGGGTAACTTGCTATTGTAATTTTTACCTGCAACATATTTTGGTAATCCATTTGCTTGAAAATCTAAGGATGGGTATTTTTTGGCAATTTGACTGGAAAGATTAAAGCGTGCAGAGGCTACTAAGTTTTGTAATGACTCTAATTCTTGATTATTTAATACAATTTTTTCTATTTCTTGATAATCAACAAAAGTAATATTTGGTTTTTCTTCTAGAACATTATCAATATAATTTTTTGTTTCGCTCGAAAGTACATTATTAGAATTGATACTTAGAGCAAGTGGCAAGAATAAGATAGACTTAATTACTCTTCTAAGCATGTTTTAAAGTATCGAGGATATTCGATTAACCAATCAAAGTATTTATAATATCATTTGAATCATCAAGAACGTGAATTTTAGTAGTTAATTGATTTTCAACTTCTTTAATATTTTTATCATCTAAAAATAAATCAGTATTTAGTTTTAACATAATGGATGGTATGTAAACAGCTTCTCCTAAATCCTTATTTTTCAGCCCGTGAATTAAATCTTCTCCAGTAAGAAGACCCGTAACAACTTGATCTTGACCCCAATAAATACTTGGTAAACCATATAAATTAATTGTTAATCCATCAATTAAGTTTAATTTATTAACTGTAGGAATTAGGGCTTCATAAACTAATTTACCAACAATCCAACTGACTTTTTTGGGCTGTTTTATTTTTTTGGGCAGGTTCTTAGACTTCTCATTTAATATCTTTAGAAAGGTTCTAATTGATCCAACTCCATTAGATTCTTGGGGCATATTTTCGTAGGTTTTATAACTAGGTAAATTTGAACCAGCTATTAAATACCATTCGTCTGCTAGCCAACAAAAGCGAGTCCCAAGAGTAATTTGTAGAGAGGCTTGAATTCTCTCTACCTGTTGAATCGTTTTTATTGCATATTCTGGGCTTATTGATTTCAATCCATCATTTTCAGGTCTAAATTTTGTAAGTCCTACAGGAACTATTGCAACTGAAAGTACTGTCTGAGAATGTTTTGTGTAGAATTTAGAAAGTTCCAAAATTGATTTCTCAAGAATATCACCATCATTTATATCTGGACAAACAACAATTTGAGCATGTATCTGAATTGAGTTTTTTTCAAACCAGGAAATTTGATCAAGGATCACACCTGCTTTTTTATTTTTTAATAATTTTTCTCTTATAGCGGGATCAGTAGCATGAACTGAAATAAAAAGTGGGGATAGTTTTTGCATAGCAATTCTTTCCCAGTCTTCTTTTTTTAAATTCGTAAGAGTTAGATAAGAGCCATAAAGGAAACTTAATCTATAATCATCATCTTTTATATAAAGGCTTTCTCTTTTTCCACTTGGCTGTTGATCAATAAAACAAAATGGACATCTATTATTACATTGCTTGATTGAATCAAATAATGCATCTTTAAAATTAATACCTAAATTAACGTCTTGATCTTTTTCAATACTTATATTGTGAATTTCATGATTTTTATCTAAAACTATTATGTCTAAAATTTCTTCACTAATGAGAAGCTGATAATCAATTAAATCTCTTGGTTTTTTCCCATTAATGCTAATAATTGAATCACCTGATTCAAATCCTATTTCTTGAGCAATGGAATTAGCTTCAATGCTTTCAATTTCTGCAGGATTTATTTTATAAGTAATATTAGGAACCAAAAGATCATTGGAATTTTCTTTGTAATCAATTTCTTTCCACACAATTCAATTCAAGATACTTTTCTTTATATTTATTCTAAACTTATATATGACTCAAAGTGTATTAAGTACTTTTAAAATACTAAATGTATGTGTGAAATTAAGGGCCTTTAATTTATTAAAATATGTCATTCGCAGTTTTCTAAAACACGATTTAGATTAATTTAAATAGTTTTTTTCATTGAAAGAATTAATTACAAAAAATTTAGAAGTGAAAGAGAAATTGAACTATGAATTGCATAAGACAGTTGATTCATATAAAAATACCTTTTTATCAAATCCATTATCTCTAAGATTATGGTCCTCTTTTTTTGTAATTTTACCTATTTTTGTTCAAGCCCCTTGGGTTAGATTAGAACCAATAAGTGCTCTTTGTTTTACTTTTGTTATTCTCTTAGGAGCATTTGTTTTAAATCAGAAGGGATCAAATAAGTGGTTTATTGTCAGTTCATTATTACTTGGTGTATCAGGCAGTTGGCTTGGGGGATGTTTGTTCTGGGGATGGTTAAGCCCATTCCCCATCCTACATATACCTGTTGAAGCTGTTGTTCTTCCATTAGCTTTAATTGGACTTGGTACTAATTGGAAAATAGGTTCAAGTTTTTATATCTCTTCTTTATTTGGAACTGCAGTGACTGACATTACAATATTTTTAATCGGAATAATGGATCAGTGGACACAGGTTATTACAGCAGATTCTGAAACTGCACCCCTAATTCTCCAAAAAACCTCAGAGAATCTTATCCAATTAAAATCATTATCTATTATTGTTGTTGTTGCTCTTATACTTTGGTTTATTTCAAGAGAAATCTTTGATTCTGCCACAATTAATTCTACTAATGGTAAAGCACTCTTAGTTTCTTGTTATGTAATTCAAACAACATTGATTGTTGATGGGATTTTTATTGTTTTAGCGATTCTGCAACCAACATTTAGTGGATTGGTTTAATGTTAAGGCCTCCATTTTCGCAAGAATCAATTCCATTAAATAATTGGGATGTTATTGTTGTAGGCGCAGGAGCTGCAGGACTTATGACTTGTCTTGAATTACCTGCAAATTTAAAAGTGCTGCTTTTAAATAGGAATACTAGCAAGATATCTTCTAGTCGATGGGCCCAAGGAGGAATAGCATCCGTTGTTAGACAAGACGACTCATTCGATCTTCATGCTAATGATACTCTAAAAGCAGGCGATGGATTATGTGATGTTCAAGCTGTAGAAATGCTTGTTAAAGAAGCCCCGGGTTGTGTAAGTAGGCTTCAGAATTTAGGGATGATTTTTGACCAAAGTTCTGATCAATTAGCCACTACTTTAGAAGCGGCTCATTCTCGAAGAAGGGTTTTGCATGTTAAAGATCGTACTGGAAGAGCATTAGTTGAAGTTCTAGAAGATCATATTGAAAATAAAAAAAATATTCTTCACTGTAGAGGTGTAAGAGTGACTGAACTTTTGATTGACAATGAAGAATGTAAAGGCGTTCAGGTTCTTGATGGAGCAAATTTATATTGGATTCAATCGAGAGCTGTTGTTTTAGCTACAGGTGGGGGGGGGCCATTTATTTACTAATACAACAAATCCTGCTCAATCTTCTGGAGAAGGGATTGCTCTTGCATGGAAAGCTGGAGCTGCTATCGAAGATTTGGAGTTTGTTCAATTTCATCCAACTGCTTTGAAGTTTTATGGTGCACCTTGCTTTTTAATATCTGAGGCACTTAGAGGAGAAGGAGCTATTTTAGTTGATAAAAATGGTGAAAGTCCAGTAAAAAATCTTGAAAATCGTGATCTAGCTACTAGAGATCAGGTAAGTAGAGCAATTATGAAGAATATGCATGAAAATAATGTAGATCATGTTGGCTTAGATCTTCGGTATATTGACCCAGAAAAAATTGTAGAGCGCTTCCCCACGATCTTAAGTCGATGTCAGGATTATGGCGTTAACCCTTTAAATGAGGTTATTCCCGTAGCTCCTGCAGCTCATTATTGGATGGGAGGTGTTAAAACTGATCTAAATGCATCTTCAACAAGAAAAGGATTATATGCCGTCGGAGAAGTTGCGTCTACAGGTGTGCATGGTGCTAATAGACTGGCAAGTAATTCATTGATGGAGTGTCTTGTTTTCGCAAGAAAAATGTCTTCAATTGTTTTGAATGACCTTTCTAAATTTGAAAAATTTAATAGATCATTTCAAGAGTTTGATATTGAAGATCCGAAAGAAGATCAAATTTCTAGAATTGCTGAAAAAATTGATGAACTAAGAAAACTATGTTGGTTAAATTTAGGCGTATCTCGAAATAAGGTAAATATGAGTAAATTTTTAAATTATATTCAAAATGATATAGATAAATTAAATAAAAATGATTTACTAAATAGTCTTGAAAAAATAAAATTTGATCAAAAAATAAAACTTAGTGAACGCAATAGAAGAGCATTAAATCTTTTACTTGATTTAAAGAATAGACAAATAACCACAATAACTTTATTAAAAGCTTGTCTATTTAGAGAAGAAAGTAGAGGAGGGCATTATAGAGATGATTTCCCTGATAAAGATAAAAATTGGGAATGCCATACTAGACAAAATTTAGATCAAAAAATTCAAAAAAGATTTATTAAAAATTAAGATCTCCCTGATAGTCTGTTTTTGTTGCTAATTCATTTAAGTCACGCGTACCACTAATAATTTCTCCATTTATTTCCCAAGAAGGAAATCCACTGATTCCTTTCGTTTGGCATAGCTCATACTCATTATCTTTGCCATCTTTAGCACACTCAACTACTTTTAATTCTTTAACTGCTTCCTTACCAAATAATTGTTTTTGATCGTGGCAATGCGGGCACCAGTATGCACTATACATAACAATATTGTTTTCATTTAAAAATTTTGCAAACTTTACCTTCTGGGGAGAGCTTGAAGTGGTAATTATTGGAGATACATTTTCAGTTGGATTTGCAACATCAATAGCATTAGAGGGGTCAACGTTTGTTGACCAAATTAGGCCCCCCAGTAGGACACTAATGGCTACAATGAAACCTCTAAAAATCATAGGTTCTCTACTTTCGAACTTTGCTCCAATCATAGAAATTATAAAGATAGAAAACGATAAAATTGCTGAAAGTATACAAAAAAAGCAATATGCTTGAATCTTAAAAAACATTATATTTATCAATAAAAAACTAAATGTTGATGACGCACAAGAAATTAGAAATACTAACCACCATAAAAACTTATTTAGTTTTTCTTTTGGGGAAATTAAATTAAGCGAGAGTATTATTGTGATAACTAATATTGATAAATATGTTATGAATCCAGCTAATGAGAGAGGTATATTAACTTGATTATTTTCAAATAAAGTGCCCCAAGGACTATTTAAAACTGTTTCACAACCATTTTGTATCCCTGGGCATGAAAGTGAAGTAAATAACCCCCAGTTTTTTAAAGTAATCGAACCTGTATCAACTATGCCTATAGTGCTAAGAATTGCGATTATGATTTTTGGCCATTTCAAATCTTTTTTATTTCGTCTGTTTAAAGTCTTAAGGGCCATAAAAAAAGAAAGTTTCTTATTTACATTATCTATCCTAATATTATCTTGGCATGAGAGTTATATACGAAATGCTGTTTAAATCTTTTAATTCTTATTTTTCAAGTTGTGAAACAAAATAGTCTCAATGTAAAAGAAAAAAAACTATCTAAGGTTGCATTCAGTCATGTTGGTTGTGAGAAAAATCTTGTTGATACTGAACATATGCAAGGCTTATTAGATAAAGAGGGTTATGAAGTTGAAAGCGATATAAATGATGCAAATGTCGTTGTTGTCAATACTTGCAGTTTTATTGAAACAGCTAGAGAAGAATCTATTAGAAAAATTCTAGAATATACAAATCAAGGAAAGGAAGTAATAGTTGCAGGCTGTATGGCTCAGCATTTTAAAGATGAGCTTATAAAAGAAATCCCTGAAATAAAAGGTTTGGTTGGAACAGGAGATTATCAAAAGATAGCCAAGGTTTTAGACAGAGTTGAAAAAGGGGAAATCGTTAATGAAGTTTCAAAAATACCTGAATTTATAGCAGATGAGGAAATGCCTCGATTTGTAGATAAAAATAAATTTATTGCTTATCTTCGCATTGCTGAAGGTTGCAACTACAACTGCGCTTTTTGTATTATTCCTAAGTTGAGAGGTCCTCAAAGAAGTAGAACAATAGAATCTATAGTTTCAGAAGCCAAAAGTCTTTCAAAACAGGGTATTCAAGAAATCATTTTAATTAGTCAAATAACAACTAATTATGGTCAAGATATTTATGGAAAACCATCATTAGCCAAACTTTTGAATGAGCTTTCTAAAGTTCCAATTCCTTGGATAAGGATACATTATGCTTATCCAACGGGTTTAACTGATGAAGTTATTAGAGCTTTCAAAGATTCAAAGAATATAGTACCTTACTTTGATTTACCACTTCAGCATAGTCATCCAGATGTATTGAAGAGTATGAATAGACCTTGGCAGGCTTCTTTGAATGAATCAATTTTGGAGAAAATTAGAGAAGAAATTCCATCTGCTGTATTAAGAACTAGTCTCATTGTTGGATTCCCGGGAGAAAAAAAAGAACATTTTGAACATCTTCTCGAATTTTTGGATAGGCACAAATTTGATCATGTGGGAGTGTTTATTTTTTCTTCTGAGGAAGGAACTGCAGCTTTTCATTTGCCAAATAAAGTTTCCCTAGAGGTTGCAGAGGCAAGAAAAGATAACGTTATTTCAGTTCAACAAAATATCTCCAGAGATAAAAATCAGTCATATGTTGGCTCAAAAATGAAGATTTTGGTAGAAAAAATATCAGATAATAACGAATTAATAGGTAGGTCCTATAATTTCGCCCCTGAAATTGACGGAACAGTTATTTTATCTGTTAAGAATAAAATTGATTTGAAAAATTATCTTGGTGAATTTGTTGAAGCAAATATTTCTTTTGCGGATGAATATGATTTGTATGGAGAGACTATTAAAATTTTATAGTTTTTTTAAATTAATTTAACTGCTCTTAGGAGCTTATCTAATGCGAAAGCAGCTCCAAAACCAAAACCAATAAATGCAAAATAGAAAATGATGTTCATTATTTTTTTTATTTTTAATTTAATTTAACATCAGATGAAAAGATTAGATTTTTTCGTTTAATTTCTTAATCTTGGATATATGGTAATGTTTTGTATAAACATTCTTCTGCTTTTTGAAGTTCCCGGCCTAAATATAGGGCATGGTCGAATCTGGTTATTAAGTCATTTCTTTCTTCAGTGATCATTATTCCAAGTTGTTTCGCACTAATACCTTTAAAAACTTCATTACTAACTCTTTTATTTTGAGAGTCGCATTTAATTGGTTCATTTGTTTCTGGGTCAAGCGCATAGCCTTCCTCATCGATGTTATTTAAAAAGTGCTCTAAAATTATTTTATTTTCTTCAAAATCTACTTTGATAATAAAATAACCGTTTGGATCTAAATCTATATGTCGGTTGGATAGGTTATTATCAATCATTGTTTTTTCATCGAAACTGTTCTTAGAATCCATTCTTAGAAGTTAGTAAAGAACTATATTAATAATATAATCTTTGGTAAAGCCGAATAATTTTTTATTTAAAGGGTATAGATTTATTTTCAAAATCAATTTCTATCTCGGTTTGTTTATTCACTTCATTTAGCCAAGGAAAAATTATATTCTCCATATTTTTGTCAAACCACTTATGCATACTAACGGTGCTTTTTGCAAAAAACCCTCTCCGTCTTTTATGTTTACCACCCGCTCCAGGATCAAACAAATTGATACCATTCTTTATTGCCCATTCAATTGGCTGGTAATAGCATAATTCAAAATGTAAATTAGATATTTCTTCTTGACTACCCCAATATCTACCCCATAAGTTGTTTTGATTTTTAACGCACATCGACATAGCAAAAATTTCATTTGAATCATGTTTTGATGCACTAAAAAGTAAAAGATTTTTTTTATTATCAACCAGTGTTTCGAAAAATGTAGATGTTAGATATTTACTTCCCCAAACTCCCCACCTCGAACAATGCTGTTCATAAAAATAATGCATTTTTTTGAGGATTTCTTGGTTTATATCATCTTCATTAAAAATTTTTACTTTAATGTCTTGTTTAGTAATTGATTTCCTCTCTTTTTTTATATTTTTTCTCTGATTAGAGTTAAATCTAGATAGAAAATCGTCAAATGTTTTTTCTCCATTACTTCTCCATTCACTGCTGGAGTTTATCCATTTATAGTATCCCAAAGATTTAAGATGGTTGCCCCAGTTTTCATCAATATATAAAAAATTACAACTTAGGATTTTGTTCGTAATCGCAAAGCTTTCGATATGGTTTAAAAGTAAATTTGTAATTTCTTTCTTGTCTTTATTTTTTTTATAAAGAAATTGATATCCATT
Organism: Prochlorococcus sp. AG-347-J19; assembly: GCA_003279015.1. Taxonomy (GTDB): domain Bacteria; phylum Cyanobacteriota; class Cyanobacteriia; order PCC-6307; family Cyanobiaceae; genus Prochlorococcus_A. The sequence goes on along the minus strand of QCBV01000005.1, from coordinate 132,776 downwards.
TACAGGACTATAAGGACTCATTCCAATTAATTTAGGGTAATAATTTAAATTCAGCTCTTGAGCCAATCTTGCAAATGATTGGTCAAAAATGAATTCTCCATAGCTATGATTTTTTAAAAAAAGTGGGGCAATTCCTAGTATTTCTTCATTTTTATAAGCAACAAAATATAGAGGCTGCCAACCAGTTTCTCTTGAAACACTTTTTGATATTTCAAGGTTTTTAATCCAAGTCCATTCATAAAATGGATTATTAATTTCATTTGCTAATTCATTCCATATTTCCTTGGAGATTTCCTTAATTGACAATTTGACTTCAACTTTATGTATTTTTTGGTTCATTTATTATTGAAACTATTTCAAATCTTTTTGTAATGAACATGGATTTCATTATTCATTAAATTTTTAACTGATTTTATTTCCCATAGCCTTTTGAGATTAAAAATCGCATTTGTTTGTTCTGGAGGGATCCATGTATATCTACCTCCAATAATTCTTGGAATTATTGTAATTTTTATATCTGTTATTAGATCCTCTTTTATAAATGAATTTATAAGTTTTGCACCTCCTAAAAGAGCTAAATCATTTATCCCTTGTTTTTTAAGTGAAATTAAAGTTTTTTTCCATGAATCTTCGAAAAAGAGTTCTTTCTCGAATTCATTATTCCACGAATTATCAACTTTACTTGAGCTGATTAGCCATCTTCTAATTGGTTGACGAAAGTATTGCCAATTACTGTTAAATTTTTTGCTATTTGAAGCAACTATAGAAATTGGTTGGCTTTTTGATATATTTACTTCGTCATTATCAGTGAGCTTTTTAACTAGGTAAGTTGATTGATGAGCTATTAAAGTACCTAAACCAAAAATGGTGGCGTCAACCATTGATAAGTTTTGATTTAATATTTTTTTATCTTCATCGCTTCCAAGATGCGATTCTCCACCTCCAGGAAATGCAATTCTCCCATCAAGACTTGATGCTATAACAATTATTACTCTTGGAATATTCAAGTATGCGTAACTAAACTATTTTCAAATTTCAACTTCAACGAATTGGTTAACTTTTGATCAACATAAATTTCTGCAGCATTATTTGGACTCTCTTGGAGTCTTATTTTGTGTAATGTTGCACCAAGATTATGTATTGGTTTTTTAAGAATATCAGAAATATATAAAGCTATATTTTCAGCAGTTGGAACACAATTGTGGAAAAATTCGATGTCTTTATTAAGAAAAGTATGATCTAGTTGTTCAACAACTAAATCGTTAATTATCTCTTGGAGGGCAGATAAGTCGCAAACCATTCCTGTTCTTTTATCAATATCTCCTTTTACAGTTATATCGACAAGATAGTTATGGCCATGTCCATTAACTCTGGCACATTTCCCATAGATTTTTTTATTTTCATCAAAGGATATCTCTTCTTTTGCAAGTCTATGAGCGGCTGCAAAATGAGTTTGTACTGTTAAAAATGCTTCCATGTTTTTTCCAAAATAATCTGCCCATAAATTTGGGTTTTCATAAAGTCTTAGACTTGTAAGAGGTAAATCATCCTTCAGACGACTCCAAATGACCTTTACTAATGCTTCAGTTGTGGGAAGTATACCTTCTTGATTATTAACATTAAATTCAGGCCAGACATCATTTAAAAAACGAAAATCTAATTGTCCAGTAACCTTATCTTTAATAGAGTGTTTTACATCAGAGAGATTAAGTACCATTCCATCAGAGTCTAGTTCTCCACCCATTGAAACAATAAGTTCATAATTATGACCATGACCTGGTGCAATACTGCACTTTCCAAAAAGAGATAAATTTTCTTCTGGGCTTTTTTCAGGAAGCCAATAACGGTGACTAGAACTAAAGCAGGCACGTCGAGTTATGACGCATTCACGTCCTTTTCCATGAGATGGTTTGGATTGTGTAGAAGTCATACCTGTCTGCGATAATACTATCTTAAGGTTTTAAATACGCTTTTGTCTTTATGGAACAATCCATTATCGAAAAAACAGTTCATGCTATTAAGGGCAGAAGCATATTTTTAATAGGGATGATGGGTTCTGGTAAGTCACAAACTGGTTTGAAGCTGGCTGAATTATTGAAGTATAAATACATTGATTTAGATTCATTAATAGAGAAGTTGGCAAAAAAATCTATCAATCAAATTTTTGAGGATGAAGGGGAAGATAATTTCCGCGAATTAGAAGCAAACTGCCTTAAAGAAACTATCAAAATTCCTTCATTAGTAATCTCAACTGGGGGAGGAATAGTTACCAAATCGGAAAACTGGGGAATTTTAAGACAGGGAATAATTGCTTGGATAGATCTCGACAAAGATATAGCAATTGAAAGATTGAAAAATGAAATTGAAAATAGGCCACTTCTTCAGGGAAAGAATCTAAATGATCTATATATGAGCATTTTTCAATCTAGAGAAAATTTGTATTCTCAAGCAGATTTAAGAATTCAAGTAAAAAAAGAAAATATTGAAGAAGTTGCTATGAAAATAATAAAAGGAATTCATAAAGAAATAATAAGTTAATCTGGTTCAATTCTTACTGCAAACCATTTGATAACGTATCCTAATTTTATTTCTAATTCATAAGTGCTTTCCAATAATTCTTCAAAAAATTTCTGATCAGGATCTTCTATATTTTGATATATTGTTTGTGTTTCTGTCTTACTAAGCCAATTCTTCAACCATAAAATTGCTTCTTGCTTTGATACAATTTTTTCCTTTGAATCTGGCTCTAATAATACATAATGATCTGATGCTCTTATTAGTGGATTTGACATAATGAAAATTCTTCTTGGATTAATTCTTTGCTTGATTTTTCAAGGAATCTTTTTAGAAAGTTCTTTTGCTCTAGTAGATTCTAACGTACGAGAGTTTTTGGAAAATCGTGTAAATCAATGGCCAGAATTATATTTGCCAAATTTTAAATTATCGGATACTTCTAAGGATTTAATTTATCCTAAATGGTTCGAGGGGAATTGGCTTGTTACTTCTCAAGATATAGTTAATGATTCAGAAGAGCCAGTTATTTATAAAGTAAATTTCTTTAAGAATGATTCAGATTTAATTGTTGGTAATCGTGCAAAAAATTCTGAATCTATTGGAAAAGCAATATTTGGTGAAACCTTAATCAAGGTTGTAAATGATCCTCAATCTATTAATAATCAAATTACTTATTTAAAAGATGATTTTTATATTGATTCAAGAATTACAGGGAGAAATCAGATCCAAGATAATGATATTTTTTTCGCAGATGAGCTAGTTATACAAACAGCACATAAGCCAGGTGCTTCAAGGATTAATCAGGTAGAGACCATTAGTAAATTTCAAAAATGTTCCGAACAAATATTGGAAGTTGATAATTCAATCAAACCATCAATTTGTGGCGTGCAATATGTTGCTTCTTATGGTTCAAAAGTTGGTGATCCTTCTATTCATGCTATCAAAACAAATAAATATAAACTGAAGTTTAAATTTATTGAGAGTTAGCACTAAAAAGATATTCTTCTAAGTTGTTCCTCCAAATGAAAAGATTTTCTAAATAAGGGTTGTTTATGTATTCTTGGCTCCCCTCTCCTGAAAGAATTGGTCCTGCAGACTTTGGAAATTTAATAAGGGATAATTGAGCAGCAATTGAAATATCTGCAATTGATAAACTATCTCCAACTAAATATTTCTTGTTGATCAAGGATTTTGATAAAGCTTCCAGTAATTTTTGGAGTTCTAAATTATCTTTAGAAGACAAAACTACATTAGAAATTTTACTAAGATTTTCAAAAGGTAATTTATCAACAATACTTTTAACTGAAGAAGGTATTTCGTCTGGGAGTAATGCAGTTCTTAGCTGTGGATTTTCTATTGCAGATTTTATTAAAGCTTTTCTACAAGTTGTAGCCATTGTAGTATCTGCCCAATCTTCAATTAGTTTGCATTGTGCAAATAGTATTGGATCCTCTGGAAAAAGTGGATTGTTTTCATTTTTTTTATCTATATATTCGCAAATAGTTGAAGAGTCATTAATAACTTGATCATTAGTATCTACTATTATAGGTACTTGTTTTTGACCTGATAATTTAAAGATTTCAAATTGGCCTATTCCAGGTGTTACTTCTTCAACTCGATATTGTAGTTTTTTTGCATGAAGAGCCATTCTTGTTTTTAAACAAAAAGCACTATGCCTAAATTGATATAATGTAATCATGCTGTTTAATGTTTGTTAAAACTTAGCTAAAAAAGTAATCTATTTGTGGAGCTGATGGGCGAATTTTTCTCTAATGTTGCGAGATATCCAAAGTATTTGATTTCTATCATTGTTGGGGGACTTGTTGCTTTGCTTGAACCTTTATTCAAGAATAGATCAAATCCACTCACAATAGTAGGTTTGATATCTTCTGTCTTAAGTGCTTTCATAACTGTTTATTTTGTCTTGCAAGCGATGACAAACCCAATAAATTTACAACCATAATGCCAAATAATTACCGTCTTGCAAAAGTTTCTTCTCTTTTGAAGAAAGAAATAACCCTTATTTTGCAGAATGATTTAGAAAATGATCTTATTAGAGATCATTTCGTCAATATTTCTAAAATTGATTTATCAGGTGATTTGCAACACTGTAAAATTTATATATCTTCAACTGCTCAAGAGAAAGTGAGGAAAGAAATTGTATCAAACTTGAATACTGCTAAAAGCTCTATAAGACATAGTTTAGGAAAAAGAATTGAGATGAGAAGAGTTCCAGAGATAATTTTTAAAGACGATGTTGTTCTTGATAAAGGATTATCAGTTTTGAAACTTCTCGATGAATTAAAAAATAAAAATCAAAATCATAATGTTGAGGATAAGGATGCCAAAAGTTGATCTACCCCTTGATCAAAGAAATATAATTATTACTCGATCAAAAGAAGGGATATTGGATATAAAAAAGATATTCATAAGCAAGGGCGCTAATGTATTTGATTTACCTGCAATAAGTATTTCTGATCCTGATGATTTGAATCCTCTTGATGAAGCATTAAATCAAATAAATGATTTTCATTGGATTATTTTTTCCAGTAGTAATGGGATCAAATTTGTGGATAAAAGACTTAGATACTTTAATAGTTCATTAAAAGAATGTTCTAAAAAAACAAAAATCGCCGTAGTCGGAGAAAAAACCTCAAAAACTCTTGATAATTTTGGGATTAAGGCTGATTTCATACCTCCAGAATTTGTTGCTGAAAGTTTAATTGATAATTTCCCAGTATCTGGATATGGACTTCGAGTTTTTGTACCAAGAGTCCAAACAGGTGGAAGGGATTTAATTGCAGATCAATTTAGAAAGGCTGGTTCTCGTGTATTTGAAGTTGCTGCATATGAAACTAGGTGTCCTGACTCAATTCCGGAAGAAACAATTGATATTATTTCTAATCGAAAAGTCGATGCAATTATTTTCTCAAGCGGTAAAACCGTAGTAAATGCTGCTTTTTTAATAGAAAAAAAACTTGGCAAACAATGGTTAGAATATTTCGATCAAATTAAGTTGTTAACTATTGGACCTCAGACAACAAAAATATGTTACGAGATTTTTGGAAGAGTTGATAGTCAGGCACAAAAATATACTTTTGAAGGACTACTAGATGTAGCAATTAATATTTTTAATTAGAAAAATTTTTTGTATAGTTCTTTTCAACTAAATCTTTGAATCTATCAATATTGGCCTGTAATTCATTTGTAACCATTTTGCCTAAAATATTTTCTTCCATAAACCGAGCAATCATTTTTGGTAGTTCATAAGTTATTGCTAAATTTACAGTTGTGATTTGATCAGTTTTACTTTCGAAAACTACTGATCCCTCAGTTGGCAAACCTCCTATTGATTTCCATTTAAGTTTGCTTTTTTCAACCCTTTCTGTAATTTGAGCTTTCCATTTGAACCTAAAGCCATTTGCAGCCAAAGTCCATTCTGTTAAATCAGGTAACGTATTAGTTTCTTCGTCAACTGTTTTTACAGATTCAATCCAGCTCATCCAAAGTGACATTGAGTCTAAATCACTCCATGTGTCCCATACATTTTCAAGAGGCGCATTAACAACTGTTATTACGTCATGTTTTAGCCAAGTACCCATTAATCAACTTACTGCAAGATTTTTTGCTAATTCGGCTTTCTTCTCTAAAATTGCGGCTGCAGCTAAATGCCCACTCATTGTAGCTCCCTCCATAGAGTCTATATAATCTTGTTTTGTATAACTACCAGCCATGAAGAAATTAGATATAGATGTTTTTTGATCTGGTCTGAAAGGTTCCATACCGGGAGCTTCTCTATAGAGTGATTGTGGAATTTGTACCACGTTACTCCAAAGCAATTTAAGGTTTTTTGAGGATGGGAATAGACGGCGAACCTCTTTATCAATTTCTTTTGTAATTCTTTCTGTGGATCTTCCTATCCATCTATCGCCAGGAGTTAAAACACATTGGAGAAGCGATCCCATATCTTTTTTTCTATAGTCTGCTGGACTTGCTAGTGCTAAATCAGCAAAACAACTGAAAGAGGCATCAGCAGAATAAAGAAGGTTATCTAGTCCAATTGGTTCGTTTCCAGTATTATCTTTTTGTAATTCAGTAACCCAACCGTCATATCTTAATTGGATTGTGGCAACAGCTACAGCTCTAAGTTTTTTCAAACCTTCAAATTCTTTAAATTGATACCATTCTTTTGGAATTATTTTTTTTATTCCAGGAACATCACAGGCAGCTAGAAATTTATCTGCAAAAACTGCCTTAATTCCTTCAGGAGAAGATATTTTTAATTGATTTACTGAATAAGAGGAAGATTCCTTTTCATAAATGATTTCTTCTACCTTATGGTTAAGATGTATTTTTGCTCCTTTGTTTGTGATGTAATCGATGATAGGTTGCGTTAACCACTTATGTGGGGAACCTTTTAAAAGATTAAGTTTTGAGGCTTCTGTTTTTGAAGCAAACATCATAAATATAGTTAGCATGCATCTTGCTGAAATATCTTTGCAATTAATAAAACCTAATGCATATGCGATAGGATCCCACATTCTTTCTAAACTTTTTTCACTTCCACCATGGTTTAAAAACCATTCTTTAAAGCTAATTCTATCTAGATCTCTAATTATTTTCATTGCGCCTTCATAGTCTATCAATCCTCTAACGATTGGACTTGTCCCTAAAGCTAACGCATTTCTGAACTTATCTACCCAAGTAAGTTGTTCGGTGGTAAAAAAAGCTTTAAGTCCGTTAAATGGAGCACCTAAAGGGAATCTGAAGTCTAACGACTTTAAATTTCCACCATTATTTATAAATAGATGAGTATGTTCTTTCGGGAGTAAATTGTCTAGAGCTCCAACTTTTTTCATTAATTGAAAAAGATTTGCATAATTGTAAAAAAATACATGTAAACCCATTTCTATGTGGTTGCCATCCTTATCTTCCCAACTTCCTACTTTACCTCCCCAAAATGATCTGCTCTCGTAAATTTCTACATCGTGACCTTCATCAACTAAATTGACTGCTGCTGTAAGACCAGCTAATCCAGAACCAACTATGGCAATTTTCACTTTTTCTTAGAATTATAACAAATCAAGTTTGGATAACGTTTGTTCTATGCATCCTATCGATTAAGTTTTTATATTATAAATAGTAGAAATCCCTTGTTTATGGAAAATGTAGAAGTTAAACAGGAAATTAAAAATTCTGATGATGGCAAAGGTATCTTAATTACGAATGATGCTATAGAACAAATTTCAAATTTATTGAAGGGCCAAAGTGATAAAAAAGCACTAAGGGTAGGAGTAAGATCTGGAGGTTGTAGTGGGATGAGTTACACGATGGATTTTATAAGAACTGATGAAATAAATCCCGATGATAAAGTTTATGATTATTCATTAAAAGCTGATCAAAGCTTTCAAGTTGTTTGTGATCCTAAAAGTCTTTTATATATTTATGGAATGCAGTTAGATTTTAGTAAGGAATTAATTGGAGGCGGCTTTAATTTTGTAAATCCTAATGCCTCTCAAACTTGCGGATGTGGCAGCTCTTTTGCAGTTTAATAATTAATGAATAAAGAAATCAATCCCATCGAAGAGGATTTTAATGCAGCTTTATCAAGATATAAAGCAGGGCAAGATTTAATTCCAATCGCTCAAGATTTTCAAAAAATTATACAGCAAATTCCAAATCATTTTGCTGCTTGGACTTGTTTATCATGGCTTCAATTACTTTTGAAAAATAATGAAGAAGCTTTGTCAGCTGCCAGACAAGCTGTTCGATTAAATCAGCAAGATCCACAAGCAAGAATGAATTTGTCTTTAGCTCTTTTGGCTACCAATAATAAAGGTGTTAGGGATCATATTGAATTAATAAAAAAAATGTCTATGATGATGCCAGATGTGAAAAGTGAGCTGAAAGAATCTGTTGAAGACGGATTAAGTAGATATCCAGGTTGGCCTGAGTTAACCAAAGTAAAAAAATGGTTGGAATTTTAAATTGTTTAAGATTTTAATTTTAAGTAATGGACATGGAGAAGATCTATCTGGCAGTTTAATAGCTAAACAATTCGTAAAAAGTGGTTATTCTGTTCATGCTTTGCCAATTGTTGGTATAGGAAACCATTACGAAAAAGAAAAAATTAAGATTATCGGTAAAACTAAGGAATTTAGAACTGGAGGAATTGGTTATAATTCTTTTAAGGGAAGACTTACTGAGATATTAGGAGGAGAAATATTTTATTTTCTAAAAAGATTATATTTAACTTTTAAAATAAGAAAAAAATATGATTATTTTTTTGTAGTTGGAGATATTGTGCCAGTTTTTTTTGCATGGGTTTGTAAGAAAGATTTTTTTACATATCTAGTTGCTTATTCCAGCCATTATGAAGGGAAGTTGAAATTACCATGGCCTTCTAAATTTTTCTTGCTCTCACAAAAAGCAAAAAAAATATATACGAGAGATTCCCTTACAGCTAATGATTTAACATTGCAATTAAAAAAGAAAGTGTCTTTTTTAGGCAACCCATTTATGGATAAGTTTTTTCCTAGCAACAAAGAATTAAATAAAGATGAATTTAGTATTGGATTATTTCCAGGAAGTAGATTCCCTGAGATTTTAGATAATTTTGTTTTGATTTTAGAGGTATTAGAGGCATTGTCAGATTTAAGATATTTTCAAAAAATACAGTTTAATTTTGCAATAGTTAATGCTCTATCTTCATCAAAAATAAAGGAGATATTTCAAAAAAGAGGATGGTTAAAAATAGAAAATATAAAAGATAATAATCTCTTGAAATTCCAATATAAATTTTTAGAAGTAAATATATATTGGAATAATTTTGACAAAATATTATTGCAAAGTAGATGCTGTATTAGTATGGCAGGAACAGCGGCAGAGCAAGCGATTGGATTAGGAAAACCGGTTATTCAGATTGAAGGTAAAGGTCCACAATTTACAAAAACTTTTGCAGAAGCGCAAAGACGTTTGCTTGGAAAATATGTTTTTTGTGCAACAAATTTTAAAGACAAAAATGATCAAATCAATCAGACAATTAAATTGATCATAAAAATAATATACCTTATACAGCTAAATAAGAAGTTTTTGATCTCATGTAATGAAAATGCTAAAAAAAGACTGGGTGAAAACAAAGCTTGTCTTAAAATGGTTGATGATATGAATATTGTTATAAAAAATGACTAAGGAGAATAATCAAAATAAGTTAAAACAAATTATCGATAATTTGTTATTAATAAATTTATTTACAGTCATTTTTTTTGCAATATTTTTTATTTTTGCAATCATAATGCAATTGAATGGGATATTTATTTTTATTAATTTTTTTCAGATAGTTTGGAATCCTCTTGTAGTTCCATTGATAACAATTCTTATTATTGGTGCTTTAGTAAACGGTATTAATTCTTGGTGGAGGCGTAAATTGCTTTCTCAAGAAGAGGATATTTAAAATTATAATTTTTGATTTTACTGCTAATTACCTTTTGTCCTTCTAAAACAACTTTCGCTCCATCTCCTAACAATATTTTTAAAACCGCTCCAGGCACTGGAAATAAATTAGGTCTATTCAGACATTTGCCTAAAGTCTGAGAAAATTCACTCATTAATACTGGATTTGGTGCAACAGCATTAAATACTCCCGAATACTTTTTATCAACTAAGGCTTGAATAATTAATGCACATAAATCAGTTCTATGAATCCAACTCATCCATTGCTTACCATCTCCAATTGGTCCACCTAATCCAACTTTGAATATAGGGAGCATTTTTCCTAATGCTCCTCCGTCTTTCTCTAGAACAATTCCAATTCTAAAAATAACTAACCTTGAGAAAAATGGTTTTTCAGCGGCGACCGCTTCCCATTTTTTGCAAAGATTAGATAAAAAGTCTTTCCCTCCAGGACTATTTTCAGTGAATTCACTAGACAAACTTGTACCGTAATAACCTATAGCTGATCCATTTATAATGACTTTTGGGTTGATTTTTAAATTTTTAAGGGTCTTCATCATAAATTTCGTGCTGTTAATACGACTATTTTCAATCTCCTGTTTTTGTTCAGAAGTCCATTTTTTTTCTGCTATGGGTTCTCCCATCAAGTTAATAATTCCATCTGTCTCTATTAAAATATTTAGAAGATTTTCGTTATTCCAGTTTTTTTCTTTTGATAAATCTATTTGAAAAAATTTAAACTTATTGAAATCTAAATCAAGCTTTAATTTACTAATGGGTTTTCTACTTACAATGTATATTTCGTGATTTTCATTGACTAGTGTTGGTACTAATTCTTTACCAACAAATCCAGTGCAGCCAAGTAGTAAAAGACGCATATCTTATAGATGTTTATCAATTAAGGCTATTAAATTTTTTAAACGTTTGTAATTATTATTCCGGTATAAATTTTTTTCAATAGTTTTCAAACAAGTTTTTGTATAATAATTTCAAGTAACTTTCTTGAATTTATTATGACAGATTCTATTCCTAAGAAACCTCTCAAGAAAGGAAGCTTAGTTTTTGTCGACAGAGAAAATTATATAAAAAGTATCGAAGCGCTAGCCAGTGATGATGATCTACCTAATTATGTCTTTGAGGGTCCTGGAGAGATTCTTTCAGTCAAAGAGGAATATGCTCAAGTTCGATGGCGCAGACCTGTACCAGATGTTTGGTTGAAATTAGATCAACTTAAAGAATATGCTCAATAAAATTTTTATATCTAAAAGTTTTTATTTTTTTTCTCTATAGACATCTTTGATTGTATTCTTTTTGCTTCTTTGATCATTTCTTTGCCATCAAATAAGTAATTATCTACGTATCCTTGTGTATATCTATCAAATTCTGATAGCGCATCTTTAACTTGTGAAAAACAATGATAAAGATCGAGGCCTAAAGCTGAAATAGACTTTGGAACTATTTTTTTGTTATAAATTTTTTCAACTTTTTCTATTTTCTTTTGTGAAAGAATAATATAACTGCAAAAATTTTCCATTAGTTCTTCATCATATGGATCCGCAGATAGTTCTTTTATTTCGTTATTCAAAGGTTTAATGATTTGACTAATTAATCTATTTATCGGACTATAAATTTCTTTAATCCATGTTTCAACTTCTTTGTCCTTAATTGAAGAATTATGTTTTTTTGAATTAAATTTCTCTTCCCAATTTTCATTTAATGAATCAAATGATGAGCTGGAAAAGGAAAAACTGCTATCGTATTGTTTCTTTTTGATAGGGTCATTTAGAGTTTCCCATGCATTTTGTATTGCAAGAAATCGTTCTTTCTTGCCGCCTGCATCTGGATGATGTTGCTTAACTAAAGAGCGATATGAAGATTTAATCTCACTTCTGGTTGCATTTTGTTTGAGACCTAATTCTTCATATAAATTTTTTTCCATTTTTATAAATTATGCATTAAAGATAACCATCTTTTCTGGCTTGAATCGAAGTATTAGATTCAAACATTGCTGTTGATAAATATCTTTCTCCAAAACTTGGAAGAATAACTATCAATCTTTTATTCATTAGTTCTTTTCTTTTGCCGATTTTTATAGTTGCTGCTAAAGCTGCACCGCTGCTGATGCCAGATAAAAGGCCTTCCAATCTAGCTAATAAACGCCCATAATAAAATGCTTCATCGTCATCTATTTTTATAATTTCATCAATTAATTTAGTATTAAGAACTTTTGGTACGAAACCCGCGCCAATTCCTTGAATCGAATGAGATCCAGCTTTCTCTCCGGAAATCACAGCACTTTTTTTGGGCTCTACGGCATAAATTTTGCAATTTGGATTAACTTTTTTCAAAAAACGTGCACAACCAGTAATTGTTCCTCCTGTGCCTACTCCTGTAACTAGTCCATCTAAATTGTTATTGGATTGGGACCATATTTCTTGAGCCGTTGTTCTTTCATGAATATCTGGATTAGCAAAGTTTTCAAACTGATTAAATTGATAGCTATTTGCAATGGTTGAAGACAACTCATTAGCTAAATCTAAAGCTCCTTTCATTCCGTCTTTACCCGGTGTTAGCTGTAATTCAGCTCCATATGCTCTCAACATTGCCCTTCTCTCAATACTCATCGTATCCGGCATAGTTAATATCAATTTATAGCCTTTTGCTGCAGCAACCATTGCTAATGCGATGCCAGTATTCCCACTTGTTGCTTCAATCAACGTAGTTTTATCTGGTGTTATCAATCCTTCTTCTTCAGCTTTACATAACATTGAATAAGCTATCCGATCCTTAACGGAGGCTGATGGATTGAAACTTTCTAGTTTGGCTATTATTTCGGGATAACAATCAAAATACTTTCTGATTCGATTTAATTTAACTAACGGGGTATTTCCAACTAGAGAAGTTATATCATTTGCTATTTCCATGAAATGATTTTTTAAAATGAATAATAAAATCTCCTATATTCATAATAATTGTATTTAAAGATCTTTTATATAATTTTCTCAAAAGAATTTAATTTAAAAAACTTCCTGCTTAAAAATATTTATTATTATAAGAAGTAGTTTTCATAATGATTATGTATTCGCTGGAACTTAGTTTGAGATATTCACCTTTTCCACTTTCAATTCAGAAGAAAGAATTTGATGATGTTAAAAGAATTTATGATGAAATTAAAAGTTCTATGAATGAAACTTTAGATTCCTCAAACTTGATCGAATTAAGGTGTGACAAAGTGCAAGATAAATTAATTGCTGTAAGAGCTAATGAAATCATTTCTGTTCAGATATATGAAAAATCGTCAGTAGCCGGAGGAGCTAAAAGACCCGGATTTTCTCTCAACATAGATTGATAGAATTAATGCGAGATCCCCTTGAAAATGAAATACCTAATATTCAATTTAAAGATGTTTCTTTTTCATATCCTGGAAAAAAAGAAAATTTAATTTTTAAATGTAACTTCTCAATAAAAAAACCTGGATTTTGGATGGTCGTAGGTAAAAACGGGAGCGGGAAAAGTACTCTTTTAAAGTTAATTAATGGAATTTTCAAACCCCAAAATGGTGTGATTCAATCTAATGCAAATATTGGCATGGTGTTTCAAAACCCCGATCATCAAATATTGATGCCAAATTGTAGGAGTGAACTTCTGATAAATCTTAATAAAAATATAAGTCAAAATGAAATTAATAAAAAAATTGAATATGTGCTTGATCAGGTAGGAATGACTGGTTTTGAAAAAAGGCCAGTGCATACTTTGAGCGGTGGACAAAAACAACGTTTAACTATTGCATGCGCCCTCATTAGTAATAGAAATTTTATTCTTTTAGATGAGCCTACAGCGTTACTTGATCGAACCAGCCAATTAAAAGTTTTACAAACAATTAAAAATCTTACAAGTGACCATAAAAAACCTTTATCGGCTTTGTGGATTACTCATCGTTATGAAGAATTAACTTATGCTGATGCAGTAGCAGAGTTGAATAATGGTTTTTTATCTAGCTGGCAAGAACCATCAAAATTCCGATATAATTAACCTTTGTACTTGTCATAAGGTACTTTAAAGAGCTAAATTCATCTTATATTCCTCGGTAGCTCAGCGGTAGAGCGATCGACTGTTAATCGATTGGTCGCAGGTTCGAATCCCGCCCGGGGAGTTTATAAATTTCAAAAGTTATCCAAAGTCACCTAAATAAAGGTGACTTTTTTATTGCCTTGAATAAAGGTGACTTTTTTATTGCCTTGATCTATTTTTAGTTAAATTGTGTTCAGCCGAAGATATAATCAAGTAAAATTTATATAATATTAAGAACAGTAAATAGAACGTTAAAAATAAATAAAATTCCTTTTATATCAATAATTCTAGAAATTTATAAACATTTTGTAAGAATAGTAATTAGAACATATTTTTTATCCATTCAAGCGGCAAAGATAAGTTCCTTGATTGATTTTTACGTTCTAAAAATTAAGATAAATTTTTGTTTGTATTACTTGAATTACATCATTTAGGAAATTCTAGTCATCCCACATATCCTTTTTTTCTTGATCTGAATTATTCCTTTCAAGTAATTCTATTCTTTCCTTCTGAGGATTTATTTCTGTTTCAGGTAGGTTCTTATCTTCAATGTATTTCTTTTGTATTTCTAAGATAATTTTTTCAAATTGGTCTCCAAAAAAATCTGACATTTCTCTCCATGCTTCCAATTCCTCTTCATTACCAATAGTGTTGTTGATCTGATGAGAAATAATTTCTAGTACATACTCTTTAAGCTCTCGATGACTCATTGATTCAACTTTTTTTTGAATGTAAATTTCTTTGAGATTTTCTAATTGTTTTTTCGATAATTCAGAATAGACAATAGACTTCTTTTTCATAGATACTCAAATTTTTTTTAATATAAACAAAATTATTAATTTAAACACTCAGACGAAATCAAAAACTTTAAAATAAGTTAAAAAATTTTTGAAAACTGAGTATCTCAATCTAATTTCACTTTTAAATTCCTTATTACAATGGCAACTTAGATTAAATATTCTTTCAAATTTGATAATTATTTTTCCTAGATATTCCTCTAATTATTAAGAAAAAGTAAATAAAATCGAAAGAAATTGTAAAATTTAAACTTTTTAAAATTATCAATTTCTGTTTAATCCCTTGCAGTGATTGGATTGTTTATATATCTAATTGATAAAAATGTTTACACTAATTCAGCAATCTTTATAAATTATTGAGAGAATTATATTACCAAAAAATAATTTTAATTTAATAGTTTATAAATATGAAAATTTCAATCCTTCTAATTGAAGATGATCGTGATATGCGCGATTTGGTTGCTAGGCATTTAGAACATTCTGGTTTCGATGTCCAAAAAGCTGAAGATGGGATAAAAGGACAAGCATTAGCTCTTCAATATTCACCAGATTTAATACTTTTAGATTTAATGCTACCAAGTGTTGACGGATTAACTTTATGTCAACGACTAAGAAGAGATGAGAGAACATCAAATATCCCAATTTTGATGATAACTGCATTAGGTGGTCTTAAAGATAAAGTAACTGGATTTAACTCTGGGGCAGATGATTATATTACTAAACCATTTGATCTAGAAGAACTACATGTACGCATAAAAGCTTTGTTAAGAAGAACTAATAGAGCACAATTAAATTCTTGTAATCAGCAAGAAATATTAAATTATGGCCCTTTAACTCTTGTTCCTGAAAGATTTGAAGCTATCTGGTTTGAATCTCCTGTTAGATTAACTCATCTAGAATTTGAATTGCTTCATTGTCTTTTACAGAGGCATGGTCAAACTGTATCGCCAGCATTAATTCTGAAGGAAGTATGGGGATATGAACCTGATGATGATATCGAGACAATCAGAGTTCATATTAGACATTTACGTACCAAACTTGAGCCAGATCCACGTAAACCTATATATATAAAAACTGTATATGGTGCTGGATATTGTCTTGAGTTACCTATTGGTTCTCAAATTGAAATTGCTAGGCAAGAGTTTATTCAAGCAAGAAATCCTAATTTGATAAATTCTGCGGTAGATTAATCTTGTATATCTTCTCTCGAAATTTTTAAGAAAGTAATTTCCCACGCCAATCTTGGTTGAATATTTTTTCTTAAGAAATTTTTTAATTTTTCAAGCTTCATAACTAAACCAATATTTTTTGTTTTTCTCCACCACATTGTTTCTATTAAATTAACTAAATAAATTTGTTGATAAATTTCTAATTTTTCAGATATTAATTTAGATATTTCTAATATTTCCAGATTATTTTTTATTGGAGAATCTAATTTACTGATAATTTCATCTGAAAAATCATTCCATATTTCAATATTTTTCAGTAATTGATTTGGAGATCCATTTGAAGAGTTAATTAAATCTTCAAATTTTAATTTTGGATTAATTTTTAATTTAGAAGTATTTAAATAATCTTCAAAAATAGACTTTATTTGTTTACTAGAAAAGGAACGAAATCTGACTATTTGACATCTTGAGATTATTGTATCTAAGAGAAGGTTGAGTTTGGATGTTAGTAAAATAAAAATGCCATTACTAGGTTCTTCTAAGGTTTTTAAAAGGCAATTTGAGGCTGCTTCGTTGAGGAGGTGTGCATCAATAATTAAAACAATTTTTTTTTCTGAGTTTATTGATTTCTGACCAAGAAAAGTTTTGATATTACGTATTTGAGCAATCTTAATTATCTCAGATCCACTTTTTATTCTTTTTTCAAGATAGGAACTGCTTGAATTTTTAGTTCCCAAAATAGGATCAGGTTCGATAATTAGAAAATCAGGATGGTTATTGTTGGTAATTTTCTCTTCAACATTCTCTTGTGGTGAAGATTGTTTGAAAATCTTTTTTATAAATTCAATAGCAGTTTGCCTTTTCCCTACTCCTTCAGCACCATAAAATATATATCCATTAGCAAATGATTTGTTTTGAATTATATTGTTGAGACAGGTATTGACTTCTTCATTAAAGAAAAAATTATTTTTTTTTACCTCAATCATTTTTTATCAGAAAAATTCTTTAGTAAAATCTCTTTAATTTGATTAGAAATAGTTTCAATATTTTGTGAGGCAGATATAACTATCCAGTTTTTTTCCTTGGCAATTAGTTTGAAGCCTTCATTTACTTTTTCTAAAAATTTAATACCTTCTGACTCAATTCTATCCGGAATTTCATTCTTTCTTCGGAATATGCTTTCTTCTGGAGAAATTTCTAAGAAGAAAGTTAGATCAGGAGATTCTCCTTGACACACAATAGATTCAATATTTTTTATTATTTCTAAATTTATATTTCTTCCATAACCTTGATAAGCCAGAGTAGAGTCGGAAAATCTATCACTTATTACCCAATCATTATTGTTTAAAGCAGGTGAAATAATTTTGGAAACGTGTTCAGCTCTATCTGCGGAATAAAGCAATAATTCTGCAAGCGAGGAAGGCTTATTTTTTTCATTATTATCAAGAATCATTCTTCTAAGTCTTTTTCCTAGATGACTGCCACCTGGCTCTCTTGTTGTAATTAATTTAGACCCATTCTTTATTAGACCACTATTAGGTAGCCATTTCGATAGATGATCTATCTGAGTAGTCTTGCCACATCCATCAATACCTTCAATGACGATAAATTTTCCTTTCATTATTCTAAAGATAAAGCATTAATTACAACTGTAATAGAGCTTGTAGCCATCAATAATGCTGCTATCGAGGGCGTAAGAAGAATACCGTATTTAGGGAATAAAATGCCGGCTGCCAAAGGTATAGCTAGTAAGTTGTAACCAAAAGCCCATGTTAGATTTTGCTTTATTTTTCTTATAGTTTTTTTTGCAAGATTTAAGGCGTAGGGTAATCCATTTAGTTGATCTCCCATTAATACTACATCTGCATTTGCCTTGGCTATTTGAGTACCAGATCCTACCGCAATTCCTAAGTCTGAGGATGCTAAGGCTGGGACATCATTAATACCATCGCCAATCATTGCCACTTTATTATTAATTTTTAAATTTTCTATATTCTTTAGCTTCATTTCAGGAAGAAGATCCCATTTTACTTCTGTTTCTTTACAACCAATTTTTTTTGCTAAAGCTAAAACCGTTTGTTTCCTATCGCCACTTAAAATGTTAATTTTAAATTTGTTTTCTCTCAAATTTTGAACTGTTTTAATTGAATCATCTCTGAGTAAATCTCCTAGCAAAATAAAGCCTAATAACTTATCTTTAATACTTACTCCAATGATGGTGTTCGTTTTTGTTTCTTCATTTTCAATGACTTTTTTTGCCTTACTATCAATAATTATCCCTTTGCTTAGTAGCCATTCAATATTTCCAATATTAATAAGTCCATCAATTGATTCAAGTTCTCCAGAAATACCTCGCCCTGAATGAGTAAAAATTTTCTTTATTGGAAATAAACTTAAATTTTGCTTTTTTGCCTCTTGAATTAAAGCATCTGCGATTGGATGTCTGCTTTCCTTTTCTAAACTGGCAGCTATTTTTAATAAAAATGAATGATCATCATAATTTTTATAATCAACAATGAAAGGCTTACCTTTTGTTAAAGTGCCTGTCTTATCAAAAATAATTTGATTAATTTTTGAAGCCATCTCTATTTTGTCCCCGCCTTTAAATAAAACGCCCTTTTTTGCTGCTTTACCTGATGCGACAGTTATTACAGTTGGGGTGGCTAAACCTAATGCACAAGGACAAGCTATTACTAAAACAGCAATTGACAATTGTATTGCTAAACTAAGGAAATTCTCAGCATTACTACCAAGCGCACTATGAAGTGTATGGCTTGAGTGATTGATGAATTGATCTTTATGACTTAATAAATCTGGCCAAATGTTTCTTGCCCCTTTCCACCAAAAGAAGAAAGTTAAAGTAGCAAAAATTAGCACAAAGTAAGTAAATTTGCCTGCAATTTCATCGGCAATTCTTTGAATGCGAGGTTTTCTAGCGTTTACAGACTCAATAAGATTTACTAGTTTTGCAAGAGAAGAATCTCCTCCTACATTTTGTACTTTAAGTCTAAGAGTGGAATTAAGATTTAAAGACCCACTAGATAGATTTTCGCCTTCTTTTACCTCGATAGGTTTGGATTCTCCAGTGATATGTGAAACATCAATATATGAATTACCTTGAGTAACAATGCAGTCAGCAGGTACTCTGTCTCCAGCTAAAACTTGAATCTCTTGATTTGGTCTTAAAGTGTTTACTCTTATTGATTTTATTTGATTATCTTCTGTATAGATATTTGCCATTTCAGGTTGTAGATCTAATAACTCTCCAATGGATGAACCAGTTTGGTATCTCGCTCTTTCCTCTAAGAAACGCCCAATCAATATGAAACCTAACAGCATAACTGGTTCATTAAAAAAACAAGGAAAACCAGTAGTAGTAAATATTAAGGATAGAAGACTTGTTATATATGCGCTAGTTACTCCAAGAGCTACTAGAGAATCCATATCAGGACGGTTCTTAATAAATGATTTCAACCCATTAATAATTATTCCTCTGCCAGGAAATAAAAGAGCTAATGTTGCTAGTGAAGCGTGAAAATATATATTACCTAATATCGGAAAATTTATATATCTTCCTTCTGCTAGATGACCTAAACCTGAAAATAATAAAAGTAATAAAGCAAAAGTTAGTTTTTTCCATTGATTATTCCACTTCTTTTTTTTTTCTAATTCTGCCTTGTTTATTTTTTTTGAAAAATCATTTATGTAAATTTTTGATGGGAAACCATTTTCTTTTAGATTTTTGAGAACTGCTTCTATCTCTATATTTTTCTGAGTAATTTCAAAATATGCACTTTCAGTGAGTAAGTTAACAGAAACATTTTCAATACCATCAGAATTATTTAATATTTTTTCAACAGTACTAACACAACCTCCGCACTTCATTCCTGTAATATTTAATTGAATGCTTTCCATATTTTTCACAATTGAAGCAAATTAATGCTTGACCTATTTTTTAACTATAATAATAAATGTAATAGACTTTTTAAATATTTATTTTTTAAATTACTATATTAATTTTATTAGTTTTAGACCGGTGCCTAGTAATCAAAACAGAGACAATTTTATCGATAAAGCTTTTACTGTTATCGCTGAATCAATAGTAAAAATAATGCCTATTGCAGAAAAAGAAAAAAAAGCATATATCTATTATAGAGATGGCCTGGCTGCACAAAATAATGGGGATTATTCAGAAGCATTAGAGTATTACAAAGAGAGTTTACTACTTGAAGAAAATAAAATTGATAGGGGTGAGACTTTAAAAAATATGGCAATAATATATATGAGTAATGGTGAAGAGGATTTGTCTATTGAAACTTATGAAAAAGCATTGGTAGAAAATCCCAAACAGCCATCATGCCTTAAAAATATAGGTTTGATTTATGAAAAAAGGGGAAGATATGCTGAGCAAAATGGTGATTTAGATCAGAGAGATATTTGGTTTGATAAAGCTGCAGAAGTCTGGTCTAAAGCAGTTAGATTATATCCAGGTGGTTATCTAGATATTGAAAATTGGTTGAAAAACTCAGGAAGAAGTTCAATCGATATGTATCTCTAATTTTTTTAAACTGATAAAGAATAGTCAACTGCTTCTTTAATATTTGATATCTCTTTGATATTTATTAAATTTTGAAAATTATTATTTAGTTCCTCATCTAGTTTTGGCACTACGATGTTTTTGATCCCTAGTCTTACAGCTTCTTCTATTTTTGTTCGAAGGTTATTCGATTTTCTAACCTGACCGCTTAAACCCAATTCTCCAATAAATGAGCTACTGGCCAATGGAGGAATATTTTTCAAACTTGATAAAATTGATATTGCAACACCTAGGTCAGATGAAGGATCATTAATCTCAAAACCGCCACCAGTAGCTACATAACAATCAAATTCAGATAATTTTATCCCTACGTGTTTTTCAATAACAGCTAGGATTTGATGCAATCTATTTATGCTTATTCCAGTTGTAGTTCGTCTTGGGTTACTGTAGAAAGTTTTATTTACCAGTGCTTGTATATCAACTGCTAATGGTCGAGTGCCTTCATTTGTAATCGTAGTTGTTACACCTGAAATGTTTTCTTTATTTGTAAAAATTGAACTTGGGTTTTTTATTTCTCGTAAACCCTCTTCAAGCATTTCAAAAATTCCAATCTCGAAGGTCGATCCAAATCGATTTTTTATACTTCTTAGTAATCTATGTGAGGTAATATTATCTCCTTCAAAGTTTATTACTGTATCAACTAAATGCTCTAAAGTTTTAGGGCCAGCTAAAGCACCATCTTTGGTTACATGACCAATTATTAGAAGCGCAATATTATTTTCTTTGGCAAGATTTTGCAATTCAGATGAACATGCTCTAACTTGAGAAACCGATCCTGGAGAACTTTCCATCTCATGATTATGGATGGCTTGGATACTATCAATAATTGCGAAACTGGGATTTACACGTTTGATCTCTTCAATAATTAGGGAAAAATTAGTTTCTGCAAAAATTTTTAAATCAATACTGTTTTGATTTAATCTTTCCCATCTAATTTTTACTTGTTCTAAAGATTCTTCTGCAGTTATGTATAAAACTTTCTCTTTAAGAGATATTTTTCCTGCTGATTGAAGAACTATTGTGCTTTTACCTATCCCTGGTTCTCCTCCAAGTAAAACAACAGATCCAGGTACTATTCCACCTCCAAGAACTCGATCAAATTCCTTAAAACCACTCGTGAATCTTGCTATTTTTTTTGATGAGATCTCATTAAATGGTATAGATTTTTTACTGTTTTTGATATCTTTTATTTCTTGATATTTAGATCTCTTACTTTTTATTTCTTCAACAATGGAATTCCATGAGTTGCAATTAAGGCATTTCCCAAAGTATTGAGAAGTTTCAGATCCACAATTCTGACAAATAAAAGTCGATAATTTGCTAGACATTAAGTTTCTGAATGAAGTAATGGAACTAGAATGTTTGGGATATTGCCCCTCTACAAGTTAGATTAGGTTAATAATAAATTCTCTTACTGATTAGCTAATAGAAACAAATGGCTCTATCTAGTCAAACTAAAGAAACTATACTGGTCGCAGATGACGAGGCAAGTATTAGAAGAATTCTGGAGACACGTCTCTCCATGATTGGCTACAAAGTTGTAACTGCAAGTGATGGTAAAGAAGCACTAAAGTTATTTAAGGATTATGAACCTGATTTGGTAGTGCTTGACGTCATGATGCCAAAGCTAGATGGTTATGGAGTTTGTCAAGAATTAAGGAAAGATTCTGATGTCCCAATTGTTATGTTAACTGCATTAGGAGATGTCGCAGATAGGATAACAGGTTTAGAATTAGGGGCTGATGATTATGTAGTAAAACCATTCAGCCCAAAGGAATTAGAAGCTAGAATTAGGTGTGTTCTTAGAAGAATCGACAAAGAACAAATGCCTGGAATGCCTAATTCAGGATTAATTTTGGTAACGGATATAAAAATTGATACAAATCGAAGACAAGTTTTTAAAAGCGATGAGAGAATAAGATTAACTGGAATGGAATTTAGTCTCTTAGAGCTTTTGGTAAGTAGGTCAGGAGAGCCATTTAGTAGAGGAGAGATCTTGAAAGAAGTTTGGGGATATACCCCCGAGAGACATGTAGACACGAGAGTCGTAGATGTTCATATATCAAGATTAAGATCAAAACTTGAGGCTGATCCAGCAAATCCTGAATTAATTTTGACAGCAAGGGGTACAGGATATCTTTTTCAACGGATTGTTGATATTGCTCCTTTTGATGGTAAATAAATGGGGAAAGAAACAGCGCAAAAAATTAACAAGTCCAGAGCTATTAGAAGATTAGTTATTTGGTACAAAAGAAATTCGGCTGTCACTTCCATAGTAGATACTGCTGCTAGTTCTGCGGCAACCGCTAGTAATGTTGCGGGTAATGTAGTTTCTGGTGCTGGTTCTGTTGTGACCACTGCTAGTAATGTTGCTAGTAATGTTGCAGGTAATGTTGCAGGTAATGTATTTTCAAGCGCTGAATCTGTTGTGAATACTGCCAGCAGTGTTGTTTCAAATGCTAGCTCAATAGCAAAAAATACATTACAGCCATTAGTTTTTGACCCATTAAAAAGATTACAAAATAGCGATAATATTTTAGATAAGGTCGAAGACAGTCAATCTAAAAGAATTTGGATCGCAGTTGATGGTATGGGTGGAGATTATGCTCCTGGTCCAATTCTAGAAGGTTGCCTCGAAGCAATAAGTAGATTCCCAATAAATATAAAGTTTGTCGGCAAAATTGAAAAAGTTAAAGATGCAGCAGAAAAAACTGGTTTAGCAGAATTATTAGAAAATGAAATTAATAATAATCGTCTTGAATTAATTGATAGTGGAGAGCCTATTGGGATGAATGAAGAAGCTACTGCAGTCAGAAAAAGGAAAAATGCAAGTATAAATGTTGCAATGGACTTAGTAAGAAATAAAAAAGCTGAAGCTGTTTACTCAGCTGGTAATTCAGGTGCCATGATGGCTTCTGCCATATTTAGAATTGGAAGGTTGAAAGGGATTGATAGACCAGCTATAGGAGCATTATTTCCAACAAGGGATCAAACTCGCCCTGTATTAGTTTTAGATGTTGGTGCAAACACTGATTGTAAGCCATCTTATCTGCATCAATTTGCTCTTCTGGGTAACATTTATGCAAAAGATGTTTTACAAGTAAAAAAACCAAGAATAGGCCTTTTAAATATTGGAGAAGAAGAATGCAAAGGTAATGATTTATCCCTAAAAACATTTGAATTATTATCTTCTGAAAAAAGTTTTGATTTTGGAGGTAATTGTGAAGGGCGAGATGTATTATCAGGTAGCTTCGATGTAGTAGTCTGTGATGGATTTACTGGAAATATATTATTGAAATTTCTTGAATCTGTGGGAGGAGTTTTATTAGATATTTTGAGATCTGAGCTGCCACGTGGAAGGCGGGGGAAAGTTGGCTCAGCTTTTTTAAGAAGTAATCTACTCAGAATCAAGAAAAGGTTAGATCATGCCGAACATGGAGGAGCTTTATTACTTGGGGTCAATGGTATTTGCGTTATTGGTCATGGAAGTAGCAAATCTTTATCAGTAGTTAGTGCCCTTCGCTTGGCCCACTCTGCAGTGAATCATGGTGTTATGGACAATTTAAATCAACTGCAAAAGCTTCAAGTTTTAAATTCATAAAACATATTGAGTCAAATTTATGTTTGACTAATATAAGTAACTAAAAAATTCTTTTGGAAGGAATAAATTTTAATCAGATTGGAGTGTCATTCAAGGGAAGTGGAAGTTATGTACCTGATCAAATCTTAACCAATCAAAAAATTAGTAAAAAGGTTGATACAAGCAATGAATGGATACAATCTAGAACTGGTATTTCTGAGAGAAGAATCTCGAGCGTAAAAGATAATGTTACTGAGATGGGTTATGAGGCTGCTCTAACTGCTATAGAAATGGCTAATTGGGATATTAAAACGATTGATTTGATTGTTTTAGCTACTTCTACTCCGCATGATTTATTTGGATCAGCACCATCCATTCAAGCTAAATTAGGGGCAGCTAATGCTGTAGCTTTCGATTTAACTGCAGCTTGTAGTGGCTTTTTATTTGCCTTAATAACAGCCTCACAATTTTTAAAAGGGGGCAGTTTTAAAAGGGCTATTGTTATTGGAGCGGATCAATTATCAAGTTTTGTTGATTGGAATGATAGAAGAAGTTGTATTCTCTTTGGAGATGGTGCCGGTGCATTAGCAATTGAAGCCACAAATGAATTTGATAATTTTATAGGTTTTGATATGAGAACTGATGGGGGGAGGGGTTCTTTTCTTAATCTTCCATCAAAAAATAATAAGGATTCAATAGTGGATGAAATTGACTTTTTAAGTGGAGGTTTTTCTCCAATTCAGATGAATGGTCAGGAAGTTTATAAATTCGCAGTTAAAGAAGTCCCCCTAATTCTTCAAAAGTTGTTGAAAAAAATGAAATATGATTCTGATCAAGTTGATTGGCTCCTGTTGCATCAAGCTAATCAAAGAATATTGGATTCTGTAGGAGAAAGGTTAAAAATTCCCAAAGAAAAGATTCTTAGCAATTTAGAAAAATATGGCAATACGTCAGCAGCAACAATTCCATTAATGATGGATGAGGCTGTAAGAGATTATAGAATTAAACAAAATGATATTATTGCTACAAGTGGTTTCGGTGCTGGGCTAAGTTGGGGAGCAGCCCTAATTAAATGGGGTTAAAAACAAAATAGGAACATTATGACAGTTGCATGGGTATTCCCTGGACAGGGTTCGCAAAAAATTGGAATGGCAAAACAAATTGAAAATCTGCCGATCACAAAAGAGAGGTTTAGTTATGCTTCTGAGATATTTGAGAGAAATTTATTTGAAATTTGTGAATTAAATACTGAACCAACAAATCCTCTTCTTGATTTGAATAACACAAGAAATACACAAATTTGTCTTTTTTTAGTTGAATCAATTTTATTAGATGCATTAAAGGAAAATGGGTTTAAACCAACTTATGTTGCGGGACATAGTCTTGGAGAAATCACTGCACTATATTGTTCGGATGTTTTTTCATTCGAAGATTGTGTTTCTCTTATAAAAGAAAGGTCTCAATTAATGGTCAATGCTGGGAAAGGATCTATGGCAGCAGTGATTGGTTTTGATAGAAATCAACTTGATTTATTAGTGCAAAAAACTGATGATATTGTCATTGCTAATGACAATAGCTCTTCCCAAGTTGTCTTATCAGGATCTGCTGAAGCCTTAGATAATTTATCGAGAGAAATTGCTTGTAAAAGATTCTTGAAATTAAATGTTTCAGGAGCATTTCATTCGCCATTTATGAATGAACCTTCATCAAAATTTTGTGATTATTTAAAAAAAATTAAATTTAATAATCCCTCTTTCCCTGTAATAAGTAATTATGAACCTTCACTTTGTAGCGATCCAAAAGAGCTTAAAATTAGATTAGAAAAGCAAATGTGCAATGGAGTGAGGTGGCGAGAAACTATGGATTTAATGGCAAAAGATAGTGATCTTCATATTGTCGAAATTGGCCCTTCTAATGTACTAAGCGGTTTAGGGAAAAGACATCTTAAAGATGTAAAAATTTCTCAAGTTTCATCTTCTGATCAAATATCTTATTAATTTGTATGAAAAATCATACTATTCAAAAATTAATCTATGAATTAGTTAGCAAGCTTTTTGTATTTCCTATTTATAAATTTGTATTTAAAGGTCATTTAATAGGAAGATACAATATTCCGCAAAAAGATTCCTTTATCATGGTTTCTAATCATGGTTCTTTACTTGATCCTCCTTTATTAGGACATGCCCTTGGACGTAATATATCTTTTATGGCCAAGGCAGAGCTTTTTAGAATCCCTGTACTCGGCTTTATTATTAAGGCTTGTGGAGCGTATCCTGTAAAAAGAGGAATTGCTGATAAAAACACAATTAAAACAGCATGTAAGAAATTATCAGATGATAAGTGTATTGGAATTTTTATTGATGGCACTCGTCAAAAAAATGGTCGAGTGAATAAGCCCAAACAAGGTGCAGCATTATTAGCCTTTAAAAATCAAAAATTATTATTGCCTGTTGCAATAGTTAATTCACATAAACTAATAAGATTTAGATGCTTTATTCCTTTGTTTTCAAAAATAGTTATTAAAGTGGGGAAACCTGTTCAACCTCCACAAAGTTCATCAAGACATGACCTGAATTCTGTAACAATGCACCTTCAAGATAAAATTAATAATTTGATTGGATGAATATTTAGTTAATTGGAGAAATAGGGTAAAGAGGCAAAACTTTTCTCCACGTATCTATATTTGAATTTAATAAATTTTTATTTGATAAATCTAATAGTTCTTTCAAATCTTTTTTATCATCATAAGTAGCTTCAAAAGAAAGTTCTTTAGTATCAAGTTCTTTGACAACTTTTGGTAAAATTGTTTCTCGAATGATTAGATCCGAGATATTTTTTTCGTTACCACAAATTTCATATTTACCTGCAATAAAACCCTTACGTTTTAAATTTTTGAAAATCCAGAATGATTTTTTGTTTTTTAAGATATTATTTTTTGATGCAATTCTTTTTGCCATTATTTCAAATGAACTAAAACTGTCTAAAGGGCAATTTATTTGTTGTGAGATAGTTCTTGCTAAAACTACAATTAGTCGTGAAGCATTAAAATTTGCTGGTCCTATGCTGACAGATAACTTATTTATTTTTTGTAAATTTTCTTTGGAAATGAATTTGTTAAGATCATTGATTAAGTTGTTGCAAAGGTCATTATCAAATTTCTTGATAAATAATTCATCAGATTCTAGGTCATTGTTTTTTCTATACCCAAAGCCAAAAGAATTATCTGTGCTATGAATCACTAATGTAGAGTAATTTTCTTCGTAATTTAGTTTATTTGTCATCTGTTACCTTTAAACAGGTAGTTCCTTACCTGGATTAAACTTAGACCACTTACCAAATTCATTTTCAAAACTCTCACAAGATTGAACATCCCAATCAGTTTTATAATCACCATTATTATCTTTAACTATATTGACATGAATGAATAGTTTATTTGTCATCTGTTACCTTTAAACAGGTAGTTCCTTACCTGGATTAAACTTAGACCACTTACCAAATTCATTTTCAAAACTCTCACAAGATTGAACATCCCAATCAGTTTTATAATCACCATTATTATCTTTAACTATATTGACATGAATGAATGGTTTTTTTGCTTTAAAATCAGGTAGATCACAAATATGATCAACACCATGATTATTCTCAACATCATGATATGTGATACATCTATCAACCCATTTACAGTTGATGCAAATGCACATAATAAATAAATAATATGAAAAATAGCTTTCACACAAATCATACACTAATAATTGATGAATTAGAAACAAGTATAAAATTTCATAATTTGGATTTAATCTTAGGTTTTTTACCTAAAGGATCATTTTTGGTTGGTGGTTATATAAGAGATATTATTTTGGGAAGAAAAACTGAAAAGTTAGATGTTGATATTGTAGTGCCTTTAAATGCAATTGAAATTGGTAAAAAGATTGCAGATAATATTGGATTAAAATTTATAATTTTAGATAAAAAAAGAGAAGTAGTAAGAATTATTCTTAATAATATTTATATTGATATTGCTAATCAAGTTTCATCTTCCATAGAAGGAGATTTATGTTCTAGAGACTTTTCGATTAATTCAATTGCTTTTTTATTTGATAATAAGAGGTTGTTTGATCCATTAAATGGTCTTAAAGATCTTGAGATTTCTTTGCTTAGAACTCATTCTGAAAACAATTTATTAAATGATCCTTTACGAATTTTAAGATGTTTTCGATTTGTTTCAGAATTGAATTTTAAAATTGATTTAAAATTAGCTGATTTTATAAAAAAAAATAAAGGGAACTTATATCTTGTTGCAAAAGAGAGAATTACTTATGAAATACAGAAAATAGTAAATGGAGCAAATGCTCTTGATGCAGTATTGTTGATAAAAAAATTAAATATATTTGATACTGAAAATTTATTTGAAGATTCTTTTTTTTTGGATTTAGAGAAAATTAATTATGGAGTACTTTATCTGGAAGAAAAAGAAAAATATTTACCATCATTTTTTATTGCTCAAATTTTAGATATTGTAACTTTAGAGAAACTGAAATTTAGTAAAGCTGATATTGCAAAAATTAAGTTATTGCGAAAATGGCACCTTTTCTTGAAAAACAAAAATATCTCTCAGTTAAATGAATTTGACAGATTTAAATTACATCAAGAATTAGAAATGTTTCTGCCATCTTTTATTTTTTATTTACCTCAAAACTTACAATTAGATTGGCTTCATAGATGGCGTGACAACGATGATAAATTATTTCATCCCGCAAACTTAGTTAATGGTGATGTAATTAAAAAAAATTTGGAAATCAAGGATGGACCTATCTTGGGAGAGCTTTTACAGTATCTTTCTAAAGAGCTTGCATACAAAAGATTGAATAATTTAAATGAAGCTATTTATAAAGCAAAGCAATGGATTGAACAAAATGCGCCAAAATGTGATTAAATACACATAGCTTAGTTTTGTTTAACAGTTCAGACTTAAAAATCATTTTTAAAAAATTTATGAGCATTCGTATTTACATTGGCAACTTACCACAAGAATTTAATCCAAAAGAATTTGATAAACTTTTAAAATCAGTTTCTGATTTGATTAGATTTAAAGCAGTTTTAGATAAAGAAACTAGGGAATGTAGAGGGTTTGGCTTCGCGACAGCAAACAATGAAGAAAATGCTAATTTAATAATTCAAAAATTAAACGGTTTTGAATTTAATGGATCTAAATTAAGGGTTGAGCTTTCAGAAAAGAAAGATTCTTCTTCAAATAAAAGAAATAACGGAAACTTAAAAAAGAATAAGAAGAGGAAAGATTTTAAGAAAATAGTTCATAGCGACGCTCCTAATCTTGAAGCACCTGATCCAAGATGGGCAGGAGAACTATCTAAATTAAAAGATTTGTTGGCTAATCAGAAAACACCTGCTTAACTACTTAATTCTCGAAATTAAAAAAGAGATAGGAATCTCAAAAGCTTTTACGGAATTCTTTACGAAAGCTCTGTTATTAAAAACGTCATAGTCTAGCCTTTCTATAGAATCTAATATTCCTCTGTAGAGGCGCAGAGATGTCCAAACTGGCCACCTTGCGTCTGAGGATAACCATTTAATCCCATCTTCAGATTTTTGGAACCAATCTCGGGCCCTTTTTAATTGAAAGTTCATTAACTCCTTCCATTGATTATTAATTTCGCCTTTAAGTAGTTCCTCTTCAGAATAATTAAATTTTTGAAGATCCGCTTGTGGGATATAAATTCTCCCTCTATGTCTATCTTCTCCTACATCCCTCAATATATTTGTTAATTGATTTGCGATTCCTAAAGCTATAGCTGCTTCAGAGGGGTCCGGCTTGGCACTCCAAGGCGCGGATGTATAAGCACTATCAATACCCATGACATTCTGAGTCATTAAACCTACAGTCCCTGCGACTCTATAGCAATAGAGTTTTAATTCATCAAAATCTTTGTATCTAAATTTATTAAGATCCATTCTTTGTCCATCTATCATGTCTAGATAAGGTTGAATACTTTGAGGATATTTTTCGATGGTATCTAATAGAACTAAATCTAATTCAGATTTAATATTTCCTTTAAATACATTCTTTGTATTTTCTTCCCATGCATCTAAATTATCTGAAAGCTCATTTTCAGACTTATTTGAAGCCTCTTCACTATCCATTATCTCGTCTGTTCTTCTGCACCATACGTAGATTGCCCAAATAGCTTTTCTTTTTTCTAATGGTAGTAGGAGAGTTCCCAAGTAAAAGGTTTTAGCCCATTGTTGAGTTTCTTTACGGCATATTTCATATGCTTTATCTAGTTGAGAAATTGAATTTTTCAAAAAGTTTTAGCTGAATTTTTAAGAATTTTTTAAATGTTTTTAAGAAACATTTTGAGTGGTTTTGGAATACTCCTTATTAATTGACTCTGCGCATAATTTACCACTTAAAACAGCTCCTTCCATAGATGCTAGATATTTTTGCATTGTGTAGTCACCAGCTAAGAAGAAGTTTTTTATAGGAGATTTTTGACTAGGTCTGAACTCCTGACATCCAGGAACAGCTTTATAGACTGATCTTGGAGTTTTGACTACTTTGTATTTTCTTAGTTTTGTCTTATCGTCACCAACAAAATGTGTTGGGAATAATTTTTTAAGTTCTTCCATGGTTGCATCAACTATGTCTTGATCACTTCTATTGATCCAATCTTTTGCTGGTGCAAAAACTAATTCAAGCATTGACCTGTTTGGATCTTCATATTCTTTGCATGTAATACTCATATCTGCGTAAACACTTAAAAGTGGTGATCTGCTAAATAGTAGATGGTCAATATCTGTTAATTTTTTGTCAAACCATAAGTGGATATTAATAACTGGTACACCATTTAAACCATCTAATTTAGAAAAAGTATCTAGACCTTTCCATTGTTTAGGTAGCATTAATTTAAAGAGATCTACAGGCATTGCACTAACATAAGCGTCAGCAGTTAGCTCTCTCTTGTCATTTTCATTTAAGGAAGCAATCGTAAAACTTTTAACAGTGCTATCTTCATTAAGGTTTATTTGCCTTAATGGACTATTCATGTGAACTTCTCCACCTCGAGCAGTAATATAATCAACTATTGGCTGGCAAAGTCTTTCAGGGGGAGCTCCATCAAGAAATGCCATTTTCGAGCCATTTTTTTCTTGTAAAAATCTGTTTAGTGCTGTTAATAATACTGTAGATGATATTTCATCCGGTCCAATAAAATTTAGAGCTTTACTCATAGCTATAAAAACTTCATCATTAACTCTTTCAGGAATATTGTGTTCTTTTAGCCAATCTGTCCATGACTTGGCATCACATTTGTCAAGGTATTTTTGACCTCTCAACATTGCGGGTACTAAACCTAATCCAAAAAGAATCTTCTCATTCCATGAAAGCATATCATTATTGCTTAGGATTGCTGAAACTCCATTTACAGGAGCTGGTATATCAGGAAAATCAAATCTACTGTAAGTTCCTGGCTCAGAAGGCTGATTAAAAATCATTGAATGGCTTTTCCATTGGAGTCTATCTTCAATATCTAATTCTTTGAAAAGCTGCAACATGTTAGGATAAGCTCCAAAAAATATATGTAAACCAGTTTCATACCAGTCTCCATCCTCATCTTTCCACGCAGCAACTTTACCCCCGAGAACATCTCTCGCTTCTAAAACAACTGGAATGTGTCCGTTATCTGCTAAATATTTAGCACAAGATAAACCCGCTAAACCTGCACCAGCAATTACAACACGCATTATTAAACCAAGAAATAAATTAACACTTAATAATAAGCTACATTAAAGTTAGGACATTATACTTTTTTTCGTTGATTATTTCGCAAAATTATGGAAAAAATGCTAATTAAATCAACTACTCGACATGTAAGAATTTTTACTGCTGAAGTAGTTGATAATGAGTTAAAATTTCATCCAAACAAACTTACTCTTGACTTGGATCCTGATAACGAGTTTATTTGGAATGACGATTCTTTGAATAAAGTAAATCAAAAATTTAATGAACTTATAAAAGAAAGAGCGGGGAAAAACCTAGATGATTATGAATTGCGGAAAATAGGATCAGAAATTGAAGGTTTGATTAAATTTCTTCTTCAAAATGGAAAATTAAGTTACAACCCTGATTGTAGAGTAATGAACTATTCAATGGGTTTGCCAAGGACAAGTGAAGTACTGTGAATAGACCACCATCAAATAGAAGGCCAAGGAGAGGCTCAAGCAGAGGTTATTACTCTTCAGATCCAAGAGATAAAGATCCTTATGGACAAAGAAATACTAGTTTGCCTGCTTCCTCTGACCAAAAGATTAACTTCAATACTGGAACTATCGCTGTTCTTGCAGGAGTATTAATTCTAGGAGTTGGCATTGGGAGCGCTATTACTAGTACAACAGATGGAGGTCAAGGAAATATAGCTAGCCAGCAACAATTAGATATGGCTGTTCCGGACCCTGAATTTTGTAGGCAATGGGGTGCTAGCGCCTTTGTGATTGATGTAGAAATGTATACAACATTAAATCCATCAACGAGTTTTGTAACGCAACCAGCTCTTCAGCCAGGATGCGTAATTAGGAGGGAGAATTGGACTGTTTTGCAAAAGCAAGGAGCAATTAGTAATGAAGATGTAAGAGAATGTAAGCAAAGAATGAATACTTTTGCCTATATTGGATCTATAAGAGATAAACCAATTGTTAAATGTGTTTATCAGACTGATGTTAATGAAAATAAATTTATAATTAAAGGGGATGGACAAGCAGAAGATGGAGGAGTAGGTATTAATAAAGAAGCAGTTCAGTTCTGATCAAATTAACATTTGCTTTAAGGGACTCTCTAAACTAGCAAATTGTGGCAGTATATTTTTTTTAAATACTTCTGATGCTCTTGAAGTGTATCTTGATGGATTAGTAATTAACTTAAGTTCCCTTTTAACCTCTAAATCAGCAACGAATGCTTTATGAATTGTTCCAGCAGCAAGTTCTCTTTCAATTGAAACAACTGGCAAAAACGAAGCACCTAGCCCTGATTGAACTGCATTCTTGATAGCCTCAAGAGAATTAAGTTCCATTTCAATTTTTAATCTTTGAATGTCAAGTCCAGAATCTTGAAGAAGTTTGTCAACAACTTTTCTTGTTGTAGATTGAGAATCTAATTTGACGAAATTTAATTTGTATAAGTCTTCTTTTAAAAGCTCTTTTTTGTTAGAAAGTGGGTGTTTAGATGGTAATACTAGTGCTAATTCATCTGTTGCATATGGAATTACCTGTAACAAATTTTCTAAATCACTAGGTAATTGTCCTCCAATAATCGCTAGGTCAATTTGTCCATTGGCAACACTCCAGCCAGTTCTTCTAGTACTATGAACTTGAAGTTGAACAGACACATCAGGATATTTTTGTCTGAATAGTCCTATCATTCTTGGCATCAAATAAGTTCCCGTAGTTTGACTGGCTCCAATGATAAGAGTTCCACCTTTTAAGCTATTTAAATCTTCAATAGCTTTACAAGCTTCGTCGCATTGATTCAAAATACGTTCGCAATATTCGAGCAATAATCTCCCTGCTTCAGTCAATAGAGCCTTTCTACCACCTCTGTCAAAAATTGTGATTTCAAGTTGTTTTTCTAAATTCTGTATTTGTAAACTCACGGCAGGTTGGGTTACATATAAGAGATCTGCAGCTTTTTTAAAACTTCCCTGAGCTGCTATAGCTTTTAGTATTCTTAATTGGTCGAGTGTAAATGGTAATTCTGGCATCTATTGTGCCTACAATTACTTATAATTCTAAAGGTTAGAAGCACTATTGTTAAGAACTAAAATTATTTGAATAATTTAAATTTATGGAGACTCATAAAACTTCTTTAATAATCTTACTCTTAATTTTGATTTTTGCGGTAATTCATAGTGGTGGAGCTGCTTTAAGACTTAAAGCAGAATCTATTATGGGACCAAGGTTATGGCGGTTATGTTTTGTTTTTTTAAGTTTGCCATCTGCAATTATCTTGATTAGTTATTTTTTAGCTCACAGATATGATGGAATAAGATTATGGAATTTACAGGGCAATAATTTCGTTTTTATTATGGTTTGGTTCTTAACTGCAATAAGTTTTTTATTTTTATATCCCGCCACTTACAATTTGCTAGAAATTCCTTCGGTTTTAAAACCTAAAGTACGAATCTATGGAACTGGGATAATGCGAATTACAAGACATCCTCAAGCATTTGGTCAGATAATTTGGTGTTTTGCTCATACTTTATGGATTGGAACATCATTCACATTATTAACTTCTATTGGCTTGGTTTTGCATCATCTTTTTGCAATCTGGCATGGTGACAAGAGATTAGCAAATAGATTTGGAGAAGAATTTGAAAATTTTAAAAAAAATACTTCTATAATCCCCTTCATGGCAATACTTGAGGGGAGGCAAGAATTTAAAATTAAAGAATTTTTTAGGTTATCTCAATTTGGCATACTAATAGCAATAGGCGTACTTTGGTGGTCTCATCAATATATAAATATTGCTGTTAAAACATTTAATTCATCATTTTTGTCTGAATTTTTCAATTGACAGTTTAAAATCTTAAATATAAGTTTTTTTAAAACATGCCTCAAGCTTCAGAAATTGCCTGGTTAATTCCTGTTTTCCCACTTATTGGAGCAGTGCTTTCTGGTTTAGGCCTAATAAGTATTAACAAGAAAATTAATAATTCTAGAGAAATTGTTTCTGTAGGTCTTATCTCTTTTGTTGGAATTTCTGCAGTAATTAGTTATAAAGCTCTGATTGAACAAGTTAATGGTTATCAATCTGTAGAAAAATTATTTGTATGGGCTAGTGCTGGGGATTTTACAATCCCGATGGGTTTTGTCCTTGATCCTTTGGGGAGTGTAATGCTTGCTCTTGTAACGACTATAACGTTGCTGGTGATGATTTACTCTCATGGTTACATGGCGCATGACAAAGGTTATGTCAGATTTTTTACATATTTAGCATTGTTTAGTAGTTCAATGATGGGATTAATAGTTAGTCCGAATTTATTAGAAATTTATGTTTTTTGGGAATTAGTTGGAATGTGTTCTTATTTGTTGGTTGGTTTTTGGTATGACAGGGATGGCGCTGCCCACGCTGCACAAAAAGCATTTGTTGTTAATAGAGTGGGAGATTTTGGATTATTACTAGGAATTCTTGGCCTATTTTGGGCAACAAATAGTTTTGATTTTAATGAAATAGCCACTGGAATTTCTCAATCAATATCTGATAATTCGATACCTATTTGGGCTGCTTTATTGCTTTGTTTTTTAGTTTTTTTAGGGCCAATGGCAAAATCTGCTCAGTTTCCTCTTCATGTGTGGTTGCCAGATGCGATGGAAGGCCCAACACCTATTTCTGCACTAATCCATGCTGCAACAATGGTTGCTGCAGGCATATTTCTTGTAGCAAGACTTCAACCCTTGTATTCAATATTCCCCTCTATTCAGTTCATTATTGCTTTAGTTGGTACAGTTACTTGTTTTTTAGGAGCCTCTATAGCTTTGACCCAAATGGATTTAAAAAAAGGTTTAGCTTACAGCACAGTCTCTCAGCTTGGGTATATGATGCTTGCAATGGGTTGTGGAGCACCAGTTGCGGGAATTTTTCATTTAGTGACTCATGCTTGCTTTAAAGCAATGCTCTTTTTGGGATCTGGTTCAGTAATACATGCTATGGAAGAAGTAGTTGGCCATCAGCCTGTATTAGCTCAAGATATGAGATTAATGGGCGGTTTAAGAAAAAAAATGCCATATACGTCAACAACATTTTTAATAGGTTGCGTAGCAATTAGTGGTATTCCCCCATTGGCAGGTTTTTGGAGTAAAGACGAGATCCTCGGAAATGCTTTTATATCATTTCCAGCTTTTTGGTTTATAGGACTTCTAACAGCTGGTATGACTGCTTTTTATATGTTTAGGCTTTATTTCTTGACATTTGAAGGAGATTTCAGGGGGGAGAATAAAGAATTGCAAAAAGAGCTTCTAATAGCCTCTAAAACAAACCAAGATGAAGAAAATGAAGAACAGCATGAAGAACATGGCTCTATTCATGAGTCACCCTGGTCAATGACATTTCCCTTAGTATTTCTGGCTGTACCGTCTCTAATTATCGGTTTTATGGGACTTCCATGGGATAGCAAAATTGCAAATCTACTAGATCCTGAAGAAGCAGAGACTGCTGCAAAAGCTTTCGAATTAAAAGAATTTTTGCCTTTAGCGATAGCTTCAGTTCTTATTGCATCAGCTGGAATCATTATTGCTTATCAAGCATATTTTGTGAAAAAAATTAATTTATCAGTTTTATTTGCCGAAAAGTTTCCTAGTATCAACAGGTTTTTATCCAATAAATGGTATCTAGATGATATTAATGAAAAACTTTTTGTTAAGGGTAGTAGAAAACTTGCTAAAGAAGTCTTAGAGGTTGATTCTAAGGTTGTTGATGGCGTCGTAAATCTTACTGGACTCGTAACTTTAGGTAGTGGAGAAGGTTTAAAATATTTTGAGACTGGTAGGGCTCAATTTTATGCGCTTATTGTTTTTGGCGGAGTAATTCTACTAGTTGCTATATTTGGTATTCAATCTCCACAAGTATCTTAATTACAATTGTGTGTCTTCACTGTCCATTGGGGTGAAAAAATACAGAAAATTTCTAGACTTTATTTAAGATAAATTTCTTATTAAATTGAGTACTTATTTTTATACACATTTTGCGACACAAATGTTTGGAACTTTGGGAGCTGGATTGTCAAATTTTCCTTGGTTATCTGCTTCAATTTTATTCCCAATTGGTAGTGCATTTGTGATACCTTTTTTCCCAGATAAAGGGGATGGCAAAGAGGTGAGATGGTTTGCATTGTCTATTGCATTAATAACTTTTTTAATAACTGTAGGTTCATATATAAATGGCTTTGATATTAGTAATGAAAATGTTCAACTGAAAGAAAATATTAGCTGGCTCCCTGATTTAGGTCTTACTTGGTCTGTTGGCGCTGATGGCATGTCTATGCCGTTAATATTATTAACTAGTTTTATAACTGCTTTAGCAGTTCTTGCTGCATGGCCAGTCAAGTTCAAACCAAAGTTATTTTTCTTTTTGATATTGGTTATGGATGGTGGGCAAATCGCTGTATTTGCAGTACAAGATATGCTTTTATTCTTTCTAACTTGGGAACTTGAGTTAATTCCCGTTTATTTATTATTGGCTATATGGGGTGGCAAAAATCGACAATATGCAGCAACAAAATTTATTATTTATACAGCTGGTAGTTCTATCTTCATTCTTTTGGCAGCATTAGCGATGGGTTTCTATGGTACAGAAATTCCTAACTTTGAGTTTTCTCACTTAGCAGCTCAAGATTTTAGTCAAAAATTCCAAATATTATGTTATGTCGGGCTCTTAATTGCATTTGGAGTCAAACTACCAATAGTACCTCTTCATACTTGGCTTCCAGATGCTCATGGAGAGGCTACAGCTCCTGTTCATATGCTTCTAGCAGGAATTTTATTAAAGATGGGAGGATATGCTCTTTTAAGATTTAATGCACAACTATTACCCGTTGCTCATGCTCAATTTGCCCCATTATTAATAGTTCTAGGAGTAGTCAATATAATTTATGCTGCATTAACTTCTTTTGCTCAAAGAAATCTTAAAAGAAAAATTGCATATAGTTCGATAAGTCATATGGGTTTCGTTCTCATTGGTATAGGGAGTTTTAGTAGCCTTGGAACAAGTGGAGCTATGCTGCAAATGGTTAGTCATGGATTAATCGGGGCAAGTTTATTTTTTCTTGTTGGTGCCACCTATGACAGAACCAAGACTCTTAAACTTGATGAAATGAGTGGTGTAGGACAAAAAATGAGAATCATGTTTGCCCTATGGACTGCTTGCTCACTTGCTTCCCTAGCTTTGCCTGGTATGAGCGGATTTGTTTCCGAATTGATGGTATTTACAGGATTTGTTACTGATGAAGTATATACACTTCCGTTTAGGGTAGTGATGGCTTCTTTAGCTGCTATCGGTGTAATACTTACTCCTATTTATCTACTTTCAATGTTACGAGAAATTTTCTTTGGTAAAGAAAATCCTAAATTGATCGAAGAACGAAAACTTATAGATGCAGAGCCAAGGGAAGTTTATATTATTGCTTGTTTACTTTTACCGATTATTGGAATAGGTTTGTACCCTAGATTAGTTACTGAAAGTTACATTGCATCTATCAATAATTTGGTCGATCGAGATTTAACTGCAGTTAAAAGTGCTGTGAAAACAAATATTTTTTCAGGAACTAAAACAAATGAGATCCTAAAAGCTCCAACTATATAATTCTTAAAATTAATGCGATATTGTTTGGCATTAAATAATTAAGGGTATATCTTATGTATAGTTATTACCAATTTAAAAATATCTAACTACAATCCTACTCATAGAAAGCAATTAGGGCCTAGATTGTTGATTAAGTTTCTTCAAGACGCCGCAGGTAAAGGTGATCTTGATCCATGGGATATTGATGTAATAAGTGTAATTGATAGTTTTTTAGAGCAATATTCACAATCTTTCGGCAGCAAATCATATAGTAAAAGTTCCTATCATAAGGATTTATCTGAGACAAGCGAAGCTTTTTTTGCTGCTTCCGTACTAGTTAATTTAAAGGCTCAAGTTTTGGAATCTGATGTTTTCAAAGACAATTCTTCCGATTTTGAAGATGATTTTGACATGGATGATCAAGATTGGATTGACCAAGAATTTGATATACCTAAATATCCTGAAAAATATCTAAGAAGGAGGTCAATAGCACAACCAATTCTAAAACGTACAACAACTCTGGGAGAACTGGTAAGTCAGTTAGAGTCTATTGCTGAAGTTATAGAAACCCAAGACCTTCTCCTAATGAAGAGAAAAAGAAATAAAAAATATTCAGATAAAGCTTTAATTTCTCAAGTGAAATCATTAGCGCATCGTGAGAAACTTCCGGAAACCACTAAAGCACTAGGTAAATTTATTGATGGGTGGGAAAAAGCATTACAGTGGACAGATTTTGAATATCTAGTTGAAAAATGGCAAACTGTTGTAAAAAATGATTTAGATAAAGATCGTTTGGGGGTTTTTTGGGCATTATTATTTTTATCATCTGAAAACAAAATTGAAATTAAACAAATTAAGTCCTTATATGGCCCAATTCAAATTAAAAGAATAATTCCTGAAGGAGGTTTAGCTCAATTGCCTATAGAGAATCTTGTTGTAAACAAGACCGTTCCTTCTGCTGTTTAGGAGCTTATTAGTAATAACGTATAATCTTTAAAAAGAGGTTTTGAATTCATGAAGGCAATGATACTTGCTGCAGGTAAGGGTACACGTGTTCAGCCTATTACGCATGTGATTCCTAAACCGATGATTCCGATTTTGCAAAAACCTGTAATGGAGTTTCTATTGGAACTTTTAAGAGAACATAACTTTAAGGAAATAATGGTAAATGTTTCTCATCTGGCTGAAGAAATTGAAAATTATTTTAGGGATGGGCAAAGATTTGGAGTAGAAATTGCTTATAGTTTTGAGGGAAGAATTGAAGATGGAGAATTAATTGGTGATGCTTTGGGATCCGCAGGAGGATTAAAAAAAATTCAGGATTTTCAAAATTTCTTTGATGAAACTTTTGTCGTTTTATGTGGTGATGCTTTAGTTGATTTAGATTTAACTCAAGCTGTTAAAAAACATAAGCAGAAAGGAGCTATTGCTAGCTTAATAACAAAGAAGGTAACTAAAGATCAAGTATCAAGTTACGGTGTCGTAGTTTCTGATGACAACGGCCGTATAAAGGCTTTTCAGGAAAAGCCAGCAGTTGATCAAGCTTTAAGTGAATGTATAAATACAGGAATTTATCTTTTCGAACCTGAAATTTTTAATTACATTCCATCTGGTGAAAAATTTGATATTGGTGCTGATCTCTTCCCTAAACTTGTTGAAATGGATTTACCGTTTTTTGCATTACCAATGGATTTTGAATGGGTAGATATTGGAAAAGTTCCTGATTATTGGAGTGCTATTAGAAATGTATTGCAAGGCAAGGTAAGACAAGTGCAAATACCAGGTAAGGAAATAAAACCAGGAGTTTTTACCGGTTTAAATGTAGCGGCTAACTGGGAAAAGGTTAATATTACTGGGCCGGTTTATATAGGAGGTATGACTAGGATCGAAGATGGAGCAACTATTATTGGCCCTTCTATGATTGGACCAAGTTGTTGCATTTGCGAGGGAGCAACTATAGATAATTCAATTATTTTTGATTACTCTAAAATTGGTAAAGGCGTAAGACTTATGGATAAGTTAGTTTTTGGTAAATATTGTGTCGGTAAAAATGGAGATCACTTTGATTTGCAAGATGCATCTCTGGATTGGTTGATAACTGATTCAAGAAGATCTGATTTGACTGAGCCATCTCCACAGCAAAAGGCAATGGCGGAATTATTAGGTACTGATTTGATTAATATTCCAGACTAAGATTAGCTTTTTCAAGAATCTCAGGAATTAAATGCTCTGCCTTTACGGCCATCAGATGAATCCCATCCGCTATATTAAAAAACTCCTGAGCTTGTTCAGCCGCAATTTGAATACCCTCTTCTAGAGGGTTTTTGGCATCTTTAAGACGCTTTAAAATATTTTCGGGTATATTTGCTCCTGGGACGTATTTGTTTATAAATAGAGCATTTTTATAAGATTTTAATAGGAATACCCCTGCAATTACAGGGATTTCAAGAGGCTCGGCTATTTGTTTGCAAAAATCTATTAAATTTTCTTTTTCCATAACCATTTGAGTTTGAATGAATTGAGCTCCAGCCTCTTTTTTCTTTTTCATTCTATTTTTTAAACTTTTTTGATTTTTGCAATTTGGATCAGCTGCAGCTCCTGCATAAATAAATGTTTTTTCATCTGGAAGTTCCCCAAGAGTAGGATCAATTCCTTTATTGAAAGCTTGAATTTGTTGTAGCAATCTTACTGATTCAAACTGATGTACTGCTTTAGCATCTTTTTGATCCCCAGCTTTTACTGAATCACCGGTAATACATAAGATGTTTTTAATTCCTAAAGCATTTGCTCCAAGGATGTCTGATTGTAAAGCAATTTTATTACGATCTCTGCAAGATATTTGCATTACTGGTTCTATCCCATTTTCCAGTAATAGTTTGGACATTGCCAAGCTGCACATTCTCATTACGGCCCTGCTTCCGTCGGTAATGTTAACAGCATGTACCTTATCTTTCAAAAGTTGTGCTATCTTAAGAGATCTTAAGGGGTCTCCACCTCTGGGGGGCATTAACTCTGCCGTAATCACCTTAGATTTTTTTTCTAAAGTCTGCTGAAGTTTTGATTTCAATTGCGATTGTTTCCTAATTGGTTAACAAGTGTAATGAGATTGCTAAACTTAATTAATATAAAAAAGGAACTGTTTTAATGCAA
This sequence comes from Prochlorococcus sp. AG-347-J19, assembly GCA_003279015.1. Classification (GTDB taxonomy): domain Bacteria; phylum Cyanobacteriota; class Cyanobacteriia; order PCC-6307; family Cyanobiaceae; genus Prochlorococcus_A. The sequence goes on along the minus strand of QCBV01000005.1, from coordinate 91,105 downwards.
ATGGTTGAAGAAGAAGTAAACAACATTGATATGATGGGTCTCTCGACAAGAGAGATGGAAATCATTGATCTCGTAGCTGATGGGCTTACAAATCAAGAGATTGCAGTAAAACTAACTATTAGTAAAAGAACTGTTGATAATCATGTTAGTAATATGTTTACAAAAACAGGTTCAAAAAATAGAGTAGCACTTTTGAATTGGGCAATGGATAATGGAAAGATTTGTAGAGACGGATTTAATTGTTGTTCCCTCCCAGACTCTGATCAAGATTAGTAACCTTATATTCTTTCCTATCGTTAGCTAAATCCAATAAACAATAATTTGTAGAACCTAATTCGAAGAGTTCTGCATAAGCAATGCATGCATCTTTGTCTGGATCAACAAATCTCAGTATTCCTTCCTTATCGTAAAGACCATACATCTGAAGAAAATAAAAATAAATTTACTTAAATATAAAGAAAATATAAAGGATAGGTGACTCCTTTGACTAGTTACTTTCGAAAGTTGTTAATAAGTCTTCTTTCCACTCTGAAAAAGGATTGTTAGCGAGACTGAAATTGGAGTAATGAGTCAGCCCAGTAATTTCTTTTGAAATGAAAGATGGAAGAAATAAATCTTCTTGTTCATTAGAAAGTTCAATTTCTGCAATTTTAAGTGGATAATTATTTTCTTTAAAGCAATCTATAATCCAAGATTTTTTTTCAATTTCTAAAAAGAATCTATCTTTTTTAATTTTATTTGAAAGATTTGACATTATTATTTCAGCATTGCTTCGTGGAATGGAATATTCAAATTCAAAGTTGGTAAATCCCTTGATATGTTTTTTAAGTGCAATTTTAGAGTTTTTGCCTATGAGCCTTACCCTAACAATCCAACCATCTAAACTTTTGGTTAAATATCCTTGTTCAATATAAATTTTTTTCTTTATGAATTCTTTCCAATTATCATTTTTTAAAAGAAATCTTCTTTCTATCTCTAAGGTCATTTAATGTTTGAATTTTTTTGAGATAAATCACCTTTCCAATCTAGTTTTTTTATTAGGGTATTATAGTAACTTGTGCTTTTTTTAAACTTTATGATTTTGCAGGGTGTTTGACCTTTTTTGATTTCACAATAATAATTTTCCTTAATGGTCATACATTTTGAACCATCTCTCCATAGTTTAATTTCCCCTTTACTTTTTTTTACAGGTTTAATAATTACCTTACTTGTATTAGGTATAACTATTGGCCTACTAGCCAAACTCATAGGGCATATAGGGTTAATTATCATCGCGTCAACACTTGGATGTACTATTGGGCCACCTGCAGCCATTGAGTAGGCTGTTGAACCAGTAGATGTGGATATGATTAATCCATCACCTTTGTATTCATTAACCTTCTCGTTATCTATTTCAATTTGTATTTGATTAGTAGGAGAAATATCCTCTTCAACAGATTTAAAATAAAAATCGTTTAAGGCATCGTAGCTTTTTATAATCTTTTTCTCAGAACTTATTCCATTAATACAAATATTACAATTTAATCTATTACGAAAGTCAATTTGATATTCTTCGTTTGCAAGGATTTCAATAAAAGATTTGTCGAACAAAAAATCTTTTTCTTGCGTAAGAAAACCCAGATTACCACCAATATTAATGCTCAACAAAGGAATATCGTAATCAGCTAGAGCATTTGCACATTTTAGGAAGGTTCCATCTCCACCAAGAACTATGCCAATATTTGGTTGTGATTCTAGATTACAAAAATATTTTTCAATTTCATCTTTATAAAAATCACTTTCAATTCTCTTTGCTTTTATATTTTTAGCTTTTAGGACTTCTTCACAGAATTTAGAAGCCTCTTGAGCTATAGAACTATCTGAACGATATACAATAAGCACTAATGAAAGTTTCATTTAGTGGTTTTACCATTTTAATAAATTAAAACTTTCCATATCTACAGTAACCCTATTCCTATAAAGAGATAATAAGATAGCTAATCCGACTGCTGCTTCTGCGGCAGCAACAGTGATAACAAAAATTGTAAAAACTTGTCCTTGGATTAAATTATTATCAATATAGGAAGAAAAAGCCATTAAATTTATATTTACTGCATTGAGCATTAACTCAATGCTCATAAGAACTCTAACTGCATTTCTGCTATTTAATAATCCCCAGATCCCAATACAGAATAATGCTGAAGATACTATTAAAAATGCTTGAATAGGAATTGATTCTAAATTCATCATAAGAAAGTTGAAAGGTTAATTTTTATTTGTAAGTAATGGTTCAGATGATTTTTCAATTAATTCTTGGTCAACAGGCAATCCAGTGGAAATATCTTTACTCATTACATCTCTTCTAGCTAAAACAATAGCTCCAATCATTGCCATTAAAAGTAAAACTGAGGCCACTTCAAATGGGAGTAAATAATCACTAAATAGATGTTCTCCAATTCTGATAGTTGATTCTTCTCCTATAGAGTTTTGAGGACTTGATAGGCTCCATACATTAGTCAAGTCAACTCTTATTAAAAGGCTGAGCAGGGTTAAACATATTGATGTTGATATGATTCTTCTCGATTTAATGTCATTAATGGGCTTTAAATCTTCTTTTTTGTTGACTAGCATAATTGCAAAGATTATTAATACATTAACTGCACCTACATAAACTAGAACTTGTGCTGCAGCAACAAAACTTGCATTTAAAAGAAGATATAATCCCGCTACACTCATGAAAACTCCTCCTAGAAGAAATGCTGAATAAACAATACTTTCTAGCAAAACAACACCAAGAGCTCCAATAATGACCACCAACGATAAAATGGTAAAACAGATAAATTGTGTTGTTATTGCAATGGACATAAATTAAAAGAAATTAATTAGTTGGATTAGTAACTTTATCTTTATTTTCATTGGATTCTGGCTTCATCCAATCATAAACTTCTTCAGGTAATTTACCAACTCTAGGATCTGCAGCTGGGATTTCATGAGGGTCCATGACACCTTTAGGAAGATAGGCAAGTTCTCTTAGAGGCTTAACTGATGGGTCCGTTGTTACGTTTGTTGGAAGTCTACCAAGTGCGACATTATCGAAATTTAGATTGTGTCTGTCGAAAGTAGCTAATTCATATTCTTCGGTCATTGATAGACAATTAGTTGGACAATATTCAACACAATTTCCGCAAAATATACAAACGCCAAAATCTATTGAATAATTTCTAAGTTCCTTTTTTTTGGTTTCTTTATTCATTACCCAATCTACTACTGGTAGATTTATGGGGCATACTCTCACACAAACTTCACAAGCAATACACTTATCGAATTCATAATGTATCCTTCCTCTATATCTTTCAGAAGGTATTAATTTTTCATATGGATATTGTACAGTAACAGGCCTTCTTCGAAGATGATCAAAAGTTACTGATAAGCCATTATATAAATATTTACCAGCATTAAATGCTTCTTTGATATAGCTATTTATTTGTTGAAGGAAATTTTTCATTTTGAAGAATTTACTTAGTTATTTTATTTTAGTGGATTAATTTTAAATTTAAGTATTTTTACTTAAGTTTATCCACCAAAGAATTGCGGAAAAGCAAGTTTTAATCCTGCAGTTATCAAAAGATTAGCAAGAGAAATTGGAAGAAGAAACTTCCATCCTAGATCTAATAGTTGATCTATTCTTACTCTAGGGGTTGTCCAACGTAATAATATCGCAATAAAAACTAAAAGATATGCTTTCAATACAGTCATTACAATTCCTATTGATGCAGTAAAAACTTGTATGAAGGGTGCATTAATGGGCAAATTTAGGAACTTCGCTATTAATTCAACTGGAATAGGAAAACCCCATCCTCCCAAATAAAGTATTGATACTAGTAAAGCTGATAGGATTAAATTAATGTAACTACCAAGGTAGAACAATGCGAATTTCATTCCTGCATATTCAGTTTGGTATCCTGCAACTAATTCTTCTTCAGCTTCAGGTAAGTCAAATGGAAGTCTTTCACATTCTGCAAGAGCACAAATCCAAAAGACTATAAAACCAACTGGTTGTCTCCAAATATTCCAACTTAAAATTCCAGCACCACTTTGTTGGTTAACAATGTCAATAGTACTTAGAGAATTTGTCATTAGTACAATAGCCAGTACAGATAAAGCTAAAGGTATTTCATAACTTATTGATTGAGCTGCTGCTCGTAATCCTCCTAATAAAGAATATTTATTATTTGATGCATATCCGCTCATAAGAAGTCCAATTGGCTGAATACTGCTTAAAGCGATCCATAGAAAAATACCAATACCAACGTTACTTATTAAAAGGTTTTGTCCAAAAGGAACAATTAGCCAAGAGAGAATAACTGGGACAAGAACTAAAATAGGTCCTGCAGTGAAGAGAATTCCATCCGCTTTATCAGGAATAATATCCTCTTTGACAAGTAACTTAAGACCATCAGCAATTGGTTGAAGCACTCCAAGGGCTCCTGCATATTCGGGACCTATTCTTTGTTGAGCAGCAGCAGATATCTTTCTTTCAAGCCAAACGGTTACTAAAACACCAACAACTGCCGCTACTAAAACCAAAAGCATAGGTAGAGGAAGCCAAATTATATGAGCGATTTCACTAGAAAGTCCAAAACCTCTTAAGAATTCGTTAAAACTATATTCAAGATCTAATCCGTATTCCAAAATTTTTTTGTTAATTACTTAATACATTAACTCTTCACAAACAATATGTGTGTTTTTTATGAAAAGCTGCAAATATTACTCTCTATTTTCTAGACTGATCCAATCTCTTGGTGTTGAACCAGTATAGACTTGCGATGGTCTAAAAATTCTATTCGCACCCAGTTGCTCTCTCCAATGAGCTAACCAACCAGCAACTCTAGATATGGCAAAAATTGGAGTAAATAAATCGCGTGGAATACCAAGTTTTCTATAAACAAGACCAGAATAAAAGTCCACGTTAGGGAATATACCCTTAGGTCCAAGTCTTGGTATTGCCTCAGCCTCTAGTGCTTTGGCAACTTCATACATTTCATCTGCGCCAAATCTAATAAAAAGCTCTTCTGCAAGTTTTTGAAGAATTATTGCTCTTGGATCTTTGACTTTATATTCTCTATGACCGAAGCCCATTATCTTTTTTTTATTTTTTATCGCGTTATCCAAAAAAGAAGCAGCATTTTCTGGAATTTTGATCTCTTCTAACATTGCAATTACATCCTCATTTGCTCCTCCATGCAGTGGGCCAGCCAAGGTTCCTACTGCAGAAGCGATGACAGCATATGGGTCTGTAAGAGTGCTTGCAGTTACTCTAGCGCTAAATGTACTTGCGTTTAAACTATGTTCGGCATGTAGGATTAGACACCTATCAAAAACTTTTGCAGCTATAGGATCTTGTTCTTTTTCAGTCAGCATGTAAAGAAAATTTGAAGAGTACGTTAAATCATCTCTAGGTTGAATCGGATCTTGTCCTTTTCTGATAAGTTGAAACGCAGCAATCATTGTGGGTATTTTTGCTATTAGTCTTATCACTGCGTTGTAGATGTAATTAGGATCATCTATTGCTCTTCGTGAATAGAAGAGGCCCAAAGAAGCCGCACTAGATTGAAGAGCATCCATAGGATGGCCGGTTGCAGGGAAACATTTCATCATATCTCTGACTCTAAAACTTAACCTTCGATGCATTTGAACTTCTTGTTCAAAATCTCTTAGTTGAATAGCTGTGGGCAATTCACCCCAAATCAATAGGTAAGCAGTTTCTAGAAAACTGCTTTTCTTGGATAGTTCCTCAATGGAGTAGCCTCTGTACAATAATTTACCTTTGTTGCCATCAATATCACAGATAGATGAATTAGTAACTGGGACACCCTCTAATCCTGGTTTTAAAATTAGTTTGTTATTGTCCAATTGCTTAATTCAATATCAAATGCTTATAGATAAAGATAGTCAAATAATTTTTAATTAACCACAAGTTATTAACTTCACAAAAATGCCAAATGATTTTCTTTGAAGCTTATGTGAATAACTTTATTAAGGTATTTTTAAACTTGTTTCTGCATAAAGAATTGGATTTTTTTCGGGAATAGATTGACTTATGATTTCAAGATATTCTTCATTTGATATTTTTAAAATATTTCTAATGAGAAAATTAAGATCATCCAAATCAGGCAAATATCTAATTTTTTTTGAATTTTCATCTTTGATATCAACTTTTGTATAAAGAAAAGTAGATTTATCGTTATAACTTTTTTGGTTGAAAAATTTTTTTGAGATTGTTTCTAGTTTTTTACTATCTATTAAAAAATTACTTATGAATTGCAAACCGCCTGATTCTATTGAGTAGATATTTTCAAAAGTTAATTGCTTTATTGCATCGTTTTTTTCTTCAAGAATATCTTTGGAATATATTGAGTAAATATCTTCATTTTGTCTCAAAGTATATTTGTTGAAATCTTTTAGTTTTTTCAAAGCACTTAAATCAAATTGATTTTCTGTATTTTTTTCAAATGTAAAAAGCCAATCTTTTTTTGAATTGATAATTAAGATGTTTTGATTTGAATTTTGGTTAAAATCTTCAAAAAAACTTAGTTCAGAATTATTTATAAAAGGTTTAAGATATTTTTCAATATTTTTAATTTCAGTAAAAATTGAAACTTGAGGATTATCTTTATTCGTCTTTTCTTTATTTATAAACTTATTGTAAGCAAGTTTATTAATATTTTTTTTATTATTTAGTAAATATGATTTTAAAATTAAATGTTTATTTGTTAAGTCAAATGTTGTAGCTATAGTATCCTCATTATTATCATTAAAAATTTCTTTATCAAAAAATATACTTCCCCCAAATTTATTTGTAAATAATATGTTTTTTTGATTTTTGAGTCCAAAAAGTTCTCCCTCATATTGAAATTTTTTTTCTTTAAAATCATTACTATTGTTAATACTATTTTTGATCAATTTTTTATCTGATGAAGCAATTATGTAATTGTCTTCAGTTCGGTATATACAGTTGAGGAAATTTATTTTGTTTTCTCTATTAATTGAAATTATCTCATCAATCTGATCAATTTTATTAGGCAAATTTAATAAATCGTCTATTGTTTTTTCTGGCTTAATTTTAAAAATAATCAAAATATCATCTGTAAGTTTTTTATTATTTTCAAAAGTTGAAATTACAAGTTCATTATTATATATATCTTCTAATTTATTGTTGCCTAGATCTATACCTAAGTAACCTAATATAGAGTCTTTTATTAAAACAAAGTTATCTTGATTCTTTGGATTTTTATCTTTTTCATTATTATTAACAACATTAATAATATCTAAATTTGAAATAAATAATAATTTATTGTTTTCAGGTATATATTTTAAGATATTTAGTTGCTCAATATTTGTATTGTGCTCCTTATTTTTATTAGCAGAAACTTTTTTAAAACCAAAAAAAAGTAATAAAGATAGTAATAGTATTATTGCTACTACTCTAAGTTTCATTATCGATGTTTATTTTTATTTTTAACAATAAACGTTCTGCTGCAACTAAATTTATTAAATTGTAAATAACACATAATTTATCCTATAAATTGGGAAGTTATCCAAAATCTATAAATGCTTCTAGTCTCAATGATTGGTTTAATTCTGAGAAAGAGGATCCAGTCTTGATTGATGTAAGAGAGCAGTCAGAGCTTGAATTAGCTCGTTTCTCACAAGAATTTTTACACATACCAATTAGTAAAGTCACATTTGAATACGTTGAAGAAATGTTTGCTGGTTTATTAGACAGAGAAATTGTAGTTACCTGTCATGCAGGGATAAGGAGTTATAACTTTTCTCAATGGTGCTTGGATAATAATATTGTGAGCGAAATATGGAATTTAGAAGAGGGTATTGATGGATGGAGTAGATATATTGACCCATCAATTCCAAGATATTGATTAAATATCTAATGAAGATGCAACAGTATTAACATCTTTGTCGCCTCTACCAGAGCAATTGATAACTATATGAGTATCTTTTTCAAGAGTGGGGCATAATTTATCTAACCAAGCAAAGGCATGGGAAGTTTCAAGTGCAGGTATAATTCCTTCTAGTTCACTAACGAGTCTTAGAGCATCTAAAGCTTCTTGATCTGTAACTGATCCATATTCTGCTCTACCTATATCTTTTAAATGGCTATGTTCAGGCCCTACTCCTGGGTAATCTAAACCTGCACTTATTGAGTGAGCTTCTTGTACTTGACCATTATCATCTTGTAAGAGAAGACTCATTGATCCATGCAAAATGCCAACTGACCCTTTAGTGATAGTGGCAGCATGTTGGTTAGTATCAACTCCGCTTCCTGCGGCTTCCACTCCAATAAGACGCACAGAAGTTTCTTTAACAAAAGGATGGAAAAGCCCCATTGCATTTGATCCCCCACCTACACAAGCAAGCAAAATATCGGGAAAAGATCCAAATGATTCCAAACATTGTTTTTTAGTTTCTTCACCTATCACTGCATGAAAATCTCGCACAATCTTTGGGAAAGGGTGTGGACCTGCAACAGATCCTAAAATGTAGTGGGTGGTTTCGACATTAGAAACCCAATCTCTAATGGCTTCACTAGTAGCATCCTTAAGTGTTGCAGTTCCAGAATTTACAACTTTAACTTCAGCTCCTAGAAGTTTCATTCTGAAAACGTTAAGGGATTGCCTTTTTATGTCTTCAGCACCCATGTAGATAATACATTTTAAGCCAAATCTCGCACAAACAGTAGCAGTGGCAACTCCATGCTGACCTGCTCCAGTTTCTGCAATTATTCTTTTTTTGCCCATTCTTATTGCCAATAAAGCTTGTCCAAGGGCATTATTAATTTTGTGAGCACCAGTATGGTTTAAATCTTCTCTTTTAAGCCATATTCTTGGAGTTGCTTGTTTAGTTTTGTAATGTTCAGTAAGTCTTTTGGCTTCATAAAGTGGTGTTTCTCTTCCTACATAAGTCTTAAGTAGATGATTAAATTCTTCTACAAAAAGTTTATCTTTCCATGCATTAGATGCAGCTGTTTCTAGCTCAAAAAGAGCAGGCATTAGCGTCTCAGGAACATATTGACCACCATATTTTCCAAATCTTCCCTCTTTGGAGGGTTGATTTAAATCGTCATATTTATAGTTTTGATCTTTGCGAGAAAATGTACTTACCACTTTTTCTATAGAATAAGTATTAACTAACTATAGATTATATTGAAAATAATGGGAAAAAAGAATTGGATCGAATTTGATAATCAAGAAAAAAAACCTGAAGAAACAGCTAAGGTAGATACTTTTGATAAAAGATTAAAAATAAATATTTCAAAACAAAAAAAAGGTAAAAAAGGCAAGACTATAACTTTAATTAGAGGTTTAGGTACTGAGGATGAAATCTTATTAAAAGAATTACTAAAAAAAATTAAAGTATTTTGTGGTACTGGAGGAACATTGATTGATCAAAATATCCAGTTACAGGGTGATATGGTATCGAAATCAATTGAGTTTCTTCGTAAAGAGGGATTTCAAAATTTATGAAGCAAGAGTTAGGATGGGTTTTTAATTTTGATAATGCAAAAAATGAATGAACAAGATCAAACAAAGTCAACCAATATAAAGTGGCACAATTTAACTATTGATAGAGAAAAGTTAGAGAAAATGAGAGGTCATAAAGGTATGGTTATCTGGTTTACAGGTTTATCTGGTTCTGGTAAAAGTACTTTGGCCAACGCTTTAAATGAAGTTTTACACTTAGATGGTTTTTCGACTTATGTGTTGGATGGAGATAATATTAGACACGGTTTATGTAAAGATCTTGGTTTTTCGGATGAAGATAGAGAAGAAAATATAAGAAGAATTGGAGAAGTTGCGAATTTATTTATGAATGCTGGGATTATCACTATTACAGCATTCGTTTCGCCATTTATTAGCGATAGAGATAAGGTGAGAAAAATTATTGGATCTAAGGATTTTATTGAAGTTTATTGTTCTGCTGATATTACAGTTTGTGAAAATAGGGATACTAAAGGTCTTTATAAGAAAGCTCGTTTGGGCGAAATTAAGGAATTTACAGGGATTTCTAGTCCATATGAAGCTCCTCATAATCCAGAAATTGTTGTTGATACAGGTTCGTTAGATTTAAATGATTCCGTTCAAACAGTTGTTAACTACCTTAAAAAAGAAAACTTCCTTAACAAGGCCTAATAGAAAAATATTAGTTTATTTATTTTGAAGATAATTGTCAGCTCCAATAGTAGATAACTTAGTATTTTTTGTTCTTACCTGTTTATGAAGATTTTCTCTAAATTCTTTTAAATTTTTCTTTATGGATTCATCAAATAAACTGATCATCTCTATTGCCAATAAACCAGCATTCTGACCTCCATTAATTGCAACTGTTGCAACTGGAATCCCAGCGGGCATTTGAACGATTGATAAAAGAGAGTCAATCCCCTTAAGTGTCTTACTCTGGACTGGTACTCCAATTACAGGAATGCAAGTTATGGATGCCAGCATTCCCGGAAGATGAGCAGCACCACCAGCACCTGCAATTATTACTTTTATGTTTTCTGATTCTGCATTTTTTGCATATTCCATCATCTCAATAGGTGTTCTATGGGCAGAAAGTATACAAACTTCAGTTTTTATTCTAAATTCTCTTAAAATGTCAATGGCTGGTTTCAATGTTTTTAGATCTGAATCACTACCCATTACGACAGCAATTTTATAAATATCTTTAGAATTCAAGTCTGACAAAATAACAAATCAATTCTTTCCTATAATGGCGTGCAATTAATTTGGCGCCAGTTAGTTAGTATAAAAAGTAGAAATTTTCATAGAATACTATGACGTCAAATAAGATTATCGAAAAAAGTGAAGTTAGGGAATATTTTAATGGTACTGGTTTTGAGAGATGGAATAAAATTTATAGTAAATCTGATGAAATTAATACAGTTCAGAAAAATATTAGGAAAGGACATCAAAAAACGGTAGATGATGTAGTCTCATACATCAAAAATTATCCTGAACTAACAAAAAAAAGTTATTGTGATGCAGGATGTGGTGTAGGAAGTCTTTCCATTCCTTTACTAAGTCTTGGTATAAAAGAATTACAGGTGAGCGATATTTCTTCTGAAATGATTAAAGAAACAAAGAAACGCATTAATCAATTAGGTTTGAATCAAGGCAAAATCAAATATGAAGTCTGCGATCTTGAAAAATTAAAAGGACTATTTGATGTTGTAGTTTGTTTGGACGTATTTATTCATTATCCTCAACCGGTCGCAGAAGAAATGGTCCAACATCTATGCGATTTAAGCAAAGAAAAACTAATCGTTAGCTTTGCTCCTTATACTCCAGTTCTTGCTGTTCTAAAAAATATTGGGAAATTATTTCCTGGGCCAAGTAAAACTACAAGAGCATATACATTGAAAGAAAAAGGTATTATTAATGCTGCTAAAGAAAGAGGATTTAAAGTGGTTAAAAAGAAATTAAATCAAGCTCCTTTTTATTTTTCAAAACTAATTGAATTCGAAAAAATTTAATAATTTATTTTACTAAATGATTTTCAAGTGCATAACGAACTAATTCGGTTCGGCTAGATGTACCTGTCTTGATAAAAAGTCTACTTACATATTTTTCAACATTTCTAATAGATGTTTCCAGCTGCCTTGCAATTTCCTTGTTCATTAGGCCCTCTGCTACTAGTTGAAGCACACTTGCTTCTCTTGGAGTAAAACTCGGAAGATTTATTTTATTTTCTGGATTAGTCAGGTTTTGGTCCGTTAGCATAGATTTAATTTCAGTAATTTGTTTTGCCATTTTGCTTACATCAATATCTGCAAATCTTGCCGCTTCCTTTAGTAAACGTTCTTGTCTGTTGATGACATTTTTAACTCTTGCAGCTAATTCATCGGGATCGAATGGTTTGGAAATATAATCATCAACTCCTGCAAGATAACCTTCGGTTCTGTCTAGAGTCATTCCTTTTGCAGTTAGAAAAATAACTGGAGTTCCTCCTAATTTTTCATCCTCTCTAATTTTTTCTAATAAAGCATAACCGTTGGCTCGGGGCATCATAACATCGCTAATTATCAAATCGGGAAAAACTGTTTGAGCTTTTTCCCAACCATCCTCTCCATCAACTGCAATGAATATTTCAAAGCCTTCATCTTCCAGAAATGTTTTAACAGCTGTTCTTAAACCAGGCTCATCATCAACTAATAAAATTCTTGATTTTCTTAATGGTTCATTATTGATTTGATTAATTTCAATCATTTTTAAAATTCTTTAATTTGATTTTCTTGTAATAAACAGAATTTTATATACTAAACATAATGCTATCAACTCCCATACTACTAGACTATCAATCATCGACTCCTTGCTCTAAAGATGTTGTTGATTCTATGAAACCTTTTTGGAGTGAGATATTTTCTAACCCTGCAAGCAAATCTAATTTGGCGGGGATTAACGCAAGTGCTATATTGGAAGCCTCAAGAGAAAAAATAGAACAAAATTTATTTCTTAAGAATAAAAAAGTTATTTTTACAAGTGGTGCAACTGAATCTAATAACTTAGCCTTATTAGGTTTTGCTAGAAATTACTATAAAAAAACAGGAAATTATGGACATATTATTACCTTAAAAACAGAGCATAAAGCTGTTTTAGAGCCCTTAAACCAACTAAAAAAAGAGGGATTTATGCTTACAGAAATTAATCCTGAGAAAGATGGCTTAATTTCAGAAGAACAATTCAAAAAAAATATAAGAGAAGATACATTTCTGGTTAGTGTCATGTTGGCAAATAACGAAATAGGAGTTATTCAGCCTGTAGATAGTATTTCAAAGATATGTAAATCGAGAGGAATAACTTTTCACTCCGATTTCGCACAATGTTTAGGTTATTTGGATTTAGATAATCTTTTATCAGATGTAAATATGATAACGATGAGTTCCCATAAAATATATGGTCCTAAAGGGATAGGACTTCTTTTGATAGATGAAGAAATTAATCTTGAGCCTTTAATTGTTGGAGGAGGTCAGGAATATGGTCTCAGGTCTGGTACATTACCTCTTCCGTTAGTAGTTGGCTTTGCTAAAGCAATAGAGATAGCAGTTTTTAATCAAAAAAATAATGCTGAGAAATTACTTTTGTACAGAAATAACCTTTTAGAGGGTTTGTTAGAAAATAATTCTGGTTTATTAATTAATGGCTCAATAGAAAAAAGATTACCTCATAATTTAAATTTGACTATCTTGGATTTAAACGGAGCGAAGTTTCATAAACTTTTAAAATCTAAAATAATTTGTTCTAGTGGATCTGCGTGCAGTAATGGTGAACCATCTCATGTTTTACTAGCCTTAGGTAGATCTTTTAAAGAAGCAGAATCTTCAATAAGGTTGAGTATTGGATTAAGTACTAATTCACAAGATATAAAGCAAGCAATTCATATTCTTACAAATACGATCAGATCATTACGATAGAAATTATTGGCTTTTAATTTAATTGAGCAATTCTTAATTTTCCACTTCTAGCTCTTTTATTTAGTTCGACTTCTTGTTCGGAAGGAGTTATTGGCTTTTTTGTCAGGTTTTTTAGTCTTTTATCATTCTTAAAACAACTTTTAACTAATCTATCCTCAAGGGAATGAAAACTAATAATAGAAATAATTCCCCCTGGTAAAAGCCACTCAGGTACAACTTCCAAAAATTTTTCTAATACTTCAATTTCTTTATTAACAGCAATTCTTAGTGCTTGAAATGTTCTTGTTGCAGGATGTATTTTTTTATATCTTTGTTTTGGTGGGAAGCAGCCTGCAATAGAATAAGCTAACTCTTTTGTCCCAGAATATTTCCCATTTTCCTTCAAATCTAATTTTATTTTCCTAGCAATCTTTCTTGATAATCTCTCATCTCCATATTTATAGATTAGGTTAGCTAGATCTTTTTCATTTAAAGCCTCAATTAATTTCTCTGCATCAACATCAAGAAAAGGATTCATGCGCATATCAAGCGGACCATCCTTTTGGAAACTAAATCCTCTTTTAGGGTCATCGATTTGGTTACTATTTACTCCAAGATCTGCAATTACAAAAGAAACTTTTTCTTTTGGTACAAAATCCGCAAAATTTGAAGCCCTTATATCAATCCTACTTTTAAACTCATCAAGTTTTTTTGATGCTGATTTTCTTGCGAATGGATCTTGATCAAGTCCAATTATATTTAAATCCGAATATTTTCTCAATAAATGATAAGAGTGCCCGCCTCCGCCTAAAGTTGCGTCTATTCCCTTGAGTTGGTTGTTATGTATAAGTGGGTAATGCTCTAATGAGGCCATAATCTCATCTGTCATAACTGATTGATGATTGAAAAAAGATGAATCAGATAGGTCAGTTTGCATAACTTTCGACTAAGATTTATTTAGAAGTTAAATTTCGAATGGCTCAGCTAGAGACTAGAACAGAACCAATGGTGGTCAATTTTGGCCCTCACCATCCCTCCATGCATGGGGTTTTAAGGTTAGTTGTAACTCTTGATGGTGAGAATGTCATTGATTGTGAGCCAGTAATTGGATATTTACATAGAGGAATGGAAAAGATAGCTGAAAATAGGACAAATGTAATGTATGTCCCTTATGTAAGCAGAATGGATTATGCAGCAGGAATGTTTTATGAAGCTATTGTAGTAAATGCTCCTGAAAGATTAGCTAATATTCCAGTTCCCAAAAGAGCTAGTTACATCAGAGTTCTTATGCTCGAACTTAATCGTATTGCTAATCATCTTTTATGGCTTGGCCCCTTTTTAGCAGACGTAGGAGCTCAAACTCCATTTTTTTATATTTTTAGAGAAAGAGAGATGATCTATGATCTCTGGGAAGCTGCTACTGGACAAAGGCTAATAAATAATAATTTCTTTAGGATAGGGGGTGTCGCATGTGATCTCCCATACGGATGGTTAGAAAAATGTATAGACTTTTGCGATTGGTTCGGGCCTAAGATAGATGAATACGAAAAATTAATCACAAATAATCCAATTTTTAGAAAAAGAATTGAAGGTCTAGGAACAATACAAAGAGACCAGGCAATTAATTGGTCTTTGTCTGGGCCAATGCTTAGAGCTTCTGGAGTTTCATGGGATTTAAGGAAAGTCGATAGTTATGAATGTTATGACGATTTTGATTGGCAGATTGCTTCAGAAAAAGAAGGAGATTGTTATGCGAGATATCGAGTAAGAGTTGAAGAGATGAGACAATCACTAAGTATCATTCGCCAAGCCTGCAAAATGATTCCAGGAGGTCCAACAGAAAATTTAGAAGCTCAAAGAATAGCGACTGAAGATAAGAAAAGTGAAATTTTTGGTATTGACTATCAATATGTAGCTAAGAAGGTTGCTCCAACTTTTAAAATTCCTAATGGAGAATTATATACAAGATTAGAGTCCGGAAAAGGAGAAATAGGTGTATTTATTCAAGGAAATAATGAAGTTACCCCATGGAGATTTAAAATCAGAGCAGCTGATTTAAATAATCTGCAAATATTGCCTCATATTCTTAAAGGTGCCAAAATCGCTGATATAATGGCAATCCTTGGTTCAATAGATGTCATTATGGGATCTGTTGATAGATAATTTCTTTAAATGAAACCCGCTGACTGGTTAATATTGCAGAAGAAGGTAAGATTTGGTGATTGTGATTCTGCAGGTGTAATTCATTTTCATAACTTATTAAAATGGTCGCATGAAGCTTGGGAAGAAAGTATTGAAATTTATGGGATTCCTTTTCAAGATATTTTTCCAGATTTTTCTATACGTAAAAGTCAAATTATTTTTCCAATAGTAAATTGTGAAGCAAGCTTTCTTGCGCCTATAAAAATAGGAGATTTATTAAAAGTAAAAATTGCCCCTCATAAAATTAATACTCATTTGTTCCAAGTAAATAGCTTTTTTATAAAAAATGGAAATAAAGTAGCCGAAGGGAAAATTATACATTGTTCTTTAAATGTTGATTCAAGAAATAAAATAGAACTTCCCGATCATTTAGAAAGATGGATAGAGGCTTCTAATGTGAGTACAAATTTAAAAGAATGCTAATGATTATTTTTTAAATTTATAGTTTATTTTTTCTTTAATGTTATTTCTGTTTTTAACAATCCACTTTTCAGGCTTTTCATGTTTAGGCCAACTTTGAGAAAATTTTTTTAATAAATTTAAAGAAATTTCAATATTTTTATCATTTGTAAGTTCTCTAAATTCAACTATTACTTTAATTTTATTTCCCCATAATTTGTTAGATACTTTTGAAATATTTAATTTATTAATTGGGATATTTTTTTTCATAATGAAATCATTTAATCTAGATTCGATTAGTTCAGGGAAAACAATTTCTCCTCCTGAATTAAAGGCATTATCACTTCTTCCAACAAAGTTTAAATAGAAGGAATTATTGATTTGATTAATTTCACCTAAATCACCGGTTTGCCACCACCCATTTTTATTTTTGAAATTTTCAGTTTTTAAAGAGTCTATTATTTCTATTCCAATTCTGGCTGATTTTATCTCGATTAATCCTTGTGCGTTAATTCTTATTTTTGTATCAGGTAGTATTTCTCCAACATTTTTAAAACCCATTAAGAATTCTTTTGGTTTTAAACTCGTAACCATTGCTGCTGTTTCAGTTGAGCCGTAACAAGGTGCTAATTTTATTTTTTCTTTTATACATTGTTCTGCAGTTTCGTCTGAAATTGAAGCTCCACCTACCCAAATTAGATCAAAAATTTTTAGCCAACTAATTCCATCTTTTTGAGCTAAAAGTCTTTGTAATTGAGTAGGTACTAATGACGTAATCAAGTGTTTTTTGTTTTTTTTAAATTTAATTGTAAAAAGTAAAAGCTCTCGAGTTTTTTTTATCAAATTCGGAGAAATATTAATGCAATCACATCCCCAAGTTTGACTTCTAAAAATTGGCATTAATCCACTTATATGGTTCAGGGGTAAAGTATTGAAAATTAAGCAGTTTTGTAATTCAAATCCTTGCTTTTTTAGCCATTTACCTGATGTAGCTGCAGATAATTTAAGATTATCTAAATGGTGAAAACATTGTCTCGGTTTTCCAGAACTCCCACTACTGTTTAAGATAATTGCTGGCCCATTTTCAGTAATTGAATCTAATACATTTTTGTCTGCATAAAATTTGTTTTTTACATAAATAATTTTATTCTCTCTAATTTTTTCAATAATTTTCTCTACAGATTTAGTTTCGTTATTTTCAACTTCAATAGTATGAATTTTATTTTTCATAGTTGATCCCATATCTTTTTTGCTTCATTTAAAAATAGAAACGAATTAGGGAATTTATTCATTGCTAAACCAGGAACTTTTGGAGTTGGTCCTTGTAATTGTAGTGACGATAAATGATAAAGCCATCTCTTCCCTATACCAGTTTCAAATGAGGTACTTATAGATATTAAAGCTTTTTTATTTTCTAATTCTCTTAAAAGTTTAACTGGATTATTTTCTTGAGAGGGCCTTCTAATTTGCCAACCTTTCCACTCATCAATCAAATTTGGA
The DNA here is from genome assembly GCA_003279015.1 of Prochlorococcus sp. AG-347-J19. Taxonomy (GTDB): domain Bacteria; phylum Cyanobacteriota; class Cyanobacteriia; order PCC-6307; family Cyanobiaceae; genus Prochlorococcus_A. Next base: position 73,560 of record QCBV01000005.1, on the reverse strand, counting down.
AATTTTAAAAGTGATTCGTCTAAGGCTATAGGGATTTTTTTGTTGAGTTCTTTCAGTCCATCAATATCATCAACACAGAGGGGTTGTTCTAACCAATCTACATTTTTGTTATCCTTCAAAATATCAGCCCATCTATTAGCTATCTCTCTTCCCCAAGAACCATTCGCATCTATTCTTAACTTAATATTATTGCCTATTTGGCTTAAAATTTCTTCTAAACTTGCTTCTTCCTCATTATTATTTTTTAATGCTACTTTCCATTTTATGGTTAATGATTTTCCAATATCAGATTGTCTTTTTTTAATTTCATTTAGATCTGAAACTACATTTTCATGATTTAACAATATGGCTGTTTTATCAATTTCATCAAAGTAGTAGTTTTCTTTAAAAATTATTTTTCCATTTATTTCAGCTAATGCAGTATTTATTGCAGATTGAATGCATGGGTGAAAAATATTTATTTGCTCAGATAAATTAAATATTTCTACATACGAAGGGATCATATCTAGTTGTTTCTCACACTTTTTTAAGTCTTCTTTATGAAGCGGTGAAACTTCTCCAAACCCAATTTTTTTATCATTACTTGTTAATTTAATTATCCAACCCGATTTTGTATGGTAAGTGGTTTTAGAATTTTTTACTTTGGCGGATAACTTAAAGCTATAAGATTTTTTTTGAAATATTAAGTTCATTTATTAAGCAAGTAATTAAATATTAATCCTATGATTAATCCAACTCCATTAAGAGTTTGAAATTTGATTGCGATGAATTTACAATTTTTTATTGCACTAGGGTTTTTATATGAAGACCTTAATAAATTTATAAGTCTTATTGCTTGAGGAAAACTTATCAAATAAAAGATACAAAACACTGGAATAAATCCATTAACTATAGTGAAAAGTTGAAAAATATATATTGTAAAAATTATCCAAGGCACAAATTGTGAACCTTTTTTTGCCCCTAAGCGAACTAAAGGTGAATTTTTCCCATGCTTTTTATCTTCAGAAATTTGATGAAAATGAGAACAAAATAATACAAGAGTTGTTGCCAAGGAAGGTCCTGAACCAAGTAATAAAGAAACTTTCCAGGGAATATCTTCGAAGAAAATATTAGATGGATTTAACGCAATTAAGACTGCAGAGTAAGCAAAAGGTCCAAATGCAAGCCAGCACAATGGTTCTCCTAAACCTTGATAGCCAAATCTAAAAGGAGGACCTTGATATAAATATCCTAAGAAGCAGCATGCTGCTACCAAAATCAAAATGTTTATACTTGTTGATACTGAAATAATTGAAATTATTAATAAACCAATAACTAAAGATGTATATGCAATAAATGAAATTATTTTTTTATTTTTTACAAGATTTACAATTGAATGGAATTTAAATTCATCGATTCCTGTTTCTGCGTCGAATAAATCATTAGTTAAATTTTCCCAAAGTAATATCAAAATTGCAGCTAAAGTAAATGCAATCAAATTATAAATTTTTACCTTTTCATATTGATTGAGTAAATAAGCCCCTGTTATTAAAACTGGAAGTATGGCAACAGAATAAAGAGGCCATTTTATTGCTTGTTTCCATAATTTTTTTTTATCTTCGTCCATTTTTAATTAGCACACAAAATTAGATAATTAATAAATGTAGTTTATAAATTGAGTTACATTTTTTACTTTATTGCATGATTTTTAGTTATTTTCAATAAGTAATGAAAAATGATTTAAACTTAACAGATTTTTTAAAAGATGTATTTTCCTCTTTCGATAAGAAAGTTGAAAATTCTGGCTTAGTAAGTATTTGTGTTGAGATTCCTTGTATTGATTTATTTCAAGTTTATGAATTGTTATTAAATAAATATCCGTTTTCTTCATTTTGGGAGGAATCCGATGGCATTTCATATATTGCTTTCGAGAAGTGTAAATATGTTACTCTAGATGGTCCAAAAAGATTTGAGGTAGCAAAAGAGTTTAATTCTGAGAATTTTAAAAATTTAATTAACTTAACTAATGAATCGCATAATTCTGCACTTTCAAAAATAATTTATTTATTTTCTTTCTCTGAAAATTTGAATAATAACAATTTACCTTCAGATATCCCTAGCTTGGAAGCCATCTTGCCAAAAATATTAATTACTAAAAGTGATAAGAATTGCTGGTTAAGAATAAATGGTCATGTTGAAGGGAAATCATCATTAAGAACATTAATTGAAGAAATATGGACAATTAGAAATCAAGTTATTAATTCTGGCTCAGAATTAATAAAATCATCTACCTTAAAAACTAGTTTTGATTACCGTTTTATTGATGATTTCTCACGCTCCTTAGAAACTTCTAAAACAAATATGAAAAAAGTAGTAAATAGAGGAATTCAATTAGTTGAGAAAGGTATCCTCGAAAAGATAGTTTTAGCGAATAGGATTAAAATAAAACTTAAAAATAAATTAGATTTAGTAGAAATTTTAAAAAGATTTAAAAAGAAGCAACCAAATACATGCAGATATGTTTGGAAAAGGAATAGTAAGGATATTTTGTTTGGGGCATCTCCAGAAAAATTATTTTCTTTTTCTAAACCTAATTTAACTTTAGAGGCTCTTGCTGGAACTATCTCAACTCATTCAAATTTTAAGAAACTCCTAAAAAGTACTAAAGACTTAAAGGAACATAATTATGTAGTAAAGTATTTGATTAAATCTTTAGAAGTTTCAAAAATAACAAACTTTAAAAAAAGTGATATCAAGGTAAATTCATTTGGAGATATTTCACATTTGCAAACACTTATTTTCTCTAAAGTTGAAAATATTTGTCCTTTTGAATTGCTTAAAAACCTACATCCATCTCCGGCTGTTTGTGGATACCCAAAAAATGCAGCATTGGATTGGATAAACACTCTTGAGTCTTTTCCGAGAGGAAATTATGCTTCTCCAATGGGTTGGGTTGATTCATCAGGCAATGCTTCATTTCTTTTGGCAATAAGAGGCGCAAGATGTATTGAAGAAAATATTGAATTTACTGCAGGCTCAGGTATAGTTTCAGGATCCCTTTTAGAGAAAGAAATAGATGAGATTAAATTAAAATTTGAATCTATAGTAAAACAGATATTTTGTGCTAAAAATCCTAGATAATTTCTATTAATTTTTCAATAACTTCCGCTGAAACATTCTTATTGGATAAATTTTCTATTTCTCTTAAACCTGTTGGACTGGTGACATTAATCTCGCTAAGCATTCCATTTATTACATCAATACCCACAAAAAATAAACCTTCATCTTTGAAGTGTTGAGATAATTCTAAGCAGATACTTTTTTCTTTGTCTGTTAATAATGTTGGTTCAGCCTTCCCTCCCATCGCTAAATTACTCCTAAAATCGCCTCCTTGAGGAATCCTATTTATAGATCCAATTGCTTCTCCGTTTACGATAATTATTCTTTTATCACCTTCTATCACTTCAGGAATAAATTTTTGCATCATAACGGGTAATTCTTCTTGAGAAGTGATTAATTCAATGATTGATTTAATTCCTGGAGAATTTTTATTTATCCTTATAACACCTTGACCACCTTTTCCTCCAAGAGGTTTTATGACTACTTCATTATTTATATTTGCAAAATTAATAAGATCTTTTACTTTACTCGCAACTATTGTAGGTGCCATTAAGTGGCTGTATCTCAAAGCACCTAGCTTTTCATTCCATGCTCTTAACGATGAGGGTTTGTTAATTACTTTTACTCCTTTTCTTTCGGCAACTTCTAAAAGATGGGTTGCATATAAATAAGCCTCATTTACAGGAGGATCTTTTCTCATCCATATGCAATTAAATTCTGCGAGAGGTATGCAATCATTCTCTTTGAAAGAAATCCACGGATTTACTTCAACTTTTACGGAAGATGCCCACACTTCATCACCTCTAGCTTCAAGGTCTTGAGGAGTACAGCTCCAGATTTCAATATTTTTTTTTGATGATGCTTGCATTAAAGCAGCAGTTGAATCTTTAAAGGGATTTATATTTTTAATTGGATCTATTACGAATAGAAATTTCATAAGATCTAGTTTAATAATGCTTCTAATTTATTTTCATTTTCTAATGCGTAGAGATCATCGCAGCCTCCGATACCCTCATTATCTATAAATATTTGTGGTAACGTTCTTCTTCCATCAGCTCTTTCAATCATCAATGCTCTGGCATCTTCGTCGCCATCTATTTTATATTCTGTAAAATTTATATTTTTTTTCTTTAGTAGTGATTTTGCTCGAATACAGAAAGGGCAATATTGCCAAGTATAAATTTCAACTTTGGACATTTTTTTTAAAATAATACTTAGTTTATACTATTAAACAAAAGTGCTTGTTAGATTATAAATAACGATTAAATTCTATTTTGATAGATATTGCAGATTTCAAAAAAGATCTTTCGGAACTAACGGAGCGCCTGGGCAATGCTCAGGATTGTCTTTGACGTTCCAAGATTAAACGCGAAAAGGAAAGAATTAGAACAAATTTCTGCTCAGCCTGAATTTTGGGAAAATCAAGAAGAAGCTAAAAAGCAAATGTTAATCCTGGATGATGTCAAAGCACAACTCGAATTGTTAGATAAATGGAAAACTTTTATTTCTGATGCTAAAGCCTCTCTTGATCTTTATTCTTTAGAACCTGAACAGGAAATGATTTTGGAATCCCAGCAGGGATTAAAGAAATTAAGAGAGAATTTAGATAAATGGGAATTTGAAAGATTGTTATGTGGTGAATACGATATGGAAGGAGCAGTAGTTTCTATTAACGCAGGTGCGGGTGGAACAGATGCGCAGGATTGGGTAGAGATATTACTAAGAATGTATTCAAGATGGGCCGATAATAATCAAATGAGCCTTGTCATAAATGAATTATCTCAAGGAGAAGAAGCAGGTATCAAAAGTGTCACTTTTGAAATTGATGGAAAATATGCTTACGGCTATCTGCAACATGAAAAAGGAACTCATAGGTTAGTAAGAATTTCTCCTTTTAATGCTAATGGTAAAAGGCAAACCAGCTTTGCTGGGGTGGAGGTAATGCCAAAATTAGATGACAATATTTCACTAGATATACCTGAAAAAGATTTAGAAATTACAACAAGTAGATCTGGTGGGGCTGGAGGACAAAATGTGAATAAAGTGGAAACAGCTGTGAGAATTGTGCATTTGCCTTCAGGGATTTCAGTAAGATGTACCCAAGAAAGATCTCAATTACAAAATAAAGAAAAAGCTATGTTACTTCTTAAGTCTAAACTACTAGTGATTGCTAAAGAACAACGAGCTGCAGAAGTCGCTGATATTAAAGGTGATATTGTGGAAGCTGCATGGGGTAATCAAATAAGAAATTATGTTTTCCATCCCTATCAAATGGTAAAAGATCTAAGGACTATGCATGAGACAAACGACCTAGATAGTGTTCTAGATGGTGGACTTGAACCATTTATTCATGAATTATTACGCATGAATATTTCTTCTAACGAATCTATTGAATAACTAATGGAAAATAAAAAAGAAAATGCAGAAAAAAAAGTTGCTCCTCCAAGCTTTATAAAGCTTGCTATGAGAAATATGGTAAGGAAGGGTTCAAAAAGTATTTCTCATTTTTCAATAACCTTTCTAGTTTTAATTGGGATATTAATAATTGTTGCCACAATAGGTAAGCCTAATATTCCTGTTTAAGAATTGATGAAAGAAAAAATTATTTCTGAAATAAATTTAGATTTGGCTTTTCAATTTAATAATTTTTCTCAATTTTCAAATAAGTTAAAAGATACTAAAACCAAGCTTATTTTTGAATCTATTTTTTGGGAGAAAGTTTTTTTATCTTGGATAAATACAATATTAAAAAAAGAGGATTATAAATTGCCAAATTATATTTTTGAAAAAAAATCTTTCTCATTAGGCTTACAGATAATATCTAATCAAGAAATGACTTCTTTGAATAAGAAGTGGATGCAAAAAAATGGTCCAACTGATGTTCTATCTTTTCCAATCATTTCTAATGAATCTCTAGATAATTTCAATCACATAGAGTTGGGAGATATATTTATATCATTAGAGATGGCACTTGAGCAATCTTATGAATATAAACATTCAATCTATAGAGAGATGATCTGGTTGGCTAGTCATGGATTTTTACATCTTTTGGGATGGGAACATAATAACGAGCATGATTTAGAAAATATGTTAAATTTTCAAGAATATTTAATTACTCGATTAGATTAAAAATCAATGGAAAAAAAAATAAACTATTTAGAAAATAGAAAAGAATCATACAAAACTTCTAGTAATGTATTCATAAGTTTTAAGTATGCTTTCAGTGGAATTAGTTACGTATTAAAAACTTCAAGAAATTTTAAAATTCAATTAATTTTTGCAGTTACAAGTTTAATAATTGGTTTTTTACTCAAAATTAGTCTAAGTAATTATGTAATTTTGATTGCAACAATTATGTCTGTTTTAATATTAGAAATTTTCAATACATCTATTGAATCAATCGTTGATTTAGTAGTGAAAAAAGAATTTAGTTTTTTGGCTAAAATTTCAAAAGATACTTCTGCAGGAGCAGTATTATTAGCTTCCATTAATTCTGTTATTATTGCTGTATATATCTTTGTTCCTAGAATAAAGTTGTTATTTTAAATCTATATAAATATGTTTCTTGTTATTGATAATTACGATAGTTTTACGTATAACCTTGTTCAATATTTAGGAGAACTTTCAGTTGAGCATGAAATAACTAAAGAATTAATAGTTAAAAGAAATGATGAAATTACTTTAGAAGAAATTATCAAACTAAATCCTAGTGGAATTTTATTATCTCCAGGTCCAGGAAATCCAGATCAATCTGGAATTTGTCTGCCAATTCTAAAAAAATTATCTAAAAATATTCCAACATTGGGAGTTTGTTTAGGTCATCAAGCTTTGGCCCAAGCTTTTGGAGGTAAGGTTATAGTTGGGAAAGAACTTATGCATGGTAAGACATCCAAAATATTTCATAATCAAAAAGGATTGTTTAAAGATATCGAGCTACCGTTTGTGGCGACTAGGTATCATAGTCTTATAGTTGATTCAAGTTCTTTACCATCTTGTTTTGACATAACTGCGACTTTAGAAGACTCAACTATTATGGCTATCTCTCACAAAGAATATAAACATTTACATGGGGTACAGTTCCATCCTGAAAGTGTGTTGACGCAATTTGGTCATAAATTAATTAGTAATTTTCTAAAAATGGCTGAACAAAAGTAAAATAAAAAAAAATTAATATTATGATTTTTCAAATTAAAAACTTTTTATTTTTGATATTATTTAGCTCTTTTTTACCTACCTCATTATTTGCAAGGGATTTAGTAATAAAAAGTTTGGGTCATAGTAGTTTTTTAATTAATAGTGCAGATAAATCTATTCTTATAAATCCCTTTAAAGCAATAGGTTGTGCAAGTAATTTAAAGGAGCCAAAAGAAGTTAACGTAGATTTTATTTTAGCTAGTTCTAGGCTTCCGGATGAAGGATATAACCCTAATGATCAATTAATGTTTGTTGAGCCAGGAATCTATCAATTTGAGGATATTTTATTAAATGGAATTTCTGTACCACATGACAGAGTAGATGGAAGAAGATTTGGGATGGCAACTGTTTGGAGTTGGGAGCAGAATGATCTTAAAATTGTTCATATGGGAGGAGCTGCCGGTGATATTGATATAAATAATCAAATTATTTTGTCTCGTCCAGATATCTTATTTATTTCAATTGGAGGAGGAATTAAATCTTATAATGGGAAAGAAGCCTCAAGAATAGTCAAGATCTTAAAACCTAATGTAGTTATTCCTGTTCACTTTGAACGTGAAAAACAAATTAATAAAGAATGTGATTTCTCAAATGCTGATTTGTTTATCGAAAATATGAAAGATTTTAAAGTAAAGTATGTTGGAAAAGATTTTCAAATAAGACCTAAAAGAATCGATCAAAATACAATTTATATTTTTAGTAATTAATTTATTAAATCTAAGATCTTGTAATTATCCCAGAAGAAAATCATTTGTTCTTTAGTTCCAATACTGACCCTTATTGACTTACCTATATCTTTTTTGTTTTCCATACTTCTAATAAGAATACCTTTTTCTCTCATCTGTTGTATTAAGATTTTAGGATCTTTTTTTGGCCAAATCAAGAAATAATTACCTCCACTAAAGTGAGTTCTGATTTTTGTAGATTTAAATTTATTTAAAATCCATTCCCTCGCCTTTTTTACTTCTAAAACATAATTATCAATATATGATTTGTCTTTAAGTGCTGCTAATGCAGCTGTTATGGCAAAGCTATTTACATCATATGGTCCTGTTACTTTATTAATGTACTGAATTAAACTTTTATTGCCAAATGTAAACCCTATTCTTAAACCAGCTAAACCAGCAGTTTTTGAAAGAGATTGGATTATTAGTATATTGTTATTCTTTTCAAAATCTATCGATTCAAGAAGACTATCTCCATTAAATTTTTCATATAGTTCATCAACAACTACTAATGAATTGTGATTGATATTAGCCAAGTTAATTATTTCTTGAGAGCTTAGAACTGTTCCTGTTGGATTATTTGGATTGCAAATAAATATTAACTTTGGGTTATGCTTTTTTATTTTTTCCCTAAATTCTTCGATGGGGAATAGAAAATTTTCGCCAATGTAAGAACAACTTATTTTTTTCATTCCTCGTATTTCTGCACAAGGAGAATAGTAACCAAAAGTTGGATTTGTGGTTAGAAATATTTGATCTTTTTCTCCAAAGGAATTGAAAATCGCATTTATTGCTGCATCTGCCCCATTGAAAATTCCGATTTCATCATTACCAAATTTTCTTGAATCAAGATATTTATCACATAAAAATTTTTTTAAAAAATTATATTCTGGATAAATTGAAATCTCATTTAATTTTATCGCTTTTAATGCTGCTAAAACCTTAGGACTTGGACCTAAGGTATTTTCATTAAAGTCTAAGCGGAGTAAATTTCTTCTATTTTCTAAAGGTGCAGAGTAAGACTGCATATTTATTATTTCTTCTCTTGGTTTTGGGAAAAGATTATTTAATGGATCAAAATCATTCATTACATTCTTTCTAAAGTTTCAATTCCTAAAAGCTCTAAGCTTAATTTTAGTGTTTTTGCAGTTAGGTCACATAAATTAAGTCTAGAAATTTTTATATTTTTTTCTTCTTTGAGGATTGGAACTTGATCATAGAATCTATTAAAAGTCTGACAAAGCTCGAACAGATAATTGCATAGTCTATTTGGCATTAAGTCTTTTTCTATAGAAATTATGACTTCATCGAACTTAAGTAATTTTCTGATAAGTTTCCACTCAGATTTATGTTCATAATTTATATATTGAAAATCCTTTAAATCATAAATAAAATCATTTTTTCTTTTAATTCCTGCAATTCTTACAAGTGTATATAACAAATAAGGAGCCGTATTACCATTTAGGGAAAGCATTTTATCAAAACTAAATTGATAATTTGTCATCCTATTTTGGCTTAAATCTGCATACTTAACAGCTCCTAATCCAATTATTCTTGAAGTATTTGCAATAAAATCTTCTGTCTCATAACGATTTTCATCTTCTAATCTTTTCAATAAATCTTCTTTTGCTCTTCTAACTGCTTCTTTTAGTAAATCTTTTAAACGTATTGTTTCACCTTCCCTTGTCTTTAGTTTTTTGCCATCAATTCCTTGAACTAAACCAAAAGGGACATGGTCTACTTGGCCATTGTCTGGGATCCATTTTGCTTTTTTTGCAACTTGAAAAACTCCAGCAAAATGATTTGTTTGTCCATGATCAGTTACGTAAATAATTCTCGAAGCATCGTCTCCATTAGGAGGTTTATTGAATCTGTATCTTATAGCAGCAAGATCTGTGGTGGCATAGTTAAAACCTCCATCTTTTTTTTGAATAATTAGCGGTAAAGGTTTGCCTTCTTTATTAGTCATCCCATCTAAAAATACACATTTTGCTCCTTGATCTTCTACTAATATTTTTTTTAAATTCAAATCCTCAATTACAGATTTTAAGAAGGGATTATAAAAAGATTCACCTCTTTCTTCTATTTTTATTTTTAAGTTTTTATAGATTTCATCAAATTCTTTTCTAGATTGATCACATAATAATTCCCAAGCTTTAATCGATTTAATATCCCCACTTTGTAACTTAACTACTTCCTCTCTAGATCTTTTTTGGAATTCAGATTCATTATCAAATCTTTTTTTTGATTCTTTATAAAATTCAACTAAATCTCTTATCTTAATTTTGGCTATCTTCTCTAAATCATTTGAATATAAATCTTTGAGCTGAGTAATGAGCATTCCAAATTGCGTTCCCCAATCGCCAACATGATTTAGTCTCAATACTTGATAGCCTCTTAAATCGAAAATTCTGGATATTGAATCTCCTATTATTGTGGATCTTAAATGCCCTACATGCATTTCTTTAGCAATATTAGGACTAGAAAAATCTACAATGACTTTATTTGATAAGCCACTATCTAAATCTTTTTTAATTTGAGGTACTCCACACCTTTGGCATTGAATATTTGATTTAATTTCATTTATTAGAACTTCATCTTTTAATTTTATATTTATAAATCCAGGTCCAGCTATTTCTAGACTCTTACATAATTTTGCTATGCTTTTATTTTTATTTAAAAGGTTAATAAAATCATTAGAAATATCTCTTGGGTTCTTTTTATATATTTTAGATAAACTTAAACAAACATTACACTGATAATCACCAAATTCCTCTTTTGATGATTGTGTAATTAAATTTTTTCTAAGAATTTCGAATTCTCCTTTTTTATCATTTTTTTCAAGACTATCTAAAAGAGATTGTTCAAATTGTTTTGTTAATTCCTTAAAAATGATTAGCATTAATTATTCAATTATTTATCTATATAATTAATTAATATAACGCATACTCAAATCAATCCAATTACTTTTGGTGATTGAAGAACTTGTTGAAATCAAATCAATACCTTTTATTAGATATTTACTAATTTCTTCAGGATTAATTCCAGAAACTTCTATTATCAAATTTTTATTGACTTCTTTTTTTAAGCTATTCATTGATAAATCTCTTAATTCTTGAACGTTTTTTTTGATTATTTCAGGGCTAAGTTCATCCAATAAGATACTATCTGCTCCTGCTAATACTGCTTCTTTTGCCTGTTCGATATTCTCAGCTTCAATTATGATATGAGTTGTAAAAGGCGAATTTAGTCGAATTTTTTTTACTGCATTATTAAGATTATCTGTCCATGCAATGTGATTTTCTTTTATCATAGCTGCATCGTATAATCCCATTCTATGATTCACTCCACCCCCGCATTTGAATGCATATTTTTCAAATATTCTTAGGCCAGGAGTGGTTTTCCTAGTATCTGCTAATTTTATTTTTGTACCTTCTAACTTATTTACAAGATTCTTTGTATATGTTGATATTCCAGATAAATGCATTGCTATATTTAAGCCTATTCTTTCACTAGCTAGCAAACTTTTTGAGGGTCCATATATTTCCAAAAGTTTTTGATCTTTAACAAATTCATCTCCATCAGAAATATTAAATTTTGAATTGATTTTTAAATCAATTTTTTTAAAAATTTCTTTTATAATTTCGACACCACAAAAAATACCACCTTCTTTTGCAATCCAATATGCATTACCATTCTTCTCAGTAATAGAAGGACTTGTAAGATCTCCCCTCCCTATATCTTCATCGATCCAATTATCAATGATCTTACTTGTTATTGGAGTATTTAAATTCACTAAACTTAAAAATAATTAGTTAATAAAAATTCAACTGAAGTTAGAGAATTAACTATATATCACTATGTAATTTAACTCAAATTTATTTACCAATACAAAACTTAGAAAAAATATTATCTAGAAGTTCCTCCGTTAATTCTTGACCAGTTATTTTAGATAAGTTTTGAATTCCATCTCTCAGTTCTATTGATAACAAATCAAATGGCAATTTATTTTTTATGATTTCATCAGTATCATTTAAATTAGATAGGCAAGCAGACAAATTTCTTAGATGTCTTTCGTTTAAAAATATATTGATATTTTCTACTTGTTTTAATCCACAGTTTTTTACGATTGTGTCGATTAATAATCTTTCACCATCATTGTTCTTAATACTCATAAGAATTGTGTTTTTTAACTCATTTGAATTAATATTTTTGCAATCAATTAAATCTTTTTTATTGCCCAAAATAGTAATTAATTTTTCTTTGGGGATTTCTTCTATTATTTTTTTGTCTTCTTCATTAAATCCTTCTTCAAGACTATAAATATAAATTATAAAATCTGACTCTTTAATTTTCCCGAAACTTTTTTTAATTCCAATACTTTCAATTTGCTCATGAGTTTCTCTTATGCCAGCAGTATCAATTATTTTCATTGGAATATCATTAATGGTTAAATTAACTTCAATAACATCTCTAGTTGTTCCAGGAATGTTAGTTACGATTGCCTTCTCTTTTTTTGCAAGCAAATTTAGTAAAGAGCTTTTACCAACATTTGTTTTACCTATAAGCGCAATGGATATTCCATTGTGAATATATGAATTTCTTTTTGCATTTTCTATTAGTAATACTATTTTTTCTTTTACTTTCTTAATGTTTTTTAGATATTTGGTGTTATCAAAATCTGTGAAGTCTTCTTCAAAATCAACTCTTGCTTCTATTTCGCAAAGTTGATTTATAAGGTCATTTTTAATATCATTAATTTTTTTCTTTATTTCTCCTTGAATCCCACTAAAAGCTAACTCTGCTGATCTTGTATTGGTTGCATTAATTAATTGATTAATCGACTCGGCTTGAGTAAGGTCTATTTTTCCATTAAGAAAAGCTCTTTGACTAAATTCTCCTGGGTATGCAAGTCTAACTTTAGAATTACTAGATAATAATCTCTTTAGAACTTTATTTACTATGATAATTCCTCCATGGCAATGAAGTTCAACTACATCCTCTCCTGTGAAGCTATTTGGTGATTTCATCACTAAAATTAAAACCTCATCTATAAATTTATTTTGTTTATTTTCCTGAATAAAACCATGAAAAACTCTATGTGATTCCCATGCATATTTAGATTTAGTTTGAACAATCTTTTTGCAAGAATTTATTGAGTCTTTCCCTGATACTCTTATTATCGCAACTCCTCCTTTCCCTATACTTATAGCTGAAGCAATTGCGGCTATCGTATCTTCTGTAGTAACTATCGAATCCATCTCTCGCTTTGTTATGGATAATTAAGTAAGATTATCAAGAATTTTGAAATTTTCTTTCTGAATGAGATTTAAAAGAGATATTAACTATAAGAAAATTCTATCATTATTTAGGAATCAGAATGGAAGTCCTCTCTTTAATGCTAAAGGTTTAGCTATAGGGGTATTTAGTGGCTGCTTTCCTTTTTTTGGATTTCAGACTTTAATAGGGGTATTTTTTGCGAAAATAGCCAAGGGAAACATTGTTCTAGCTGCAATTGGTACCTGGATAAGCAACCCTTTTACTTATATTCCACTTTATTATTTTAACTATAAAGTTGGTTCGATTTTTTTAAATAATTCTTCTAATAAAGTTCTTGAAAAAAGTTTAGTTATTGATGACTTATGGACACAAGGTAGAATTTTTTCCCTGAAATTACTCTTAGGTTCATCTTGCGTAGGTATTTTACTAGCTTTGATTTGCGGCAGTATTGTTTTCTTTATTTACAAGATAAAAAATAAAAAATAGATTGATCTGATTTTAAAATTAACTTTGTCCAACTCTGGCAATATCCAAAACATCTGCCATTGATTTGATTTGTTCAATTGTTTTATGAAGTTGATTATAACTTTCAAGACCTACACAAAGATTTATAATAGCTGGTTTACCATAAGCAGTTTTAACATTGGCATCGCTAACGTTTATACCTTTATCAGATAACCGCATAAGAATATCTTTAAGGACTCCAACTCTATCAATTACTTCTATTCGTAGCTGAATTGGAAACTTATTATCGCCAGTTTTATTATCTTGATTCCAACCGACAGGTAATCTTCTCTCTATTGGAATTGGTATTACATTTTCACAATCTTCCCTATGTATAGTTATCCCATGGTTGCCGAGCGACACAGTTCCGATAATATCCTCGCCTGGGAGTGGGGTACAGCATTTACCTATTCTGTAATCAAGACCTTCTATCCCGGAAATTGGCGATTTAGCTGCCGCATTAGATTTATTAGTGGATAAATTACTATTACTTTTAAGAGATTTGGCTATTTCAGAGTCATAATCATTTTTTACATCTTCTGTCTGTAATTTTATTTCTTCTCTTAGTCTGTTTAATACTTGATGCAAAGTTAAACCACCAAAACCAAGAGATGCAAGAAGGTCTTCAGGAGTTTTTAAATTGCATCGATTTGCAACTTTTTTCATGGCTTCACTAGAAAGTAATGCTTCAAAACCGTTACGACCTACTTCTTTTTCAAGTAAATCTCTACCTCTTTTAATCGTTTCATCACGATGGCTTTTCTTATACCATTGGCGAATTCTATTTTTAGCAGTTGGCGTAACTACAAAGTTCAGCCAATCCAAGCTTGGAGTAGCATTATTATTTGTCAAAATTTCAATGAAGTCACCATTTTGAAGTGCTGTAGATAATGGAGAAAGCTTTTCATTAATTCTTATTCCATTACAGTGATTTCCCACTTCAGAATGAATTCTGTAGGCGAAATCTATCGCGGTAGATCCTTTCCTTAAACCAACAACATCTCCTTTTGGAGTGATCACAAATACTTCTTCATCAAATAAATCTTCTTTAATTGATGCTAAATAATCATTATGATCCCTTTCATTACCTTCTTGTTGCCATTCTACTAATTGTCTTAGCCAATTAAATCTCTCGGCATTACTTTTAGCAGGAGAACCACCCTCTTTGTATTGCCAATGAGCTGCAATACCATATTCAGCAATTTGATGCATCGAAGTAGTTCTAATTTGAACTTCAATGGGTCGATGTCTCCCAATCACAGAAGTGTGTAAGGACTGATATCCATTGGGTTTTGGTAATCCTATATAGTCTTTAAATCTACCTGGAATTGGTTTGAAAGTATCATGAACAACTGCTAAAGCTCTATAACAACTATCTGAATTGTCCACGATAATTCTTAGGGCAGCAACATCATAAATCTCGTGAAAATGCTTTTGATCTCTTTCCATTTTGCTCCAGATGCCATAAAGATGTTTTGGCCTTCCTGTTATTTCAAAATTTTTCAAACCTGCTGAAACTAAGTTTTCCTTCATAAGATTCAAAGTTACTTTTAATCTTTTTTCTCTATCACTTCTTTTAACAGCGATTTGATCTTTAAGATCTAGATATTCTTTAGGCTCTAGGAATTTAAAAGCTAAATCTTCTAATTCCCATTTAAATCTGTTTATTCCTAGTCGATTAGCTAATGGTGCATAAATCTCTCTTGTTTCTCTAGCTATTCTTAGTTTTTTCTCATCATTTAGCCATTCAATTGTTCTCATGTTATGAAGTCGATCTGCAAGTTTTACTAAGACAACTCTGATATCGCTGGCCATAGCCAAAAACATTTTCCTAAGATTTTCAGCTTGTGCTTCAGTCCTGTTGTTAAAGTGAATGCCGCCTAATTTTGTTACACCCTCTACAAGTATTTTTACTTCTAATCCAAAATTTGTTTCTATTTCGGATAAATCAATGCCAGTATCTTCAACTACATCATGTAAAAGGCCTGCAGCAATAACAGATGAACTAGCACCTATTTCTTTAAGGAGATTTGCAACAGCAACCGGGTGGATAATGTATGGCTCGCCGCTCGCGCGGAATTGTCCATCATGAGCTTTATACGCAAGTTTAAAGGCCTTTACTATAAGGTTTTGATTCTCATCATTTTCTTTATTTGATTTTTCAAAATTATTAATATCTTTAAGAAGCCAATCGGGAATGTTTATTTGATAATTCAAAGATTCACTTTCATATTTTTTATTTTCAGGCAAAATAGTTTTGGAAACTTCTATCTCGTTTTTTTCTTTTGAATTTGCAGCTGCCTCGGACATTTTATATCCCTTTAGATATATTTTATTTAGGTCTAGAAAAATTTGCTATAAATCATGGAAAAAAATAAAGAAAAAATTATTGTAGTTAAAAATCTTAATGTTAAATATGGTCTAAAACAGCAACCTATTATCAAAAATTTTAATTTGGAAATAGATAGTGGAGATCATTTGGCCATAATAGGACCTTCTGGATGTGGAAAGACCACTTTTGCAAAAACATTAGTAAATATATTGCCTAAAAAGGCTTCTTCTAAAGGGTATCTATCGATTTCTAGTGTAGATCCTAGGAAAATAAATAACAAAGATGCACAATTATTTAGAAGAAATAATTTTGGATTTATTTATCAAGACTCTATAAAAAAACTTAATCCGCTAATGAGAGTTGGGGACCATTTATATGAATTATTTAAAACACATGATCAAACTAAATCATCTTCAGCTATTAAAAAATTAGTAAGAGAAGTTTTTCAAAAAGTCGGAATTGAAGAAAGTAGACTTGATTCTTTCCCACATCAATTTAGCGGTGGAATGAGACAGAGAGTTTCTATAGCAATGGCACTTGCTTTGAAACCTAAATTATTAATTGCTGATGAACCTACAACAAGCTTAGATACCAAAACAAGTTTTGAAATTATGCAAGAAATAATTCATCTATGTAATGAATTTAATACAACTTTAATTTTAATTAGTCACGATATAAATCTTGCAGCAAAGTGGTGTAAAAAAGTTGCAATAATTGAAAAGGGATCGATTGTTGAAAAAGGGAATATATTAGATATTTTTCAATCACCAAAATCAGATATCGGGAAAAAGTTAGTAAATGCTTCAAAAATAGTATTAGAACCAAATACTAAAAATAATGCTCGAGATCACGTCGTTCTAGAGGTAAATAACCTAAGACATTGGTATAAATTAAATTCTTCAATTTTCATGAATAAATGGAATAAGGCTTTAAATGAAGTTAGTTTTAAGTTATATGAGAATGAGACTCTTGGAATTGTTGGTTCTTCAGGGAGTGGTAAAAGTACATTATGTAGGGCTTTAGTTGGACTCCTTAAAGTAAGAGGTGGTGAAATAAAAATTTATGATAAAAATCATGCATTGAAAAAAAATAAATCTTTTAAAAAGAACAATAAAGTGCAAATTATTTTTCAAGATCCTTTTTCAAGTTTGAATCCGAAAATGACAATTAAAAATATTTTGGAAGATATATTTTTTATTCAAAAAATTTCAGATAAAAGAAAAATCGAAAAAGAAATAAAATTAATGTTAGGAAATTTAAATCTCCCCTTAAATAATGATTTTTTTAATTCTTATCCTAACCAATTATCTGGTGGTCAATTGCAAAGAATTTCATTAGCTAGGGCGCTATTGTTGAAGCCAAAAATTTTAATTTGTGATGAGAGCGTAAATATGTTGGATGCTTCAGTAAAAATAGAGATTCTTCAATTACTTAGAGTCTTTCAAGAAAAAATGAATTTAACGATTATTTTTATTACCCATGATTTAGGCATTGCTAAAAGATTTTGTGATAGGTTGCTAGTTATGAATCACGGAAAGATAGTTGATGAAGGAGAAAGTTGTACATTATTCACTAAAACTCAAAACACATATACAAAATCGCTTCTAAATTCCTCTTTAAATCTCATTTAACTTTAAGAACACTTAGTAATTTTTGAAAATCTAATGGTAATTCTGATTCAAATATCATTTCTTTACCATTTATTGGATGTATAAGTCCAAGCTTAATAGCGTGTAAAGCTTGGCCATCTAATTTACATGGTAGTTTTTTACATCTCCCATATAATGGATCTCCCACAATTGGATGATTAATGTGAGCGCAATGAACTCTTATTTGGTGCGTTCGCCCCGTATCTAGTTTGAAACTCATTAATGAGTAATTGCCAAATCTTTCTTTTAATTTCCAATAGGTACAAGCATACCTTCCTGAAGTTTCTTCAACTACTTTATATTTCAATCTATTTAATTTATCTCTGCCAATGTGTCCCACTATTTGGCCTTCTTCAGAATTAGGTGCTCCATGAATTACTGCAATATATTCGCGTGATGCTATTTTTTCTTTAATTTGTTTCTGAAGATTTACTAATGCCTCTTGGCTTTTCGCAACCACCATACATCCGGAGGTATCTTTATCTAATCTGTGAACAATCCCAGGTCTTAGTTTTCCATTAATTCCAGGTAGATCTTTGCAGTGAAAAAGTAATCCATTCACTAAAGTTCCAGATTTGTGTCCAGGGGCTGGATGAACTATTAGACCTGATGGTTTATTGATTACTATGATGTGCTCGTCTTCAAAAAGGATATTTAAATCCATTTTTTCAGGTTTCAAATAAATAAGAGGTTCTGGCGGAGGCATCCATATTTGAACATTATCGCCATTTTTTAATGGGGTCTTTGCTTTCGCGATCTTGTAATTTACAAGTACTAAACCTGAATTAATAAAATGTTGAATTCTTGCTCTACTTTGTTCTGGCCTTTTACTTACCAACCATCTATCTAGTCTCATAGGAAGAGGTAGCTCATAAATAATTTCTATAAGCTCACCTTCTCCAATGCCGAAAGAATTTTGATTATTTAATTCCATAGTGGGACTTCTAAAGCAATTTTACCCAGCATTTGATTTCTATAATCTTCCAATAACTTATGAGACATTCTCCTTTTATCGCCTGAGGTATGTTTTGAAGCTGCTTCGTCGATCCAAGCAGAAGGACTCTTAAAGCCTTTTACAATATCAACTCCATATCTATTAGATATTTGTTTAATTGAGATATTCGCATTCTTATCTTCGTTGAGAGTGGATATAATTTTGATAAATCCAATTGCGACACTCTCTATTTCATAAGCAGCTTCACCAATATCGTCACACAGTGCAAGATTAAGTGCTGATTTTTGATCTTCTAAATTTGGAGGTATAACACCAGGAGCATCTAAAAGATCTATACCACTTTCTAATTTTATCCATCTTAAATTACGAGTCACGCCTGCTTTCCTTGCGCTATCTACAACTCTTTTTTTTGCAATTCTATTAATTAATGCTGACTTGCCTACGTTTGGAAAACCAAGTGTAAGGGCTCTAATTGGCCTAATTCGCATTCCTCTAGAGAGTCTTCTATCGTCGATTGAGGACCTAGAATCTTTGGCTGACTTACAAATTTCTTTAATACCTATTCCTCTTTTAGCATCACACCAAAGAGGATATTGATCTTTAGCATTAAACCATTTATTCCAACTATTGATTGTATGAGGGGAGATCATGTCTGATCTGTTAATAACAAGAATATGTTTTTTATTATTTATCCATTTATTTAAGTGTGGATGTCCAGTTGACAAAGGAATTCTTGCATCTCTAACTTCTATAACTAAATCTACTTTATTGATAACTTCAGATAATTTCTTTTCTGCTTTTGCGATATGGCCTGGGTACCATTGAATTTTGGGTATGTCCACTTCAATAAATCAAATAAAATTTTGTATTCCTTTTAGTTTTTATAAGTTTCAAAATGTATTTACTTTTAAAGTTTAGTATAAATTTAATGACTAAAAAATTTTTATAATGTTTAATTCTTAAAATTTATTAAGGCATAGGTAACAGTGATTACTTTTTAACCCAATAAGCCCAAATTAACGTTAGGGTCTTAAGATTAAAAATTAAGCTTGATTAATGTCAAAATTATCTCTTTCCAGTCTCGATAAGACAAATTTAGAAGGAAAAAAAGTTCTTGTAAGAGTAGATTTTAATGTTCCATTAAATGAAGATGGTCAAATAACCGACGATACACGTATTCGTGCAGCGATCCCAACTATTGAATATCTTATTAATCATTCTGCAAAAGTTATTTTAGCTGCTCATTTTGGTAGACCAAAGGGTCAGGTAAATGAAAAAATGAGACTAACTCCGGTAGCAGCAAGATTAAGTGAATTGTTGGGGCAAAATGTTGCTCTTACTAACAGTTGTATTGGTGATGAAGCAGTTGCACAATCAAACAGTTTATCTAATGGAGATGTTCTTTTACTTGAAAATGTTCGTTTCTTTGGTGAAGAGGAAAAGAACGATTTGGAGTTTGCAAAAAAATTAGCTTCACATGCAGATATGTATGTAAATGATGCTTTCGGTGCTGCTCATAGAGCTCATGCTTCAACTCAGGGTGTTACTAACTATTTAAGTCCCTCAGTAGCTGGATTTCTTTTAGAAAAAGAATTGAAATACTTACAAGGAGCAATTGATTCTCCAAAGCGTCCATTGGCAGCAATAGTTGGAGGATCAAAGGTTAGTAGCAAAATAGGAGTACTCGATTCTTTACTAGATAAGTGTGACAAAATCATGATTGGTGGAGGCATGATTTTTACTTTTTATAAAGCTAGAGGTTTAGATGTTGGAAAGAGCCTTGTAGAAGAAGATAAACTTGAGCTTGCAAGGGATTTAGAAGCAAAAGCAAAAGCAAAAGGAGTCGAATTATTATTACCTACTGATGTTGTTTTAGCTAATGAATTTTCGCCTGACGCAGAAAGTAAAATATCTCAAATTGATTCAATTAGTGGAGATTGGATGGGTCTCGATATTGGTCCAGATTCCATTAAAGTTTTTCAGAATGCTCTTGCAGAATGTAAGACAATAATTTGGAATGGGCCAATGGGAGTTTTCGAATTTGATAAATTTGCAGAAGGTACAAATGCTATAGCTACTACCCTTGCGGACTTAAGTGCTTTTTCTGAAGTTTGTACAATAATTGGGGGTGGAGATTCGGTTGCAGCAGTTGAAAAAGCAGGATTAGCAGAGAAAATGTCTCATATATCTACTGGAGGTGGCGCAAGTTTGGAACTTTTAGAAGGTAAAACCTTACCTGGTGTAGCTGCTTTAAACAACGCTTAGGCTATATTTTATCGACAATATCAATACTCTTTGTGAAAGTAATCATTCCTTCAGGGTGAGCTATGATTCCTGACCAAATTTGTATCCCTGGTTTTGAAGGGGCTCTTGTCATTTTAAAAATTCCCCCAGATGCTAATGGCTCCAATAATAATTCTTGTTCAAAAAATGAATTTACTTGATGAGGTTTAATTGCTCCAGCGATGATCACTTCTTCAAGTGGCTTATTTAGGATTATATCGATGTCGTATTTTGAACCAGTAAGAACTTTTTCAGGGATTTTAAAACTAATATCTATTTTTTTATCATCATTCCTTATTGTTGTGAATAAATTTTTAATGGTACCTTCATCAATTTTTCCATTTAGAACTGAAAAAACATAATCGAAATCGGATTCGAGTATATGCATTTCTCCATTAACTTTTTTTCTTCCTGAAACTTTTATTCTCAATATTTCTTTATTTGGAATATTTGATTCTAATCTTTTGATTTTCCATTTGCTATCAGGAAAATCATTGATAATTTTTGAGAATTGTTTTGGTATATTTTGGTTTTCATCATTTCTAAAATTTTTTCTAATAAACTCTAAGTCTCGCTTATTTAATGAGGTTTCTAAATTTCTTATAAAATCAACTTTTAAAGTTTGCGTTATTGCTGAATAGGGGAGAATGAGATAAATAAATAAGTAGAGAGGGAATCCTATATTTCTGAATAAGTTTAAATTCAACATATTTATCATTTATTATTTTCATTCTACTAATTTAAGTTTTTATGTCTAAAAAAAATAATTTATTAGTTGCAGCTAGTGGAACAGGAGGCCATATTTTTCCAGCTTTAGCAGTTTCTAAAGAGGTAGAAGATGAGTGGAATATTCATTGGTTGGGTATTAAGCAAAGACTTGATGCGAATTTTATTCCCCAAAAATATAATTTGAAGACTTTGAATATAAAGACACCAAGAAAAAATATTTTTTTGTTTTATCAATATATAAAAATTTTAATGTCAACTTTCCAAATAATTAGGATCTTAAAAGAAAAAAAAATTAACTTGGTTTTTACGACTGGAGGTTATATATCTGCCCCTACTATTGTTGCTTCAAAACTTCTCAGGATACCCGTCATTATTCATGAATCAAATTTAATTCCAGGAATGGTCACGAAATATTTTGGTTTTTTGTGTAACTATGTTTTTCTAGGATTTAAGAAAACAAATTCTTATTTAAGAAATTGTAAAACTATTTTC
Source organism: Prochlorococcus sp. AG-347-J19 (assembly GCA_003279015.1). Lineage (GTDB taxonomy): Bacteria > Cyanobacteriota > Cyanobacteriia > PCC-6307 > Cyanobiaceae > Prochlorococcus_A. Next base: position 51,318 of record QCBV01000005.1, on the reverse strand, counting down.
ACTGGGACTCCTTTAAGAGATCAATTCTATAAATCTCATCCCGTGCCAGAATGGGTCCCAAAAGGAAAAGGACCTCTTTTGATAGTTATGGGAGGTAGCCAAGGAGCAAAAGCTATAAATCAAATTCTTAACGAATCTCTTGAATTTTTAATGAAAAAACAGTTTCGGATAGTTCATATTATTGGCGAATGTAATCAGCAATCTTTCAATGTAAAAAAATCCAATAATTATGTTCAAAAGAAATTTACTAATGAAATCGCAGCTTTGATTCAAAACTGTGATCTTGTAATATCTAGATCTGGTGCAGGAACAATAAATGAACTTATAGAAACTGAAAAGCCTTCAATTTTAATTCCATTTCCTTATTCTAAAAATAATCACCAAGAGAAAAATGCAATGATTCTTGCCGAAAGTGGAGGCTCAGTTTTAATGAATCAAAATAAAATTTCTAAAGAAGTTTTTGAAGAAACTATAGAAAGAATTTTTAAGAGAAAATCAAAAAACGGAAAATATTACTATGAAATTTTAGATATTATGAAGAAGAACATGGAAAATAATAATAAAATCAAATCTAAAATTGAGATTAGAAAATTTTTTAATTATTTTTTAAAGGAATTCTGAATTTCTTTACATAAAAGAGTGTTATTTTCCCTATTCTGCAAACTTATTCTTGCCCACTTTTCATCCAGAAATCTAAATGAAGTACATTCTCTAAGCAATATTCCCTTATTTTCTAAGTATTTTATATTAGGCGACAAGGATTTTTTACTTTCTATTAAAAAAAAGTTGGTTGAAGAGTTATGAACTTTAAGGTTCTCTATTTTTGATAATTTTTCAAATACTCTTTTTTTTTCAATATTTATCCAACTGTGAATCTGTTTTGTCCACTTTTCATAGAATTTCTTGTTACTTAGTAGATCAATTCCGGCTTTAATAGAAAATGAATTTAAAGGCCAAGGATCTCTATTGATTTCCCATTGTTTTAGTATTTTCGATGAGCCAATAACGTAACCTAATCTAAGACCAGGAATATTGAAGATTTTGGTCAAGCTTCTCAAGACTAATAAATTGTCAAATCTTTGGGTTAATGGTATTAAAGATTCTTTCTCTCCATTAGGTGTTATCGATAAGAAAGCTTCATCACAGATAACTAATTTATATTTTTTTACAACTTCCTCTAATGAATTCTTTTCCCATAATTGGCCGGTAGGGTTATGTGGATTTGTTATCCAAATAACATCACCTTTTGGATGCAGCGGAAATGATTGAGGAAAATTATCATTCCAGTTTTTTGGTAATTCGCAATGTATAAAATTGCTATTCCAACAATTTAAAGATCTTTCATAATCCACAAATGATGGAGAAGGAATACAACTTATTCCAAATTTGGATGCTTCATAACCTGCCCAGGTTATTAGTTCAGAAGCTCCATTTCCAGGCAATATATTGTCTGGATTTATCCCATGAAACTTACCGATTATTTCTTTCAGATCATTCAAGTTTCTCTCTGGGTAATATCTAAATTCAAGATTCTTAATTCCAGCATTTAATGAATCTATTAGTAATTGAGGTGGATCAAAGGGTACTAAAGAGGCACTTGCGTCAATGATTTCAGAGGGTAATAAATTTAATTTTTTTGCTTTTGCATATACATTTCCTCCATGCTTTAAGTTTGATATTTGCATGGCTAATGTTGAGTAATCATTAGTTTTCGGATTGTTCATTATTCATTTTCTAATTTTTATTTAACCCATTTTAAATCTGATCCAATGGCCTCTTTTATATTAGATAATTGATGTTTATTGAGTTGCTTTAAAATCCCTTCAAGTATATTGGGGACTAATTGTGGCCCCTTGTATATCCATCCCGTATAAAGTTGAATTAATGATGCTCCAGAACAAATTCTTTCCCAAGCCGACTCTGGACTATCGATTCCTCCAACGCCAATTAAAATAATCTTTTTATCAATATTATGAATATGTTTTATTATTTGATTTGCTTTTTTTTGTAGAGGCTTTCCACTTAATCCTCCATTTTCTTCAGAAAGTAATAATCCTGTTTGCCTGATCTTCCTATTTTCAAGACCTAATCTATCTATGCTGGTGTTAGTAGCAATTATCCCATCGATATTTTCCTCAATTACTAACTGGCAAATATCTTCAATATTTTTAAGGCTTAAATCTGGCGCAATTTTTACAAATAATGGTGGACAATTAGGTAAGTTTTTAATTTCTCTAAGAAGTTCTTTTAGAAGAATCGGATCTTGCAACTTTCTTAGCCCTTCAGTATTTGGAGAACTTACGTTTATTGCGGCATAATCACAATATGGAATTAATAATTTTAGAGAAGTTAAATAATCATCTTTTGCTTGAGATAAATCTGTAATTTTTGACTTGCCAAAATTTATCCCTAAACAAATATTCTTTCTGTTTTTTTTAAACTCAATTCCTTGTTCTACAAAGTTTTTTACTAGATTTTTAGCACCATTGTTATTAAAACCCATTCTATTTAATGCTGCTTCTTCCTCCGCTAATCTAAACAACCTTGGTTTGGGATTTCCATTCTGAGCAAATTTGGTTACTGTACCAAGTTCGGCAAATCCAAAACCAAAATCTTTCCATACATTTGCAGCATTTCCATTTTTGTCAAAACCCGCAGCTAAACCAATTGGATTACAAAAATTTATACCACATATGCTCTGAGTTAACCTTTTATCAACTATCGAAAATTCTTCATTTAGATTTTTTAAGATAGATGAAACTACAGGCCAATTATATTTTCTTGAACTGAATGATAAAAGACTAAGAGATAAATTAGTTAAGTATTCTGCATCAATTCCAGAGTCTTTTTTTAATACAGGGGTAATCAAGTTTTTATAAAGATTTTTAAATCCCCCTTTCTGTTCATTCATAAAAAATTAGGCTTCTTTTTTTTCTATTATCCAATATTTTTTATCTTTAGGAATCAATCTCCAATTACGCCATTCAAAATGTGAATATAGTTTGATCTTTAAGTGGTTTTCTTCACCTAATAAGGTGCTTAGTTCTTGTGAACTTAACAAATACTTTTTGTCGGCAAATTTTTGAATTAATTCATTCCTTGAAAATAATTCCTGAATTTCTGAAGGAGCATTTTTTTCAAAAAAGTCAGCTGAAGATTCTGACTCCTTTAATTTACTTTGTAAAGATATACCTTTGCTATAGTTGGTTGCGATTTTATCAACTCTATCATTTTGTTTGTCACCACTATGACCCTTAACATATTCCATTACAAGGCCATTAATTCTTAATTGATCAATTTTTTGCCATAAATCAAGATTTTGAACTGATTTTCCTGAGCTTGTTTTCCATCCATTTCTCTTCCAATTAGTAATCCATTTTGTATAACCTTCTATGACATATTTACTATCAGTTCTTAATTTAAAGTTCTCCTTTAATTTATAGGTTTTTAATTTCTCAAGTGTTTTTATAGCCGCAGTGAGTTCCATTCTATTATTGGTAGTATTTTGCTCGGAACCACCTATTTCTAATTCACTTTTGTCGTCAAAAATTATTAGTCCACCCCAACCACCTGGGCCTGGATTACCACTGCAAGCTCCATCAGTTGCAGCTTCTATTGCAATACTATCAATATTCATAATTTTTGAAGCCGATATAAAGTCTATCGGCTTGAAAAAATATTCTCTTACTTAAGTGTAACTTTACCGCCAGCTTCTTCAATCTCTTTCTTTAAAGATTCGGCATCTGCTTTAGCAATTCCTTCTTTTACTGTTTTTGGTGCAGATTCAACAAGTGCTTTTGCATCGCCAAGACCTAGACCAGTTGCATTTCTTACAACCTTAAGTACTTTGATTTTTGCAGCTGCATCAAAGCTTTCGAGAACTACATCAAATTCAGTTTTTTCTTCAGCAGCGCCACCATCTGCGTCACCGCCAGCTGCTCCTGGAGCTGCCATAACTACACCTGCAGAAGCTGCAGCAGATACACCAAAAGCCTCTTCAATTTGCTTTACAAGCTCAGATGCTTCTAAAAGTGATAGAGATTTTAATGATTCAAGAATTTCTTCAGTTTTTGCGGACATTTTCTTAAAAATTAATTAGGTTTTGAATTTAGGATTCTGATTTTTCAGAATGTTGTTTAAGTGATCTAGCAAGTCCAGAAGGTACTTCATTAATAGAGATCGCAATTTTTGTTGCAACGCCATTAAGAGCGCCAGCAATTTTTGCCATCAATACTTCTTTAGATGGAAGACTTGCAATTTCTTTTATTTCAGAATCGCTAAGAAGTCTGCCTTCAAATAAAGCTCCTTTGGTCTCGGATTTTTTGGTGTCTTTTTGAAAAGATTGGATTGCTTTTACAGCACCACCAACATCTTCTTTAATTAAGACAAAAGCATTTGTTCCGGTCAGTAAAGATTCAAGATCGTTCCAATTACTATCTCCATCAATAGCTTTGCGCATTAATGAATTTTTAGTAACTTTGCAGATGCCGTTAGTTGTTTGCAATCTAGATCGCAAATCTGACATCTCTTTGATAGTTAAACCTTTATAGTCAAGAACTACAGCCATTTCCGAGTCGTCTAAAAGAGATTTAATCTCAGTAACGATTTTTTGCTTATTCTCTAGTGTTCGGCCCATTGATGTTTTTTGGATCGTAATTTAGGGAGAGCAGGAAATGCGGCAAAGTTCTTTAAAAGAGGCCGCTTTTATTAGATCCAAAAAAGAAATAATTTAAGACGAGTCCTCGGTAGGAATTAAAAATTTAGAATGACTAAATCAACCTACTTTCTTTGGCCGTATTATTGCATTTTAAATTATACTATAAAGCGTTAACCTTCAGGTTGGTAATCTTGTACAGCATTTATGTCGACTTGAATTGAAGGCCCCATTGTTGAAGTTACATAAAAAGTTTTCCAATACTTTCCTTTGGCTCCACTTGGTTTATTTTTATCAATTGATTCTTGTAAGGTTTTTAAGTTATCAAATAGAGCCTCTTTTGTGAAACTTGCTTTTCCAAAGCGGACATGAACGATTCCAGCCTTATCTGCTCTAAATTCGAGCTTACCAGCTTTGAATTCTTTTATTGCATTAGCAATGTCATTAGTTACTGTCCCAGCTTTAGGATTAGGCATTAAACCTCTAGGTCCTAAAACTCTTCCTAATTTTGCAACCTTTGGCATCATATCTGGAGTTGCAATAAGTAGATCAAACTCCATATTTCCTTTGTTGATGCTTTCTACAAGATCTTCTTCGCCAAATAAATCTGCACCAGCAGCCTTAGCTTTCGATACATTCTCACCGCTTGTAATTACTGCAATTTTGATGCTTTGGCCAGTACCATGTGGTAATGCAACAGTGGTCCTTAATTGTTGATCAGTATATTTTGGATCGATACCTAGACGTATATGTGCTTCAATAGTTTCATCAAATTTTGCATTAGCATTTTCCTTGATAATACTAAGAGCTTCAAGTGGTGCGTAAATGCGATCTTCTATCTTTGTTGATAGAGCCGCCATTCTTTTAGATAGTTTTTTCATAATAATATTGGGTGCAAACGGTTATTAACTAACCTCCCCTAAATAGTGAGAAATTGTGTATTGAACTCAATCAGTGATAGAGACGCCCATATTACGAGCAGTACCCTCAATTACTTTCATTGCTGATTCAACACTAGAACAGTTTAGATCAGGAAGCTTAGTTTTGGCTATTTCTTCTAATTGAGCTTTACTTATATTCCCAACAGAGCCTTTTGCGGATTCACCTGAACCTTTCTCTATACCAGCTGCTTTTGTTATTAAGACGGAAGCAGGAGGTGTTTTTGTGATAAAAGTAAAGCTTCTATCTTCAAAAACAGAAATCTCGACTGGAATTACAAAACCTGCTTTATCTTGTGTCCTTGCGTTGTATTCTTTGCAAAATGCCATGATATTGACACCATGTTGTCCTAAAGCTGGCCCTACAGGAGGAGCAGGATTTGCTTTGCCTGCTTGTAGAGCAAGCTTGATAACTGCAACAATTTTTTTTGCCATTAGATTAGATAATTTAAGCTGGAGTAGAAAATCATAATTTTACTCGATAAACAAGAACAATTAGAAATTAATTTTGTTTATTGATTTGGGAGAATTCTAATTCTACAGGAGTCTCGCGCCCAAATATTGAAAGTAATGCTTTTAATTTATTTCTTTCTCCAGAAACCTCTATAACTTCTCCCTGGAAATCCTTGAATGGACCGCTAGTTACAATGATTCTATCTTTTTCTTCAATATCTAACTTGATTACAGCTTTTTTCTCTGATGCGCGCTTAAAGATTCTATTAACTTCTTGTCTTGATAATGGTCGAGGTTTGATATGACCTCGCGATCTTCCGCTGCCTCTACCGTCTTCAGCACCGACAAAGTTAATTACATTTGGAGTACTTTTAACAGCCATCATTGTATCTTCGTCCAAAATCATTCTTACGAGTACATAACCTGGGAAAACTTTTTCTTCAGTAGTTTGTCTGCTTCCATCTTTTTTTAATTTAATTCCTGGAGTTTGGGGAATTTCAATTTCAATGATTCTATTATTAACGCCTAAAGTTACTGATCTCTGCTCAAGAGTCGCTTTTACTTTTTTTTCACAGCTTGATGCTACTTGAACTGCATACCATCTTGCGATGCTTGTATTTGCTTTTGAAGAAGCAAGGTTTGTAGTTAATTCATTACTCATTTTTCTGGAAGCTTAATTAAGATCTTTATTAATGGATATGCGGGAGATAATTCAACCAAAAATTTGCGAGGCTGCCCACCCATAGAATCTGCTAACAGAAGCAATTGCTGCAGCAGAAAAAGATACCATAATTATAACTGCTACTGATTCGCTAAAAAGTTGTTGTTTGTTAGGCCACACGACAAGTTTAAGCTCATCGTAGGTAGATCTAAAAAAACTATTCTTTTTTTTAGGCTCTTCAACCTTAGGAGAATCCTTTTTAAGAGGTTCTTTATTAGTAGTAGGACTTGTCACAAAATTTTTTTGAAATTAAGCTTTATGCTTTAGTTTTATTTTAGCTTATTGATTTGCTCCTCAGCTAGGTTTGAAAACGATCTCATCTTTTTTAGCAGGGTTAAGTTTAATTGTTATATTTTTTTTATTTTTGAAGTTATCCTCTAAAAGTTTTGCAGCCAAGGGATTTTCTATTTGTCTTCTAAGTTCTCTGCTAAGTGGCCTAGCACCATATTCAGGTTCGTAAGAATCGTTTGCAATTTTGTTGATAACTTTTTTGTCTATAGCGATATTTATTTTCTGCTCAAGTAGCAGGTTCTTTAAATCTTCTGTTTGTAGAATTATTATTTTTTGAAGTTCATCAATAGATAATGGATCAAATTTTACAACTTCGTCAATTCTATTTAAAAATTCAGGTCTAAAAATTGAAGACAATGCATTACTAATTGAATCATCTAGAGTTTGTTGATCTTTTTCTAACTTTCCCTCACTTTTAGAAATCTTTTGTGAATACTCCAGTATAGATTTACCTGCTAGGTTACTTGTCATAATGATTACCGTATTTTTGAAATCTACGGTCCTTCCTTGAGAGTCCGTTAATCTTCCTTCATCTAAGACTTGCAAAAGGATATTAAATACTTCTGCATGTGCTTTTTCTATCTCATCAAGAAGTATTACTGAATAGGGTTTACGTCTTACAGCTTCAGTTAGTTGACCTCCCTCTTCATAACCAACATAACCTGGGGGAGCTCCTAAAAGTCTTGCTACGGCATTTTTCTCCATATATTCACTCATGTCTAATCTTAAAAGTGCGTCTTCTTCATCAAATAAAGCTGTTGCAAGAGATTTTGCTAATTCTGTTTTACCAACACCAGTAGGACCCATAAATAAAAAAGATCCAATAGGTCTTTTAGGACTTTTCATGCCAACTCGAGCTCTTCTAATTGCAGCAGAAACAGCTTCTATGGCTTTTTCTTGTCCAATAACTTTTTCACTTAGTTCTGTTTCTAGATTGACTAATTTCTTACGTTCATTTGAAACTACTTTAGAAATTGGAATACCTGTGATTTTTGATATAACATCTGCAATATCATCAGGTTCAACTTGATATTTAAAAGGAAAATTTCTATTTTTCTTTATTTTATTAAAGTTCTCTTCAACTTTTTCTATGTCATTCTCTATTTCACTTAACTCTTCTTCAAGCTTTTCTAAATAATCTAGATCATTTTCAATTTCGCGATTTGATTTATCTTTAATTTGTTTGGTTATCTTATCTTCTTCTTTCATTAAAAAAGATAATTCCTCCATTTCTTCACGTAAATTGTTCCAATTTTCTAAAAGAACGTTTAATTTTGCCTCTGATTGTTGTCTATTATTCAATAGTTTTTCTTGAGTTTCGATATTTTCTCCTTGCAAATTATTCAATTTTTCATCAATAATATTAAGTTTGTTTTCTTGTTGGAGAATGATTTGAGGCATATTATTAGACTCGATTTTCAACTGTGCAGCTGCTTCATCAATTAAATCTATTGCACTATCAGGAAGACATTTATCGCTGATGTATCTATCGGCCAATTTTGCAGAATAGTTTACAGCCTCTTCAGAAATTTTTATGCCATGATGTAATTCATATTTCTTTTTGATCCCTTGTAATATTTTTGCGCTTAATTCTACTGAAGGTTCATTTACAGCTATTTTTTGAAAGCAACTATTTAATGCCTGATCTTTTTCAATAGTTTCACGAAATTTCTCAGGTGTTGTTGTACCGATACATCTAAGTTCTCCTTCAGCTAGTAAAGGTTTTAAGATATTACTGATGTTGGTAGAAGATCTGTCAGAACTTAATATTGAGTGAATTTCATCAATAAATAGAATCATTCCTTGTTTTGGATTATTTAGTTCCTGCATTATTAAGCTTAGTCTTTCCTCTAGTTGACCTCTAAATTTGGTCCCAGAAACTAATGCACCTAAGTCAAGTGAAATAATTTTTAAGTCCTTTAATGTATCAGGAACTTTTTTGTCAACAATTAATTGAGCAAGTAATTTTGCAATTGAGGTTTTACCAACTCCAGGATTGCCAATAAGTATAGGGTTATTTTTGTTTCTTCTGCAGAGTACCCTCATTAAATTGTTGATCTCATTTTCTCTTCCTAAAACGGGATCCAGTAACCCTTTTTTAGCTGACTCAGTTAAATCTTTTCCATAAATTGAAAGTGCATTTTCATCTTTCCCAACTTGTTTTTTGGTTTCAATTTGAAGTTCACTTTTGGGTAATGGAACGATAGCTTTTTTAAATTTTTCTTCTTTAACTATATTCTCCTTGTTTGATTCAAAATTAGATTGATTATTTATTTGAATTACGTTCTTATAATTACGAGAATCTTTTGATTGATTAATATTTGGGAAAAACTTTAATTCTTCCTCTAATTGTTCCATTGAAAGGTTTCCTTCTTCAAAAACATAATTTCCAATTCTTAAATCCCTTCCAAGGGCAATTAGTAAGTGAGGGATTTCTATTAATCTAGATCCCCATTGAATTTTAATTTGATTTGCATTATCTAATAAAATCTCTAAATCTTCTCCGATAGTAAAAATATCTGACTCATTTGTCGGTGTCTCTTCTAAAAAATCTTCAGTTATATCTAAAACTGTATCTTGGTCGATTGATAATTTTTCAATGAAAGCAAAGAATTCACTTGAAGAGAACAATGTATGAATTATGTGTTCAATATTAAATTCGCTATGATCCCATTTTTTTGCGGTTTCTTCTCCTAATAAAAGAAGATTCCAACTTATATCGCTAAAAAGTTCAGGACTGGATGTAAGTGTTTCTCTCATAAACTATAAAAATATAGTTGATTATTAATTAATATTCTAAATAGGATCTGCATTAATAATCATCCAATAATTTTCAAATTGTAAGATGAAATTTGAAAATAGTTTTATAAAAGGGTTGTTTGTACTTTGGAATTAATAAAAATCCGAATTTTTATCTAATGTGTTCTGTAATTAAAAATTATAATTGGTTAACATATATATTTCAGATATTAGCCAAATAGTTCAGCTATTTATAGGATTTAAATAGTAATAATTAAATTGTGAAAGAAACTATTGATTTTCTTATTGATACTATTGAATCAAGGCAAGTCCTTGATTCAAGAGGTAATCCAACTGTAGAGGCAGAAGTATTTTTGGAATGTGGTGCAAGTGGTAGAGCAATTGTTCCCAGCGGAGCTAGTACTGGTGCTCATGAGGCACATGAATTAAGAGATGGAGGTTCAAAATATATGGGAAAAGGTGTTTTGAATGCTGTTAATAAAATTCATGAAACAATATCCCCAGCTTTATGTGGTTTGTCAGCTTTAGATCAAACTGAAGTAGATAAATTAATGATTGAAATTGATGGAACTCCTAATAAGTCTAACCTTGGAGCAAATTCAATCCTTGCAGTAAGTCTTGCAACTGCCAGAGCATCAGCAAATGCTTTAGACATTCCTCTATATAGATATCTTGGAGATCCATTATCCAATCTTCTTCCAGTCCCATTGATGAATGTAATAAATGGTGGCGCTCATGCACCAAATAGTCTTGATTTTCAGGAATTTATGCTTGTCCCACATGGAGTTGATAATTTCAGTGAATCATTAAGAATGGGTACTGAAATTTTTCACTCATTAAAATCATTACTTGATCAAAAAGGTCTTTCTACTGCTGTAGGCGATGAGGGTGGATTCGCACCTAATTTGTCATCAAGCGAAGAGGCAGGGGACTTATTATTAGAAGCAATTCAAAAAGCCGGATTTAAGCCTGGTGAGCAGGTGTCTTTAGCTTTAGATGCTGCTAGTACTGAATTTTATAGTGATGGTATTTATAAATATGAAGGGAAAAGTTTAAATAGTTCTGAAATGATTTCATATCTTTCAAGATTAGTTTCTAATTATCCTATAGTTTCAATAGAAGACGGTTTGGCAGAGGATGATTGGGAGGGTTGGTCAGAATTAAATAAAGAATTAGGAAATAAAGTTCAGCTTGTAGGTGATGATTTATTCGTTACTAATACTAAAAGATTAAGGAAAGGTATTATGGAAAATTCTGCTAATTCAATCTTAATAAAGGTAAATCAAATCGGAACATTAACTGAAACTTTGGAAGCTATTGAGTTAGCTAAAATGTCAGGCTTCACAAGTGTTATTAGTCATAGAAGTGGTGAGACTGAAGATACAACAATTGCTGATTTATCCGTCGCCACAAGATCGGGTCAAATCAAGACTGGCTCTTTGAGTAGAAGTGAAAGGATTGCAAAATATAATAGGCTTTTAAAGATTGAGGAGGAATTGGGAAATCAAGCAAGATTTGCTGGGGCTTTAGGTTTAGGTCCCAAAAATATATAATTTCTTATCGCTTAAGTTTCTCTAAACGTGAGCCTTTTCTCATACTTAATTGGCATTTTATCCAGTCAATACTTATTGGTAGTGCAAAAACAAGTGGCAATAATGCAAAATTATTTTGTTTATTGGTTACAAGTAAAGCAGATGCAATTGATAAGCTTCCTATAAGAATTGAATGGCCTAAAGTTTTTTGAGCAGTAAACATTTTTTTGAATTGCCTATCAGACTCTCCCATTCTTATTTGCAATTGTAAATCGCCCTGCTCTAATCTTTCTAAACTTTCATCTATTCTTTTGGGAATTCCAACAGCTTTAGATCCTAGTTCACCTACTTGCCTTCCAAATTGGTTGATTAAATCGTTGGGAGTTTGATTATTTGAAGTCATAAGTTCTATTAAATAAGGCTTTGTAACTGATACAAGGTTAAACCCTGGGTCAAGCATTCTACCAACTCCTTCAAAAGTTGATAACGCTCTCATCACAAAGATTAAATCTACTGGCAGTTGAAATGGTGTTTCATAAACAAGTTCGTACAAATCTCCAGATAATTTTTCAATAATATTGGGACTAAATGGAGGAGTTAATGCTTCTTTAAGCATTAATCTGACTAATCTTCTGACTGGTCCCACATCAATATCTTTTGAAATTAGCCCAGCTTGTTGTAATTGACTAACAAGTGATGAGGCGTCTCTTAAAGCAGCAGCCTTAACCATCCCCCCTAATCTTGCTTGAAGATTATTTGAGATATTGCCCATCATTCCAAAATCATAAAAAATCAATTTACCTTCATTTGAAACTGCTAGATTCCCTGGATGAGGGTCTGCATGAAAAAAACCGAAATTTACTAATTGTTTTAGATAGCTTATGGCACCAATTTCTGCAATTTTAGGTAAATCAATTTCTTGTGATTTTAATTTTTCCAAATCACTTATTTTTGTTCCTTCTACATAACTTAAACAAAGCACTTTTTCAGTGCTCATATCCCAAATTATTTCAGGAACTTCAATATTTTCATCATTAAGAAATTGCTGTCTAAATCTTGCTGCATATTGTGCTTCGCAATTAAAATCAAGCTCCTTCATTAAAACTTTTCTACACTCTTTGGCAATCTCAACCCAGTTTCTACCTCGACTCCAATTCTTATTTTTCTGCAGCAATCCTGCAATTTGCTCCATTATGCCCAAATCGATAATGAACAATTCTTTTAAATTGGGCCTTTGGACTTTAAATACTACTTTCTTACCATCTTTTAAAGTTGCCCTATGAACCTGAGCTAGTGAAGCTGATCCAACTGGATCACATATTATTCGATCTATTTCATTAAACTTAGATCCTAGTTCTTCTCTTATAGTTTCTTCCACTTGCGCAAATGAAAAATTAGGAACTTGATCCTGCAGTTTAGATAATTCCTGTATCCAGGTATTAGGAATTAAATCAGGTCTTGCGGATAATAATTGTCCAATTTTAATAAATGCTGAACCTAGCTTTATTAATTGATTAGTAAACCACCTTGCTCTTTTAATTTGGACCCTACTTTTTTTATTGCTCTTGGTTTGGAAAATTTTAAATCTAATTTTATCTATCCACAAATTTATTAAAAGCGAAATCAGAGTTATCCAAATAAGAAAGGCTCTCTTCAATTTTTTTAAACGATAATGAAGAATGTGATAACTCATTTAATTTGATTATTTATGGTTTTATTAAAGAGATCAATTTGCTGATTGATATCTTCAATTTCATTTAAAGCTTTTTTTATTTTGGAATCTTGATAAGTATTTGTAGACTCATTTTCTTGAATATTTTCGGCTTTTTCCATTCTTGAGGCTTCTTCGAGTATGGATTCCTTCAAACTATCAAATTCTTTTTTGAGGATTTCTGGAGCATCCTGAGCAATATTTGTTGCTTCTTCAATTTTTTCAACCAACATCTCGTTTAATTTTTCGGTTACTTTCTTAATCGCAGCTTTTAAAAGGTAATCAGAGTTGGTCATGAAAAATATAATGTTTCTACGGCAATTGATTTTTCGATATGACCTAATAATAGATCAATACAGAACATTTCACGTAACTGATAATTTTGATAATTAATTTTTTATTTTTTTCCTATGTAAGTTTGTTTCTATATTATGCTTTTTTCTCTTTTTTCTTTTAACTTATATCTATGTAAAGGTTAGGTATTTACATTAAAAATATCTTCTAACCATGAACTCATCTAATTAGCTACTAAAAAGGAGTTTTATTAAATTGGAAATCATCGAGTCAGATGTAGTTATTATCGGAGGAGGTCCAGCAGGATGTACTTGCGCACTTTATACATCTCGTTCAAACTTAAAGACAGTAATTTTAGATAAAAATCCATCTGTTGGCGCCCTAGCAATAACTCATCAAATAGCTAATTATCCAGGTGTTCCGGTTGATATAAGTGGGGAAAAATTACTTACTCTAATGAGAGAACAGGCTGTGCAATACGGCACAGACTATAGAAGAGCACAAGTGTTTGGGATAGACACTAGTGGAGAATGGAAAATGGTTTATACACCTGAAGGCACGTTCAAAGCTAAAGCACTTGTACTTGCAAGTGGAGCGATGGGTAGGCCTGCATCATTTAAGGGAGAAGCGGATTTTCTTGGCAAAGGAGTAAGTTATTGTGCTACGTGTGATGGGGCTTTTTACAAAAATAGAGAAGTTGCAGTTGTTGGAGTGAATAAGGAGGCAATTGAAGAGGCAACTGTTCTAACTAAATTTGCATCAACTGTACATTGGATTACATCGAGTGATCCTAAACCAGATAATGAAGAAGCCATGGAATTGATGGATAATTCAAATATAAAACATTGGAGTAGAACAAGATTATTAGAAATATTGGGAGATGATATGGGTGTGAATGGGGTTGTTGTAAAAAATAAGCAAGAAGAAAATCCTATCAATTTAAATTTAGATGGAGTATTTGTCTACATGAGTGGTTCAAAGCCAATCACTGATTTTTTAGGGGATCAAATTGCTTTAAAAGAAGACGGAGGAGTTATTGTGGATGATTTTATGTCTACAAACTCTGATGGAGTATGGGCTATTGGCGATATAAGAAATACACCATTTAAGCAAGCCGTTGTTGCTGCTTCTGATGGATGTATTGCCGCAATGTCAATTGATAGATATTTAAATAGTAGAAAAAATATAAGAGTAGATTGGATTCATTCTTAAAAATAAATATTTCTTTCTTTATTTACAGGGGTGTTGCTTCAGAAATATAAGCAACTCCTCCGTAATAGCTTAGGTCATCCCTAATATTATCTCTCATTTTATCTATTAATTCTTGCTCACAAAAAACGATTACATGAGCATTCGCTCCTAATCCTGTAAATTCCATATCTTCTGTAACAACTCTTTCTGGCCCTCTGCCTGTGGCGTGTTTCATAACCGTATATCCAGGAACATTAGCTTTTTCTAATGTTTTAATAATTGCATCTAGTTCTCTTTCACTAAATATCAAGTCTAATCTTTTCATTTTTATAAAGGGGAAAGTGGGATAATGGTATTTACTAAACTCATATATATAGGAATACCGAGAACTATATTGAATGGGAAAGTTAGGCCAAGTGTAGTTGAAATATAATAACTAGATTTAGCCTCTGGAACTGTCATCCTCATCGCTGCAGGAACTGCAAGATATGAGGCGCTAGCACATAAAACCACAAATAAAAGTGCGTTGCCAGGTCCCAAAGATAAAAATCTCGCAACGAAAACACCTATAAATGCGTTAAATAAAGGCATGAAAATTGCAAAGCCAATTAAAAATGAACCTGCACTTTTCAGTCTCGGCAATCTTTGAGCAGCAACTATTCCCATGTCTAATAAGAAAAAGCATTCTGCTCCATAGAATAACTGTCCAGTAAATGGTTCCATTTTTGTAATGCCTGTAGGATTACTGGAAGCAGTAAGAAATCCCACAATTAAGCTTGAAAGTAATAGATAAACTGATCCATTCAAAAGTGATTCGTGTAATATTGCGCTTAGATGCATTTTTCTTGATTTAGGTCTATTTTTAGGAGCTGCAAATTTTACAAGTAATAATCCAACTATTATTGCAGGAGATTCCATTAGAGCTAATGCACCAACCATAAATCCATCAAAAGCTATTTTTTGACTTTCTAAAAAACTTTCTGCAGAAATAAATGTAACAGCACTTATTGAACCGTAAGCTGCTGCTATTGCGGCTGAATTAAAGACATCAAACTTAAATCTTAGAATTAAAAATCCAATCAGAGGTATTAGTAGTGACATTAGTATTGCAGCGCTTAAAGTCGGCAATACTTGATTTGTAAACCCACTTTTCTGTATCTCTATACCTCCTTTAAACCCAATGGCTAAGAGCAAATATAACGAGAAGAGTTTAGGTAATGGAGCTGGTATTTCTAAATCAGATTTAAAGAGTACTGATATTGCTCCAATTAAAAAGAAAAGAACTGGCGGGGCTAATACATTTTGCAGGATTGGATTTATTTCCATAAATTATTAGGCTATTTCATTTAGAGCGTTTTCTAAAGCTTCTTTTCTTGTCTCAATGATGCCTTCAACTCCAAACTTAGCTAATCTATCCTTTACTTTTTCATTAGCCCCAGCAACAAATGCTTTTCTGGAATTATTTTTAGCTTCTTGCATCATATCTTCAATTGCGAGTGTCGCTGTCACTCCAAGTCTCGGTACATCAGTGATATCTAATATCAAAACCTTGTAGTTTCTTACTAGCATCATTCTCTCAGATATACCTTTAGCTGCTCCAAAACTAAGTGGTCCTTTAAGTCTAAATAGCATTACTTCTCCTGAACATCTATCAAGTAGTGCTTTTTCATCAGCAGGTAATGCATTTTTAGCTTGATCATCTTTTGATAAAGGATTATCTTCATCCATACCTTCTAGTTGAGTTTCGGTTATTGAATCAATAGTTAGCATATTTGCTATGAATACACCGACTAAAACTGCCCAAATTAAATCCCAAAAAACAGTCATCAAGAGTACGCCGTACATAACAACTGAAGTTTTTAAAGATAATTTGTGAGCCCTCCTCAAGAACCCCCAATCAATAATATCTAGACCAACTTTTATAAGAATTCCTGCTAACAACGCAGTTGGTATTTGCTCGGCTAAAGGACCTGCGCCAACTAAAACTATCAACAAGACAACTGAGTGAACCATACCAGAAATGGGAGTGGATCCTCCAGATTTAACATTTATAACTGTTCTCATTGTTGCTCCGGCTCCAGGTAAGCCTGAAAACAGACCGGCAACAGCATTTCCTATTCCTTGACCAATAAGCTCTCTATCAGAATTATGTTTTGTTTGAGATATATTGTCTGCTACTAGTGATGTTAGTAAAGAGTCAATTGCGCCAAGCACTGCTAGGACTAATCCTGCCTTAAAAATGATTGGAAAATATTGATTAAAACTTGGGAAATTTAAAGATGGAACTCCCCTGGGAATTTCTCCAATTCTATCAATAGCTCCATCTCCAAAAATTAATATTGATATTGGCGTTACTATCAATAGGGCTAAGAGGGGAGAAGGAACCCATTGACTTATTTTTCTAGGAGTTAGAAATACTATACCTAGTGTCATTATTGCTACTCCAATAGCAGCACCGTTTGGCTGGAAATTTGAAAATACAGTTGATAAAGATTCAACTACTCCACCTCTGGTACTAATTCCTAGTAATGGCCCAATCTGAAGTGCAATTATTATTACTCCAATACCAGACATGAATCCTGACACAACAGAATATGGAACTAAAGTAATGTATTTACCTAGTTTGAGAATTCCAAATAATATTTGTAGTAAGCCACCAATTACTACCGCTGCCATCACTAAAGGTAAAATTTGTCCTGCAGAAAGATCTCTTGGAACCCCCACTGCTGCTAAGCCTGCCACTACGCCAGCAACAGTTACACTCATTGGACCGGTAGGTCCACTAACTTGAGCAGGTGTTCCTCCGAATAATGCTGCTAAGAAACCAACTACTACTGCCCCATATAGGCCATAAATTGCCCCGCCAGGTCCTAAAGCAGCATTACCAAAAGCAAGAGCGAGAGGTAAAGCCACCACAGCAGCTGTGATCCCTCCAAGAATATCCCCTCTTAAATTCTTTAGATGAAATCCATTAATTATTTTCAAAGATACTCTCCTTAAAATAAACACTTAACTAAAAGATATTATCTCTTAATGACGTAAATTTGTGAAAAATGAAGTTTGTGCAAAATATTTTTGTAACTATTTTTGCTTTTTTTAATAAATTTTAGTTACTTTTCCTGAACAAAAGTAGTCTCTGATTGATTTATGTGCGAGGCAAGCGATTAATGTATTAGATAAATATTTTTCAATATTAATAATATTCAAATGAATTCGATTATTCGTCCAAGAAGATTAAGAAGAACTGAGGCAATTAGAGAAATGGTTAGAGAAAACCATTTGGCGGCATCGGACTTTATCTATCCATTATTTATTCATGAAAAAGATTTTAAAGAGGAAATTTCCGCAATGCCCGGAACTTACAGATGGGATATTAATGGCTTATTAAAGGAGGTTGCTAGGGCATGGGAATTAGGAATTAGATGTGTGGTTCTTTTCCCAAAAATTAACGATAGCTTAAAGACTGAAGATGGAGCAGAATGTTTTAATGAGGACGGTTTAATACCTAAAGCTATTAGAATATTAAAAAAAGAGATTCCAGAAATGGCAATAATGACAGATGTTGCCTTGGACCCTTACTCGTGTGATGGACATGATGGCTTAGTTGATGAAACTGGAAAAATATTGAATGATGAAACGATTGAAATTTTAAAAAAACAAGCTTTAACTCAAGCTAGAGCTGGAGCAGATTTTATTGGCCCTAGTGACATGATGGATGGGAGAGTTGGAGCAATTAGGACTGCTCTTGATAGTGAAGGATTTAGTGATGTAGGTATTATTAGTTATACAGCTAAATATTCATCTGCTTATTATGGTCCGTTTAGAACTGCTTTAGATTCGGCTCCTAGAGAAAATAGTAAGAAAGCAATTCCAGACAATAAGTCTACATATCAAATGGACCCTGCCAATTCAAAAGAGGCTTTAATTGAATCTGCATTGGATCAGTATGAAGGAGCTGATATTTTGATGGTAAAACCAGGAATTTCATATTTGGATATTGTTTATAGACTAAGCACATTTTCAAATAAGCCCATAGCTGCATACAATGTTAGTGGGGAGTACTCCATGGTAAAGTCTGCTGCTATGAAGAACTGGATTAACGAAAAAGATATTGTTTTAGAGACATTGCTTAGTTTTAAAAGAGCAGGAGCAAAATTAATACTCACTTATCATGCTTGTGATGCATCTCAATGGTTGCAGGATACTTAAAAACTCATTATTAACAAAAATTTGGTTTATTCTTAGATAAGTAATAAATTAATTGCTTAGTTTTGAATTTTTCACAAGGAGTAAATAGGATTGGTCACATTGCACTTAGAGTAGAGAATCTCGAAAGGGCTAAATCTTTTTATATTAAGCTGGGTATGAATTTGGTTTGGGATGATAAAGATTGGTCTTATTTAGAGGCAGGTAAAGGGAAAGATGGACTTGCGTTGTTAGGCCCTAGCTACAAAGCTGCTGGACCTCACTTTGCTTTTCATTTTGAAAATAAAAAAGAAGTGGAAAATATTCAAAATGATTTAAAAAATTCTGGTGTAAAAGTTGGTCCTTTACATGAGCATAGAGATGGAACAGCATCTTTTTATATGAAGGATACTGAAGGAAACTGGCTTGAGATGCTTTATGTTCCTCCTGAAGGGATTCAATCGAATGTTTGATTCTTTTTTTTTGTATGCAAGAGAAAAGTTATTCTAAAAAATCATATTCAGATAAGACCTTAGAAGAAGAATCTATAAACCTTTTAGAGTGGGATTCATTAAAATCGCATTTATCTTCATTCGCCTTAACGGAAATGGGTAAACGATCAATTTTAAGTTTTGTTATACCTTCAGAATACGAGGCATCTAAAAGACTTTTGAATGAAACTGCTGAAATTAATGAGCTAGAAAAAAATTTAGAAAAATCAATTAGTTTTTCTGGTGTTTTTGATATTAGTAGAAATATTGAAATTTGTTCCAAGGGAGGTGTAATTTCATCTTCTGAATTGTTAGAAATAGCGAAAACAATTGCTGCAGCAAGAAATTTAAAAAAAATCTTATTAGATTTTGAACAAAGGCCTTATATTTCATCATTCACAAAAAATTTAATTGACCATCAGAATGTCGAAACGATTTTTAAAAAAGGCATTGAATCGAATGGAAGGATTTCAGACAATGCTAGTAATGAACTATCTATTCTTAGAAAAGAATTTTTATCTAAGAAACTTGAAAGAAAAATATTAGTTGAGAAATTTATTCAAAAGAATTTACCTTATTTGCAAGATACTACTATTGGAGATCGATATGGAAGACCTGTTTTAGCAGTGAAAGTTAATTATGTAGATAAATTTAAAGGGATAATTCATGACTCTTCATCTTCAGGAAATACAGTATATTTTGAGCCTGAAAGTGTAGTAACTAAAGGTAATAAGATTGCTTCTTTAGAGGCTAGGATCACAGCAGAAGAATTTAAATTACTTAAGAAATGGTCTCAGGTTGTTAGTGATAACTCAAAAAATCTTATTGAAATGGCATCCATTTTATTAAGATTAGAAAATGCCCTAACTCGTTCAAGATATTCGAAATGGATTGGAGGTAAAACTCCTACATTTGAGAAAAATCCTATTATTTCTTTAATTGGTTTTTCTCATCCGTTATTGATTTGGGAACATAAGAAAAAAGGAGCCCCCCCACCAGTAGCTGTCGATTTTCATATAAATAGAAATATTAAGGTTGTAGCTATTACAGGTCCAAATACTGGAGGTAAAACAGCAGCTTTAAAAGGTTTGGGCTTGTCTTTACTTATGGCTAGAGCAGGATTATTGATACCTTCAACTAATAATCCTATTATCCCTTTTTGTCCAAATATATATGTGGATATAGGAGATAATCAATCATTAGAAGAAAATTTATCTACCTTCAGTGGGCATATATCCCGCATAAAAGAGATATTAGATTTACTTGATTATAAGAAGGGATTATCAGTTGTTTTGTTAGATGAGATTGGATCTGGCACAGATCCTCTTGAAGGAAGTGCTCTTGCGATGGCTTTATTAAAAGAATTTGTAAATAAATCTGATATCACTTTGGCAACTACACATTATGGAGATATTAAGGCTTTAAAATATAACGATTCAAGATTTGAAAACGTATCAGTTGCCTTTGATGAGGAATCTTTGAAGCCAAAATATATACTCAACTGGGGTATTCCTGGGAGAAGTAATGCCTTGTCAATTTCAAAGAGAATTGGTCTAGATGAAAGTATACTCAATGAAGCTGCAAATTATCTAAAGCCAAAAGAAGTTGACAATATTAACAGTATTATTAAAGGACTTGAGGAAGAGAGGATTAAACAACAAAATTCCGCAGAAGCTGCTGCAGAATTGATTGCAAGGACTGAAATATTACATGATGAACTGAAGAGAAATTATGAATATCAAAAAATAAATGCTCAAAAAATCCAGGAAATTGAAAGGTCTAAATTATCAAAACATATTATATCCGCTAAAAAAGAGGTAATAGAATTGATTAAAAAATTAAGAGATAAAAATGTTAATGGAGAGGATACGAGAATTATTGGAAAAAGATTAAAGGAAATTGAGACGGAACACTTAACCCAAAAAAAATCTGAAAAGTCAATAACATGGAATCCTCAGGTAGGCGATTTTGTAAAGATTAAAAGTCTAAATAGTACAGGACAAATTGTAGATTTAGATAAAAAAGGTGGTTTTTACGAAGTTAAATGTGGTTCATTCCGAAGCACATTATCAGTAAATGACTTTGAAGGCATTAATGGAGAAAAGCCTAATTTCAAAATGTCAAAAATTGAGATCAAGTCTACAAGAGAGGATTTTTCTTTTTCTAAAATAAGAACGAGTAAAAATACAATTGACGTAAGAGGATTAAGAGTGCATGAAGCCGAAATAATTATTGAGGAGAAAATTAGAAAATTTCATGGACCACTATGGATTGTTCATGGAATTGGCACAGGGAAATTAAAGAAAGGACTTAGAAATTGGTTATCAGGTTTAAATTATGTTGATAAGATTGAAGATGCAGCCAACAACGAGGGTGGCCCTGGTTGCAGTATTGCGTGGATAAAATAAAATTTAAAATACCTAGAAAACAATTTAATAAACGTACTTAAGTGCAATTTATTGATCAAGCCAACATTATTCTTAAAGCTGGAAAAGGTGGAAATGGAATAGTTTCATTTAGAAGAGAAAAATTCGTTCCTGCTGGAGGACCCTCTGGGGGGAATGGTGGTAGAGGGGGTTCAGTTGTTTTGATGGCTGATAATAATTTACAAACATTATTAGATTTCAAATTCAAACGTGAAATAATTGCTGAAGATGGATGCAAAGGAGGTCCTAATAAGAGATCAGGTGCTTCAGGTGAGGATACAATCCTTAAAGTACCCTGCGGTACAGAAATAAGGGACATTAAAACCGGCATTATTTTAGGAGACTTAACTAAACATAAACAGAGTTTAACTATTGCCATTGGAGGAAGAGGTGGACATGGTAATGCTTACTATTTAAGTAATCAAAATAGAGCCCCAGAATCATTCACTGAAGGAAAAGATGGTGAGATGTGGGAGGTTCAATTAGAACTAAAACTTCTTGCAGAGGTTGGGATTATAGGTCTTCCAAATGCTGGAAAAAGTACCTTGATTTCTGTTGTATCATCTGCCCGTCCAAAAATCGCAAATTATCCTTTCACAACTCTAATACCTAACTTAGGTGTAGTAAGAAAAATTGATGGGAATGGTTGCCTTTTTGCGGATATTCCAGGATTAATTTCAGGGGCAGCGGACGGAGTAGGTTTAGGCCATGATTTTTTAAGGCATATCCAAAGAACGAAGATACTTGTTCACTTAATTGATGCAGTTGCAGAAAATCCTTTACGTGATTTTGAGATAATTGAGCAGGAATTAAAAAAATACGGAAAAGGTCTTTTAGATAAAGAGAGGATAATAGTATTGAATAAAATGGAGCTGGCAGATGATGATTATTTGAAAATAATTTCAAAAAAGTTAGAAGATTTATCTAAAAAGAAAGTTTTAGTTATTTCTTCATCTTTAAAAAAAGGTTTATCTTCACTGCTTTCTGAAGTATGGAAAAGGATCTAACTTAAATTTAAAATTTTTTTGTAAAAAAAACACTTGATTTAATAATGAAAATTAGTCATAAATAAGATACCTCTTTAAATACAATATGAATTTCTATACTTGCTTTGATCAACAAGGAAAAATAATAGCTAGATGTCAAACTATTCAAGATATTGAGGTTTTGAAGAAAATGGGAAGACCAATTGTAGAAGTCAAAGAAATGAAAAATGAAGAGTCGGTTGTATGTTCACTTACAGGAAGTCCATCCGACTTTAATAGAGATTACTAATAGAATTAATAATTAATAAATAAAAAAAAAGGGCTCTAAAAGCCCTTTTTATTGTGCATTATTTTTTAAAAGAAAACTTAATCATCATATACAAGACATTCTGGTTCATCCGGGTTGGCATCGCAGAATAGTTCCAAAGCATTAGGGTCATGTTTATCATCTGGATGATGATCCTTATACTCTTCGAGTTCTTTTAGCTCTTCAGTTAAATGTCTGACCTTTGGAAGATTGCCCTCTGCTTTTGCAGATTCGATTTCCGATTGATCTTTTTGGATGTGTTCGTCAATGGATTTCATTTTAAGCTTTTCGTACTTTAGTAGACATACATAACATAGTTAATTTCTAATGAAATTGCATTATCTATGAACTAAATAAGTGTTCATTACAACATCATTTATTTTTGAAATTGATTTATTTATTTTTTTAGGTCTCTACTTTTATTATTTCCTTTAGCGATGGTAAAACTGGGATTATTTGATTTGTGTTTAAAGGGAATAATGCTTTGTAGTAATCTTTTTTCCATTCATTATCGAAGCATGTCTTATTTACGTTAGATAATTTAAAGAATTTTAATCTCCATTCAATAATCTTTTTAAAACTTGATAGTTCTTGTTCAGTACATTTGAAAAGTTTGCTATATATTAATTCCCATCTTATAAGCGTTGGGAAAAGGTAAATATCTGCGTAAGTTAACTCTTCTCCAAATATCCAGTCCCCTTTATTTTTCTGTAGTAAATTTTCAATTTCATTTATAGCTGCGAAAAGATTTTTACTCGCTTTTTCGTAAGCTGACTGGTTTCTGGCGAAACCACATTTATATACGCCATCATTAATGCTGTTATTAATTAAATCTAAAAATTTTTGATTACCATCTTTAATATTTAATGCCTGATATTTCGATTCACTTTTTATTGAATTGAGTAGTCTTATAATCTGTGAACTTTCATTAGACAGAATATTTACTTCATCTTTTACAAAGCTAATTAAAAGAGGTAATGTCGCTCTAAAAATAATCTTTTTTTTAGCTTTTTTGTAAAGGTCTGAAAGTCTTATACATCCCTTAATCTTTTTATTGAAAATCCATTCGCCATGCTCAACATCTGCCTTTAAAAAAATTACTTTAACTTTTTTAGATAAATTTTTTATTTCGTGTACGAGTAAAGTTCTTTGACACCATGGACAAGAATGACCTACTAATAAATAAATTTGTCCATTCTCATTATTAATATCGTATTCACTATTAATGGTTATACCTTTAGGCCTTTTATAATTGCCTTGTGTATCTGATGGCGCGAAGCCATTCATTAATTGGGTCCAAAACCAAAACCAGAATTTTCTGGAGGCCTTTATAAGGTATTTATTTTGCATAAAATTTTATTTTTAAAGAAAAAATGACTGTTCAAAGAGTACTTATCGTTTCAGGCACTCATGGGAATGAAATTAATCCTGTTTGGGCTGTTAAGCAATTTAATACAAAGGAAAATAGTTTAAATAATGGTATTGAGTATGAGTACATCATAGGTAATCCTGCTGCCTATGAAAAAGGTTGCAGATATATAGATGTAGATTTAAATAGATCTTTTAAAGAAGGTGAGAATTTTGATCAATACAAGAATAGCTTTTATGAAACTAATAGAGCCAATTTTTTAGTAGATGAATTTGGAATTGATGGATCTAAACCCTGTCAAATTGCAATCGATTTGCACACTACTACTGCAAATATGGGAACAAGCATTGTTATGTATGGGAGGAGATCCAAAGATCTTTGTTTAGCTGCATTACTGCAGAACAAATTTGGATTGCCTATTTATTTGCACGAAAAAGATAAAGCCCAAACAGGATTTCTTGTAGAAGCTTGGCCATGTGGTTTAGTTATTGAAATAGGAGCTGTCGCACAAAATTTTTATGATCAAAATATCATAAATAGATTCTCTCTAATAATTAGCTCCCTAAGGGAAGAGATAAATAAATTAAAAAATAAACTTATAGAACTTCCAAAGGAATTAGTGGTTCACGTTCATCAAGGGAGTATAGATTATCCAAGAGATGAAAAGGGAGATATTGATGGCATAATTCATCCTGAGAGATTAAACCAAGATTGGAAAATGATTAAAAAAGGAGATCCATTATTTCTGGATAGCCAAGGAATAATCCACAAATATGAACGGGACCAATTGATTTGGCCTGTTTTTATTGGAGAAGTTGCTTATAAGGAAAAAAAAATTGCCATGAGCTACACAAAAAAAGAAGTGATTTGTTCAAAAAAACAATGGGTTCAAGACTTTGAAAGTTTTTAAATTAAGAAACCGGAACAATAAATCATTGCAAACTAATAAGGATTTTTTATTTTATAGATAAGTTTATTTAATATTTAATACTTTTACTTTTTTTCTAATTTTTTAAACCTTAAAAACCTAAATTCTTTCACTCCAATAAATAACAGCTCCAAAAGCCTCTAATTGCAGTCTTCTATGCTTAGCATCTTTTAAAGAAACTACCTCTCTAGATCTTTTTCCGTTAAAAAGCCATTCGATTATTACCAAGTTAAATCCTCAATAACAAAGAAAATCTTAAGACATGGAAGTTCTTTTCTCCTGTTTTCCAAAAAATAAGTTTACTTAAAGAAAAAATATTTACACATTTTTAGCGATTTTGGTCTAAGATCTTCAAAGCGGAATTATTTTCCGTTTTTATTTACACGTCTCACTTTAGAGACATACTTTACGAACTCATGACAACTATTCAGCAGCAGCGTTCTTCGCTGTTAAAAGGTTGGCCACAGTTTTGTGAGTGGGTAACATCAACTAACAACAGAATTTATGTTGGTTGGTTCGGCGTCTTAATGATTCCATGCCTACTTACAGCAGCGGCTTGCTTCATCGTTGCATTCATCGCAGCACCACCAGTAGACATCGACGGAATTAGAGAGCCAGTTGCTGGTTCATTCCTATATGGAAACAACATCATCTCAGGTGCAGTTGTTCCTTCATCTAACGCTATTGGTCTACACTTCTACCCAATTTGGGAAGCAGCTACTGTAGATGAGTGGTTATACAACGGTGGTCCTTACCAGCTTGTAATTTTCCACTTCCTAATTGGTATCTCAGCATACATGGGAAGACAGTGGGAGCTTTCATACCGTTTAGGTATGCGTCCTTGGATCTGTGTTGCATACTCTGCACCAGTTTCAGCAGCTTTCGCAGTATTCCTTGTATACCCATTCGGTCAAGGTTCATTCTCTGACGGAATGCCTCTAGGTATCTCTGGAACATTCAACTTCATGTTTGTTTTCCAGGCAGAGCACAACATTCTTATGCACCCATTCCACATGGCTGGTGTTGCTGGTATGTTCGGAGGATCTTTATTCTCAGCTATGCACGGTTCACTTGTTACTTCATCTCTAATCAGAGAAACAACTGAGACAGAATCTCAGAACTATGGTTACAAGTTCGGACAAGAAGAAGAAACATATAACATCGTTGCAGCACATGGCTACTTCGGTCGTTTGATCTTCCAATATGCAAGTTTCAACAACAGCAGAAGTCTTCACTTCTTCCTAGCTGTATTCCCAGTTGTTTGTGTATGGTTAACTTCAATGGGTATCTGCACAATGGCATTCAACCTTAACGGTTTCAACTTCAACCAATCAGTTGTTGATGCAAACGGCAAGGTTGTTCCTACATGGGGTGACGTTCTTAACAGAGCAAACCTAGGTATGGAAGTAATGCACGAGCGTAACGCTCACAACTTCCCACTTGATCTAGCAGCAGCTGAGTCTACAACAGTAGCACTTTCAGCTCCAGCTATCGGTTAAGCTTAAAGTTCTTAAATTTACAAGCCCCCTTTTTGGGGGCTTTTTTTTGTTTAATTTTCAATTGGTTTCATATAATGTTTATATATAGATAAAACATTTGATATTTCTATGAGTAGTAGTTTTGGAAAAATTTTTCGTGTAAGTACTTTTGGAGAATCACATGGTGGAGCAGTAGGAGTTATCCTTGATGGATGCCCTCCGAAGTTAAAAATAGATCTAAAGCTGATACAAAATGAATTAGATAGGCGTAGGCCTGGACAAAGTGACATTACAACACCCCGCAATGAAGAAGATAAAATTGAAATATTAAGTGGGATAAAGGAAGGATTAACACTTGGAACTCCAATAGCTATGTTGGTAAGAAACAAGGATCAAAGACCAAAAGATTATAATAATTTGGAGCAAGTATTTAGGCCTTCTCATGCAGATGGTACATACCATCTGAAATATGGAATTCAGGCAAGTTCTGGGGGTGGGCGAGCCTCTGCTAGAGAAACAATTGGGAGGGTAGCTGCTGGTGCTATAGCAAAACAATTATTAAAAAACTTATCTAACACTGAAATACTATCTTGGGTAAAGCGTATACATGATATTGATTCTGATATTAATAAAGAGAAGATTTCTCTCAAAAAAATAGATTCTAATATTGTTAGATGTCCTGATGAAAAGGTGTCATCAGCAATGATCGAGAGAATTAAGGAATTAAAGCGTCAAGGAGACTCTTGTGGAGGTGTTATTGAATGTATGGTAAGAAATGTTCCATCAGGTCTTGGAATGCCTGTTTTTGACAAATTAGAAGCTGATTTGGCCAAGGCTTTGATGTCTTTGCCTGCCACGAAAGGCTTTGAAATAGGTTCAGGTTTCTCTGGAACCTATTTAAAAGGAAGCGAACATAATGATGCCTTCATCAAGTCTGATGATATTAGTAAGTTAAGAACAACATCTAACAATTCAGGCGGTATACAAGGAGGAATAAGTAATGGCGAAAATATTGAGATGAAGATAGCTTTTAAACCTACAGCAACCATCGGGAAAGAACAGAAATCTGTTAATGCTGAAGGAAAAGAAGTATTGATGAAAGCAAAAGGGAGACATGATCCGTGCGTTCTACCAAGAGCAGTTCCTATGGTTGATGCTATGGTTGCTTTAGTACTTGCTGATCATCTACTTCTGAATCATGCTCAATGTGGCTTAATCAATAATTATTAGTTTTGTAAAAATATATTTATCTTAGATTTAATTATTTTTGAGAAATTCAGATATTTTTGGATCAAATTTTTTATTTATGATCCCTTTATCTCCAATCACGATTGCCTTAAATCCTAAAGATTTATAAGTTTTTACATCATTGATTGATAGGCCACCAGCAGCAATAAAATCAATATTTTTAAAGTTGAGTATATCTATCGAACTATCTTTAATTTTTATTGGATAAATTTTGATAATTTTGCAATTTAAATTTATCGCTTCCTCAAGATCTTTTAAATTTTTAATTCCAGGAATTAATAAATAATTTTTAGACTTCGCATAAATAAAAAGATCTTTATCCCAGAATTTCATCATTGAAAAATTTAATCCAATTTTTAAAGAATCTTCTAATGATTGTTGATTAACTATAGAGGCAGAGCCTAAATTAATTTTTGGATATTTGATTTTGATTTCGGATACAAAATCTAACCAATCAACGTTTTTAGACCAACTTATTTCAATATTCTTTAATCCTAATTTTACTATGCTTTCTAATTCTTCAAAAAAAGCATTCCTAATAGAAGTATTTGAGTAAATATTATCTGCAGGTTTTATCAGTAAAAAAAAAGGTTCTTTTTTCAGAAATTCCGAAAAAGCCTCTTTTTTGGTATTCATTAAAAAATTTTAAAATTTTAAAACTAGATATAATTTGCTACTTTAACTTCTGATCTATTAAGCAAATCTTGAATATCTTCAGTATCTATTGTTTCTCTCTCAATAAGCATTTGAGCCATTTCATCGAGGACAGATCTATTATCTGATAAAACCTTTGTGGCTCTTTTGTAGGCTATATCAACAAGCTCTGAAACTTCTACATCAATTGTTGCAGCTGTATCTTCAGAGAAGTCTCTAGTAGAGCTCATATCTCTTCCTAAAAACATTCCACCTTGAGATTGCCCTAAAGCGACTGGACCTATTTTGTCGCTCATGCCAAATTTTGTAATCATTTGTCTGGCTACATTAGCAACTTGCTGCAAGTCATTTGAAGCTCCAGTTGTAACTTCTTCTTCTCCATAGACTATTTCTTCAGCAACTCTTCCTCCTAGTGCTACAGCCATTTGATTTTGAAGGTAAGAACGAGAGTAAAGACCTGATTCCATCCTTTCTTCACTTGGTGTAAAGAAGGTTAAACCTCCAGCTTGACCTCTAGGAATTATTGAAACTTTTGCTACAGGATCATAATCAGGCATTAATGCTCCAACAAGTGCATGACCAGCTTCGTGATAAGCAACTAATTCTTTTTTCTTATCACTAATGACTCTATCTTTCTTTTCTGGACCAGCCATAACCCTTTCAATGGCATCTCCGACTTCATCATTACTTACTTTGTCCAAATCTTTTCTAGCTGCTAGTATTGCTGCTTCATTTAAAAGATTAGCTAAATCTGCACCAGTAAACCCAGGAGTTCTTCTGGCAACTTTATCTAAATCAACGTCTTTTGAAAGAGTTTTATCTTTAGCATGAACATTTAAAATCTGTAATCTTCCAGCATAATCAGGTCTATCTACAGTTACCTGTCTATCGAATCTTCCAGGACGCATTAAAGCTGAATCTAAAACATCAGGTCTGTTGGTGGCGGCTACTATTATTATTCCTGAGTTGCCTTCAAAACCATCCATTTCAGTTAAAAGTTGGTTCAATGTTTGTTCTCTTTCATCGTTTCCGCCGCCCATACCAGCTCCTCGTTGTCTTCCAACTGCATCTATTTCGTCAATGAACACAATACAAGGAGCATTCTTTTTAGCTTGTTCAAAAAGATCTCTAACTCTGCTAGCTCCAACTCCTACGAACATCTCTACAAATTCTGAACCAGATATTGAGAAGAAAGGTACACCAGCTTCTCCAGCTACTGCTTTTGCGAGTAAAGTTTTTCCTGTTCCAGGAGGACCAACAAGAAGAACTCCTTTTGGAATTTTTGCTCCGACTGCAGTAAATCTATCAGGGCTCTTAAGGAAGTCTACAACTTCAGTGAGTTCTAATTTTGCACCTTCAACTCCAGCTACGTCTGAAAAAGTTACTTGTGTAGATGGTTCCATTTGAAGTCTGGCTTTACTCTTACCAAAACTCATGGCAGGGTTACCCCCTCCAGGATTCCCGCTTTGGGATCTTCTGAAAAGAAAAAATAGACCTCCAATCAAAAGTACTGGAAAGATTAGGCTACTTACAGCTTGTTGCCATGGATTAGCTAATTTTGTAGGAGTTACAGCAATGTCTACATTATTTTCAGTTAGGATTTTTAATAAATCTTTGTCTGGGGCTAAATTTACCTCAGATCTGCTTCCATCATTTTCAACAACTTGAGCTGTCGCATTGTCTGGAGATATTAGTACTCTACTTATTTCTTTATCTTGAACTGCCTCTATAAAATCACTATATCTTAAGGTCTTTGTAGCATTTTCTGTACTAGGTTTATCAAATACAGAAGTACCAATGAAAATTACGGTAATAACAGCTAGAACATAAAGTCCTACGTTTCTCCAGCGTTTGTTCACAATAAATAATCTTTAATAAATCTATGATACTAATAATAAAACATTATTAAGAGCGTCTTAGAACATCTACTACACTTTTGAATGCAAACCATTCAGGAATTGGTTCTCCATTCCTCAATTTTTTTCTAAATTCGGTACCACTAAGTTTCATAATTTCATAATTAAATTCTTTAGCTTCTTCAGCTGTAATATATCCTTTTTCCTTTGTATAAACTAAATTTTTTGAAGGAACAGTCTGCATCATCAATTCGTCTGCACATTTATTCGCAAAATTCTGGGCGTCATATGGGCCATAAAAATCTTCACCAGTTGATGATGACTTACAGCCAGCCATATCTCTACCGATAATAAAATGGGTGCAGCCATAATTTCTCCTGATTATCATATGTTGAAGAGCTTCTCTTGGCCCTGCCATGTGCATTGAATAAGGTAAAAAAGCCCATTTTATTCTTTTATCAGATATTTCCTCTTCCAATTCTTTATAGGTTAAATATCTAACTTTCCCAGGGATATCATCTTGTTGAGTTGGCCCACAAGTTGGATGTACTAAAACAACTGAAGTAGGAGAGACATTATCCGAGAGCAAGGCATTAGTAAATAATTCATAATGTGCTCTGTGAATTGGATTTCTGCATTGAAATGCAACTACATCATAATTTGATGGCAGCATAGATCTTACTTCTGCAGGTGTTTTGCAGGGAAACTCTCTAATTGGCAATTCGAAACCATAAACTTTCCCTCCTATATAAAATCTCCCTCTCTCATTAAAGATCATCTTGACAGCAGGATGATCTAAAGAATTAGTACCATAACAAAGTTCAGCTTCTAAGGATTTATCAGGCTCCCATTTAGAGTTAACTTCTAAAATTGCTATTTTTTGATTTTTGTAGGTAAGCAAGATTGTTTCACCAGCTTTTACTTTTTCGTTATTCGAATCAAATACAATAGGCAAACCAAAAAGCAACCCGTTTGTATCTCTATTATTTTTAATTACCGATTTGTAGTTTTTTTCATTCATAAAACCTTCCAATGGAGAAAAAGCTCCAACCATTAAAAGTTCTACATCGCATGCATTTCTCTCGCTGCATTCAAATTCATAAGTAGCTTTAGAGATAAGATCATTTTTAAATTTATTATCTTTAATAATTAAATTTTTTAGTTCACCTCCATAAGCCGGTATTAGTCCATTAGGGTCTTTTTTAGTTTTTTGTTGTAATTTCATATTTTGAATTGATAAAGAAAAATTTAAAAAAAAAAAAAGGGGGTTAAACCCCTTTTTTTTCTTGTCTAAGATTTATGCCTTTCTTCCGTAAAGCTCTCCTATTATTTTTACATCAAGCGGATCTTTTGATCCCATATCTGTATCTGAAGGTTGGATAGCTTCAAAAGTACCAGTAAATTCGTCTGTGTCAGAATCTACATTGTTGATTGAAAGAGTAATGACGCCAGTACCATTTACATCAACTTTTATATTTTCTTTGGCAAGTTCTTCATCATCTCCTCCAAGTGCTACTAAACCTTGAGCATATTCAACACCAGTATTTTTAGCTCTTGCTTTAGGATCTAGAAAATCACCAGTTCTGTAATTAGGTGTAAATGTTGAACCACTAACCTCAGTACCTGGCTCAATAGTTGAAGGTAAATCAGCTGTAAGATCTTTTGCTGAGAATGCAAATGGCACCTCTAAGCCACCAGGAGTTAATACAGTAATAAGTTGAAAATCAATACCACCTTTTTCTGTAAAAGTTCCTGAGTCTATATCTCCATAAACTTCTGTCACGGTGGTGTTATTTCTAGGACTAATAATTTTTGTAGAAACAAATTCTGCAGCTTTTCTTTTCGTCCCAGGCACTTTTACATAAACTTCTGTTGGATGCATGCATATTCCTTTAAGACTATCTCCATTACCAAGAGATATTGATCCGACAAGAGAAGAGTCTAATGAAGGGCAATCATTAGCTTTTCCTGTGTTAACAACATCCGTAAATTGTGCATTACCTCTTTCAGAAAAAGCAAATGTTTTAACAGGTAAGAAAGCAAAAGTTATACAAATTGAAATAACAAAAGCTAAGAAAGAACGAATTCTCATAATTAAAGTTGCAGTAAAGTTCTGTGACGATTGATTAAAGGTCATCTAAATAGTTTCAGTACGGATATTACAAGGCAAAGGACCATAAAAGATAGAACTTTTAAATCCTCGAAACAACCCGTAGCTTTTTAGACATTAAAAAACTGGAATTATTTTAAGCTATTACATTATTTTTAATGATTAAGATTACAAAAAAATACAAATTAACAAATCTTTTTTAAATTTTTTATGAAATAATTTGGGTTATTAACTTATTTGCTAAATCAATTTTGGATGTTTTGTCAATGTAGTGTTCCAAATTCTTTTTATCGAACAGCCAACCTTCATTTTGTGCCAAAAAGCCAAATCCTTGACCCTCAAGATCAATTGGATTTGCGAATAGATAATCACAACCCTTTTGGAGAATCTTTTCTTTAATTGTTATTCGTGCTTCTTCGATAGATCCTGTAAAAGCGCAAAATCCCACAAAAACTTGGTTATCTTTTTTTGATTTACCAATTGTTTTTAAAATATCTGGGACTAGCTCAAAGTTTTTGTTTAAATAATCATTAATTTTATTTTTGGGAATTTTAGCTGAAGTATCAGATTTTATCTTAAAATCAGATACTGCTGCATTCATGAAAAAATAATCATAATTTGATATCTCATTATCAAGTGCCCTAATTAAATCAGCACTAGTTTCAATCTCATATCTTTTTATTCCATCAGTAAGATTCTTATCGATTTTCAGAGGCCCATGGATATACTTTACTTGAGCTCCTCTGAACCTTGCTACTTGAGAAAGAAGTAGGCCCATAGCTCCAGAGCTTTTGTTAGTGATGTGTCTTGCCGCGTCAATCTTCTCTGAGGTGCAACCTCCAGTTATTAAAATTTTTTTATTAAATAAATCTTTGCGATATGAATGTTGTTTGTGTGAAGCTATATATTCAAGAGCTAATTGAATCAGATCATTTGGAGGGATCTTACCGATGCCAATAGCATCACATGCTAATATGCCTTCACTTGGTTTTAAAGACAAAACATTCTCGTAATTCTGTAGATCCTCATAATTTTTTTGGACAGCTTTATTTAGCCACATTTGTGTATTCATTGCTGGTGCAACAATAATTGGCTTTATATTTGATATTAAAATGCTTGGAATCAATCCCTCTGCATTTCCAGTGACCCATTTTGCTAATGTTGTCGCTGTTAAAGGGGCAATTATTAAAATATCAGCCCAATTACTTAGTTCTATGTGAAGAGGTTTTGATTGGCTATTTGACCATTGATCATTTTCTAAAATGCAAGGATTTCTACTTAAGATCGAAAGAGAAAGCGGCTTAATTAATTTTTCTGCATTTTTAGATAAAACGCATCTTATTTCATAATTTTCTTTCGCTAATTGGCTAACTAATAATGGAATTCTTACAGCTGCAATACTCCCAGTAATTAATAAAAGAACTTTTATTTTGAAGTCCGTACTTTTAGTTTTCATCGAAAGGTTCTTGATCAAGGAGATGGATATAATCAGATGTTAATTCAGGTCTGTTGATTGCAAGTGCTCTCAGTAAGTGCCAGTCTTTTAAACCATCAAACGGTGTCATGTAATTATCCTCCTCTAGTCTTTTTGCAAGCTCAAGGGTCATTTCTTCATCAAATGAATTTACTAGCTCTTCACTTATTTTATTTTCAGAAATAAATTCCATATGAATAAAGCCAATATATTTCAATAATAAAGCCTCAAGTAATTATTTAAAATTGATGGAAATATTAATTACATATTTTCAAGAATATGAAAATTTTTGAAATTAATAATCTTTTTAAACTGTTATTAAGTCATTTATCTTCATTTTCAGTCATAAAAATGCAAAATCTCATTTTCAAAAATATTCTTTCTTAAAATATGTAGATTAATAATCAAGTCATGTCGCAAACCAAAAAAGAACAAGTCATTTGTCACATACGCTATTTAAGACAAGAGCTTAAAGAAATGCATTTAGGAATAAAAGAAGATGACCTTTTCCCTGAACCAAGCGAATTAAGAGGAATAATGGCTCAGTTAGAAGCATTACTTGAATTAGTAGAAGGAAATATTAAAATTCAATCAAACTCTCAAGCCGCTTAGTTTAATGCAAAATGGTTGTTAGACCTCAAAAGACAAAATTTCAGCTAAAGATTGTGGAAAATATTCAGACATTAAGTATTTGGGCTAATAATCCATGGCGAAGATATTCGATTTCATTGATTACACTTTTAATTGGCTACTTCGTTGGAAGCTCTGTTGGAATGGTTAGTGCCGTTGTGGAACTCATGGATCCTGTAGCTGCTTTCTTATCAGTAGCCTTTATAGAAACTTTGATAGCTTTAAGAAGAAATTTTAGATTTCAAAAGAAAAGGAAATTTTTAGTACTTTTATTAGATTCTTTAAGATTAGGATTATTTTATGGTTTCTTTACTGAAAGTCTTAAGTTGCTATAAATTTATTTGTTGTATTTCTGTAATAGATAAAGCAATGCCATTCTTATAGGAATTCCATTTGCAACTTGATTGTTGATTAAGCAATTGGGATATTCATCCACTACTTTACTACTAATTTCAATATCCCTATTTATAGGTCCAGGATGAAGAATTGGAATTTCTTTATCATTCAAAGATAATTTTTCTGGGGTTAAGCCATAATCCAAACTATATGAATCAATGCTGCTAAGTAAATTTTCCATCATTCTCTCTTTCTGGAGTCTTAAAACAATAATTGCATCTGCAATTTTTATTGATTCTTCCAATGATCTAGAAATTGTTATAGAGCCTCTTGATTTAACAGGGTCTCCTATTTGATTTGGTGCGGGAGTTTTTAAAAAATTGATAAATTCATCAGGTATTAATGTCTTAGGACCACATAAGATTATGTCTGCGCCGAATGCACTCAAAGCCCAAAGATTTGATCTTGCAACCCTTGAATGATTAACGTCTCCAATTATTAAAATTTTTTTAGAATTTAAAACCTCCGGATTCATTGTTTTTTTGGAAAAGAATTTTATCAATGTATAGATGTCAAGCAATCCTTGGCTAGGGTGACTATGTAATCCATCTCCCGCGTTAAGAATTGAAGTCTTAGAATTTATTGCGTCAAGTTTTTTTGCGATTTCAAATGTTATGTAACTTGATGAATGTCTAATAACTAATGTATCGGCTCCCATAGCAGAATAAGTTATGGCTGTATCAATGATTGTTTCGCCTTTCGTTAAAGAACTTGAGGATGGCGCAAACGTTTGTACATCAGCAGAAAGCCTCTTTGCCGCAAGCTCAAAGCTATTTTTTGTTCTTGTACTAGCTTCAAAAAATAAAGATGTTACCAAAGTTCCTTGTAAGGCCGGTATCTTTTTCGTTCCTGCATTCTTTAGTGCATCAAATCTATTAGCTAATTCAAATACTGACTCATAATCTTTAATTGAAAAATTAGCGAGTGTGTGGATATGTTTATGAGGCCAAATTTGCATTACGCTTAAAAAGATAAATGGTTATTCAAATTTAGGTGTTTTGTCACCTTTTAATCTTTTACTAACACTCCTACTATTTTTGAGATACCAACGCCATTTTATATTTTTTGCCTTTGATATGCCAATTCTCGTAGTTTGAATTAGATCTTTTTCTTCTAGAGTTGATTCTCTGGGAGAAATACATAAAGAGTTGTTATTAAGAACTTCAAGTGAGTTTAATGATATGTCTACTCCGAATGTTTTAGTAACTAGTCCAGGTCCAGAAGCTAATCTTTCATTTTTGTTTTCAATAAAAACTGCCCTTATTAATACACCGCTCGCAAAATTTACCTTATCAGTCACTATGTTTAAACAATGATGAATGCCATAAGATTTGTAAATATAAAATGTTCCAGGGTTGCCAAATAATGATTTGTTCGATTTAGTAATTTTGCAATAACCATGACAAGCTTCTTCTTCCTCTGAATAAGCTTCAGTTTCAACGATAATACCCTTAAGTTGATCTTTCTTATTATTTTTTTTTATGAGGTAACAGCCTATTAAATCAGGGGCCACAAGTTTGGAGTGACGATAAAAAAAATTTTTTGGAAAAAAGTTTTCTTCTATTTTTCAATATTTGTCTATTACTATATTTAACCTAGGAAGATAATTAAAGCTATTAATTGATATTGATTTTCAAAAAATGTGATTGTCAGTTTTTTCATAATTATTAGACATTCGAAGGATATATAAATAAAAATGTATTAAATAAACTATCATTTAATAAAAGAGAAGATTAAAGTTATGACAAAAATAACCAAAGAGGAAGTAAAAAAAGTTGCTAACTTAGCGAGATTAGAACTTAATGAGGGTGAAATAAAAAATCACGCATTACAATTAGAAAAAATTTTAGGTTATATAAGACAACTTGAAAAAATAGATACAGATGATGTGCCCTGTACAACCAGGGCTATAGAGGTTATTAATGTATTTAGAAAAGATGAAAAGAAAAATTCTGATTGCATTGAAGAGCTTTTAGAATTGGCCCCATCGAGAGAAGAAAAATTTTTTAAGGTTCCAAAAATTATGAATGAATGAATTAATTAATTAATTGCTTCCTATAAATGTTTTATTGACTATTTTTAATAAAAATTTTTTTATTTTATTACTTGGATATAAATTTATAATTTTTCTTATCTTCCCCCTCTTTTTACTGTGACTCCTTACACCTATCAATAAATCATAAATAAAGTTAAAAATGTCTTCTTTACTTTCAAATATCCCAACTCTTTGAGGGGATCCTTTCATATCTAATAATGGCTTTGTTTTTTCATAGGCAATTTTGTATTCAAACCAAGGAATCGAGGGCCAAAGATGGTGGATAAGGTGGTAATTTTGACCCATTATTAAAAAATTCATAAATTTGCTTGGATAAACACGAGAATTTATCCATTTGTTTCTTGATTTAAAAGGTCTATGTGGTAGATAATCAAAAAATATTCCTAAAGTAACTCCAACCATTAATGCCGGTCCGAACCAAAGATTATAAATTAAATTCATAAAGTCAAATTTCAAACCTGCCAAGATTATTGTTAAAAATACGGATCTTTCAATTCCCCATTGAAGTAATTCATATTTTCTCCAAAGTTTTCTTTGAAAGAAAAATACTTCGTGATAAAAAAATCTTGGTGCAATTAGCCAAATAGGACCAAATGTACTAACAATATGATCCGGATCATTTTTTGGATGATTTACGTGAATATGATGTTGTAAATGTACTCTTGTAAAGACTGGAAAGCTGAATCCTAACAGTATTGCTGAGCCATGACCCATTGCTTGATTTATCCAAGGAACTGGGTGGGCAGCTTTATGACAAGCATCATGGATAACAGTACCTTCAATGTGCAAAGCCAAAAAAGCAGTGGCTACAAGTAATGGTAAAGGCCAAACTCCCCTATACCATTGCCATATGCTAAGAAATGCTAGAAAATAACCGCCAAAAAATAAAAATAATGTTGGATTCCAAAAGCTCGGCGGATCTACAAAATTTTTTATCTCCTTTTGCCAATTTAGTGATCTTGAAGAATTAGTAATTTTTATTTTATTTTTATTGGTTAAGTTAGAAATTGTTTCTTATATTCTTCAAATAATATAACTAATATTTCCAGAAGATTGCATGCTTAAATAAAAAATTTTTTTAAAAAAATATTGAATTTTATTTTATGTGTCAAATTAATCATCTTAAGTTAAAAATATTTTTAAAATAAACCTCCTTCAATTATTATTTTATTTGAGCGGTCGTGGCGGAATTGGTAGACGCGCGAGTTTTAGGTACTCGTATCTTCGGGTGTGGGAGTTCAAGTCTCCCCGACCGCACTTAAGGGAATTCTGATAGAGAGTTTATTTATTTAAATCAACTTCTTATAATTTAATCAATAATATAGTTTTGATGAATAGTTTTATATTTTATTTTGGATCATTTTATATAGCGATTGGTACGATATTTTTAATTGTGCCGATAATTTATCTTGAACTAGGTAGACCAAAAGATTTAATAAAAGCTTTTTTGAATTTACTAATAGGTTTCATATTAATAATCAAAAATAAAACTTTAGATGAATCATTTTTTGTGGTTTTCATTCTAATTACAGCATTAGTTGTTTTATATCTTGTGGAGCTTTTTTTCTCTAGGTGGCATCAATTAACAGATAAAGAAAAGAAAAAATTAACTACTTATGTTGAATTTAAAAATAATCTTTCGAAAACATTAGAAGCATTTAAGCTTGGGATTGCTAGTTTTACCAAACCTTTAAATCTTTTTGATTTTGGGGTTAATAATCAAAATACAAACCTAAAAAAGTGGGTAAGAAATGATAAAAATGATAAAGTAAAATCTAAAAATCAACCAAATTGATTATTTGAAACATGCCAAAATAACTACAGGTCAATTAAGAAAGAATATAATAAATTAGATTTATTAAAAAAATTCTTTTGATCACCAATATTTTCTATATCTACGTATGAAATCTCAAAATAACAAAGAACAAAAATCAGACTTTTCCTATAAAGAAACTTTAAACTTACTTAAAACCGATTTCTCTATGCGTGCTAACTCAGCTTTAAGAGAACCTCAGATTCAGGATTTTTGGGCTAAAAATGATATTGATTTCGAATTAGGTTCAAAGAATTCAGGCAAAACATTTACATTACATGATGGCCCACCTTATGCAAATGGAGCGCTTCATATGGGCCATGCTCTTAATAAAGTTTTAAAAGACATAATAAATAAATACAAAACCTTAAGGGGATTTAAGGTACATTACGTGCCCGGCTGGGACTGCCATGGCTTACCGATTGAATTAAAAGTTATTCAGAATTTAAAATCTGATGAAAGAAAGAATCTGGATACTCTAAGCCTAAGAAAAAAAGCAACAGATTATGCACATATACAAATTAATAATCAAATGGCGGGTTTTAAAAGGTGGGGCATATGGGGAGATTGGGATAACCCTTACTTAACTCTTAGGAAAAGTTATGAATCTGCTCAGATTGGAGTTTTTGGAAAAATGTTTTTGAATGGTTATATATACAGAGGCCTTAAACCTGTTCATTGGAGCCCAAGTTCGAGAACTGCTCTTGCAGAAGCAGAATTAGAATATCCTGATGAACATTATTCAAAAAGTATATATGTTTCATTAAAAATCACTAAATTACCTGACAAGATTCTTTTGAAATTTTGTCAAGAGAATCCCAATATCAAAAAAGATTCTTTATTAGGTAATTCTTTTATAACTATTTGGACGACAACACCCTGGACAATACCTGCTAATGAAGCAGTCGCAGTAAATCCAAAAATAAACTATGTTTTTGCAATTGATGAAAACAGACGAATATACCTTTTTGCAAAAAATTTATTTTCTGAAATTAGCAAGAAATTTAATAAAGTTTTCAAGATAATTTTAGAGTTTAAAGGCTCTTCTCTAGAAAATATTGAATACCAACATCCTACTAATCATAAAAATTGCAGAATAGTAATTGGAGGGGACTATATTACGACAGAATCAGGTACTGGAATTGTTCATACTGCACCTGGTCATGGGATGGATGACTTTAATGTTGGGCAAAAATACAATTTACCCATTACATGTGTTGTTGATGAAAAAGGGAACTTAAATGAATATTCTGGACAATTTAAAGGATCCAATGTCCTGAAAGATGCAAATGATTTAATTATTGAATATTTAAAGGAAAATAACCTGCTTCTATTACAAGAAAATTATAAGCATAGATATCCTTATGATTGGAGAACTAAAAAACCAACTATTTTTAGAGCAACAGAACAATGGTTTGCCTCTGTGAATGGTTTTAGATCATCTGCATTAAAGGCAATCGAAGATGTTGAATGGATGCCAGCTACTGGAAAGAAAAGAATCTATTCTATGGTTGTTGGTAGAGGTGATTGGTGTATTTCCAGACAAAGGTCTTGGGGTGTCCCAATACCAGTTTTTTATAAAAAAAATGGTAGTGAAATACTCCTAAACAGCGAGATAATTAATCATATTCAAAAACTTTTTAGTGAATATGGAGCAGATATTTGGTGGGATTGGGATGTTAAGAATCTATTGCCAGAAAATTATGCAAAAGAATCTGATCTATGGAGAAAAGGAACAGATACAATGGATGTCTGGTTTGATTCGGGATCTAGTTGGGCAGCAGTTTGTGAACAGAGAAGTGAATTAAAGTATCCAGCTGATCTTTATTTAGAGGGCTCAGATCAACATCGAGGATGGTTCCAGTCTTCTTTGCTAACATCTGTTGCGGTCAATAATAAACCTCCATATAAGAAAGTTTTAACTCACGGTTTTGCACTTGATGAAAACGGAAGAAAAATGAGTAAATCTTTAGGCAATGTTGTTGATCCAAATATAATTATTAATGGAGGCAATAATAAAAAAACTGAACCTGCTTATGGCGCTGATGTTTTAAGGCTGTGGGTAAGCTCTGTAGATTATTCAGTAGATGTTCCAATTGGTTCGAATATACTCAAGCAACTTTCAGACGTTTACAGGAAAGTTCGTAATACTGCAAGATATCTTCTAGGTAATATTCATGATTATGATCCAGAAATTAATAGTTTTGAAATTGATCAATTGCCTCTTTTAGATCAATGGATGTTAGGCAGATTAGTTGAGGTTACAGATCAAATATCAAGTGCTTATGAAAATTATGAATTTTCAAAATTTTTCCAAATCTTACAAAGTTTTTGCGTTGTAGATTTGTCAAATTTTTATTTGGATATTGCAAAGGATAGGTTATATGTAAGTTCTAAATCACAATTTAGGAGAAGATCATGTCAGTTTGTTATGTCAAAAGTTGTTGAAAATTTAGCCATACTTATTTCTCCAGTGCTTTGTCATATGGCTGAAGATATTTGGCAAAATATCCCATATTCAACTAAAGAAAAATCAGTATTTCAAAGAGGATGGCCTATATTTTCAAAGTCATGGAAAAATCAAATTCTTAATGAGCACATTGCAAATTTAAGAAATTTGAGAGTTGAAATTAACAAGGCTATAGAAGGATGTAGAAACAAACAAATAATTGGAGCAGCTTTAGAAACTGAAGTTAATTATTTACCTGAAGATAAAGTTGTAAAAGATTCACTGACTTGGCTAAAAGAATTTGGTAATCAAGATGTAGATTCATTTAGAGATTGGCTAATAGTGTCAAATTTTCAAGTGGTAACCGATTTGGTGGAGAATTCTCTGATTATCGATAACAATGCACTTGGGAAAATCCAAATAATAAAAGCTCATGGTCAAAAGTGTGATAGATGTTGGCATTATCAAAAAGAAACTTTTAATGGGATCCAAAATACAAAATTATGCAAAAGATGTTCAAATATTATTAATCTTGAATTTTCTTAAATCCAGTTTTTTTGATTCAAAAAGAAAACTGAGTTTTGATTTTCTCTTATAAAATTATCTTGGGTTTCTGTTAAGGGAGCTTTATAAAGTTTAAAGTTTGTAAGTATATAAGTAAATGCTATAACTTTCTTTTCTAAATCAATTTCAATTGGATGAGTTGTTGAGCTACTGAAACCTTTAAAAATAAGTATTTCTAATTGTTCTTCGCGGTTTTCTTTTAGAATGAAACCTTCTAGTTTAAGAATCCTATTAGGTATCTCGGAACTTATTTTTTCAAGATTATTTATTAAATCAATTTCTGCCATTTTCGGAGAAGCAAGAGTTTCTTCCATTTTTAGGTAATTTGATTATTGACCATTGAATAAGGCCTAAAGTATAGATTGATAATGCGAATAATCCTAAAAATTTTGCTATCGGCTGAGTAAAGTTAGCTCCGAAGAAAAAATTAAACAAATTTTTTATAGAAATATATAAATTTGAAGAAGGCTGAAGCCATATTTTACATGCTTCTGAATTAATAACAGAAAAGCAGTTAAAGTTTTTTAAGCTCTGAATTACGAAATTGATAGATATAAAAGTTACCGTCCATCTCCATATTTTTGTCGTTGAGGTAAGGAAGTAAGAAATATCATATTCTCTTAATTCATCATTAATATCGTTCCAAAACCAAACGGAAACTGTCATTAATAATGTGGAAATATTTGTTATTACAAGGGAATAATTAAACTCACCTATCAAAAGTAAAAGGCTTATAAAAAATAAAAGGGATATTTTCCAATAAATTGATAGGAGTTTATTTACTACTTTATTTCTTTTTTTAATTGACCAAAAGGATAGAGTAACAGGAATACCAATGAGGAAAATTATTGAAAGTTGAAAAGATAGCCAAATAGAAAGTTGATTAAGAACGTTCAAAACTTTTTCTTTTTAAACACATAATAATTAAACATCAAACTGTTACTTTTGAAATTACTATTGTCATAGTTATGAATATTATGCATCCTTATATTATTGCCTAGAAATAAATTAATAATTGAATGAGACAGCATGTTAATCCTCTTAGTAGTAATTTTAAACAAATTGAGAGAATCCCTTCTTTGCATGAAATGTTTGTTGATCCTAAATTGAATTTTCATTTGGATGTAGGTTCTGCTGCTGGTGACTTTCTATTCGATTTAGCTTTAGTTAATACCAGTTGGAATTACTTGGGAATTGAAATCCGTGAGAAATTAGTCAAAAATGCTCAATTAAAAGTTTTGAAACGAGAAATCAAAAACCTATATTTTTTATTTGGTAATGCTAATAATATTTTGGATGATTTCCAAAATAAATTCATTATCAAAAATCTAAAAAGTATTTCTTTTAATTTCCCTGATCCGTGGTTTAAAAAAAGGCATTATAAAAGGCGTGTTATTCAACCAGAATTTATTAATATGCTCTCAAATTCATTACAAAAAGAGACCCTAATTTTTATAAAAACAGATGTAAAGGATTTATTCGACTATATGGACTCCACTATATCAAGCAATTTTCATTTTAAAACAATAGATAAAAAAGATTTTAATTATTCCGAAAGTTTTAATCCAAATAAAGTTCAAACTACTAGGGAAAAGTATGCGAGTATAAATAAAGTTGATATTTTTGAGCAAATTTATATGAAAATTTGATTCTTAATTGAGAATTTTTTTAATTTCTAAATTGAGTTTGTTTGTTATTTCACTTGATAAGGACTTAACTATCTTCTGAGTTTTAGCTTCAACAAGTACTCTAATTAGGGGCTCTGTACCACTAGGCCTTATGTAAATTCTACAATCATAGGAATAATTTGTCTGGTAATTTTTTATAGTTTGATCAATTAAGCTTTTAGTTGCTTGACTTATTTTATTAATATTAAAATCTAAATTAATGTTCGTTAGTTTTTGAGGAAATGGGTCAAAACTACTTTTAAGCCAATCATCTAGAATAATCTTTTTCTTTTTGCAGTATTTAGAAATTTGCAGTGCAGTTAATATTCCATCTCCAGAAAAGTTATTAATTTTAGAAAGTATATGACCTGACTGCTCACCACCTAAAATGGCTTTTTTTTCTTTAATTGCTTCATGAACGTATTTATCTCCTACATTAGTTCTGTATAAAATTCCGCCAATTTTGTTCCATGCCTTTTCAAAACCTAAATTTGCCATTTGAGTTGATATTAGTAAATTATTTGTGAGAATCTTTTGTTCCATAAGTTCTCTACCCCAAAGAAAAAGAATATGATCTCCATCCAATACATTGCCTTTAGAATCTACTCCAATTACTCTA
The DNA here is from genome assembly GCA_003279015.1 of Prochlorococcus sp. AG-347-J19. Classification (GTDB taxonomy): domain Bacteria; phylum Cyanobacteriota; class Cyanobacteriia; order PCC-6307; family Cyanobiaceae; genus Prochlorococcus_A. The sequence continues at coordinate 7,067 of QCBV01000005.1, read as the reverse complement.
TCGGCATCTCCATCGAAGCTAAATCCCATATCTGCAATATTTTCTCTTAATGCTTTTTTTAGTGGTTCTAGGTTAGTAGATCCACATTTCACATTAATTTTTAAACCATTGTTGGAGTTATTGATAACTTTTACATCAGCACCAAGATTCTGAAAAATTTTTTTTGCGCAGGTTGTAGCTGATCCATAGCAAGTATCTAATATTATTTTCATTCCGCTTAAATCCTCTCCTCCCATCGTCTGGATTAGGCTTTTCATATAAATATCCATTAGCTCATTATTTGTTTTTAAAGCTATCTCCTTGGTTGGGATTGATATATTTTGATTTGACTCTTCAACTAATTTTTGAATTTTATTTTCAAAATTTTTGGTAATTTTTTGACCATTATGATCAAAGATTTTTATTCCATTATATTCGGGCGGATTATGACTTGCAGAAATCATTATCCCACTACTCAGCTTCTCTTGTTTGATTAAAAAAGGGATGGCTGGGGTAGGGCATATCCCAAGGTTTATAAATTTTTTACCACTTTCTTTTATACCATTTGTCATAGCCTGAAGCAGAATATCTCCACTAATCCTTGTATCTCTCCCAATTAATATTGGATTATTATTTTCTAAATGTGAACCTAGTGCATATCCGACTTTGTATGCTAGAGAATAAGTTATCTCTTCGTTAAATTTTCCTCTTATTCCATCAGTTCCAAAGATTGATTGCATAATTAGATTTCAGGAATCAAAAATATTTTGCTCATTTTCAGTTACTATTTTATCAGTTGATTAAAAGGTAAGGTATTTAAATTATCTATTTTTGTTTCTCTTATCTAAGATAATTTTAGTTACTAAGTATTTATTGTGCAATTTGAAAATAGAGAACCTCTATTAAACAAAAATTTAAAATTAATACTTGTTTTTCTTATTGCTGTTGTAATTATTTTTTTGGTTTTTTTTAGGAATTTCTTTTTTCAATCAACTTACCTTCTTAGGAGTTTTGGAGAATTATCTGTTGATCCTGCAATAGCTTTTAAAAACAATAAACCTACTTTTCTTGAATTTTATGCAGAGTGGTGCGAGGTTTGCAAAGAAATGGCTCCAAAAGTATCTGCTTTGAAAGAGGAATACGAAAAAGATATGAATTTTGTTTTTTTAAATGTTGATAATCAAAAATGGGATAATTACATGAGAAAATTTGAAGTCAATGGAATACCTCAAGTCAATCTTTTTGATAGGCAAGGTAATTTAATAACTACTTTTGTTGGTAAACAGGAAGAATCAACAATAAAAAATTCTATTGATCAACTAGATATAGAAACAAAATCTAAAGAAATTCTTAATGCTGAATTTTCATTAATCAAAGGAAATAAAAATCAAGATTTTTCTGCTCGTAGTCACGGATAATTTCTACCAATCTAGTGATTTTGAAACAATAGGAAAGCTTTGTTTGAAAATAGACTTGCAATTTTGTGCAATAACTTTATGTTCTTCTTGAGTCCCATGAGCTGATCTTAAATGAATGTAATGTATCCATGATCGGCATGAACCAGACATGTAGATTCTCGTTGGTGTTGCTAATGGCAAAACAAATCTTGCACATTCTTTTGCTATTCCTTCAGCAAGTAAATCTTCATACAATTGTGAAGCAGCTTTAAAATGTGAAGCAATTTTTTCATTGAACCTTTTTTGTAATTCATCGGGAAGGTCAGGAATAGAATTTTGCCTATTTTTAAAATCTTGTCTTCTCAACTCCGGCAAAGGAATATTCCCTAATTGAGAACTATCTGCATATCTCTGTGAAAACTCCTGAAAAGTAAATGATCTATGTCTTAAAATTTGAGCTGCAATTCCTCTGTTGGTTTCTATTTGTAAGGTCATAAATGATTGTTCAAAGACACTCCAATGTTCATTTTTAATGCAATAACTCAATAACTTTGAATAATCTTCATTTCTCTGATTACTTGGATTACTAACTCTTGCAATATAAGCCATTGTCTTTTCTGCATCGGGAGTTAGCGAAATAAGTTCAACTTTACTCATCTTAGATTTTTGCTAAAGTTACTTTCTCTGGTTGATTTTGATATTTACCTTTTCTATCTTGATATGTTGTAGAGCAAGGATCGCCTTCAAAAAAAAGTAGTTGACAGATACCTTCGTTAGCATAAATTCTGCAATCGGCGCCTGAACTATTACTAAACTCTAAAGTTAAGTGACCTTCCCATCCTGCTTCCGCCGGGGTTGTATTTACTATAATTCCTAACCGGGCATAAGTACTTTTACCAATACAAATAACAGTTATATTTTCTGGTACTTTCATCTTTTCTAAAGCCACCCCTAAACCATAGGAGTGAGCAGGAAGAATAAAAAATTCTCCATCTTCATCGTGGTGAAGAACAGTTTTTTCTAAATTATCAGGATTAAACTTTTTTGGGTTCATCACCGTACCTGGAACATGCCTGAATATTAAGAATTCTTTTGAAGATAGTCTTAAATCATAGCCATAAGATGAACATCCATAACTCAAAACCGGCTTTTGTTGATTATCAGGTTCAAGATGCCTCACCAGATTTGATTGGAAGGGATTTATCATTCCTTCAGAAGCTTTTTGATTTATCCAGAGATCATTTTTAAGCATTGTTTTATGAGCGAAGTTCGGTAATTTGGTTGGCCATTAATAATAAATCTTTAGGGATATCTGTACCAGTAAGAATTACATCTCCGGATACAAATCGGTTTTCAAGTGTTGAAACCAAATCATCTTTATCAATAATTTTCATCTCTATTGCAAGAAAAATTTCATCAAGTATGATCTGGTCCTGTTCACCAGAAAGTATTTCTTTTTTGCAAAAATTCCATAATTCATAAGTAGATTCATGAATAGATTTTTTCAAATTTTTATTATTTTCAATTTCTTCAGCATGATATTGATCGAAGGAATTTGATGATCTTACCCAAGTTAAATTGCCACAAAGCTTTATTTTATGAGCAATTCCTTGTTTAACCCCTCCCTTCATGAATTGTATTAAAAGTACTTTCCTACCAAGAGCAGCATTTCTTAAACAATCCCTAATTATAGAGGAATAACTGCCTCTATACGAAGATTGATAGATTTGGATTTGACCGTTTTGTGTAAATCTTTTTAAGTTATTTTTGTTAGCAGAATTTATACTTACTACATCTAGATTACTTTTGGAATGAATATTAGATGAACTAATTACCATTATTTAGATTTCTTTCTACATGCAGTATAATTTGAATTTATTTACACTGCATATAGTGTAATGTTACTTAAAAAAAGTGCTGTGAAAGTTGGAATTATCTGAAAAAAGTTCTTTGAGAAATCAAAAAGAATTGAAAATTGTTACTGTTGATACAAGAAATTTCAAGGCGTCTTCTTAAATTTTTTAATAGTAATAATGTTTATGATCCCTTCTTCAAGAAGATTCAGCAGCTTTAGTTCGCAACAATCTGGACAAAGTAAAATTAACTCTGTTGGAGAACGTTTTCCAATTAATAGAACTTTAATGGAAGTAATTAAAGGTCTAGAGGGGGCAAGCACAGAAATGGTTGAAAGATCTAAAACAATATTTTTTCCAGGGGACCCTGCTGAGAGAGTTTATTTGATAAGAAGAGGAGCCGTAAGATTATCAAGAGTTTATGAGTCTGGTGAAGAGATAACTGTCTCTCTTTTAAGAGAAAATAGTCTCTTTGGTGTTTTATCTCTCCTTACAGGCCATAGATCTGATCGCTTCTATCATGCCATTGCATTCACAAGAGTTGAAATGATAACAGCACCTGCTAATTCTGTATTAAGAGCAATAGAAGAAGATGCATCAGTGGGATTATTATTATTGCAAGGTCTTTCAAGTAGGATCTTACAAACAGAAACGATGATTGAAACTCTTACTCATAGAGATATGTCTTCTCGCTTAGTAAGCTTCTTAATGGTTCTCTGTAGAGACTTTGGAGTTGCAAGTGAAAAAGGTATTACGATAGATTTGAGACTTTCACATCAAGCAATTGCTGAGGCTATCGGTTCAACAAGAGTTACTATTACTAGACTACTAGGAGATTTGAAGGATTCCGGTCTTCTTACTATTGAAAGAAAAAAGATTACAGTATTTGACCCAATAGCTCTTGCTAAAAGATTTAATTGATCCATCATTCATTATGATGTATGGAGTGCATGAAACAGTGTGGCCTGGATCTTAATTGTTTTTTTAATATTACTTGGAGGATTAATCGCACCATTTGGTGATTTACTTGGTACGAAGATTGGTAAAGCAAGATTTAGTATCTTAAAATTAAGACCAAAAAAAACAGCTACGATCGTAACGATAATAACTGGAGGTTTTATTAGTGCAATATCTATAGGATTATTGATTTTAGTGAGTGAGGAATTTCGGCAAAGACTTTTTGTTGATATTCCTTTTTTACAAAAAACTTTGGATGAGAGTAAAAAAGCACTTCTTCCTTTGCAGGAAGAAAGAAAGAAGCTTGAAGCAAAGATCAATAATAAAGAAATGGAATTAAATCAATTAAAAAGTGATATTAAAGAATTTCGAAGAGGAAATGTAGTTATTAAAAGAGGGCAAACTTTATTTATTGCAAAAGTTACTTCTAATCAAAATATCAAATTAGATCTAGGAAAAATTTACAATAGTGCAGATAGATATGTTCAAAAAGTTGTAATTCCTAATAAAAAAGAAATAAAAAATATTCTTTTGTGGAGACCGAGTGATATTTCTAGAATTGAAGAAGTCACAGAAAAAGGTGGGGATTGGATAATTTTGATTAAATCAGCAACTAATATTTTGAGAGGAGATAATTTTGTTTTTGTATATCCAGAATTGCTGCAAAATAAAATTATCGTAAGAAAAGGAGAAGTAGTTACAAGCGAAATTTTTGAAACTAAAGATTTTGATTATAAAAGGATTAATTCAAAAATTAAAACTTTGTTGAGAAAAACTAGAGATAAAATTAAATCAAGAGGATCTATTGTTAACGAAATCACAACCAGAGGGGACTTCATTAAAAAAATTAGAGATTCGTTAAATATCACTCAAAATAATAAATATCGATTAGAAGTTGTATCTTTAAAAGATAGTAAAACTGGAGATCCTATAATAGTTGAGTTGAATATTACTAGATTATAATTCTCTATGTTTACACTGATATCTATAGATCCTGGTAAATATAAATCTGGGTTAGTTTTAGCTGAAATAAGTGAAAAAAAAGTTTATCAAGCCATAATTCTTAAAAGTGAATTACTTCAAGACTATGTCAGAAATTTAAATAACGCCGAAGACATATCAAAAATTATTATTGGGAACGGTACAACAAGTAAACAGATTAGAGAAAAACTAGATTTTTTTAAAAAAGAAATAATAACTTTTGAAGAAAAAAATACTACTTTTAGAGCCAAAGCCAGATATTTCGAACTTTTCCCAGTCAGCGGTTTAAAGTCTTTAATTCCTAGGGAGATTTTTATTTATAATAAAAATCTTGATGCTATAGCTGCTTTGATAATTTTAGAAGATTATTGCAAAATCAAGTTTACCTTAAATCAAAATATGGATTTTAAAACTTGGCTGAAATAGTAAACTTATATTCATTACCCGTTTCTAGTTCATTATCTTTTTTCAATAAAAACCTTAATAAGGCATCCTCAATTAATGCTCTGCCTAAAGGAGGATGCACTAATAATGACCCTTTATTAAAAGACCATGTGAAATCCCACTTAAATTGGCTAGCTTCCACAATCCCGTTAATTTGTTTTTTTGAGAAGCAATATTCTTTAATGCTTACATTGGCTATTGTTTCTGGTTTTGGCCGCATTTTTTAAATTTGGTCTTTATCAAAAGAATTTAATTCATGTATTATAAATTCTTCTTTTTTAGTATTTAATTCTTCAAGAGATTCTATTACCCTTTTATATACTTTATCCAAGATTGACTTTTCTTCTATAGAAATATTGCCTAATACATGGGAAATAGTATTGAAATTATTTTTTCCTGTATTTGTTTGAGGAGATCCAATACCAATTCTTATTCTATTAAAGTTTTGAGTTTGCAATTTTTCAATTATGCTTTTAAGACCATTATGTCCACCTGAACTCCCTTTTTTTCTAAATCTTACTTTTCCAAGGGGAAGATCCTTATCATCTACTATTATAAATACTTGATCTAGATTGATTTTGTACCAATCTATAATTGCCCGTACAGCATCACCACTGTTATTCATAAACGTATTTGGTAGAAATAGCCTGTAAGTAGAATCCTTTATTTTGAATTCTGAGCAGGAACTTTTAAGTTTATCTTTTAGAATAAATTTTGAATTATATTTTTTAGAAAGATTTTCGAGGATTAAAAAGCCTATGTTATGCCTACTATTCAAGTATTTTTTCCCGGGATTACCCAACCCAATAAGAAATATTTCATGCATAATACATTCCTAAATCTGTTTCATTGAGAGTTACAGATATATAAACAAAATATAACTAATCAGACAAAAATAAAATTCCAAAGAAAGATCCTTGGGTAATATTTAGATGAAATTGGATTACTTTTCAGAAAGTTTCAGAAATTTAGTTTCCGTTCCAATCTACTGAGAAACCCTGTAGCAACAGCGATTGGTTATAAATTTGTAGTAAAATAACTAAAAAAACTAAGAGCAGTAGTCCTATGACAGTCATCACAGGAACTGCTCCCCAACCAGGAACTACTTTTCCTTGCCCTGAATTGCCAATTGCTTTTAAAAGACTTCCTAGTGGTGTTTTTTGACCCATGTTGAATTCACAAAATCGAATATTATTTCGCTATTGTATAAGAACTAATACATAAATTGTTTACAAACTTAGTAAAATTGATGCAAACTTTATCATCTGCTCCAGATCCTGCAGTCTCCATTGCAGTTACAATTCTGGCTATACTTTTAGCCTTAACAGGTTTTGGTCTTTGGACTGCATTTGGTCCTAAGGCTGCAAAACTTACTGATCCTTGGGATGATCATGATGATTAACATCCACTAAAGTATTTCAAAATTTTCTAAAAATACAAAAAGTAAACTTTTAAT
>QCBV01000004.1 GCA_003279015.1 Prochlorococcus sp. AG-347-J19 | reverse complement strand
GAGCTCATTAACAGAATAAATTTCCCAACATTTGTCGTTTCTGATGGTAAACCTTATATTATCTGGTCTAAAAAAAGAAAAAAATTTCTAATTAGTGATCCTAAATCAGATCAACGATGGTGTACTTCTAAAGAAATATTTGAAAATGCAAAACATCGATTGGATTTACTACTAATTGAAAAAGCTTTACAAAATAAAAACTCTAAATTTGACCTAAGTTGGTTTTTGCCTGCACTAAGAAAAAATAAGGGCATTCTATTCCAAGTTGTCATAGCAAGCTTTTTTGTTCAACTTCTCGCCCTTTTTAATCCATTGCTCATACAACAAATATTTGATGCAGTAATTAGTCAAGGAAATTTATCGAGCCTAAATATACTTGGAACCATTTTAATTTCAATGTCTTTAGCTCAAGCTTTATTAGGCGCATTAAGAACGTTTTTATTTGCAGATATGACTAATCAGATTGATACAAATTTAGGTTCTTCAATTATTCATCATTTGTTAAGACTTCCAATTGCTTATTTTTCTAACCGTTCCGTTGGAGAATTAAATGGGAGGATAAATGAACTTGAAAAAATAAGAAGGTTCTTAACTAGTACTGCTATTACGGTTTTTTTAGATGCAATTTTCTCTCTCATCTATATAGGTGTGATGATGCTTTATTCAGTTAAGCTAACTTTTATGGCATTAACAATTTTGCCTCTCTTTATTATACTCACTATTATTATTTCTCCAATAAATAAAAAACAGCTAAGGAAACAAGCAGAATCAAAAGCAAAAGTTCAGAGTCACCTTGTTGAAGCTCTTAATGGAATAGAAACAATCAAAGGACAAGGAATTGAAATATATAGTCATTGGAGATGGGAACAACTATACAGTAGACAGATTAAAAACGGTTTTAGAAACATCGTTACTAACACTGCTTCTAGTTCTATAAGTCAATTCCTTTCTCAATTATCGGGTTTAATAGTGATCTGGGGAGGAGCAGTTCTTGTTCTTAATGGGGAAATGACTTTAGGCGAACTTATTGCTTTTAGAATATTGTCTGGGTATGTAACAAGTCCGATTTTAAGATTAACTAGTACTTGGCAAAACTTTCAAGATATTGCTTTATCAGTAGAAAGATTGGGAGATGTTATTGATAATAAAAAAGAGAGTGAATTAAATGGAGATAATTTACCTCCACTAGAAAATATTGAAGGTGATATATCATTCGAGAACGTTAGTTTAAAATTTGAAAACTCTCATGATTACCAGCTTAAAGACATCAATTTTAAAGTGAAAAAAGGAGAATTAGTTGCTGTAATTGGAAGTAGTGGATCAGGGAAAAGTACCTTAATGAAAGTTTTAATGAGGCTATATACTCCAAATCAAGGTTTAGTAAAAATTGACAAAAGTGATATAAATAAATTTGACCTCTACTCATTAAGAAATCAAATTGGTTTCGTTCCTCAAGAAACCCTTTTATTTAGTGGTACTATTCAATCAAATATATCCTTGCCTAAACCTGAGGCTAGTTTCGAGGAGATCAGAGAGGCAGCCAGAATTGCAAATGCTGATGATTTTATCCAAGAATTATCAAAAGGTTATAGTAATGATATTGGAGAAAAGGGAGTAAAGATATCTGGAGGACAAAGACAAAGATTGTCAATAGCAAGAATGATAATTAAAGAACCAAAAATTCTGATATTAGATGAAGCAACAAGCTCATTAGATGGTGAAAATGAGAGAAAGGTATTGCTTAACATAATAAAGAAGTTTGAAAGCAAAACAGTTTTTTTTGTCACCCATAAATTAGATAATATGGAAATGTTTACAAAAATTCTATTAATGGAAAAAGGCAAACTTATTGAGATTGGTAATCATGAAAATTTAATGAAGGAAAATGGAAAATATGCTGCTTTAATAAAAAAAACTTCACAGAAGAAGATATAATTTTTACTACTAAATTTAGAAATGGAATTTGACAATAAAGAAATACTTTATAAGCCAGCCTCACTTTGGATAAGAGGTTTAATTTGGGCGATTGTTGGTAGTTTTAGTTTTGGATTTTTTTATGCTTGCCTTGCACGAATGGATGAGGTTGTAATAGCTAAAGGAGAATTACAAGCATTAGGAGCTGAAAGGCCAATAAGAGCTCCAATATCAGGGATAGTAAACAAAATTTATATAAAAGAAGGTGATTCAGTTGAAAAGAATTCAAAACTATTAAGATTTGATAATAATGTTCTACTAGCAAAAAAAGAGGGTCTTGAAGCGAAGTTAGAGGAATTAGAGTCTAGTATTAAATCAGAGACTGAGATTTTAGAAGAGATATCAATTCTTGCTGATGCCGGCGGGATTCAAAAACTTCAATATCTACAACAAAAAAATAAAGTAAGCGAACTAGGTTACGAAAAAAAACAAGTAGAGGCCCAGATCAAGGAGATAAATTTCGATAAATCAAAAACACTTTTAGTTTCACCCGTAAAAGGAAAAGTTTTTAATCTGATTTCAGTTAGTGAAGGTTTTGCAGCTAATCAAGGGGAAACGCTTTTAAAGATAGTCCCAAGTGGGGACACCGAAGCAAAAATTTTTCTAAAAAACTCAGATATTGGTTTCGTTAAAAGTAATATGAAAGCAAAAATAAGAGTAGATGCCTTTCCATTTACTCAATTTGGTTCAATTGACGGTATTCTTAAATCTATTGGTGATGAAGTCATTCGTTCAAATCAACAGAATCAAAGCTCTCTTTTTCCCGCATATGTAAGTTTAGAAAAACAGTATCTCGAAAAAAATGGTGAGAAATTTTTTGTTAGATCAGGTCAAAGTGTTTCTGTTAATTTAATTGTTAGAGATAAAAGAATAATAAGTCTTTTAACTGATGCTATAGATAAAGCTATTGATTCGTTGAGGGGCATTAAAAGTTAAATTTTTAATTTAGAAATAAGCATTTTGATAATCTCGAATAATAAAGTTGTTAATATTGTCTTTGACTTCTATATGACTATAGTTACCTACTCCATCAAAATTATTTAAATAAGCTTTATTATCTTTCAAAATAAAGAAAGTATAGAGACCTTCATTTAACTCAATATAAAATTCTCCATTAACTTTGGTTTTAATTATTTTATGATTTAAATTCGATAAATTTATATCAAAATCCGAGCTCCCATAGTGTTTATGTATGCCCTCAACAACTAATAATTTATAAGATTTTTTAACACTTCCCTTTGCTTCATTAATATTCATTTGATTACCTGAATAACTTTTTACAAATCCTTTTAAAATAAAAGTATTATTCTCCATAGAAATAAATATGGGCTGTTTTGTAATTAAAAAATAGGATAGGAGAAAACTTTCAAGCAATTATCTTTTTAAACAGAATGTTGATTATTTTGATTTTCTAAATAATTTTGGAAACTATTATTACTCATAATTAAATTATCTTCAAAAAAATTATTTTCATTTTCTAAATTAGAGTTAAAGCCCACAACAGTTCCATTTTTAATTTGGTCTTCATAAAATCCATCTGTTCCTCCTATATACGCTTTCTCTTCTTCTTTAATTTCTTTTTCATTATTAAATTCAGCAACAATTAAATCTATTTCTTCAATTTCATTTTTAATTTGGTCTTCATAAAATCCATCTTTTCCTGCTATGTACATTTTTTCATTATTCTCACCAATTAAATCTAGGGCCCAATCCAAATAATTTGAACCAGTAGAATTTGAATCAAAACTATTTTCATAACCTGGGATTAATTCATTGGATTCAAAGAACAAATCATTAAAGTCTTCGGAATAGAACATATTAAATTCTGAATTAGATTCAAAATAATTATTTGAATTATTAGAAGAGTTTGAATCCGAATTAGATGCTGATGCACAAATTAAAGTTTCTATTTGTGATGGAGTTAAAGTTTTATCATAGCTTTTCAACAATGCGGCCATTCCAGCAACATGAGGAGCAGCCATTGATGTACCACTCCAACTTGCATATCCTCCTCCTGGAAGAGATGAATAAACACTAACGCCAGGTGCAGAGACATAATCCATGATGGTATCGCCCGCGCGATTAGAAAAACCAGCATCATTTCTGTTTATATCAACAGCACCAACTGCTATTCCATAATCCGTAGCATATCTAGCTGGATATCCAGGTTGACTAGCGTAAGAATTTCCTGAAGCCATCGCTACCACAACTCCATTATCAGCAGCATATTTTAAAGCATCCAAATAATTACTATTTGGCCAACTACCTCCTAAAGAAAGATTAAGTATATCTGCTCCATTATCTACAGCCCATCTCATTCCAGCGACTATTCCTGTTACAGATCCAGAGCCACTATTATTTAAAACCTTTATTGGCATGATTTTTGCATCATAAGCAACACCTGTAATTCCAATGCCATCATTAGCGCCTAATATGGTTCCGGCACAATGAGTCCCGTGTCCATGAATATCTTCTGCGATAGCATCATCATCAATAAAATCATATCCATCTACAATCCTCCCAGAAAACTCAGAATGACTATAATCAAGCCCAGTATCTAATACAGCAACAACAACATCTTTCCCTGTACTACCACTAAAGCATCCTGTACTTGTCCAAACCTCAGGGGCTCCAATATTATCTAAACCCCATAAATTACCTCCCAAATCATCTTTTGATGAAATATCAATACCTTTAAGAATCTCAAATGCCCTTTCGATATTTACATGTCCATAGCCATCTGTACTTGAAAAATTTATAGGAGAAGGAATTTCATGATTGCCACATCCTGAGTCGGATAATTTTGGTGATTCAAGTTCAAAAATATCTTCTTTATTTTTGAATTCTATAAATTTATTTTGATTAAATTCTATTAAAGAAATTTCTTGATTTTCATAACTATCTATTGAATTTGAATCATAATTAAATTGGTCAAAGTTATTATATTCTTCGTAGTATTTATTTTTATATTCCAAATCAAATTTTTGCGAGTTTCGAATTCTTTCAAGATTAAATCTTTTTAAATCTGAAACTTTATCCATAGGATTCTGTATTTGTTCAATTGAATATTCAATTTCAAATGATTCTCCTTCAATTGATATTTCTTTAATTGAATTTATTTGTATATTACTGTTATTATTTTCTTGATTATTTAATCCATCTTTAACTTCATTATTTTTTCTCAAAACATTTTTTTTATTGTTTTCGGAATCAATATTTAATTTATCAAGACTATCTGATGAGCCTTCTTTTTTATTGCTCATAAACCAACCTTTTATTCATTAAATATATAATTTTTCCCACTGATTGGCAATTTTTTTTAGTTAAAATAATATAAGAGAAAAATCTTTTATATTAAAAATCTATTTGATTTTTTATAAATGATTAATATTAAATAAATTTAATAATGCTTTATTCCAAAATATTATTTGGATGCAGTTCAATATTTTTTGGACTTATTTTTGGGAGTTTTCTAAATGTAGTAATTTATAGGCTTCCAAAAAATAAGTCGGTCGTTAAACCTAGAAGTTTTTGTCCTAAATGCAATAAAAAAATAAGCTGGAATGAAAATATCCCAATCTATAGTTGGATAAAACTCAAAGGGAAATGTTCAAACTGTGATAAAAAAATTTCTATTAAGTATCCATTAACAGAACTTGCCACAGGGATTTTATTTTTCTTGAGTTTTAATGCTATTCCTAAAGATACTTTTTTTGAAAATTTTGCTCTTAATCTTTTTTTCAGTTGGGTTTTTATTTTAATCCTATTACCAATTTCAATTATTGATTATGAATTTCTATGGATTCCTAACTCAATAATATTGGTTGGATTTTTATTTGGATTAGCTGCATCAATATTTTCTGCAATATTAAATAATCAGAATTTATTTTTAAATATATTTGAGTCTTTAATTTCTGGCATTTTGGGTTTTTTAATAATAATTTTAATAATGAAATTTGGTGAAATAATTTTCAAAAAACCATCAATGGGTTTAGGAGACGCTAAATTGGCTGGAATGATAGGCTTTTGGATAGGTTTTCCCGGAGTAATTATTTCCATCTGGTTATCTTTTATAATCTCTGGGCTATTTGTAATTTTTGGATTAACAATAAAAAGTATTAAAAAAGGGCAATTAATACCATTTGGTCCGTTTTTATCTATTGCTGGATTTTTAATTTGGTTATATGGTGATGATATTTTTTTTAAAATAATTTTTTAACATTAAATATTCGATATTATTTTTTTAACAATTTTCAACCAACCGTATCCATCATACTAAACATTGGTAAATACATAGCTATTAATATTACTGCTACAATGACTGCTACAAAAACAATTAATAAAGGTTCCATAATCGAAGTTAAAGTTTTAACACTCGCAGTAACCTCTTCCTCATAAAAATCAGCTAATTTATTGATCATTTGGCTTAATTCACCAGTTTCTTCTCCAATTCGAAACATTGATGTAAACATTACTGGAATTACAATCTCTTTTTCCAAAACCTTATAAATTGCATTACCAGATTGAATATCTTGATACATTTTATCTATTATTTTTTTGAAAATTCTATTTGATATTGTCTTCCTAGAAATAGAAAGTGCTTCTAAAATTGGAACTCCTGCAGAATTTAATGCAGAAAGAGTTCTTGAAAAATTTGCTAAGCATGACTTAGTTACAAGATCTTTTACTACAGGAAGGTATAACATAGATCTATCAAACCACCACAAAACTGAAGGTCTTCTCGAAATATATTTATATGCTTGGAACAGGATAAATACTGTTGGAATAGCTTTTATATAAAAATTTAAACTAATTAGTTGATTCGATGCGTCTACTAATAATTGAGTAATGGTTGGCAATTTTGCATTAGATTGCTCATAAATATCAACAAATATTGGTATTACAAAAATCAACATTGCAATAACAACAGCAATTGTCAATGTAAAGATAGCGATTGGATAGGCCATTGCACTTTTAATTTGACCCTTAATTTTTGCTAGACTCTCAAGCAATTTTGCCTCTCTTTCAAGAGTATCTGGTAATAATCCTGCAGTTTCTCCTGCAGATACAAGAGCAAGATACATTTCATTAAAAACCTCTGGATATTTCTCTAAATTCTCAGACATAGATAATCCTTTACTTATCCCCAAGGAGGTCTCCTTAAATACATATTTAATTGTCACATTCTCAGCAGTATCAGAAATAATATTTAATGAATCTAAAAGAGGTAACCCTGTTTTGATCATTGATGATAATTGTTTGGTTGTAACTGCAAGATCTTTTGTTGGGGGTGCTTTTAATTTTTTATTTTTCATTTTTTTTGGTTTTTTTAATTTTTGGCCATCTCCTCTTAGTGCGCCCATCTTGCCATCAGCCTTAATTTTTGATCTTTGCTTACTTTCCTCCATATATGTTTGAAGTGCATAAACTTTACTTTGGTATTTTTTTCTTTTTTCTTGAGAAGTTACTGGTATTTTTTTAATCTTATTATTGCTTTTGGATATTTTTATTGAATTTCCAGAAAATTTTCTTTTTTTATTGGCTAAACGCATTATATTTCTTAATTTCAAGTCAGTTATATAAGAGTATTTCATCTAATTTATTCTTTAATTGACGTAGTGTTTAATTCCTCTAAAAGTCCTTTTAAAACTGTTGGTCTATTACACTTATAAACTGCCTCTTCATTTGTAATTACTCCCCTCTTTACTAAGTTAGATAAATGTTGCTCTAATGTTTGCATCCCAAATTTTGTTCCAATTTGAAGTTGAGAATATACTTGAGACGATTTTGCTTCTCTGATTAAATTAGCAATTGCATTATTATTCACAAGAATTTCAGCTGCTAATGATCTTTTATTATCAATAGTTTTACATAGAGTCTGGGAAATTACTCCTATCAAAGAAGAAGAAAGTTGAACTCTAACTTGTGTTTGTTGAGAGGTCGGAAAAACATCAATAATCCTATCAATTGTCTGCGATGCTGAAGCAGTATGAAGGGTTCCCATTACTAAATGTCCAGTTTCAGCTGCTGTAATAGCAAGACTTATTGTTTCCAAATCTCTCATCTCGCCAACGAGAATAATATCAGGATCTTCTCGAAGGGCGGATCTTAAAGCTTTTGAAAAAGAGTATGTGTCTTCACCAACTTCTCTTTGCCTAATAAGACAATTTTTGTTTTCATAAATAAACTCTATTGGATCTTCAATAGTAAGAATATGATGGGCTTTATTACTATTTATCCAATCAATAGAACTTGCTAATGTAGTAGTCTTTCCAGAGCCCGTAGGTCCAGTAACCAACATTAGGCCTCTTGGTCTATTTAATAATTGCTGAACACTATCAGGTAATCCAATTTTAGAGAAACTTGGAATGGAAGTACTTAAAGCCCTCATCACACATGAAATATTACCTCTATCAAAAAAAATATTTATTCTGAATCGGGCAATTCCTTTAAGACCATAACTACAGTCCAATTCTTTTTCTTTCTGAAAGTTATCCATTTTTTCTCTTCCGAGAATTTTAGTTAATTGATCCTTTAACTCTTCAGAAGAGAAAATATCTGAATCAGCAGGAATTATTTGACCTTGAACCCTAAAAAAAGGAATAGAATTGCCAGTCAGATGTAAATCTGACCCATTTCTTTTAACTAAATCAGACATTAGTTGAGTTAATTTCATAATTCCTCAGGTAATGGTTCCTCAAGTAAGCAAACTCTTTCTACTTCCTCAATAGTAGTTAATTCTTTTTTTACAAGTTCCATTCCATAATCTAATAAACTCCTACCTTCTAACAAAAAAGCTTTTGACCTTATTACATCCGCTGTGCTTTCTTTCATAATTAACTCTCGTAAATTTTCATTTATTTTCATAACTTCATAAATCCCTACTCTTCCTTTATATCCGATACCTCCACAAACTGGGCACAATTTACTATTTGATTCATTGTTAGTTTGATTTATTTTTCTTGCTTTATTTAATCCAAACTTTATAGCTCTGTCATCTTTTCCCTTCTTTAAAGATTTAACAGAACTACATGACAAACAAACTTTTCTAACTAATCTTTGAGCAACTACTCCAACAATTGAGGCTCCAATCAAATAGGGAGGGATATTCATCTCAGAGAGACGTGTAATTGCAGTTGCAGTATCGTTTGCATGAAGAGTAGTAAAAACCATATGTCCAGTTAACGCTGCTTCCATTGCAGCTTGGGCAGTTTCTTTATCTCTAGTCTCACCTACTAAAATTATATCTGGATCTTGTCTCATCAAAGATCTCAAAGCCCTTGCGAAATCAAGACCTTTTTCTCTAATTACTTGCACTTGATGAATGCCATCCAAAGTGTATTCAACTGGATCCTCAACGGTACTAATATTTACTCCAGGAGAATTTAATTCGCTCAACATTGAATATAGAGTCGTAGATTTTCCACTTCCAGTCGGACCGACCACAACCACAATTCCATAGGGAGTTTTAGACATCAATCTTATTAAATCTAATTCACTTTTTTCAGTTATTAATTTTGAAAGATTAAGTACTGAACTATCGCTTTCTAAAACTCTGAGAACGACTTTTTCTCCCCATTTACCTGGTAAAGTGCTAACTCGAAAATCGGATTTTCTACCCCTTAACAAACATCTTATTCTTCCATCTTGCGGTATTCTTTTTTCAGCTATATCTAGATTGCTCATAATCTTTATCCTACTGACGATTGGGCTTATATGAGATCTTGGGAAAGCGAATACCTCATCGAGCATTCCATCAATTCTATAGCGTATTCTTAATCTGTCTTCTAGGGGTTCTATATGAATATCAGATGCATTAAGTGCGAAACACTTACTTAACAATGACCCTACCCCAGATATTACTGGATCCTTAGATTTTGTAATTTCATCTCCAAAAAAACTATCTACATCATTTTCAAAATCTTCACCTAAATTGGTTTGTGCGAGTTTAATTAAAGCCTTATCGTTTTGAGCATCTTCCTCAATTTCTTTTTCTTCTATTTCTTTGGACCCATAATGAAATTTATTAGTTTGATTTGAATAATTTATATTTATTGAATCATTATTTTCATCATTTTCTATAATATTAAAATTATCTACATCATCATTTTGATAATCGTCAGAAAAATCTTCATTTGAGTTTGATTGGATATTTATTTCCTCACTAGTATCTTTTATTACATTTTTTAATTCATTATCATCATTGGTTTGTGTTAATGAGTTATTTTCAAACCATTCTTCCCATTCCGATGAAGTTATTTGTTTTAAGATAACTTCAACATTAAAACGCCTCTTAATATCACTTATAACTTCTTTAACTCTAATAAAGTCAGGATTCATTGCTCCTATTTCAATTATTCCCACCTCGATACTCACAGGTATTATCCCAGCATCTTCACAAACACTATTATTCAAACTCTTTTGAATATCACTAACTATCATTTCTCTATTAACCATAATTGGTAAAAAATATAATTAAGAAAATTTAATACCTATTATAAATTATATAAAAAAAATATTTTCTGGCTTATAAAATTTATAAAGCTATAATAGCCATATTATTTCTAATAAAATTGAAAAAAATAGAATATCGATATAAAAAATTTAACTTTAATTTAAAATGAAAAAATTTATAAAATTTTTATTTTTTGTATTTATAGTTGGACTTCTTAGTAATTCCCTTCTAGTACTTGCAGAAGAACCTAGAACAAAAAAAGATATTAAATTACATAACTTACCAATTAAAAGTAAAAATTCAAAAAAAAATCAAATTGAACTTAAAACTCTCCCTTTACCTCTAATAGAGGTAGCATCAAATTCTGTTAATAGCGAAAGGAATCCATTTTTAAGCTTAAATAAAAGCATCGAGGAAATTGGGATCAATCCAAAAAAATTTTTTACTTTAAAAGGAATAATTCAAACAGGAGATCAACTAAGTGTGATGCTTGCATCTTCTGATGGTTTGAATTTATTCAAAGAGGGTGAATTTATTAACAAAGAATTAAAAATTAAAAAAATATCTCTAGAAAATGAAACTGTTATTTTCACAAATGGTGAAAATGAATTTAAATTAAAATTTTTAGAAAAATGACCGACATAAAGAAAAATAAAAAAATTAACTTTCTTAATTTACTTAAGGATCTAAGTTGTAAATATAAAAAGCAAATGAACAATATACTTGATATCACTATTATTGAGGATGATCAGTTTAAGCTTTTAAAGGCTAAATTATTTAAAGTTAATAAAAACTTAAATCGCTTTCTCAATAAAAAGGTTATTAGCCCTAGTCAATTAAAAAAATTAGATAGATATTTTTCCTTTATTGAAAAAGAAAAAAATATAAATTTAAAATTCAATAAGAATAGGTTCAAAAGATTAAAAACTCCCACTAATCTTAATATTATTAAAAGTCTAAAAAATTTGAATAAGTTTATAACTTTTTCAAAAGTTAAACCAATCTTAGAGGAAAAAAATTATAAATCACAAATAAGAAATTTATTTTCAAATTTTAGAATAGAAGGAAAAATAGATAAAATAAAATACAAAAAATATTTAAGTTTGCATTTAAATAAAAAATTCTCAGGAATTGGTGAGTATGAAAAGATTAAATTTGCCAACAAAAAAATTATAAAAACTTTCCAAGAAAAAATTAGAAATTATAAATTAATTTCAAATTTACTTGATAGTAAATCAACACTTTCACCTGCCAAACCTGAATACATAGCTTCACTATATTATTGCGATCATTTTTTATTTATTTCCAAGCTATGGAAATCCTCAGAAAATATATATAATGTGGAAAAAGTAATAGAATTGCCAGTTCCTGCAAGTGTAATTGGAGATGATTTAGTAAACAATGTAGATGAATTGATTGAACTTTCTCTAGATTCTTTTGAAGTATTAGATCTTAAAAATTCGCCAATACTAATTGTACTTTCCTCATCTTTTTTTACTATTAAATCTTTTAATACTATTAAATCAGATAACGTTAGCGAAAATGATGAAATTATTTATAGCAAAAGTCCATATTTGCCTCAAGACACATTAATAGAAATTCAAAAAGTTAATGATTCTATATATAATGCTATCTTTACTCGTAAATCATTAATCAATGGATGGGTAAATGCTCTGAGAAAAATTAATTATCCTGTAGTTGGCATTACTACCCCTGGTCCCCATCAGATGGATTTTTTAAGAGAAAACAAAAAAATAATAAATGAACTGGAAATAATTATAGATATTGAATTTAATTCAACTACTATATTTATCAGCAATAGAGATTATGAATTAAGTTCTCAGAAGATTCCATATGGTTCAACACTTTATAGAAAAAAAGAATTAGTAGAGAGCTACTTTTCTAGGTTGATAAAATCTATAAAATTATTAACTGATGATCTTAAAATGGAATTCCCAGAAACCATTTATGTTACTGGTTTTGGATTAGATGACTTTGAATATGAATCACAAAAATTACCTTATCCATTTGTAAGATTTTCAGAATTAAATAAAACTAATTTTAGATTCAATAAAAAAGATTCAGAAGATTTGCTTACTACAAATATTAATTCAAAATTAAATACTATTTTGGGGATTACGAGTAAATGCCTCTAAATTATAATTTTGCTCATAATTATAAAGAGCTTCAACAATGGGAGCCTAGGGGTAATATAGAATCCAAAAAAATAACTTCATATAAAGAAAAATTTGAACTTCTAAAAAAATACATTAAAGATAATCCTTTATTATTTTACCCTAACTTTTCCATTATTTTTTTAGTAATATTAATTCAAATATTTAATTTATATCCTTCTTTTGTTGTAAGAAGATTAAAACCAAAACATGAAGAATATATATTTGTGCAGCAAAGAATTAAAAGAATAAAAACTGATATTAAAAAATTCAAAAAAGAAATGAATGAACTCAAACCAAATTTCATATCAATTACTCCTACATATCTTTTTACTTTCTATATTCAAAACTCTATGCCAATAAATATTAAATTAAAAAAATATAAGCTAAATAAAAATTTCTTTTTTTTAGAAGCAGAATCTTTTACATTGAAAGCTATTAATGAAATGATCACCTTATTAATAGAATCTCCGATTATTGATGAAAAATCAGTTTCAATTAAAAGAATAAAAAGAGAAGGAGAAATAGATAGTACTTTTTCTGTTGAACTCACAGGGAAAATTTTAAAAACTAATATTAATTCAAAAGAATATCTTTATAATGAATCATCAGCATTTGGATTATTAGAGAAACTGTTGAGATTTAAAAAAACTAACATTCTTTTAAAATGATGAATAACTTAAAATCTTACAAAGAAAAATTAATTAAAACTTATAGAGATCTAAATAATATTAATCTTGATTCAATTTTTGAAAAACTTAAAAATATTAATTTATCTGACATTAAAAATCTTAATTCCAAGGATATAATTTCGTACTTAAAATCATCAAACTATTGGAAGCCAATTGTAGGCTTTTTAATTTTTTCATCATTTATTTATTTTCTGCTTATACCAAATATTAAGTCGTTCAATTCAAAATATAAATTATCAAGGCAATATGCAAAAGAAAGTCAAGATTTACCAAATTTAAATAATGATCTGATAACTATGAAAAAAAAATATAAAAAAATAAATTCTTCAATGACTAAAATTAAATCTTCAATAATTGAAAAAGATAAACTAATCTACCTTACAAACCTATTTGATGATTTATCCAAATCTACATCTGTAAGGATTGATTTTTTTTCACCAATTAATAAGGCTCAAAAAGAATCTATTTGTAAAATATCTGAAGTTAATCAAATTTCTAAAAACCTTCTTACAAAAAAAAATAGTTCTAAATCAAATAATAAAAATATCAATCAAGCAATATACCAACTAAAACTCTACGGCAATTATCTGAATATTATCTCATTTCTTAATTCTGTCCAAAACTATGACCTAATGATAATACCCAGTTGTATGCAAGTTATTGAAGAGAATGATGACACCCTTGTAAAGGGTGGATTTGTAAAAGCAAATCTAGTAATTAAATTACCAATAAGGTAAAATTTTTATTTTGAATGATTTCTATAATTTATTCATTTTCATAAACAAATAGCTAATTATTAAGACTTAGCTAAAATAATAAATAAAACCATTCATGGTCATAAGAAAATTAGCTATTTATTCTTTTGCAGGTATTATATTAAGTCTAAATCTAGCTCTTAATGCGAATACACTAAAAAAAAACAACTTTATTGGTAACAAATATGGCCTTACTAAAAATAAAAATTTTAATGAAAAGAAAATTAATCATAAAGAAACTTTTCTAACAGATAATAAAAATCAATATAACAATATTGACATATATAACTCCTACCCTATTGCCAATCCAAACTTATTAAATATTAAAGGTCCTAAAATATCAATAGTATTAAATAAAACTCCTGCCAAAAAAGCGTTCGAATATCTGGCTAAATTGGGCAATTATGGTTACGTCTGGGTTAAAAATGATCCAACTAATAAGGATCAACAAGGATCAGGGAAGGCTGATGATCAAAGACTAATAACCTTGAATATGAAAAATGTTAATTTTAGACGTGCATTTAATGCCGTCATTATTTCTAGTGGATTACAAGCAAAAATATATAACAATGTAATTTATGTAGGGCCAAATGTACGTAATACAGTTTTTACTTATAGAGACACATCAATAATCCAATTAAATCAAATTACGGCTAGTTCGGCTGCAGATTATCTTGCAAATTTAGGAGCTAGCGTTACTAAAACTTTTACGGTGAGTACTTCAGTTACTGAAGGTGCCTCTCAATCACAAAGTATTCAAGGTGGGGCTTCTTCATCAACTACTACTTCACAATCAGAAACAACAGTAAAAACTTACGGAGCAGATATTGGTCCTCTCGTTGGTTTAATAGCTACTACAGATGAAAGGCTTCAAACAATTACCCTTGTTGGAGAAAAAAATATAGTTAGATTGGCGAAATCTTATCTTAAGAATTTGGATAAAAGACAAAAACAAGTAGCTTTAAATGTAAAGGTTTTAGATGTAAACCTTTCTGATAAAGATTCATTTTCTCAATCTTGGTTCCTTCCTTTTAATAGTGGGTCGCCCTATATAATTACACAATCTCCAAATTTAAAAGCAGGCATTGGCACACCAAGTACAGTTGATTTTATTGGCACAACGCGAACAGGTAATTTCACAAGTGAGTTAACAGCAAGCATTCAAAAAGGTTCTACAAAAGTTCTAGCTAGTCCAACATTGATATTAAATGAGTCAGGCGGTGCCGCTGGTGATGGCAGCTCAACAGGTCGAAGTTTAGCGAATGAAGGTTTTGTTGAAGTAGGAGATCAAGTACCTGTTAATGCAACTTTCGTTGAAGGTTCCGGTTGTAATTTTACGTATGATTTAGTTGGAATAAAACTTGGAGCGAAAGTTTTGGGAATAGATAGAAACAGATTTGTTACCTTTGCAATGACTCCAATTGTCACAGGAATTTCTGGAACTCAAACAATTACAAATTGCGGTGAAGTAAATCTTCTTAACACAAGAAGATTAGATACTGGAGCTGTACGAATAAAAAATGGAGAAACTTTAGTACTTACTGGAGTTATTCAAGATTCAGATATAGAAACATTAATAAAGTTTCCCATATTAGGAGATATTCCTATCATGGGCTCTCTTTTCCGCTCTACTTCAAAAGAAATAGGCAAAAGAGAGTTAATAGTTTTAGTAACTCCAAAAATTATTGATGATACAGGCAATAATCTTAAGAACTACGATTTTAAACTTAAAAATAAAGAATCTATTGATTTAATTAATTCTATTGAAGATTAAAAAATATACCTATTGATTTTTCTATTTGATATGTATACATTGTGATTCATCTCCCATTGAAATTCTTCCCATCCAGTTATTATTGAGATAATTTTTATTAGAATCGCAAAAATTATGAAAATAAGAAACAGTATCTATTATTAAAGAACCTTGATTATTTAAGCTTCGGCTATCCCTGTTATATTCCTCGATAATTTCGGCATAATCGTTTGAAGAAGACGCCGGTCTTCCTGCGCAAGTACCCTCTGAATTTGAGGGTACGCTGCTAGATACTAAAATAACCTGTTCTGTCGATTCATTTAATAAGACTGAACACAAACCATCCCAAGGTTTAGAAAACCCCTCAGTTTTTAAATTATCAAGGAATTCAAATGCAGCCAATCTTGTTGAATTTGATAATTTTATTGGCGAAGAATCAGGATAGTTCTGAGTTGTATTATTAAATGCAATTATTTGAAAATAGACTTGGTCCATCTCAGATATTGGAAGCCTATTTAGATGATCTTTAAGTGAAGAAATAGCATAAGTTATTAAACCTTTTCCATTAATTTTTGGTACAAGAAATTCGGGACTTGATTGAGTCCATTTTCCATTAATAATTTCGCCGTTTCTATGTTCAAAATTGTTATCCATATTTTCTGAAATATCAATCATGAAAGTAATTTTTCTGGACTTCAAACAAACTCCAAGCCAACAGCATTGACCACCAATACAATTTGGCGCATCACCTCCACTTGAGGATAGAGGAGGAATCAAACTAATTTGAGATGAGTCTTGAACTCTGCTAAATCCACCCGAAGAAAGTAATGAAGTATTTGGGTTATTTGCAATTTTATTTTTATTATCCTCTACTTTGATTTGAATTTCTATTGCCTTATTAAAGTTATCAATACAGTAAGAAAGACCACGAAAAGTTTTGAGTGGCTTCCAAGAATTATTACACAAAATTTTTTGATAGTTGTCCTTAGAAGATATATTTTCAAGAATAGTAGAATTCTGAAAATCATTAAATGATGGTGATAAGTAAAAACCTTTTTCATTAAATTGTGGCCCATATCGTATTAATTCATATGGTCCGTTTTGATCGTTTGTACTTTGTTTTAAAGAATATACTATTGGACAATCAATTTGACTTAAATTGAAGTCATCTCCTCTTTTTATATAATCACTTTTTGCTAAAGCTTGATTTGGCAACTTTATTCCAAAGAGAAATGTAGTGCTTGAAGGAAATGAACAATTATTATTTAAAGACCTTATATCCGATTCGTTATCAATTATTCTTTCACTACTCTCTACTTCATCAATAATAAAATCTAAAGCATCATTTACTTGCGAATTTAATCCAAACTGAATTTCATCTATTTTATTTCCTTCAATTATATTTCTAAGAACAAAATACCCCATCAAAATTGTGGATAGTGAAATCGAAGAAGCTAGGATTAGTTCAACTAATGTAAATCCATTTTCTTTCTTTAAGTAATCCTTGAATTTCATTAGAGTTCACATCTTTCAGGAGAAAGAATCGCGTTACTGGATAATTGGCTTACAGGCATATTATCCAATAACCAAGAATTTGTATTGAATTTTCCTTTTTTTATTTGACCTGTAGGGATACTAATCGTAATACAATTTAGAATTTTTGGTCTTGTTTTGTGGTACTTAGAACCTATAACTACAACTATTGGTTTAGAGGCTGATATCCTTCCATTGGGAGTAACTTGAAAATTATTATTTACAACTTGAAAAAAAGAATTGTTTAAAGCTGGAAGCAATTCTTGAATCCTTCCTACATTTATTTTTGAACTATCGTAAGGAGTTGAAGTATATTTACAATTCACTACAAAACCCATATATTTTTTATCATCACGAATAGAGTCATAATCAAAACTATTTGTATAAATAAAGCAGCTAGATCCCCATCTCCTTGCCTCTAATCTAATTAATCTAAAGAATTCAGAAAGTTCTCTTGTATAAGCATTTACCTTTTCTTTTCTAAGCCAAGTTAAGGAATAAGGGATAACAAATGAGGAAGTTATTGAGATGATACTTATAGAAACTATCAATTCTAAAAGACTAAAACCTTTACAGTTTATTGTTTTGATTTTTGGCAACCTCATTAGAAACACCAACTGTGAGCTTCAGCTCCCAAATCAATACTAATCCAGTGCAAATTATTATCATTCCATTTGACTCTATAGTTAATATTTGAGATATTTTGGTCTAAATTATTATTTTTATTGAATGATTTAACAACAAGTTCTCTAATTATAAGAACTCCTCTGCCTTTGAAAATTTTTCCTTTATCTTGATCAGGCCACCAATATTGAATTCTCTTGTCATCACTAGAAGGAGAAGCAGGAGAATTCGGACCAGGTCTAGTTGCATTAATTTCCCAATTTGGTAACCCTAAAATTTTTTCAGATATATCAATACAAGAATTCTGTTCAATAAGGTACTTTTTTTTTGTAGTATCAAGACCCATAGCCCACATATCAGATCTCAACAAATCAATATCTCTCTTAATTTCCTTATTAATAGACCTATTAATATTAGAGCTAAATAATAAATCCATTCTCCTGGTTACAAAATAAATCGAGTAGCTTAAAACTATTCCCAATAATGAAATACTTACAATTGAGTCAACCAATCCAAAGCCTAAGGAGTATTTTTTTTTTAAATAAAAATCCTCATTATTTTGCATATTAACTTTCAAAATCTCTTAATGTATCCCAAAGAATAATAGATCTGCCTCTATAAAATTTAACTCCATAGTTAAAGTCGTTTCCATATCTAGATTTAATGCCATCAACAAATTGATTATCAAATTCCCAAGTTTGGCTTGAATTTTCATCAAAACATAAATTTTTCATCCAAGCAGCGCCTGAGAACCTTTTAGTTCTGTTTTCAGCCCTAGGCTCTAACTTAATATTATATTGATCAAGCAAATTCTTAGATTCACCTTGATTTAAATTCTCAGAATTATCTAAAAGAATCAATTCATCTTCCATTACAGCTGCTGCCCATGGAAAAAATCCTAAACTACTCCGCTTATTACTAGGATTTAAATTATCTGTAATTTTAAAACTTCTGAAGTAATAATTATTATTGTCTACGTTATAAATTAAAAATTTACCTGTCTTTGGTTCTGATGTACGGGAATAATTTTGATATTCTTCATCATAACCAATCCCAACAATTTCTAGGGAATTTCCACCTTCATTAAAATTCAAATAAGGAATTAAATAGCCATCTTTAGTAAGAATAAGATTTGTCATTTTGTCATGCCAGCGATTATCTCTCCCTCCAGACGAATCTAAAATCCAACCGTATGTTCCTCTATGTGAGACTATAATTGGCGCTCGAACATATTCATTACTAAGATTTGATTCTGTATATTGAACCCAAGGGCTCTTTGCCCATTTGGAAATGAAAGTTGTTTTAGGTCCCAATAAAAAAGCTCCAAATCTTTCAGACGAAGACCAACCTGTGTTATCTATGAAAATACTGCTTCCAGGTAAATTATCATTATCAAAACTAGAATTTGATAAATCAATCCCCTTCTTTACTCCTAATCGAACGCCCCCTTTTGTATTATCATTGCTGCAAAAAGTTTTATTCCCAGACAACTTTGTCTCTTGTTTAAATAAGATAGTTAAATTTTTTGGATTACCTGAACCACAAACATTACTACCCTCTTCAAAGTGACAAAATATTCCGTTATTACTTACATCAATATCACCCAATATTTCAAGAGTTATTGGTTTTGAGTCGGAAGTTGTCACCTCAAACCTTGAGTTGGCTGTTGATGCATAGATAGAAGTAATTCTGTAGTTAGAAGCCCCACTAGAGTTGGGCAATTGACAATTTGTAGGGAGCCTCTGCAAATTTAAAGGGGTACACAAAAGAACTCCTTGCACATCATGAGTGTTTTTTAATCTTGGTTGTTTAGGCAACCCAAGTGGTTGAACCCATAACCCCCCATTCCCAGAACTGGGAAGAGAAGTACTACTAGCATGTGCTTTTTCAATGATTTTTGCGCAATCGCTCTCATTTATGATATTTCTTCTCCAGATAATTGCCCCCTTTGGATCACCTTCACTGGAGATAATATTTAAATTACCTAAGAATAAAGAATTATCCCCATCTAATTCATTTTCTCCTGCAGATAAAAACCCGAAGCCTCTTAATGGAGTATCGTTATTTACTTGTATATTTGCTCTTAATTTATTGAATCCGGTTTTTAGTCCATTTTCTTTATTTTTCACAATCCCTTCTACAACTATCGAGCTCACACCATATTTTTCTGTCCCTGTATATTCAGTTGATTTAATATCAAAATATTGTAAAAATTGCCTTTTTGCATTCACCAAATCATCACCTATTTTATCTTCGTTACTATCAATTAATTGATTAAAGATAGATTTATAGGTGGTCCAATCAATAGGACTGGGGTCCAAAGAAGATGTGCCAATTGAACACATAGGGGCTTTTTGTCTACCATTGCAGTTACTTGTTCCATTACACCAAACCTCATCTGACCAAAATTCCAAAGGTGGATCAGGGGTCGTAAGATTGCCAACGTTAATTCCAGAAGGACAAGAAGTTGCGGTTGCTGAACAGCTATCACTCAACCAAAAATAATGAAATAAACTATTACCACTATCATTGAGTAAATTCCTTAAGTTTGTTACGCCAGATTCAGTCGATGATTTGGCCATTAATTCCTGCCTATTAAATCTACTTCCAGCCAAATTAAGAATTGTGGTATAAAGAATTCCTGTTAATGCGACGCTTATTCCAATTCCAAGTATGAGGACCTGTGGAATTGCAAATCCATTTTTTGACAATTGGTATTTATGATTTTTTTTCAAAAATCTAAAAATGTAGAGATAATTTAAATTAATTATTGTATAAGAAAATTTTAATTATTAGATGTAAGTCTATGCACCACCACTTGAATTAGCCCCACAAGTTATACTTGTCAAACCAGGCACATTAGCTTGTCCACGATCTGCAGATTTAGAAGACATTTCTTTTACTTGAGAAACACCTTGCGCGGGGTTATAACAACCAGTTACGCCACTACCATTTGTGGCATAAGCCCCTCCATTAGGTAATGCTCGAATTTTTAAAACAGTATTATCATTAGTTCTAGTCATACTAATGTTGTAATGGCCAGAAGTGGAGTAAAAAGTTGTATCAGAATCTGCCACAGCTACTGGGGTAGAACTTTTACATGCCGAACCACCTTCTGTCGCGACATTATCAGCTGTGCATTTTTGAAATCTTGCGTATTCACTCATTTCACCCATATTTGCTGGTAACGCACCATATTCTGTATTGTATGCAGTGGCAGATTTCACCATTGAAGCAACAATTGCTGAAGCCTCTTTTTGCTTTGCCTTATCAGCAGCAGACATAAATTGAGGAATCGCAATAGATGAGAGAATTCCAATCATCATGACGACAACAATTAGTTCTACTAAAGTGAACCCTTCATCATTTAAGGATTTTTGAATAACATTATTTAAAACCTTCTCTTTTCTAATAACTGGGCTAAAGAAGGAAATGGTTTTAGAAATTTTGCTTTCTTTAGATAAGTTTTTCATTCTAAATAATAAAGCTTCTCAAAGCTAGGTAATTATTATTTTCATTGTATATAAAATTTAAAAATTTGACTATATGATCAAAAAAGCATAAACATAATTGCTTTTATAAAATTGTAAAAATAATAAATTGAGATGGGAAAGTAAATAACTAAAGGTATAAATAAAAAGTAGAAGAATCTTATTTGATTTCTTTGTTTATTAAAAAAAGCGTTTAAAAAAAGTATTTGATAAGAACCAAAAACAATACAATAAAGAATTGAAACTATAAATTTATAATTTAAACCACATTTAAAACACTCTAAATATTCATATTTTGAACTGATTAATGAGAGAAACAATAATAAATATGCAAATAAAATAGATTCATATGAATTGAGTAATCTTCTTTTTTTTAGTAATTTCATTTTTAAATAAAAATAAAGGTAAAGACTAATCCTTAAAATTTAATTTAACAATCTACGTATGGGATGTTTCTACCTAACCTTTTACTTTGCTCACTAATTTTTAAAACTCCCGTTTGGGAATTAAAGCAGGCTGAAGTCCCATAACCTAAAAGTTCATAAACCGGCACTGGTAAGGCTCTGAAGGTAATTCTATTCGCACTTGTTTCCATATATATATCAAAATAACCACTCGGGGTTGTCCAACTAACTGAATCCAAATTTGTATAGTCAACAGGAGATTCAGATTGACAATAAGAAGGATAATTTTTAGTGCATGCAATTACACTCATGTACTCGCCTAAATCCATTGTATTTTTTGGCAAATCTCCATATTCAGTAAAATAAGCTTGAGCAGCTCTTAAATAACTAGCAATGAGATTTGTAGGTTCTTTCTGCCTAGCTTTATCACTAGCATTTTGAAAAGTTGGGACTGCTATCGCTGACAATATTCCAATAACCATAATTACGACGACTAATTCGACAAGTGTAAAAGCATTAGATATTGTTTTCTTTTTTATTTCCTTTTTCTTTTTAGTTATTTGAAAATTCATTAGTATATATTTTCAATAAGATCTTAATTTATATTATTTAACTTATAAATTTATTTCTAAATTATCCACAATCTCGACTTCTGAATTTTCACACAAAACTCACGCAAAAGTTATTTTCTACAGAATAATTGGCGTAACTTTAGAAGATAGTAAGGTATTTGGTTCTTCCCGACTTATTGCTTAACTATCAAGGAGTTTTCTGTCGCCCCTTTTTTTGTCTATTATTAATTTATGGAGAAATTTACTCTTATAAATCAGGACAGATCCAGAATTAAAGTCTTTGAACCATTTGAGGATGTTTCTAAGCCTTCGCCAAGCATTGATGCAATGATGATTAGTTATGGCTGTGTCTATAAGAGATCAAGCAAACCAGTAATGAAAGGTAGCAGGGTAGAAACTGTTGAAGCTGCTAGAAAAGAATACGCAGAATTATTGAAAGAAGGTTGGAAGAAAACCAGTATTTTTAGAAGTTATTTTTAATTTAAAAAACATTTGCATAATTTCTCACCTCTGTTAATTTTAGTGAGCTTCAATAAGTTCAAATGGAAGAGCAAAGAATCGAAAAGATAGCAGCGGGTGCAGTAAACATAACTAAGGTGCTGATAATAATTTATCTAGGCTTAGTAGAAGTTTTTAAAATTGGCAAATTACTCAAAGAGAAGTTAGATACTGAATTTGATATTTCTAGAAAATGGGCTTCACGAGCTTATTCAATTCTAAAAAAACGACAAGCGGAACGAAAAGTAGCGGGGGTTTAAAATTTTTTGCTATAAATTAATTGAGGCCAAACCTCGTAAGCACACTCTACGTTTGCTGCAAGACATAGATTGATTCAATATAGTTGCGAGTCGATTTAATAACCCTTTCAGTAGTTGGAATTTCTGGAGGGGTTTCTTGTTACTGATATTTATTGAGTAATCGATTATAAATTATTAACAATACCATTAATCCACCAATACCATAAGCTGCATGAGTTGGGTCATGATGACTCTGCCAAAGCTCTTGTAGTGGGAGTAGTAAGCTTTTCAATTAATAATTAATTAATTTTCTATTTTCATCTCTTTTATTTATTCTTAACCCAATGAACAGCATCCATATAACTGCAAAGACTATTGGCAAGAAAACGATAGCAAGTTTCATCATTTTTTAATCCTGTTATTTGCTCAAAATAATATCGCTTAAATAAATAACTAAAAATAGGTACTTTACCTAAAATTTGACGTTAGCATTAGGCAATGCGAGAGCAGCTATTAGTGGAAATAGAAAGGATAGCAAGATTATTGAACTACAAATCAAGAAATGATTACTAATATTTACTGGCTTAATAAAAGAAATTTAAAAATTAAATTTATGCTTAAATATTTAAGTTTTCATATACTTACAAATGTATTATTCAGAAACTAAAGTGATAATGGGTGGTCTAGCCCATGTTCCAATATTAATTTTCATAGTAAATTTTATTAAAGGCAAGTTTGAATCTTTAGCATCAAAAGTAGTTGCTGTTAGAATGGAAGAGCCCAAGGTAAAAGAAGTTGAAGTAAAAGAAGAGGAAGTAAAAGTGGGAGACTTAAACGCAAGTGAAGTTAAAGAAGAAGCAGAATAACGAGAAGGAAAAAGTTAAAAGAAGAGTGCTTGTCCCTCATATTTTTAGATCGACTGTCAATTAAATCTCACGCAAAACTCACGCAAATCAATCTAAATTAGTCCGAATTAGGCTACACTTTTTTCTCTAAAAGTACTTATAGCGACACAAGTCTCAGTTATAGTTTCAATCTTGCTGGTGCTTTGGGAGCACTAGGTCGCAGGTTCGAATCCTGTCGCCCCGATTGACTTCTCACGATTCTTAAATATCCTTTGGGCAATCTCTAGGCGATCATTTGCAATACCTTGCATAGCTTTGCATGGCGCATCGCCCGCTAAAAAAACTAAATAAGCAATATTAAACAGACCATTGCTCCAACACTAAAGATTAAACTCCAACCCTGAGATTTAATTTTCAATTTCAAATATAGCCTATATATAGAATTAATTTATTCTTCACATTTAGCATAAATATCAAAACTTAAATCGTTTCAAGGAAGACCAAAAATTTCTAGTTATAATTTTTTATTTCCTGTCAGAAGAAATATCTAAAAATAAAAACAAAAATGATTTTCATTTTCATTTTGGTGTAAATTTTATACATCAGGCAGTTTTTTATGAGTCAGACTTGGATAATATCAGGGCCTCCTGGATGCGGCAAGACAAGTTGGATACTGAATACTTTTAAGAATCACTCTGGAAATTGTGGTTATGTACGTTTTGGCGGATATTCAGAAATTAATTTAGAGCAAGCAATAAATTCAAAAATTGATTTTGCTTTTTTGAAAGATCAAATTCCTAATTTATTAGATTTATCAAGTTCAAAATCGCTCTTAGAGGTAGAGAAAGAGAACATTTTAATTATTATTGAATTTCCTCAATTTTTCATACCTAAATTTCAGGGTATTAGTGGAATTGATCTGAGAGTGATAAAAGAGCTTGAAATTTA
Organism: Prochlorococcus sp. AG-347-J19; assembly: GCA_003279015.1. Taxonomy (GTDB): domain Bacteria; phylum Cyanobacteriota; class Cyanobacteriia; order PCC-6307; family Cyanobiaceae; genus Prochlorococcus_A. Next base: position 154,221 of record QCBV01000004.1, on the reverse strand, counting down.
TAATCTTCAACCAAATAAATATTTGCATTTTGGCAGAGATCTAGAATTACCAATTAAGGATACTTTAGATTTCAAAGCAATTGAATCATGTAGTATTGACCTCAATAAAAATATTTGGGATCCTGCAAGCTTAAATACTTTTTGGTTTGAATTAGTGAACGGTGCTTATGGAGACGTATATAGAGCAAAAGCATTAATGAACTTACCAGATGGTCGTTATATCTTGTTTAACTGGATAGTGACTCAGAAAGGATCTCAATATCAAACATTAAATCAAGTTGCTCCTCTTAAGGGAAGACCAGAAAGACACTCTGAAATTGTCATACAGGGAAAAAACTTAAACTTCCAATTAATAAAATCTACTATCAATAATTGCCTTCTTAGTGATGCTGTTCTAGATCATCATCAAGCCACACTTAGAAATTCACAATTACAAACTTCTCGAAATTAACTAAAAATGAATCAAGCTGTTATTTCATGTTTACATGCAAATCTACCTGCGGTAGAAGCCGTATTAAAAGATATTGAATTACAAGGGATTACGAATATTACCTGCCTTGGAGATTTAGTAGGTTATGGTCCTCAACCTAATGAGGTTATTGAGTTAATCAAAGATAAAAAAATTGCCACTTGTCAGGGTTGTTGGGACGAAGATGTAGTTGATGGATTAGATGCCTGCGATTGTAGTTACCCTTCTCAGATTGCTGAAAAGAGAGGTCATTTCGCTCATCAATGGACTACGGAAAAATTGACAAAAGAAAATAAGGATTTTTTAGCTAATTTACCCTACTCAATTCGTAAAGATAAATGTCTTTTTGTTCATGGTAGTCCTAATAGTCAACATGAATATCTGCTGCCCGATATGGATGCATTCGCAGCTCTTGAGAGAGTTGAAAATGCCAAAGCTGAGATTCTATTTTGTGGACATACTCATCAACCTTATATACGTGAACTAGCAAATGGTTCAATTGCCGTAAAGGTCAAAAACAGTGGTTCTAAAGATATTCAAAAGAAAGAAATGAATTTGCCGATGCGAAGAATAGTAAATGCAGGTTCAGTGGGAGAACCACGGCATGGAGGAACTAAAGCTACTTATGTGGTTTATAACGACATCACTAATGACGTAAAAATTAGAGAAGTTGAATACGATATCGAACTTACCTGCAAAGCAATAATAAATGCTGGTCTTCCCCCGATTTTTGCATGGCGTTTAAAAAACGGATTTGAATTTGCTGAAAGAGCTGAAGATGCTTCTCATGTTTGTGAAAGATGATAGAACGCTGGGCACTTATAAGTGGGCTAAAAGGGGATTTAGATACTTATGAACTTATTCAAAAAGATTTAAAAAAAACTCCTGGGAACATAACCCTTTTTGTTTTAGGGGATATGATAGGCCCTGAAAAAAACTGTAATAAGCTTCTACATAGATTAATTAATCCAAAAAGTAATGATTTACAACCATGGTGTATATATGGTTGGTGGGAAGAACAAATTCTCTTAGAAAGTGGTTACCGTGGCAATCAAAGAGCTGAAGCCTTGAGAATAAATAAAGGTGAAGAAGTAGTCAAATCTCTAATAAATGCTGTTGATAAATCATTTCTTGATTGGATAGCATCACTTCAATTTGGATTTGTTGAACTTGACTGTGGTTTAATTCACGGGAGCTCGAAAGATGTTGGCGACGATTTAACATTAGATACCCCGCCTTTAACACTCCTTGATAGACTTACACGTCTTCAAGTAAACAGATTATTTACTGCGAGAAGTACACAACAATTTCATTTGGAATTAACAGAGGGGATTGTTCATTCGGAAGTACAGGATTTAGCCGGAAATCATAAGAAAGAGCAGAAGGTTCCTCAAAAAGCTGTAATAGGTGTTGGAGCAGGTAAAAACTATACTCTCTATGATGTAGGGACTGATAATACTCAATTCGTACAAGCTGGATATCAATTAGAAAAGAAAAAAAATGGATTTGGATTACATTTATAAATACTTTTAAAAGACACTAGGTCGCAAGCGGGCGATCCTCGGGCGATCAAATGCTTAACTTTGCAACACTTTGTTGCATATAGGACAATGCTTGAGACTCATATTGATAACAAATATTTCAAACTAAAGTCATAGCCTCACTTCGTTCTCATAGGTACTGTCGCAATTTGCTGATCGAGTGCTTTGGGAGCACTAGGTCGCAGGTTCGAATCCTGTCGCCCCGACTCTTAAAAACCAAGTCATACTAGAGAGTTTCCCAGACTCTCTTTTTTATTGTTTACATTCTCACATGAGAAAGGGGCTCTAGGGGAGGCTCTAGAATCTTCGAAGATCTTGAAAAGGTGCTTAATTTCTTACTTATAAGTATTGGAGTAATGTTATATAAATTCCCAACAATACTAATATTGCTACACCTAAACCAATAACTGTATTTGGTTGATTATTTCAAAGCCCCTAAAAATATCCCATAAAAATTTACTCTTTTACTTAAGAAGGCTATAGAAAATAATTGTGGAGCAAATATAAAAACGATTACAGAGCAATGGGAAAGACAATAAAAGATTTAACTTTCTCTTATATGGACAAACTAGGTGTGCTTTGGGATGATAAAAAATGAATGGAAGAAAATTTGATTACTAAATTGGATGATACCTCTTGGCAGAAAGAGTTCTTGGAGATGAAGTCACATTCAACTTCAGATGTAAGACTTCTAATGCAAGGTGCAAAAGGATTCAGAGATGCTTGGCACTTAGGTTCTCTGCATGAGGAATACAAAATCATGAAACGTCGAGAGCACCAAAAACAGCAGTAACTAAATAACGAATCCCAAAATACAAAAAATCGAATTTAGAATAAAGCTTAAGGTTTTAGAAGTAAATTTTACAAGCAAAAAAAAGGGCGTTAGCTTCGCCCTAAATAAAAAAGCGTGATAATCCCCATCACCCAGCCTTTTTAAAATCCTAGCACTATATATAGTGTTTGTAAGTAACAAAAATTACCTATCCATGGGGTTGTTTGTTTCTTTTTAATTTGTCATGATAGAAATCCCCATCATCCAGGCTCGTAAGGGTCTTTTTTTTTGCCTGCGATAACAAATATGTGAAGGATTCAAAAAATAACATAATAACAGTCTCTGTAGATACACAAAAATTCCATCACAAAGTATTAGGATACTTTCACTGAAGTTAAGGTATTCAATATGTCACTAAAAAATCAAACTAATGGTATTTATCCATGGGATTATCAAATAGGAGATGATAATTTCCAATTAGAACCTTGGATTCTAGAGAAAGGAAAAGAATATGTGTCTATTGAGAAAAATATAGATAACAAAGGTTTTTTTTATTTACAAAAGAATGCGGAGAAACGTCTTTCTCTCAACGCGATCCAAATAAAATCGACTTATAACAATTTGATGAATTTTGGATATAAGTTGCGAATTAGCTAGTTCTAATTTTCTAAAACTAAATTTTAGTGATATTTAACTTTGGTTTTACAAAACTAAATAAGAATATGAAATTATTTATAGGTGTTGAATCAAAAACTAATTATTTGTTTTAAATAATAAAAATCTATTATTAAGTTATTAATTTACAAAAAATGGAAATAACTTTAAAAGAAGATAGCTTATTAGGTTTAGAGTCCTACATTGATTTAGGTTTTAATTCTGAAGAGGAGCTTGAATTAGAAATTTCAAAACTTATTAAAATTAGACCTGAATTTGAAAATAATCTAAATTAAATTTCATAATCGAGTGTAATTCAATAAAAAGTTAAAAGGAGAATTAATAGCTATTAATAAATAAAGGATATTAATGAGCCTAAAAATCAATATAAATTTTTTAGAAAAATATATAGCTGATTTTGTAAATGATATTGAATATAAAATGATTACAAAAAAAATTGAAAGAATATGATTTAATGGCGGAAGTTGATGATCAAAGATTTCATCATTTTTGTTCTTAAATTTAAGTGTATGGTCGAGATTGAAAAATATAATTTTTACGACCTAGTTAATATGAGGCACTACTAGGTCTTATAGGGGGGCTCTAAAGGGGGCTCTAAGTTCTATAAACATCTTGTATGATCTTCGAAGATTTAGCAATAAGCTGTCTCAAACACGTTCCACCACATACAGTTAGTCTAGGCTATAACTAAAGTCTCAAGGTTTTCTTAAAAATAACGCCCAGTGCTTTGGGAGCACTAGGTCGCAGGATCGAATCCTGTCGGCCCGACCACTTATAGCAGTAAGTCTCAGCCAATACATAATTCACAAATATAATTGCTTCACACAAAACTCAAGTAAGAGTTATTTTTCTCAAAATAGTGGATGTAAATTAAATTTAAATGTCTACAAAATACAAAATTGAGCTTTAAAAGATTAATTAAGAATAGAGTTTATTTAACAAGGTGAATCTAGATCGGTTTAAATAGGAGAGGATGACTTGAATAAATAATCTAGGAATGATTAGCTTGTTCTTCTTTTATAAAGCAGAACTGATTAGTCCCAAGCCGATTTGTTGTAATTAAGTTTACAAGTTTAAAGCCATGATTCTTATAAAAATGGAAAATCACTTCAGGCTTGGCAAATTCAAATGGATATCCACCAAGCCAATCTATTTGGTCATGATGAAAAGACATTGCTCGATTATTTACGCCGAAGTTATATATGTATCCAAATGGATTTTTAAATTTTATAATACCAGCAATAATTGCTCTTCCATATGCGCAAGGAATATAAATAGCTGAGACTAATAACCGCATCAATCCACCACGACAGTAGGCTTCTTTGATCTTTTTCCATATCTTTGATCCATATTTAACATCGTTGTAGATAGAAATAGCAATTAGTGAATCTGGTCGAGAGGAAGGTATAACCGAATTTTTTAGTGCTTTCATCATATCTCCCGTATGATGTAAAACACCCCAAGAATAAACGATATCGAATGATCCTAGAGACTTTATAAAATCGGTATCAAGAGCAGAACCACTCATAACATGCCAATCACAGTCTTCATAGAAAAATCGTTCTTTGAGTGACTGAGTACATTCAACACAATTTTGATCATAGTCAAAGGAGTAAACCTTTGCTCCAAGATTACGCGCTGCCAGACTAAATATCCCACTACCACAACCAATATCAAGAAAGCTTTTACCTGAAATCGTTTTACATCCTAAAAGTTTTAACAATGATCGCTCTGCTTCTTTTATGCTCTCTTCATTAATTGCTTGATTAGAAAAAGATTTCCAATTTTTACCGAATTGAAAGCGCCTCCCTTGTTTTACCTCTTTTTCCCAAGGTGTATTCATAACCAATACTTTTAACTATAAGCTTTAGGCTACATCCATATTATTATTTTAATTTTTTAGAAGTCTAAATATTTAACAAAAACCTATAAATATCATCTGTTAAAAAACTTGCGCAAGAATAAAGCGTATTTAATCATAGAATTTTGTACTTATGCTCTTTGTTATTAAATAAGTGCTTTAGGAGCACTAGGTCCCGGGTTCGAAGTCTCTTGCCCCCGACTTTCTTTTCAGCGATTACCTAATTTGACTTAGGAAAAATCAAGAAAAATGACCTCCTTTTTGAGAAGTATTCTTATTGTTTTCCTCAGACTTTATAGAATTTTCTTGAATTTTTTAGGATATAAGCCAACCCATTATATATAGAATTTATTGCTATCTTTATCTGAAGATGGAAGTTAAGCATTAGTTAGTGATTTACAGTGAATCTAAATTGGCGAGATGAAACCTTCTTTTCTTGGAAAAGTTATTTATCGTTTGCACCTTTGATTGCTTTTTAAAATAATTATGAAAAGAATATTGAGCGATGGGTAAAAGAACAAGGAAATGGGATCTTAATTTATGACTAATTAGAAAAATTAATGATCACAAGTCTCATCCCTCTTATACAATTTCAAGTTTAAGAGGGTTTGCAAAGATATTAGATACGAAATTAGCTAGGGGATGGGACTAAACATATAATTGCAAAGATATACTTTATAAAATTGAGCAAGTTTAATGATTAATAAATGGAATGACAAATTATGGCAACAAGATTTCTTGAACATGAAGTTACATTCACCTTCAGATGCAAAACTTTTGATGGGAGGTGTAAAAGGATTGAAAGATGCTTGGCGATTAGGTGTTCTACACGTTGAATACGAAAGACTAAAGAAGATACAAGAAAAAAGGCAATAGATTTGTTGTGGGCTATTTCCTTATCAAAGGTCTTAAAAAATAAATAGCTTTTAACCTATTTAGCCTTATTAATTTATAGGATGTAGTAGATATATAATTTCTAGTTTCTAATTTCTACTAAAAAAATGATTAAAAAAGAAGACAATATTCGAAGCGAAAGCTACTACCCAGATACTAATTACTATGTTGATCAGGAAAACATTTCTAAAAAAACTCCGATATTGGATAATCAAATATCCAATATGGGGGAAATTTTTGAATGGCCCAATACCTATTGGTTTATTGCGGAAAGAACAAATGGCAGGTTGGCCATGATAGGCTTCATGGCTGTCATTATTAACTACTCATTATTTGGTTGGATAGCATATCCAATCCTTTAAATTAGTAATTCTAATCATTATAAAAAAAGTATTGATAATTCCGGAACGCATCGGCTTCAATATGCTGCCTTTTTTGTAACTGCATTTGTTATTTATTTTGGTTGGGCATTTTTCAATGATTCTTGCTTCCACTATCTTGAAATTATTTTCGTCGCAGATTAGGAGTGATTTTGAATAACTTAGGCGGGCATATGGATAATTATGCTTTACATTGCTGCAAATAAAAAATTATTAAATTCTGAAATTTTCTACATTTATTTATTGTTCTATTAAAATTGGCTTGTAGAACTAATACTTTCATTTCAATTTTTGGACATTGAAACTCTAACACAAAAATTTCAAGCATATAGTGGATTATTTTTAGTTTTTTTCATTACAGTTCATCTTGCAGGTATTATTTTTGCAGGTATAAATCCTGATTCTTTTGAAATATATGCCTCAACTTTACATTCAAGTATATTTTTACCTTTTTTTGAAATAATCCTTACTACACTATTTGTAATTCATATTTTTCTAACTTTCAAAAAGGTTCTAAAGAATAGGTTAAGTGGAAATAAAGCTACATTAAGGACAAGAAGGAATGATTATATAGGAGTACTAGCATCCAAAATTCAACCTTTTACAGGGGTAATCTTGGCCTCCTTTTTAATAATTCATCTACTTCAATTGAGATTCAATAGGCCCGATGATAACTTGGAGTTAATCTCTCTAAAAAATAAATTAGAAGCCTTTCATATATTAGTTCTTTATTCTTTAGCATCAATTTCACTTTCTTTTCATATGGTGCAAGGTATTGAATCAGGCCATAGAAGTTTAGGGATATTAAGTCGAAGTAATTCTTTAAACATAAGATATATAAGTAGATTAATATCTATTTTTTTTGGACTTTCTTATTTAATAATGACTTTTTACTTAAGGTTTAATTCATAAAATGAACAACTGCATTAATCCAAATTTACCATCAGGAGACGTTGAAGGAGGTTGGCAAAAAACAATTAAAAATTTAACAAATATTCCAAGTGAAAGTAAAAATAAATTTCAAATCATAATTGTAGGTTGCGGTCTATCAGGGAGTTCTGCAGCAGCAACTCTCGCTGAAGAGGGTTTTAAGATTAAACTTATAACCTATCATGATAGTCCCAGAAGAGCCCACTCAGTATCAGCCCAAGGAGGTATTAATGCGGCAAGATCACCTGAAGAAGAGAGGAATAAGGTCGTTATAGATCAATTATTTAAAGACACCGTTATTGGAGGTGATTTTAGGGCAAGAGAAGCAAGTTGCCAACGACTTTCTGAAATAAGTAGTTCGATAATTAATCAGTGTGTCTCCCAAGGGGTGCCTTTCGCTCGTGAATATGATGGAACGCTTGCCACTCGAAGATTCGGAGGTGCTGTAGTTAGTAGAACTTTTTACGCCCGTGGCCAAACCGGGCAACAATTACTCTATGGAGCTTACCAGGCCTTATTGCGACAGGTTAAACTTGGAAATATTGAACTTATTACAAAAAGAGATGTACTTGACTTAGTAATTGTAAATAATGTTGCAAGGGGAGTAATTACAAGAAATTTAGTTAATGGGAATTTAGAGACTCACAAAGCAAATTGTGTTGTTTTGGCAACTGGTGGGTATAGCAACGTCTATTACCTTTCAACAAATTCATTAAAATCAAATGCCACTGCGATTTGGAGAGCTCACAAAAGGGGGGCAAATTTTGCAAATCCTTCTTTTACGCAAATACATCCAACATGTATCCCTCCTGCAGGAAGTTATCAGAGCAAATTGACTTTAATGAGCGAAAGTTTAAGAAATGATGGAAGGATTTGGTTACCAAAAAAAATTAATTCACAAGATGATCCTGAAAATATTCCAGAACATGAAAGAGACTATTTTCTTGAAAGACAATATCCTAAGTATGGAAATTTAGTCCCAAGAGATGTTGCCTCTAGAAGAGCAAAAGAAATCTGTGAGAAAGGTTTTGGCATTGGCTTTGGTGGTAAAGGAGTATATCTTGATTTAAAAGATTCAATAAACAAAAATGGATTAAAAGTTATAAAGGCTAAATATGGGAATTTATTAGAAATGTATGAACGAATTGTTGGTGAAGACCCAACAAAAGTACCTATGAAGATTTATCCAGCCCCTCATTACACAATGGGTGGGTTATGGGTAGATTACAATTTGATGAGTAACATTGGTGGCCTATTTGTTTTAGGAGAGGCGAACTATTCTGTGCATGGAGCTAATCGGTTAGGTGCTAATGCTTTATTACAATGCTTATGTGATGGATACTTTATATCCCCAAAAACTATCACCTCTTGGCTAGCGAATAATAAGGAAATAGATAACAAAAAAGTTGATGAGGCTTGTAAAGAGGCTCTAAATTCCGTAGATAAAAAGATAAAAGTTTTACTAAAAATTAAAGGTGATAAACCTGTTGACTATTTCCACAGAACATTAGGGGAAATAATGATCTCAAAATGTGGTATCAGCAGAAATAGAAAGGACCTAGAATTCGCACTTGAAGAAGTAGAAAAATTAAATAAAAATTTTAAATCCAATTTAAAAATTCCTGAAACAAATTCTGGTTTAAATGTAGAGCTTGAAAAGGCTTTAAGGCTAGAAGACTTTATTGAACTCTCAAAACTTATGATTAAAGATGCCATTGAAAGGGAGGAATCATGTGGAGCCCATTTCAGAGAAGAATATCAAACTGAAGAAGGAGAAGCCAAGAGAAATGATGATTTTTTCTCACACATAGCAGTTTGGGAATTTAATTCTGACAATAATTCTCATATAAGATATTCTGAAGAACTAAACTTTAAGAAGATTGGTTTAAATACTAGAAACTATAAATGAAAGATTTTATTTCTATCAAATTTAAAGTTTGGAGGCAAGATTCTTATGAATCTAGGGGTTCCTATGAAGAATTTATTTTAGAAAGAGTTTCTGTAAATATATCTTTACTCGAGGCCTTAGATCAATTAAATGAAAAATTAATAATTCAAAATATAAGGCCTATTACTTTTGATCATGATTGTAGAGAAGGGATTTGTGGAAGTTGTGGTTTTTTAATAAATGGTCAACCTCATGGGCCAAAAAAAGCAACAACTACTTGTCAGCTTTATATGAGGAATTTTAAAGATAATGCTTTGATAATCCTTGAACCGTGGCGAGCACAATCATTTCCAATTATCCAAGATTTGTCTGTCGATAGAAATGCATTGGATAAATTAATTATTGCGGGCGGATATTTTCCTACCGAGACTGGTAAGGCACCTGATGCTAATTTAATTCCAATAAGTCCCGAAAAAGCATTTTCGTCTTTTGAAACCGCTACCTGTATTGGTTGCGGGGCGTGCGTTGCAGGATGTAAGAATGCATCATCAAGTCTTTTTGTAGCGGCAAAACTAGCTCATTTAGGACAACTCCCTCAGGGGATTAATGGTAAAAAAGATAGGTCAAGAAAAATGCGTAAACAAATGAACATTGAAGGGTTTGGCCAATGTAGTAACAATCTTGAATGCGAGGCTGTTTGTCCCAAAGAGATATCAGCTGATTGGATTAGCTGGATGAATAAAATCTGAAGACTTTTTGAGTCAACCAACCGATGTGACTTAGCCATGAATATTCCTCTTGATACTATTTCTAGCTTTGTAAGTGTCTAATTTAAAACAAACTCAATTGAGCAGTTGATTTTTTATTAACTTCTTCTACAAGCCATCCATCAGTAGACCAACCCTTCATGATTGGAAGTAAACCTTTTAATTGAGCAGAATCTTTCACCTGCTCTATCCATTGTTCTTCGTATCCATTAGGAACAACTACAGGCATACGGTGATGTAAAGGTTTTACTAATTCATTCGGTTCAGTTGTTAAAATGCAGAAACTCTCTATTTCATCCCCATCATTTGAGTTCCACTTGCTCCAGATTCCTCCCAGCCAAAAAGTCTCATAATTCTCTTTTCGAATACGATATTTTTTTTCAAAAAAACCACTCGAAGGGATTAAGCACCTTTTATATTTCCAACTTCCACTAAATAATTTTTTTTCTTCTACTGATTCTGATCTTGCATTAAATGGCCTTAGTCTTTCTTTATCAAATGGGTCTTTAGCCCAAGGTGAGATAAACCCCCATGTCATAAAAGTAGTTTTAACTCTTCCTTCGTTTTTAATTACAAGGACAGGATCATTAGGTCTTATTAGATTTTGAATCTCGTATTTAGAATCAAGTCCATTTGGATAGTCTTGTTTCAAAACCTTTGGCAACTTCTCAAATTTAGTTTTAAGCTCAAATCTTCCGCACATTGATTTTTAAAATGTTTTTAAAACCCACTTTTAAAAAGCAGCAAATTTTCCTTATTTTAGATTTACTTTCAGTTTTCTCAAACAAAAAAAATAATTTTTGATCGTAGAAAATTGTTCATCTTAATAATTAAAAGAAAATATAGATATTAAAAAGCTTCCTCAAATTTAATTTGAATGTTTCAAACTTAAGTCATGACAGATCCAATTCTTTATTTATCTATGTTACTTGGACTTGGTGGAGTGTATGTATTAATCTCTTCCTTTCATGATGATGATGATGATGGTGATGGTGATGGAGAAAAATATATTTATGATCTCGAACACACTAAATTAGCGAGATAATTAACGTGTCTTGAGAACAATAGTTTTAGAGAAAGTTGCTTGCAAAAATAGGCCACCATTGAAAAAAAATTTAAAGAAGTAACAAAATTTTATCTCTATTTAAATTAAATTACCCGCGATTATATTCATTTTTTAATTTAGTTGTTGGTCCTCTATCCGTATATGTTTGTGCCTTAAACCGTACATTTTTATTAATCGTTTGATGAGCATGCTTAGTTAGAACTTAGTGGTAAAAGAAATAAATTAAATGCCTTCAACAGCGATCAAATCTTGTAATAAATATGTGTTGAGTTACAAAGATTCATCAAACAAGACACATGAAGTTGGCTTCTACGCACGCGATGCATACGATTGCCTAATGCTTGCGAGAGAATTCAACTCTTACGTACATGACAATCCAGGATCTGTAATCAGAATCCAACAAAAATTTTGAGGAAATTAATTATGAATTTTAAAAGGTCACCATTCGCAATTCAAGATAAAAATGTAAGAGATCTTGATAATGCAAAAGATTATCCAACAATTGAAGATTTAATGAGAGAACAAAAAGTTCCACAAGATGACGGAAATACAGTTCACCATCGTAGAGATTTAGACTCTCTCGGTTAGTTAATAAGATTGTCTATTTACTAATCTCAAAAAATAACGATCATAATAAATCTTATTTGCTTTCATTTAAAAGATAATATTCTCTTCTTCAAGTTTTTTTTTAAGCTCTATTGGCATATATGCAATATCTTTCTTTATTGCATTAATGGCATCTCTATACTTTTCAGGTTCAGCCAAAAGCATTTTTATTAAATTGTATTGATTCTCAATTTCTTCAGAAGAAAATTTTTCCATATAAATTAATTACTACCTTTTATTCTAGATCAACACTAAAACACTAAAAGATTAACTATTAGTTTGAGGCTGCCGCAATTTCTTTATGGACGGAAAGAAATTCTTTATCCGTTAGAACTGGTGTAACTTCAATTTCTACGCCAAAATTATCGACCCAAATACTACTCCATTTCCAAATGTTCTGATGGTTTGAAGATTCAACTATTGCCCAACCATTAGCTCCCTCAGGATTTACGACTCGATTAAGAACTTTAAACCCATCAAATTCATCACCTTCGCATCCTCCTTCAACAAAACCCGCAAAAGCTTCGGCCCCTTGCATATGACTTTCTTGATCTGGAAATTGCCAGTGTACGATGTAAGTTTGCATGAATAAAATTATTTATTTAATTATTAATTATCGAATTTAAAAATTAAATAAAAAGTCTTTAAACACTAATTAATAAGAACTTAAGCCTAAAAGGAAAAATGCAAAAAAAAAGACTCTTACGAGCCTAGGTGATGGGGACTCCTATAATGACAAATTAAACAGAAACAAACAACCCCATCAATAGGTAATTTTTAATACTTACAAACACCATATGTAGTGCTAAGATTTTAAAAAGGTTGGGTGATGGGGATTATCCCGCTTTTTGATTGGGGCGAAGCTAACGCCCTTTTTTTATGGAAAATTTATTTTAATCAATAAAGCCTGATCAAGGATTAAAGTATTTGAACCTTTCGAAGATAGTTCTAAGAACCCTTCTATGATTAATGCAATTTCAATCTCCTATGGTTGTGTGCTTAAGCGATCAAGTAAGCCAGTTATGAAAAGCTCTAGGGTTGATTCTATTGAAGAAGCGAGAAAAGAATATAAAAAACTATTAGAGGAAGGGTGAAAAAAACTTATAGATTCAACAGTTTTTAAAAAAATGGTGAATAGGTACTTTACCTAAAATTTGACATTATTAAAAATTAATTGCTAGATAAGCTTCAGAATGGAAGTTTAACCATGAATAAAGACATTTATTCAAATATTAAAGATTCCGATGCTTTGGAAAGTTTTTTTGAATGTATAACTTCTTGTAGCATCAATAGTGAGGGAGTAGATTGCACAACAGCTTGTTATTTAACACATTTAGAACCAAACAATATAAATTACCCTTTAAAATTTTCATAAGCAAAGCTTATTTATAATTGTTATATTTCATTGATGTTATTTCCTCCTCCTCAAGTTATTTTTGGCCTATTGCTTTTATCTATAGCGGTCGTTCTAATTTGGGATATTAGATACAATCCTTTTGGAGAAGACGAAGACGGAATTTAATTTTCAACTAGGAAGCTGATTTGTAGGTGGTGCGTGAAATTGTCGTTTCTTTCTTTTGAGTCTTTTGTAAACGACTAAAGAGCCTAATAATAACAATGTAATAGCTATTGAATTAATCATATAAAGTAGTTTTATATATATAAAAACAAATATGTTCTAAATATCAATGACTAAAGTTATTTTTCAAGCGACTAATTATGGACTAATTTTTAATATTTAGCTTTTTAATTAGGTACCTAAAATAACCAAGAGAAAATGCTTATCTGACCAAAAGTAATTGCTATGCAACAAGAATCACTTTTTCTTATTTCTCATTTGATATTGCAGAAAAGCTTTTAGATGTTGTACTTCTTTTTCTAAAGTCTCAATTCTTTTTTCTAGTTCTTCATTGGTTGCCATATTTTTTAGAGATAAATTCCATAATATTTATACTATTAAAAAGGGACTTGTTACTCATGGTAAATGTCTAATAAGTAATAGAACCTATTGATGTGAATAATCTCTCTAGATAAATTATGCAGAGTATAAATTTAGGGGTAATTTATGAGTGGAGATTATGAGACACTAGAAATAAATCAACCTAAAATTACATATTTTCAGAAAAAATCCGAAAATAATACAGAATGGTTAGATGACTTAATCAACCAAATTGAAGATATGAAAAACAATATATCCAAATCTGCTTAATGACAGAAAAAGAGTTGATGGAATTAGAGAAATTTGCAGAAGAAAAAGGATACAATGACGAGCTTAAAGATATATATTTAAGGGAAGTTATTGACAGAAATAAAGAATACGAATGAGATCAAATTTTCGACCAAATATTCGACTAGCTACAAACATTCTTTTAGTTATTGGTACTTTTGCTATTGCTTTAAAGATTGCTCCAATTGCAAAGGTATATCAGGAAAAAAATTTATGTATTAAATATTTAAAACATCAAATAGATCGAGACAAACTTATCAAAAGACTAAAAATAGTTAAACAAGCAAATCCATCTAGTATTTGTAACTCTATCCTTAAAAGTTAAAAATGAATATTAAGCCATTTACCCCCTTAATTGCAGTCTTTGGCACTTCATTTCTGATAACCTTTTCATTGCTTAAAAGTTTCCAAATTTTTATGGGTATATCAATTTGTCTTTTGGCGATGCTCAAGCTTATGGATATTGAAGCTTTTGGAACAAGTTATAAGAAATATGATTTGATATCTTCTAAATTTGATGGCTGGATATATATTTATCCTTTTTGCGAATTATTAATTGGAATAAGTTTTCTTAATTCTTCTCCACCCTCTTTAATTATTTTTATTGCCCTAATTTTAGGCATTTCTGGAATGATTTCAGTATTTAAGGCTGTTTATTTGGATAAATTAAAATTAAATTGTGCATGTATTGGTGGATATGCAAAAACTCCATTGGGAATTATTAGTTTTGTCGAGAATCTTTTAATGACAATTATGAGTGTCTTGATTTTGATTAAATAGCGATTTAATAAATTTTCAATTATGTTTGGTTTAAATTTCAAAAATAATGTCTTAATTGTTATGGCACTTAATAAAATATTTATTAAAAGAGGATTTTTAAATTATCTAATTTTTTCTGGAATTCTTTTTACAAATATAATTAATCCAAATAAGAATATTGCTTTAACTCAAGAAAATATAGATATCCCAAAAGTTGATTCTTACAGATCAGCATCATGTGGTTGTTGCAAAAAATGGATCAATCATTTAAGAGATAATGGATGGGAAGTTGTTGATAATATAGTTGAAGATGTTTCAGTAATTAAAAACCAATATCAAATTCCCAATAATCTAAGATCATGTCACTCTGCTCAAATAGCTAACTATACTATTGAAGGACATGTCCCAATTGAATCAATCAACAAACTTTTTAGAGAAAAACCAAATATCAATGGGATAACAGTTCCTGGCATGCCACTTGGCTCTCCTGGGATGGAAATGCATGCTCACGACTCGCACTCTCATGATTATGAAAACTACAAAGTAGTCTCATTTAGTAAAACTGGCAAAACAAAAATATTTGATAAAATCTCTCCTTAATACAAATACTTAATTTGAAATAATGCAAATTATTCTTAGAAATTTTAAATTTTTTATTTTTTTATTTTCCTTATCTCTTAATTTCAATAGTTATTCGCATGCACATATGAGGGGTACATTTTTTTCTGAAGAGGACGCTGAAAATAGATCTTTAGAACTTGGTTGCGAAGGAATACATAAGAATCAAGATAAATGGATGCCATGCAAAAACGAAAAAGAATTACATATCTATTTGAGGAAATAGATGGAAAAATTAAAAACAAATCAAAGAAAAATTCACAGAAAAATAACCGCAATTTCAGCAATCCCTTTACTAATAACTATTGTATCTGGGACTATTTATAGTATTATTCAACCACTAGGAATAGATGCTTTCTGGTTAATAAAATTGCATACAGGTAATTTTGGGATTATTAATTTGCAACCTTTTTACTCGATATTTCTTGGTATAGCTTCAATAGTCTCAATAATATCTGGCCTTAAACTATTACAAAAAAAATCTTAGTATATTTCAAGCCTATCCAAAATATAACTAATTAATACTATTTGCGCCCCCGCTTACTAAGAAAATTATCGCTCCAATAGCCATTGTTGCTACACCCATATAAGGGTATTTCTTAATTCTTGATTTAGTAATTGGAAGCCATGAAATGTATCTATCAGATTTATATAATTCAACTTCTTTTTGTCTTGGTGGCAATCCTAATTCTTCTCTTCTTTTAGCTTCGCCCATAATTTTAAATTTATTTATATCTCAATATTAAAAATTATGTTCTGCACCTGCGAGTTAATTTTATTTAAAAAATAGACCTTTTAATAAAAATAAATTATTTAATTTTATTTAGCCTTCTTTAAATATAGATTCTTTGTATTTGCCTGATCTGATGTAAATAACAAAATTAATATAGTTCCAACTAGAAATGAAAAAATCATTGTTAAACCAACCACTTCAACCATCTCACTAGGCAGATAATTTAGAAACATAATAAGTAGACCTCTTATTTTAAACTTAGCAATTGTATTTATTATGTAAAGTGAGTATTGTTTCTCAAATTTCGAAAAGAGCTCATTAAGACTTCATACTCTTTACTTATCTCTATCTTTACGATAAATCTTTTCTTAGTCAATAAAAATTTTCTTACTTAACTATCCCTATTTTCTTGAGCAATTTCAGGTAAGGCAAGGCCCAATTACCAAAGGTAAAAGAAATTGTCGTATTTTTTGTAGTTGGAAATAATGTTTTAGAACGTATAGAGGCTAATTTTGAGAATTTCTTAATAGTCTCTTCTTCAAAATTATTAATATACAATATTTTTTGAGCACCTCGATCTTTCTTTTGTGGCAAATAATTTTCTATAAACCATAAGAATTGATCTAACCTTGATGTATTGGTTGAGTTATTTAATTGGTTATATTTCTTTTTAAACATCTTTATTTACCTCTTTATTCCTGAATTAAATTTGCCATTTATATATTTTTAAATCAATAGTAAAAGCATCAAAATAATTTTCTTTTAATAATCGAGAATCGGCAAAAGAAATATACTTTACTTCTTGAAAAAAAAAGAGGGATCATTCCCTCTCTTTTTGATCAGTTCCAAATAAAGAATGTAAATTTTTTTAGTCTTTCAATTTCATTCCTTTTTGTGTTTGCCTGATTCTTTCTTCAAAGACGGATCTTCTGTATGGAATTACTTCTCCATTTTTAGTTGCCAAAAGTTTGGCTTCGTAAAGCCTATTGGCTCTTTTGATTTTTTCTCTTATTTGTAAGAGGTTATTCATGATCTTTTGCAGTTAATGAGAATCCCGTTCCCTATTCCCATGTCATGCGTCCAGAATTATAAACTTGGATGAACGTAAATGAACAATAACACCTCCTAAAAAATAACGCGAGAGTAATTTTAACTAATTATTTTCTCAAAAATAAAGGCTTTATAAATTGGAAAAAATATTTTAATATTGAGTACATTAGGATAATAAAATAGTCTGAGAACCATCATTTTTATTCTGAATAACTATTTTTTTATTTGGGAATATATCTGATAATATTTTCTTCAAATTTGAATTATCTGAAGAAATTTCATTTTCGATATTTTTTGAATTAATTTTCCAATTTTCATCTACAAATAGTTCTTTATCATCACTTTTTCTTACCTCAACTGATGTCTTATTTATAATCTTAAGTAACAATTCGGAATCATAATCTTTAAATTCTTCAGGGCTCTCTTTGAAATTTTCAATCATTATTTAAAATTTAATGTTTCTAAATCTTGCATGAGAAACTTCAAGAATACAAGGTATTAATTACCTAAAAATTTCTTTTAAAATGTAAAATTCGGATGAAATTAAAATATTTTTCTGTAAAAAATTTAATTTCAAAATAGTTAAAGAATGATATTTAAAAAGATTAATTAACCATTTACACCATTTATTTGCTTGTTAATTTGCAAATAAGAGATTCAGAAAAAATGGCAAGAATAATTAACAAAAAAATTAGACTTTTAAGATGGTTAAACTCAGGCATGATACTACCATTTATCTTTATGGCTGCATCCTCATCTATTATTCTTTATGGTGTTTTATTTATCCTAATAAAATAGCTTTCTAATTTAAGCAGCTAAGTTTTCCTCTGATTCAGACTTAATCATTGCAGCTTTTTTTAATAAACTTACTACTTCTTTTCTTCCAACCGCATTATCAGCTTGGCGCATTATTTCAGCATATTTTTTATTTATTTTTTTCATAAATAGTTTTAATTTAATTCAAAATTACAGCACAATAAGATGGTGTCAATCGTAAAAAAGTCTAATATATTATTTCTTTGATTTTTTTGCAGAATAAAAATTTCTCATTTATTATCCCTAAAGTTTTTTTAATTTATGACGCAAAAGATTCATTAATGTCAAAATTAAGAACCATCATAATTAAGCATTATTAAAGAATTTGAAAACATAAAATAAACCTCCAATTAAGATCAATATTGCAGCTCCATAAAAAAGAAAAGGAATAATTGGATATTTATATAATGTAGACCTAACTTTTTGTTGTATGGCTTTTTTATCAAGTTGAGGCAACTTTATATCTTCAGTTTTTTCTCTAGGCGGAATACCTAAATTTTTTCTTCTCTTTGCCTCTCCCATAATTAATACTGAAGAATTCCCATACATTTTAAATAATTGTTATCGGCTAAATCTAACTTTTGATTCCATTCTTCATGAGATGTTTCCAAATTATTTTTAAAATCTTTTTCGAATTTAAGAATACATCTTTTTTCTATATTTTCTGGAGAATTATAGTTTCTTAAAAAAGTAAAGCTTAAATACAATAATGATGAAAAAACTATGATTACTTTGGCAATTCTAAAATTATTCATATTTTAGATGATATTACCTTATAAATAAGTTACTTTTTGGTTTTATAATTAATTTAATCTATTTAAAACAATTTTCAAATGATAAATTCGGTAAATTTTAATCATTTGCCTATTAAGGATTTGGTTGTTTCAGGGTTAATAATCTTTATAATGTCGACAATTATTGCCAATATTTATAACCCATTATTAGCAATACTTTATGCATTTGGAAATATACTTACTCTTACTTTTTTGAGTTGGTTATACCAAGAAACTTGGAGTGATCCAAGTAAATAAATGCAATTTAGAAAAAAGATTAATATATATATTTATTCTACTTTTGTATTTTTAACTTTGAAGAATACTTTAAATTCACAATGTATGTTGCAACAAGAGATAGTATTAAGAAAAATAATAGGCTCTCTAAAGTAGATTGAGGCATAACCATAATTAGTACTAAAAATAATACATTTCTAGAAAAACGAATTCTGAAGAAAAATCAACCCTATAATTATTTTTTATTTTCAAATTAATAAATCCCAATTCCAAAGAATGAATTTGCAATAAATAACAAACTAAATAATGTTAAGAAAATCAATCCTATCCAACTTATTGTTTTTAGCAATAATCCATATCTATTTTTAATTGGTACTAATTTGCTATTTATAGTATCCATTGCCATCCATGCAAATAAAGGTGCGGTTAGAAAACTTCCCGTCATTGCAGCAAATACAAAATCTTTTACCCCCATACCTCCAGACCTTGCAATCAGCAAAGCTATTAATGATGCAAAGATATGTACAATCATCCACAGTTGAAATCTATTTCGCTCTGCCTTGGAATCCATATGTCCAAAATCAGTTCCTCTCAATAATCCTTGAATAGCAGAAATACTTCTTGGATATGCATCTAGACAAGTAATTGTGGTACTAAACATTGCGGCAAATGCTGCAGGTATAATGATCCATTTAGCCCAACTGCCAATAGATTTAGTGTAAAGTAGTATTAATTTTTGAGCAAAGGAGACTCCACTTCCGGAAAGCATTCCATCGCCGGTACCATACATTGTTATGGCTCCAAGAGTAAGGAAGAAAATAGAAGTAACAACAGTTATTACATAACCGAGATTAAAATCAAATTCTGCTTCACTAATATTTGGTTCATAATTTGAATCTTTTGCTCGAGAAAACATCCATAAAGAAGGCCAAACACATAACTCTACTGGGCAAGGCATCCATCCCATTAGAGGGATCAAAAAAGCTAAATTTGTTAACTTCCATGGACTGATTTCTGGTTCAAAAAAACTCATATTTAGAGACTCATTTATTGTACCTTTGAATAAAAGCGATAAAACTGCAAATAATGTTAAAAAAGTTAGGAGAGATACTAAAAATTTTGAAATCCTATCAAGGGCTTTATATTTACCAAGAATTAATATCATTCCAGAAACAATAAGGATTCCTATAGACAAATCCATGACTGGGAAAGCTGAGAAAAAGGGAATATTAGTTAACAGGACACCAGAGACAAAACTTACAGCCGCTATTGTGAAAGTACCTGTAATTAAACTAACTATTAGAAATAAAGGGAGATATAAAGAATTCCGCTCTTTGAAACCTTCTAATAATGATTTACCAGTAGATGCTGTAAATCTAGTCCCAACCAATAAGAAAGGATATTTTAAAAGATTAGTAAGAAGTATTAGGCCAACTAATGAAAATCCAAACCTTGCACCAGCAGTAGTTGATGACAACAAATGAGAACCCCCAATAGCCGCTCCAGCTAGCAAAATTCCCGGACCTAAACTTTTTTGTATTCCCTTTGTTAAATTCATGTCTTTAATCAAATGATTTAATTTAATTTTTGAGCCTTTCTAAACTTATTTTTTAATACTCTTTTTTTAAACGTAAAATTAGATAATGAATGAAAAATAAAAATAATAATTAGTAATCCCATCTGAACTTTCATAAGATATCTTCTACAAATATGCTTTTATCAAATATTTATTTTGTATTCAACCTCTTTTCTCCATAAGATCCTCAAAAACCTATCTAAAACATCTAATTCATCTTTATCAAAACTTTTTATTTTCTTTTTATTTTGTTTTTGCATGAATTATTACTTTAAGTATTTCAACTTTAAAATGAGCTAAAAAAAACACAATAAGCAAAACTTCTTAAAACTTAAGGTAGTTTGGTTTGTTTTTAATTTGATAAATATTTTTCTGCCCTTCTTAATGCTTTTATTGCACCTCTATAATCAAGATTTTTTAATTTTTCCTGACTTTTGCGTTCCAACATTTTCGCTATTTCATTTATCTTTATTTCATTAATTTTCAGTTTATGATCGAATATAAGATCGAATTTTGAGCAATACAAACTAGATAATTCTTTTCTATATTTTTGAATCATTTTTTCATCACAAGATTTAGATTTCAATATTGCATTAGCTTTAATTTTGTCGTCTAAAGCGGCTTTAAAATTCCCTCTTTTAAATTTATTTTCGCTTGATCTAGTTAGCTTAATAAGATTTTCCAATATCCATCCCCCAGAATCTTCCATTTTTTTTTGTTGACCTAAGATCAATCCTATCAGCATAAAGAAAAAAAGAATTCATTTTTAATAATCAAATAAATAATTTATTAGCCAATAACAAGTCCTTTTTCAAGAAGTAAATCGAAAACCTCCACACTTTTCGTTTTCCCAAATTGTGGGGGCTTGTGTAAATCTAATATTTCAGCAAGGCACATTATCCAATAAGTATCTTTTTTTAAATTAAGACCTTCGCAAATATGAGAGGGAGCATATTTAAAACATCCAAATTCTGTTGATATATTAATGTTCATGATTTGAGTTTCAAGTTCCAGACTTAAGAGTTCTATGTCTTGCTCAGAAAGGGATGACCCAAGAGAATATGATTCAATTAAAAGTTGGTAATTCATAAAAAGAATTATTTTTTTAAGAAATCCAGCGAGTGATTTTTGTCCCTGCATAAATATGTCCTGAAGCTTCAACTATAGGTTTTGTTTCAGGATTCATAAAAATATCATATAAAACATTTTCTGGTCCTTGAAAAATTACAGTCGCCCTTTGAGGATCATCTAATGATTTACCAATATAAAATGTTTTAACACCCATTTCTTTAAACATTGTTTGCTGTTCTTTTTCATTCATATATGATTCATACTCCTCATAGGTATTACTTAGTTGAAAATCTAAAATAGTAGTTTCAATAGTCATGAGAATAATTAAAGTTTTTTAATTCTAAATCTTTATCAAAAAAATTAATCTAAAAAATTAGTTTTTATTAAGCAGAGTGTTAACTAATTTTCATTTATGAGTTATAAATCAACTATAAAAAAACGATTTTAATTTTGGACTCAAAAATTTCTCAGAGAGAACAATGGACTAGTAAGCTAGGATTCATTCTCGCAGCTGCTGGTAGTGCAGTAGGTCTAGGCAACCTTTGGGGTTTTGCTTACAGAGCATCTCAAGGTGGAGGTGCGGCGTTTGTACTTTTATATATATTGATCGTTTTAATTGTATGTCTTCCGGTATTTGTTGCTGAAATGGCTCTAGGAAGAAACGCAATGTCAAGCACATTGCTTGCTCCTGTTAAGCTGGCTGGAAAGAATTGGTATCCATTAGGAATTCTTTTCTTCATAGCTCCTCTAGGAATAGCATCATATTATTCAGTGATAATGGGATGGACTGCAGATACCTTGTTCCATTCTTTATTTTTTGGATTACCAAAGAATTTAACTGAAGCGGAAACATTCTTTGGCTCAATTAGTAGTGGCAGCAGTGTTTTGTTGGGCCACCTATTAAGTCTTGTACTTACAGCAATAATAGTTTCATCAGGTATAAAAAGGGGGATAGAAAAGGTTACTAGATATTTCATGCCAATCCTTTTCATAATTATTGTGATTCTTGCTATTTGGGCTACTTCACTTTCCGGTGCATGGGAAGGATATAAAACATTCCTACTTAAGTTTGATTTTAATGAATTGAGAAATCCTCAAACAATAAGAAACGCTTTTACACAAGCATTCTTTTCCTTAAGCTTAGGGATTGGAATTATGGTTACCTATGCATCCTATTTAAATAAAAAAAGTAATCTTCCAAAACTAAGTGTTGGAGTTGCAGCATTAGATACTTTGGTTGGACTAATGGCTGGATTTATAACTTTCCCAATAGTTTTAACATTCGGTTTAAGTGACGCTATTTCTGAATCAACAGTTGGTGCATTATTTATATCAATTCCTACGGGCCTTGGTTCATATGGAGCGGTTGGCAGAATTGTAGCTGTTGCATTTTTTGCACTAGCTTATATTGCAGCAATAACTTCCTCTGTTTCATTATTGGAAGTTCCAGTTTCCTCTTTAATGGATAAATTTGGTTTTAAAAGAGAAAAATCTGTTTGGCTGATAACTCTTTTCCTATTCTTAGCAGGCATTCCTTCTGCATTAAACTTAAATGTTCTTGGAACTATTGATTCGATTTTTGGAGGTGTATTACTTATCTTTGGTGGATTCTTGGTTACTTTCTTTATGGGATGGGTAGTACCTGGAAAGTTTAATGAAGAACTTAGTGATTCAAAAAATGGAATTAAAACAACTCGTTATTTAAAATTCATGACGAGATGGGTTGCACCCCCAATTATTGGTTTTGGACTATTTATTAGTGTGTTTGATTTGCTTAAAGGCTGGGTAAGTTAAAAATACATTCAAAGTAATAATGTATAAAATTGAATAAATTTACTGCGATATAGTGCGGAAATAGGGGGAGGAATACAATTCAAAAAAAGATTAAATAGTTTAACTTTTTCTCATTATTTTTGATTAAACTCAAAAAAGTACTAGTCAACAATTAAGTATTTGCAATGGTTATTAATTAAAATATTAATATGAAGGCTAAGTGCTTTATTTTATTACTAAAGTCTAAATATTTTTCTCAAGAAAATGTTTTACTGCGGAACCTTTTTTTAGTAAATATTAAATTTCAACTTCTATTTAATCTCAAACTTATCGGCAAAAACCATCCCTAATAGAATCTATATAAAATATATTTAGGTATTTAATTTTAAGAAATTAAAAAGCCTTCAAGAATAGATAACAAATTTGATGTCAACCAAATCTGATTCATTAAAAAGAAAGCTTACAGAAAATTTTTTTGAATTTTCTCAACTATCTGACTATTCTTTTATGAATTCTCTTAAAGCAGATCCTCAATCAACAAAAGATGGGAATGATCATAAACCGCGTTCAGTATATTCGGGTCATTACGTACCAGTTGTTCCAACTGCTATTCCAGAACCAGAATATATTTCCCATAGCAACAAACTTTTTAAGGAACTAAGGCTAAGTTCAGAACTTACTAAAGACAAGAATTTTTGTCGTTTTTTCTCAGGTGATATTTCTGTTGCTAATTATCCAATGAGTCCTGTTGGTTGGGCAACAGGTTATGCATTATCAATTTACGGGACTGAATATACCCAGCAATGTCCCTTTGGCACTGGTAATGGTTATGGCGATGGCAGAGCAATTTCTGTTTTTGAAGGTTTATTCAATGGGAAAAGAATGGAAATGCAACTTAAAGGAGGAGGTCCAACTCCCTACTGTCGTGGAGCAGATGGTAGAGCTGTCTTAAGGTCTAGCGTACGAGAATTTCTCGCACAGGAATTAATGGATGCCTTGGGAATCCCTACATCAAGATCTTTAACACTTTATGTCTCGCGTTCAGAAATAGTTAGAAGGCCGTGGTATTCCAAAGGGTCAAGGTATTTTGAACCTGACATCATGATTGATAATCTAGCGGCAATTACTACGAGAGTCGCTTCATCTTTTTTACGTGTTGGCCAGATTGAACTTTTTGCAAGACGAGTTCGGGATAATGCGCATGATGAGGCCCTCAATGAACTAAAGATGATAGTTAAACATCTTATTGATAGAAATTATAAAGATGAAATTGATTATGAGATTTCAATTGAAAGCAAGGTAATAAAACTGGCTTCCTTATACAGATCAAGACTGATATCACTTATAGTCAACTGGATGAGAGTTGGTTATTGCCAGGGTAACTTCAATAGTGATAATTGTGCTGCTGGAGGTTATACCTTGGATTATGGCCCCTTTGGATTCTGTGAATTGTTTGATCCAAGATTTCAACCATGGACAGGTGGAGGTGAACATTTCTCATTTTTCAACCAACCTTCTGCTGCGGCAATCAACTTTAAAACATTCTGTTCCTCTCTTAGTCCGTTACTTTCAGGAAACAAACAAGATCAAGAAAAGTTAGATCAAATCGAAAAGGATTTTTCAGAATTGATGAATAAAGAGTTGAAGAAAATGTGGGCAAACAAGCTTGGTTTAGAACATTACAACGAAACTCTTATAAATGAATTTTTTAATCTCATGTTCATTTCAAAAGCAGACTATACAATTTTGTTCCGTAAACTCTCTGAAATACCTGATAACTCAGATTCTTTAAAAGACAGTTTCTATTTTCCAATTGATGATGAGCTCAATAATAGGTGGGAAGAATGGTTTAAAAACTGGCAATCAATCTTGAAGAAAGAGGGAAATATTAAAGCGAAATCAGCATCAATGAAATCCCTTAATCCAGTCTATACTTGGCGCGAATGGATGGTCGTTCCAGCATATGAAGAAGCTGAAAAAGGAAATTACAAAAAAATAAAAGAGTTACAGGATGTCTTTAGCAATCCATATATAGAACAACCCTCAGAAATAGATCAAAAATATAATCGACTAAAGCCAAGCCAGTATTTTAACTATGGAGGAGTATCTCACTACAGCTGTTCTTCATAAAAGTTTAATCCTCATCCTGATAGAACAACTTTGAGAAAAATCTTATTTATTTATGGCCGTAGGCATTCCAACTACTGATACAACTCCCACGTGAAGTATGGCAGGCTTCTTTCCAACATTTTTCACATAGTGGCTCCCCCCATTATTACTCTCTATAAATGCATCACCCGCTTTGAAGAAATTAATTTCTTCACCCCTCACATGCTTTAATCTTCCCCTGGTGACATGAATCAACATTGGGGAAGGATGAGTGTGAATTGGAGTTTTCAAGCCAACTGGAATTTTTACTTTTAAGAGTCTTAATTCAGGCTTACCCTCTAGATAATTAAAATTTTTACCACTTAGTCCTTTTGAACTTTGAATAATAGGTATAACTTCAATCTTTTCTTCAGCAAGAGAAGGTTGTGGTAAAGCTAAAGCACCAATAAAAAGGAAGCAAAATGGAATAAATTTTTTTAATTTCATTAGATATTTGATTTTCACTAATAATAGGTAGTTTGCAAAAATAAAAAAATAATTTATTTTTTATATAACTTTTCTAATTGCTTAATTTCCTCTCTTAAATCCTTACCTCTCTTATTTAATTTTTTATTCTTGATAACTATTGGGATAATCCACCAAGCTTGAAGACCTAAAAAGATAAATACTAGAATTAATAATTCAAAAGTTCCAGGCTGCATTTGATAAATTAACCTTCTTTATAAATACCAATATTCTAAAAGCTATTAAATATTCATGAGATATGCAATATTTCTAGGCTGCCTCTAATTCAATATGAAGTTCAATACCTTTTGATATTATTGCTTCTTTAAAATCAATCAGTTTGCCAATAATTTTTTGCTTCTCCTCTTCGGTTTTATAGACATCCTCTATAACCTCCTGTATCGCAAGTGTTACTTTTTGTAGTTTGATTTCTAGATCTTCCCTGTAATTCATAAGCTCAACTAAATAATCTTTTTTATTAAAAAACAAAATAATTATTAGTAAATAAGTACATCACCCTAAAAAGATTGACAGCAAAACAAAAAGAATATAATTTATAGTACAAATGTATTAACATCTCAAAGCCTACTAAGGTGAAAGCATGAAGCCTAATTACTTATTTGGTTGTAGCACTAGCATGCCCAACGGATGTCTATTAAATCCCGAAGGCAGCAGAATGATCTTTTTCGAAGAATGCAAAAATTCTCCTAAACCTAATTTAAAAATTCATACTCATCTTTTCTACACAAATCACCTTGGAGAACCTGGGGGGTACAAATCCTCCGAAAAACTCAACATAGATTCAGCCTGGGAAAAGTGGCACGAACTTCACCAAAAAGGGTGGACAGAAGTAGCTCACAATTATGGATAACTATAAATTAAATCAGGGTTTGACAACAATGTAATCGTAGATACCAACAGCTTTTTTAATAATTGATTATAAATTAAAAACACGAGTTAACCCGTTCCAATTTGTTGACTCTGAGGTTTTAACCGTTGACTCCTTATCTAATTTTAGTTGCGACTCGCTAGTTGCAAGATTCAAAAACGGTATTTATATATATTAAATTATGGAAAAAAAAATCGCAAAGAAATACGCCGATCTTATAGTTCAGGCTAATAATTCAACTGGCAGAAAAGAAGCTTTGTCATTCATTAAACAAGCAACAAAATTAAAAACCAAACTTGATCAATACGAAATGATGTAGTCTCTTAATATCGGTAGGACCTTCAAGATGAAGTAGAAACTAGCTCCTTTTTTTTTATCTTGCTATACAAATACTAAATGACGATTTAACTTCTCTGCTTTAATAAAATATCGTGGAATTAACTGAGCTAATTAAGGATTACGTTGCTACAGAATTATTATCAAGTATTGAAATTGACTTTTTAGAAGGAGAATTATGGGAAACTACTCAACATATCGCAGAAATAAATACAGTTATCAAAGCTCCAAAAAATATATGTAAGAAATTAGGACTAAATGAAAATTCTTGTTGGCAATTATGTTGTGCAGCCGTTCTTGACTCCTCAAGACCATTAAAGAATGGACAAAATAGAGTTGATGATTTAAGAGAATTAATTAATCGATATGAAATTAACTACATATAAACAAAAAAACTCAATGATACGTTTACTTATTGCATCAATTCTTTTTTTTATTCCACTAGGAGGTTTTGCTGATGAGAAGCAAAGAGAAATTGAGAATGAAGCTTTAAATCTTGTTATTAAAAAATATGGAAAAGGGTTAGAAAATAGTTTAAAAGGAACGGGAGTAACTCCCAGTTATCGAAGTTGGTATGAAAATGATTGTTTTGTAAGTATTGCAGCAGGTACATACCAAGAAGATACTTGGTCGGCAATGAAGTGGTTTAGCGTTAATGTCTGTTCTGAATCAGCTGAAATAATGGAAAGTGAATGAAGGAAATAAGACGCCTATTAGTTCTTCAGCATTTGGAAATAGAGGGGCCAGGTCTTTTTGAACAATTTGCTAAAGAAAGAGATTTAAAAATAGAAATTATTCGTTTAGATAACAAAAATGCTTTGCCGCAAACAAAAAAAGGTGACTTAATTTTAATTATGGGTGGACCAATGGGAGTCAAAGATATTGGAAGCGAAAGATATCCATGGCTTAAGTTAGAAAGAGATTTTATAAAAAAAGAATTAAAAAATGAGAGACCTATAATCGGTGTTTGCTTAGGTGCTCAGTTGCTTGCGAGTGCGGCTGGAGGAGATGTAGAAATTCTTAAATATGGATCACCTCCAAAAGCATTACCAGAAATTGGATGGTCTCAGATTCTTATAGATAAATCGTTTAAAGACTTCAAAGCACTATTTGAAGACCCTTTTCATGTACTGCATTGGCATGGAGATAGGATTTTATTACCTAAGAAAGCAGTACTCATTGCTAGTAGTGCACGTTGTAAGGAACAGTTTTTTAGGATTGGTAATTTTGCTTACGGATTGCAATTCCATATAGAGGCAACGGGAGGAATGATAAATGAGTGGATTAAAGAAGATAAAGAATTTGTCTTTAAAGGATTAGGCTCAAATGGTCAAGAAATTTTAAAAGAAGAGAATAAAAAATATATTGATAAAACTTTTTTTAAAAGAAAGCTTTTAATAAGTAAATTATTTGAATTATTAGACAATTAAAAAGGGAATAATGTAATCATCCAGTAAAAAAGGGCTTTATAAAGCCCTGAAAAAATTATAAAAAAATTTTTACTAGAAAATTCCTGGAAGAATTTGACCAGTAAAATAATAAGCTCCTACAAGAGCAAACATTCCAAGCATTGCGGCTTTACCATTAAGCTTTTCAGCTTTTTCGGTCATGATTTTTTTTGCGAATTCCATAATAAAGTGAAATATACTATGTCTAAAAACTAATTATTCAAATTTCAGAATGATGTAGTTTTTTCTACCAAATTGATATCTTTCTAAAGATTTAAAAATAAATACTTAAACAACGAATTGAAGTCTTAATAGTTTTCGAGCCAATCTGTAAAGCGTAGCAAGCCAAAAAAACAATTATTTAAAAGAAATGTCACGTTTATGGTACATTAATGTAGTAAATATCTTGAAAATAACTTAATTTAGGCTTAATACTTTACATTTGTTAATAGTAGTGTTACATTAGTTAACAATTACACAAATCCAATGGCTAATTCAAACGTTACTACTGAATCAGGCGGCAGACAGAATATGTTTCCTACTGAAACACGTCCTTACATAGATGAGTCTGTTTCATACGACAGCTACCCACAAAATGCAGAAAAAGTTAATGGTCGTTGGGCAATGATTGGCCTTGTTGCTTTAGTAGGTGCTTACGTTTCAACTGGACAAATTATTCCTGGCATTTTCTAATGAGTCCACTTTCAGGTTTTTTAGCCGTAATTGTATTCTTTACAGCCACCCTCGTTGCTTATTTAACCAAGCAATTTCAAAACGAAAATTTAAACTATTCATCTCCTAATCAAATGAAAAACACAAACACAAAAGTCAAAACAATCGAAAAAGAAAAAGTTGTTGCTGAAACTCTTAACGGCAGATTCGCAATGCTTGGATTAATTGCTGCTGTTGGCGCATACCTAACAACAGGTCAAATAATTCCTGGCTTCGTTTAAAAACCCACTATCTAACAATTCTACAAATAAGAACAATGGAAAATTCAAAAACAACTTATTGGCAAAACGCCGAAAGAACTAATGGAAGAATGGCAATGATGGGCTTATTTGCATTAGTTGTAAATTATGGCCTATTCGGATGGATAATCCCAGGAATTTTTTAAAATGAATTTAGGCTTACTTTTTCTTAAAGTAAATACTTTGGGAGTCATAACTCTTTCTGAACTTGATTGGATAACTAACCATCAATCTGAATTTTCAAGGCTAGATATGGCTTTAGTTATTAAAATCGGCCGTCTTATGGATTCTGGAGTAGTGGAAGTTGATAATAGATTGCCTGTTTAATTTTTAAAAAATTGATCGTCATGAGCGTTTGTCAATAGGGATACTGACAAACGCTTTTTCATGAGAAAAAATATTAAAAAAAAGAGATTGTTTCTTAGCTAAAAACAATCTCTCAATTACCTAATTCTTACATGAAAATTTCAAGTAAGCTCTCAGATCTTAACTGATTTGTTTTTATAGTAAATCCGTAAAAATGCTTTTGTAATTTATCTTTTTAAACCACCTCTTTTTATCCAAAGGAACCATGTAACCCAAATAGGAGGAAGGAATCTGATTAAAAAAGAAATTTTATATATATAAAATGGGGCATTTTCACTTTGAAATAAATTCATCAAAAAGGAAGATATAGTTACCCAAAGTAAAATTATTAATATATTTGCTCCCAACAAAGCGAACTTATTTTGTTTGAATATTTTTGGCATTAGGTAAATTTTTTATATTCTTAATTTTAAATAATCTCGGAAAACAAACTATACATTTTCAAAAAAACTTCAAATTTAAAATCCATATCCAAATAAAAAAAGTACTAAATTTCAATCCCTCTCCAAATAACAATCCAAAAGCGATAGGAGGAGAAAATATTAAAAAAAGAATAGAGAATAAACTAAATAACGCAAATGATCCTCTTAGAAAAAAATTCTTTCTTTTTGTTCTTCTTAGATTTTTTAAAGTATTCCACTCCCATTCGATAAACCTATAGAACTTTTCTGATAATAAAAAAAAATACTTCATTAATATTATTAATTTCTATCGGCTTTTCTTACTTTATAAAATTAATTTCACCTGTTAGCAATAAACCTTATCCCCTTCTTCAGAAAGATAGTAAATTTTATTTTCTGAACTTACGAAGAAAGTTAATCCCTTATATTGTGATCTTTTAAATTTATCTAATCTAAGTTTGTGTAAATCCCAATTATCAGTACTTATGTCAGGATTAAATTCTTGTTCTTTTAAGAAAGGTACATAAGTTGGAATAATTCTTGTTTTTTTGGGAAACCCTCTATTTCGTTTTGAATAAAAAAGTAATAAAAATAAAAGTACTAAAAAAGGAATTAATAATATATTTGTCATTGTCAATTTTTCTAATTTGAAAAAACTTTATTTTGGAGAATCAAGAACTTTTCACAATAAATTTCTTAGTAAGTAAAAAATCCTATTTTTATATTCTTGTATTTTTGAATACTTATCAAGGGGTTACCTAAATCTGATTATAAAATTAGTCGCATTTTCAACATGACTCAAAATTCCATGAATACTCCTTATGCAAAAAGAGTAGCTGAAAAATTTAGAGAGGCTCAAAACTATTTAAAAACTAATGGTTTTAGTAGATCAACTAAACATTTACTGGAAGATATTGAAAATTCTGTTGAAAAATAATGCCAATACCCCCTCACTTACCACAACTACAATATGGTTACGATGATGGCTTTACAACCATTGTTTTTGGGTTAATAGGAAGTTGCTTAGGATGTATCTTAATTTTATTAATTTCATTTTTTGAATTTAAATTGAAAAAGCAAAAAAGTAAGCCTTAAGAGACTTACTAAACATTAAAGACTTACTAAACATTAAATAAGAACTCCATTACATCACCTTCGTTAACAATATATTCCTTACCTTCACTTCTTAAAAGACCTTTAGTTTTTGCATTGGCAATTGAACCTGAATCAATTAAATTTTGATACGAAATAGTCTGAGCTCTTATAAATCCTTTTTCAAAATCAGTATGAATTACTCCTGCTGCCTGTGGCGCGGTCATCCCATCTTTTATTGTCCATGCTTTTGTCTCCTTTTCTCCAGTGGTGAAATAAGTTTTTAATCCCAATAATTTATATGTTGATCTAATTAAAGAACTTAATCCCCCTTCTTCTACTCCTAAACCAATAAGGTAGTCTTTTTTATCTTCTGGTTCTAACTCTATTAATTCAGATTCGACTTGCGCTGATATTTTTATACATTCTGTATTTTCATTACTTGCAAAACTCTGAACTTTTGATGAGAAATCATTACCTTCAGCTAAATCATTTTCATTCAAATTTGTTGCGTAAATAATTGGTTTAGCAGTAAGGAAGCCTAGTTGCTTAATTATTAAATTTTCTTCTTCACTCAAAGATATTGATCTAACTGAAAGTCCTTTCTGTAGCTCTTCTTCAATTTTTTCTAGTAAATTATCTTCTTTTGCTGCCTCTTTACTAGTCCTAACCTGTTTTTTAATTCTTTCTCTTCTTTTTTGGAGTTGGGATAAATCAGCTAAATTCAATTCCAAATTAATTATCTCAATGTCATCCAAGGGATCTACCTTACCGGAAACATGAATTACATCACTATCTTCAAAGCACCTCACAACATGAACTATTGCATCAACCTCCCTAATATTTGATAAAAATTTATTTCCCAAGCCCTCACCTTTGCTGGCTCCTTTTACTAGTCCTGCGATATCTACAAATTCAATTTTTGTTGGGATAATATTTTGGCTAGAACTTAAATCACCTAACTCTTGTAACCTTTGATCTGGGACAGAAACTATACCTTTATTAGGTTCTATAGTACAAAAGGGAAAATTAGCAGCTTGAGCTTTAGCATTTTCTACAAGTGCATTAAATAAAGTTGATTTTCCAACATTTGGTAATCCAATAATACCGGCTTTTAACATTTGAAAAATTTATGAAAAAAATTATTCAGAAAACATCTTCTAGTAATATAGTATTTACTTAACCAATCTTGGATAAGTTAATTATAATCGACTTGATTATTTATTTAGTTCCCAAATATTCTCAATTACTGTTCTTCAAAAGAAATGCTTGATTTAATAAAAAAAAATATAAATCTAAGAAGTGGAATTATATTACTTTCTTTAACTATATTTTTCGTTTTCATAACCAATTCCTTCAAGAAAAATAAATCAAAAGACATTTCTGATTTTGTAGTTCAAGTTGAAAAAGGAATCCTCACAGATTCAATTAATACAAGTGGTGAAGTAAAAGCAATCAGGACAAGCAATATTGGACCTCGTAAGCAAGGTGTAATAAAAGAAATCAAAGTAGATGAAGGCGATCTTGTAAAAAAAGATCAGGTTTTAGCTTCACTTGATGATGAAGACTTTATCTATAAAATTGAAGAACTTGAATTAAATGTCGAAAAACAAAAATCTGAATTTTTAAGAAGAGAATATTTATATCAAGAAGGAGCAGTAAGCAAAGAAGATTACGAAAGCTATAAAAATAATTACAACATTAGTACCGCCAAACTTAATGATGCAAAAGCTGAAAAAAGTTTCTATCTAATTAAAGCTCCTTATGGAGGAAAGATAACTGCAAAATATGCGGAGATAGGATCTTATGTCACACCAAATACAAACTTAAGTTCAGATCCTAAAACCAAAAACTTTATTTTTGAACTATCAGAGGGTCTTGAAATTGTTGCCAAAGTTCCTGAGAGTGACATTGGCAGAATAAAAATAGGTCAAGAAGCCACAGTAAGAATTGAGGCTTATCCCTCAAAAAAATATAGTGCCATAGTTAAAAAAATAGCGACAAGAGCTGTAAAAGATAATAATGTAACCTCATTCGAAGTAACTTTAAATTTTAAAGATATTTTTGAAGAAATTAAAATTGGAATGACTGCAGATCTTGAATTTAGAGTCGAAGGTAATGAAGAAAAAATCCTAGTGCCAACAGTTTCTATTGTCACAGAAAAAGGTGAAAAAGGAATTTTGAAAGTTGATAAAAACAATTCTCCCAAATTTGAAAAAATCGAAATTGGCATTAGTAGTGGAAATAAAACTTCAGTCATCGATGGATTAGAACCCGGAGAGCAAATCTTTATTGATATTCCACCTTGGGCTAAGAAGAGAAAATGAGTTTAAAATCTGAAAACTCTAAAAAACCAATTTTACTTTTAGTCGATGGCCACTCACTTGCTTTTAGAAGCTTCTATGCATTTAGCAAAGGGATTGATGGAGGCTTAACCACCAAAGAGGGGTTTCCGACAAGTGTCACCTATGGATTTCTAAAAAGCCTTCTGGATAATTGCAAAAATATTAGTCCTGAGGGTGTTTGTATTACCTTTGATACCGAAAAACCAACTTTCAGACATGAATTAGATCCAAATTATAAGGCCAATAGAGATGTGGCACCAGATGTTTTTTTTCAGGATATTGAACAACTAGAAATCATTTTAGAAGAAAGCCTTAATTTACCAATTTTTAAATCTCCAGGATACGAAGCAGATGATCTCTTAGGCACAATTGCGAATGATGCTTCTTCTAAAGGATGGTGCGTGAATATTCTTTCTGGAGATAGGGATTTATTTCAATTGGTAGATGATCAAAAAGATATTTATGTACTTTATATGGGTGGTGGTCCATATGCGAAAAGTGGCAATCCAACTCTTATGAATGAAAATGGAGTAAAAGAAAAATTAGGTGTTGCTCCAGAAAGAGTAGTTGATCTTAAAGCTCTAACTGGTGATAGTTCTGATAATATTCCGGGTATTAAAGGAGTAGGTCCAAAAACTGCAATTAATCTACTTAAAGAGAACGACACTCTTGATGGAATCTATCAGGCTTTGGACAAGATTCAGCAGAACAACGATAAGAAATATAAAGGATTCATCAAAGGTTCAGTTATAGAAAAGCTCAGAAACGATAAACATAATGCTTTTCTCTCTAGGGATTTAGCAAAAATAAATACTGAGGTGCCTTTGATTTTAAGTGACGGTTATGAATTAAAAAATATAAATCAAGAACTACTTTCAGAGTCATTGCAAAAACTAGAACTATCAACACTACTTAGACAAATTGATATTTTCAATTCAACTTTCAGCAAAGGTGGTTTTGACAAAAATAATGTAGCTAAAGAGGAGGAGAAGGCACCAAAAGTCTCAAGTAATAATGAATTAGAAAATAGTGAAAATAAAATCCCTAAAATCAACGTAAATGTTGTAAATGATTTCGAATTACTTGATAAATTAATTCAAAGATTAGACAAGACCAATCAAATAGTTTCTCTAGATACAGAGACCAATAGTTTGAATCCAATCGATGCAGAACTTGTGGGGATAGGGTTATGTCTTGGAGAAGAAAATGATGATTTATTTTATATACCTCTTGGTCATCAAACAAAAAAAGAGACCCCCAATCAATTATCAATTGAAGATGTTTTCTCAAAGCTAAGAAATTGGATAGAAGATCCAAACAAAGAAAAGGCACTCCAAAATTCTAAATTTGATAGGCAAATATTTTTTAATCATGGACTTGATCTTAAAGGCGTAACCTTTGACACCTTGTTAGCAGACTACCTTCTTAATAATCAGGAGAAGCATGGGTTAAGTGAAATTAGTTTTAGATTATTTGGATTTAAACCCCCTTCATTTAAGGAAACAGTTGGGAAGAATAAAGACTTTTCATTTGTTGATATTGATGAAGCAAGTATTTACTGCGGTTATGATGTTTTTCTAACTTTTAAGATTGTCAAAATTTTTAAAGAAAGATTTTCAAAGGAAAAAGATGAATTAATCAAATTGTTCGAAGAAATCGAGCTGCCTTTAGAGCCGGTATTATCCCAAATGGAAATGAATGGCATAACCATCGACATCCCTTATTTGGATAAACTCTCAAAAGAACTGAAAAGTACCTTAGAAGATATTGAAAGTAAAGTTTATGAGTTAGCAGAGGAGACATTTAATCTATCTTCACCAAAACAACTTGGTGAGATCTTGTTTGAAAAATTAAATTTGGATAAGAAAAAATCACGTAAAACAAAAACAGGATGGAGTACAGATGCAGTGGTTCTAGAAAGATTAGTCGACGAACATGAAATAATCCAACATTTAATAAAGCACAGAACTCTTAGCAAATTACTTAGCACCTATATTGATGCTCTTCCAAATCTTATTAACGAAAAGACAGGAAGAGTTCATACAAACTTTAATCAAGCTGCTACAGCGACTGGGAGACTAAGTAGTAGCAATCCTAATCTTCAAAATATCCCTGTTAGAACTGAATTTAGTAGGAGAATCAGAAAGGCATTCTTGCCTGAAAAAAATTGGAAACTTTTATCAGCTGATTATTCCCAGATCGAATTAAGAATACTTGCTCACTTAGCGGATGAAGAAATACTAATAAATGCATTTCATAAAAATGATGATATTCATTCTTTGACCGCAAGACTAATTTTTGAGAAAGAAAAAATTTCTTCTGATGAGAGGAGAGTTGGGAAAACAATAAATTTCGGAGTTATTTATGGTATGGGAATTAAAAAGTTTGCACGTTCTACAGGAGTAAGTACTCCAGAAGCAAAAGAATTCCTAATAAGATACAAAGAAAGATATTCAAAAATTTTCAAATTTCTTGAACTTCAAGAAAGGCTTGCCTTATCAAAAGGTTATGTAAAAACAATTTTTGGTAGAAAGAGAGAATTTAAGTTTGATAAAAATGGACTTGGAAGACTAATAGGAAAAGATCCTTACGAAATTGACTTGCAATCCGCAAGAAGAGCTGGCATGGAAGCACAGTCACTAAGAGCAGCAGCCAATGCCCCAATTCAGGGTTCAAGCGCAGATATTATTAAAATTGCAATGGTTCAACTAAATAAGAAATTCATAGAAATGAACGTTCCCGCAAAAATGCTTTTACAAGTACATGATGAATTATTGTTTGAAGTTGAACCAGATTCTTTGGAAATTACGACGAAATTAGTAAAGAAGACTATGGAAGATTGTGTAAAATTAAATGTGCCTCTTTTAGTTGATATTGGAATTGGAGACAATTGGATGGAGACAAAATAAATCTTATGAAATACTTAGTTTAAGATGATCAAACTTTTTAATACTTTAAGCAAAAGAGTTGAGGTTTTTAGGCCTATTGATGATGTAGTAAAAATTTATTGTTGTGGAGTAACTGTTTATGATTTATGTCATCTTGGTCATGCCAGAAGTTATATAGCTTGGGATGTATTGAGAAGATTTTTAATTTACAGTGGTTTCAAAGTAAAGTATGTTCAAAATTTTACAGATATTGATGACAAGATCTTAAAAAGAGCGAAAGAAGAAAGCAGTTCAATGAAGGAAGTATCTGAAAAGAATATTATTGAATTTCATAAAGATATGGATTCTTTAGGGATAATGCGTCCGGATAGTATGCCAAGAGCAACGAATCATATATGCAACATCTGCTCCTTTATAACAATACTTGAGGACAAAGGTTACGCATACTCTAAGGATGGAGATGTTTATTATTCTGTTTTTAAAAATAAAAATTATGGAAAGCTAAGTAATCAAAATATACAAGAACAAAATATCAATCAGCAAGGAAGAATGGATAATGAGGAAAATAGTAAAAAACTTAATCCGCAGGATTTTGCACTCTGGAAAAAAGCCAAAGATGATGAACCACATTTTGATTCGCCATGGGGAAAAGGTAGGCCAGGATGGCATATTGAATGTTCAGCGATGGTTAAAGATGAATTAGGAGATACTATTGATATCCATTTAGGTGGTTCTGATTTGATTTTTCCGCATCATGAGAATGAGATCGCCCAATCAGAAGCAGCCAATGGCAAAAAGCTAGCGAACTATTGGTTACACAATGGGATGGTCAATGTAAATGGACAAAAGATGAGTAAATCCCTTAAAAATTTCAAAACTATCAGAGAGCTAATTAAGTCAGGTATAAGCCCTATGACTTTGCGATATTTTGTTATGACTGTTAATTATAGAAAACCACTTGATTTTACTGAAGAAGCTTTAAGGAGTGCTTCAGAAGCTTGGAAAAACATTAATGTAGCCCTTTCTTTTATGGACCTTACAAAAAGTGCTTTTATATCTATTGATAAAAATGAATCTATCGAAGAAGAATATAAAGAGAAAATAAGTTTTGAATTATCTCAAAAAAAGCTCAGATTTTCTGAGGCTCTGGGAAATGACCTTAATACAGCAGGTGCTATTGCAATTATTTACGATTTAGCGAAACCATTAAAAAACTTTTTAAACCAATTTCAAAGGGTTGAAGGTTTTAAAATAGACCTTAATGAGACATTCTTTCTACTTGAGAATTTTAAAACTCTTGAAAATTTGACTGAAGTACTTGGTCTTAAAAAAGAGGTTTTAGTAAAAGAAAGTAAAATAACAGAAGAAGAAATATCATCACTTATTAATGAAAGATTAAAAGCAAAAAAGGAAAAGGATTTTGCTAAGGCCGATGAAATCAGGAATTTGTTAAAAGAAAAAGGTATTGAACTTATTGATCAATCAAAGGAACTAACAACATGGATAAGGGTCTAAATTTTAAGAAAAAAACCAATTTGAAATTTTTGTTTTTTAAATACACCTTTAAATGGGAAGATATTAGAAATATCAGAGAAAATTGAAATACATTACTGTGCTCGGTTCTACTGGTTCAATTGGGACTCAAACTCTCGAGATAGCTAGTGAGCAGCCTGATAAGTTTAAAGCCGTAGCTCTTTCAGCAGGAAGAAATATTAATTTATTAACAGAACAAGTTAAAACACATAAACCAGAAGTAGTTGCAATCGAGGATGAAAATCTTATAGAAGATCTAAAAGATAATATTAATAACTTAGATTTGGATAGTTCTCCCTTGGTTTTGAGTGGAAAGGAGGGGATTAACGCAGTTGCAGCATGGGATAAGGCAGATACTGTGGTTACAGGGATAGTAGGATGTGCAGGCTTAATTCCAACAATGTCAGCAATTAATGCGGGGAAAAATATTGCACTTGCTAACAAAGAAACTTTAATTGCGGCAGGGCCAATTGTTATTCCTGCATTAAAGAAAAATAATAGTAGGCTTTTACCTGCTGATTCAGAACACTCTGCCATCTTTCAATGTTTACAAGGATTACCCAATTATGAAAATGCAGATTTTTCAACAGGAGAGATACCTAAAGGTTTAAAAGCCATACATTTAACAGCTTCTGGTGGTGCTTTCAGAGATTGGGCCGTTGAGGATTTAAAGTATGTCACAGTGGAAGATGCAACTTCACATCCTAATTGGGATATGGGAAAAAAAATAACTGTAGATTCAGCAACTCTTATGAATAAAGGATTAGAAGTTATAGAAGCTCATTATTTATTTGGGACCTCTTACGAAAATATCGAAATAGTTATCCACCCTCAAAGTATTATTCATTCAATGATTGAGATGGAAGATTCTTCAGTATTAGCTCAATTAGGTTGGCCAGATATGAAACTACCCATTTTATATGCTATGAGTTGGCCTGAAAGATTTAAAACAAATTGGAAAAGATTAAACCTAAGTGAAATTGGAAAATTAACTTTTAAAGAGCCAGACGAGTTTAAATATCCATGCATGGGACTTGCCTATGCCGCAGGAAAATCTTCTGGGACTATGCCTGCAGTCTTAAATGCTGCTAATGAAATGTCTGTTGAACAATTCCTTAAAGAAAAAATTTCTTTTCAAGAAATTCCAACATTTATAAGTAAAGCTTGTGAATCACATATGGAGAATTTGAATTTGAATCCCGAATTGGAGGATATTCTTGAAGTAGACAATTGGGCCAGACTTTTTGTTGAGCAAGAGATTAAAAAAGGGAAAAAATACGTAAGTATTGGATAAAAGTGAATATTAAAAAGCATCTTCTACTATGCGCAACACCCACAAAACAGAAATGCTTTAAAAGCAATGAAGGTCAAAAAACATGGGAACATCTGAAAAAGACTTTAAAAGAATTTGAGAATGATCCCTGTACAAAAAACGTTCATATATTAAGATCAAAAGTTGACTGTTTAAGAATATGTAAGAACGGCCCAATTCTTCTTGTGTGGCCTGATGGTATTTGGTACGAGAAAGTTTCTCCAGAAAAAATTTCAGAAATTTTTACCTCACATATTATTAACGGTAAGCCAATAGAAAAATGGATTTTTAAAAAAACACCATTTTTAAATAGTCCTAGATACTAATAAACCAGTTCTTTACTACTTCGTCTGACCAGCAGCCATTAATAGAGTGAAAACCATTATGACCTCCTTTTTCAGTTATAAAAATAGTAAATTTATCAATAAATTTCTCTCTTAAATTCAAAGTTGCATTATATGGAACCCAAGGATCATCCTTGGCATGAATAAAAAGCATTTGAGGTAATTTTTTTACTGAGTTTTGGATTCTAAATATTGGAGAAGCTTTAACATAATAATCTTCTAAAGAATCAAATCCCCAACTTGGAGCTGTAAATTCCTGATCAAATTCCCTTATACTTTTTAAAGCTCTAATTTTTTTTCTTAATTTCTTATTATTAAGAATTTTGCCTTCATCATGAAATCCCTCCCATAACTGATTTTTTAAGCGATGAAGTAACCATTTTTGGTAGATATAATTTCTAGATTTTTCAATACAGAGACTGCATGATGATAAATCTAAAGGGCTACTCACGCAGGCTAGGCCATCTAAAAGTTTTTCTCCTTTGTTTTCATCGTAATCTAAGCAGGCATTTAAAAGAATTGTTCCGCCTAAAGATAATCCAACTCCGTAAATTGGAAGATTATTCATCTTAATAAGATCTTT
This sequence comes from Prochlorococcus sp. AG-347-J19, assembly GCA_003279015.1. Lineage (GTDB taxonomy): Bacteria > Cyanobacteriota > Cyanobacteriia > PCC-6307 > Cyanobiaceae > Prochlorococcus_A. Next base: position 113,618 of record QCBV01000004.1, on the reverse strand, counting down.
AAACTCTAAATTAATGAATTTTTTAAAATAATTAATTGCTGAAATAACATCACTGGAGCATCTAGCACAATAATTTCCTTTAGCTAAATATCTCGCAGATCCAGATCCTCTCAGATTTAATTTAAGAACTCCAAAACCATTATTTGCTAATTTCCTAGAGATTCTTCTTAAACCAAACCGTTTAGTTGAGCCCCCTAAACCATGTGTAACGATTACAAAACCCCTAATTGAGTCCAAGTTTTCAGGTAATTCTAAAAAGCCTAAAAGATAATCACATTCAAATTCTTTAGAAAGAATTTTACTAATCGGAAAGAATATTTTTTTATTTTTTTTTGATTTACCAAGATCAATAACAAAAGTATCTCTCAAAGTTTGTAAGTCGCCACCTATCCAAGGTAAGACTTCTCGAAATGGCTTATTTTTTATGTAATCTGAAAAACTTGAAGATATACTATTATTTCTCCCCAACTCCAAGATCCTTCAATTCTCCAATTAGATCATTTAATACCTTCTTCGCATCCCCAAAGACCATAGAGGTATTTGGCAGATCAAATAAATCATTTTTTATTCCGGAGTAACCTGCACTCATACCTCGTTTAATTACAAATACAGTTCTTGCTTCCTGTACATCAAGAACTGGCATTCCATAAAGAGGAGAAGAAGTATCATTTTTAGCCTGAGGATTAACTACATCATTTGCTCCTAAAACCAAAACAACATCCGTTGCAGGAAAATCAGGATTCACAACATCCATCTCTTTAAGTTGTTCGTAAGGAACATCTGCTTCTGCTAAAAGTACATTCATATGTCCAGGCATCCTCCCTGCTACAGGATGTATTGCATAAACAACTTCAATACCATTTTGCTCTAGTTTTTTTGTCACTTCCCGTAAAGTATGTTGAGCTTGAGCTACTGCTAGACCATAACCAGGAACTATTATTACCTTGTTAGCTGCCTCTAAAGTCAATGCACATTCTTCAACACTGCAAGAAGTTATATTTGTGTATTCTCCTGAACCAGAGGAGGTTGTATTTTGTGCAGATAAAGATCCTCCAAAAAGAACTGAGACCAATGATCTATTCATACCCTTGCACATTACTTGAGTAAGTATTAGACCTGCCGCTCCAACCATTGCGCCAGCTACTATCAAAAGCTGACTATCTACAACGAAACCTGCTGCTGCTGCTGCAATCCCTGAATAGCTATTTAATAAAGATATAACGACTGGCATATCAGCTCCACCAATTGGCAAAGTAACCCCAATACCTAATAAAGAAGAAACTATAACTAAAAGCCAAATAGAACTTGTATTGCCGTTTATCAAATCAAAAAAGGCTATCAAGGAAGCAACTGCAAAAACAATATTTACGAAATGTCTAACTTTGCTCTGAGTCCATCCTGGAGTTGACAACCAGCCTTGTAACTTTGCCATCGCCACAATTGAACCTGTGAAAGTTATGGCACCAACAAATATAGAAACAGATATTGAAACTTCGTTAATAAATGACTTAAAAAAATCAAGATTTTCTACATTTTTAGATATAGGGAAAATAGCTACTCCCAAGGCGACTAAAAGTGATGACATACCACCACAACCATTAAATAATGCAACAGTTTCAGGCATGGAGGTCATGGGTACTTTTTTTGCAAGTATTGCTCCGAACAAACTACCTATGATCGATCCAATTATTATCCAAATCCAAGACTGAATAGCAATTCCAGAAGTGCCTAAATAATAAGAAAGTAATCCTACTACTGATAGCGACATTGCAAATGCAGCTAGTCTATTGGCATCCCTTGCTGATTTTACTTTTGACAATCCTTTAATTCCCAAAGCCAGTAAAAGTACTGCTAGAAGGTCAATAACGAATTTAATGATTACAGGTAGATTCATGTTAAAAATTACTTCTTATTTGATGGTTTACGACTAAACATCGCGAGCATTCGATCAGTTACAAAGAAACCTCCTACAACGTTGAAAAGAGCAAATCCAAGAGAAACTGAACCAATGATTAAAAGTGGTAAGTTACCTTCTGCTTTTACAATTAAAGTCAAAGCTGCAAGCATTGTTATTCCTGAAATTGCATTTGCTCCACTCATTAGAGGTGTGTGAAGAGTAGGAGGAACTTTTCCAATTAACTCGAGACCTAATAAACTACCAAGTAAAAGAACCCAAAGAAGACTTATAAAAGACATAATTTTAAAACCTCAATTTTCAAAAACTTTATTTTGAAGAACAACTCCTTCATCGCTTAATAAACATCCAGAAATGAGTTCATCCTCTTTATCTAATTTAATTACACCATCTTTTATAAATGGTGTAATCAAAGATGTTAAGTTCTTAGCATAAAGTGAACTTGCATCATAAGGAACTGAAGAGGGTAATTCGCCCGCTCCTATAAGTTTTACCCCATCTTTGATAATAGTTTCATTTGATTTTGTTCCTTCGCAGTTGCCTCCCTGAGAAACTGCTAAATCAACAACTACTGCTCCAGGCCTCATTTTTTCAATCATGGGTGCGTCAATTAAAATAGGGGCCTTTTTACCTAGAACTTGCGCAGTACATATAGCAACATCAGCTTCAGATAAATATTTAGTTAAAGTTGCCTTCTGTTTTGAGAGGAATTCGGGTGTTACAGCTTTTGCATAACCTCCTGCCTCTCCAGGCTTTTCCTCAACTTCAGGAAGTTCTATAAATCTAGCTCCGAGGGACTCTACTTGTTCTTTAACAGCAGGTCTAATATCAGATACGAATACTATTGCTCCAAGTCTTTTTGCTGTCGCAACTGCCTGTAATCCTGCTACGCCTCCACCAAGAACAACTACTTTGGCAGGTTGGACTGTCCCTGCTGCAGTCATAAGCATAGGGAAATATCTATCTAACTCACTTGCAGCCAAAAGAACTGCTTTATATCCAGCAATATTGGCCTGTGAAGAAAGAACATCAGAAGATTGAGCTCTACTAATCCTCGGAAGCAACTCTAGTGATAAAGCTGAAATCTTATTACTATTAATAATCTTGAGAAGCTCCTTATTGCCATATGGGTTAAGAAGACCAAGAAGAACAGCGCCTTTCTTTAACTTAGTTAAATTATCCTCTGATGGTGTTTGAACACAAAATATTAAGTCCGCTTCACCCCAAATTTTTTGATCTGAACTGTTTATTATTGTTCCGCCCGATTCTTCATATGATAAGTCACTAAATCCTGATAATTTTCCTGCTGAACTTTCAATATAAACATCACATCCAAGGCTTTTTAATTTCTTTACCGCTTCTGGTGTAGCTGAAACTCTCCTTTCACCAGAGCTTCTTTCGGAAGGAATAAGTATCTTTGTCAATTTATTTATTTTTTTAACATACTAAATATAAATTGAAGAAAGTCAAAAGTCTTGGATTTTTGTTAAAAATATATTTTCTTTTCTGTAAAAAATAGCTATCTAGAATATATAGGTACTAAATAATCCAATGAGTATAAAAGCAATCGAATGTCCTGATGGAGTATGTCACAGTCATCATGGTGGTCATGCCGTTCCAAGACAAGCTATGCAGAAAAATCTAGAAAAACATGGTAAAGACTGGTGCGAGAAATTAGCAGAGAGAATTTATGAAATGTCAGTTGATACTTATTCACAGACAGTCATGCCTAGTCTTCACTCAGCAGGTTGGCAAAGAAGACATTTAGACTGGGAATTTAAGCTGGCAGAAAATGATTCTGAACCTGATGAAGCTCTTGTTGAAGGAATTATTAATGCCACAGAAAGCTTTCTAAGAAGTAGTGAGGTGCATCGATTATTTATTCAAGAATTAGTCCAGGGCACATTTGAGGAAGCAAATGACAAAAAAATAATTTCTAAAGCAATAAAATCTATCATTGAAGAAGAAATTGTTAGTTCACTAAGAGAAAAGAAAGAAACTCTTTTAAAGAAAATATCCGCAAAATTAATATCAGAAGAAAAAGTTAGCGAGGAACTTGCATTAAATTCAGCTAAAGAGGGTTTTGAGGAAGTAGAAAGACTACTTGCAAATCACAGCGAGGCAGTCTAACTCTATTTCTTTATATTTTCTTTATAATTTACCCAAAAATCGGCTCAAATATAAATTAAACATTAAATTATTGTTTGGAAGTACAAAGTTGTAACTTATTAGACAATACATAGGTTCTCTAGTGTGTTTATCTATATGCAACTTAAATCTTTGAATGGACAATTTCATTAGAAAAAGGATCGACATAGCGACCTGTTGGGCAACCAATAGAATTTCTGCAATGGACACTTTAGAAAGGTATGAAGACAGTTATGCAATCGCAGAAGAATTTAGAGAGTGGATATTACATATTGGAGAAAAGAATGAAAATTTAAAAGATTCTGTTTTAAACTTCCCAAAAGAATTAAAAAAGTTATTAGATCAAAAAGTCAACGATTGAGTAATAAATCTATCGAGTGAAATCCGCCCTACATTATTTGGGTGAGTTTATTATTATTAATATTGAAATTAGCAAATAAATGGAGAATAAAGAGAACACTTCAAATGTAGAAAATGTTGTAATTATTGGTTCAGGTCCTGCAGGATATACAGCTGCAATTTATGCAGCGAGAGCAAATCTTCAACCATTGCTCGTTACAGGATTTAATTCTGGTGGAATTCCTGGTGGCCAATTAATGACTACAACATTTGTTGAAAATTATCCAGGTTTTCCAGATGGTGTACTTGGTCCTGAATTAATGGATCTAATGAAAGCTCAAGCCGAAAGATGGGGCACTAATTTATACGAAAGTGATGTTGTCTCAATAAATACTGATTCACATCCCTTTGAATTAAAAACTTTAGAAGGGACTATAAAATCCAACTCAATTATTATTGCAACTGGAGCAAGTGCAAATAGATTAGGAGTGATAAATGAAGATAAATTCTGGAGTAAAGGAATAAGTGCTTGTGCAATATGTGATGGAGCGACCCCACAATTTAGAGGTGAAGAATTAGCTGTTATTGGAGGGGGCGACTCTGCATGTGAAGAAGCAGCATATCTCACAAAGTATGGGAGCAAAGTGCATTTGATTGTTAGATCAGAAAAATTAAGGGCTAGCGCAGCAATGGTAGATAGAGTAAAAGCTAATCCAAAGATAGAAATTCATTGGAACACAAAAGTTAATAAAGCGGATGGCTCTGAATGGCTTGAGAAAATAGAAACTATTCACTCTCTAGAAGGTAAAGGGGAAATCAATATAAAAGGTCTTTTTTACGCGATAGGTCACACACCAAATACGAAGTTCTTAGGAAACAAAATTGATCTAGATAATAAAGGATATATTGCTTGCAAATCAGGAAGGCCAGAAACATCTATTGAAGGCATCTTCGCAGCAGGTGACGTTGTCGATTCTGAATGGAGACAAGGAGTTACCGCTGCAGGAACTGGATGCATGGCAGCATTAGCTACCGAAAGGTGGCTAGCCGAGAAAAACTTAGCAAAAACTATAGTCAGAGAAACACCAGAACCAGAAAAAAAACTTAATTCATCAGATTTTAATGAAGAAGAAGTTAATGAAGATACTTTTGATTCAAATTCTGAATGGCAAAAAGGCAGTTATGCATTAAGGAAACTTTATCACGAGAGTAAAAAACCTATCTTAGTAATTTTTAGTTCTCCAAGTTGCGGCCCATGTCATGTTTTAAAACCTCAGTTAAAAAGGGTAATTAAAGAGCTTGATGGTGCAGTTCTTGGCGTTGAAATAGATATTGATAAAGATCAAGATATTGCAAAACAAGCTGGTATCAATGGCACACCAACAGTTCAACTTTTTAAAGAAAAATTATTAAAAAAACAATGGCAAGGTGTTAAACAAAGAAGTGAGTTTAAAGAAGCGATAAAAAATATTATCTAAAGTAACTTTTTATTTATTATTTCTCTTGGGATTATTTTTATTAGTAGTAGGTTTAGCATTGCCTGCATTCCTCTCTCTATAAGTTATCCTCCCTCTAGAAAGATCATAAGGACTTATCTCAACTAACACTTTGTCTCCAGCTAATAATTTAATTCTAAATTTAGTCAATTTACCTGCAGCTCTACATAAACATTGATGTCCTTCAGGTTGTTCTAAGGTAACCAAATAAAATCCATTCCCCTGCTCTTTTTCTATTACACCTGAAGTTTCAATCATTAATTAATCTTTTACTAAGTACATATTATCAGAAAAAGATTGGCCAAAATTGATTTAAAAAAAATTACATACGTAAAAATATGCAATTCAATTCAAATTGAAAATTTAATTTCATTAATTATTTGAAGTTGTCCATAGTAAAAATTTGCTTTCGCAATTTTTTCAGAATCTTCTAATTGATCAAAAAAAACAAACCCAAGGCTTTCCCATAATGAAGATCCGCAAACATTATTCAATTCATTTTTTGCTTCTTTTGCAAAATTATCTAGTTTTCGTTCAAGGTTTTTAGACTTAGAAACAGACATAGGTCAATAATATTTAATATAGTACAAATATACTATCTGCTTCTAAAATTGCAATATTAAAAAGGTAATCTCTTTTTTTCTTCAATATTAAGATCTGCTTCCATTTCCCTTAATCTTTTAAGTATTTGTTGATAATACTCCTTTATATAACTCTCTAGTGAGGTCATATCTTCTTTTTTAACTTCCAATATTTCGTAAGTTTTGCTCATGTCAGCATCTAATGATTCACCACTACTAGTTACTTCAGCAAAAGCCAATCGCTCAGCAACATTAAGAGAATCTTGGAAAAAAGAAACTACTTTTTGAGTGACACTAATAAGGAAAGGGGAAACTCTAAATATTTTCGCTTTTTTTTCACTAAATTTTTCACATAAAGATATAACTTCATTTGAATCCCATGCTTTGGGACCTACTAATGGCAATGATGATCTGTGAGTTTTTGGATTATTTACTGCTGCTACAATAACTTTCGCCATATCTTGTGTATTCATATAAGCAATTTTAGTTGGAGTCCCACTCATCCACACTGCTTGACTATCCAAGATTGGGATTGCGAATTGACCAATAACTCCTTGCATAAAAGCTGCACATTTGAAGATTGTATAGTCTAAATCAGATTTTTCAAGAAGTTTTTCAGTGCAAAATTTAATGTCCATTAAAGGAACATTTCTAAACTTTTCTGTTAAGAGGATAGAAAGGAATATTACCCTTTTTACTTTTAAAGATTCGCAAGCATTGAATAAATTAAGTTTTCCATCCCAATCAATTTCATAAATACTTTTAGGATCATCTGGCCTACTAGTCGCTGCATCAATAACTACTTCAATATCTTGCAATGCATATTCGATATCAGAAGAATTTATTAAATTACCTTTTGTTAGCTCACAACCCCATTCTTGTAGAAAGGAAGCTTTTCTTGGATTTCTTACAAAGCATCTTACTTCATGTCCCTCTTCTATAGCCTGCTTTGCTATTTGTCTACCAAGTGTCCCTGTTGCTCCTACTAAAAGAATCTTCATACTTAAGATTTACTTAACTTTAAGACCATAACTCAAATTGTGATGTATCCGTGAGAATCAGTCTCCCTGAAACTTTAATAACAAAGCACCACCAACTAATCCTATTGGTATCAGTATCCAAAAAACTGCTGCAATACTAAAAATTTCTTTAGCCATAGTAAAATTGAATGATTACTATAATTTACATTCAAAATACATTTATTTGTTAAAAATGTAGATAATTCAAATATCTTGAAAATTTTTGAATATATGAATAATAATTTTAAAAAAAATATAAACATTCCTAATTACTGGAATTGGAATGGTTTTAAAATTTGTTGGAGTGTTACAGGCGAAGAAAATGAGATTCCAATTATCTTTCTCCATGGATTTGGAGCAAGTCGAAAACATTGGAGAAACAACATAGAGTATTTTGCGAAAAAGAATTTTGCTTCTTATTCTTTGGATTTAATAGGATTTGGGGATTCAGATCAACCTGGGATTAGACAAATTGGAAAATTAAATAATGAGATTTGGTGTGCCCAAGTGAAAGACTTTATTGCACAGGTAATAAAACCAAAGAATTCTGGGAAAGTAATTCTTATTGGCAATTCCCTTGGATCACTAGTTGCTTTAACATGTGCTGTTTCATTAGAAGATCAGATTGCTACAGTTATTGCATCGCCTTTGCCAGATCAAATTCAAGAAAATAAAAAGTCCATAACAAAAAAATTATTATTTAAGAAATTTCAAGATAGATTCATAACAATATTTTTTTTGTTTTTCCCTTTGGAGATTATTTTATTTTTAATAACTAAATTAGGGGTTATTAAACTGGGACTAAATTCTGCCTATTTTAAAAAAGATAATATTGATCGCGAATTAATAGATTTGGTAACAAAACCAGTTTTAAGGAGAACTTCAGCTAGATCATTGAGAGCAATGTGTATTGGAATGTCTTCTAGAGATGAAAAATTTAAAGCCTCTTACCTTTTAAGAAAACTTAGCGCCTCAAAAAAAGTTCCTTTTTTATTAATTTGGGGCGAAAAAGATAATTTCATACCTTTGTTTGTTGGTAAAAAGATTGCAAATTTCCATAGATGGGTAAAATTAAAAATAATATCCAATTCAGGGCATTGTATCCATGATGAAGACCCTTCAGTATTCAATAGAATTTCTTATGAATGGATTAGAGATTTAAAAACCTTTTAAAATATGAAACATACATTATCAGTTCTTGTAGAAGATGAATCTGGAGCCTTGAGTAGAATCTCAGGTCTCTTCGCTAGAAGGGGATTCAACATAGATAGCCTTGCAGTAGGACCTGCAGAATCTAAAGGAATTTCAAGGTTAACAATGGTAGTAGAGGGTGATGATGAAACTCTTCAACAAATGACCAAGCAACTTAATAAGTTATTTAATGTTCTTGGAGTCGTGGATTTTACTAATCTCGCAGCTGTTGAAAGGGAATTGATGTTACTAAAAGTTTCATCGAAAGAAGATACTAGGAGTAATATCCTTGATATAGTACAGATCTTCCGTGCAAAAGTTGTTGATGTATCAGATATGGCCTTAACTCTCGAGGTAGTTGGAGATCCTGGGAAGTTAGTTGCTCTAGAGAAATTACTCGAGCCATACGGCATCCTTGAAATAGCAAGGACTGGTAAGGTAGCTCTTAAACGCTCTTCAGGAGTTAATACAGAAATGTTGAAAATAAATAAATATTCTCTAGAAATTTAATTAGAAATCTGGACTGCCTTAATGTAGTCTTCTTTATTAATTTTTTCGAGTACGTCTAATCCTTTAATAATCTTTCCAAAAATCGAATATCTTCCATCTAGTTCTGGGATCTTAGTCGTTACAAAAAAAAATTCAGTCGATGAAGACTTATCCTTACCGCTTTTAACCATGGCGATTGATCCACTCTCAAAAGTATTAACTAAATTTACTGTTTCACTAGGATTTTTTATTTGATAGTTATATCTCGGTTTTACTTCTTCTTTGAATTTTATTTCTAAAGGTATTGTTGGACTTGTCTTATTCATGTTTTGTTTTCGTTCCATATAAGATTTATTTTCTGGATTAACACCGCCATGTATAAATCTTATTTGGGGATAGTTTATTATTTTGTAAAATTTTTGATTTACATAAATATTATTTTCTATGTTTTCCAGAAAATTTGATACTGTTACTGGGTTATCTTTACCAAATAATTTTACCGCAAAATCACCTTTTGAAGTTTTAAAATTAACTACTTTATTATCCTGAATACAACTAAATTTAAGTTTTTGGCAGTAATAATTTGGATCAATCTTGCTTTTATAACTACAAGCTTGAACCAAAAACAAAACCTGTATAAAAGATAATGTTTTTAAAAAATATTTTTTTTTTATTTTAGGCCCTCCAAATTAACATCTAAAAATTTAGCTAGACGAGCTCCTTCTTCTTCAACCTGAAGCAGTGGTTTTAGTTCACCTGCACCGCTTAAAGGGAGAGGTTTTTTTCTACCTTTTAATACTAGAGCAATTCTTCTTCTAGGATTAAATCCCTCACTTATATCCAACTTAACAGATTTAATTTCATCAAAATTTAATTTAACTTCAACATCCTTAAATAATCCCTTTCTTTTTATTTCTACAGATTTTGAGGATTTATCAAAATAATTACTTCCTGAACCAAAGTTTATATAAACCAAATACCACAAGTAAAAATTTAATAAATTAGCTATTACTCCGTATGCTCCCATTATTATTCCTTGAGGGATAAACAACAAAGTTGAAGGATTTCCTAAAGGTAATAAATCCCTTCCTGTGTAGCTAGATATAGAGGCCAAAAGAAAACCAATACCTCCTATAGTCAACATTCCTCCAATAATATAATTTGAAATTTTTCTTGATCCACCAATTTTTTGTTCGATTTTGTCGAATGACGTGAGTTCTGAATTCATTTTTATCTTTTTTTAGAGCCTAATTCAGATAATTTAACAAACTAAGGGAGTATTCTTACCTAATTTTTAATAAAAAAGTCAGGAAAGCTTTACAAGGCATTTCAGATATACAAATATTTCCCCACATTACTATCAATCTTTGTTACAGTCACAGCGTATCCCGAAGCTAAAAACGATTTCTCATGACGATCGCAGTTGGTAGCGCCCCACAAAGAGGATGGTTTGATGTCCTCGATGATTGGTTGAAGCGCGACCGCTTTGTATTTATTGGTTGGTCCGGACTACTTCTACTTCCTTGTGCATATCTTGCTATAGGTGGTTGGTTCGTCGGAACAACATTTGTTACCTCTTGGTACACACATGGAGTTGCAAGCTCATACCTTGAAGGTTGTAACTTTTTAACAGCAGCTGTAAGTACCCCTGGTGATGCCATGGGACACAGTCTTCTATTTTTATGGGGTCCTGAAGCCCAAGGTAGTTTCGTAAGATGGCTACAGCTTGGTGGTCTTTGGAACTTCGTTGCATTACATGGAGTATTTGGCCTAATTGGTTTTATGCTTCGTCAGTTTGAAATTGCTGGCCTTGTTGGAATTAGACCTTACAACGCTTTAGCATTCTCAGCAGTAATTGCAGTATTTACAAGTATTTTCCTTATTTATCCTTTAGGACAGCATAGTTGGTTCTTCGCACCTTCATTCGGTGTTGCAGCAATCTTCCGTTACATTCTGTTCATTCAAGGTTTTCACAATATTACTTTAAATCCATTCCATATGATGGGTGTTGCTGGAATTCTTGGTGGTGCTCTACTTTGCGCTATTCATGGAGCTACAGTACAAAACACTTTGTATGAAGATACAAGTATTTATACAGATGGTAAGGTTCAAAGTTCAACATTTAGAGCTTTTGACCCAACTCAAGAAGAAGAAACTTATTCAATGATTACAGCGAATAGATTCTGGAGTCAAATCTTCGGTATTGCTTTCTCAAACAAGCGTTTCTTACATTTCTTGATGCTATTTGTACCTGTTATGGGTATGTGGACATCTTCAATTGGTATTGTAGGCTTAGCACTAAACTTAAGAGCTTATGATTTCGTAAGCCAAGAAATCCGTGCAGCAGAAGATCCAGAATTTGAAACTTTCTATACAAAAAATATACTTTTGAACGAAGGTATGCGAGCATGGATGTCTTCTGTGGATCAACCACACGAAAACTTTGTATTCCCTGAGGAGGTTCTTCCACGTGGAAACGCCCTTTAATAATTTATTAAGAGCTCCAAACCAAAGTATTGAGGAAACTGGTTATGCCTGGTATGTAGGTAACGCTAGATTAATCAATTTATCTGGACGTTTATTAGGAGCTCACATTGCTCACTCTGGACTAATAGTCTTTTGGGCGGGAGCAATGATGCTCTTTGAGGTTAATCATTTTACTTTTGATAAACCAATGTGGGAGCAAGGTTTAATCTGTATGCCACACGTTGCAATGTTTGGCTATGGAATTGGCCCAGGTGGTGAAGTTACTGATATCATGCCTTTCTTCCAAGCAGGCGTGGTTCACTTGATAGCTTCCGCTGTTCTTGGTTTTGGTGGTATCTACCATTCATTAGCAGGCCCAGAAAAACTTGAAGAAGATTTTCCATTCTTCTCAACAGATTGGAGAGATAAAAATCAAATGACAAATATCCTTGGATATCATTTGATTGTTCTAGGTGTAGGTGCACTAGCATGGTCAGTAAACTGGTGTTTCATTGGCGGTGCATATGACACATGGGCACCTGGTGGTGGTGAAGTCAGACTTGTAAACCCAACCTTAGATCCAAGAGTTATTCTTGGTTATCTATTCAGATCTCCATGGGGAGGAGCTGGTTCAATAATCGGTGTTAACTCCATTGAAGATATTGTTGGTGGACATGTTTACGTGGGTATTACTGCAATTATTGGAGGAATATTCCATATCTTTACCAAACCTTTTGGTTGGGCAAGAAGAGCTTTTATCTGGAACGGTGAAGGTCTATTGAGTTACGCTCTTGGTGGAATATGTGTAGCAAGTTTTATTGCTTCAACATTCATCTGGTTTAACAACACTGCTTACCCTTCAGAGTTTTATGGCCCAACAAATGCTGAAGCTTCACAGGCACAAAGCTTTACTTTCCTTGTGAGAGATCAAAGAATTGGAGCTAATGTAGGTTCAACGATGGGACCAACTGGTCTAGGTAAGTATCTCATGAGATCTCCTACTGGTGAAATTATATTTGGTGGTGAAACGATGAGATTTTGGGATTTCAGAGGCCCATGGTTAGAACCTTTAAGAGGACCTAACGGGTTAAGCCTTGAGAAAATTCAAAATGATATTCAGCCTTGGCAGGTAAGAAGAGCTGCTGAATATATGACTCATGCTCCTAACGCTTCTATCAACTCTGTTGGTGGAATCATTACCGAGCCTAATGCTGTTAACTTTGTTAACTTAAGACAATGGTTAGCTGCAGCTCAATTCTTCTTAGGATGGTTTACATTCATCGGTCACCTTTGGCATGCTGGACGTGCTAGAGCAGCCGCTGCTGGTTTCGAAAAAGGAATCGACAGAAAGAGTGAACCAGCTCTAGAAATGCCTGATTTAGATTAATTTCTTTTTCAACTAAAAAAGCCCTATCTTTAGATAGGGTTTTTTTTTGCTCAATTTTTTATCTATATAAATTTTCTCTGAGCCATGGCAAACTTAAACCCATTACATTACTGAAACAACCCTCTATTTTTTCTATATATTTACCGCCTATACCTTCCAAGGCAAATCCTCCGGCGCAATATAGAGGTTCTTTTGTATCAACATAACTCTTGATTTCCCAATCTTCCAAATTAGAAAAATAAACTCTTGAACTCACTGTTTTTTTTATTATTTCAGTTATTTTAAAAATTTTGGAAGTTGAATCAAAATGCCCAATTATTAGAGTATGACCAGTATGTAAAAATCCAAATTCTCCTGACATTTTTTTCCATCTAATAAATGCTTCCTCTTTATTAGATGGTTTTCCATAAGCTTTTCCTCTAAATTCAAAAATTGAATCGCATCCAAGGATTTCCAAAGGACCATAATTAAATTCTTCGGGCAATGATATGTTTTGAATATTTTCAAATAAACTATTAGCCTTTTGAAAAGATAATTCCAAAGCTAAATTAATTATATTTTTTTCTTGGATAGTAGTTTCATCAAAGTCGCTTGATATTTGGATAAATTCGATTTGACAATTTTCTAGTAATTTCTTTCTAGATTGAGAAGCAGAGGCTAGAATTAACACAAATTTTTTATCAAATTATAATTCAATTTATAAATTAATAAATTTTAAAATTAATATAAATTACTAATGGAGTTAGAAGCAAAAATACATGAAATAAAGAAACCAATAATGGTCCTGGGTACTTCCAGTGGAGCAGGGAAATCGTTAACTGTTACTGCTATTTGCAGGATTCTTAAAAATTTAGGAGAAGAACCAATACCTTTTAAAGGACAAAATATGAGTAACAACGCTTGGGTTGATTGGGAAGGTGGAGAGATGGCATATTCACAAGCACTTCAGGCGTTTGCATGTGGTATTAGCCCTTCTGCAGAGATGAATCCTATTTTATTAAAACCACAAGGCAATTCAATAAGTGAAGTGATTCACCTTGGCAAAAGTATAGGAATAACAACCGCCAAAAATTATTACCAAGATTGGTTTATTCCTGGTTGGGAAGTAATTAAAAAAAGTCTAAGTTCTATTTATAAAAAAAGCCCAAATTGCCGTTTAGTTATAGAAGGAGCAGGAAGTCCAGTAGAAATGAATTTAATTCATAGAGATCTTACAAATTTAAGAGTTGCTAAGTATTTAAATGCGAATTGTATTTTGGTCACTGATATTGAAAGGGGAGGTGTATTTGCACAAATAATAGGAACTCTTGAATTATTGAAACCAGAAGAGAAAAAACTTATTAAGGGAATTATTATAAATAGATTTAGAGGAGACCTCTCATTATTTGAAGAAGGGAAAAAATGGATAGAAAGTAAAACTAAAATTCCTGTTATTGGGATTATTCCATGGTTAAATGAATCATTTCCTCCTGAAGATTCACTGGATTTATTAGAAAGAAAATCTAGTAACTCAAATCCTGAACTTAAAGTTGGTATTATAAAATTGCCATCTATAAGTAACTTTTCAGATTTTGATCCATTAGAAAACGAAAAATCAATATTAATCGAATGGATAAGAGAATCCCAAAACTTAAATAAGTATGATTTTATTATCCTTCCCGGAAGTAAACAAACTGTTAAAGATCAATTATTTCTTGAAAGATGTGGTTTATCTAGTGACATAAAAAAATATTCAAACCATAAGGGGAATATTATTGGTATTTGTGGAGGTTTACAAATGTTAGGGAATTCACTTGAAGATCCATTTTTCAAAGAGGGATCCATAACTTATTCAGAACAAAAAATTAATGGTATGGGATTACTGCCATTAAGAACCACTTTCTTTGAAAATAAATTAACAAGACAAATCAGCTCTGAATCTTTATGGCCTTGCAAATCTAAAATTAATGGTTTTGAAATTCATAATGGCCAAACTGTACTAGATAACATTCAAAACGGAATACAAATAAAGCCAATTTTTAAGGATTCAGATCTCGGATGGTATAAGGAGAATAACAAAGGTGGTACGATTGCAGGGATATACATTCATGGGATTTTTGAAAATGATAATTGGAGAGATCAATATATAAATTTAATAAGGAAGAGCAAAAATTTACCGATATTAAATACAAAATCAATATCTTATAAAATCAAAAGAGAGTCAATTATTGATAATCTCGCAAATGAATATAATAAACATCTAGATATCAAAGCAATATTAAGTTGAAAAAAAAAGATATTAAAATTAAATGGCCAAATAATAAAGAGACATATGCTTCGGAAGGAGATGATTGGTTTTCTACTGCAGAAAAAGCAGGTTTAGGAATCCCAACTGGATGCTTAACAGGCAGTTGTGGTGCCTGCGAAATAGATGTAAATGGTGAAACGATTAGGGCTTGTGTAACTGATATTAAAAGTAATAAAAAATCTTTATTAAAAGTTTCTTTGACTACCGACCCTTTTTGGGAAAACTAAATTTTTTATTTTCTTTAATATAAAAAATTCAATTTAATACCTAATCTATAACCTTCATCTTTCAAAATTTGTCCAAGGTCTTGAACTCCTGCAGCATTAGAATAATATAAATCAACTGATTTCCCACTTGCATAAGAATATCTAAATGCGTAGGTAGAATTAAATTCAGAATTATTTTTTAATGAAGTATTTATTTCTGGGATAAACTGAAAATTTTCGAATAAATTTATATTACTTGAAATACCAATGGCACCAAAACTTTCCACTCCGCTAGAAAAATATTTTGGGCTTATGTTTAATGCCAACCAATCATTTACTCTAAAAGTATTTATCAATTCAGAGAACATATATCCTTGATGATTTAAACCTTCATTCCTTCCTAGAGATGTTCTTAATGTCATCCAAAAAACGTCATTCTTTTGAGGACTAAAAATTAATAATTTACCTCCAAACCTATAATTAAAAGTATTTTCATTTAAAAATATGCGTTGCAAATTAGAGTTATTTGCATTACTTGGATTAACGTCATTAAAAGATCCAGTACTTAATTCTACTTGGAATAAATTTGACAAAGAATAACCAAAGGTGGCAAATACATTTCCTTTTTCATCATAATTTAAATCTACCTGACTTATGCCTCGCTCAGGGAACAAGGCATTTTCTACAGTCAATCCTCCAAAAAGCATCAATTCATTATTTTTATTTAAAGGATCAAATCTATTATCTTCTAAAAAGGGCTTATAGGTTCCGCCTATGAAATAAAGTGGTTTATTATCTGAAGGTATTGTAAATAAGGAAGTAGATGGTGTAAGTCCATATCCATTGGTAATTTTCCCCTCAATACCTATAACAGGACTTAAATCCCAATTAAAACCATAACTATAAATTGATTTCCTATTAAAAATTAAATTTTCATCAAAGCTATTATTACCTGGGCCAAATAAGTGAGTGTATGAACTTACTAATTGAAAATTATTAGACATATCAAAATTCAATCCCGCTGCTAAGAAATAATTATTACCATAAAAGTTTTTCCCAACATTTTTATCTCCAATTTTATCTGGGATAAAAGTCATTCCTGGAACAATCGAGATATTTACTTGATTATTTAATTGACTAGTGAATGGGAAAGAAAATGAATAAATAAAATTCTCGTGTCTATCTAGGCCAACAGAATTATCTATCTCGTTAAAAATACTTTTTCTAATATCACTTCCACTACTAACAACCCAATACTCTAAAGAACTTGAGAAAGACAATGAATTTTTAAAATCTTCAGATTCTAAAATTTGTTTCTTATACGCGAATGCAATACTTGCCCAATTATTTGGAATCAATTCTCCATTTATCCGGTTATAAAGTGGATCATCAGTTACGGAAAAATATAATGTAAATAATTCATAATCGCTTAGCCCATAATGTAATTTAATACCATAGTTTTGATGTCCAGTTCCACCCCCAGCACCCCCACTAAATGCTGAAACAAAATTACTCGAAAGAATGAAGTCACCAGAATTCAGGAAATTGTTTACAGGAATATGAGGTTTTATTTCTAGTAATTCTTGTTTATTTTTGTGATAATTTATAAATTTAGTTTTTTCTTTTTTTGTATTAAATAAATTTTTATCTGAGCCATTCTGTGGGTTATTTGAATTTTTTCTTTCAAAATATGTCGCATCATTATTATAAGATTTCCAAATAATTTTTTCCAAATTATTTGATTTATTTTTATCTACCCTCTCCCATTTAATTTTGTTATCACTTGATTCTTTTTTAATTTTCTCTGCTAAAACATCAGCTAAATTAAATAATTGACTGCATAAGAATATGTAAAATATTACCCTCATTTCTTGATTTGCGAATTTGTAAAAGCAACTATTCGATAATACTAATATTAAGTCAAAATAACATAATTATAAAAATTAATTTCTCTTAAGCACTAGTGTGATCTTACATTGCCTTCATAATAAATACGGAAAGGGTGGGATTCGAACCCACGAATAGTTACCTATTAAACGATTTCGAATCGTTCGCTTTCGACCACTCAGCCACCTTTCCTTAATAAAAATTTTTATTTTAAATTATAGATAGTATAGTTTTTAATATTTTTTTATTAATCCCAACCAGCATCTTTCATCAATTGAATAGCTAAAGAATTTTTATTCCCTAGATCGTCTACTGTAACATTGTCAGGAATAAATTCTCCAAAAGACTTGACGATAGGATTTTGATTGACCTCTTTCAATGGATGTTCAAAGGTGGGAGCAGCTAAGCCTTTACTGCCGCTCGGAGATGCTAAATATTCAAGTAACTTAATAGCTTCAGCTTTATTTGTTGCGAATTTCGCAATTCCCCCTGCACTTATATTTACATGTGCAGGATTAGGAGTAATGACAGATGTTTTTTTTGCATACAAGGCATCTCTCCTTCCATTTACACCGGCGAGCATTCTCGCAACATAGTAGTGATTAACAATACCTACTCCACATTTTTTCTTTGAAACCGCTCTGATTATGGAGATATCGCCCGGGAAAAATGGTTGAGAAACATTAGCGATCATCTCATTAAGCCATGTTTTTGTTGCTTCTTGACCTTTATTAATGATTTGATTAGCTACTAATGATTGGTTATAAGGACTCTTTCTGTTCCTTAGACAAACTTTACCTTTTAAAGATGGATCAGCTAAATCAGTATAGTCATTAATCTTACTTACATCTACTACTTTTGGGTTGGCAACCATTACCCTGACTCTCCTAGTAAGTGCATACCACTCCTGCCCAGGGTCTTTTAATCCAACAGGGACATCATTTTCTAAACTAAATGATTCAATTTTTTGAAGTAATCCAGCTTTAGCGGCATTTGTGATTCTTGCAGCATCAACTAGCAAAATTAGATCTGCCTGGGAATTCTTCCCCTCTCTTTTCAATCTCTCAATTAAAGATATTCCTGCGGCTTCAATTAACCTAACCTTAATCCCTGTTTTTTCTGCAAATTCTTTATATACACCTCTATCAGTATTGTAATGTCTCCCAGAATAAACTTTAACTTCTTTTTCTGTTGAATTTACTGGTATATTCACATTCAACAAAAATGTACATGCTAGTGCTGAATAAAAAAGTTTTTTGAATTTTTGCACTTTTTTAAATTAGTATCTATCGTTACTTTATACCCATCAAAAGTGTTAAGAATCTAAAAGCGATCTTCTATACATAAAGATGTATCATTTTTTATATTCCATATGAATTATTTAACTCATCAGTTATTAAATGCTGAAGAAATAAATCTTACAAAAAAAGAATTAGGGCAAGAAATTGATAACTGGGAAGATGGTAAAAAAACCTCAGGAAGTCATGCTTCTAAAGTAAAAAATAATTTGCAATTAAATAGAAAATCTCATATCGCCAAAGAATTATCATTACTAATCAAAAAAAAGATTTTAAATGATGATTTAATAAAAAGTTTTACTTTGCCAAAACATATTCATGGAATTATGTTCACTAAATCCTTAAAAGGCATGAGATATGGGAGGCATATCGATAATCCATACATGTCATCAGGAAGGGCTGACTTATCCTTCACAATTTTTCTTTCAGAAAAAAGTCAATACAAAGGTGGTGAACTATTGATTGAAAATATAAATTCAGAAAGCAAATTTAAACTTGATAGTGGAGGAATAATAATTTATCCAAGCACATATTTACATTCCGTTGAAGAAGTTATGGATGGAGAGAGAATAGTATGTATTGGATGGATCGAAAGCTATGTAAAAAGTATTGAGGAAAGAGAATATTTATTTGATTTAGACGCAGGTGCTAGGAGTTTATTGGCAAAACATGGCAGATCTGATGAGCTTGACCTTATTTTTAAATCTTACTCTAATCTATTAAGAGTTATGGGTGATTAAATAAGGATCATTTTATACATTAAAAAGACTAAAAAACATAAAGTGTTTAAGATATTAAAAAGACTATTAATTAAATGCCAAAAAAGAGTTCGATTGCGATGTTTATAGCTGCAACAAGTGCACTAGCAATTTCAACTACTGATTCAAATGCTGTTAAATCGGGGGAAAATGATTTAGGAGGTTTAAAAGAATGGAATACAGATATGCCAGTTAATGCTGATTTTATTTTAGATGCAGATGCGCAAAGAATTGCTGATGAGGCAGCCAAATCAAGTGCATGTATTCCAATTGGAGAAGGTGAAAATTGCTGGTAAAAATTTAAAGTTAAAAAATACCAATTGTTATTAATTTAAGAAAAAAAAAACGCCCCTAATGGGCGTTTTTTTATTGAGAGTTGAAATTAGAATTTAAATGTAGTTTCAACTATTGCAGCAGTGAAGTCTTGACCAGCCCCACCGTTTCTATCAGAACCACCAAAGATAGCAGGTGTAATTTCTATAGAATCATTAGGTTTGAATGAATAATATACCTCGTAAGCGAATGGATCGGTATCATTATCTTCATTTTTAGTAGGCTGTCCAAATGCAACGCCTATTTTGTCGTCTGGCTGGAAAATATCATTCCAATTTAAACCAACAAAATAAGCATCAGAGTTTGATGTGGCATCTGTAGCATTTTCATAAGCAGTGGTATCATAACCAACTGAAATTGCTGGAGTCGCAGTTCCTGCATTTTCTGGTCTCCACCAGCCTCTTAAACCAACTGAAGTGAAGTTTTCGCAAACTTTTCCTGTCTTACAAGATCCACCATGACCACTAGTATGGTAATAGGTATCACTCCAACCATTTGTTTTAACATTCACAAGCGCAGATACAGAGTAGTTTGGTTTTGTATAACCAACCTGAGTCGCCCAGCTTGTCTTTGTCTCATCAGTCAAGAGACCTGTGTTACTACCTGAAACTGATGTGTTTGATTTAGTCCCTATATTTGAACTAACTGCGAATCCATTGTCCGCTTTGTAAGCCCAACCAAAACCGGTATCTGTACTTGCACCATATGCTTCTCCATTACCACCAAGAGTAAACTGCTTTGTTACTGGCTTATAGATGGAAGGCGTAGTTCCATGCATATAGTAGTTTTCAATTTTTGGTCCTATCCAAACTGTATTTTGTTCACCAACAGGGAATTCATACCAAATTTTATCAACTTTAAGGGTGTCACTATTAGCGTTAGCTGAACTTAAGTAAGTACCGTAAGTTTTTGTTTTAGACCAATCAGAGTGATTACCAGTCTTAATTCTAACGTAAAGATTATCATCACCAGAAAAACTTGTATTAAGATTCATGGTGTATGTATACATAGCCTGAATAGCTTCAGAAGCTGTTTCAGAAGATAAGTCATAGTCTACGCCACCAATCGTAAATACAGCCTTACCATCCATTGTTGTAGTTTCAGAGAAACTACCAGCCTCAAAATTGTTTTGTCTCGCTTCTAGACCATCTATTCGTCCGTCAATAGTAGCAATTTTTTCATTAACTTCATTAACGAATGAAGTGTTATCAAATCTTTTGGCTTTAGATTCACTACGCCCGTAGCTACTCATGCCATCAAGATTAATTGTATCGGAAGCTTGTGCCGCAATAGGAGAAATTAAACTTATTGCAGAACTAGCAACCAACAGTTGTTGGAAGAGTTTCATTGTACCTCACACTAAAAATACCCATAATAAATGGGTATCTATACTGTATCGGCTGTAACAAAAAACAAAAGAATAATAAGATTCCTATTGGAGTATCTTTTTATACATGGACAGTACAATTAAAAGTGAATTTATTTTTTTTTTAATGGATACATCAATAATTCTCTTTCTTCAATCCAAGATGATGCAACTTCTTTAGCTAACTTTCTGATTTTTTCTATATATTGAGCACGATCAGTTACAGAAATAACTCCCCTCGCATCAAGCAAGTTAAAGTTATGGCTACATTTTAGAACAAAATCTAAAGCGGGATAAGTTAATTTCTTTTTGATTAAATTATTTGCTTCGTCTTGATAAATTTCAAATAATTTCCTGAGATTATCAGGACTAGATCCAGTGAAATTGTATGTGCATTGATTTTTTTCAAATTGAAGCCAAATATCACTATATTTTAATTTTTTATTCCAATTTAAGTCCCAGATACTTTCTTTGTCCTGCAAAAACATTGCAATCCTTTCTAATCCATAAGTAATTTCAATTGGGATTGGATTACAATCTAGACCTCCGCATTGTTGAAAATAAGTAAATTGAGTAACTTCCATTCCATCTAGCCATACTTCCCAGCCTACTCCCCAAGCTCCAAGTGTGGGAGACTCCCAATTATCTTCAACAAATCTAATATCATGATTTCGGGGATTAATTCCTAAAGATTCTAAAGATGATAAATATTTTTCCTGTATCCCCTCTGGAGAAGGTTTGATTATTACTTGATATTGAAAGTAATGTTGAGCACGATTAGGATTTTCCCCAAATCTTCCATCTGTAGGTCTTCGACATGGCTCGACATATGCAACCGACCAAGGTTCCGGCCCTATAGCCCTCAAGAAAGTATGAGGATTCATCGTGCCAGCACCCTTTTCTGTATCATAAGGCTGCATAATCAAACAACCTTCTTCGGACCAAAAACTATTTAGATTTTTAATTATGTCCTGAAAAAACATTAAATTTAAAAAGTAGAAAAATTAGACCAATTCAATTAAATATAACAATAAAGCTTGTAAACAAAAAATTTTCAATCTCAAGTTATGAAAAGTATTATCAGTTAGAGAGCTATCACAAATTGGATCCTTTATAAAAACAAATCAAAAACTAATAATAAAAAAATCTAATGGCAATGGTCCAAAAGTATTAGATTCTTGAACATCTTTATCATATTGACATGTTATTAAAATTCCCTCTCCAAGCCCATTTTCAGATCTAACAAACACATTTCCAGTTTTTTGATTACCTTTTAAAAAAACACTTCCGTCAGCATGAAGTGAATCTAAATTCCCAAATTTAAGTGAGGAATATTTTTTAGAAATTGATTTCAATGTTTCAATAGCTTTAATATCGCAAGGAGCCATAATTCCTATTGTTATCCAATCGGCATTACAAATATTTACTTCTAGTTCTTCCAATAGTTTTTTTAATTGACTATTACTCAGCTCAGGCGCAGTTCTAAGTTTATTCAAATCAACTAAACTATTTATTTCCATTAAATTAATATCCAAAAAAGTAATTTTTAACCAAAGGTTCTTCCATTCCAAGCCCACATTGAAGCAGCCACATCTTCGAAAGATATGTAAATCTTCTCTATTGGAATTCCCATTTTCTCATTTACAAAATCAGCTATTGGTTTTGCCATTTCTGAAGGACTCAAGGAACCTATTGACTTAATCACTAAAAAACAACAGGGGCTTTCATCTTCAAAATACATTTCAGAGTTATCATCTAATTTAGCCATAACAAATCTTTTTGATTTATTTGTCAAAGAAGATACTAATATTGAAATTTCTTCAAGTAATTTTCTCTTATCCTCAATTTTTGCAGAAGTAGAAACATTAATGAAAGGCATAATTATGCAGCTAAATAATCATTTTGGGCACTACTTTGTATATAAAGATTTTTATTTTTTGAAACTTTTTTTGATGAAAGATATGCCATATCGTATTCACTAATTCCATTTTTATATGGATTAAAAAGAGCATTTTTAGATCTACTTTTTTTGCTCCTTTTGGATTCAATCATTTTTAACTTAATTATTAATTAACAATTTAACTTTTATTCAATAGATGTCTAGGTTTTTTAAAAATCTTTAATTAAATTCAAAATACATTCCAAATTCGCATTGTGAATATCTATTTATTAAATTTAAATTACATTTCACACTAATTGTTTTGGAAGTTTTAAATAATTATCAAAGAAGAAAACTTGATGAGAGCAATGATGAAGAATTTTATTCTGACCCAAAATTTGTTTATCATCTAGATTCAAATTTCAGGAATTATTTGTCAAATATTTATAAAAATGAAATTCTAGATTATTCAACGGTCCTAGATTTAATGTCCAGTTGGGATAGTTATTTACCTGAAGATAAAAAATATAAAAAGGTAATTGGACATGGACTAAATAAAGAAGAACTTAAGAAAAATAAAATTTTTGATACTTTTTGGATCCAAAACTTCAATTTGAATCAAGAAATTCCTTTAGATAATGAAAGTGTTGATTATTGTTTAATGGTCGCAGCTTGGCAATATTTACAATATCCAGAGAATCTAACTAAAGAAATCCTAAGAATTCTGAATACTCAGGGCAAGTTTATAATAGCTTTTTCTAATAGGGCATTTTGGCACAAGGCTCCTAATATATGGACTACATCCTCTGAGGAAGAGAGAGTCAAATATGTGAGAAAAGTATTAATCACAAACGGATTTAATGAACCAAAAATTATTAAAAAATTTAATCAACCCGTCCAAAATGTCTTTAATTTCCTAAATAAAGACCCATTTTATTGCCTAATTGCGACAAAAGAGTAACTATACCTCTATTACATTTCAGCTAAAGATATTAACAAAGGTTTATAGCCATACTTTCAAATATTTACTAATATTGGATAGTTAAAATTAATATTATGGGTTCTAAAAGAGAAAAATATCCTGAAAAATGCCCTTGGGATCTCGGACCTAATCAGCACTTAGCAAAAGAAGAAAACTGGACTTTAAGATTAGGAGAGTCAAATGTATGTTTTAGCAAAAATAAATTAGACAATAATTATTTTCATGTAATAAGTAATGAAAATGAAGAACAAATATTAGCGTTTAGAGCGAGGCTCCTTTATCAAAAACTACTTGATAAAGGATTTAGATTGGTTGAATAAAAAACTTATTTCAATAAACTTAAATCCTTGAAAACAAACTTTTGTATCTCTTTTTCTTGATTTTGGTTTAAGTATTTTATTGTTCTTGAATTTAAAATCCAATAATCCTCTTCACCTATATTTATAAATTCGT
Organism: Prochlorococcus sp. AG-347-J19; assembly: GCA_003279015.1. Classification (GTDB taxonomy): domain Bacteria; phylum Cyanobacteriota; class Cyanobacteriia; order PCC-6307; family Cyanobiaceae; genus Prochlorococcus_A. The sequence goes on along the minus strand of QCBV01000004.1, from coordinate 89,138 downwards.
CCTCATATTCTAATTTTTGTGATTTTACCTTAAGTGTATTTGGATCAATTGATTGACTACTATATTTTTTACTAAGTGAACCCTTTCCTGTATTTAAAAATTCTTCAACAAAAATTTCAATTATTGTTCCATGAATTTTTCTATAGACCATGTTAATACAATCATTTTTAACTCTATATTTATCACCTTGATTCTTACCTGAAACACCCATTTCAATTCCACTTTCAGAATTTTTGAGTAAATTAAAATTATTTTCTGAATGTACAGATTTGAATTCTCTTTTAACCCTGTGGATAGATACTTCAAACAGCTGTGAGGCGATACTTTTAACAATTTTCTCATCCTCTATTTTTTGAATATTTGGTTTAAAGTCTTTACCTAATAAGAATTCACCTTCATGAATATTATTATTAAAGAAAAAAATACATTTACCTTTGTAACCATTAAATTCATTCTTCCAAGTGTACCTATTTTCATAAGCTTTTCGAAAAATCTCCTTACAATCAATTTCTCTGAAATTTTCCATTAATTTATCGAATATATTAAGTAGTGTACAAAAAAACCTCCCTGTTAAAGGAGAGGTTTTTTATTAGTTTGAACTAGTTTTGAGTAATTTTTGTATTTTCAATATTGTCAAATGCTTGACCAATTTTCTTAAAGTCAAATCCCATTGCTCTTAATGCATGCCAAAGATGACCTTGTAAGAAAAAGAATCCCAAATAGAAATGAGTATTAGCAAGCCAAGCTCTTGAACTGTATGCTCCTGAACCTAAATCAACTGTATCAGTAAAATAAGGTGCGAATTCAAATTGAAGCTTTAAAGGCTCTCCATAAAGATCAACTGGATATATGGTTGTATTTGAAGCGCACCAAAAAGCAGCAACAAAAGCCATATAAGAAACACCAACTACTGAGTAAGATAAAATAGCCTCAGCTCCGAGTAATCCTTTTCCTTTAAATTCTGTATATTCTCCAAATTGTTTAGTACAAATATGGAAAACTCCTCCAATTATTTCAAGGAAAGCTAAGAAAGCATGCCCTCCCATAACATCTTCAAGACTATCAATTTTTAAAAAATCAAATTGATGATTCCAAATTGCAGCAATATCTAAATTGTAGACAACTTGTCTTGTAGATCCTATCGCTGGGTCGTAAATTCCATGAATTCTTGCCCATTCTACGAACATTATTGCTCCAAGACCAAGAAAAATCAGATGATGACCAAGAATAAAAGTGAGTTTATCAGGATCATCCCACTCAAAATCAAATTTTTGTGGCTTACTATTCTCAGGATAATCTCCGAGATCGCCTGCAAATTTATTGGAATGTAATAATCCTCCAGCACCTAACACCGCTGAGAAAATTAGATGTAATGTGCAAATTACAACAATTCCATATGGTTCTGTAATAACACCATTTTCAATGCCACCAATTCCAATTCCCGCAAGGTGAGGCAAAACAATTGCTTTCTGTGCACCCATTGGAATACTGGCGTCGTAACGAGCCAATTCAAATAATCCAAAAGCTCCTGCCCAGAACATCATTAATCCTGCATGGGCAGCATGAGCTGCTATGAATTTACCTGAACGGCCAACAACACCAGAATTCCCTGCGTACCAGTCATAGGTGACATCAGATTTTCCGTAAGTTTGTAACACTTGATTTAAGTAAACAGCAAGTTGAGCTTATTGCTATTTAGCCTGGTTTTTGACATATTCTTTACAGATTTAATTACTTATGTAAAAAAAACATATCTTGAAAGAACAAATGTTACAAATTTATGGAAGTAATATCTTTGAAAGCTTACGCCAATGAGGGGATTTCGCCTTTCAGCTGAGAAGCCCATGATTCAAGACGTGAATCAGTCAAATCAGACTCACTATCTTCATCGAGAGGTAATCCACAAAAGCTTTCTCCAATGACGCTTTTAGATTCATCAAATGTATAAGAAGATTTATCCACATAACCGACCATTTCGGCACCTGCTTTAGTGAAGTAGCTATGAAGCTCTTCCATGGCATCACAGTAATTTTCTGTATATGTAGAAGAATCTCCTAAGCCAAAAATTGCAACTTTTTTTCCTGATAAACTTAGTTCACCAATATCCTCTAAGATTGAGTCCCACGCAGTTCCTGATCTTTCTTCATCTGCTCCGGTATTCCAAGTAGGTATCCCACAGATAATCCCGTCAAGACCTTCGAATTCTGAAAGATCATCTACATCAGATACATCTTTAGGTGCTTCTGCTGAAGAAATAAAGTTGTGGAGACGATCAGCTACGTCTTCAGTTTTTCCAGTTGTAGTTGCGTAATAAATTCCTACAGTCATAACTTCAAATTGTTTACCTTAAAATAATAAAATCTAGAAACATTAAATTAATTTCTTAAAAAACTTTTTCATGTAAAATTTTATACTAATTAAAGTAAGAAAAATTTTTTAAGAATAATTCATAAAAATATTTACACCATCGTGACTGACAAATTTCAAAATGATATTAATGATCTTGTTGAAAAACATAACTTTAAAGGAGGGAAAAAATTTAAATTAATTATTTTGTTTGGGTTGTTGGGAGATTTTGACAGCTTTGAATATGCAATTAATTTAAAAAATTTTATTGATAATGATCAAAATAAAAATTTAGATATTTTTGCTATTGCCATTGGCAACCAAAAGGGGAAACGAAAATTCTGTAAATTTACTGGCTTTCCTGAAGAAAATTTAATAGCTGTTTCTGATAATCAAATCCATAATAATCTTGAAGTCTCTAGAGGTTTAGATATAGGTTTAGGCGGTTGGATCAATATGCTTTTGATGTTATCAGGGATAAATTCTTTTAAAACAATTAAAGAAGTTATTAGAGGCTACACTGGTGACCGAAAAGCAAAGCAAATCTATTCAGAATTTGACAAAATTGATGTTTTAAAATTTCTAGAATTTTCAGGTAACTCTTTTAAAAAGGTTTTTGGAGATGGTTACTTGAGACCATTTGAATTAGCAACATTTAGATTAAGCAATATGAATGAAATAATCCAAAATTGGAGTGATTATATTATTAATGAAGAATTCCTTCCTCAAAGGGGAGCTTCCTTTTTATTAAATGATCAAAATCAAATTGTTTATAAATTTTTTTCAAGTGATGTTCTTGGATATTCATCAAACATGAGAGATCCTTTAGGATTTTTATCTGATTTAATTAAATAATTTCTAAAACTTTTATGAATGTAGATATATTCGGATATTTTGCAGCAATTTTAACAACAGCGGCATTTCTACCTCAATTAATAAAAACTTTAAAAACAAAAAAGGCAGATGATGTTTCTTTGACAACATTAATAATGTTTATTATCGGTGTTTTGTCTTGGATTATTTACGGTTATAAAATTTCTTCTACACCAATATTGATAGCAAATTTAATTACCCTAATCTTAAATCTATTAATATTAATCTCTAAAGTATATTTTTCAAAAAACTAAAATTAATAAAATATTTTTTTAAAAGTAATAAATTTTAGATTTATAACTTAATTATTGATTAATATAGAACCAAAATTTGCTGATCTTGAAAACTTCAAAATGCTGGGTTTGGTTTAAAGGTAGCCTAAACAATGGTGGTTTTTGGAAAGAAGGGTTTACTTGTACTTTTGATGAGAAACCAGGTGTTTTAATAGAAAGTCCTGCATACGTAACTTGTAGAGTTCCAACTTGGAGAGTTTTGACTAAAGAACCAGAAGATTTACGAGAACCCCCTTTAATTCCTGATAAAGCTATATGGAAAATAATATAGTTTATCCTTCCATAAATAAACTTTTTGACTGTGCTACGACAAGTTAATATTGCTTTATTAAATATTTTATTAATACCATCTACTCTCTATTCATAAATATTATCCCTTTCTTAATTTTTGGTTTTTTTCTTGGGAAAAAGAATCCAAAGATTTCAAAATATATTGCAAGACCTTTAATAAGATTTGGCATTCCTTTAAGCGTAATGGGTCTATTACTAAAAGAGGGTATAGATATAAACCTTATTAAAAGCGCGATTTTAGCATTCTCCTTAATAGGATTTTTAATCATCCAAATTAATTTATTCCCAATTTTTAAAAATAAGCTTTCAAATTATACTTTGCAGATGGCAGGCCTAATAGGTAATACATCATTTCTTGGAATTCCAATTGCAATAGCTCTTCTACCTTCAACAACTATTAACTTCACAATCGGATTTGACTTAGGTACAACACTATTTGCTTGGATATTTGGACCTTTTTTTCTACAAGAAAAATCCAAAAACGTCCCAAATATTGGAGGCTTACTAAATGCATTAATCAATAGCCCTGCATCAAGGGGCATCATTGGTGTACTTTTTGTATACGTTTTCCAACTAGAGGAGATATTAGGCGATTACCTTTGGATACCCGCAAGAATAGTTATCGCTTTAGCCATAATAATTGTGGGAACAAGATTAGGGATAATAACCAATCAAAAAGATAAATTCTTTGATCTTAATAAAGAAATTAAATTCTCAATTTTATTAAAGTTATTTATTCTTCCTTTTATTGTTTTTTTAATAAGCAAATATTTAAATTTTGACTTCTATCAATCATCAGCAGTAATACTACAGGCAGGAACTCCTACGGCAATATCAACAATTTTAATGGCAGAGGCCTATGACGTTAAACAAAAAATCGCTTCTAAAATTCTTTTTACTACAACTTTAATATCAATAGTTACAATTCCTCTCTTGAAAATTTTACTAAATGTATTCAACAAGAACTTTGTTAATTAAAAAATGCATGATTAATGAATATTGTAAAGTTAATATCCGGATAATTAAATAATGTCTTAAGATTTAGGTTATGAAGTCAGCAAACCCTGAAAATGAATATATCCCTTTAGACCTCAGGATTTCCGTGAGGAGGGATACTCTAAGGCTAATCTCAGAGATGGCTCAAGATATGGGGATAAGCATTAATGAAGTTTTTAGCTTTTTAGCAGAAGATTCTGTCATCGATCTCGAATTACTTGAAGATTTGAATGAAATTGAAATCCCTGCTAAGTGTAGTCTTGATGATCTTAAAAACGCACTTCTTAAAAAGAAGCTTTGTTAAAATTTCTCAACTTTCCTACTTTTCCAGTTAGATTTATAACCGTTATTAACTAGAAATTGCGAATAATTATTTAAATCACTCTTCTGAATTCGCCATAAATTATAAATCCCATATTCACCTAATTTTTGATGATTAATGTTTGACCAGTGTTGTTCGCGCGAAGAGTATTCATCTATCACGACCAATAAAGATTTGTATTCATAGTCAGGTTGGTCCTCATAATTTTCTCTCCTATCAATATTTAGCCTCTCTAAAAGATTAATTAATCCTTCTTTAGTATTTGGTTCATAAAAAACTATTTGTCTCGAATAAAAATGTAATGACGGTTTTCTTATTCCGATCATTGCTAAAGTTTCATTTCCCTCACGAATATTTGAAATTAATTTTGAGATATTTCTTAAAGGTAATTGCCTAGAAGTATCTGCCAATTTTCTAATTGGCGTCATCAAAAAAAATTGCCCTATCAATAGTGAAATTTGAAGATAAAAAAAGATTTTTTTGGTTTTAAAAGAAAATAAAATTATTGTAATGAGTGTGAATAAAGAGAAAAACAATTTAGCTTTAAAAATTATCCCAGAACTTATCAAGTCAGCTGCAAGATTAGGCATTTCAGGATCAATTATTGAACTTAACCAAATATTTGAGAAAAAGAATGCAACAGAGATCCCGCACAAAATTAAAATATTAAAAGTCCATAAATAGAAATAATTTTTATTTGAATTTTTTAAGTCTATAAAGCTATAACTAATCAAAATTGCAGCCGCTGGAATTGCTGGCAACCAATAGCTTGGTAGTTTCGTAGCAGAAATGCTAAAAAAGATTAGAACTGATGTTAACCAGCAAAGAGAATATGTATAAATAGTTTCAGAAACTTTGTAACTCTCTTTTGGACGTTTCAAGCAATCCTTAAAAGCTTTAAATACTCCGTAATACAAAAAAGGGGTAAATGGTAATGAAGCCAATATCATCACGTAAAGAAAAAACCAAAATGGCTCTGAATGATTATTGACAACTGATGTATATCTTTGAAAATTATGATACCCAAAGAAGTTATCCCAAAAAGGCTTTCCTTCTTTTATAAGTTCTAATAAATACCATGGGGCACTTATTAAGAGAGTTATAGAAAAACCCTTTATAGGGTTTATCTTACAAAGCAAATTTCTCCAATCGTTCTGTATTAATAAATAAAAAGTAATAGTCAAGGTTGCCAAAACAAATGCAACTGGTCCTTTAGTTAAAATTGCAAACCCTAAAAAGACCCATGCTGAGATGCAAGGATTATTATTGTCACTTGCCATTCTTCTCCAGAACAAAAGGAGGCTAATCCCTAAAGTCCCAGTTAAAAGAGCATCACTTACAGCAGTTCTGCTCCAGATAATTATTAATGGAGACAGAGCAAAACTTAATGATGCGACTATTGGAGTGAGGAAATGCCTATCACCTTTCTGTGGCCAACAAAACAATGTGTCTCCAATCATTAGCATTAAAAATAATGATCCCAAAGCAGAAGGCAGTCTTGCTGAGATTGTCCCCAAACTGTCCCAAATCTCATTTTTTGGTAATGAGTAAAAAAAACCCATTATCCAATAAATTAATGGTGGTTTATCAAAACGGAACATTCCATTAACTTTTGGAGTTAACCAATCTCCTGATTCACTCATTGCTCTCGCAGCAGCGGCGAATAAAGGTGGAGTTTCATCCACAAGTCCTGTTTTCCCCAAATCTAAAAAAAATAAAAAACCCCCGAAAACTAGAACAATCAATAGGTTAGTAACTCTTTTTTTTGATTTAAGAAGAATCATTTAATATTACTTTCTTAATTTATTTTCGTGCATTACCTTATTAAGCCAGCTAACAACCTTATTAGCAAATATATCTGTGGAGGCATTTTTTTCTACCCATTCTCTACATCTATAACGCTTTATTTTTTCAATAATCTTTACATATGAAAGCATATTTTTTTTATCATCCGGATCAACAAGATACCCTGTTTCGCCATGCTGAATAATTTCACTAGGTCCTCCTCTTTTATAAGCTACGACTGGTACCCCGCAGGCTAAAGCTTCAACAACTACGTTCCCATATGCCTCATTCCATTTCGGGGTATTTAACAACACCCTACATTTACCAAGTTCTTTTTGTAATTCATTGGTTGATATAAAACCCCTCCAATCTATAGTCCCCTTAGGAAAAGATTGTTCTATACTTGAGGCATAAATTTCATCTTCAATAACGCCCCAAACTTTTAGTTTTTCGCCAATTTCATTCGCAACATAAACTGCATCCTCTAAACCTTTCTCCGGGGCCACTCTCCCAACCCAAGCTAAGGGTCCTTTCACTGAATCTTGAAAAGTATAGTCATCTAATTTAAAACCATTACCAATAATTATGGGTTTTTTTATATAAGGATAATCATCAGCTTGTATTTTTGAATGGAAAGCAAAATTATAGGGATGTTTAGCGTGTACCTTTGAGATTAAATTACTTATTACTGAACTCTCTGAACCCATACTAATAATATGTGCAATGGGAATCTCTACATTTAGAGTCATCCAAATAGGCAGCCAATCATAAGACATGTTCAACATTACATCTGCTTGTTTTGCGATATCTAATCCCTTTTCAAGCATTCCCGCCAGAACTGAATTGTCTGGAATAATTACAGGAGCATTGAATTTTTGATGCTGCCAACTAATTTGATCTTTACCTTCTACAAAATGTAATTTTGCTTTTTCATTACTTCTAAGTAAAGTAGAATTTTGGGGAGCTACCACCTCTACCGTGTGACCTAAAGATAGCAAACCCGATACTAAGTAATTTAAGGTTAATTCAACACCTCCACCTTTGCCGCTTCCAAGGAAACCTATTGGGGTACTTATCAAAACTATATGCATTATTGAACTTTTTTACTCCAAGAGACTAATTAAATATTAGTATCTGAGAATTTATTTTCCCATAATGACTTTCTCTGGCTAACAAAAAATACTGAGATAAGAACAAAAACTGCTCCTATCCATTGAACAATGGTTAGTCTCTCATCTAACCAAACACCTCCACTGAGAAGAGCAAATACAGGAGTTAAAAATGCAAGTGTACTAAATCCAGTTATTTCTTTATTATTAGCAAAGTAGAAAAACAATCCATAAGCAATTGCCCCTCCAAAAATACTTGCGAATGACATCAGTCCCCAATCGAATATTGACCAATCTGGGATAATTTGAAAATTTGAGTTTAAACAATGCTTAATAATTAAAGGGAAACTCCCTAAAACCATATGCCACCCTGTAACGGCAACTGGGTCGCTTTTAGTGCAAGTGAATCTAATTAAAATAGTTCCTAGTGCCATGGCTAGAGATGCTGCAAGCATCCAAAGCTCTCCAATATTAAAAGTCACATCAGTCATGGCAGTATCTGACATTAACCACCAATTTTCTAAAAACTCTTGCGGAAAACCTAAGAATACTATTCCACCCAGGCCAAAAAGTAAGCCTAACCATCCTATGGGATTAATTAAATTACCAAAAATTGCTCTCGCTAAAATAGCAACCAAGAGTGGTTGAGAATCAATTAATACAGAGCCTAATCCTGCTCCAGTTTTTTCAATGCCATATGTTAAAAATAACTGAAAAAAAGTGGCGTCAACAATTGTAAAAACAAAAAACCACTTCAAATCGCAACTATAAATTTTCAGATCTCTTTTAAACAAATATGTTGTAATTAGAACAAGAATTCCTGCAGGAAGTAATCTTAAAGTGGCAACAAACTCTGGTCCAGCACTAGATACTAAGGGAGTCATAGCCGCCATTGAAGTACCCCAAAGTGCAAAAGGGAGTATCATTAAAAACCAATTTAGGATTGAATTCATTAGGTGTCCTGATAATCTTTTTAAAGTAGTTTTATGTTTTTACCTTAAAAGAATGATTTGGCCTTTTAGACGAAAATCAAAAAAAAGAATGGCTCGTATCGTAATTGATGAGCCCATTACAAGTTCAACAAGAGTTTCTGTTCTTAAAGCTCTCAAACAAATTGAGGATAGAGAATTTCCTGCTTTAATCGTGAGAATTGATTCTCCAGGAGGTACTGTCGGAGATAGCCAAGAAATATATTCAGCTATTAAAAGATTAAAAGATAAAGGATGTAAAGTCATTGCCAGTTTTGGAAATATATCAGCATCTGGAGGTGTTTACATTGGTGTTGCATCTGACAAAATTGTTGCAAATCCAGGCACAATAACAGGATCTATTGGTGTAATTATAAGAGGAAATAATTTATCTGAATTATTAGATAAAGTCGGGATAAAATTTGAGACTGTTAAAAGCGGTGTATTTAAAGATATACTTTCACCAGATAAACCCTTAAGTGAGGAGGGAAGACGACTGCTTCAAAGTCTTATTGATGAAAGCTACAAACAATTTACTGAAGCGGTTGCTTTAGGCAGAAATTTACCTGTTGAAGAAGTTATAAAATTTGCCGATGGAAGAATTTTTACAGGAACGCAAGCAAAAGAACTAGGTCTAGTTGATGAAGTTGGAGATGAATTTGTTGCAAGGGAACTTGCTGCAAAAATGGTTAATATTGATCCTAAAATTCAGCCCTTAACATTTGGAAAGAAAAAAAAGAAAATACTTGGACTAATCCCTGGAAGTAAAATTATTGAAAAAGTTATCAATAGTATCTTTTTTGAGATTGATTCATCTAATAAAATACTTTGGCTTTATAAGCCTTAAAAATATATGCAAGAAAAAATGAATGATGACTATAAAATTTCATTTATTCGAGGCGCTACAACGGCATCTGGTAATTCAATTAATGAAATTAAAAATGCTGTAGTGGAATTAATAGATGAATTAATTACACGCAACAATTTAAATAAGATGAACATATTATCGATAACGTTCACCACAACAAGAGATCTGGATGCATGTTTCCCTGCTTCAGTTGCGAGGAAATTTAGTGGACTTGATTCAGTAGCATTTTTAGATTGCCAACAAATGTACGTATCGAATGATCTAGATTTTTGTATAAGAATAATGGCTCAAGTTTTATTGCCAAAAAATAATCCTATAAAGCACCCTTACTTAAGAGGAGCAGCAAAATTGAGGACAGATAGATGTTAACCTTAGTACAAAAGTTTCTACTTTAAATTTGGACAGGCTTTTTAAAACCTCAAAATTTATTTAATCAATGCAAAAAAAAACAAAAAAACTTATTTTTAATATTAACGTATTTAGATTTCTACTTATCCCTACAATTTTAGTTTCTACTCCATTTTTTAATAAGATCCAAGAAGCCAAAGCAGGGTTTGAATTCCAATGGGACCAGAATTCCGGGATAAAAAGATTAAAGTGGTTTCAAAAAGAAAATAAAAAAAGATTTAGAAATAAGATTTATTTTTTCTTGAGGCCAGTTGATAGAAATACTGAATTATTGAGGATAAATCTAGCCATCCCTAAAACCTTTGAATCTGATCTAAAAGTAGAAAAAATCAAGTTTTGTAATGTAAGAATAGGTGGTTTCGAGAATAGAACTAAATGTATAGATGATATTCCTGCTGATATTGAAATTAATTCTCAGGAATCAGGCTTAAGATCACTTGATATATATCCCTACAAACCAATCCCAGCTAATAAAGAAAGTTATGCCATTGTTTTAAAAGTGATTAATCCAAAAAGATCAGGACTTTATCAATTCCATTTATATGGGCAGCTAAAAGGAAATACAGTTTTAAGTTATTTAGGAAGCTCGACTATAAGGATCGATTAAATGATAAATTAATAAAGGATAATAAAAAAAATGACTAAAAGAACTTTTGGTGGAACTTCAAGAAAAAGAAAACGCGTATCTGGTTTTAGAGTAAGAATGCGTTCTCATACTGGTAGAAGAGTTATTAAAAGCAGAAGACAAAAAGGTAGAGAAAGAATAGCTGTCTAATTTTTAATTAAAATGGCCTTACCAAAAGATATGCGTTTAAAAGGTCATAGAACTTTTAACTATATCCATAAAAATTCGATATCATATTATGGAAAATTAATGACCTTTAAGGTAGCAAAATCAAATCCTGATATCTTCTCATCCCATAAATTCATAAATTCTTCAAATAATTTAAGGGTAGCAATTGCAGTCAGTAAAAAAGTTTCAAAAAAAGCTGTGGAAAGAAATAAAATAAGAAGGACTTTACATGAATGGTTATTAACAAATATTCAAAAAATTAATAACCACAAACCTTATTGGTTACTTGTTAACCTAAAAATTGGAGATTTCTGCAATGATAAAAATGCACTTTTGGAGGAATTTCAAAACTTAATGTTCAAATCTCGTCTAATCAAATGATTAACATAAATGAAGAAACCTTTTATGAAGGTGGTCCGGCAAAAAGCGATTTAATAATAAATCTTATTGCAGGAATAACTATTCTTGGTTTGCCATTTACCCTTGCCGCATTAGTTAGAGCATTGTGGTTGAGATACAAAATTACAAATAAAAGAATTACAATAGATGGTGGTTGGTTTGGCAGAAACAAAACTCAGGTTTCATTAAGTAACATCGAAGAAATCAGATCCATTCCAAGGGGATTCGGATCATACGGTGACATGGTTCTTATTCTCAATGATGGATCAAAAGTTGAAATGAAATCATTGCCTATATTCAGAGAAAAACAAAAATTTATTGAAGAAAATATAAATAAAAGATCACAAATCCCAAACCTCAACGAAGTAGAAGGATTTGCTACTAAATCCTAAATAAATTGATTACAAAAACCTTTTTTTCCTGTAAAATAAAATGTCTAGTAAAATTTCACTCTCTTTAATATCGTGATAGGGTTCATTTCAGAAAAACTACTTATCCCGATTCTAGATTTTTTCTACGGTTTAGTTCCCAGTTATGGTTTAGCGATTGTTGCATTAACAGTCGTAATTAGAATTGCTCTTTTTCCCTTAAGCGCCGGTTCAATTAGAAGCGCAAGAAGGATGAAAATTGCTCAACCAGTAATGCAAAAAAGGCAAGCAGAAATAAAATCTAAGTTTTCAGGTGATCCAAAGAAACAGCAAGAAGAATTAGGAAAATTAATGAATGAATTTGGCAGTCCCCTTGCTGGTTGCCTTCCATTGATTGTACAAATGCCTGTGCTATTTGCATTGTTCGCAACTTTAAGGGGATCTCCATTTGCTGATGTTCCTTACAACATAAATTTAAAGGTCTTACCACAAGATCAAATTGCAGCTATTGATCCAAAACCTTACAAATCCCCAAGGCACTCAATATTTATTACCGAAAAATCACATTTTCCTGTAATTGCCACTATTCCTAGTGGAACAAAAATAGGAACAGAAGAATCAATCAAAATAAATTTGCAAACAACTAATGGTAATAGCTATTCGGAAGTCTTATCTAAATACGATAATGGATCAAAGTTCCTCCCTACTTGGAAGGTTTCAAAAGGATCCGAAAATCTAAAAGTTTCTCAAGACGGTACAGTAACCGCAATTAAACCAGGTGATGCAACAATTGAAGCAAAAATTCCTGGTTTAGCTGCTAAAAGCGGTTTTCTTTTTATCAAAGCCCTTGGTCAGGTTGGTTTTTATGTTGATGGGGCTATTAACTGGGATATTGCTGCACTAGTTGGTGCCTTCGGATTAACTTTACTTCTTTCTCAAGTTTTATCTAGTCAGGGAATGCCTGCAAATCCACAGCAATCTACAGCTAACAAAATTACACCAGTCATGATTACTGGTATGTTTTTGTTTTTCCCCCTACCAGCAGGCGTATTACTATACATGGTTGTTGCAAATATATTCCAGGCATTTCAAACTTTTCTTCTTAATAAAGAAGCACTTCCTGAGAATCTACAGAAAATTTTGGATCAACAATTATTGGCGAAAAATGAAGTAATTACAACTTCTGCATCAACCATCTCAGATAAAAGATTACCTTTTGAACCTAACAGTAAAAAATAGCTTAAATATTAATAATGAATTCTTGGTGTAGAAATTTAGAATTACTCATAAAATCAAGAACTTCATTATTATGGATAAGGACAAAAGAAGAAGAAAGATTAGAAAAATTAGTTAATTTCTCTTGTGAAAGATTAAATATAAAAAGATTTATTTGCTGGGATTATGTTTGCGGCATTAGAGGGTTAATAAATGAAGAAGGTAAATTTTCTCAAAATCCGTTGGGTGTGCTTAATTGGCTTAAGGAACAAAATTCCGAAGCTTCAACAGTTTTATTAGTTAAAGATTTTCACAAATTTTATGATGATCCATCTATTAATAGAACCATTAAAGAACTTGCTTCAGTGCTCAAGGAAACTAGTCACAATTTAATTATTTGTTCCCATTTATTCCCAAAATCAGAAGATCTGGATGAATTAATGACAATTTTAAACTTACCTTTACCTGATCAAAAAGAATTAAAAGATCTAATCAATAAAATTGCTATTAATACCAATTCGAATCTTGATGAACAAGACTTAAACGAACTTTCTATAGCTTCAAGTGGATTAACCGAAATTAAAGTAAAGCAAGTTACTGCAAAGGCACTTGCTCAAAGAGGGAAAATAAGTAGAGAAGATATCAAAGATATTCTTGAAGAGAAAAAACAAGTTATCGCTAGAAGTGAAATTTTAGAGTTTTTTGAAGCTAAATCAAGTCAAGCTGATATTGGAGGTTTAGATGTTTTAAAAGTTTGGCTTAATCAAAGACATAGAGCATTTTCTAAAGAGGCAAGAGACTATGGACTACCTATTCCAAAAGGAGTCTTACTTGTGGGAGCACAAGGAACAGGGAAATCACTTACCGCAAAATCAATTTCCAAGAGTTGGTCAATGCCGCTTCTTAGATTGGATGTAGGAAGGCTATTTTCTAGCCTTGTTGGTTCAAGCGAGGCTAGAACAAGAGAAACAATCTCGAGAGCTGAGGCCATGTCACCATGTATCCTTTGGATCGACGAAATTGATAAGGGCTTTGGTGGTGATGCCAGAAGTGATGGAGGTACAAGTCAAAGAGTTTTGGCAAGTTTGCTAACTTGGATGGCGGAAAAAGAATCGGCAGTATTCGTTATTGCTACCGCTAATGCAATAGACAAGCTCCCTGCTGAATTACTAAGGAAAGGTAGGTTTGATGAGATATTTTTTCTTGATTTACCAAATTCAGAAGAAAGATTAAGCATACTAGATTTGCACCTAAAAAAAAGAAGACCAAATTACAGATTTCCTTTATCTACTATTATTGACAGGACGGATGGATTCTCAGGCGCAGAGCTTGAACAATCAGTAATAGAGGGGATGCATATTTCATTCTCTGAAAATAGAGAGCTTATGGAGAAAGATTTAATAAAGGCAGTTTCTGAATTAGTTCCATTATCCAGAACAGCCAAAGAACAAATTGATTTACTAAAAAGATGGTCATCTACAGGACGAGCTCGTTCTGCATCGTACTAAATTTAAATTTATGAAAACACTGTTTAAGTTAGAAATCATTAATTTAGTTAATTTTTCACCAAAAATGCATAATAATTAATTTAGATTAACTATCTTAATTAAGGTATTAAAAAAAAAGAGTGCTAGATCAAAAATTAATAAGAGAAAACCCAACCTTAGTTGAAAAAAATTTATCCTTAAGAGGAAAGGTTTACAAAATATCTCTAATAAATGAATTAACTGTTAAAAAAAAAGAATTTGACATAGAAATATCAAACCTCCAATCTGAAAGTAAAAAATTAAGTAAATTAATTGGCCAAAAAATTAGCAAATCTCAATATAATAATGATGAAGATCTGAATAAGCTTAAGCAAAAAGGAAACGAGTATAAAATTAAAATTTCTGAATTTGAAGAGAAACAAAAAATATTAGAAAAGCAAATACATGATGAAATTTCTAATTTACCAAATTTCCCTAGCGAAGACGCACCTCTTGGAAAAGATGAGAGGAATAATCTACAAATAAAAAAATGGGGAGATCCTTTATTAACCGAAAATCTCAAATCGCACTGGGAAATAGGAGAAAATCTTAATCTTTTTGACTCTACAAAATCGGCAAGAATATCAAAAAGTCGTTTTATTACACTTATTGGTAACGGGGCAAGATTAGAAAGGGCATTAATAAACTTCATGCTCGATATGCATATTAAAAATGGTTATATAGAATTAATGCCTCCAGCCTTAGTAAATTCAGAAAGTTTAAAGGGATCAGGACAATTACCTAAATTTTCAAATGAAAGTTTCAAGTGTAATAATGACGATTTATGGCTTTCTCCAACGGCTGAAGTCCCGCTAACTGCTTTTCATAAAAATGAGATTGTTGATCCTAACCAGTTACCCATTAAGTATGTTGCTTATAGCCCATGTTTTAGAAGAGAGGCTGGAAGTTATGGTAGAGATACTAAGGGTCTAATAAGACTACATCAATTTAATAAGGTTGAGCTGTATTGGTTTTGTGAACCAAGTAAATCTTTAGAGGCTCATAAACAAATTACCTCTGATGCAGAAAGTATCCTAAAAAAGCTTAATCTACCTTACAGATTAGTAGATATTTGTACTGGAGACTTAGGCTTCTCTTCTAGTAGAACTTATGATCTTGAAGTTTGGATGCCGAGTAGTAAATGTTATAGAGAAATTTCAAGTTGCAGTAATTGTCAAGACTTTCAAGCACGTCGATCATCAATTAGAACAAAAATTGATAAAAAAAATGTTTATTTACATACGTTAAATGGCAGTGGTCTTGCCATTGGAAGAACAATGGCTGCCATTCTTGAAAATGGTCAACAGATAGATGGGAGCGTAAAGATTCCAGATGCTCTAGTGCCATATTTTGGATCAAATTTCTTAAAAACTGCCTAAAATAAAAAAATGAATGTTTTAACCTCAATAACTGTCTTGGGATTTCTCATTTTTTTTCACGAAATGGGGCATTTCCTTGCAGCAATATTTCAAGGTATATACGTTGATGGGTTTTCAATTGGTTTTGGACCTTCAATAATTCAGAAAAAATATAAAAACATTACTTATTCATTAAGAGCTTTTCCTTTGGGGGGATTTGTTTCATTCCCTGATGAAGAACTCAACAATATTGACCCTAAAGATCCAAATCTTCTAAAGAATAGGCCGATAATCCAAAAGGTTATAGTAATCTCTGCCGGAGTGTTTGCCAACTTAATTCTCGCTTACACTATCCTTATTTTAAATGTAACTACAGTTGGTATTCCATTTGATCCTGAACCAGGAATTTTAGTTTTAGCAACTCAGCCAGAGAAAGCTGCTTATCTTGCGGGTCTAGAAGTAGGAGATAAAATCTTAGAAATTGAAAATAGTACTCTAGGAACTGGCGATAGAGCCGTTTCATCTTTAGTAAAAGAGATTCAAAATTCATCAGAGAAACCAATTTCTATCAAAATTGAGAGGAATGGGGTTTTTAAATATTTAACTTTGGTACCTAAAAGCGTTGATGGGAGAGGCACAATAGGTGCTCAATTACAACCTAATATAAGAAAAGAGACTAAAAAGACAAAAAACTTTTATGAGCTTTTTAGATACACCAATAATGAGTTCTCATCACTTTTAATAAAAACAATTCAAGGATATAAAGGATTAATAACAAATTTCTCCTCAACAGCTCAACAACTAAGTGGTCCAGTCAAGATAGTCGAAATTGGCGCTCAACTATCAGAACAAGGAGGGACTGGGATTTTATTATTTGCAGCTTTAATTTCCATCAATTTAGCAGTTCTTAATTCATTACCTTTACCACTATTAGACGGTGGACAGCTTGTTTTCACTTTAATTGAGGGGTTTAGGGGTAAACCTGTGCCAGTTAAAGTACAAATGGCAGTTACTCAATCAAGTTTTTTTCTTTTAGTTGGACTTAGTGTGTTACTCATTATCAGAGATACTAGTCAACTTTTGATAGTACAAAGATTATTAAACCAATAAATAAATTTCGAGAATTGCTCGGCAAGCTGTTAAAATAACAAAAGTTTATTATAATTTTTCGATGGCGAAAAAGTCCATGATTGCGAGAGAGGTTAAACGCAAAAAACTTGTAGAAAAATATGCAGCAAAAAGAAAGTCTTTATTAGAAGAATTTAATGCTGCTAAAGATCCTATGGAAAGGCTAGAAATACATAGAAAAATTCAAGGTCTCCCAAGAAACTCAGCTCCAAACAGAATCAGAAATAGGTGTTGGGCTACTGGTAAGCCTAGGGGTGTGTATAGAGATTTTGGTCTATGCAGAAATCAATTGAGGCAAAGGGCTCATAATGGTGAACTTCCAGGGGTTGTAAAATCCAGTTGGTAAAAAATTTTTTTGACAACTAATATAGTTTGCAAACGTTAGATAAAAAATGATAACTCAAGAATCAAATTAAATTTTTATTCTGTTTTTTAAAATATTTACAGCTTATTTAAATAATTTGCTCAATATGTCCCTAAAAAATGTAACAATGAATCATGTATAAGTTTATAAATTAAAAGTGGAAGGACAAAATAAGTCGATCACGTTTGACGGACGAGAGATACGACTAACTACAGGACTATATGCTCCTCAAGCAGATGGATCAGTAATGATTGAGTGTGGAGACACCTCTCTATTAGTTACAGCAACAAAAACTACTAAAAAAGAAGTCTCAGACTTTCTACCTCTAATTTGTGATTACGAGGAAAAACTATATGCAGCAGGTAGAATTCCAGGAGGGTTCATGAGAAGGGAGGGTAGGCCACCAGAAAGGGCCACCTTAATCTCAAGATTGATTGATAGACCCATGAGACCTCTATTTCCATCTTGGATGAGAGACGAAATTCAAATAGTTGCCTCATGCTTATCTCTGGATGAAAGGGTACCCGCAGACGTTTTAGCAGTTACAGGCGCATCAATTGCAACTCTATTAGGTAAGATTCCTTTCTATGGACCAATGGCTGCAGTTAGAGTTGGACTAATCGGAGATGACTTCATCCTAAATCCAAGCTATAGAGAAATAGAAAAAGGTGATCTAGATATAGTTGTAGCAGGTTCACCTGACGGTATTGTTATGATTGAAGCTGGTGCGAACCAACTTTCTGAGCAAGATACCATTGAGGCCATAGATTTTGGCTATGAAGCTGTTAGTGAACTTATAAAGTCTCAAGAAGATTTATTAAAAGATTTAGGAATTAAGCAAACTAAGCCCGCAAATCCAGAAGAGGATAAAACATTATCTACTTATCTAGAAAAAAATTGTTCTAAACCTATTGATCAAGTTTTAAAGAAATTCGATCAATCAAAAGAAGAAAGAGACTCCGAATTAGAGAAAATAGAACTTGAAATTCAAACTAAAATTGATTCTCTTAAAAATGATAATGAAGTAAAGGTTCTAACCTCAGAAGATGAAAAATTACTACATTCTGACTTTAAAAAACTAACCAAAAAATTAATGAGATCTCAAATCATTAATGATGGGACAAGAGTGGATGGGAGAAAGCTTGACGAAGTAAGAAAAATTTCGGCAGTAGCTGGAATACTTCCGAAAAGAGTTCACGGATCAGCATTATTCCAGAGAGGATTAACTCAAGTTTTATCTACGACTACTCTAGGGACACCTAGTGATGCTCAAGAAATGGATGATCTTAATCCAAGCACTGAGAAAACATATTTACATCATTACAATTTCCCCCCTTATTCTGTTGGGGAGACAAGACCAATGAGAACTCCAGGCAGAAGAGAAATTGGACATGGAGCATTGGCAGAAAGAGCAATCATTCCAGTTTTACCTGGTAAAGAGACATTCCCATACGTTCTAAGAGTAGTAAGTGAAGTATTAAGCTCTAATGGATCAACCTCGATGGGATCAGTTTGTGGCAGTACGCTTTCATTATTAGATGCTGGCGTCCCACTTAAAGCCCCAGTGAGCGGCACAGCCATGGGTTTAATCAAAGAGGGTAAAGAAGTTCGTATCCTTACCGACATTCAAGGAATCGAAGACTTTCTAGGAGATATGGATTTCAAAGTTGCCGGGACAGATAAAGGTATAACTGCACTTCAAATGGACATGAAAATCACAGGTTTACCGGTTTCTATTATCTCTGATGCGATAAAGAAAGCTCGACCAGCCAGATTGCATATCTTAGAAAAAATGCAAGAAGCAATCGATAAACCTCAAGAATCTTTATCACCACATGCACCAAGACTATTAAGTTTCAGAATTGATCCTGAACTAATAGGAACAGTAATTGGACCAGGAGGAAGAACTATTAAGGGAATTACTGAAAGGACTAACACGAAAATTGATATCGAAGATGGGGGAATTGTTACTATTGCTTCTCACGATGGTGCAGCGGCAGAAGAAGCTCAAAAAATTATAGAGGGACTTACTAGAAAAGTTCATGAAGGAGAAATATTCTCAGGTGTCGTAACTAGAATTATTCCAATTGGAGCCTTTGTAGAAATTCTTCCTGGGAAAGAAGGCATGGTCCACATATCGCAATTATCCGAGGCAAGGGTTGAGAGAGTTGAAGATGTTGTAAGGCAAGGTGATGAAGTAACTGTAAGAGTTAGAGAGATTGATAGCCGAGGCAGGATAAATCTTACTCTAAGAGGAGTTTCACAGAACAATGGCATGTCATACCCAGAACCAACCCCTACACCAGTGGCACCATTGAATTAGAGCTCTAAAGGGTAAATTTTGTTTTTTTGAATGATTGCTTTAATTTGAGAGCAAATATCCTTTTGAAAAAATTTGTTATTAGATGCAATAATGATTCCTGGATGCTCTAAGTTTTTACTGTTATATGTTAAATCTTGATTTTCTATATTCGTTATTGCACCACCAGCAGCCTTCAAAATAGCCTCAGGAGCAGCGAAATCCCAATCTTTTGGGGAACTTTTTCCCGGCAAACTTAAGGATATATATATATCACTATCACCTCTAATAATAGAGGCAATTTTACAGCCAATACTTCCCATAACAATAACTTTTTTGAAATTAATTCTATGAATTAATTCTTTTAATGTTTTATTCCTATGGTTCTTACTAGTAACTATAGACATATCTTTTAATGACTTTTCACCAGAAAAATTAAAATTTTTCCTAATTCCTTCTCTATTCTCGCAAAAAATTTTATCCTCATAAGATATCCATAATTCATCTCTTTCTGGAATTAAAACAACTCCTAATATAGGTTTTTGTTTATGGTTTAGAGCTAATTGCATTGCATAATTTTTTGTCCCCTGAATAAAATCCTTAGTACCATCTAATGGATCAAGAACCCACAACCATTCTGCATTCTTATCACAAAGAGCACCTTTGATTTTAAAGTTTTCTTCACTTAGGATATCCCATTTTATATTCTTATATTTTTCTTTTATTCTTTTAATTATCAATTCATTTACTTTTAAATCGGCAAGAGTAACGGGATTTTCTTCATTAACATCTTTAATAAAATCTTTTTTCTGTTTAAAATTTTTAATTTTTTCTGAATAAAATAACAAAATATCGGCAGCTTCCCAGCTGAAAATTTTTAGATCATGGATAAGATTATTAATATCTACTCCAAAAGGTAATTTAATCACTTAATGAAAAATAATTATTTATTATCTCATAGAAGTCAAGAACCAGAAAGCAGCGTGCTTTATATGGTTGGCACTCCTATAGGGAATTTGAATGATTTATCTTATAGAGCAATAAATATTCTTAAAAATGTTTCTTTAATTGCCTGCGAAGATACCAGACAAACACAAAAGATAATGAATAAATTCAAAATAACAAACAATCTTATAAGTTTTAATAAGCACAATTCAATAGAAAAAATTCCAAGAATAATTAAAGATTTGCAGGAACGTAAA
Source organism: Prochlorococcus sp. AG-347-J19 (assembly GCA_003279015.1). GTDB lineage: Bacteria > Cyanobacteriota > Cyanobacteriia > PCC-6307 > Cyanobiaceae > Prochlorococcus_A. Next base: position 68,227 of record QCBV01000004.1, on the reverse strand, counting down.
TCCATAGCTATTGTAAGTGATGCTGGAATGCCGGGAATTTGTGACCCAGGTGAAGATATTGCCAAAGCAGTCAAAAGTGAGGGATTTGATGTAATTTGCATCCCGGGCGCTTGTGCAGCTTTAGCTGCACTTATTTCGAGTGGAATGCCATCATCAAGTTTTATTTTCGAGGGTTTTCTTCCAAAAAAGAAAAGTGAAAGAGAAAAAATTCTTTCAGAAATTAGTCAGAATAAAAAAACAACAGTGATTTTCGAATCACCTCATCGCCTAAAAAAATTGTTAAAAGAACTATATGAATTTTGTGGAGGGGAAAGGGAAATTGAAGTCTCTAGAGAATTAACAAAAAAGTTTGAAGAACATATTGGCAGTAATATCAATAGTGCAATAAGTTTTTTTGAGGGGAAAGACGTAAAAGGAGAAATAACGATTGTTATTAAAGGAATTACGAAAATAAAAAACTTAGATCTTAATGAAGAAGATCTAAAAAAAGAACTTAAAGAATTAATAAATGCAGGATTAAGCTTATCTTCAGCCTCTAAATACTTAGCTAAAAAAACTGGTATAAAAAAAAGCATAATTTATAAATTAAACTAAAATTTAAGTAAATATACAAAATATGTTTTTACCTTTTAGAAAAATAACTCACACTTTTTTGTTCAACTCCTGCTTATTTTTATTATTAATAGTTGGGATTCAAAATAGTTCTAATAGAAATAAAGTTGATTTTCTTTTTGATAAGACAGTAGATTTACCAATTGGGTTTATTTTAGGAACTAGCTTCATAAGCGGAACTATTTTAGGAAGTCTTTTTACTATAAATTTTGGGAATAAAAATTAATTTTAAAGAGCTATTAAGGCATTTGGACTTACAATTCTGGAAATTCCTTTAGAGAGCAATATAGGTGCAGCGATTTTAAAAATATTTGTATTTGGAACTTTGATAACTTTTTGATCCTTATTACAAAACCTTTTCGCTATTTTTAAATCAAAATAAATTTCTATAGTTTTTCTATTCAAATCATCAACTGGCAGAAATTTCCATTCGGGGAAATCCTTTAAGAGTTTTATTTCCAATTCAATTTTTTTATCTACAATCATATAAACAATTTTTGGAAGATCAATATCAGTAATAGAGATAGAAGATAATTCTTTTCGTGAGGTATTATCAATTTCAATATTTACAGGACTTATTTCCAAGAAGGATAAATCTGGATAAAAATCATTCTCATCTGGAGTTAGATTAAAAAATTTTTCCTCACTTAAATCTTCTTTTAAGTTAGTGGATTCTAAATCTTTCTTATTTTTATTTTCATGAAGAATATCTTTCTTATTTAATTTATTATTACTCTTAAGCAATCTTTTGTAGATTTCTTCTCCAAGATTCGCCTTTAGATTTCTTATAATTGTTAACTTAGTACAATTAAACTTTTTTGATAAAAAATCAATAGTTTTAGCGTCCTTAAAACTTTGTATTATTTCTTTTTTCTGCTTTTCAGAGAGTCTTTTAGCCAAATGAATTAAAAATATTCATTAATATGATATGAATTTTTTTGCAAAAAAAACACAATATTTAAAGTATTTATCAATTTTTAATTGTAAAGAAAAATACTTTCATTGTTTAGGTTTATGGATTCAGATATAATAAAATGATGCTTCCTTAGCTCAGCTGGATAGAGCAACTGCCTTCTAAGCAGTGGGTCAATGGTTCGAATCCATTAGGAAGCGTTCAAAACTTTTAATATGTACTGCATTCTCAATTTCTTTATTTGGGTTAGAAAAAATTTTATTAGAATAATATTTAGACAATATCCAAATAAATTATTAGTTTCATCAAATAATTTTTCAAATAAGAATGTATTCAATAATAACCTAGTCACAAGCACGGATAATTTATGGGTATCAAAATACATGTTTGACAAGTGGGAGAAATATTCAGCAAAAAATGGATTAAATTTAAGTATTTTTTCTAATAAATATGTAAATAACTATATGTATGAAAATTTTAAAAATGATTTAATTTATGAAATATACAAAAGATCTGTTATTCCCGTTCAAAAAATTGACATTTTCAGGATATGTTTCATATACAATAATGGTGGAATATGGCTAGATCTTAAATCTGAAATAAACTTAGATAAGGTAATTAAGATTTACAAAAAATCAAGTAATAATGGATTACTTTTGTCTGAGCCAAGAAGAATAGAATCAATCGAAGATTCAAGTGGGAGAAATAAAAAAACTCTTAGAAATGTAATTCACAATGGATTCTTCTTCCTTCCAAAAGAATCCATTTTCCTCAATTATGTTATCAAAAGGATAGAAAGAGATTTTCTTTATTTTCAAGATATTGAATTTTCATATCCCAAGCAAGGCATAATGAATCTGACTGGACCCCATCAATTCACAAGAACGTATCATCTCCTTAAAAGTAAAGATAAACCCCTTTTAGCGACACATGAAGATGTAGATTGGAAATTTTGCTCTAAATATGGAGAATATTTGTCCCCATTTAGAATAAAAAAACATTATTCTTCCTACAAGAATCTTAAGACGATAGATGCACTGAAAGAAGTCTATTTAAGTGAATAATAAAAAAAATAATTATGTGCAATTAACTAAGCGACCTTAAAAAAAAAAGATCAATAAACATTTAAATATAATTAGAAAATTAATAAATAAAAATGCAAGATTATTTCAAATCTAAATTTGGGAATAATTTTGATATTGATAATTTAGGATACTTATCCTTCCTTATTGGTGTATTCCTTCTCGCTTCGGCAGTTGGGATATCAATCATCTTTTTTCTAATATCTATATTTGTAGGATTATCTAATAATAAAGGTTATTTCAAAGATAAATGGAACTATCCTTTCATTTTTACAACTATATATATCTCAATTAGTACTATTATTCATTTTATAAATTCCAAATCTAATTCAATAGATGCTATAGATCCTAATCTTTCACTACTTGGATTAATCAATTGGATACCATTTTTTCTTTGTTTTTGGGTCTTTCAAAAATATCTTAATAGTCAAGAGAAAAGAATACTTACTGGGAAAATATTAATAAGTGGATCAATTCCAGTCTTATTTTCCGGGTTGCTTCAACTATTAAACATAAATGGCCCATTTGAAATAATGAATGGGTTTGTGGTCTGGTTCCAAAAACCAATTTCCGAAACTGGTTCATTATCTGGACTATTTAATAATCAAAACTACGCTGGCATATGGATGGTAATGACATGGCCATTTTGTTTATGTGAATTAAAGAAAACTCAAAGAAAATTCATAATAAAGTGTTTTCTTATTTTAATTTGTACTGGATTTACATCTTTTATATTTCTAACTGACTCCAGAAACGCTCTTCTAGGATTATTAATTTCTACCCCAATAGTCCTAGGATCATCTAGTCTTATATGGTATTTACCAACTTTAATTATTGGACTGACTTTTTTAGCAATTGCTGTTCTCCCAATCTTCCCAGAGTCATTTCAAATTTTCATGCAATCCATAATTCCTTCAAGGATTTATACACTTTTTCCAGAAATAGGGTTTAAATATCTTGGTTCTTATCCAAGAATAAATAAATGGATTGCAGCTTTAAATTTCATTGCTTCAAAGCCTATCTTTGGATGGGGAGCTGCTTCATTTCCAATTATTTATAAAATCAAAAGTGGAGAATGGTTTGGACATGCTCATAATTTGCCTCTAGAGATTGCTGTAAGCTACGGAATAATTCCATCAATTGTTATTTTTTTGACATATATATTTATTCTTTATTTTGCCTTTAAGAAAATTTATAAAAATAAAAGTGAAAGCTTATATTTTTTAAGCAACCAACGTGCTTGGTTTTCTTCATTTTTAATATTCTTTTTGTCTCACTTAGTAGATATCCAATATTTTGACGTCAGGGTAAGTATGTATTGTTGGATATTATTGGCAGGACTTAAATCATATATTGAAGAATAAATTCTTGAAAAACAAAATCACATTTTATTTAAAAAAATATAATTTACTTTTGTAGCCATTTATAGTTAAATTTTAATCAAAAAATTTCAAAAAAATACCCTAATTATAAAGATGAAAAGATAATGAAAAAAAAAGCTTTTATTACAGGAGTTACAGGTCAAGACGGAAGTTATCTTGTTGAATTCCTACTTAAAAAAGAATATGAGGTGCATGGTATTAAAAGACGAAGCAGTAGTTTAAATACTCAAAGAGTTGATCACTTGTATCAAGATCCTCATGAAAAAAATCCAAAATTTATAATGCATTATGGGGATCTTACCGATAGCACAAATTTAATAAGACTGATTAAAGAAATTGAACCTGATGAAATTTATAATCTTGGTGCCCAAAGCCACGTTGCAGTAAGTTTTGAGACACCAGAGTACACTGCGAATTGTGATGCCTTAGGTACTTTAAGAATATTAGAAGCAGTAAGAATATTAGGTCTCTCAAAAAAAACAAAAATATATCAAGCTAGTACTAGTGAATTATATGGGTTAGTTCAAGAAACACCTCAAAATGAAAAAACCCCTTTCTACCCGAGAAGTCCATATGGTGTTGCAAAACTATATGCTTATTGGATTACTGTTAACTATAGAGAAGCATACAATATCTATGCCTGTAACGGTATTCTTTTTAACCATGAAAGTCCAAGGCGAGGAGAAACATTCATAACAAGAAAAATCACAAGAGGTCTTGCGAGAATAGACGCAGGTCTAGAAAAGTATCTTTTCTTGGGGAATTTAAATTCAAAAAGAGATTGGGGACATGCCAGAGATTACATTGAGATGCAATGGTTAATGCTTCAACAAAAGGTTCCCAAAGATTATGTTATATCTACGGGAAGAGCAGAAAGCGTAAGAAAGTTTGCAGAGTTGAGCGCTTCTTATTTAGGATGGGGCAAAAATGGTGAGTCGGGGATTGTTTGGGAGGGTGAAGGTATAAATGAGGTTGGCAGGAGAGCAGACACCATGGAGATAGTTATTAAAGTTGATCCAAGATACTTTAGACCTACTGAGGTGGATTTTCTCCTAGGCGAATCAAAAAAAGCATCTCAGGAATTAGGTTGGGCTCCAAGAACATCACTAGAAGAATTAATAAAAGAAATGGTAGAATCTGATAAAGAAGAAGCAAGAAAAGACTCTATTTTAAAAAAATCAGGTTTTCAAATAAATATATCTCAAGAATAAAAATGATTTTATTGAAAATAAAAAGTTGCATTTACTATTTTTCTTAGGGAAAGTATGAAATTTAAATTTTCATGGTTGAATTCTAGAAAAACTCTATTTCTTAGCTCACTGATAGATTTCTTTTTATTAAATTATTTATTTTTTGGAATTTTTAAAGAATCAATTTCTAATCAAGTTATATTAGTATTTTTAACGATATCCAACTCTTTATTTTGGATTTTTTCAAGTTATATAAACGGCCGTTATACAAATTTAAATATTGAAAAATCACAACTATTATTTAATCAATTTTTTAAAACATTTTTAAATATATGCTTTAACTTATTCTTCACTTTAATTCTATTCAGAATATTCTGGAATTGGAATTATATGAAATTTGCATCATTTTCAAACTTCCTAAATGATTTTTTATCTTTTTATCTTCGAGTTTTTATCTTTAGCAGTTTATCTCAATTATTATTTAGTATTTATTTATCTAAAAAATTTTCTAAGAGTTCAATTTGGTATTTCTTAGGAAATAAAAATAAAGAAGATTACTTTAATCAAATCATAGGTTTTAAAAAAAAATTTACCATATTAAATTTCGAGCAAAGAGATGTAAATGATCAAATTAATGCAAAAGGAATAATTGTGGATGATGAACAATTATTTAAGAAGAAAAACATAAAATTCTTATTTGAGCTTAATAATAAAGGGCTGAAATTTTTGAAGGTTTCAAATTGGTGCGAAAGATATTTAAACCGGTATCCTTCTGAATTAATACAAACTAATGAAATAATAGAGGGCATATTTACTTATGATGAGAATAGTTTTAAAGCAAGAATAAAAAGAATCCTAGAGTCAGTTTTAAGCCTTCTAATTTTATTTTTTACTTTACCTTTGATATTTATTGCTGCCTTATCAATAAAGTTAGAAGATGGAGGACCGATTTTCTACTCACAAATTAGAAATGGATTCGAAGGGAAGCAGTTTAAAATAATTAAACTTAGAACAATGATTATAAATGCTGAAAAAGATGGCATCCAATGGGCTGACAAATCTGATGCCAGAATAACTAATACAGGTCGAATTTTAAGGAAACTTAGAATTGATGAACTTCCACAATTACTATTAGTTTTATCAGGTGAAATGAGTCTAATTGGGCCAAGGCCTGAGCGACCAGAAATTGATGATTTACTAAGAGAGCATATTTCTAACTACGATTTAAGATATTGTATTAAACCAGGGATTAGCGGCTGGGCTCAGGTCAATTGCCCTTATGGAGCATCCATTGAAGATTCAAAACTAAAACTAAGTTATGATATTTACTACATTAAAAACTTTTCAATTTTATTGGATTTTATGATTTTTTTTAAAACCGTAAAACTTGTCTTAAACGCTAAAGGTTCAATACCAAAAAGAAAAAATTCAGTTGGTTTTCATTAGATGACGCTACTTGATAAGAAAGATAAAGTATTTATAGCAGGAAGTACTGGCATGGTTGGAAGCGCCATTAAAAGAAAGTTAGATAATTTAGGATTTAAAAATTTAATTTCGCCAACTAGAGCAGAACTTAATCTTAAGGATACAAATTTTGTATTTAATTGGTTTAAGAAAAATAAGCCTGATATCGTAATTCTTGCAGCTGCCAAGGTGGGTGGTATACATGCAAATAATTCTTATCCAGTTGAATTTTTACTAGATAACTTAAAAATTCAAAATAATGTAATTGAAGGAGCATGGAAAAACCAAGTAAGAAGATTACTTTTTCTTGGTAGCAGTTGTATATATCCTAAGGATTCAATTCAACCAATAAAAGAAGATGAATTACTTAGAAATCCCCTTGAAAAAACTAATGAATGGTATGCATTGGCTAAGATTAGCGGGATTAAATTATGTCAAGCATTAAGAAAGCAATACGGATTTGATGCAATCTCTCTTATGCCAACAAATCTTTATGGTAAAGGTGATAACTACCACCCTTCAAATAGTCATGTACTACCAGCTCTCCTTGATAGATTTCACACACACAAACTTCAACAAAAAAAATTCATAGAATGTTGGGGCTCGGGGAATCCAAGAAGAGAATTTATGCATGTTGATGATCTTGCAGATGCATCAATTTTTGCTTTAAACAATTGGGATCCAAATAAAAAAGATGCTCCCTTGGATCAATTAGGTGAGCCATTAGCTTGGCTTAACGTTGGGACAGGAACCGATTTAAGTATAAAAGAGCTTGCCGAAATGATTGCGAATATAACATCATTCGAGGGTAAAATTATATGGAATAAAGATAAACCTGAAGGGACATTTAGAAAACTTTTGGATGTCTCAAAGTTAGAAAAATTAGGTTGGAAATCAAAAATATCATTGAATGATGGAATAAGAATTACCTATAAAGACTATAAAAAAGAATTAAATAACAAAAAAATTAGAAAAATTTAAAACTAATTCCAATTTAAAAAAGTTGGGAAAGAATTATGAGCATTATTTATACAAACTTTTTGATAATCTTTTTTTTGGGATGGGAGGTAGATATTTTCATGAAATAAAAAAGATACGCTTAAAACTAAACTAGAGCTATTACAGATTATTAAAGAAGCATGTTTTACATAATTAAAAAAAAGCTCTAGGAAAATAGACTTATCTTTTGAATCAGGAATGAAGACATTTAAATCTTTATTTCTTAAATCAGCAACCATATCTATACTTATTACAGAATCACTAAAGATTACTACATCTTTAATAAACTTTTTTTTACATAACTTTGATATTGATTTTATCCAAATTTGGTTATTGAAATTCAAATCTTTATAGGCTTTAATTTCTAAAAAATCAGATTTTCTTATATGAACTAATAAATATTCTTTATTATGGCAAGATGTTCTTGTAATAAGATTTTCTATTCCTTTATTTATATATAAAACGATTTCCTTTTTGTGTTTCTTTACAAGCTCCCATTCCCTTAATCCCCATCCTGAAATTACTACATTTGAATAATTAGATTCTTTTATCAAATTATTTATTGAAAAATCATATTTTAAATTTTTTGCTAAGATAAAACTTGGATAATTATTTTTTGCGCCAATTTTATAAGATTTATTAAAAGGTGAAATATAAAAATATAGATGTAAAAAGCGTATAATAATTTTAAATATTAGTCTAGAAAAAAAACTCTTCTCTGAAGAATTTTTATTAATTTTCCAATAGAGGTTTTTACTGTAAACATTAAAAAATATTGATTGCTCCTTTGAAGTTAAAAAAGAGTCATTTAATTTAAAAATATCAACTTTATATTCTATTGATAAAGCAATTAGATGGATAAGATTTAGGAGTTGATTACCTAATCTCCCGCCACCAGATGAAAAGATTAATGCCAATAAAATATATGGAATATTTTCCTATAATAACCTCCTATTTAAAAATTTTAAACAATCTCAGAAAATAATTCTTTTTAATTTTCTTAGAAAAAAAATAAAAGAATAGTAAAGGTATTTTAAAAACTCGTATATTTTTAATGGCCAAAATAAATTTTTATTATTTTGGAAACCACATTTATTTAGAATTAAAATATTCTTTTCAAAAGAATTTACTATAAGAGAAAAATCAAATTCCCTTTCTGCAAATAAGTTAAAATTAATTCCTATAGATTTTTCATTAATTGTATGAGTTGCAGATTTATCAAACCCATACACTAAGGTATTTATACCACCAAGAGTTAAAGAACTTTTCGAATTAACAATATGAGTAAAATTAAATTCATAATCCCAAGCATCTAATAAATTCAATTGACTTGCTTTTACAAGTTTAACAGTCTCAATAGATTTGAAATTTTTTGGCATAAGTTTATAAATTTCCCACATATTTAAATCTTTTATTTTTTCGGAGAACTCAAGATGTTTGTCCCATCTATCTGACCATGTTGCCCATCCCCAACTTCTCCAAACTGGCAAAGAATAAATTTTCTCAAAGCTATTATGAGTAAATTCATTAAAAGAAGAAATAGACATATATTTATAATTTTTTAAATGTTCGTCTAATAAAGTTGCGAAAGCATTAATTGCCTTTTTTGAAATGATTACATCATCTTCAAGAATCACTCCATAACTATTTTCTTTAAAAAACCAAGTAATTCCCTTGATAGGTCCTTTTCTACATCCATGATTAAATTTTAACTGTTTAAATTTTATATCCAAATCAAGATCATTATTAATACAAAAATTATGAATTTTCTCTTGATTTATCAAATCGTTATCATTTTTAGGACCATCGATTGATAAAAATACTTTTTTTATACCTTGCTTATGAAGTGTATTAATACATCTATTGAACTTTTCAAATCTGTTATAAGCTAATATTAAAACAGGTAAACTTGAAATATCTATCATATCTCTTTCATAATTTTGTCAATAAATAAATAAACTATAGTGGTATAATTTACAAAAACAAATAATCTAATGAAGTGGGAAACAATAATATACATTTATCAATTATTACACTTTCAAAAAACGATAATATAAAATTATCAAGGACTTTAAAAAGCATATATTCTCAAAAAATAAATTTAAATATTGAGTTAATTATAATTGATGGCTCATCAAAAAAAATACAAGAAAAAAACAAGAAATTAATTAAAAAATTATATAATATAAAAAAAGAAAAATACATATCAATAAAGTATTTTAATTCTTTAAAAAAAAAGATATTTGGAATTTATCCATGCATGAATTATGGGAAAAAGGTTGCCAAAGGGAATTATTTAATGTTTTTAAACAGTGGTGATCAATTTTACAATATTAACTCACTACAAATAATTTTAGAGAAAACCACTGATCAAATAAAAAAAAATTGTCTGATTTTTGGACAAGCAAATATAATTGCTTCCAATAATTTAAATTGGCTTTTTCCTGGTAGTAACTTAAGAAATTACGAAAACTGGATTAAACTTTTTGAGCCTAATCACCAAGCTATGATAATTTCTAATAGACTGGCAAACATTTTTGATTTTCCCACAAATATGGAATCAGTATCCGATGGGTATTGGAAGAGATTAATAATAAAGAATTCCAAAGAAATTATTTATATAAATCAACCTATTGTTAATTTCTTTTTAGATGGAGTATCAGCGATAAAACCTTCATATAAAGAATTAGTCAAAATTTTAAATAATAAAAATATAAATATCTTTAGAAAATTAATTTTTTTTATTAAGTATCTTTTTCCTCGTAAATTATTTTTTGTGTACCATAAACTTCAAAAATATAAATCTTTAATAATAGATTTTATTTTTTAAATTTCATCTAAACCTTCTCGACTTATTAAACATTAAATACCTTACGGTTTCTCTAATCCCATCTTCAATTTTGATTTTTGGAAACCATCCATATTCTTTAGCTCTTTTTGTATCTAAATGAACGAACGGGGAATCCCCAATCCAACCTCTACTCCCACCAGTAAACTTATATTCAACTTTTTCTAAGTTCATCTCATCACAAACAATATCAGCTAATTTTATTACGTTCATTGTTTCATCATGACCTAAATTAAATACGCATGATTTTTGATTATGCAATTCAGATATATCTAATACACCTCTCACTCCATCTCTAACATCTAAATATGATTTAATTTGTTTACCATTCCCTAGTATTTCTAATGAATTTTGATCTTTTAACAACTTTTCTACAAAATCATAAATTACTCCATGAGAATAGCCTTTACCAATCCAAGATACAAATCTAAAAATAGTTGATTTAAAATAGCCATAATTTGAATATGCTTGAATGAAAGCTTCGCAAGAAATTTTGCTAGCACCATATAAAGATGTTTGATTAAAAATGCATTCTTCACTAGTTGGATAAATATCTGGTTCTCCGTAGACTGTTGCACTACTGGCAAATACAAAGTTTTTTATTTTATTATTAATAGCATAATCACAACAATTTTTCGTAACTAGTAAATTCTCATTTAAATCAATTTCGTGATTGTATAATCCTCCCCTAACATCTGCATTTGCAGCAAAATGATAAAATGTGCTTGCATTTATTTTAGGCCATTTTCTGAAGTCATCTTTTAAATCTATCTTATATAAATTTACTTCATTTAAATTAAGATTATTTTTATTACCAGTAGAAAAATTATCAAATATATGAATATTTAGACCCTTTCCTTTCAGAGCAGAAACAATATTAGCCCCAATAAAACCAGCGCCTCCAGTTACGATTACATCTTTTTTCAAGAAATAAAATTTGATTGTTTTTTTATATTTCTAAAAATACTTAAAAATCCCCAAATAAATCCTATTATCCATAAAAATTGACACAAAGTTGCATAAAAAGGAATTAAAAAATTTCCATTCCAACCAAAAGATATTATTTCGCCCGAAAAATTTAGACACAATAATAACAATGGCAAAAGAAATATTGAAAAGAAGGAAAATTTTAAAAAGACTATTAATAAAGAAATAAAAGCCACAAAAACAAAAAAGTGTCTGGTGGAAATAAATATTTTTCTGGAGACTAATATTGTATTTGCTCTACAAAATCCATAAGTATTAAATAATCTAAGAATATTTTTGAATGAAGATCTACTAATATAAAAAACTCTTATTTTTGATGATAAGTAAGCCTTAAATCCTTTTTTCAAAAAATCATTAATTATTAATGAATCTTCTGATATGAGAGCATATTTTTCATTAAATCTAATTTCTTTTAGAGATTTAGTTCTAAAACATCCTAAATATATTGAAGTAGCATATCCAGAATATTTAATATTTCTATGCTTAGGGTAAAAAAATATATAAGGTCTATTCATAATTTTCGAACATGTAATACCCTCAAAGTTATTTACTTCAGAAATTATTCTTGGAACACCTCCAATTACTTCAACTATTGAAGATTTATCATTTAAGATATTAAGAGCATTCTCTGCATAATCATTTGCGAATCTAGTTCTGGTATCAAATCTAAAAGAATATTCTGAAAGAGAATTTTCAATTGCAATATTCAAAGATTTTACTCTGTTTAATTTTTTCTTAATATAAACTAAATTAATTTCACTATTTCTTAACTTCTTTAAAATTTTCTTTTCTATATCTTTGTCACCACCATCGATTAAAATAATTTGATTTGGAGGTTTTGTTTGTTCTAATATTGTTTGTAAACATCCAAAAAATTGGTCATAGTCATTTACGCAAGTCCCAAAAAAAGAATATGTCATAGACTATTTACATTAATAAATTTACATCCTGATTGTTCTGATGCTTTAAGATCATTTTCTGAATCTCCTATCATTAAAGATTTTCCCAGATTTATATTTCTTAAAAAAGCCTGCTCAAGAATTAAACCCGGATTTGGTTTTCTACAAAAACAATCCTTCTTCAAAATTGAAATCTCTTTTTCAAAACCTTTGTGAGGATGATGTGGACAAAAAGTAATAACATCAATTTTAAGCCCTTTTGAAAGACAATATTTTATTATTTTGCTATTAATACTTTCCAACTTTTCTATAGATAATTTTCCCATAGAAATACTTGGCTGATTTGTAACTATACAGACTAGATCATAATCTTTAGCGATATTTCTAATACTATTAATCTTATCATCTAAAAATATTATCTCATTTTCTTCTAGAATATATTTTCCCATTTCGCATTCAATAATTGTATTATCTCTATCCAAGAAAAGAGCCTTTTGCTGGTTTTTATAGTTCTTTAAATTAACTTTATTTGAAAGTAAATCCTCCTTAACTTTATTAAATCTCTTAGGTGTACCCATGTCTTTGATATATTCAGTAGTGTTATAAGAAAAAACATTTATACCCAAAGCAAAAGCATTTTTTACAATATGATGAAAGACTGAGCTTACAATGGTTTCCTTAGGAGCATTAATTTTATTTAATAAATCTTTATTGATTATGCAAATTCCTGCATTTCCTAAATATGCGTTTTTTTCTTTAACATTTGGAGAACTCTTTAAAAAAATTTTTTCTATTAACGATCCATTAGGAACTGAAACTAAATCGGAATCTTCAGGATGATCACTTGTATGAGTTACAAGAGTTAGATTTGAAGATAATCTACTATGAAATTGAATTAATCTCTTAAAGTCTATCGAAAATATAAGATCTCCATTTATAAAAAAAAATTCATCGGATAAATCTTCTTTTACTTTCCACAAAACTCCACATTCTCCAAGTGGTTTTTCCTCTATAAATGTATCAATATTAACACCATATTTACCTTTCAATTTGTTTATAAAATTAATAAAATAATCCTTTTTATATCTTAAGGAAATAAGAACATTTTTAATTTCATATTTATTTAACTCTGCTATACATCTTTCAAGAGTAGATTGCCCATTAATAGGAAATAAAGGTTTTGGAATATCTTTGGAAATTTTATTTAGTCTAGTGCCTAGACCTCCACAACTTATAACTGCATTGTATTTTTTTTGTTTCATACTTTTAAAACAGAAATACCTTCATCTGAAATAACTGCTTTAAAAATTCCTTTTATACATTTTTCATCTAATAATTTATTAATCTCATCTTCATTTATTTTTGTTGAGATTAGAAAGTAACCGCCTTGTCCTGCTCCAATAAGTCTAATCCAATTATTTGGTATTAATTTATTTATTTCTTCATATTGTTCAGACAAAGTTTGCGTCATCACATTCGACATTAATTTTTTAATTTCCCATGAATCCCGAATAGAATTATGAAAACATTCTTCAATCTTAAAATCTCGCTCATCTTCAAAAAATAAAAAATTACTTGCTATTGATCGTATTTCAAGAATCTTTTCTAATGAATTTTTATTACTCCTAATATCAGATAATACAGAATCTGAATTCCTATTTTTGTTGGTTGGTACAAGATAAAAATTATTTGCCAATCTTTTCAAAGTTATTAACTTGTTTTTTGACAAGTGATTTTTTTTTACTTGATCATTATCGTAAAAAGTAAAGGAATTAAAACCCTTATTACCGCAAAGATATTGATCTTGCTTACCAATTGGTTTATTTAATTTATTAATCTCTATTAAACATGCTTTCTCTATAGCTTCCTTTGTATCTAAATTAATTTCAAAAGCAGCACATAATGAAGACAATAAGGAAATAATAAAAGATGCTGACCCCCCCAAGCCTGAACCTCCACTAGCAAAACCAAAGGTTTTTAACTCAATAAATCTAGTTATATTTAGATCAATTAAAACCTCCCTAACTATAGGATGAACTATATCATTGAAACTTGAATAAGTTTCTCTAGTTGAATATTCTAGAATCCCTTTTTTTGCATTTTTAGGGAGTACATTAATAACAGAATAAGAATATTGATCAAGAGAAAATCCTAGACAATGGCCATATCCATTTTCCTTAACAAACCAATCCAAATCAGAACTTCCACCTAAGAGAGAAACTCTATATGGACATTTTCCAATAGTAATCATGAAATCAAATCCTCAGTTGTTCTTTTTCTATATTTTGATATGTCTAATTCGTTAAATAAAGAATTGTATTTATCTATTAGTCTTTGTTTTATGTAATGAAAAATTGACATTTGGATATCTTCAGAGACTTCCATATCGTCAAAATTAACGTGTATAGGATAGTCAACTATTTTTTTTAGAGCACCTCCAGTAAAACCCACAATTGCGGCTTGCCTTATACCCGAAGTTTTTGCTTTTCTTGCACATTTAACCAAGTTGAGCGAATTTCCACTTCCTGATAAATATATTATTAAATCATCTTTGTCGATAATATTACCAACTAACATTGCATAAGAATCTTCGAAAGAAAGATCATTGGATGCAGCCGTCAAATGACAAACATTGTCAGCCAAGCAATAAATTTTTAATTTCAATCCAACCATTGAAAAAGTTTTCATGAAATCGCCAGATATATGATGAGCGTTTGCTTGACTGCCCCCATTTCCCAATAAATATATATTTGAATTTGTATTTATTATGCTATCTATTAGATTAAATAGTTTATCAACCGCACTTTGGTCTACTTTTTCTAAGGCCTGAGTAATTTTCAGGGAATAATCTTTAAATAAATATTTACTATATTGCATAAAAAAATTTTTTACTTTTTTATTTTAACTTATACACTAAACAAAAAAATAACTATGTCTATTAAAAATGCATCTTATAGTTATTTAAAATTTTGTTTTGATCATATCAAGATTTAAAGTAAAATCCAAATATATAAATAACAATCTATATATGCAAATAAAATATGACAATCAAGATCAAGAGTGGGAGAACTGCTTATCTATTGAAGAAAAAAAATTACATGCAAGTCAGTGGCTTAAGAAAAATACTCTTGATTACTGGAGACATAAAAGAATGCTTTCAACTATTAAGCCATTTATTAAAAAGGATGAAAAATGGCTAACCATTGGAGATGGTAGATATGGTACAGAGGCAAATTTTTTAATCTCTAATGGAGCCAATGCTCTAGCTACAGATTACTCAGATAAACTATTAAAAATTAGCAAAGAAATTGGATTTATTAATGAATACAAAAAGGAGAATGCTGAATCATTAAGTTTTCAAGATAACGAATTTGACTATGTTCTCATAAAAGAAGCTTTTCACCACTTCCCAAGGCCTTGGATTGCTCTTTACGAGGCCTTTAGAGTATGCAAAAAGGGAGTCATTTTAATTGAACCAAATGATCAAATTACATATAGATTAAATATTTTTTCTAAGTTTTTGAAAAAAATATTCAATTTATATAAAAAACTAACAGGTAAATACTTAAATAAAGATTGTTACTCTTTTGAAGAAGTCGGCAATTTTATTTATACAACTAACACTAGAGAATTAGAAAAATTTCTATTAGGTATGCACTACAGAGATATAGGATTTATTGAATTAAATGACCACTATATAAAAGGAGTAGAGTATATTGACTTATCTGAAAAAAAAATATCAACCAAAATAAAAATATTTATTTTTAAGGCCATAGTTTACTTCAAAGAAATTTTAAGCAAATTTAACTTACTAAATAATTCCTTAAATATAAATATCCTTTTCAAAAAAGAACCTGAAAAAAATATACTAAAAAAAATGATCCTCTATAAGTGGAATTATAAAAAACTTCCATTGAATCCATTTTTATAAAATGACAGAAAATTTCTTTTCTACAGAATTCGCCACTGCAAGTAAATTTAAGTGGGATTTTGTAAAAAAAATAGAAAATATTAATAAATGGCTTCATCTCTCAGAGAATTTTAAAAAATATTTGCAAAGATCAGAAAGCGAATCAATTTTGTTCAAGAAAATTCCAAAAAAAATACATCAAATATGGATTGGCCCAAAACAAATTCCTAAGAAGTATTTAGAGTGGAGTAGGTCGTGGGTCAAGAAAAATCCTGACTGGGATTATAAATTATGGACAAATGAAGACATAAAAGATTTAGATATGCATAATAGATCTATTTTTAATTTATCTGATAATGTAGGTTTCAAAAGTGATCTAGTTAGATATGAGATACTTTATAAATTTGGTGGGATTTATATTGATACTGATTTTGAATGTCTAAAAAAAATTCCAGATTCATTAAGAGATTATGATTTTGTATCTTGTATAGGTTTTAATTATTTTCCAGAAATTTTAAACGGTTTTTTAATGTCATCACCTCAAAATAAAATTCTTAAAGAACTTATTTATAACATTCAAATACCACAATATAAAAAGGATCCAATGTCGATCATAAAGTTTTCAGGACCTCTAAAACTAACAGACATTTATTTTAATAATCATGAAAATAATAGAAACTACTTAATATTGCCATCAAACTATTGCTATCCCTACCCTTCTTTTTTAATTAATAGTTCAGTAAAAGAAAAAGATGAAATCACATCAGAATCATTTGCGATTCATCATTGGGAGATGAGCTGGATGAAAGGTAAATATATCAAAAGAATAATAAACAAGATAATTTATATTTTTAAATCCAAAATAATAAAAAAATATAATTAAAAAACATGTATAAAACTAACATTATAAATTCTATTATTGATTTATACAAAAATATTGATTTCAAAAGAAGGTTCCAAATAATATTTTTAATAATATTGAATATTATAAATGGAATACTAGAGTTCGTAACTTTATCATCTGCTAGTTTATTTCTTGAATCATTAATTAATCCAAATTCGGTTATTGTAAAACTTAGTTGGACAAATTCATTTTCATCTCTATCTTCTTCAAATATTGTACTTAAAACGACCCTAGTTTTTATAACATTAATTATTCTTAGTACTTTACTGAGAATTTTTAACTTATGGTTAAGTATGAAATTTAGAGTTTCTTTATTAGTTTATCTAGAAGGGAAAATATTTAAAAATATTATTTACCAAGAATTAGATTATCATATAAAAACTAGCTCGACAAAAATCATTAATGATCTTACAAAAAATATAGACAAAGCAAATTTTTTTATTGAGAATTTATTATCATTAATTACTTGCATAATCCTATCTATAAGTTTAGTAATAGGTCTCATCAATCTAAGCTTTCAGATAACAATATTTACTGTTTTTATTCTTTCAGTTCTTTATGCTCTTATTGGAATAATAACAAGCAAGAAAATTAAAATTTATGGTAAATATGAAATAAAGTCTAATCAACAATTCCTTCAAGTTATTCAAGAAAGTTTAGGAGCAATAAAAGAAATTATACTTAGTGAAAAACATAATTTTTTTCTAAAAAAATATAATGAAGCAAGTTTCATTTCCAGAAAATATCAAGGCTTAAGCGGATTCGTTACGACATTCCCAAGGTACCTTTTTGAAGGAATAGGTCTTATTGTGATTGGTATATCTGGATATATAGTATTTTCAACTCTTGGTCAAAATATTATTCCTCTTATTGGAACTTTTGCATTAGGAGCACAAAAATTATTACCATCAATGCAAACAGTTTATAGATCTTGGCAATTATTATATTTTTATGATGAAGGATTAAAAAGAGTTCTTAAATTAATAAAGTTAAATTATAAAAAGCCAAATAAATATAAAAATAATTCAATAAAATTTAAGAAAGAAATTTATATTAAAAATTTATATTTTAAATATCAAAATTCTAATTCTTACTCTCTTGAGAACATAAATCTTATAATAAAAAAGGGCGAAAATATTGGGATAATGGGTATCACAGGTAGTGGGAAAACAACATTTATTAATATACTTATGGGATTACTTAAGCCCTCAAAAGGAGAATTATTTATTGATGGCCAAAATATATTTGATCCAAATAATCTTGATAATCTTTATGCATGGCGAAAAAATATCAACCATGTTCCTCAAAAAATTTATCTTACAAACTCAACACTAGTCAATAATATTGCATTAGGACTTGCCAAACCAAAAATTAATTTAAAAAAAATTAATTTTTCTATAGAAAAAGCATGCTTGGGAGAATTAGTAAGCCAAAGGAACAATGATATCTTTCTTTTAGTAGGAGAAGATGGAATTAAGCTAAGTGGTGGGCAAAGACAAAGAATTGGAATAGCAAGAGCAATATATAATGATTTAGATATTTTAATATTAGATGAAGCAACTAATGCACTCGATCATGATACAGAAAAAGAGATAATGGAAAATATATATAATTTACCTAATAAAAAAACCACCATAACCATAAGCCACTCAAAAAATGCACTTTTAGCATGTGATAAAATTATCGAGTTCAGAAGAGGTAAGGTCTATAAAATAACTTCGAAAGAAGAATTTAAAAATATTTAGATATTTTATTCTAATCAATAAAGAAATGAATTATATGCAGATACCAATTTTAATCACCGCCTGGAATAGGCCTGAAAAAGTACGAAAGTTGATAAATTCTCTAAAAATTTTAAAGCCCGAAAACTTATATTTCGCATGCGATGGTCCAAAGGATAAAAGTAAATCAGAATTAGAAAAAATAGATCTAACAAGAAAAATAATTAATGATAATGTTAACTGGGAATGCAATGTTAGAAAAATTTTTAATGATTCAAACTTAGGTTGTAGAGTTAATATGATTAGGAGTATTAATTGGATTTTCGAGGATAATGAAATGGCAGTGATTCTTGAGGATGATTGTATCCCTGAACCCGATTTTTTTAAATTTTGTTATTTGTTACTTAAAAAATACGAAAAAGAACTTGATATATGGAACATAAATGGTACAAATCTTCAGAATGGTAATTCAAGAGGAAGCGCAAGTTATTACTTTAGTAAATATTTTCACTCTTGGGGTTGGGCAACTTGGAGAAACCGTTGGTCAAAGATTGATGAGAACCTTGATTCTTACGAAGAGTTTTTGAAACTTTCAGATAAAAAAAATTATTTTTTAAATAAATCGGAAGAAAAATATTGGCTAAAGATTTGGGATAATTTGAAATACAATAATAGGCCTGATTCATGGGCTTATAGATGGCTATATACATGCATAGTAAATAAAGGATTAAGCATTACTCCTAATGTTAATTTGATAAAAAATATTGGTTTTGATAATGAAGCTTCTAATACAAAAATTATGGTAAACAAATTTACTAAAAAAAATAATCTAAAAATATTTTCCAAAAATGGATTATTGGATCATCCAAAAACAAAAAAAGTTAATCAAAAAGCTGATAAATATACTTTTGTAAACTCATTTAAAATATCGCTACTAAGAAAATTGTATTTGATATTTGTTAACCCAGATTACTATTTAAAAAAAATTTACCAATTATCTAAATCTAAATTTTAAAAATGTGTGGAATTGCTGGGTTAATAGGTAGAGAATCGGCAAAATTTGCAGATAAAGTTATTGACAAGCTAAGCCATAGGGGTCCAGATGCTTTTGGGAAATGGCATTCTGAAGCAAATAATTATCCAGTAACATTATGCCATACAAGATTAAATATCATTGACAACTCAAGCAGAGGAAACCAACCATTTATATCTAATGATAATAGGTATATTTTTATATTTAATGGAGAAATATACAACTTTCTTGAATTAAAAAAAGATTTAGAAAAAAAAGGATCTCAATTTAAATCAAAAACCGATACTGAAGTATTTATGGAAGGCCTAATAAAAGAAGGTCCTAGCTTCCAATTAAAGTGTAATGGAATGTGGGCCTTCTGTCTTTGGGATAAGAAGTTAAATAAAGCAATACTAGGAAGAGATAGATTTGGCGTAAAACCTCTTTATTACTCATTATTTAATGATAATAGTCTAATATTTGCATCAGAGATGAAAGCAATTACTCCATTTCTAAGTGAAATAACCCCTTCTGAAAATATAGAAAATCATTTAAGAAAAGTTTTCGATTATGAATATACAAATTCTTGCGTAATAAAAGGAATTAAGAGAATACTTCCTGGACATTATGTAGTCTTCAAAGACAAAATTTTTAATGAATATCAATACTGGAATACATTAGATAATATTGAGTTCAAAAAAAATAATTACAAATCTCAAGTAGATGAATTCAGAGAGTTATTTTTAAGTGCTGTAAAACTAAGAATGCGTTCTGATGTCAAAATTAGTTCTACTTTAAGTGGTGGATTAGATTCCAGTTCAGTTGTAGCGGCCATGAAATATCTTGATAAGGATTACAGTACAATTCAAAAAAATTGCTCAGAAACATTTTGTAGTTCCTATGAAAAAAGCGAACTAGATGAGACAAATTGGGCTAAGAAATTATCTTATTTTCTATCAATTAATTTCAATGAAGTAAAAATAAATCCTCAAAACTATAAATATAATCTACTTGATAGCCTTGCCATTGTTGAGGATCCATACATATCACTTCCTCACCCAATGCTTCAAACATACTCAGCAATAAAAAGTAAATCAATAAAAGTTTCAATTGATGGGCATGGATCAGATGAATTATTTATCGGTTATGGGCATATAAAAAAATTAATGATCAAATCAAAAACACTCTCAGAATTTAAAGAATTAATCTCAATCAATGAATCAACAAAAAATGGGATATATTCAACAAAGCAAAAAAAGATTAAAAGGAAATGGGTACGATATAAGTTTGTTGAGTTTCTAAAAACATCTTTAAATGATTTATCATTCAGTACAGATAGTTTTGGCTTTAATGATCCCTTCGAAAGTAAAAAAAATGAAATTTTGAGAAAAACCAGAAATCATAGTTGCTATCAAGAAATGGATGGACTAACTCAAGCTTTATATGAAATATTCCATTTCACAACATTACCAACTTTACTTAGAAATTATGATAAGTATTCTATGGCTAATGGAGTAGAGGTCAGGATGCCATTTATGGATTGGAGATTAGTATGCTTTGTTTTTTCGCTTCCATTAAAGAGCAAATTAGGTAATGGTTTTACAAAAAGGATTCAAAGAGATGCTTTGAAAGATATCTTACAAGATGATATAAGGCTTAGAAGAGATAAAATTGGTTGGAACTCTCCAAGTCATGAGTGGTTTAATACTTTCTTAAAGGATGAATTATTGAGCTTATTTGAAAATAAAAGTTCTAGAAACTCAAATGTTTATAGAAACAAATCATATTCATCATTTAAACAATTTCTAAATTTAAAAAATCCAACCTTCAATGATGGCTATAGAGTTTGGTTGAAAATGCAACCATTTATATGGAGGGAAAGCCTTAGTTCCAGAATATGGAAATAACTCTTAATCTAAATTAGATAGTAAGACAAATTCATTAGCAAATTTTTTCATTAATTCTTTGTTTTCACAAGCAAATAAATTTTCAGAATTCAAATCAGGTCCAGGTGTGAATTTATCAAAAGCATAAGCTATTTTTAAAGCCAAATCCTTATAAGAGTTCCTTTTAAAAAAAATAGATCTATTATAATTTTGTTCTTTATGAACGCCTAAATCAGAGAGAATAATATTTTTACCAATCGAACGTGCTTCTTCCACAATAGTACTCCATCCTTCAAATAAAGATGGCTGGATAATAGCTACACTTTTTCTCATCAAAAGAAATTGATCTTTTTTAGGAATGAGACCTAAAATAAAAATTTGATTACTGATTTTACGTTTATTTATATCATTAATAATTTCTTTACCGTACTTACAATCATCATAAAATAATTTACCTGTCAAAACTAAATTAATTTTAATGTTTTTATAATTTTTCAAATAATCTAATGCTTTAAAAACTAATAAATGATTTTTGTGTTTCCAAAATTGATTTGAAATAAGAAAGAATTTTTCTGGCAATTTATATTTATTTAAAATTTTATTAGGATCTTTCTTAAGCCATTCTCTGTTTAAATTAGCTCTAAAATTAAGTATAAAAATTTTCTTTTTATAATTTTTATAGAATTTATCAAGATCTTTTTTGCTATCAATACTACTCAAAACAAGAACTGAAGAATGTCTTAAAATTTTTTTAAACTTTCTGTTTCTAAACTCAATTTCTTCTTTTGAGAAGAACTTATCCAAATAATGATGCTGAAAATCTGGTATCCATAATGCCGACTTTACCCTAAGAAAAAATAAATAATTAGGAAAAGGAAAAACAAAATTTATTTTATATCTAAAGAGAATAAAACAAGTAAAAAAAAACTCTAAAATCTTGTTATAAATTTTTTGTTTAAATACTTTTTTTGTAATGAAATGTTCTAATTTTTGATAGGTATGCAAATAGTCACAATATTTATCTAAATTCTTATTAAAGGATGGTTCTCCAAAAGATATTAAATGCAATTCAACTTTCCTTCTATCAATAGAATTTAGATAAGTAAAGGAAGACAAAATATTTTTAATGTATTCCGAGCCTCCTGTCCAACCCGGATTATTTTTCAATACTAAACAAATTTTATTTTTTTTCATTTAATTAAAATATCTTTTTTGAACCAATCAATATATTCCTCTACCCCTTTTGCAAATGAGACACTTCTACGAAAACCAATATTATGCAACTTAGTTATATCTGATCTCCAATTTAATGGCATCCCTAAATTTTTCTTATTATCAAATTCAATTTTTTTTGATGATTTCAAATAAACTGAAAAAAGTTCTGCTATCTTTTCAATTGAGATTTCCTCGCCATTACCAATATTGTATATTTCTAATGATTTATTTTTTTTATTCATAATTAATTCAATTGCTTTACATATATCAAAAACATGAATGAAATCTCTAGATTCTTTACCAGTTCCTTTTAATAAAATTTTGTCATCATTCAAAAATTTTTGCATTAAGTCATAAAGAATTTGCCTTTTTAAGCCTTCTCCGTATGCCGAGAAAATTCTAAGGACAACAATCTTCAAAGAATATAATTTTGAAAATTCAAAACACATATTCTCTGAAATATACTTATGGTATCCATATGGAGATATAGGATTTGGTATTAGCGTTTCGCTTATAGGGAGTCTTGGTGGATCACCATAAACTGCAGCACTAGAAAAAAAATAAAATTCACTATGAGGGGAGAATTGCCTAATAAAATTTAAAAATTCAAATGTCAAATAACTATTATTATAAAAATCATTCTTAGGGTCTTTAATAGAATTCTGAATAGATGAATTACCTGCGCAATGAAAAATATAATCAGGTTTAATTTCCTTTATAAAAATTTGAACTTTTTCTCCTAAGATTTCCCCAACAAAATGATCTTTGAAGAAATTTAAATTAGTCTTCTTCGGAGGAGATTTACTTACACCATATATAAAATAGTCTTTTCCAAAGAAATATTTACAAAGTTGGCTGCCTATAAATCCATTAGAACCAGTAATTAATATTGATTTCATAAAGAGAATTAGTTTTTATACTATAGACCTTATAAAGCTTTATTTTTTAATTAATTGAATTAAAAAAAATCATTGTAGTAATATTTATATAATTAAGTTTAACGATGAAAAGAAAAATAATTCCAATTATACTTTGCGGAGGGAAAGGAACTAGACTTTGGCCATTATCAAGAAATAGTTATCCAAAGCAATTCCTTGCAATTATAAATAATAGTAAGAAAAGTCTTTTGCAACAAACATTCGATAGAATTTCCTGTTTAGAAAATGTAGAAAATCCAATAATCATATGTAATGAGGAGCATAGATTTTTAGTTGCTGAACAAATGAGGGCTATAGGTATTAATCCAAAGGCAATAATTCTTGAACCTGAAGGTAAAAATACTGGTCCAGCAATAGCACTCGGTGCTCTAAAAGCATTGGAAGAAGAAAGAAACTCACTATTATTAGTTTTATCTGCTGATCACATTATAAAAAACGTCAATATTTTTCATCAAGTTTTAAAAAAGGGATTTAATTATGCTGAAAAGGATAACTTAGTTACATTTGGAATAGTGCCAACTAGTCCTGAAACTGGATATGGTTATATCGAGAGCGTATCAGTTCTTGATAAAGATAATATCGAAGGTTCAAGAATTAAAAAATTCATTGAAAAACCTGATTCAAACTTAGCCAAAAGACTTATTAAAAGTAATAGATTCACATGGAATAGTGGAATGTTTATATTCAAAACGCAATTGATTTTAGATGAATTCAAAATTCATGCACCATCAATCCTTAATACATGTAAAAAAGCTATGAGAAGAAGTTTTAAAGATATTGATTTTACAAGAATTGATAAATCTTCATTTTCAAATGCTCCGAACTTACCATTTGATGTCGCAGTAATGGAAAAAACGGATAATGGTATTGTTATTCCATTAGATGCAGGCTGGAGCGATATTGGTAGTTGGAAATCACTTTGGGAGAGTGAACCTAAAGATAAATTCAATAATGTTATTAAAGGGAAAGTCATTAATGAGCAATCTTCAGGTTGTTTTCTTAAAAGCGAGAACAGACTATTAGTTGCGCTTGGGCTAAAAGATCTCATAGTAATTGAAACCCCAGACGCTATGCTTGTCTCTAATAAGGAAAATATTAATAATTTAAAAAGAATAGTTGAGGATTTAGAGGCTAAAGGTTACAAAGAATCTTCATTACATCAAAAAATTTATAGACCTTGGGGATCATATATTTCTTTAATTGAGAGTAAAAATTGGCTTGTAAAAAAAATTGAAGTAAATCCAGAATCAAAATTATCACTTCAAATGCATCATCATCGTTCTGAACACTGGATTGTAGTAAAAGGTACTGCAGAAGTAAAAATAAATTCAATTACAAAAATTTTAGTTGAAAACGAAAGTATATATATACCAGTTACTCATAAACATAGATTAAGCAATCCAACTAAAGAGCCATTAATTTTAATAGAGGTTCAAAGTGGGGAACATATTAGTGAGGATGACATAGTAAGATTTGAAGATGATTATGGACGTTAATAATTTTCCTCCAAATTAATATTTACTTATAACCATTTGGATTTCTTCTCTGCCATTCCCACCCATCCTTACACATATCTCCAATATTTCTTTTAGGTGTCCAATTTAATAAATTTCTAGCCAAAGAATTGTCTGCCACTACAAAACCATAATCCCCTTTTCTTCTCCCAGTAAATTCATAAGGAATATCTACTTTATTTATATTTTGGAATTTTTTTATTAGTTCCAAAACACTCGTTCCTTTTCCTGTCCCAAGATTAAGGTTGATTTGTTGTGGAAAATTTTTTTGTAAATATTCCAAGACATTAACATGACCATCAGCTAAATCCATTATATGAATATAGTCTCTAACACCTGTTCCGTCCTTCGTAGGCCAATCATCACCAAAAATCATCAATTTTGGTATTTTGCCAATTGCAACTTTTGTTAAGATTGGGAAAATATTATTAGCATTACCAATTGGATCTTCACCAATTATGCCAGATTCATGAGCACCAATAGGATTAAAATATCGTAAATTTGCAATTCTCCAATCATCATTGTTATTTATGTATATATCATGCAACAATTTCTCAATAACTAATTTAGTGGTCCCATAAGGATTACATGGATTTATAAAACTTTCTTCATTCAACAAAGATCCCTCGTTAATTCCATATATAGTTGCGCTACTACTAAATACAATAGTTCTGCATTCAAATACTTTCATAGCATTAAAAAGATTTATAGAGCCAATTACATTATTTTCCCAATATTGAATAGGGTTTTTTATAGATTCTGGAATAGACTTTAATCCAGCGCAGTGGATGACACTTGTAATTTGTTTTGATTTAGTTAATGAAGAATCTTTGAATAATTCGTTTACAAGTGTTGCATTTCTAAGATCACCCCTAATAAATTCAAAATTATTTGAGTAATTGGAAAAGATTCCTTCATTTTCTGACTTAATCCTCTTTATAGACTCAAAAGAACTATTAACTAATGAATCAAGAATAATAATTTTATATCCCTTTTTTAGTAAAGCTAATGATATATGACTACCAATAAAACCAGCTCCGCCGGTAATTAAAATTCTTCCCATTCGCCATTAATTTTATTAAAACTTTTACATTATATATTAATTTGTTTTAAATATTTTTTTAACCAATTAGATGTAAACTAAATATTTAAATTAAATAAAAAAGACATAGTGTAAAATGAATTAGAAAAATTACATGTAATATAGATTAATAAATTTTTATATTATGATGAGAGAAATTAATAATATTTGTTGTATAGGAGCAGGTTATGTAGGTGGTCCTACAATGGCTGTAATAGCTAAACATTGTGAGAATATACAGGTAAATGTAGTTGATATTGACGAAGAAAGAATAAATAAGTGGAACGATCCAGATACCTCAAAGATACCAATTTATGAACCTGGGCTTAGAGAAATTATTGAATTAACTAGAGGGAAAAATCTTCATTTCTCTACCGATTTAAAAAAGCATATCTCAAAAGCTGATATGATTTTCATCTCTGTGAATACCCCAACAAAAACGAGAGGGAGAGGGGCAGGCAAAGCAAGCGATTTAAAATGGGTTGAAGCTTCAGCCCGACAGATATCAGAATTTGCAAAAGGAAATACGATCATAGTTGAAAAAAGTACGCTTCCTGTAAAAACTGCTGAAACCATTAAAGAGATATTAAATTCACAAAAATCAATTGATTTTGAGAATAATTTTAAAAGTTTTGAGGTTTTGTCAAATCCTGAGTTTCTTGCAGAGGGTACCGCTATAAATGACCTCGAAAACCCTGATAGAGTTCTTATAGGGGGAGAAAATGATAATGCAATAAATTTATTAGTAGAAATTTATTTAAATTGGGTAGAAAAAGAAAAAATCATTACTACTAATCTGTGGAGCTCTGAGTTATCAAAATTAACAGCAAATGCTTTTTTAGCACAAAGAGTAAGTTCCATAAATTCAATATCAGCACTTTGTGAGTCAACAGGAGCTGACATAAATGAGGTATCCAAGGCTATTGGTATGGATAAAAGAATCGGGAACCTTTTTCTTAAAGCAGGTCCAGGATTTGGTGGTAGTTGTTTTAAAAAAGACATATTAAATCTTGTTTATATTTGCGAGCATTATGGATTAAAAGAAGTTTCAAATTATTGGGAGCAGGTTCTAAAAATAAATGAATGGCAACAGAAAAGAATAATTCAAAAAGTTCTTGAAAAACTATTTGGGACTATAACTGGAAAGAAATTAGCAATATTAGGTTTTTCATTTAAAGCTAATACAAACGATACAAGAGAATCACCTGCAATAAAGATTTGCGAAGAATTATTAATTGAAGGAGCCAAATTAAATATTTTTGATCCAAAAGTTACTTATTCACAAATAAAAAGTTGTATTGATTCTAATATCATTCAGACTGATAACTATAATGAATTTATGTGCTTTTCTAAAGCAGAAACTATTCAAAAAGCAGTTGAAGGAGTCGATGGAATTATTGCAATTACTGATTGGGAAGATTTTTCAAAAATAAACTGGGAAGAGCTATCTAAATTGGTAAGAAAACCTTGTTGGATTTTTGACACGAGATCCATAATTAATAAGATAGAAGCAGAAAAAAATAACTTTAACATTTGGCAACTAGGCTCATAAATCTTTTTAGCATTTAAAAATTGATGACTTAAGTTAAAAAACTAAATTAGTTAAATTTTTAACTTGATTCAATTCTCGTTGATATAATTAAAAAAAATAAAAATAAAATTGTCTTCAAGAAAGGGCATCATTCTTGCTGGTGGGACAGGATCTAGATTATTCCCTCTTACAAAAGCTTTAAGCAAACAGCTTTTGCCAGTATACGATAAACCTATGATTTACTATCCATTAAGCACCCTAATGCTTGCAGGTATTAAGGAAATAATCATTATAGTTAATAGGGAATCTAAGAGTTTATTTGAAAAATTATTAGGAGATGGTTCACATCTAGGTATTGATATTAATTATGCCATTCAAGAAAATCCAGATGGCATTGCTCAAGCTTTCTTGATTGCTGAATCTTTCATAAATAATTCGCCAGTTGCATTAATACTTGGCGATAATATGTTTCACGGAAATGATCTTACAAAAAAATTAAAAAAAGCAAACTTAAATTTTACAAAAAACACTATATTTGTTTATCCAGTAGTTAACCCTAAAAGATATGGGATAGTAGAATTTGATAAAAATGGATTAGCTAAAAATATTGAAGAAAAGCCGAATAAACCAAAAAGTAAATATGCAGTTACGGGATTATATTTTTATGACAACACTGTTGTAGATAAAGCTAAAGAAATTATTCCATCAGATCGTGGCGAGCTCGAAATAACATCTATAAACCAACTTTACCTTGAAAGCAAATCTTTAAATGTTGAGATATTAGGCAGAGGCATGGCTTGGCTAGATACTGGAACTTTTGATTCATTACATGAAGCAGGCGCATATATCAAGACTCTAGAAAGTAGACAAGGGTATAAAGCGGGATCCCCAGAAGAAGTTTCATGGCGTAATAATTGGATTAAAGATTCAGAATTGATAGTTTTGGCCAAAAAACAATTAAATAGTGGCTATGGGAAATATCTCATAGATCTTGTAGAACAGAAAAATGAATCCACATATAACTTTCAATCTTATTAATGGAATTTCATAAATTAAGAAGTAATAAAGGCCATTTAATTAATGGCCCTTTAATACTGAAACCTAAAGTCTTTCATGATGAAAGAGGATTTTTTTACGAAAATTGGAACTTTAATAATTTCAATAAAATTATTGGCAAAGAAATTATCTTTAAGCAAGAAAATATATCTTTTTCTTCCAAAGGTGTTTTAAGAGGTCTTCATTATCAATTAGATCCAAAATCTCAATCTAAGTTGATAAGGTGCACAAAAGGGGAAGTTTTAGATGTAATAGTTGATCTAAGGCTTTCCTCAGAAACATTTGGTGAATATATTTCTATTCTTCTCTCGGAGGAGAATAAATTCCAATTTTGGATACCAAAAGGATTTGCTCATGGCTTCTTAACCCTCAGTGAGGATGCCGAGTTTTCTTATAAAGTAGATGAATTTTGGGAAAAATCTCTTGAAAAATCAATTTTATGGAATGATAAAATTTTAAATATTGATTGGCCAATTTCAAGACTTAATAGCAACAAAGTTTTATTGAGCGATAAAGATAAAAATGCATTTTCTCTCAGTAAGGCAATAGAAGAAGGGAATATTTTTTCATGAAAATACTTATTACTGGTTCAGAAGGACAACTGGGCAGGTCTTTAAATAAACTAAAGCCTTTAGATATTTCCTTAATAAATTGTCCCAAAAGTAAATTGGATCTTACAAATAAATTGGAAATTAAAAACACAATTTATAGCTATAGACCAGATTGGATTATAAATTGTGGAGCCTATACTAAAGTTTTAGATGCAGAAAATAACCATAAATTAGCATATTCACTAAATCAAACTGCTCCGAAACTAATTTCTGAAATTCTTAGCGAAACTGGTGGTAAATTAATTCATCTTAGTACTGATTATGTTTTTGACGGAAAGAGTAATAAGCCTTATAAGGTTAACGACATAAAAAAACCAATAAATATTTATGGTGCTTCAAAAGCAGCTGGTGAAAGAGAAGTGGAAAATATCTTTAAGGATACTTGTCAAGCTACAATATTAAGAACAAGTGGGATTATCGGCCCTTTTGGTAAAAATTTCTCAGAGACAATGCTGCAACTTTTTGCTGATAGAGAAAAAGTTAATGTTATTTGCGATCAAATCAGCTCTCCCACAAGTTCTTTGAGATTATCATTTGTTATCTGGGAAATAATAAAGAAATTTTCGAAGAGAAATATAAGTCATACTATGCCCAAAATTATGCATTACAGCGATGATGGTATATGCAGCTGGTACGATGTAGCATGCAAAATAAATGAACTTGCTTTTGAAAACCAACTAATAAAGAAGAAAGTAAAAATATCGCCTATATCTAGCAATCAATTTCATGAAAATGTAAAGAGGCCCAAATTCTCAAAACTTGATTCTTCAGAAACTCATAAAATATTAAATCTAAAACCAATTCATTGGGAGGAATCTATTAAGTCTTACCTCAAAAACAAAAAATAAAGTAATTTTTTTGACATGCAATTAAATACAAAAAAAAATTCCGAAAATTTCTTAGAAAGTAAAAACATTCTTGTTACTGGTGGTGCTGGATTTATAGGGAGTGCACTTATAAGGAGACTAATTGAAACAACAAATTCAAAAGTTTTCAATCTTGATAAACTTAGCTATGCAGGTAATTTAAATTCAATCAATAATTTATTTAAAGCTAACAACTTACTAGATGAAAAACGTCATGAGCTCTTAAAAGTTGATCTAACAAATTTTGAAAAAACTTATGATGCGATAATGCATGCTGATCCTGATATAGTATTCCATCTGGCTGCTGAAAGTCATGTCGATTCTTCCATAAAAAATCCAAAAATATTTATTCAAAGTAATGTTTTTGGAACCTATAATCTACTAGAGTCAATTAGAGAGCATTATCAAAAATTAAATCCCAAAAGAAAAGAATCTTTCAAATTTCATCATATCAGCACTGATGAAGTCTTTGGTAGTTTAAGTTTAGAAGGCAAATTTGACGAAGAAAGTCAATACAAACCCCAAAGTCCATATTCTGCATCTAAAGCATCAAGTGATCATTTGGTTAAAGCTTGGGGAAATACTTTTGATATTCCTACTTTGATAACAAATTGTTCAAATAATTATGGACCTTGGCAGCATCCTGAAAAATTAATCCCGTTAGCAATAAAAAATGCTTTGAATGAAGAACAAATACCTTTATATGGAAATGGTGAAAATATCAGGGATTGGCTATACGTAGAAGATCATATTGATGCATTACTTTTGGTCGCTAGTATTGGAATTATTGGTGAAACTTATTGCATTGGAGGCAATTCTGAAATAAAGAATAAGGATATCCTATTAAAGATATGCAATTTGTTGGAAGAAATTATTCCTAATCAAAAAGGATATTCAAGACTAATTACTCATGTAAAAGATAGAAAAGGACATGATTTTAGGTATGCCATAAACAACTACAAGATCAAGAAAAATTTAGGATGGGAACCAAAACATAATTTTGAGGAAGGAATTAGAAAAACAATTAATTGGTATATAAAATATTATGAATCTTAAAAATAAATTAATATTTTTAACTAAATATTATAGAAATCTCTATACCATCCAACAAATTTTTTTACACCCTCTTCTATGGAAATTTTTGGTGAAAAGTTTATCCAGCTTCTTAATTTGGATGAATCAGAATAAGTATTTTCTACATCCCCTTGTTGCATAGGTAAAAACTCTTTCAATGCATCTATTTTTAGTTCGGTTTCTAAAAGTTCAATAAATCGCATAAGTTTTACAGGTTTGTGATTTCCAATATTTAATAATCTATAAGGCGCTGAAGATATTGATGGATCAGGACTCTTAGAATTATAAGAAATATCCTCTGAAGCAGATTTTTCACAGCATCTATATATACCCTCTACAACATCATCAATATAAGTAAAGTCTCTAGACATATTTCCATAATTGAAAATTTTCAAAATTTTTCCTTCAATAATAGATTTTGTAAAAATCATCGGAGCCATATCTGGTCTACCCCATGGACCATAAACGGTAAAAAATCTTAATCCTGTTGCAGGTATCTTATATAAATGACTATATGAATGTGCCATCATTTCGTTAGCTTTCTTTGTGGCAGCATAAAGACTTATAGGATGATCTACTCCTTGATCTTCTCTGTAAGGATAGGTTTTATTTCCTCCATATACAGAACTGCTAGAGGCAAAAATAAGATTTTCTATTTCAAATTTCCTGCAAAATTCAAGAATATTTCCAAAACCTAAGAGATTAGAATTTATATAACTTTTTGGATTTTCTATGGAATATCTAACTCCTGCTTGAGCTGCCAAATTAACAACTTTTTTTATACAAAAATTTTTTGAAAGTTCAAAAAGAGATTTTTCATCCTCAATAGATATCTTATAAAAGAACCATTTCACTCTAGTTTTTAAAGATAAATTTTTAATCCTCTCAAGTCTTGCCTTTTTTAGTGAAACATCATAGTAATTGTTGAGATTATCAATTCCAATAACATTTTCTCCCGACTGCAGTAATTTTATAACTAGCTCTGCTCCTATAAATCCAGCTGCTCCAGTAACTAAAATATATGAAAGTTTATTAGACATATTTATTCAATATTCATTTAATTTAAACGAAATCAGATATTAATTAGTAATTTATTAACTATTTAAACACGAAAAAATAAAGAAGGTGATTTTGGCTTTATTATTTGGGATTTTTATTTTCAGTTAAAATTAACCTGCAAAAATATATAATAAGATAATTCAGTAAAATATTAAATGACTAGAAATATTAGAAATTTAATTACTGGGGGGGCAGGATTCTTAGGTTCTCATTTAATAGATAGATTATTAGAAAAAGGAGAAGAAGTAATTTGTCTAGATAATACATTCACAGGGAGAAAAAATAATATTCAGAAGTGGTGGGATAATCCTAATTTTGAATTTATCCGACATGATGTTACTCAACCTATCCTTCTAGAAGTTGATAAAATTTGGCACTTAGCATGTCCTGCATCTCCTGTACATTATCAGGAAAATCCTATAAAGACATCAAAAACAATTTTCTTAGGAACCTACAATATGTTGGGACTTGCTAATAGATTAAAAGCAAAATTTCTCTTAGCCAGTACGAGTGAAGTTTATGGAGATCCAGAGGTACATCCACAGCCTGAAAATTATAGAGGATCAGTAAACCCAATAGGACTAAGAAGTTGTTACGACGAAGGTAAAAGAATTGCTGAGTGTCTCTGCTTCGACTACAAAAGAATGCATAATCTTGATATTAAAGTTGCAAGGATATTTAATACTTACGGACCAAGAATGCTTAAAAATGATGGTAGAGTAATAAGCAATTTTATTGTTCAATCTTTAGAAGGAAATTCTTTAACAATCTATGGTAGCGGTAATCAAACTAGATCTTTTTGTTATGTGGATGACTTAATATCAGGACTTATCAAATTAATGAATAGTGACCAATCAGGTCCAATAAATTTAGGAAACACTAAAGAACATAAAATAATTGAAATTGCTCAACTTATAAAATCGAAAATAAATAATGAACTTGATTTTATATTTAAACCCCTACCTGAAGATGACCCTCTACAAAGGAAACCAAATATTGAACTTGCAAAAAAATATCTATCTTGGGAGCCAAAAGTTGATCTTAATGAAGGCTTAAACCGAACAATTAATTTCTTTAAAAAGGAACTGAATGAATGATTAGTTTTTTATTTCATCAAGTAACTTTAACTGAGATGGCAATGGATTAGAAATACTATGAACTTGCACCAAATATTCATAAGCTTCTCGAGAAGTTAAACCTAGATTATTTTTTAAGAAAGCCATGCATAGTAAAGGAGATCTTTCTATTGAGGCAACACAATGAACAAAAACAGGCCCTTCCTTAGTAAGAAGATTCAAAATATTTAAAGCAGATCTAAGGTCTTCAATAGTTGGAGCCTTCGCTGTTTTATGATCTGGCAAGAAAAACCTCTCACATTTAAAATTTTTATCCAGTTCTTGAGGAAGTCTTGCCTCCTCATTACTACAAAGACTTAATATTGAAGAAATTCCTTTTTTCTTTAAGAAAATTACATTTTCTTCCTTAGTTGGAGCAACGCCAACAGCAAGTTCATCTACTAAAACCCAATCAAATACTAAATTAGTTTTTCTATTATCCATCTAACCATTTTAAGAATGATAAGATTTTTGGATTTAACTTATTAAGTTTATCGATAAAAAAGTTTTCTTGATTTATTTTGAATTTTTTTATTATTGAATCCATTATTTTTTCTAAAAATCTTGATTTTTTTGTGGATTCATTATCTAATTTTTTACTTTCTGAACTTATGTAATTTGCATAAGTATTATAGTAGTAATTTTTCTCTAGAAGTCCTTCACCTTTCCTATTGCTATTTAACTTTTCGTCATGATCAGATTTCACAACATTAGTTATTACACCAATTGGTTTGAAACCACTTCTAGAAAGATTTTTTAATGCATCAGGCGGTATATTTCTATTAATGTTGTATAAGCTTATTATTAAGAAAAAACCATCTAAATAATCCAAGATTATATCTGGGTCTGAAATCCCATAAATAGGTGCCGTATCATAAATCACATAATCAAAGTCTAATTTTTTGATTTGCTCAACTCGGTTTTTCATTATTTCTGAACTAATTAAGGGAGTTGGATCTAATACTCTCTCACCAGAAGTAATCACAAATAAATTTTCAAATTTTTTTGAGGGTTTCTGAATAACCTTCTCAATATCATAATTTTTATCTCGAACAATAGTAGTTAACCCTTTTATGTTGTTTAAACCCAATCTTTTATGAACTTGTGGCCTTCTTAAATCAGCATCTACAATTAAGACTTTGTAACCTAATTGAGACAATATAATAGAGAAGATTACTGAAACATTAGTTTTACCTTCAGCCGGCATAGAACTAGCAAAAGTAAAGTTTTTAAAAGTTTTATCAATTCCTAAAAATTTGACCGAGGATGCAATTTTCCTCACAGATTCTTGCAATTGAAATCTACTTTGAACAAATTCACTATTTTTAATATCCTCAATTTCTTCATCAATGAAGAATTTAATTATTGATTCCTGAGTATCTCTTATATTTTCTAGAAAGGAAAAATAGGGGAATTTTCCAATAACAATTTCTCCTAAATCCTCATTTATTTCTTCTTCATTATGATAAACGTAATCAAAACGATCTCTTATGAATGCGAATATTAATCCTACTGCGAGGCCCACAATTAACCCATTTATCATTCCTTTAGAAATGTTTGGAGATATTGGAGAACTACTCATTGTTGGATATGATATCAATTTCCAAGGTACGGCTTCTTGGGCCATCTCTAATTGAAAAGACTGTATAGCAGAAGAAAGAGCTAATAAACTTTGTTGAGAAATTTCCAGATCTTGAACAATATTCTCATATTCTTTAATTAATAATGGCTGTTCTGAAAATTTTTCAATTAATTTTTTTCTTTCCTGCTTAGTTTTATCAATCATGGATTTATTCAAACTTATTGCAGTATTTACAGATTCAATTTGATTCTCAACAAAAAGTGGTCTTAATTTATCTAATCTTGCTTGCAAACCTTTTATAACTATAGAATCTTCAACAAAAATTAATTTTGCATTCGCCAACTCATTTTCAACATTTATGATTTGAGTAAGAATAGCTTGATCAATATCTGAGATAGAGAGGCCAGCACCATCTTCACCACCTATCGAATCCACAAAACCTCTTGCAGATAGATTTCCATTGACAATTTTCTCTCTAACGTCTAACAAACGATTATTTTTCATTTCCAAATCCAAAATTTCATTTTCTAAATTACTTTGACTAGTTTTTAATGTTACAACTTGACTATTTGGAGTTAAAAATGTATTTTTCTCTCTGAAATTTGCTAATTTAGCCTGAATTTTACTTGTGTTCCCTTTCAGTATAGGGAATTGCTGATTTAAGAAATCTAGGCCTTCTTCCAATCTATTTTTCTTTTGCTCAATTGAAGCATTAAGGTAGGTATCGCTTAAACTTTGCAAAATCTTTCTACCGCGTACGAGATTATTATCTCTATACTGAATAGTTAAAATTCCATTAGCTTTATCTCTAGATCCACCTCCTCTAAAAATATTTATATTATTAGATAAAGATTGTGAACTAATTTTATATTCATTAGCTAATTTACCTAGAATATAATCACTTTTTAAAAAAACAATTAAAGTATTAACATCCTGACCTGAGCCGGTTTCTTTTATAAATTGCAGTTGATCAAAATTTCCAGTACTACCTGAAGAACCCAAAGGGTCTTTTATGAGTAATTTAAAAGAACCTTGATATACAGGATTAGTGATTCTTTTTTTAATAACATTAAATGTTGAAAATATAACAATAATGGAAGTAATTAAAAATAGTATTCTTTTTTTTCGATATATCGATTGATAAATTCCTTTAAGGTCTATTCCTTCTTCATTAGTTTCGAGTTTATTTAATTTTGATGAAATTGATTCATTTTTAATGTAATCTTTATTATTTTCTGACAAAGTAATAAACCTATTTAATTAAAAAAAATTTCTAATAATAATATTTTATATATTTTGTAGAAAATTATCTAATAAGAAATTAAAATTTTAAGATATATATATATTGATTGAATCAAGAGGATTAAGTATTGTCTAATAAAAAATTAGCTTCAAAGATCTTTACAGGGATTCTTATAGGAATTTTTAATATTTCTTTTACAAACTTTACAAGATCCGAAGTTTACATAAAAAAAGATCAGTCTGAAATCCAAAACAAAAATTATGATTTAACCAGAGACGAATACCTAATTGGTCCAGGTGACATTTTAGATCTCAATTTGTTTGATGCAGAGGATTATTCAGGAACTTTTCAAGTTATGAGTGATGGGAAAGTTACTTTTCCTTTAATAGGAAATATTGATCTAAATTACTTAACTATTAAAAATGCAGAAGAAATTTTAATATCTCATTATTCCAAACAGTTGTTGAGACCTGAATTAAATTTAGTTGTATTAAAAACAAGGCCTATAAAAGTTTCCTTGGTAGGAGAAATTGAAAGCCCAGGACTTTACACTTTGACTAATTTTAGTAATGAAAGCAATATCGAAGGTACAAATAATTCTTCAACTGGTCTTCCAACTCTAATTAATGCAATCCAAAAGGCAGGAGGACTAACTCAAGAAGCAAATCTTAAAAAAATCGAATTAATTAGAAGATTACCCGGGAAAGAAAAAGCATTAAAAAAAGCAGATTTAAATATCTTAGAATTAGTTTTATCAGGTGATCAATCCCAAAATCCCTATCTTTTTGATGGGGATATCATAAAAATTAAAAAAGCAAAAATAGATGATAACCCAGAAGCTTTTAATAAATCAAATCTTACTAATAGAAATATAAAAGTTACAATTATAGGCTCTGTTAATAAACCAGGCAGTTTAGAGGTTGAGAGAGGAACATCACTTTCTAAAGGAATATATTTAGCTGAGGGTCCAATAAGTTGGAAATCAAATACAGGACAAGTTGAGCTAGTGAGAATAAACAAAAATGGCTCTGCAACTTTGAGAAAATTTAAACTTAATTTAGCGAGTGAAATTTCAGAGGATAAAAATCCAACATTAAAAAATGGAGATATTATTAGAGTAAAGCCAAATCTTTACAGCAATATTGGAGATGGCATCAAAGTTATAGCTGAACCTTTGACTAATATCGTTACAATTTATTCAATATTTAAAATATTAGATTAAATAATAATTAATTAAAATATCCTAATTGTTTTTCCATTCTGGTACTAATTCTTTTAAAACTTTTAAAGAATCTAATTCATTTTGATTCAATAAAAACTCGTGTAGAGTCTTTATTTTTTTAAATAAAACTTCTGGTTTTATATATTTTTCATGTGCTCTAAAGATAAGAGGATGAATCGTCTCTTCTGAATCTGAATCGATTAATAATTCCTCATATAATTTTTCACCTTCACGTAATCCTTTATAAATTATCTCAATATCCCCACTATCATTATCATACTTCTTTAACTTCAAACCACTCAACCTAATCATCTGTTCGGCAAGATCTTTTATAAATACTGGTTTACCCATATCTAAAAGGAATAAATCACCTCCTTCAGAAAGTTCAACTGTTTGAATGAGTAATTCAGCCGCTTCTGCAATTGTCATAAAATATCTCTGAACATTTTTGTGAGTTATTGTTATTGGACCACCCTTGTCAATTTGCTCTTTGAACAAAGGGACTACTGAACCAGATGAATTTAATACATTCCCAAATCTAACCATGGAAAATGAAGTGAACTTTTTTGAAATTTTCTCATTTCTTTTATTAATCTTTTGTTCATAAGCATATGCTTGGATTATCAACTCAGAAACTCTCTTACTAGCACCCATTACATTTGTAGGCCTAACCGCCTTATCCGAGGATACTAAAATTACGTTATTGATTTCTAATTGTTCAGCACTGGAACAAACATTATAGGTTGAATATATATTATTCAAAAGACCTTGTATTTTATTGCACTCAACTATTGGAACATGTTTATAAGCTGCAGCATGAAAAACTATATCAACATTTAATTCTTTAAAAGTATTAAAAATAAATTTTTTATTTGTTGCACTTCCTAATCTAAAAAATAAATCAACATTATCACTTTTTTCTTTTATTAATTTTTGATTTAATTTATACAAACTAAATTCATCATGATCTATCAAAACTAATGAAGATGGTTTTAATTTAAGTATTTGAATACTTAATTCTGAGCCAATTGAACCTCCTGCACCGGTGATACAAATGCACTTATTCTTCATTTTAGGACCATATAATTCTTTGATATAATTGACATTCTGCCTTGATAAAAGATCGTATATTGAAATAGGTGATAAATTATCTATTTTTGCTCTTCCTGAGGTTAAATCACTCAAAGATGGAACTCTTAAAACCTTTAAATTTAATCCATA
Source organism: Prochlorococcus sp. AG-347-J19 (assembly GCA_003279015.1). GTDB lineage: Bacteria > Cyanobacteriota > Cyanobacteriia > PCC-6307 > Cyanobiaceae > Prochlorococcus_A. The sequence continues at coordinate 29,090 of QCBV01000004.1, read as the reverse complement.
TAATTTAGAGACTATTGAATTAAACTTTTTCTTATTTAATGATGGAATTGCCATTAATACATGATCAATTTCTATATTTGGAAGGCAAACAAATTTATCAAGATTAATTATTGGTATACCTTTTAAACTTCTACCTGACAAACTGATATCATCATCTATAAAAAATACTATTTTATAATTCCCATCCATTAATAAAGAATTTGCCAATTGAGCTCCAGCAGAACCAGCTCCATAAATCACAACAGAAATTTTCTTTTCTTTTTTTCTTCTCCTTGAAATAAATAATATATCTCGGATTATAAATCTTGTAGCTCCAATTGAAATAGTAATGAAAAGCCATACTAAAATGAAGAATTTTTGATCAGGTATTCCTTTATTTAAAAATGCCAATAAAAAATATACTGAAATTACTAAAACTAATGTTCTTAATGCTAATAAATATACATCTTGACTTCCAATCGCCCTTGTGATTCCTTTATAGTGATTTGTAAATATAAAAATTAAAATTCCTAAAATGACAAAATAAAGACAACCAGAAAAAATTGTCATATTTGAATTTAGAAAAATTTCTGGCAAAAAATTTATTGCAATACAAAAAGAAAGAATTATGTTTAGAACATCTATTACTATCAAGATAATTCTTCTGTTTAGCTTAAAAGATATCAAATAATCAAATAATTTAAACATGATAAATTTTTTTTAATCAACCCCTCGCCAAGTATTTCCATCTGAAGTGTAGTGATGTTGGCAAATTAATGTAGGTTCGTAAAGATATGTCTTACCCCCTTTAACAACATTTTCAGCCCAATACCTATCTTCTTTTCCGACTAAGTTTTCATTAAATGGATTATTTTTTAAATAATTAGTTTCGAAAGCACAAAATGCATTGTGCATAAAATATCTATTTTCTAGTTTAGAAAACATATTTAGGGTTCTTTCTCCAGTGTAGTGCGACCAGATATATCTTGGAACTATTCTTTTACCAAAGTATCTTGGAATCTGTTTCCCAAATACTGCAACATTTTCTTTAAGAAGTTCTTCAACTAAATTCTCTGAATATTCTGTAAGCTCACAATGGCTAGATAGTAGTAATACTGTGGGACTACTAACTAAATTAACCGCCTGATTTATTGCTTTACCTGGAGAATAATTTTCAATATTTATAATGTCTAAATCGACATATCTTTTAGAGTCGGGGATTGAAGTATCATGTTTAAACAATTTTGCTATGTTAATACTATTATCTTCAGAAGAATTATCTACAATTATTATTTTTGAGTTTTCAATCTTGTCAATAACGCTTTGTATTGCATGGCCGATCCAGTCCGCTTCATTTTTAACTCTTATTATGACTGTTGTTTTAGCCATCAAATCGCCCCCTGTAGTTATTCCTTGAATCTAACTCACATTCTTGATAATCTAATCCCTTAAAATTATTTGACTTTTGAAGAGTTTCACAAAAATCACTTATGTGATTTAATTCATCTGGTAAAATCGCAAATTTATTATCTCTTCCTGGCAGATCTTTATCTATAGTAAAGTGTTTTTCTAATGCTTTAATGTTGTAAGTCAATGCAATTTTTGATATCTCTATACCCTGCGTATGATCACTAAAGCCAACAAAAGGGAATTCCTCTTTTAAATAATTTATTTTTGGTAAATTTATAACTTCTGCATTGCAAGGATATGCAGATACGCAATGCATAACTACTATTTGAGAGAGGTCCTTAAAAATGTTTTTTAAGTTTTTGACTTCATCCCAAGTTGAAGTACCAGTAGAAATATAAATCTGATCAAAATTTTCCTTACAGTAATTCAAAAGTTCATTATTGCCTATTTCAAAACTTGGTATTTTTATAATATTTACCCCTAGATCTTTTAATAGTTCAGCATCAGGAATAGAAAAAGCAGAAGAAAAGAAATCGATATCATTTTTATTACATAATGATATTAATGACTTATGTTTTTCTTTAGATAATTCAGCAGAAATATAAATTTCTCTTCTACCATCATTGTCCCAAGATCCATTTTTTAATCTTTCAACTGACCAAGTTTGAAATTTTGCGTAATGCGCACCAGATTCTTTTGCTTTAATTATCATTTTCTCAGCAATATTTAAATTACCCATATGATTCCAACCTATTTCAGCTATTAATTTAGTGTTCAAAATTTATAAAAATAATTCTAATAATCATAAAAGGATGCTTTAATTATGTAAAGAAGAATTATTATTTAAATTGACAAATAATATGTATCCATAAATTTAGAATTTGTATTATTTGAATAAAAAGAATAAATAAAAATGAAAATCGTAGTAATTACACATGCTGGAGGATCTAAAAAGTATGGCCCTAATATGAGATGGTACAACCTAGGTCAAGAATTAAAGTTGCAGAATATAAATTTAACAATTATAGCTTCTTCTTTTTTTCATAAGTATATTAAATTTCCAAAAGTAAAAAACAATAAATCTTCAGAAGAAATTGATGATATTAAATATATATGGATAAAAACAAGGCCATATAAAAAAAGGGGTATATCACAAATATTAAATCAATTTGAATTTACATTTAAATTAATTTTTTTTATTAAACAAATTAGGAAAGAAAAACCAAATTTTATTATTGCTTCTTCTCCACATCCATTTGTGATTTTCCCAGCTTATTTATTATCAAAAACATGTTCTTCAAAACTAATTTATGAGGCAAGAGATTTATGGCCACTAGTTCTCTATCAGTTAAAGGTTTTAAAAAAAATAAACCCATATTATTGGATATTAAAAATTACAGAAATTTTCAGTATAAAGATTGCAGATTTAATAATATATTTGAAGGAGGGAGAATCAACTTATTATAAAGAATTTTTTCAAGTAAAAGAAAAAAAACTTCTACACATCACAAATAGTCACTATCAAAATAATTTACCAATAAGGTCTTTTGAAAAATCATATGATTTAAAGAAAATATGTTATGCAGGCGCTTTAAGCAAATATTACAACATTTATTCAATTATTGAATTAGCAAAAAAGTGTCAAGATAATAATCAAACTCATATTAATTTTATAATTATAGGTAAAGGTGAACTGGAACAAAATATGAAACTCAAAACAAAAGAATTAAAATTAGAAAATATTATTTTTAAGGGAGCACTGGACAAAACTAACACACAGGAAATAATAAAATCATCAGACATAGCATATATAAGTTTGCAAAATATTGAACTACATAAGTATGGGATATCATGTAATAAAATTTATGAATATATGTTTTTTAAGAAACCTATTTTGGGATATTACAAATGTAATTACGATCCAATTAAAACTGCTAAATGCGGATTAGTTTCTGAGCCCGGGAATATTAATAAACTTTATAATGATCTTATTTTTCTTATTGAAAACAAAAATCAAGCAGAATTAATGGGAATAAAAGGATATGAACATTACCTAAAGTTTTATAATACAAAAAAAAATGCTTCGTTCTTGATAAAGAAACTCCAAAATCTTACTGAAAGTGATTAGAAATGATACCAATTTTTATAATAGGAGCACCTCGATCTGGGACTAATATTCTTAGGGATACAATCACCTCTAATAAAGATTACATTACATGGGATTGTGATGAAATTAATTATATTTGGAGATACGGGCACCCCTTCAAAAAAGATGACATATTAAATATTTCTGATTTAAATAACAAAAACAGTAACTACATAAAAAGTAAATTTAGAGAAATTATTAAGCTTAATTATCCAAGAGGTAATTTTTTAATAGAGAAAACTTGTGCTAATTGTTTGAGAGTAAACTTCGTTAGTAAACTATTTCCTGAAGGCAAGTTTATTTATATCAAAAGAGATCCCTATGATTGTATTAACTCTATTAGGGAAAGATGGATAGGTGATACTACTAGAAATTATTTATTTAAAAAAGCAAAATATATACCGAAAGAAGAACTTTTATATTATGCTTTTAGATATTTTTCGCAGAGAATAAGAAAAAGTCTCCGAAAGTCTAATGAAATGCCAACATGGGGACCAAGATTCAAGGATATTGATAATTTTAGAAAAAATCATTCCCTTATAGAAACCTGTGCCAAACAATGGAAGGAGTGCACACAAAAGGCTGAAAAAGAATTGAAAAAAATCGATAATTTAAATAATAAGGTCACTTACATAACTTATGAGGAATTTATAATAGATCCTCAAAATACAGTTAAATTGATATTTAAAAATTTAAATATACCAATTAATTTTAAAGATTTTGATATCAGAAAAATCAACCAAAATTCAATTGGCAAAGGGGAAAATGCATTAACAAAATATGAAAAATTAGCTATCGATAATTTAATAAATGAATAAATTTCACAAACAACAGCTATTAATTAAAAGATTTATTGATTTAGTTTTTTCATTATTGGTAATCATATTTTTGCACCCTCTTATGATAATAACCATTATTATTCAAACCATTGAAACAAGATCATTTGGTGTTTTTACCCAGAAAAGAGTTGGTAAAAATGGGAAAGAGTTTAATATTTACAAAATAAGGACCATGAAAAATGACTCCAAAATAACTACTAATGTCACTGCAAGAAATGACATAAGAATAACAAAAATTGGAAGATTTCTTAGGAAAAGCAAAATTGATGAGCTACCTCAATTTATTAATGTACTACTTGGTGATATGAGTGTAGTTGGTCCAAGACCTGATACTCCAGATTTTGTAAATAAATTACCAAATAAAGATAAATTTTTCTTAAAAATGAAGCCAGGGATTACTGGTTTAAGTTCAATATTTTTAATCGATGAAGAGAAGTTACTAGAGAATGCAAATAATCCTGAGGAATATAATTTAAAAACTATATGGCCACAAAAAAATTCAATAAATAAAAAATACATAGATGAATGGTCAATTTTATTAGATATAAAAATCATCATAAAAACCATGATTTTAGTTTTGCGTAGAATTATCACTAAATAATGGTGAAAATATTTTATTTATTTCAAAAAATAATATCTAAGAAAAAGAAATATGGAAAATAAAACTCTTAAAGTTTCTTTTACCCTTAATGGTCTAAGAAAAAAAATCTCTCTTCTTTTTTTACCTTGTGACCTAACTCTTATTATTCTAAAAGGGGTAGAAATAACAGTTAATTTAAGTTTTTTTATTACTTCAAAATTTATAGTTTCACTATTAAAAAAATTATTATACCTCAGTTTTTCTTTAAGTAAATTTAATCTATTTTGGAAAATATTATAATTTTCCGGACTTATCAAAATAATCCGATCATTGATCCCTTTATGCCAATGATAAGATGTTGTAAAAATAGTATTTTTTAAAGTTGAAATTAACTGAAAAGATTTAAATAAACCCAAATTGTCTAACAAAACTACATCGTCCCTTATTACTAAGCAGGAATCATATTCATGTAAAGTTTTTTCTTTAAAAAAATCTGAAAGTAAACTTAATTGACAAAACAAATTTTGTAATGTCTTATAGTTATCCCTATAAGGATCTCTAAAATTAATATTTAATTCAAACTTAATAAATTCAGAAAAAATACTTTCATATTTTTTTTGATCTTTTTCAAAAAAAATGTTTATATTTTTTTTAATAGAAGAAATAGATTTTTTATCTATCTTCTTAAACTCCAATGTTCTTAGATTTGTAATCTCTGAAATATTATTTACTGCATATGCATATGTAAAATTGAAATTTTTTTTATGTATACTTAATTTTTCTATGTTGGATTTTATACAATTTGTAGATCTTCCTATTCCGTAGAATACCACAAGAATATTTTCTCTAATTCTCATAATATTTATTAAATACTAAAATTATTAACCAGACTCTATCTTACTATTTTTAAAAGGCTTTATATAAAATACATGAAAAGATACAGTAAATTAATTTGCTATTTGATTATTAATATTAATAAATTGAGATTTAGTGAAAGAACTATTTATTAATTTGATTTCTGGATATCTTTTAAGTATATTTTTAATCTCATTAAAAGAAGGGATATCATTAGAAGACTTTTTCATCAATTCACGGCACATTACTAAGTCTTCAGGATAATCAATAGTTAATCTTAAAGAACTTTCATTAATATCCGAAACCATGGGATAAATTTTAAATTTATCTTTATTATTGTAAATGTAAGGTGTAACGTGTTCTCTCTCAAGAGGATTTGTTGCAAATTTATTTGCAGTATGAAGAGTTAAACTTTTAAATAGCTCAATGTGCTGACCAGTAGGGAATGAATTGGAAAGTATTGTTGATATATAGTCATAAATTTTATTTTTAAATGCGATTTCTATAGCTAGATCGATTAAGTTCCAGTCAATAAAAGGACAATCTGCATTGATTCTTATATAGTAATCTGATTTATAGATAAGCGATGCTGAATAAAATCTCAAAAGAACATTGTCTTCTTCCCCCCTAAAGCATTCTAAAAAGTTTTGTTTACAGAAATTAAATATTTCATCATCTTTTTTAGATGTTGAAGTTAAAACAATAACTTTATTTAAATATCTAGACTTTTTCACCCTCTCAACAACTGTTTCTAAGACGGTTTTTTTTAAGATCGGTTTTAAAACTTTATTCGGGAGTCTACTTGAATTCATCCTAGCTTGAATAAAACAAGTAAAGATTAATTTGTCTGATTTAGTTTTATCCATTTAACAAAATCTAAGTTGCACTCCAGCCACCATCTATAGGAATTGTTGCTCCAGTTATATACGTTGAATGATCGCTCAGTAAATATATTATTGAATTAGAAACTTCATCCTCAAAAGCCAATCTTTGCAATGGTACTCTCTTTGAGTAATTGTTTAAAAAAACTTCTGGTTGATTATTAAATATTCCACCAGGAGTTATAACATTTACCCTAACGTTATATTCGCCAAAAAAAGATGCTAAATATTTTGTAAATGCTATGGTACCCCCTTTAATGAAAGGATAATCAGGTTCTGTCTTTAGATCTGTTCCTTCATAGAGATTTGGCAAAGGTGCTCCTAATCCATATATAGAACTGACATTAACGATAGAACCGAATTTTTGATTACACATAATTTTCCCAATACACCGACAAGGTATAAAAATTGCTGAACTATTTATTGAAATGGACTCAGTCCAATTTTTAATTGAATCATCAAGTCCTAATTTCATTGGCCTAAAAGAAGTTGCCGTAACTAAACCATCAATTTTTTTATATTTCTTTTTAATTTGAGAAATTATATTTTTGAAATCCAATTCATTAGATACATCGCAATCATATAAATCACAAAAGGAGGAAATTTTTTTTATTAATTCTTTATTCTTATTTTTTAATCTTCCAATACCTATAACATTAGCATTTGCATTATTAAGATTATTGCATAGATTTTGTCCCAACTTGCCAAGGGCACCAGTGACTATGATGATTTTATCTTCTAAATAATTTTCAAAACTCATAATAAATATTTAGTAAAAATCTTTTCTATATTCTCCATGTACCACTTATGTTCATGTACTAAATAAATAGTATTTATTTCAGTATAAAAAGGTTTAAAGTTTTGATTAAAATTTTTTATTTTTTGATCAATTAATTTTTTATCTTCTTTATTAAAAGGGCCTAGAAATCTTCCTAAAGGTATGTGTGACCAATTCGATTGTTTTTCTGGCAAGGAATCAATATTATCCCTTAAAAACTTCCTTATTCTATTAATTTGTAATTCTTCACTAATAGCTTGCAAAAGCATACACCCATCTTTATGAAATTGAAATCCATAAACAAATAATTTAAACTTTTTTATCTTCATATTCTTTAGCTTAGCAATAACTTCTTTTTCACAATTTTCTTCATATTTTTGGTCGGGCCATTTTAAAACACAATATTCAACTGCAAGATTATTTGGTTTAACCATATAGTGGAGGGTTTTTCCAAGAATATTCGAGATTTCTGACTGCACTTTTATAATATTTTCAACGAAATCATAAGGAAATGATATTCCAGATATTAAACCAACAACTTCTAGGTCTTTTGGTATTGGTTTACCTTTTTTTACGGATTCTTTTTCAAATATTTTTAATGAATTTTGCAAATCAAATTTAGTAATATTATCTTTTTTAAGATAATCATCAAATACTTCTTGATAAGACCTTAATAATTCATCCTTGTTATTCATAGATTTAAAGTTTCATTTAATAAAAAATTAGGATCTATTTTTTCTACTTCAGGAGAGTCCGAGCGAAGAGCATATTTGCATTTAATTGCATTTTTATATTTCAGCTCAATTTGGTCATTTAAATTTGAACCAAAATTATAGCGCTCGGGGATAGTAATATAAGTATGATTTTCTTTATAACTTCTTGCAGCTTCAAAATCAGTAAATAATTCTTCAAATAATTTTTCTCCATTGCTTCTACCAATAATTTTGTATGTAAGATTAGGTTTATTTTTTAAAAAAGCTTCTGCTAAATCACCTATTGAAATAGCACCCATACTTCTTGTAAATATCTCTCCTCCTATAAGATTTCGCATTGCATGCCTGCATAAATCTAAAGCATCTTGCATTTTAATGAAAAATCTTGTCATATTTTTATCGGTTATAGTAAGGTCTTGATTTTTATTGATCTGCGCCGAGAAAATTCTCCCAACAGAACCATTCGTATTCCATACGTTACCGAAACGAACAACTCCAAATTTTGTTTGATTTAAACCAGTTATATTATTTGCTGCAATAAAAATTTTCTCAGCAACTAACTTTGAAGATCCCATCATACTTGTTGGATTGACGGCTTTATCACTACTAGTAAGGATTACTTTCTTTATATTTTCTTGAATACATGCTGAGACAACATTATTTGTTCCTAATATATTTGTTTGAATTGATTCAAATGGATTATATTCACAAATTCCAACATGCTTTAAAGCAGCACAATGATAAACCTCATCACAACCTTTTAGAGCCATTCTTAGTCTAGATAAATCTCTTATATCTCCAAGAAAATCTCTAAGGTTTTCATCTAAATTTTTATCTTTTACACTCTTACGCAATTTGAATAATGCATCTTCACTATTATCAAAAGCACAAACTGTTTGTCCTTCTTTAAGAAGTTGTAAAGTTAAGGATTTCCCTACAGACCCTGCAGCACCCGTAATTAGTGTTCTAATCATTGATTGTTATGATAAGTTTTCGAAAGTAATTAAATCGCCTTTATTCATATCATTAATAATCTTTTTCCCAATAATTTTATTCTTATCCGATGGTTTAATAGCATTTTTTGGACAAGGTCTCAAAATTGTTAAATCCTCCTCTCTAATTGTATGACCTGCTTTGCATCCTTCATTAATTCTAATTGCACGTCTTTGAACTATAGAAGTTTCTGACTCATTTTCTTCAATCTTTTTTGATCTGTTACCCAACAATATTTCTAGATCTCTTGTCTCACTAACCATCTTTTCCCAAGCATTTGGATCAATTGCAAAGCCATGATCAGGCCCAGATCTTGAATTATCATCTGTAAAATGCTTTTCAATAATTCTTGCGCCAAGAGTAACTGCTGCTAAAACACTTAAATGTCCTGGCATATGACAACTAAGTCCTAATATTGCATTTGGATATCTGGACGAGAATTCTTCAAGAACTCTTAAATTCTGATATTTAAAGTCAATTTTTTTACCTTCATAATTAGTATTACATTGCATAATGCAATACTCATTTGTAAATTTTTGAATAGCACCAACTGCTAAGTCTACTTCATCAATATTTGAGGCCCCTGTGGCAAGTAGTATTGGTTTTTTTTGTCTGGCAGCATACTCTATAATGTCTATCCAAGTAATATCTCCTGATCCAATTTTTATAGCATCAAGATATTCGATAGTAGAGTCTATCAATTCTTTTGAATATGGACTTGTTAAGAAATCTAATCCTTTCTGTTTTGAATATTCTTGAAGTTCTTTAGTCCATTCTTTATTAAGTGATGCTTGATCATAAATTTCATATACTGAGCCACTCCATTTTTTTTGATGACCTAAATTATTTCCTAAAGCTTTAAATCCAATATCACTTACTAGAGAAGAAGCAGTATAGTGTTGAAACTTTACAGCATCAGCTCCTGAATCCTTTGCTATATCAATTAATTTTAATGCCCTTTTAAGTGATCCATCAAAATTAGAACCTATTTCAGCAATAAAATAAGTTTGAGATGTTGCATTAATTTCTTTGGATCCTATCTTCATTGAACTTCTATTGCCAATGTTTTTTTCATTTTACAAATTATCATTTTTCTTTTAATTATTAAACACTTTTCATGATTTTGTATTTATTTAGTGATATGCTTAAATATTATTCTCGTTGAATATCGAGATGACAATACTTGATAAAAGAGTTTTAGCAATAACTTTAGCAAGAGGAGGATCCAAGGGGATTAAGAAAAAAAATCTTCAAAAAGTTGCTGGTCAACCTTTAATAAATCATACAATTCAAGAAACTTTAAAAAGTAAATATATTGATAGATACATTATCTCCACAGATGATGATGAGATTAAATCTCATTGTTTAAAAATGGGGGCAGATGTACCTTTTGTAAGACCAAAATATCTTTCCTCAGATAAGGCCTCCTCAACAGATGCATTAATTCATGCAGTTAAATTTTGCGAAAAGAAACAGAATGATACTCCTTATGATATTTTTGTTGAATTAATGTGCACTAACCCATTGAAGCAGACTATTGACATTGATAATTGTATTGAAATGCTTATAAACAAAAAAGCAGATTCTATTATAGGTGTTTCCAAAGTTGAAGAATATCACCCAGCAAGATTAAAGAAGATAGTAAATGGCAAAATATATGATTTTTGTGTGCCAGAGAGATCAGGCAGAAGGCAAGATCTTAAACCTTATGCTTACATTAGAAATGGATCAATTTATGTTCTTTCAAGAAAGTATTTAATGGAGGATAAATTAAGATTTGGAGGGAAAAATAGTTTTGCCTACTTAATGCCATTCGAGAAATCTATTAATATTGATAACGAATATGATTTGATAGTAGCTGATCAAATAATGAAAAAAAATGTCTAAACTTTTAATTACAACTCCAATTTCGCATATTGAGGGTCTTGTTAAGTATTTAAAAAAAGATTTTGAATTGATAATGTTGGAAACTTGCGAAAAAGAAAATTTAAATTATTCCGAAGAAATTGATGCAATCTTTACAAATCCAAATCAACTTACTTTTAATATAGATAAATTCATATTTGATTTGTTTCCTAATTTGAGTGTTGTCTGTACAGCATCAACAGGTACAAACCATATTGACAAAGAAGAATCCAAATTAAGAGGTATAAAGATAATTTCAATAACTGAAGAAAGAGATACAATAAATAAAATTTCTAGTACAGCAGAACATGCTTTAGCTTTAACATTGTCTGCATTAAGAAACATACCATCTTCTTTTGATTCGGTAAAAAAAAATAACTGGAGTTATCTTCCATTTATTGGGAGACAACTTTCTGAGTTAAAAGTTGGCATAATAGGTTATGGAAGATTAGGAAAATTTTATGCCAACTATTGTGATGCCTTTGGTTCAGAAATATTCGTTTATGACCCATATAAAGATGTAGTACATCCCAGAATTAAAAGAGTAAAAACATTACAAGAAATAGCCTATAATTCTGATATTATTTCAATACATGCACATGTAAATAAAGAAACTATTCACCTAATTGATAATGATTTTCTAAAAAAATGTAAATCTGATGTTTTAATTGTTAATACCTCTAGAGGCGAAATAGTTGACGAAAAATCTCTACAAAATAAACTTATTCAGAATCCCAAAATGAAATATGCCACAGATGTTCTTGAAGGCGAATTCACTAATCATGATTCAAGTTCAATCATAAATTTTTCTAAAAACAATAATCAAGTTCTTATAACATCTCATATTGCTGGGATGACTACAGAAGCTCAATCAATAGCTTACTTTAGAGCAGCAGAGCTTTTAAAGAACCACATGAATTTATTATAGAAATTAACCAATTAAATTTATTTGATCTATTATTTTAATAGTTTAGAAATTTTATAATTAATGAAAAGAACTTTATCTCCATGGCCGTATTTTGATGAAAATCAAATAAATGCTGTGTCTGAGGTTCTTAAAAGTGGGAAGGTAAATTATTGGACTGGCGAGAAGACAAAAAAGTTTGAAAAAGAATTTGCAAAATATGTCCAAACGAAATATGCAACTGCTGTATCTAATGGAACCGTGGCACTGGAGCTTGCATATAGGGCTTGTGGAATCGGGCAAGGTGACGAAATAATTACTACCTCAAGAACATTTTTAGCAACTTCAACAGCCGCTATTACTTTGGGAGCAATCCCTATTTTTATTGATGTTGATAATGAATCTGGGAATATTAATTCAAAAGAAATAGAAAAATATATAACCAAAAAGACGAAAGCCATAAGTATCGTACATTTTGCTGGATGGCCTGCAGATGTAATAGAGATAAGTTTGATTGCAAAAAAAAATGGTCTTTTTCTAATCGAGGATTGTTCCCAAGCTCATGGAGCAAAAGTACTATACAAAAATCAATTCAAATCAGTTGGATCTTTTGGAGATGTCTCAACCTGGAGTTTTTGTCAGGATAAAATAATCACTACAGGTGGCGAGGGTGGAATGGTAACTACCAGTAACAAAAAAATCTGGCAAAAAGTCTGGTCCTACAAAGATCATGGGAAAGATTATGAGATAGTATTTAATAATGAACATAATCCTGGATTTAGATGGCTACATGAATCGATTGGATCAAACTATAGAATTACCGAAATGCAAAGTTCAATAGGAATTATTCAATTAAAGAATTTAAATGAATGGATAGAAATTCGAAATCGAAATGCAAATATTCTTTTAGAGTGCTTGTCAGATTGTGAACTTATTAGGATTCCAAAAGTTTCAAAAAATATTATTCACGCATATTACAAATTTTACTGCTATTTAAAATTAGAAATGTTAAATATTGATTGGAATAGAGATAAAATAATTAAAAAAATTAATGAGGAAGGTTACCCAGCTTTTCATGGAGGATGCAGCGAAATATATTTAGAAAAATGTTTCACTAAACAAAACACCCATTCATATAAAAGACTTAAAAACGCAAAGCAACTTGGAGAGACAAGCTTGATGTTTCTTGTTCACCCTACAATTAATACAAGTGAAATTTTTGAATATGCAATGACTATTAAAAATATTTTAAATCAGGCCTCAAAATAACAATATTTTTAAAATCTTCAACTATAAATTGAAATAAACTTTCTTAATGAGTATTTAAAATGTTTATCTATTAAACCTTCAAGGGAGTTATATTCGATTTTAAAAGGATAATCTTGAATAATTCTTCTTGTCAATGCAAAATTAAATACAAAGCAATGTATCATATTTGATAAGAAAATTCCTTTTCTTTCGGATCCCCAATTTGCCTTTATTAAAGATGGATATTTTGTGGAATATGGATTGGAAGATAAAGATAAATTATAGCCAACTATTTTAAGATATTCATGATCAATTATATGCGGAAGAGAAAGAAGAATTCTTTGCAATCCCATAGGAGATATACCAAATGGCTTATCTGTATAATTTTTTAAGATTGGAGAATAGTCGTAACTATATTCGGTTTTAAATGGAGTACATATTATAGATTTTTTTTGTTTTAAGTAAACTTCTCTTATAAGATCAATATTTTTTTTAGACCAAGAATTATTTAAAATATATACATGAGGTATTTTATATTTCATAAAATTTGGATATATTTTATTAAGAACTACAGCGTTATATTTATCAGAAATTTCTTTAAGAATTTTGTCGTATTCAGAAGCAGGACCAATTGCAATTATTCTAGAAAATCTTGCTAATTTTTTTTTGGAATTAAAGTTTTTGTATAATTCAATCTTTGAAGTTTTAACTCTTGGCAACTTCAATTCAGATCTAACTTCCGAATCGCTAAAAACTACATCCAAATACTCATATCTTTTTGGTTTTAAAAAAAGGAGGATTCTTATTATAAAGTTATACTTAAATATTAAAGCAGTTTTGGGTGATTTTATATAAATTTTTCGATAAATAATATAAATCATTTTTTCACTAGCTTTAAGAAAATATTTATACATGAAATTAAAAAAATTTAGGATTATCCTAAGGGAGTATAATTGAATTTTTAAATAATGATCTCATATCTTGATTATGAGAGATAGAAATAAGTATTTTATTTTTTGAAATTTGTAGGAGTCTATTAGTAATCTCTTTTTCAGTACCAGCATCCAATGCGCTTAACGCTTCATCTAGAACTATAATTAGTCTATTTTGATAAATAGACCTTGCAATTGATAACCTTTGTCTTTCACCCCCACTCAAATTGGAACCATCTTCGCCTATAAAGTAATTATATTTTTCTCTTTTTTCTGCTATTACAGTATCTAAGCACGAAGCCCAACATGCAAGTTCTAATTGTTCAGTATCAATTTCAGAATTGCTACCATATATAATGTTATCTAAAATTGATTTATCTAAAACTTCTACTCTTTGTGAAACATGAGAGATTAAATTCATCCAATCTTGATTATTATTCAAAAAAACCTCATTTTTTTCCTTTCTATTTTTTGATAAATATACATTCCCTCCATTAGGTTCTAATAATCCCATAATGATATCTATAAGTGTGCTCTTACCTGCTCCAGACATACCTCCAATAAAAAAACTATTATTTATTGATAAAGTAAAGTTCAAATTTTTAAAAATATCTATATTTTTTCCATCTTTTTTATAGGATGCTGAAATATTTTGAAAATATAAATTTTCACCATCAACAAGTCTCTTATAAAAATTAATATCTTTTTTGTTTCTTTTCTGTTTAGAGTATCCTTTAAGAATAGTTTTTTGTGAAATAGAATTAAGAATTCTATTCAAAATATATTCACTTCCCTTTAGGAAAATAAGGCTACTATATATTTGTTGTGTTGCTGGTAAGATTTTCCTGAAAGCTATCAAAAGACCTGCCAATACACCAAGATTTATTTCAAGACTGCTAGATTGAGCAAATAAGCCAAATATACAAAGAATTAATAAAATTGTATTCTCTAAAAGATATCTCATCCCTTGTGAAGCTATCAACATATAAAATCCAGATTTTCGATATTTGTATTCTTTTTTCTTATATTTTTGTAGTTTTTCAAATCCTAAATCTCTTAATATTATCTCTTTGTAGTTTCTAGTAACTTCATTAGCTAATCTAATCAAACCTTGTTTTGATAAACCTTTCTTAACTCCTAAATCAATTACTTTGCTGTTAATTAGCTTTATATTAAGAATATAAATACAAAATAAAAAAGTGATTACAAATAACACAACTCTGGGCATCAAAATTAAAATCCCAGAAGAAACTATCACTATTTGAATAAAACCAAAAATTATTTTAGCTCCTGATCTTAGAACTTGAGATTCAAGAATATCCAAATAAGCCAACTCAGCCTGGATCTCTGTACTATTTTTTGATTTAAAATATTTATAGCTTTTTGAAATAAGTGAATTAAAAAATTTATAACCAATTGTAGAGGTTGCCGATGCAACAAATTTTGAGCTTAAGAAGAAGCTTGTAAAACCTAATAACCCTGATAGAATCGCACTTAAAGCAGTCCCAATCCAAATTATATTTGTAAAATCATTAAGACCTATTAATTCTGAAATATTAATGTAAAAATTTCCTACCACATTAAGCTGAGAAGCAGAAAAAGAATCACTTACTAAATCTATTAAAGAAATAGTACTTCCTACAAGCCACAAATCAGCAAAGCTAGAGATAATGGATACAAATATAAAAATAAAGAATATAATCCTAGTCTTATTATCAATCAACTCAAAAATTCTTTTAAATGATGATAAAAACTGTGTATTTCTAACTAAGAAATACTTAATATTCAAAACAATAATCAAAACTATAACTTAACTATACAACAGAAATTTTTAAACTAATAAAGAAACATTTAATTATGATACAAATCTAGGTTTATATAGTTAAATAAGTTTCTTTTTTAATTTTTATTTTCAAAAAATAATTGATTTAATCTTTTTTGAAAAAGAATTTCATCTTTAATAAAAAGTTCCTTATTTTCCTCTAACTTGTTTTTAAAAGCATTAAATCTCGGTGTAGTGTTTTTATAAAAATTGCTTTCATATATAATAAAATTTATTGAGTGTTTTTTTGCATAGAAAATTAGAGAGGAATATATTGTATCAAATATAAATATGTCATTTTTAAAGATTGACTTTGGATCAAAATTTATTACTTTTGAACTTAAATTCTTATATAGCTTATATTCATCTAATGATTTTTTCTTGTGATCTACAAAATAATATTTAGTATCCTTAATAACCCTATAAATTGTTTCTAAATGAATCTCTATATTTTGATAAATTTTATAATCAATAGCAGGAGTCATTTCATATAAATAAGGAATAAGATTTGCTCTAGAAATCCATAATACTCTTCTATTTTTTTGGGATTTCTTTTTTGGTTTAATATAGTATCTAGTTATATTTTGAGGATTTTGATATTCCCAGTAAACTGTTTTAACGCTTAAATTCATCCACCTCTTATCAAAATAATTTTCTATTAACCAACCTGCCGTGCTTCCATGAGTATGATTTATAATTTCTAACCCCTTAGTTTGCATCAACAAAGATATTGATTCTCTAAAGAGAAATTGCTCACAATTAATTTCAAATTTTGAATGGGGTAAAGAAATTTGATTTATAAAGAATTCTATAGGAAGCATTCTTTTTAAATTTTCCGAAAAAATCTTATTGTCTTCACAAATTAAGTATTTATCTAAAAATTTGTCTCTAACTTTATAAGCATTTTCTTCAGTCTTTGGTAAAAATCTTTTTATAATTTTTAGTCTTATTAAATCCCATTTAAGCCTAAGGTGAACATTATATAAATTTTTACTGTTAAAAAGTAATACTAACCTGATCAGAATCAATTTAATATTTCTAGCAATAAGATTCTTAGGTTTATAAAAAATACTTTTTTGGTGATTTAATTTTTTAACTTCATTAGCTCGATAAGCGCTCCCATTTGTTGCCTCCAATGACCATTCAGGATAATATAAATTCCAACCAAAATAATAGTAAATTAATTCAACATGCCAGCCAAATAATGTAGTCAGTTGTATTGATTTATTTATTGGAAAATTATTTCTGATTAAATATTCAAAATAAGCTTTTTGCAAAGATACAAACCATTTATTTTTTGATAAGGGACTAAAGTCTTTAAAATCCATTTTCTTTAATTTTTATTACTTAGTAATCAAATTTTATTTCAAAGAATCACTTCTTTAGCATTCATTAATTTGCAGGCATCATGACGAAGAAATTCTTTAACTGCAAGCATATTAAAAGCCCCAGAAGGTTGAGAATTATTTATTTTAATATTTAATTTTTCTTCAATAAGACAAATATATCCCAACTCAGAAAGAAATAAAAACAGTTCTTTAAAAGAATAATTAGCTTTAGACATTGTTACTGGGTTAATCTCAATAATCAAAAGAGGCTTAGCTTTATCCAATATTGTGGCAATACCTTTAAGTACTTTATATTCAAAACCTTCAACATCAATTTTAATACAAGCAATTGAATTAAATGGGATATTAAGCATCTCTAATAATTTTTCACCTCTTATAAAGTAAGTACCTTTTGAATTATCATTATTTAATGCAGTCATTAAACCTGTATTAAATTTTCCTTCATATTTTCTTTTTTTACCTTCTGTAGGTATTGACACCGAAAATCTTCCAAATGTATCGCTTAGTCCCATATTGAATATTGATACTCTTTTACGTTTCGCAAGGTTTGATGCCGCCATTGATAAGTTTCTTAAGTCAGGTTCAAAACCAATTACCTCTCTTTCAGGATCTTTAGACTTAGAAAAAGCATAAGACCAATATCCAATATTAGTTCCAATATCTAAAATAATATTTCCATCAGTTTTAAGGCATAGTCTATCAATATTATTAAAATATTTTTTTATAATTGGTGATTCTATTGTAACTTTGAGCCTCTTTAATTGTCTTCTCGTAGGAGCAGTAAAAGTATTTCTTTGTGAATTTGAATAATATCTATAAACTCTCTTAGAAGGAGAAAAAAAATTTTGCAATAAATTTAATATGGGAAAAATTTGTATTTTATTTTTAAAAGTCATTTTGAAGCCTCTACATAAATACTAATATTTGGGCGCGAATTATCAAAAACTGATTTCCTTGAAAAAGCTGGAAACTTGCTTCCATGTCTTTTCGATACATATGCTTTTGAAAAGCCTATTTCTTTTAAAGTTTTAATCAATGAGTCAGTTGTCCAACCACTTTTATGGATATCAGGGATATTCTTATTAGGATCATTACATTTATTAGATAATTCATTAAAGTATTTTATAAATTGATTCATTGATTTAGATTTATACAATTCAAGCAATTCTTTATCTTCAAAATCATCAACAACCGGGCCAGCAAATTCTCTTACTATAAATCTTAACCAAGAATCAAATTTATAAACTGATTTATTTCTTATCCAATTGAAGAAAGATAAATCTCTTTTATCATATTTATCAAAATATAACTTTATTGATGGGACTATAATTCTAAAGATACCATCACTTTTTAAAACTCTAAAACATTCTTTAAACAATTCATAAGATTGATCTAAGGTTAAATGTTCAATACAATGAGACGTATAAATTCCTCTTAATCTAGATTCTAAAAAAGGCAATGGTTTATTAGAAGATAAATCAAAATTTACATCTGTAATTATTTTGGTTCTATATCCAATCTTCTCAGGAGAGTCTATAAGGTCTAGTGAAATAACGTCCTTCTGAAAAAATCTTGGCCCAGCGCCTAAATTTACAATTTCTAAGTTTTTGATGTCTTTTTTACTTTTAAGATAAGAACACTTAATAAGATTTAATTTAGTAAATCCTTTTTTAACTAAGTTTTTTGCATTATTATAATTTTTTTTAATTTTTTCTTTACTTAAAGGGTTTTTATTAATTTTTGAATAAGCAAAACTCAAATTATCTATTTTTTCGATGCGTTTAATAATTTTTTTTGCATCAGTTTGAGAGTAAGGTTTTTTAAAATCTTTTGTATCACTAAAGTTTGCAATTATTACATCTCTATGTAGTTCGCTTGAATTATTTTTTGGTATTGTATGTATAAGATCAGATCTAAATAATAAAACATCCCCAGGTGATGCTTCTATTGTGATCATTTTTTCTAACTCTTTTTCAGAAAATAATTCCGTATATAGTTCTCTTTGATGAATCCTGTTAATTTCACTACTTAATCCTAAAGATTTAGCAACCCTTAAATTCATATCGTGATACCAATTTTGAGAATAAGGAAAAATTTTAGTCCCACATCTGCCACAATCAGTACCATTTATATAGATAATCATGTTAATTAGATATTTATCTGTAATTGTCTGATCATTTTTTGTAAAACCGTATGTGTCAATGTGAAATAAATTAGTGTATCCATCAAACTTTGGATAAACTCTATTTGCTGAAGCCAAATTAAAATATAATGAATCTTCTTTAAGGCAATTGCTAACCTCACTTAGTAATTTCTTATTGAAAATATATTTATCATAAGCTTCAGGTAGATTAACAATCCTTCTACTTGCCCTCTTGCCATATAGAATATTAGGATTTTGATTTAAATCAGGGCTACCTTGACCACGAAAAATTCTATGAGCTAAAGGCACTCCATCGAATCTAGTTTTTCTTGCTTTATCAAAAAAAACTTCCTGAAAATAAGGATTATTTCTTGATAATTGACCAAAATCAGTTAACCCTGATGAATAACTTGGGAATGAATTTTCTTGCAAATTTTTTAAAGCTTTAACTTCTTCTTTAGAGAAAAATGACTTTATTAATTTGTAACCTGAATCATCCAAACTCATCTTAATTAAATTTAAAAATTTATCTAAGTATAGTACTTAGTAGTTGACAATATAATTTTCATTAATCTTAATTAGTTCTAATTAAAATAAAGACTTTTATTATTGATTAATACAAGAACCAAAGTCATTATTTATACTATCTTATGCTATTCTTCCAAACCAGCTAACATAAAATGGAATAACATCTTTAGAAGATTTATTAACATATTGCCATAATATTTTTCCAGAATTTAGATCAATATCCATTATTCTTCCTTTATTTGTTTATTCTAAAAAACTAAATTATATTTTTGTTAAAAACAGTTCTACGCTTTCCGCGAGTTCTTGGCACATATTTTTCTTTAAATATTTTTAAAAGAAAATCTTTTTATTCCATACTTTTTATGAGAATTGGGTTCACTAATTAATTCAGTATTCAAATTGGGAGAAATATCTAAACCTTTAAATTTCACAAATTAATTTCCCTTAGTATATGGTTTAGAATATTGTATTGAATAATTATCAAAGAAAGAAATATCTATAAGATTGCCTTCTTTTTTAATAATATCTACATCATGCTGGAGGGAACTAGCCCTTTCTATAATAAAAGTATTTTTTCAAATTGAATATCAAGATCTATCACCGTAGATTGATGTCAAAGAGTCAGTAAAACAACTTTTGATCCATCTTCCCTTACAGTTATTTACACATAATTTAATAATTAAAATAATAAATTATGAAATAAAAAATATTATTATTTTGTTAATAAAAAAAATTTTTGAAATGTCGAATATAACTAAATTATTTTAATCTCTTTAGATAGTTATATTAAATAAAAAATTTCTATCAGTTCTTCTTATTAAGAAATTTAGTTTCTATATTTAAAATAATTAAATTTTATTGTAAAATTTTAAAAAAAAAATTGAAAAAAAATATTCCAATTGAATTCCAGAGCGAGAGAAAGGTTATTCCAAACCACATCAAGTGGACTTGGATTTTCTTTCCCTTATTCCTTTTAGAATTAATTTCAGAAGAACTAAATATATTTTTTGTTCATTTAACAAAAGATTCAATAATAAATTTTGGTTCTCGAAAATTTAATTATGCAAGTCTAAAAAGAAATGGATTTTTTATTGAAAATGGATATCTTGATGAAAATGAAGTTGAAAAATTAAAGAAATTACTTTTAAAGTATAAAAATAATAAAAAAAATAAATCATCTATTTTAAAAAAAGAAATTGAAGGATCAATAAGATATAGATTTACAAAAAAACCTACTCAAGAGATAGAAGAGCTAACAAAATACAATAAACTTAAGGCGATCTATTCAACATATAGTTTTAAAAATCCAAAAATTTCATGGATGGAATCTTTTACTAGCTCCATGAGCAAAAATCAACTTATTTTTGCTGGACATCCCCATATTGATTCCTACAGGCATCAATTGAAATTTGTAATTGCACTAGAAGATGTTTCTAAAAATAATGGTCCTACTTCTTACTTAGCAAGTACTCAATTTTTTAATTTTGACTTATTATTGTGTTATTTTTTAACTTGGATATATGAAAAAAGAATTGTTAAAGGCCAGAAACAGTTCCTTCCTAAAAAAATAATAAGAGATTATCTTATTAATAAAAAAAGCTTATTTTTAATGAAAAAAGGAGATTTGTCTATATTTGATTCCAGAGGTATACATCACGGCTCATTAATTGAAAGTGGAGAAAGGCATCTATTATGGTTTTATTTTGACTAAGATATCTAATTTTTACTTATTATTTATCTCCTATATTATTTTTAATTGAATTTAAAAGTGAGAAAATCAATGTACTTTCTTAATAGTTTATAAGACACGATGTATTTATAAAGAAAAAGTACAATTAATTTCAAAATTTCTTCTGGAATACTTAAAAAAAATGTAATAAGTAAATTTATTAATAAAAAAATTAATTCAGAATTTCTAAAATTAAATCTATCTATTGTTATCAATCAAAAGTTATTTTCTTTTTAAAATTCACTAAACAGTATTGAAAAATTTAGAAAAAAATTTTTTATCTTTCGAGAATTACTTAGACTTGATTAATTTATTTTTTTCTAAAAACTTAATAAAGTCAGTATAAACAAAATCAACGCCCAAACTAGTCAAATGATTATCGTCAGAATAATGTGATTCGCCATTCTTACTGGGATAGCATAATTTATTATCACAGAATAATGGGTAAGTATCATAAATAAATATATTAGGAAAACCTTTATCAAGTTCATTCAATGCATTCATAATATGTGCTCTTTGTTCTAATAAGAAAGATTTATCTGTACTTTGACAAAACTGATGGAGTAAATTTTTTGGCCTAAATTTTTGAACACTGCATATTTCTAATCGGAAGTTCTTATGAGTTGGGATAGGAGCAAAAATCACTAAATTGGCACCCAAAAGGTTCATCTCTTCCCCGATTCTTTTCAAAGATTCAATATAATTAGCTAAATTTTTATCTACACTTTCCTTTGAACCATCACTATATTCAGAAAATTGCTTTCTATGTTTTCCAGAATATCCAAAATGAGAAGCAAGGTGAGAACTACTAATAAGTAGACCACCATTATCAATCCTAAATTCAGAAAGAATAAATTCCTCCATTGCTCTCATTACCCTATTACATCCATACCTTGTAGTTTCTCCTTGTTCTGGAAAGGCGCAGCCACTACGACTATGCGAAAAGATTTTTACATCATAATTTTTTGCTAAATTTTCAACCATTGGGAACAAAGTAAGGGTATGACTATCCCCAATGAAAGTAATCAGTGGCGAGTTACTTTCTCGCCTCCAGTAGCAATTTTTAAAAAAATACTCTGTTATTGTAGAATCATCATTTAAAATGTCTCCTTCTCCACCTGAACTATCACAAATTTCTGCTACTTGACCAGTAAATTTACCCTCAAATTTAAGTGGCCTTTCTTGCCAGAAATCTGATGTATTATTTTTTTTACCAATATAAAAAAATCCTCTTAAAGGCTTACCCAAGACGAACAAAAATAAAGCCGATAAAAATAATGAGAGAGCACCAACGAATATATTCTTAATTGAACTTCCTAACCAAGAACTTTTCCTGAGAGGTTTTTCTATTAATTCATAAGATATCACTGATAGTAATAAGATTGATAAAACTTGAAAAGGAACGCTCCACCAGTGTATACCTATGGTCCATCTGCTGATTGTAAGAATACTCCAATGCCAAAGATAAAGGGGATAAGAAATTAATCCGATATAAATTATTTGTTTATTTGTAAACAATTTATAAATTCTAGTTTCTTTAGGAAGGCAACAGATAAACATTAATGTCAGAAAAACCATCAAAATATGAGCACTCGGCCCTGAATTATTTGGAAGTAAAAGAATCCCAACCATTAAGAACAAAATTATTGGAGATGATAATCTTTCTATTTTTTTCACAATATTGGATCTTGTATGGACTCCTAGAAATAAAAGACAGCCGCATGAAATTTCCCAGAAACGCGAAGGAAGTAAAAAATATGCTGCAGATTGATTAGTCTCATATAGATATATAAAAGATATAATAGAACTGATAGTTAAAATTAGAAGAACTAATTTCAAATTTCTAAAGTTTATAGATTTCTTTTTTTTAAACTTAATTGAAAACCAAAAAATAAATGGGAAGAATAAGTAAAATTGTTCCTCAACTCCAAGAGACCAAGTGTTTGCAAAAATATTCAATTCATTAGACTGAGCAAAGTAGTTAATAGATTTTTGATATAAATAAATATTCGATAGACCAAATAAAGAATATGATCCTGTTTTTAAAGATAAGCTTGGGAATGAATTAAATAGTGATATTAAGACAACACTAAAAAGGATGAAAACTATCAATGCAGGTAATATTCGTTTAATTCTTCGCTCGAAAAATTTTGTAATAAAAAAGTTAAAGTTTTCATATGAGTTATTTATAAGTGACGATGTTATTACATATCCAGAAATAACAAAAAATATATCTACTCCTAGATATCCACTTGGCAGTATATCTTTATTAAAATGAAATATTATAATTGCCAATACTGCGAAAGCTCTTAGGCCATCTATATCAGGTCTATAATTATTTAGATTATTGTTTTTCAGAAACTTATAAAAATAATTCTTTTAATAATACATTAATTTATATGCTTTACATTTCTATTAATGTTTGACAAATAAAATCTAATTAAATCAGCATGAGAATTACACTTTAATCAAAATAATGATGGAGCCAAGCGGACTCGAACCGCTGGCCCCCTGCATGCCATGCAGGTGCTCTACCAGCTGAGCTATGGCCCCTATAAATTTAATCTAAATGATAAAGCGTAAATTATTAAAATGGTTATTAATTTAAATATAAATTTTTAATTTTTGCAAAGAATAAATTCAGAATTCATCCAAATTTGAAAAGTTCTATAACTTCTAATTTTCCAATTAGTTTTTGTGAGTATACTTTTAAGCCAAAATTCATCATAATAAACTTTATGATCTCTAATCTGGCTTTCATCAATCAACTTCAACTTGTAAGATAAAGTTTCCAAAACTGGTCTTGATAAGGGGGTTGGGGTGGTTCCAAAAATAATTGCATTTTCGCTGGTTTTGCTATAGATCTGATCTAGTATTTGTATTAGATTAAAAGGTTCAATATGCTCAAAAACTGCCATTGATAATACAACCTCATAATCAGAAAAAGGTAATTCGTTGATTTCTTTATAAATTTCTATAAATGAATTTTTTCGATTAAATTCAGATAATGAATTATCTACTCCATGAATAAATTTTGGATATTTACCAATAAATTTAGAATTCCAATTACTAATTCCACAACCAAAATCTAATACTTTTTTGTTTTTGATGAATTGTATAGTTCTCTTATATCTAAAGTAAGAAAGTAATTTTTCTAAAGGTGCATTCTGTGTTGTTACTTTCATAAAATCAGTTGCTAATAAAATTGATGTTTTATTTTTTCTTGCAAAAATCTACTCTATATTGGGATGATTTAAAAATATTTCTGGGAGTTTCTTTAAATACTATAGGATTACAATTAAAATTATTATTATTTTTAAAATAATTTTCCTCCACGATAACTGTATTTGGTTTTAAACTTTGCAAACAGAAATTTTCTTGGTTCTGTTCATCATAATCATTTGAGTATTTTAAACATTTCCAGAAGTTATGATTGGGTATAAATTCCAAATCATAAAAAAGTCTTGATGGCGATGTAGCCAATCCCAAAACAGGTTCAATCGAATTTTCAATTATTAACTTTGAATTATAGTAACCGTAAGCAGTTTTATCCATAGCCTTATCATAATTTACAATTGCAAAAATATTTAAGAAAATCATATAAAAGGTAGAGATTGTAAATAAGAAAAACTGAACAATACAAAAAATTTTCATGACGTTTTTGGTATTCATTATTAAATTTTTTGGATTTTTTATTTTATTATCGAATAAATTATTAACACCACAAACCAACAAAAATAAAGGAGAGAAATAATAATCTGCTCTTCCTTGAGCAAACATCAAAAGTAATATCAATTGAAGAAAACCTATATTTAAGCAAAATTTATTTTTAAATATTAGATTTTTTAGATCCTTCCAAAATTTTAATAAAAAGAAGAGACCTGAAGCAGGACCTAATACTGATGCTATTTTAGAGGGATTTTTAGGAATAAATATCCATAGTTGATAAAAACCATCTCTATCAAAATTTCTCAACATTATTTCCCAATCATAATATTGCTCATTTCCTTTACTAAAAATCGAAGAGAGTAGAGGAAAAAATAAATTACCCGTAACAAAAAATCGATAATAAAGAATACTGATAATTGAACTTATAGATAATAAAAAAATAACTAACTGGCCAATTGAGAAATTTGGTTTAATCCCAATAAAAGTTTTTCTTATACTAAATCTATTAGTAATAAAAATATCAAAGAAAATCGGTACAAAAATCAAAACTGAACTAATTTTTATCGAAATTGATATTAGTCCAACGAGAATAGTTGTCAAAGCATATCGCTGGGTAGGTTTGAACTTCCAACAAAGATAAATTAAAGATAAACAGCTATCCCCAAGGAAATTTATTTTCCCAACAGTGAGCCATTGCAAAAAAACAGGTGAACTTATAAATATTAAAATAATAAGAGGTGATGTTTTCCTTTTGCAGAGGAAAATTAAAATAGGAATTAAAGGTAAATATTGAGATACTCTTATTAGCCAAATTGATTTCTCTTGAATAAAAGTGATATTTGCAAAATCCCCAATGCCTAATAAGCCTTGTCCTAAATCCCCATCTATAAAGTGAGAGTTTCTCAAATAGAACTGAAAAGGATATCCAACGTAATAATTGACGGTATCTGACTGATTAATAGGACCAAATGAAGCAAAAAAAAGTAAAATAATTATTAGGCAGATAAATGTTATAAATTTTTTATCATAGTTTTTCCTTATACTTGAGATATCGAATAAAAATCCCCCAAAAAAGTTCGACAGTATTAATTTTAATTTTTTGATTTCAACTACTATAAAAAAGAATATAAACTGTATCAAATAAATTGGTAAATATACTTTTTGGGAAGCAACAAGCATCATTGAAATAAGTCCATTTAATGCTACTGAGAAAATTAAAGATGCTGCAAATATTCCATATTTTTCATCTTTATCTTTGGATAACTCAAGATAATCAGAGAAAAAATAGACAAAAAATAAAAAAGAAATAAAAATTGCAAACATTATATAATTAAATTCAAAGTTCTTTTATCCTTTTTATTTTTTCCATAAATTGTATTTTAGTATGCACCAAATGGCTCGAACTCCATCTTTCCAACCTATTTTTTTTCCCTCTTCATAAGTTCTTCCAAAATAAGATATTCCAACTTCATAAATCCTACACCTTTTTCTCGCTACTTTTGCAGTAATTTCAGGTTCAAATCCAAACCTTTTTTCTCTTATGGTTATTGATTTTAGAATTTCAGTTCTAAAAGCTTTATAGCAAGTTTCCATATCAGTTAAATTTATATCCGTCATAATATTACTCATCAAAGTAAGAAATCCATTACCTACTCTATGCCAAAAATAGACTACTCTATGTGGTTCTGCCCCCTTAAATCTGCTCCCAAAAACCACATCAGCTTTATTAAGAAGTATTGGATTAATAAGTTTTTCATACTCATTTGGATCATATTCCAAATCGGCATCCTGGATAATTGCAATATCACCTGTAGCGTAATTAATGCCCTTGGCGATTGCAGCACCTTTTCCTTGATTTTTATTTTGTAAGATAACTTTTATCGATTCATCCTTTAATAATTTAAGATATTCTCTTGTGCCATCAGTTGAGAAATCATCAATAATAATAATTTGCTTTGATTTAATAGATGTGTTCTTAACTTTATTTATAACTTCTTCAATGGTGTTGATTTCGTTGAAGCAAGGTATTATCACAGACAAAGTGAAACTCGAGGGATTTATTACCATATATATTTTAAATCAAAATAATAATAACTCAATTAATACTTATATTTATCTAAAAACAAAGTTTCTTTGAGATAAATAAGAAATAACGACCAATAATGGAATTATAAAAATTGCTGTTATATTTTTATTTACTCCAAAATAAAATAAAGATTCAATAAAGACAAAGTTTAACAACCATAAAATTGTGGCTAGGAACAAATATTTTTTAAAAACAAATTTATTAAGCTTTTTAATTTTAAAAACCTTCTTACCGTAAAGAAAATACCCTACTAGTATATTTACTGCCTGACTTAGGACCGTTGCAAATAATGTTGAGATTAAAAATAGGCCGATATGCAGGATAGCATTAGTTATTAAAAAATTAATTATTCCATAAAAAAGGAACATTTTTTTTTGATCGTCAAGTTTTAATTTCATAGCATATTCAAAATTATCTAATTTTTAATAAAAAAATTGAAAAAAACTATATTAGGTAACTAGGTTTATAAGCATAGTAATTATATTGCAATATTTATAATTTTTTCCTAGATTTTATATCTTTTATTAAGTTAACTTATATATAGCTTTATATATTCCTGCATAATTAGTCAGGAAAACAGAAAAAAAAGAAAAAGCCAGGAAAAGTATATACTTTTTATCTCCTTTTATAGTTTGCAAAACACAAATCAATTGTGGAATAAAAACTATCATTATCAATCTCTCAAATTCCAATTTATATCCATTTGCTAGAAAAATCAAAGCAAATATATTCATGTAAAAAGGAAATAAAAAAATAAAACTATTTCTATATAAAAATTTATTACTAAAGACTACCAATAAATTAAAAGTGATTGCAATCAGGGTAAATATTAAACTCATATCTGCCCCTGTAATTCTTGAAGGAGTTTCTATTATAAAATCAAAATAATACCCAAATAAAAATAGTAAAATAGTTGATATTATTAGATAGTTTCTTCTATCTTTTTCTTTGAATAGGAAAACAGAAGATGATAGTAAAGCTAAAATGAAAAATAATCCGCCTATCTTATGAATTAATAAGGATGGCAATATTAAAGGAATAAGAAGAAAAATATTTTTTAAATTTTTATGCTTTTCATAAATGGAATCAAATTTAGCTAGTAAAAAATAGATTAAGCCTGTTACGATACCTTGCCTTATTGCATTTGCAACTGGCAAAATAATTGGCCAACTATGTAATAAAGCAATATATGACAATAATATTATTATCTTTTGAGATTTATTATCTATTGTCAAATACTTCTTAATTATAAAAAAAAGTGAAGAAGACATGACGAATGCTGCAAGCATTGGTCCAATCGCTAAATTCCATATTCTTAGTCCAGCTATTCTCCAACCTAATGCTTGCAAATTAACAAAATTTTCCCAATTTATAATTAAATAAGAATTATGATAATCTCTTCCAAATCCATAAAATCCTATTCCAAATAAAATTGTATAAAGTAAGGTTATTATGTTTTCAATGGTAGAAATATCCCTTAAACGAATTTTAAACATTATCCTTATAATTCAAACTGATTAACCTAACTATTTCTGAATTTATCCTAGCACAAGCTTTTATATGAGATTTTAATAATAAATATATATATTCCCATAATTATC
>QCBV01000003.1 GCA_003279015.1 Prochlorococcus sp. AG-347-J19 | reverse complement strand
CAATAATACTCTTCTTCAATTAGATTTAGCTGTAAAAGTCAAAAACTACTAATTAAATGAAGTTTCTCAAGATTAAATTGATTAATCTAATTCAAATATTCATTGTTACCTGTTTTTGTCTAGTTAATTTCTCTCAAGGGGGAGAAATTTTAGCTTTGGATTCTTTTGAAAGTCATAATTTCGTGTCATCCGCAGTGAAAAATGTTGGACCTGCAGTTGTAAAAATTGATACTGAAAGATTAGTAGAGAGGCAACAATTTGACCCTACTTTACTTGACCCTTTATTAAGAGACTTACTTGGTGAGCAAGGAATTACTCCTGAAAGAGAGAGAGGACAAGGCTCCGGAGTAATCATCAAAGAGAATGGTTTGGTTCTCACAAACGCCCATGTAGTCGAAAGAGTCGATGATGTTTCAGTTACTTTGGCAGATGGATCTATTTATGATGGTCAAGTTTTGGGTAGAGACGCAGTAACTGATCTAGCGTTAGTCAAAATTCAACAAGATGCTTATTTTGGTTTTGCTCCACTTGGAAATTCTGAAGATCTTGAAGTTGGGGATTGGGCGATAGCTCTGGGTACTCCCTATGGTCTTGAAAAAACAGTTACTTTAGGAATTGTTAGCAGCCTGCATAGAGATATTAATAGTTTAGGATTTTCAGATAAAAGACTGGATCTTATCCAGACTGATGCTGCAATAAATCCAGGAAATTCTGGAGGACCACTCATAAATTCCAATGGTGAGGTAATAGGAATTAATACATTAGTAAGAAGTGGCCCGGGAGCCGGTTTAGGTTTTGCGATTCCAATTAATCTAGCTAAAAGTGTTTCTGATCAGCTTCTAAAAAATGGAGAAGTTATTCATCCATATTTAGGCGTACAATTGATTTCTTTAAATCCTAGGATTGCTAAAGAACATAATCGAGACCCGAATTCGCTAGTTCAATTACCTGAAAGAAATGGAGCTCTAATTCAATCAGTAATTCCTAATAGTCCCGCAGAAAAAGCTGGTTTAAGAAGAGGTGATTTAGTAATAGCAGCCGAAAATATCTCCATAACAGAACCTAAAGCTTTACTGGATGAAGTAGAAAAAGCTCAGATAGGAAAAGTATTCCTTTTAAACATTTTGAGAGATAATAAAGAGATAGAGATAAATATCAAACCAGAACCTCTTCCAGGTTTGACATAAATCACCCATTGAAATTTAATAATCTATAACCATTAGAGAAAAAGATTTTGGATTCACAAACTCAAATGAAACAAGTTGTTGCTGATGTAGCAATAAAGGAAGTAAAGAGTGACATGATTCTTGGATTAGGATCTGGATCTACAGCTGCGTTAATGATAAAAAGCCTCGCCGATCAAATTCGTCTTGGAAAACTTCAAAATATAAAAGGTGTTGCAACTTCCTTTCAATCAGAAGTTTTAGCTCTTGAACTCGATATCCCGCTTATCGATTTAGCTTCTGTATCTCAAATTGATTTAGCTATCGATGGAGCAGATGAAGTTGATCCAGGATTTCAATTAATAAAAGGAGGAGGAGCATGCCATGTTAGAGAAAAGTTAGTGGCATCTAAAGCTGATCAATTGTTGATTGTTGTTGATGAAACTAAACTTGTACAAAATCTAAATCAATCTTTTCCTTTACCTGTAGAAGTTCTTCCAAATGCTTGGAAACAAGTTCAGGAAATGATTTTAGAAATGAATGGAAGTGCTTCTTTAAGAATGGCTACTAAAAAAGCCGGCCCAGTTGTTACTGATCAGGGCAACCTAATACTAGATGTATTATTTGATGATGGTATTAAGAATCCAAAAGTCATGGAAATGACAATTAATAATATTCCAGGAGTATTAGAAAATGGATTATTCGTTGATCTTGCAGATAAAGTATTAGTTGGCAAAATTGAAAACAATACTCCCGTTGTTTACTCACCCCCAAGAGTTAGTTAATCTTCAAATCTTATTTGTACTGAGTTAGCGTGGCTATGTAAGCCTTCACTGTTAGCAAGATTAATAATATCAAGGCTATTAACCTTTAAACTTTCTTCATTAAATTCTATTATTGAAGTATTTTTCATAAAAGTTTCAACCCCCAAAGAACCGCTAAATCTAGAATTTCCTGATGTAGGCAAAGTATGATTTGGCCCAGCTAGATAATCTCCAACAGCTTCTGGAGTCCATTTTCCTAAAAATATCGCTCCGGCATTTTCTATACCTGCAAGAATTTTCCGTGAATCTTTAGTAAGAATTTCTAAGTGTTCAGGGGCAAAGTTATTGCTTAGTTCAATACATGATTCATAATTCTCGCAGATCACAATTAACCCCCAATTTGTTATTGATTGCTTGCAAATTTCTTTTCTTGGATGATCCTCTATTTTTTTATATAGTTCTTCTAAAACTTCTTGCGCCAAGTTGTTTGATGTAGTAAGGAGTATTGATGAAGCTAAAGGGTCATGTTCTGCTTGCGCTAGAAGATCAGATGCTATATGAGTGCTTCGAGCTGTTTGATCTGCAATGATTAATATTTCACTTGGACCAGCTAATGAATCAATTCCTGTAGAGCCATAAATGAGTTTTTTTGCAGTTGTAACATAGATATTCCCTGGACCTGAAATAACATCAACTTTATTGATTTGATTTGTGCCAAATGCTAAAGCACCAATTGCTTGAGCTCCTCCAATTCTAAATACTTTATTGATCCCTGATAAGTGAGCTGCAGCTAAGACAGTTTTGTTTATTTCTCCTTCTTTATTCCCAGGAGATACCATTATAATTTCTTCTACTCCAGCTACTTTTGCAGGTATTGCATTCATTAATACAGTACTTGGATAAGCAGCTCTACCTCCAGGAATATAAATACCTGCATTCTTAACTGGTCTCCATTTCCTTTGGACTATATCCCCATATTCACCTTTTAAAGTGAATGACTGAGGAATTTCATTTTCATGGAATTTTTTAATTCTTTTATAAGCTACCTCAAGAGAGCTCTTTAAATTGCCATTAATTTCATTCCATGCATTCTTTAACTCCTCTTCACTAACTTGCATAGGTTCAGGGTCGAAACCATCAAACTTTTTTGTATATTTTTCTACTGCTATGTCTCCAGAAATTTTTACATCTTGAAGAATTTCCTCAACAATTTTAATTATCTTATTATTATTTTCTGAATTAGTTCGCGTAGAAATCCTCTTTAATTCTTCTATAGCTTCTTTTTTATTATTTATAATCTTCATATGCTTAATTTTTGCAAAATTAAAGGCTCAAAACTCAGTTTGATAACTTTCTAAATTATATATGATTGATTAGTAGTCGATTTATTTGTTATGATGGAGACTCTATATTTAAGTACCTTTGTGGCCAATAACAAATCAGCAAAAAAGAGAATACAAATTGCCGAAAGAAATCGTTTAATAAATAAGTCATATAAATCTACTGTTAGGACTCTAACCAAAAAAACCTTAGAGAGTTGCGAAAAATATAAAAAAAACCCTAATGAAGATAATAAAAATTTAGTTAAAACAAGTCTTAATAAAGCTTTTAGCTTAATTGATAAAGCAGTTAAAAAAAATGTTCTCCACAAGAATAACGGTGCTAATAAAAAATCGAAAATCAACAATTTTGTAAAAAACTACACTTACTAACTAGTAAAAAAGTTGATCAAAAATAAGAACGATATCGAACTCATAGACTCCCATTGTCATTTAATATTTGAAAATTTCGAAGAAGATCTTGAAGATGTTGTTTTAAGATTGCGTTCAAGAGGTGTAAAAAAATTAGTTCATGCTTGTTGTGAATTAACGGAAATTCCAAAGTTAAAAAAAATTTCTCATGAATTTGATGAGATTTACTATTCAGTTGGTTTGCATCCGCTAGAAGCAAAAAAATGGGAACAAAGTTCAAAATCTCTTTTAAAAAAATCAGCTCAAGAAGACAAAAGAGTTGTAGCTATTGGGGAATTAGGTTTGGATTTTTTTAAAAATGAAAATAAAAAACAGCAAATTGAAGCACTAATTCCGCAAATGGAGTTAGCTTATGAACTTAAATTGCCTGTAATTATTCATTGCAGAGATGCTGCAAATGAAATGATTGAGATATGTAGTGATCTCACTAAAAAAGGAAAATGTCCTGATGGTGTACTTCATTGTTGGACAGGAACCCCAAAAGAAATGATGCAATTCTTGGATCTTGGTTTTTACATAAGTTTTAGTGGAATAGTAACTTTCCCAAAAGCACATGAGATTCATGAGTGTGCCAAAATTGTCCCAAACGATAAGTACTTAATTGAAACTGACTCACCATTTTTAGCTCCTGTTCCTCATAGGGGTAAAAGAAATGAACCTGCATTTGTCGAAAATGTTGCTAATTTTTTGGCAGATTTACGATCTACTGAATTAATCACAATTGCTAAAGAGTCATCTAAGAATGCTGAAGATTTGTTTAAATTTAACTTGTTAAATTGACGTAGCAACTGTTAGTATATGGAATTACTGGAAATTTTTCTTAATTTTTAGCTTTAACTTACACAGTTCATGATTTATCAGCATAAAACGAAATTTAATTCTTATTTATTAGATTGATTTTTTGTTGAAATCGAGATTTAATGGTTAATCTCATATTAAGTGAAAAGTTGAAGAACTAAATATTGAGTAGATTAAAAGTAAATAGTAAATTTCACAAAATCGAAGGTTTTCTTGGATGAGCAGTAGCGCTTTACAGGTAGCAAAAACGGCTACTTATCTACCAGATTTAGTTGAAGTACAAAGAGCAAGCTTTAAATGGTTTTTGGAAAAGGGTTTAATAGAAGAATTACAAAATTTTTCTCCTATTTCTGATTACACAGGCAAATTAGAATTACATTTTATCGGGGAAGAATACAGGTTAAAAAGACCTAGACATGACGTTGAAGAAGCCAAAAGAAGGGATGCTACATTTGCCTCTCAAATGTATGTAACTTGCAGGTTAATTAATAAAGAGACAGGGGAAATTAAAGAACAAGAAGTATTTATTGGCGAATTACCATTAATGACTGAAAGAGGAACGTTCATTATTAATGGTGCTGAAAGAGTAATTGTTAATCAAATTGTTCGAAGTCCAGGAGTATATTTCAAAGATGAACAGGACAAAAATGGTCGAAGGACTTACAACGCTAGCGTAATACCTAATAGAGGTGCATGGCTAAAATTCGAGACTGATAAAAATAATCTACTTTATGTAAGGGTAGATAAAACTAGAAAAATCAATGCTCATGTTCTTATGAGAGCAATGGGACTTTCTGACAATGATGTGGTCGACAAACTAAGGCATCCAGAGTTTTATCAATCCTCAATTGATTCAGCCAATGACGAGGGTATAAACTCGGAAGATCAAGCTTTACTAGAGCTCTACAAGAAGCTACGTCCAGGAGAACCACCCTCTGTTTCTGGTGGACAACAGTTATTACACAGTAGATTTTTTGATCCCAAAAGATATGATTTAGGGCGAGTTGGCAGATATAAAATAAATAAAAAATTGAGACTTACTATTCCAGATGATGTTAGAACACTAACTCATGAAGATGTTTTATCTACTATTGATTATCTAATTAATCTAGAATTGGATATTGGTGGTGCAAGTTTGGATGATATTGACCATCTTGGTAATCGAAGGGTTAGATCCGTAGGAGAACTTCTTCAAAATCAAGTCAGAGTTGGGCTAAATCGTCTAGAGAGAATAATTAAAGAAAGAATGACAGTTGGAGAAACTGATTCTCTTACCCCAGCTCAACTGGTCAATCCTAAACCTTTGGTTGCCGCCATAAAGGAGTTTTTTGGTTCAAGTCAATTAAGTCAATTTATGGATCAAACTAATCCATTGGCTGAATTAACTCATAAGAGAAGGATTTCGGCTTTAGGTCCTGGAGGTTTAACTCGAGAAAGAGCAGGATTTGCGGTAAGAGATATTCATCCTTCACATTATGGAAGATTATGCCCTATTGAGACTCCTGAAGGTCCTAATGCAGGGCTTATAAATTCTTTAGCTACCCATGCAAGAGTTAATGAGTATGGTTTTATTGAGACTCCTTTTTGGCAAGTTAAGAATGGTAGGGTTAATAAAGAAGGAGATCCTGTTTATCTTTCTGCCGATTTAGAGGACGAGTGCAGAGTAGCACCAGGGGACGTCGCAACTGATAAGGATGGAAATATCCTCGCCAATCTAATACCAGTGAGGTATAGACAAGATTTTGAAAAAGTTCCTCCTCATCAAGTTGATTATGTTCAGCTTTCACCTGTTCAAGTAATTTCAGTTGCTACTTCACTTATTCCCTTCTTGGAGCATGATGATGCCAATAGAGCTTTGATGGGATCTAATATGCAACGCCAAGCAGTTCCATTGCTTAGACCAGAACGTCCTTTGGTTGGTACAGGTTTAGAATCTCAAGTTGCTAGAGATTCAGGGATGGTTCCCATAACAAAAGTTAATGGAACTGTATCTTATGTAGACGCTAATGAGATTGTTGTCAAAGATGAAGAAGGTTATGAACATTTTCATTATCTTCAAAAATATCAGAGATCAAATCAAGATACCTGTCTAAACCAAAGACCCATAGTGAAAATTGGAGATCAAGTTATCTCTGGGCAAGTATTAGCAGATGGATCGGCATGTGAAGGAGGGGAAATAGCGCTAGGCCAAAATGTCTTAATTGCATACATGCCATGGGAAGGGTACAACTACGAAGATGCAATTCTTGTAAGTGAAAGGATGGTAACTGATGATCTATATACATCGGTACATATTGAAAAATATGAAATTGAAGCAAGACAAACAAAGTTAGGACCTGAAGAAATCACAAGAGAGATTCCTAATATTTCTGAAGAAAGTTTGAATAATCTTGATGAAATGGGAATCATTAGGATAGGTGCTTTTGTAGAAAGTGGAGATATCCTTGTAGGAAAAGTTACTCCAAAAGGAGAGTCAGACCAACCACCTGAAGAAAAACTTTTGAGAGCTATTTTTGGAGAAAAGGCAAGAGATGTTAGAGATAACTCCTTGAGGGTTCCCAAAACTGAAAAGGGAAGGGTTTTAGATGTTCGCATCTACACTAGAGAACAAGGGGACGAGTTGCCTCCAGGGGCTAATATGGTTGTTCGAGTTTATGTGGCCCAGAGAAGGAAAATACAGGTAGGCGACAAAATGGCTGGGAGGCATGGTAATAAGGGAATTATTAGCAGAATCTTACCTAGAGAAGACATGCCTTACTTGCCAGATGGAACACCTGTAGACATAGTTCTAAATCCTCTTGGTGTTCCAAGTAGGATGAACGTAGGCCAAGTTTTTGAATTATTGATGGGATGGGCAGCTTCTAATTTAAATTGTAGGGTAAAAGTTGTCCCATTTGATGAAATGTATGGTGCTGAAAAATCACATCAGACTGTCCAAGCTTTCTTAGAAGAGGCTTCAAAGCAGCCAGGTAAAGCATGGGTTTATAATCCTAAAGATCCTGGAAAGTTATTACTCAAAGATGGGAGAACGGGGGAACCTTTTGATCAACCAGTTGCGGTTGGTTATTCCCACTTCCTTAAGCTAGTACATTTGGTGGATGACAAAATTCATGCAAGGTCCACAGGTCCATACTCTTTAGTTACACAACAACCATTGGGCGGTAAAGCACAGCAGGGCGGACAAAGGCTTGGAGAAATGGAAGTTTGGGCTCTTGAGGCTTACGGAGCAGCCTATACTCTTCAAGAATTATTAACAGTTAAATCAGATGATATGCAAGGAAGAAATGAAGCTTTAAATGCAATTGTAAAAGGTAAACCAATTCCTAGACCTGGTACTCCAGAGTCATTTAAAGTTCTTATGAGAGAATTACAATCTCTAGGTCTTGATATAGGAGTCTATACAGACGAAGGAAAAGAGGTAGATTTAATGCAAGATATAAATCCTAGAAGAAATACTCCATCGAGGCCTACTTACGAGTCATTAGGAACCTCTGAATATGAGGAAGATTAAATACTCCTTTAAAAACTTTTAATATCAATTTCCAAAAATGACAAACAGCAACTTAAGAACTGAAAATCACTTCGATTACGTAAAAATTTCAATAGCTTCTCCACAAAGAATAATGGACTGGGGACAGAGGACATTACCCAATGGACAAGTGGTGGGTGAAGTTACGAAACCCGAAACTATTAATTACAGGACACTTAAACCAGAAATGGATGGATTGTTTTGTGAAAAGATTTTTGGTCCCTCTAAAGATTGGGAATGCCATTGTGGTAAATATAAAAGAGTTAGGCATAGAGGTATTGTTTGTGAGAGATGCGGTGTTGAGGTAACTGAAAGTAGAGTAAGAAGACATAGGATGGGCTACATAAAGCTTGCCGCACCAGTTTCCCATGTTTGGTATTTAAAAGGTATTCCAAGTTACGTTGCAATTCTTTTGGATATTCCACTTAGAGATGTAGAACAAATAGTTTACTTTAACTGTTATGTTGTTTTAGATCCAGGTGATCATAAAGAACTAAAATATAAGCAATTACTTACTGAGGATGAATGGCTAGAAATTGAAGATGAAATCTATGCTGAAGATTCAACAATTGAAAATGAGCCTTTCGTAGGTATTGGTGCTGAGGCCCTTAAGCAATTACTTGAGGACCTTGATTTAAATCAAGTTGCCGAGGAGCTCAGAGAAGAAATTACAAACAGTAAGGGACAAAAAAGGGCAAAACTTATAAAAAGAATAAGAGTTATTGATAATTTCATTGCAACTAACGCAAAACCAGAATGGATGGTATTAGATGCAATTCCAGTTATCCCTCCTGATCTGAGACCTATGGTTCAGCTTGATGGGGGAAGATTCGCAACTTCTGATTTAAATGATCTTTACAGAAGGGTGATAAATAGAAATAATAGACTAGCTAGGCTTCAAGAAATTTTAGCTCCTGAAATTATTGTACGAAATGAAAAAAGAATGCTTCAGGAGGCAGTTGATGCTCTTATAGATAATGGACGGAGGGGAAGAACTGTTGTTGGTGCAAATAATAGAGCTCTTAAGTCTCTTAGTGACATTATTGAAGGAAAACAAGGAAGATTTAGACAGAATCTTCTTGGTAAGCGTGTTGACTACTCTGGAAGATCTGTAATTGTTGTAGGCCCCAAATTAAAAATGCATCAATGTGGTCTTCCAAAGGAAATGGCCATTGAGCTTTTCCAACCTTTTGTGATTCATAGACTAATACGCCAAAATATTGTAAATAACATTAAGGCTGCAAAAAAATTAATACAAAAAGCTGATGATGAAGTTATGCAGGTACTTCAGGAAGTTATTGAGGGTCATCCAATACTTTTAAATAGAGCTCCTACACTTCATCGATTAGGAATTCAAGCTTTCGAACCAAAATTAGTTGGTGGAAGAGCAATTCAACTTCATCCTTTAGTTTGCCCTGCATTTAATGCTGATTTTGATGGAGATCAAATGGCGGTTCATGTTCCTTTAGCCTTAGAGGCACAAACTGAAGCGCGTATGCTTATGCTAGCTAGTAATAATATTCTTTCTCCAGCTACAGGCGAACCAATAGTAACTCCATCACAAGATATGGTTTTGGGATCTTATTATTTGACGGCTTTGCAACCCAATTATCAAAAACCTGATTTTGGTGATAATAAAACTACTTTTGCTTCACTCGAAGATGTGATTTTTGCCTTTGAAGACAAAAGACTCAGCTTACATGAATGGGTATGGGTTAGATTTAATGGAGAGGTTGAGGATGAAGATGAATTGAGCCGACCACAAAAAACTGAAGAGTTAGAAGATGGTTCAAGATTAGAATTTTGGAAATTAAGAAGAGACAGATTTGACTCTCAGAATAATTTAATAAGTAGATTTGTTTTAACAACTGTTGGGAGGGTAGTGATGAACTATACCATCATTGATTCTGTATCTAAAACGTAATCTTTACAAACTATTTTTCATTCATTTAAAAATCATGACATCATCTAAACCTAAAAAAACTTCTAGAGTACGTAAAACCACAAAAAACTCAAAAAAGGATAGTCCATTAACAATGCCTGATTTAGCCAAAACTCCGCCATCATTTAAGAATAAAGTAGTTGACAAGAAAGCATTAAAAAACTTAGTTTCTTGGGCTTATAAAACTCACGGGACTGCTATTACTGCAGCAATGGCAGATAATTTAAAGGACTTAGGGTTTAAGTATGCTACCCAAGCTGCAGTTTCTATTTCAGTAGATGACTTAAAAGTTCCTGAAGCTAAACAAGATTTGATAGGACAAGCTGAGGAGCAAATATCTGCTACAGAAGAATGTTATAGACTTGGTGAAATTACAGAAGTTGAGAGACACACAAAAGTTATTGATACATGGACTGAAACTAATGAAAGATTAGTTGATGCTGTTAAAAATAATTTCAATCAAAATGATCCACTAAATTCAGTTTGGATGATGGCTAATTCAGGAGCAAGGGGAAATATGTCCCAGGTAAGACAACTTGTTGGTATGAGGGGATTGATGGCTAATCCTCAAGGAGAAATAATTGACCTGCCAATAAGAACAAACTTTAGAGAGGGACTTACTGTTACTGAATATGTAATTTCATCTTATGGTGCAAGGAAAGGGTTGGTTGATACTGCCTTAAGAACTGCCGATTCTGGCTATTTAACTCGAAGATTAGTTGATGTTGCGCAAGACGTAATTGTTAGGGAAGAAGATTGTGGAACAAAACGATCAATTGTCATTGAAGCTGAAGATGGTAAATTTGGGGCAAGACTTCTTGGTAGACTTACAGCTGAGGATATTTTAGATTCTGAAGGCAACTTAATTATTCCTCAAAATACTGCAATAGATCCTTCATTTTCTGAAAAAATTGAGACAGCATCAATTACGAACGTAAAAATAAGATCCCCATTAACATGTGAAGCTAATAGATCAGTTTGTAGGAGATGTTACGGTTGGGCTCTAGCTCATAATCATCTGGTTGACTTAGGTGAAGCGGTAGGAATCATTGCTGCTCAATCAATTGGAGAACCTGGAACTCAATTGACAATGAGAACCTTTCATACTGGAGGTGTATCAACTGCCGAAAGTGGAGTAGTAAGATCAAAGATTTCTGGTAAGGTTGAATTTAGTTCAAAAGCAAAAGTTAGAGGTTACAGAACTCCACATGGAGTAGAAGCTAAACAAGCAGAAGTTGATTTCATATTAAAAATAGTTCCTAAAGGTAATAGTTCTAGCAAAGTTCAAAAAATTGAGGTTTCGAGTGGATCTCTTTTATTTGTTGATAATGGAGAAGAAATTAATTCTGATATAACTGTTGCTCAGATTATCGCTGGAGCAGTGAAAAAGAGCGTTGAGAAAGCAACAAAGGATGTAATTTGTGATTTAGCAGGTCAGGTCAGATATGACAAGGTTATTCAACCAAAGGAGGTTACAGATAGGCAGGGTAACGTTACTTTAAAAGCTCAAAGATTAGGCAGATTGTGGGTTTTAGCTGGAGATGTCTATAACTTACCACCAAATGCAAGGCCTGTCGTCTCAACTGGAAAGTCTGTAGATGAAGGAACTGTTTTGGCAGAGGCAAGTCAATCAAGCGAGTTTGGAGGACAAGTTCGTTTAAGAGATTCAATTGGAGACTCAAGGGAAGTTCAGATTGTTACTACTTCAATGTCATTAAGCAATTTTAAATTAATTGAAGAATCTACTCACGCAGGCCAAATATATAATTTGGAATCTAGTGATGGAACTACTTATCGTTTAAACACTTCTCCAGGAAGTAAGATCAGTAATGGTGAGGTCATAGCAGATTTAACAGATGAAAGGTTTCGTACCAAAACTGGTGGATTAGTAAAATACTCCCCTGGATTAAGTGTTAAAAAAGCAAGATCCTCTAAAAATGGTTTTGAAGTAAGTCAAGGGGGAACTTTGCTTTGGATCCCCCAAGAAACCCATGAAATAAACAAGGATATATCTCTTCTAATGACAGAAGATATGAAATGGATTGAAGCAGGAACAGAAGTTGTAAAAGATATATTTAGTCAAACATCAGGAATTGTCACGGTGACTCAGAAAAATGATATTCTCCGTGAAATAACTGTTAGAAATGGAACTTTTCATGAGTGCGACGATGAAGAAATTTTGAATAGATTTACAGAAGAAGGTAATCTAGTAAATCCAGGTGAGAAGATTATAGATGGTGTTGATAATAAAGAAATTCTATTCGTTCAGAAATTAGAAACTCCAAAATGTAGAGGATTATTATTGAGGACTGTAGAGGAATTTACAATTCCTGAACAAGCAGAATTGCCGGAACTATCTCATGTAAAGCAGGAAAAAGGACCACACTTAGGCTTAAAAGCTATCCAAAGGCTAACTTATAAAGATGGTGAATTGATAAAATCTGTTGAAGGAGTTGAATTGCTTAGAACACATTTAAGTATTGAATGCTTTGATGCTACTCCTCAAATGACAATTGATGTCGAGTCAATTGAAGATAAAAATGATGCATCTATAAATAGATTAAATTTAGTAATATTAGAATCAATTCTTGTACGTAGAGATACAATTTCAGACTCTAGTCATGGCTCCACCCACACTGAATTGCAAGTTAAAAATAATCAAATAGTTAAAGCAGGAGATGTAATTGCTACTACTCAAATTCTTGGTAAAGAACATGGATTGGTTCAATTGCCAAATGTTATTGATGATGAGCCTATAAGAAGGTTAATCGTTGAGAGAGAAGAAGATAAAATTAAACTTAAGATTAGTTCTAAAGCAGTTGTCAAAGTCGGTGATCGTGTAGTCGATGGTGATCCTATTAGTGAAAATGAAAAATCCACTTCTTGTGGAGAAATTGAAGAGGTTTCTAGTAGTTCAGTAACATTAAGACTAGGAAGGCCTTATATGGTTTCACCTGACTCAGTTTTACATGTTAAAGACGGAGATTTGGTCCTTAGGGGTGATGGTTTAGCTCTACTTGTTTTTGAGAGGCAGAAAACTGGAGATATTGTTCAAGGATTGCCCCGTATTGAAGAGTTATTAGAAGCTAGGAGACCCAGAGATTCCGCAATTTTATGTAGAAAATCTGGAATTGTTCAAATTAAACAAGGTAGTGACGAAGAATCAGTTACTTTATCGGTTATTGAAAAAGATGATCAGGTAAATGAATATCAATTATTAATTGGAAAAAATATAATGGTAAGTGATGGACAACAGGTGACAGGTGGAGAAATTTTAACTGATGGTCCAATTAATCCCCATGAATTATTAGATTGCTACTTCAGTGATTTAAGAGATCAGAAACCTCTTATAGATGCTGCTCGTGAATCCATTTCTAAATTACAAAGAAGTATGGTAAATGAAGTTCAAAACGTCTATAAGTCTCAGGGTGTAGCAATTGATGATAAACATATTGAGGTGATTGTTAGACAAATGACTAGTAAAGTACGTGTAGAAGATGCGGGCGATACTACTCTATTACCTGGTGAACTAATTGAATTGAGGCAAGTTGAAGATACAAACCAAGCAATGGCAATCACGGGAGGAGCTCCTGCAGAATTTACTCCAGTTTTGTTGGGTATAACAAAAGCTTCTCTCAATACAGATAGCTTTATTTCAGCGGCTTCATTCCAAGAAACTACAAGGGTTCTTACAGAGGCTGCAATCGAAGGCAAATCTGATTGGTTAAGAGGTTTAAAAGAAAATGTCATTATAGGTAGATTAATACCTGCAGGTACTGGTTTTAGTGGATTTGTGGAGGAATTGGCATCAGAAGCTGGCCCCCATCCTGATATTCTTGCCGAAGAGTCTGGAGGATATAGAAGAGCGCAGAATTTAAGACCTGATTATACGGTGGATATGCCACAAACACCTGTAGTTAGCTCTGGCGCTATACTTGATGACCCTAGTGATGAAGATTTAGAAACAACTCGAAACCGACATGGAATCGATCCTTCTTCAAGTAATTTTGCTGCTTTTGCAAGACCTAGTGCTGAAAATCAATTTTCCGAAGATCAGTTACCAGATCCTGCTGCATTGGAGGGATTACAAGAGGAAGGACTTCTTTCAGATGAATAAATATTATCTATTACCATAATTAGTTAGTAGAATAGGATTTTATTTTATTGTTGATGATTAAGCCAGAGATTATTCCCAAAAGAAAATTACCTCGTTATGGATTTCATTTTTATAATGAAAGACTTAATGGAAGAATGGCCATGATAGGATTTGTTGCTCTTATTCTCACAGAATTCTTTTTAAAACATGGTTTGCTGTTATGGTGAGATAGATTTGATTTAAAGAATAAATAATTTGAAAAATCTTCTCGGAAGTAGTG
Source organism: Prochlorococcus sp. AG-347-J19 (assembly GCA_003279015.1). Classification (GTDB taxonomy): domain Bacteria; phylum Cyanobacteriota; class Cyanobacteriia; order PCC-6307; family Cyanobiaceae; genus Prochlorococcus_A. Next base: position 187,574 of record QCBV01000003.1, on the reverse strand, counting down.
TTAAAGACTTAGAAAATGTGGCTTTAGATTATGGTCAGGCTGCTTTTAGAGGTCGCCAAATCTATAATTGGATTTATAACTATAGGAACAAAGATAAAAATATTGATCAAATAGAGGTTTTACCTCTAGATTTTAGAAAAAAGTTAAAGGATGATGGTTTTAAAGTTGGCGAACTTAGTTTTCAAGAAAAAAACTTGGCTAGTGATGGCACTTTAAAGTTGTTACTAGCTACAGCTGATAATGAAAGTATTGAGTGCGTTGGTATACCAACAAAAAAAAGACTGACTGCATGTCTTTCTAGTCAAGTTGGATGCCCTATGGACTGCAAATTTTGTGCAACTGGGAAGGAAGGCTTGAAGAGATCTTTAAAAGCAAGTGAGATATTAGATCAAATTTTATTTATTGAAAATCAAATGAATAGAAAAGTGACTAATATTGTTTTTATGGGTATGGGTGAGCCCTTATTAAATATTGACGATGTTCTTTCATCAATTAGATCTATAAATGAGGATTTTCAGATCAGTCAGAGAAAGATAACTGTAAGTACTGTTGCGTTACCCAAAATGATAGGTAAATTATCAGCAAAGTCTTTTCAAATTTTGGGCAACTGTCAATTTACCTTGGCAATAAGCCTACATGCTTCGAATCAAAGAATTAGAGAAAAGATAATACCGAGTGCAAAAAACTACAATATCAAAAATATAATTGAAGACTGTAAGCAATTTGTAAGAGATACTGGTAGGAGGGTAAGTTTTGAATATTTAATGCTAAGTGGTGTTAATGATAAATTAGAACACGCCAATGAATTGAGTAATTTGCTAAGAGGTTTTCAATGCCACGTAAATTTAATTCAGTATAATCAAATTGATGAGGTTGATTTTGAACGAGCCTCTTTGAAAAATCTTCAATTATTTCAATCCAAACTTTTCGATAATGGTATTGCTGTTAGTTTTCGAAAAAGCAGAGGTTTAGATAAAAATGCTGCATGTGGTCAGCTAAGACAAAGTGAGAGAAATAAATAGCATTTAATAGGATTAATTTTTAAAACTCTCTTAAACACGTTATTATTGTTTTAATTAATTATGAATCTTTGGGTTTTATCAAGACAAAAATTTTACCTTTTGCTATCGTAGCACTTTTTGGGATTGCTTTCTTTGCAGTTAGCGCAAGAATTTGGTTACCAGGAGATATGATGTCCCCTGCCCCCCTAAATTAATATTTTTAGTTTTTGAAAATGACAAAAAATAAAGATCCTAATAATGAAAGCTTAGCTGAAATCGCAGTTGATCCAGATGTTTTGGCCAGAGAATTAGCTTTAGAGATCGAAATAGATCCTCTAGATCAGATTGATGAAGATTCGTTTTCAAAAGGTTTAAATATAACTCAAGAGTGTAATGAAGCTTTAAAAATGCTTGAAGGTGACAGAGAAGAAAGAATACAGGGTTTAAGAATATTTTGTGAATATAGAGATCAAAGATCTTTTCCGCTTTTATTACCATTACTTGATCAACCTTGTCCTGTTGAGAGAATGAGTGCGGTATATGCTTTAGGGCGTAATCCATGTCCTAGCGCAGTCCAAAAACTTGTCAGTCTGTTGAAGACTGACGATAATGCTTATGTCAGAAGAGCGACGGCATGGAGCTTAGCTAATTATGATAATCAAATTGTCTTAGAGCCATTGATAAATGCTTTGAAGAATGATGTAGCTGCAGTAAGGTTGTGGTCATCAAGTTCTTTAGCTGAAATTGGAAATATTTCTTTTGAGAACGCTCAATTAGCAGCCGAACAATTATTAATAAGCCTAAAAATAGATAATGAATCAGGTGTAAGAAGTAATTGTATTTGGTCATTATGTAGGTTGTACGAAAAATTAAACAATACATTCCAAGAGAGTTTTGTTGATGAATGTACTAAGATAGCCCTCTTCGATAAAGAGCCATCTGTTATGGAAGAAGCAAAAACTGCCCTTGATTCAATGGGGATGCAGGGTTTTTATAATTAAAAATCTTAATTTTTTTACAAGAACACCAGATAACTAATTTATTTATCAGATATTCAATATAAAAATTAAAATTAATTAACTTGTACCAACTGAAACAAAATATTTTCGTTATTCTATATAAAGTAAAAGTACTTAGTACTTGAATTTAATGCCTCAAAAAACATTGAGATTCAAAATTCATCAAGACGGAAGAGTTGAAGAGACTGTTGAGGGATTTACTGGTAATTCATGTAATGAAGCTACAAAAAATCTCGAAGACGCTCTCGGTAAAGTAACAGTTAAGAATAAAACTTCTGATGCTTTCATCTCTAATCAAAGTGAAAACTTAACACAATTAAATAACGAATCTAATGTCACATTTTAGTACAATTAAAACCCAGCTCAAAGAAGCAGAGCCATTGATTAAGGCTTTAAATCATTTCGGTTATAGTATTAATCAAGAAGAAAAGTTTGTAAAAGGATATAAAGGTCAATTCACAGCCGTTGATATAAGTATGAATTTACCTGGCGATACCCAAGTTGGATTTAAATGGGATAACAATTCTAATGCATATGAATTAGTTACTGACCTTGATCTATGGAAATTTGAGATTCCAGTAGAAAGATTTATCTCAAAAGTTACACAAATGTATGCTTACCAAACAATCATTTCTAAAACACAAGAAGATGGATATCAAATCGTAGAGCAAAAAAATAAAAATGATGGGTCTATTGAATTGGTCTTAACCAAGTGGGAAAACTAATGTCAAGATATGGATTTTACCGATCCATTTCATAATATTGAAGAAGATATTGATATTACAGGCTATGAGCCCGTTTTGGGTGGTAAGTTAGCTGAAAAAGCTGTATGGGTTGATGAAGCAAAGTGTATTGGTTGTCAGTACTGTGTCCACGTCGCTTCGAATACTTTCACTGTTGATGAATTTCATGGTAGAAGTCGAGCTATTAGGCAAGATGGAGATAGTTCTGATGTCATACAAGAAGCAATAGATACATGCCCTGTTGATTGTATTCATTGGGTCAAATTTGAAGAATTAGATGATTTAGAGAATAGTCTCGATAGGGATATGTTTCAAACATTTGGAAAGCCACCGAGAATGAATAAGCACTAATATCAAAAAGATGCAATACCGTAGATTTGGTAGAACCAATCTGAAGATTCCTGTTTTATCTTTAGGTGGTATGAGGTTTCAAAAAAGTTGGGATCAATTAGATTTTGCTGAGGTTTCATACGAAGAACAAAATAAAGTAGAAAATATATTAGATCTTGCAACACAATATGGCTTAAGTCATGTAGAAACCGCCAAGTACTATGGAACTTCTGAGGTGCAATTAGGGATGTGTTTTAAGAATACTAAGAAAATCCCAAATATAATCCAAACAAAGATTCCACCAAATAGTGATCCAGAAATTTTTGAGCGAGATGTATTATCTAGCATTGAAAAATTGAAAGTTAAAAAAATTGATTTGTTAGCAATACATGGTATCAATACTGCTGAACATTTACATCAGGCTATTCGAGATGGAGGTTGCATTGATATTTTGAGGAATTTTCAAAAAGAAAATTTAATTGGATCTATTGGATTTTCAACACATGGAAAATCTTCACTGATTGAAAAGGCCATATCAACAAACTTATTTGATTATGTAAATTTGCACTGGTATTTCATTAATCAGGAAAATACAAAGGTTATTAATTTAGCCAATAAGCATGATCTTGGGGTTTTCATAATAAGTCCCACTGATAAAGGGGGGCATCTTCATACTCCCTCAAGAAAAATGTTGGAATTTTGTAAACCACTTCATCCTATAGTTTTTAATGATCTTTTTTGCTTAAGAAATCAAAATGTCCATACTTTGAGTGTCGGTATTGCAAAAGAGACAGATTTTGCTCTGCATTTAGAAGCTGTCTCGTTGTTATCAGAATCTGAGAAGTATGTGCCTAAGATAATTAACAAATTAAGGCAAGAATCAATCAATTCCTTAGGTTTAAAGTGGCATCAAAATTGGAATAGAAATTTACCAAGTTGGGAATATACTCCGGGAAATATTAATATTCCTGTTCTGCTTTGGCTTTCAAATTTAATTGATTGGTTGGGTATGGAAGGATATGCAAGAGCTAGATATCAATTGCTTGGTAATGGAAGCCACTGGTTCCCAGGATTCAATGCGAATTTACTAGATGTAGATGTTTCTGAAGGGCAATTATTGAAAGTATTAGAAGGTCATATAAATCCAAAAAAAGTTATAAAAAAATTGAGAAATTTAAAAGAAAAGTTTGGCGATAAGAATGCTAAAAGATTATCAAGAAAATAATTTCATAATGGATTTTTTTCAGGTTTGCCAACTTTTCTTGGGTAAATTTCAGGACAAAAATTCTTTGGTTGAATAAGAATAATATTTCGGGTGCCTTTATTTCTTGGTAAAAGTATCTCTTTTTTATCTTTAACTTTCCCTTCTAATATTTCTAAAGTTTTATCTAGATTTTTGCTTTCTTGATTCGTCCATTTGCCACAATATAAAACTCCAAACCCTTCTTTTTTTAACATTGGTAGTATATATTCAGAAACTGTTGATGGATTACTAACCGCTCTAGTTGTTGCAATATTAAAATTATTTCTCATTGACGATTGGTGGGCTAAATTCTCAACACGATCATTGATTACATGAATATTGTTTTTGAAATTGATCTGCTCAACTAAAATTTTTATTGCATCTGTTTTCTTTTTCAAAGAATCAATTAGGTATATCTCAGATTTAGGATGAGTTATTGCATAAGCTAAACCTGGGAAGCCACAGCCTGATCCAATATCTAAAAATTTTTTATTATCAAAATTAATATTCGTAAAAGCTTTGAATGGCCAAATGCTATCAAAAACTTGAGATACCCAATAATCATCACCATCAGTTAATCTTGTGAGATTGGTTTTATTATTTAATTCTTTAATTTTAATTTGTAACTCTTGAAATAAATTTATTTCTTCTTCAGTTATTAAGGAAAGAATTTCTTCTGGAATGTTTTGTTTTTTCATTTCGTTATAAATATGAATTTTAACCATCCATTAAATACATTCTATTTAGTAAAAATTTATTAGAATTACAATATTAATAAAAGATTATTTTGAAAGGGGAAACTTCCTATTACAAAATTTTAGGTGTAAATGAAAATGCATCTAATCATGAATTAAGAAAGGCATTTTGTAAACTTTCTATTGAGTTGCATCCCGATACAACTTCATTAGAAATAGAAGTTGCTAAAAGTAAATTTCAAGAAGTTCTTGAAGCTTATGAACATTTAAATAATAGTAATTTAAGGAAAATATATGATGATAAACTAAAAGAAAACTCTAGGATTACAAATAATACTAACGTTTTAAATAATTTAGTAATCGATTCTAATAATCAAAATTTAATAGGAAACAGAAGACCTTTTTCGAATGGAGAATTGTTTTCGTTGTTTCTTTTAATTATCATCATTTCTATAAGTTTAATTGGTTCAATTTTTATTGCTTCTTTTACTGGAAAAGAATTAGAGACAATACCGCTTTGGCTAATTAAATAATTTTTTAAAAAAGTCTGTGAATCCCTCTAAAAAACCTATCAATCAAAATTCACTGCAATCATTGGAATTGTGGCTAACTGATTTAGGTGCTGTGAAGGATATTAATAATCCATCTAAATGGTATCTGTTACTTTCAAATTGGAATGCAACTATTATTTTTGAACAAGAAGATTTAAGTGTTATATGGGAAAGTGAAGGAGAAGAAACTAAAAGACTATTTTCCTACTGCATTAATAGAGAAGATGTGGAAAATGCAATATTGCAGGGACCTTAAACTTTTATCTAAAGATTGTCTAAGATTTTCCTTATTATCCAGTAACTTTTCCCCAATTGATCATCTTTTATACAAAGAGGCGGCAAGAGGTAAATAACATTCCCGAGGGGCCTAATGAATAAACCTTGCTCCATTGCAAGACTCTTTATTTCTTTCCCAATATTATTGAAATAACCTTTTTTGTTCCCAATATCTAAATCGAAGGCAGCAATTGTGCCGGATACCCTTACCTTCTTTATATAAGGTAAGTTTTTAAATTTAATTAAATGAGATAAATGTTTTTCTTCAAATGAAAGGTATTTTTGTGGTTCTTTTTCTAATAAATCAAGGCTAGCGTTTGCTGCAGCACAACCTAAAGGATTAGCAGTAAAACTATGTCCATGCCAAAAAGTTTTTCTTGGGGAATCATCAATAAAGGATTGAAAAATTTTTTCTTTGCATAAAGTTATTCCCATCGGTAAAAATCCACCAGTTAAACCTTTTGAAATACTTATTAAATCAGGAATGATTTTTGCCTTTTGAAAAGCAAAAAGGGTTCCACACCTTCCAAACCCAGTCAATACTTCATCGGCAATTAATAAAGAATTATTATTTTTTATAATTTCTGAAACTTTTTTTATAAACTGAGGCCTAACCATATTCATCCCTCCTGCCCCTTGAACAAGTGGCTCAAGGATTACTGCAACTGTGGGAGTTTTAAGTAGAGTTTCTAATTTTTGGATCGCCTTTTTTTCTTTATTTTCTACTTCTTCATCGTTCATCCAAGTTGAAGGCCATGGGACTCTTCTAACTGGGAACATAAGATTATCGAAATTCTCATTAAAAATATTTCTTTCACCTAAAGCCATTGCGCCAAATGTATCACCATGATAGGCGCCATCAAAAGCTACTATTTGAGTTCTTGTCTCTCCTCTATTTTGCCATGATTGGAAGGCGATTTTTAAAGCGACTTCCACTGCAGTAGAACCGTTATCAGAAAAGAATAATCTTTCTAGTTTTGTTAATTCACTAAGTCTTTCCGCTAATTTTTTTGCCTGTGGATGTAAGAAATCAGCAAATATAACTTGCTCAAGTTTTTTTGATTGATCAAAAATGGCATCTGCAATATATTCGTTACTATGACCATGAAGAGTTACCCACCAACTACTAATTGCATCTATTAGTTCTTTTTTAGGATCTTTAGTAAATAGGAGGGCATCTTTACCATGAGTTACTTCTATCTGCGGTTTACTTTTATTGATTTGCGTAAAAGGTGGCCAAATATTTGGGTGCCAATCTTGATTTGGAGTTTTTGAATCCAAAGATTTCATTTAACTTATTTTTGAGTTTAATAGTGAGATCAACTTATTCTTGATGTCTAGTTCTTTCCATAGTATATCTAAATTATTTGAGTCCATTTTTTTGATGTAAGGAAATTCAGCAATTAAAGGAATACCACTAAAATCAACTAGAGTTTTTGGATTATCTAGGTGTTTTTCGCCATTGACTACTAAACCTAAAATCTCAATATTTCTTCGTTTTAAGGCCTCAATACTGAGCAGGGTATGGTTAAGAGTGCCAAGTGAGCTCTTACATACAAGTATTACTGGAAGATTCCATTCTTTTATTTGATCTATTTGCAAAAAATTGCGTGTTATTGGAACCATTAATCCACCTGCAGTTTCTATAATTAGTGAGCCTTGCACTTTTGGCAATCTCAACTTGTCAAAGTTAATAGCTTTTTGATCTATTTCAGCAGCCCAATGCGGAGAAAGAGGTTTTGTAAAGACATAAGCTTCTTTGATTATTTTCTCTTTACTTACTTGTGCAAGTTTTTCAACAGTTTGACTATCAGTTTGCGATTCAATCCCACTTTGAATAGGTTTCCAATAAAAGGAATTTAATCCTTTAACGAAAAAAGAGCTTATTAAAGTTTTCCCAATATCAGTATCTGTTCCACAAATTATAAATTTGAAAATATTTTTGTGACTACTCATAATTTCTTTATGATTTGAATCTCAATTTGCCATAAAAGGTTCACTGTATTATTGTAATTCTTTGGCCAAAACTTTTGAATTTCCTTTAACTCTTTCACTGTTTTGCGTTTACATTTTGTTGATTGTGCGCCTACATTTTTAATGCTTCTAAAAAGTTTATATACATCTTCAAAATTTTCAAGATAATTAAACTGTTTTGAATAATGTATTTCAGTTGATTTGAAATCTTTTAATAATTCTTTAGAGCAAAGGAAATTAAGACCACTATATTCAATATCAATTTTTTTACAAGTATCTTTCCATTCAGGAAAACAATCTTTTGTTGGATATGAAATGATTAAAAAACCTCCAGGTCTTAATTTACTAAACCAATTTTTTATTATCTTTTCTGGGTTGTTTAACCAATGTATGCAAAAGTTAGATGTTAATAGAGAACAGTTATTTATTTCAGAAGGTAAATCATTATTCAAATCCCATAAAATTTTTTTTCTAGATAATTTATTCTCAAGAAGCATTTTCTTGCTGAAATCAATTCTGGATACTTTTTGGGAAGAAATTTTTTCTATTTCATCCGCTAATAGTCCTGGTCCTGATCCAAGATCTATCCATTCACCTTTTTTTTGGGGATTTAATTCTTTGATAAGATGAACAATCTTTTTTGCAAAAAATTTCTGAATATTTGAATGCTCTAAATACCGATATGCAGCATCATTGAAATTATTTTGTATTTTCTCATTCCACTTTTTACTATCCATTTCAATCGTTAAGGGTATTACGTAAGATCTCGTAAAAATTTAAATTATTCAAGCAATGACCCTGTTGAGCTAATTTAATTAAAATTGGCTTCCTTTCAAGTGTTTTATTTAAGGAATCTAAAAAGTTATTATTTGATTCTTTGTCAAGAATCAAATCATTTTCTGATTTTATAAAAATAATTTTGCAATCTTTTCTTAAAAATAATGGGAAATCTCTATTGATGTAAAGTTCTTTTAAATCACTTAAAAGAAGAGTTTTATTTAAACTCTCTAGACTTTTATGAAAGATATTTTTAAAACTATTATTCATATGATTTGGCATAAATGATCTATATATAAATTCTTTCAACATATCCTTAGTTTCATCTTTTATGATTTTTGTTTCCATTCTTTTTAGAGACCTCAAAATAAAGTTTCTATTATTACTTAAAGGAAGAAAATTATTAAAAGAATTTATAAGAACAATATGAGTTGCTTCTTTTAAAATTTTTTTTGGCATTAAATGAAAACCAAATGAATGGCATAAAGTCATTCTGATTTCTTTTTTAGATTCGCTTTTAATCCATTTTGCTTGATAATTATTTGTCGAAAAATAGCCCCTTTCATTATCTTGCCAATGCCAATTATTATTTAAAAAATCAACTTTATAATCATCCCAGAAATATTTATTTAGTCCCCACCCATGTTGAGTAATAATTTGTTTCATTTAAACTCTTTTAATACTGCAATAAAATTATTTAGCAGATTAAAATCTAAGTTTCTTCGTATTGTTATTCTGATTCTTGATTGCCCCACTGGAACAGTTGGAGGTCTTATCGCAATTGCTAAAAACCCATTTTCTTCGAGATATTTTTGTAGATAAATTGCTTTCTCTTCTTGGCCAACAATAATTGATAAAATGTGAGAATCTCCCTGAACTGGAAAACTAAAATTTTTAATAATTTCATCTTTCCATACATTCGCAGAAGATAACAAATCATTACCCCATTCTTTATTTTCTAAAATTTTTTTTAAACCTTCTAGTGCCCCAGCAGCCAAAGATGGTGCAAGTGCGGTTGTATACCTAAATGCACCACTTGTTTGGATAAGATATTCTCCAATTTCTGAATTGGAAGCTATGAAAGCTCCACCGCTTCCAAATGCTTTTCCAAAAGTTCCAGTAATCATAGTTATATCTGAACGACAATTAAAACTTAAACCCCTGCCTTCAGGGCCCAAGATCCCAATTGCATGAGCTTCGTCAACTAATAATTGAACACTATTTTTTTTGCAAATTTCCGTTATTTCTCTGAGCGGAGCAATTGATCCCTCCATGCTATAAAGAGATTCAACAACAACTAAAATGGAATTTTTTGTGGGGTTAGATTTAATAATTTTATCTTCTAAATCTTTTAAATTATTGTGTGAGAATCGAACTAGTTTTGCTTGAGCAGCTTTGACTCCAACCAATAAAGAGTTATGGATCAATTTATCTGCTATTACGATACTATTTCTGTTTGCTAAAGCCTGGATAGCGGCTATATTTGCTTGAAATCCGCTTGGGAAAAGTAATACTTTCTCTTGATCAAGCCACTTGGCAAGTTCTGTTTCTAATAATTTATGTATTGGTCTTGAACCTGTAATAAACCTAGAGCTTCCTGAACCAATGCCTTCTAACAAGCTTATTTCATAAGCAGCTTTTATTAAATCCTTGTCCCTGCTTAATCCAAAATAATCATTACTGCATAAGTCAATAAGTTTTTTATTTTGCGAATTTAAACTTAGAAGTTCGAAGGATTTTTTACCTAAAGAAAATGTTTTTAATTTACGGATTCTATTTTTTGGAATTTTTATTTTTTTCATTTTAGTAAAATAAAATATAGTGGATTTAATTAAAAAGATTTAGATTTACTATTAAAGTTTGCAAGGTATTTTTTGTTTATTAATATCTATATAGATCATATATTAAGAAGTTAACTCATCCTCTCTTCAATCACAATTATTGCTTAATTTAGAGGAATATTTCCCCTTTCCACTAGATGATTTCCAATTAGAAGCAATACGAGCTATTAATAGCGGAAATTCTGTCGTTTTAACAGCACCAACAGGTTCGGGTAAAACATTGATAGGTGAATTTGCTATATATAGAGGCTTATCTCATGACAGCAGAGTTTTTTATACAACACCTTTAAAGGCCTTATCAAACCAAAAGTTTAGAGATTTTGCTAATCAATATGGTGAGAATAAAGTTGGTCTTTTAACTGGAGATATAAGCATAAATAGAGAAGCTCCAATCTTAGTCATGACGACGGAGATTTTTAGGAACATGCTTTATGGCGATTTTGATGAATCTGATGATCCCTTAGAAAATTTAGAATCTGTAATTCTTGATGAATGTCATTATATGAATGACCCCCAAAGAGGTACAGTTTGGGAAGAAACTATAATCCATTGCCCTACTAGAACTCAAATAATAGCTTTATCAGCAACAATTGCCAATGCAGATCAATTGCAAAATTGGATAGAAAAAGTTCATGGCCCCACAGTACTAATTAATAGTGATAAGAGACCAGTCCCACTTGATTTTATTTTTTGTAGTGTTAAAGGCCTCCATCCACTTTTAAATAATAAAGGTAATGGAATTCATCCAAACTGTAAGATTTGGAGAGCTCCTAAAGGGCAGAAAATAAGAGGAAAAGTGGGCAGGATAATGCAACCAAAGTCTCCCTCAATTGGCTTTGTGATCTCGAAACTAGCTGAACGGAATATGTTGCCAGCTATTTATTTTATTTTTAGTAGAAGAGCATGCGACAAGGCTATTGAGAATATAAAAGATTTAACTTTAGTGAGTTATTCAGAAGCAAATATGATATCCCAAAAATTAGATGTTTATCTTAAAAATAATCAGGAAGCAATTAAAGATAAATCTCAATGCGAGGCATTAAAACGCGGTATTGCATCTCATCATGCTGGATTATTGCCTGCATGGAAAGAATTGGTTGAGGAATTATTTCAGCAAGGTTTAATAAAAGTTGTTTTTGCAACTGAAACTCTTGCTGCAGGAATAAATATGCCCGCAAGAACAACTGTTATTTCTTCTTTATCAAAAAGGACAGAAGATGGTCATAGATTATTATTTAGCAGTGAATTTTTGCAAATGTCAGGAAGAGCTGGAAGAAGAGGAAAAGATACCCAGGGATATGTTGTTACATTACAAACAAGATTTGAAGGTGCCAAAGAAGCGAGTGCACTGGCTATAAGCAAACCAAATGCTTTAGAAAGTCAATTCACTCCAAGCTATGGAATGGTTCTTAATCTTTTACAAAGTTATACTTTAGAGAAGTCTAAAGAATTAATTAAAAGAAGTTTTGGTAGTTTTTTATATTTAGGTGAATCATCAGGTGAGAATATAATTCTTGAAAATTTAGATAAGGATTTAATTGAGTTAAAAAAAATTACATCTAATGTTTCATGGAAAGATTTTGATGCATACGAAAAGTTAAAAAATCGTCTTAAAGAAGAGAGAAGACTCTTGAAAATTTTAGAAAAACAATCAGCAGAAAAATTATCAGAAGAGATAACCAATGCACTTCCATATATTAAAGATGGAAGCTTAATTTCAATCAAAGCTCCCCAAATTAAAAGAAAAATTGTTCCCGGATTAATTTGTAAGAAAATATATGAATCCCAAAAAATTAAGAGTTTATTGTGTTTGACAATTGATAATTTATTTATTCTTATAAAACCCTCATACATAGTAAGTATTTTTAATGATTTGGGTGCAATTGATGTCTTAGGACTTGAAGTGCCAAAGATGTATTTTTCTGGAGAGGTATTCAGGGGAGATCATATGTCGCAGTGTTATGCGGATAGAATTTTAGAAGTTTCTAAAAAAAATGATTTACAAACTCCACAATATGATTTGACAACGGAAGTTTTGGCACAAAAGCAACAAATTAATAATTTAGAAGAAAAAGTTACTAATCATCCTGCACATAGATTTGGAGACTCCAAGAAATTAAAGAAATATAGAAAAAGAATTATTGATGTTGAACAAGAAATAAATATTAGAAAAAAAATTCTTGAGGATAAAGAAAATCATAACTGGAGAACTTTTACTGATTTGATTAAAATTTTGAATCATTTTGGTTGTTTAAATGATTTGGAATTGACAGAAGTTGGACAAACAGTTGGTGCAATAAGAAGTGAAAATGAATTATGGATTGGCCTTGTTTTAGTAAGTGGTTATTTAGACGATTTAGATCCTCCTGAGTTAGCTGCAATTATTCAAGCTATATGTGTTGATGTAAGGAGGCCTAATCTTTGGTGTAATTTCAAGCCTTCTTTAAAGGTAATAGATGTTTTTAATGAATTAGATGGTTTAAGAAAATTAGTCTCTTTTCAACAAAATAAGTTTCATATTGAAATTCCTATCTATTTAGAAATAGAGTTGACTGGAATTATTTCTGAATGGGCAAGAGGAAAAAAATGGAAAGATTTGGTTTTTAATACTTCATTAGACGAAGGTGATGTAGTGAGGATTATTAGAAGATCAATTGATGTCCTTTCTCAAGTGCAATACTGTATTGGTGTTAGTAATAAATTAAAAAGCAAAGCTAAGCTAGCATTAAAAGCAATTAATCGTTTTCCTGTTTCTGAATCTAATGATCTTATAAAAGTCTCTGAAGATATTAATCCTGCAACAAAAAGAATTGACAATAATTTTTAAATTTTTTTAATCAAATCATTGAATTGATATTCATTGCTTCATCAAATTCATCTTCGTTTAAATAACCTAATTTAATCGTTGCCTCTTTTAAATTTAATGATTCTTTGAAGGCAAGGTTTGCAATTTCTGCTGCTTTTTCATAACCAACTTTTGGCACTATGGCTGTAACCAACATTAGTGAATTTTCTAGATTTAACTTTATTTTCTTTTGATTAGGTTCCATCCCATCAACTAATTTTATTCTGAAGTTTTCTATTACATTTTTAAGTAATTTTAAACTTGTGAGAATATTAAATCCAATAAGAGGCTTATATTCATTCATCTGTAAAGTGCCGCTAGAATTTGCCATTGAAACTGCATATTCAAGACCCATTATCTGAGTGCAAACCATTGATAAGGCTTCGCATTGAGTTGGATTCACTTTGCCCGGCATGATAGAACTTCCAGGTTCATTTTGAGGAATAATTAGTTCATATATTCCTGTTCTTGGACCAGAAGATAGAATTTTTATATCATTTGAAATTTTAAATAATGCACCTGCTAATATTTTTATCTGACTCATTACTTGAGCTAGACGATCATGCGATGCCATGATAGAAAAATTATTTTTTGATTTATAGAAAATTAGATTCGTATCATCGGAAATTGATTTTATAGACTCTTCACAAAATCCTTTTGGACAATTAATCCCTGTACCAACTGCAGTTCCTCCCAGAGGTAAGAAATATAATTCATTCAAACTCATAATAATTGCATTCTCAGCATCTTTAAGTTGCTCCGACCATCCTGATATTTCTTGCCCAAAAGTAAGGGGAACTGCATCTTGAAAATGGGTTCTTCCTATCTTTATAAGGTCTTTCCATTCTTCACTTTTTTTATCAAGGATCATAGTAAGTTCTCTGATCGTTGGAACTAAATTTTTGATTATTTCATTAACAACAGATATTTGAATAGCAGCAGGAAAAGTGTCATTAGTTGACTGAGATTTATTTACATCATCATTCGGATGAATTGGTTTATGACTACCAAGCTCTGAATTAGTCTTTAAAGCTGCAATATTTGAAATTACCTCGTTAACATTCATATTTGTTTGCGTGCCACTACCTGTTTGCCAAACCTTTAAGGGAAACTGTGAATCGTGAAGCCCATCAAGTATTTCCGTACATGCCTCTACAATCAAATCTTTTTTCCTTTTATCTATTAAACCTAAATTGAAATTTGCAATTGAAGCAGCTTTTTTTATGAGGGTGAGTGAATAAATTAACTCAATTGGAATTGATTCTTCTCCAATAGAAAAATTTATAATTGATCTTTGGGTTTGAGCACCCCACAAAGCTTCCATGGGGACCTCTATTGTTCCCATGCTATCTTTTTCAATCCTAAAGTTTTTTGTCATTATTCCTCTGAAAACACTGGTTTAATTTAGATAAGGTTTTCAGTAATCCTAGATACCTAACTTCTCCCATATTACACTTAAATTATTGAGATGAATTGAAGGGTTAAAACATTCTTCTAATTCACTTTTATCAATAAAATCCATTATTTCATTATCTCTCTCTATATTTTGTTTGAAATTTCCATTATGAGTATTCCAGGCCTTATGAGCATTTTTTTGTACTAAGCTATAAGCCTTTTCTCTAGATAGGCCCTTCTCTACAAGCAAAAGTAAAACTTTCTGACTAAAGATTACGCCACCATATATATTTAAATTTTTGAGCATATTTTTTGGATAAACTTCCAAATTGCACACTATATCATTCATTTCCCTGAGCATAAAATGCAAACAGATTGATACGTCTGGTAACATGATTCGTTCATTTGAACTATGGCTTATATCTCTTTCGTGCCAAAGTGGAACATTTTCCAGTGCTGTTAAGACATGACTCCTCAAAATTCTTGCTAAACCGCTTACTCTTTCACTTCGAATAGGATTTCTTTTATGAGGCATGGCAGAACTTCCTTTTTGCCCTTTTGTAAAGCCCTCCTCAACTTCTAAAACATCAGTTCTTTGTAAATTTCTTATTTCAGTTGCGAATCTATCTAAAGACGCGCCAACTAGTGCAATAGTTTGGACATATTCTGCATGTCTATCTCTCGATATAACCTGCGTGCTTGCTGTATCAGGTTTTAAGCCGAGTAAATCACAAGTTATTTGTTCTACTTTAGGATTCGTATTAGCGTAAGTTCCCATTGCACCACTTATTTGTCCAATTGCTACAGAATCTTTCAGAGTTAACAATCTTTTTTTGTTCCTTATTATTTCTGCTAACCATCCAGCAAGTTTAAAACCGAAGGAAATTGGCTCCCCATGAATTGCATGAGATCTGCCAATCATTAATGTATTTTTATGCTTCCTTGCTAATAATCTGACCTCATTTTCTAGGTTCTCAATTTCTTCTAATAACAATACGCAAGAATTTACTAACTGAAGAGATAAGCCAGTATCAAGTACATCACTACTGGTCATGCCAACATGTATGTATCTTCCTGAATCTCCTACAAATTCATTAACGCTTGTAAGAAATGCTATAACATCATGTTTAACTTCTTTCTCAATTTCTGTAATTCTAGATTCATCAAACTTTGCATTTGAACGTATCTCTTTGATGGCACTCTCAGGGATTTTCCCGAGGGAAAAATTTGCTTCACATGCAGCTATTTCAACCTTAAGCCAACTCTGGAATTTTGCGCTTTCAGTCCAGATTTTCCCCATTTCGGGTAATGTGTAACGCTCGATCACAATTTTTATTTATTATCAATTTAAACTTTATAACAAAATCGAATTATTGCCCTACTCCTTTAAAGATGTACTTGCCATTGAACATATTTGACTGATTATTATTTTCCTATGTAACATTTTTCTGGCTAATAAAAAAAGTTTAAATATAAAAATGTTTGCATATATTCCTTCGTTAATCATGGGTAATTTTTTAGTTCTTATTTAAAATTGAAAGGTATTAAAGAATTTGGATCTTAATTTTATAGAAGTTCATTATTCAGTCTTTTTTTATTGATTAATATATGATTAAAAAAAGTAGATTAGATCTTTATCTTCTAAATAAAGGTTTATGTGAAACTCGTCAAAAAGCCCAAGGTTTAATTCTTGCTGGCAAGGTTAGAGATATCAATGGGAAAGTATTGGATAAACCTGGACAACAAGTATTAATTGGATCTGAGTTTTTTATTGATTCCGCGCCTATGTTTGTATCAAGGGGCGGTGAAAAATTATTGGAGGCATTTAAAAAACTTGAAATTAAAGTAAAAGACAAAATATGTATTGACGCAGGAATCTCTACTGGGGGATTTACTGATTGCTTATTGCAACAAGGCGCAAAGTTAGTTTATGGGATAGATGTTGGTTATGGACAAACTGCATGGAAGATTAGAAATAACCCAAAAGTTATACTTTTTGAACGAACTAATATTCGAAATTTAAAACCTAATGATCTTTTATCTAGAAGTAATGAATTACCAAATTTTGTTGTTGCTGATTTGTCTTTTATTTCATTAAAGTTAGTTTTTAAATCTATTGGTAATCTTTTAGAAGGTGATTGTATTGAGGGAATATTTTTAATTAAACCCCAATTTGAAGTAGGTAAAGATAAAGTCAGTAAAGGAGGTGTTGTTCGCAATCCTAAATTCCATACTGAGGCTATAGAGTCTGTTATCTATGCTGCTAAGAATTTCCAATGGAATATAAAGAATTTGATAGCTTCTCCGCTGGTAGGTCCTGCTGGGAATCATGAATATCTAGCTTGGATGACCTTAGGAAGTCAATCTAATAAAAGTATTAATAGTGAATATATACAAAATTTAGTAAAAGAAACTCTTTGAATTAAAGAGCTTCTTCGTCTTTGTCGCCAGTTCTAATTCTTACAACTGAATCAATTGATGTTATGAATATTTTTCCGTCACCTATCTCTCCAGTTTTTGCTGCTTCAGCAATCGCATCTATGACTGAATTAACCTTTTCATCTTCTACGACAACTTCTACTTTAAGTTTTTGAAGGAATTCAACAGTAAATTCGGAACCTCTATATCTTTCAACTTGTCCTTTTTGCCTTCCAAAACCTCTAACTTCACTAACTGTCATTCCAACAATACCGGAATTTACTAATGCAATTTTTACATCCTCCAGCTTAAATGGACGTATGATTGCTTCAATTTTCTTCATGATTAAAGATTGAACATTCCTATTTTAATTGTTTTTTGGGAAAACATCCAACATTGAAATATCAGAAAAACATTCAACATTAAGGCCTGCATTCTTGGCGTCTTCAATTAATAGTTGGGAATTTTCTTCAGAAATTATTACTGTACTATTTGACAACGCTTCCCACTGATCATTCTCAAAGTGTGTTTGAAGCCATAACATTCCAATTGCAGTTTTTGGTTGAAGGGATTTATTTAAGTTGTTATCGATAGTTATCAAACAAATGTCCATTAATTTTTAATCGAACTAAACACATATAAACCCTTTGGCGGACATTATGAATGTTATTTTTGATACAAAAATAAGATTTAACATCTTTTGACTTAGTCAATTGTAATACTTAGATTTGTTGATACTTTTGCGAATTTTTATCTTTATATATAGTTTTTATATAGGTTTAGTAAAAAAGTTCTACTAAAAATGAATACAGCTAAATTAGAAGATTCGACTCAAAGACCGCTATATGGTGAGAGAATTATTGAAGAATCAAAAATAATTTGTTTCGATAATCCAAATAAGAAAAGAATTTATGAAATTTCTGTTCAGTTACCTGAATTTACATGTAAGTGCCCCTTTTCTGGTTATCCAGATTTTGCAAAGCTAAATATTATTTATCAACCTAATTTGAAAGTCTATGAGTTGAAGTCTTTAAAGCTTTATATTAATAATTTTAGGGATATAAAAATATCACATGAGGAAGTTGTGAATAGAATTATGGATGATTTAGTGAATGAAGGTTCACCTCACTGGATACATTTAAATGCTGCATTTAACCCAAGAGGGAATGTTTCTATGCAGTTAGATATTTTTAGTGGGCAGAAAAGAAATTAAAAATTTTTTATTTCGTCTGATAATTTAAAAAATTCTTTTTTAAAACCAACTAGATTTTTATTGCTAAGGCCTCCAATAGATAACTTTTGTGATTCTTTATTTACCAGAATCCATAATTGGTTAGTTGGTATAAGACTTATTATTGTTCCAAAAATTATTAAGATAAAGGAAAAGTAAATAAATGGTATAGACGGATCATTTTTAATTATTAATCCACTGCTGGGGATTATTTTTTTCAGAGATACTTTTGAAGAGTTAACTTCTAAAGGATCGTCATTGATATAGAGATTATTCCCGGAAAAATTTTCTATATTCGCAATTTTAAGTGGACCATTTTCATTATCTATTGTTAAGAGGAAATTTTTTTTTGTCTCAGATCCTAATTCAACTAAAACTCCCCAAACTTGATTACCGATTTCTGGAATCTCCCTTAATTGTAATTGATACAGGATATTATCTATTTCTAAAACAACATTTGATATTGCCCAATCTGCTTGATAAATAGTTAATCCTTTAAACCTGATTGGGTGATTAACTTTGGTTGTTTTTATTTCATTTAAATTTAAATCTTCAGAAGAGAAATTTAATTTTGAAATAAACTGTTTGGGCACACCATCACTTTCACGTTCTATAGAAAAATCGATTAATTTTACATTGGCTTTAGAGTCTGTGCTCTCATTAACAAGATCTAAAGTTTCTCCAGGCAGTAAATATTGTTCTTTTGATTGACTTGTAAGACTTCCATATGCTGAACCTATAAGTAAGATTATTAATCCGATATGTACAACTAAAGGACCGATTTTCCCAATTAACCCCTTTCTTGCAGAAATATGACTATTAAACTTGTATGTTTTCCATCCTTTTTTTTTAAGTAATAAATCTACTTTTGATATATGTTCTCCATCTTGATTGATTGGATGACTTGTGGTTAGTTGCAGTTTGCTAAATTTTTTTTCGCTCTTATATTCAATCCATTTTAATGAAGCTTTTAATGAAGGAATTTGTCTCCTGAAACTACAAGCTGCCAGAGAAATGCAAAGAAGAATTAATGTAAATAAAAACCAAAAGCTTGTATATATATGATCCAATTGAAGTTTTAAGACTTTTTCTCCATCTAAAAATCCAAAAATGGGAGCTCTATCAAAATTATCAATATAGAATTTATTATTACTACCTTGAGGTATAAAAGTACCTATTCCACTGGCAATAGCAATGAAGATTATCAGCGATATAGCGAATCTTAAACTTGATATTTTTAAAATTAGGTTCTTAAAAATAATCATTTAAATCCAATTTGAAAATAAATTTAATAACCCTAGGGAAACTAAAAATATCCCACTTAAAGTCGGAATTATTTGACTAAATTTTCTAAGAGCTAAAAATTGCTTTAAGTTTTCTGCAGTAGCTCCTGCAATGATTAATGGAGTTACTTGTCCTATCCCAAAGAAAAATAAAAAAATAATAGATATTATGGGGTTTTTAGCTTGCGATACCCAAGCCAAAAGAGTTGCTAAAACTGGAGTAATGCAGGGTGAAGAAGCTAGTCCAAAAGTAGTCCCTATGGCAAAAGGTGCTATAAATGTTGGTATTTTATCTTCAATTATTTTTATATCAGGTCCATTCGGAAACTGAAACTTTAGAATTCCTAATAAATTTAAACCCATTATTATTGCTATTAGGGCAACAAATGAAGTGTAATAAGATGGAATTTGCCCATATATTTTTCCTAAGAATCCACTCGCAGCACCCAGTGTGACAAGCGAAAAAACTACACCTCCTGAAAAACTAATAAGTTTAAATTTATTTTTCTCTGTTCCGCCTATATAAGCAATTGTCACTGGAAGTAATGATAATGAACATGGCCCAAGACTTGTTAAAAGTCCTGCGCTGAAAACCAAAAATATAGTAAATGGACCTGGGCTATTAAGACCATTCTGCATAAGCAGATTACCCTTTTGAGATAACTCTGAAATAACTAAATTTAATGATTCGATAGCTTGAATTTATTCCTTTAAATTTTAACTAATTAAGAGTCTTTCGTGTACTAATCATACCAATGAATCCTGTTGACTCTAATGAACATCTAACTAACATCCCTGCAATAAAAAAAGACGCTATTAATGAATTGCCACCATAACTAATGAAAGGTAGTGGTAACCCTGTAGTAGGCATTGAACCTGTTGCTACAGCAATATGCATTATTGATTGACCTGTCAACAACACACCACATCCGATAGCAACTAATTTTGTATAGTTGTTCCTGCACTTAAGACTAATTCTTAGGCTTATATAAGAAAATACTACTAAAAATCCTAAGAATAAAGTACACCCCAATAAACCAAATTCTTCCGCAAAAATGGCAAAAATAAAATCTGTATACATGAACGGCAGATACTGTAATTTTTGTATCGACAGTCCAAAACCTTGGCCAAATAGACCACCTGAACCTATAGCTAATAAACTTTGAACCAATTGAAATCCATTCTCTTGTTGATCTTTCCAAGGATTTATAAATGAAGTAACTCTCAGTTTTTGATATTCGTTATTAAAGATGCTGATACATCCAGTAATTAATCCTATTGAAGCAAATGAGCAAAGAGAGCTAAGTTTTACTCCTCCACATAAACCCATTACCCAAAGAAGAATTCCAGTTAATGATGCAGTACTTAAATTGGGCTGTTTAAGTATTAATAAAATTAATAAACCAAAGGTTATAATTGAAATTAATTTTTTATCATTCTTTACTAAGTTCCAATGTGCGAAAAGATTAGAAGCTTCTAGAATTAGAAAAGGTTTAATTAACTCAGATGGCTGCAAACGTAAATTGCCAATCACTAGCCATCTTGAAGATCCATTAACTGTAATTCCAGTAAGATTGGTAAGGAAAATCAAAAATAATAAAATATAAAAAATAATTCTTGAAAACTTTAAAAGATTTCTAATGTTTGTATTAAGTACGAAATAAAATAAACCAATTGCTGGAATTGTCCAAATGATTTGTTTTTTTAAGAAGTAAGCCCAATTTCCCATTTCCCTACTAGCCACCCACCAACTTGATGATCCTAGTATGCATATTCCTAATATTGACCAAATTCCAATTATGACAATGAGGATTTTTGCTTCATAAGGCCATATCGTCCAAGGTAAGGGAAATATAGACTCTGTTAAATTGTTGAAATTTTTTTTGTAATTAGAACTAAAGGTTTTTTTTCTTTTAGAAATTCTTTTATATTTTATTTTTTCTTGACTTATCTCCAATTTTTTAGATGTATATTTACTATTGAGACGTTTAATTGATATTTTGCCAAGTCTTTTATTAACGTTTTAAAGTGTTAACGCAATGAATAAGATGACTTTTCATAAATTTTATTTTGAAGAATAAAGTAAAAAATGGCCCATAGATTCATATTAAATCTTAAGAATTAATTTTTTATAAAAAAAAACTAGCTAAAAGGCACCTCTCCGTGATAGATTCCGTGAGTTTATATACTTACTTAAAACCATTCAGAGGAGTTTCTAAACTATGTTCACAGCAGTGGACTCAAATAGAAAAAAACTTGAGCATCCTTCTAATGAGAATGTTCAATTTCCTCAATCCCTGAATAATTCGATCATCAAAGAAAGTAAATCTGGCATTGCCAATCAAATAGATCATTTTCTTTCCCAAAATGATGAATACACAAAATTGCAATTAACAATTTTTGGAATTACTTTTATTGTTTCTATTTTATTAGCATCAATAACTGGGATTTTTCTAGGTTTTACTTTTGGTTTTAGTATTTTTATAGGTGCAATTGCCGGCATTTTTTACCTACGTTTGCTTGCCAAAAGTATAGGGAAACTTGGTAAAGAATCATCAGGTGTATCAAAATTGCAACTATTAGTTCCAGTTTGCCTCTTTATTTTTGCCAGCAAGCTAGGATCATTGGATATTTTTCCTGCGATGATAGGTTTTTTCATTTATAAGCCTTCACTCATTCTTTATTTTTCACGTTCTTAATTAAATTTTTTATTCAAAACAAATGTTTTTTAATTCCTTGCTAACAAATTTTGCAGCATTAGAAGTTGGTCAACATCTTTATTGGCAAATTGGAAATATCAGACTTCACGGGCAGGTATTTTTAACATCTTGGATTTTATTAGGAGCGTTATTAGTTTTTATTTCTTTAGGGACTAAAAAAATGGAAAATGATCCTAAAGGCCTTCAAAACCTGCTTGAGTTCCTTTGGGATTACATAAGAGATCTTGCTAGGACACAAATAGGTGAAAAAGTATATAGAGATTGGATGCCATTTATAGGTACTTTATTTTTATTCGTCTTTGTTAGTAATTGGGGAGGAGCTTTAATTCCTTGGAGATTGATTAAGTTACCAAGTGGAGAACTAGGAGCACCTACTGCAGATATTAATACAACTATAGCCTTGGCTTTATTGGTTTCACTTTCTTATTTCTATGCAGGTTTAAGCAATAAGGGTTGGAGATACTTCGAATATTATGTTCACCCAACTCCTATAATGCTTCCTTTCAAAATTCTAGAGGACTTTACGAAACCTTTATCACTCTCTTTCAGGCTATTTGGAAATATTTTGGCTGATGAACTTGTTGTTGGTGTTCTAGTCTTTTTAGTTCCGCTAATTCTCCCAATACCTGTTATGTTCCTAGGATTATTTACTAGTGCAATTCAGGCATTGATTTTTGCAACTCTAGCGGCCTACTACATTGGAGAAGCTGTTGAAGAACATCATTAGCTGTCTTCTAATACATTCAGACGCTTTTACAAAGGGTCTGTAATCTGGCAAAATATCTATCGCGTAGGTCTGAAAAATCAGACCCATTCTTACAACAAAGGATGTCCAAGCGTGTATGACAACAAAGATTATCAAAAGTATTAAGCTCTTTATTTCAAAATTATGGATTCGATTACTTCCGCTGCATCAGTTGTAGCTGCTGGCTTAGCAGTTGGTCTAGGTGCTATTGGCCCAGGTCTTGGACAGGGTAACGCAGCTCAAGGTGCTGTTGAGGGTATTGCCCGTCAGCCAGAAGCTGAAGGTAAAATCAGAGGAACTCTTCTTTTATCTTTCGCTTTCATGGAGTCATTAACAATTTACGGATTAGTTGTGGCTTTGGTACTACTTTTTGCGAATCCTTTTTCCTAAAAGTTAATATTGCTTCTAATTCTTTATTAGCAATATTTAAATTTAATTTTTTAACTTCAACTAAAAGATATGTTGGCCTTTAATTTTTTTGGTGCTACAGAAGGTGGATTATTTGATATAAATGCCACTTTGCCACTAATGGCGATACAAGTAGTTGCACTTACTTACATATTAAATTCTCTCTTTTTTAAGCCTGTTGGCAATGTTGTAGAAAAAAGAGAAAAGTTTGTAAGTAATAATATTATTGAGGCCAAAAATAAACTTTCTGAGGTTAAAAAATTAGAAGCTGATTTATTAACTCAGCTTCAAAGTGCTCGTACAGAAGCCCAAAGAATTGTGAGCGAAGCTGAGAATGAGTCTGACAAGCTCTATAAAGAAGCACTAGAACTTGCTAATAATGAAGCAAATGCTTCAAAAGAAAAAGCAAGACTAGAAATTGAAAGTCAGACGTCTGCTGCTCGTGATCAACTTTCTAAACAGGCTGATGATTTAAGCGAACTTATTGTTAATAGATTGATTCTAGAAAAATGAATTTAACTCTTTTAGCTACAGAAGGTTTTGGATTGAACTTCAATTTATTCGAAACTAACATCCTTAATTGGGCTGTAGTAGTTTTCGGTCTTTATAAATTTTTGCCTGGTTTCCTAGGTAAAATGCTTCAAAAAAGGAGAGAAGGAATCCTTCTTGAATTAAAAGATGCTGAAGATCGACTCCTAAATGCAACTCAAGCTTTAGAAAAGGCGAAGAAAGATTTATCTTCAGCAGAAGAAAAAGCTTCTCAAATAAAAGCAGATTCCCTTAAAAGATCTGAATCAATCAGAATGGAAAGTGAGAAAAAAGCGATAGAGGAGATGGCACGAATTAAACAAAGTGCAATCTCTGATGAGAGCTCTGAAGCATCCAGAGCAATTTCTCAACTTCGAAAAGAAGCTGTTGAACTGGCAATTAAGAAAGCTTTAGATTCTCTCCCAAATCGACTTGATAAAACAACACAAGAAAATTTGGTAACTCAATCAATTAACAATATTGAGGTGAACTAATGCCACTTTTAAATTCAGTTACTACACCATACGCAGAGGCATTACTTCAAGTTGTGAATGAAAATTCGCAAACTGAAGAGATGGTTTCTGAGGTTAAACAACTCTTGGAATTAATAAATGATTCCCCTGAATTGGAGAAGGCACTATCCTCTCCCATTTTAGAAACAGATGCTAAGAAGAAAGTCATTGTTGAAATTTTTTCAAATAAGGTAAATTCTTCTTTACTGAATTTCTTAAAATTATTAGCCGATAGGCAAAGAATTGGAATCCTTACTTCAATTCTTAATAGGTTTTTAGAGATTTACCGAGAAAATAGTAATATTGCTTTGGCAACTGTTACTTCTGCAGTCGAGCTTACTGATGAACAGAAAGGTTTAATTACCAAAAAAATCATCAATATTGCTGGAACAGAAAAATTAGAACTTGTAACTAAAATCGACCCATCTCTTATTGGTGGTTTCGTCGCCAGTGTAGGATCAAAAGTAATTGATGCTTCTCTTGCTTCACAAATAAGAAAACTTGGCTTATCTCTTTCCAAGTAACTTTTAAATCAACCTTAAATTCTTAAATCCATGGTATCTATACGCCCTGATGAAATCAGTTCAATCTTAAAACAGCAAATAACTGATTATGACCAATCTGTAAGTGTTAGCAATGTAGGAACTGTTCTGCAAATCGGTGATGGCATTGCAAGAATATATGGCTTAGATCAGGTCATGGCAGGTGAATTATTGGAATTTGAGGATGGCACCGAAGGTATAGCTTTAAATCTTGAAGATGATAATGTTGGAGCCGTTTTAATGGGAGAGGCACTTGGTGTCCAAGAAGGAAGTAACGTTAAGTCTACAGGTAAAATCGCATCTGTTCCTGTTGGTGAAGCAATGCAGGGGAGAGTTGTTAATCCTCTCGGACAACCAATAGATGGGAAAGGGGAAATTCCAACAAGTGATACTAGATTGATTGAAGAAATGGCTCCTGGAATAATCAAGAGAAGATCAGTGCATGAACCAATGCAAACAGGTATCACATCTATTGATGCAATGATTCCTGTTGGAAGAGGTCAAAGAGAATTAATTATTGGTGACAGACAAACTGGTAAATCTGCGATTGCTATAGACACAATAATCAACCAAAAAGGGCAAGACGTAGTTTGTGTTTACGTAGCTATTGGTCAGAAGTCAGCATCAGTAGCAAACATCGTAGAGGTCTTAAGAGAAAGAGGAGCTCTAGATTATACAGTCGTAGTTAGTGCAGGAGCCTCAGAACCAGCTGCTTTACAGTACTTAGCACCTTATACCGGTGCAGCAATTGCTGAACATTTTATGTACCAAGGTAAAGCAACACTTGTTATTTATGATGATCTAACAAAACAAGCTCAGGCTTATAGACAAATGTCTCTTCTTTTAAAAAGACCACCAGGAAGAGAGGCTTATCCAGGAGATGTTTTCTACTTACACAGTAGATTGCTAGAAAGGGCAGCAAAACTTTCTGATGCTATGGGAGGGGGTTCTATGACAGCTCTTCCAATTATTGAAACTCAGGCAGGGGACGTTTCAGCTTACATCCCAACTAATGTTATTTCAATTACAGATGGACAAATTTTCTTGAGTGCAGATTTATTTAACTCAGGATTAAGACCAGCTATTAATGTTGGTATTTCTGTTAGCCGTGTTGGAGGAGCCGCTCAGACAAAAGCAATTAAAAAAATTGCTGGAACCTTAAAATTAGAACTCGCACAGTTTGATGAACTAGCTGCTTTTTCTCAATTTGCATCTGATCTTGATGAGGCAACTCAGCAACAACTTGAACGAGGCAAAAGACTTAGAGAGTTATTAAAGCAACCTCAATTCTCTCCACTGAACCTTGCAGAACAAGTTGCAGTTGTTTATGCAGGAGTTAAAGGCCTTATTGATGAGGTTCCAGTTGAAGATGTTACTAAATTTGCAACTGAACTTAGGGAATACCTGAAGTTAAATAAAGCGGAATTTATAGAAGAGATTCTTAAAGAAAAGAAATTAAATGATGGATTAGAAGCGACACTAAAAGAGGTGATAAATGAAGTTAAATCATCAATGCTAGCCACAGTTTAAATTTATTTAGGAGATACTATGGCAAATCTTAAAGAGATTAGAGATCGAATCGTTTCCGTTAAAAATACAAGAAAAATAACGGAGGCTATGAGACTTGTTGCAGCTGCAAAAGTTAGGAGAGCTCAAGATCAAGTTCTTAAAAGTAGACCTTTTGCAGATAAACTTGCACGAGTCTTAGAAAATATTCAATCTAGAGTACAATTTGAGGCTGTCGACTCTCCTCTATTATCCAAGAGAGAAGTAAAGAGTATCTCCTTGGTTTGTATAACTGCGGATAGAGGTTTATGCGGTGGTTACAACACAAATATTATAAAAAAGGTAGAAATAAGATATGCAGAATTAGTCAAACAAGGTTATCAGCCAAATTTAATTTTGGTAGGGAAGAAAGCTATTGGATATTTTCAAAATAGAAAGGATAGATATGTAATTAAAAGTACTTTCAAAGAACTAGAACAGGTACCCACAGTCAAGGACTCCGAAGGAGTTACAAATGAGATTTTAGCTGAATTTCTTTCAGAAAATTCTGATAGGGTGGAAATTATTTACACGAAATTCATTACTCTAGTTAGCTGCGCGCCTGTTGTTCAAACACTATTGCCACTCGACCCTCAAGGAATTGCTGAGGAAAACGATGAAATTTTTAGGTTGACTACAAAAGATAGTAAGTTACTTGTTGAAAAATCAAATATTGAAAAAAGTGATTCAGAGAAATTACCATCAGATATTGTTTTTGAACAAAGTCCTGATCAACTATTAGATTCGTTATTACCATTATATTTACAGAATCAGGTACTAAGAGCTCTTCAAGAGTCAGCAGCTTCAGAACTTGCTTGCAGGATGACCGCGATGAATAATGCGAGTGATAATGCAAAAGAATTAGCAAGTACTTTGAATCTAACCTATAACAAAGCTAGACAAGCAGCTATTACTCAAGAAATATTAGAAGTTGTAGGAGGTTCAGCAGTTTAGTAATTAGATTTAGGATATGCCTGAATACAATATCAAAGTTCAATTTGAGCAAAAGACTTTTAGTTTTTTATGTTCTGATGATCAAGATATTATTTCAGCGGCAAAAAAGAATGGAATAGATTTGCCCAGTAGTTGTTGTTCAGGAGTTTGTACAGATTGTGCATCAATGATATTGGAGGGATCTGTAGATCAAGAGGATGCGATGGGATTAAATGATGATTTAAGGGAAAAGGGCTTTGCACTCTTATGTGTGGCATATCCTAAGTCAGATTTGAATATTGTTATTGGTAAAGATGTCGAAGATGATTTATATAATGATCAATTTGGTAAATATCAAAAATGAAATTAAGTTCAGTTGATTATTATTTAGATTGGCCAGTTTCAATAAAATTAAAAAATTTAAGGAAATTTATCATTGCAAATTTAGAGAAAAAAGGTGATTTAATTCGATGGTCAATTGTTGATATTCAAAATTCTATTGACTCTTTTGGAACAAAAAAACTTAAAATTAAAGCTGTCTTAGCTAATTAAAAAATATAAATTGAAATATTTTTAATAATGGAAAATTCACCAACAATATTTATTGTTCCAACTGGTATTGGTTGTGAAGTAGGAGGTTTTGCTGGGGATGCACTTCCAACCGCTAAATTATTAGCATCGGCAAGTGGATGTTTAATTACTCATCCAAATGTTATGAATGGCGGCACTCTTTCTGAAAAAGATAAAAATATTTTTTATGTTGAGGGTTATAGTTTAGACCGACTTGCCAAAGGAGAAATCGGTTTAAAAAGGGTAAAGCAACAGAAAATTGGAATAATTTTTGATTCAGCCATTGAAAAAGAAATATTAGTGAGACATTTACAAGTTGCTGATGCATGTGTTTCTACTTTAGGTATTAATATTCATTCTTATGTGATTACAAAAAAGCCATTAAACATAGTTATTGATCCTGATTCTTCAAAAATCAGTTGTGGCACAATTGAAAATCCTGATGCTCTAATTGATGCTGGAAAATGTTTAATAGAAAAAGGAGTTACGGCAATAGCAATTGTGACAAAATTTCCAGATGATTCAGATTCTTTAGAGACAAATATCTATCGAGAGGGGAAAGGGGTTGATCCTATTTCTGGAGTCGAAGCAGTTATTAGTCATTTAATTAGCAAATTTTTAAAAGTTCCCTGTGCTCACGCACCTGCTTTAAATCCAATTGAATTGAATGAAAACTTAGATCCTCGTGCAGCTGCAGAAGAAATAGGATTCACCTTTTTACCCTCAGTACTGATTGGGTTAAGCAATGCACCTGACATTGTTGAATTGCCTGCTAAAAATGAATCAATCTCACTACACCCTGATCAGATTGAATCTATTGTTGTTCCTAATGGAGCACTAGGTGGAGAAGCAGTACTAGCAGGGATTGAAAAAGGTTTAAATATTATCTCTGTAAAAAATCAAAATACATTAAAAGTGACAAATGAGTTTTATGATTATCCCAATCTTTTTGAAGTGGATAATTACTTAGAAGCTGCAGGCATAATTCTTGCTATCAAAAAAGGTATCAATCTTGATTCAGTTAAACGGCCTTTAAAAAAAATCCAACAGTGTTTTTATCGTGATTAATAAGATATTGCTATGGGAACTCTCCAGTCACTTCCTAATGATTGGCTGCTCAGTTTTAGGATTGGAGGAGCCTGCTTTCTTTTGAATTCAGCTTTTTTTATGAGTGAGATAATTTTTAAAATCAAATCTTTTTTATAACCATCTTCCTCTAGCTGTAGTAAATCTTTTTTCTCTTCAATAATTCCTTTAAGAATATTATCTAAAATAGAATAAGGCGGGAGAGAATCAGTATCTAATTGATCAGGACCTAATTCGGCACTTGGAGCTTTCGTACGTATATTTTTTCCAATTAAATCTACACTAGTATCTAACATATATGATTTTCTATGATTAATTGACTCTTCACTATCAAGCCAATTGCATAATTTAAAAACATTAGTTTTATATAAATCCCCAATTACCGATAATCCCCCGTTCATATCACCATAAAGTGTGCAATATCCTACAGCTAACTCTGACTTATTTCCTGTTGAAAGTAATAAATGCTTTTCTTGATTTGCTAAAGCCATCAGAAGCGTTCCTCTGATTCTTGATTGAATATTTTGATTTGTTATTTCAGCCATCTCGAAAGATATAGTATTTATAAAAGATTCTTCAAAAGAGCTCATCAAATTTTCAATTGGGATGCTATTGAAATTTATTTTTAATCTTCTCGCTAAATCTTTTGCATCACTTTTTGAATGGGATGAGCTCCACTTAGAGGGCATTGAGACGCAATAAATATTATTACTGCCAAGAGCAGCTGTCGCAATGGCTGAAACTAGTGCTGAATCAATTCCACCACTTAGTCCAATTAAGGCTGTTCTAAACCCGCATTTTTGAGCATAATCCCTTACCCCAAGGACTAATGCATCAAAAATCGATGACATCTCAGACTTTTCAAATTTATTTTTTTGTGGTTTTGTTTGCTCAATGTCCCAACTGGATAGGTCTTCTGAAAAAGATTTTAATTGCTTAATTTTAGATCCATTTTTATTAAGAATAAAACTATTTCCATCAAAAATTAAATTATCGTTTGCTCCAATCTGGTTTACATATATCAGCGGTACTTGAAGATATTGAGCAGCAAAACTGGAAACTTTGGATCTTAGTTCTAACTTTTTGAAAGTATATGGGGAGGCCGATAAGTTCACTAAGATGTCAACTTTTTTTTTCTTTAAATCAAAAATAGGATTCTTTTTATGAATGCCTCTACCTTCTATATTTTTGTTGACCCATAAATCTTCACATATAGTAAAGCCAAGTCGCCAAGTTTTATTATTAATTTCTTTTGTTAATACGGAAACTTTTTCTTCTGATCTAAAGTATCTTTTCTCATCAAATACTTCATAGGTGGGAAGAATAATTTTACGAGCAATTATTTTCCACTCACCGCGCTCAAGCAATGCAATTGAATTATAAAGATTTGGGAAAAAAGAATCATTTATTATCTCAGCTATCCCAACTGCGATGCTCAAGTTTCCATATTTTTTATTAATATCTAAGGCTAATTGGTCAAGAATTTGATATTGATTTTTGATTAAATTTTTTTTTAGAAGTAGGTCGTTCGCTGGATACCCCCATAGTGATAATTCTGGAGTAAGAACTAAATCAGCAGAAGTTGAGCTTGCTTTCGAAGCAGTAGAAAGTATTTTTTTTGCATTACCCTCTAAATCACCGACAACTGGATTAATTTGAGCAAGTAAAAACTTCATTCTACTAATTTAGTGGATTCATATAAATTATTCTTTTTAACAATATCTATTAATGAAGTTGGTAAATTAGAATAATTAAAATTTGACCTTAGCTTAGAACTTGAAATGTTTGGGATTTTGATGGTTGAAATCTTAAAGTTCACTTTATGAGTTTCTAACATTTTAAGAGTATTTGATTCAACAGGATATCCCTCTCTTAAAATTACTAAAAAACTAACCTCATGAGTAATTTTATCAAAATCTTTCCAATAGAAAATATCTTTAATTAAATCGCTCCCAATAACAAAATCTAAATCATTTAATTCATAAATTCTTTTACATTTTTTAATTGACTTTACTGCCCATTGGCTACTTACACTTTGATTAAATAAAATCTTAGGATCATCTAAATCTTCAATAAGAGTTTTTAATAAATGGCCACGAATTGAGATATCCTCTTTGTGATTTTTGTTGGGGTTGTTACTAACATAAGCAATTGTAAAATCATATATTTTGGATAATTCTTCCAGTATTCTTTTATGTCCAATGGTAGGTGGATCTGCACTGGTACCAAATAAAGCAATTCTTTTTCCCATTTAAGTTTTAAGGCAGAATGCTAATAAAATTATTATTTAAATTTCTATTTGAAAAATAAATATTTAAGTGGTTAAAAATCTCTGGGTCATTAAAGGTCATATTTTGGATCATAGTAGCTGGTTCTATAAAAGGAGCTTTACTTCTTATAAATATCTCTTTTGCTGCTAATTTCCCTAAAATTTTTGTAGATTGCACTGCGATTGCTGCTTGAATAATTGCTATGGGTCCATATGGTAATAATGAAAGTCCGTTAGTGAAAGGTGCTGTTAATAAAATTACTTTCTTAATAAGGTTGAAAGAGGTATTGACGCCGACTTGAGTGACTCCCAAAAATAAATTATTAATGGATATATTTTGAAATATTTTTCTTGAAGATTCACCTTTCAACTTTAAGCCGTAAATCTTACTTAATTCGCTAATTAATGCAGTATCTAGTGCAAAACTACCAGCAACATCAAAAAAAATAAAGGGATTTAGAGCTACTGCTGATGCTTTTATAGTAGAAAATTTACCAATAGTTGACTGGGCTAATTTCTGCCTTTTTTTTAATCTTTGCTCTTTTACTCGCAGAAACAATTTGTCAGCTAATTGAAGAGAATTAATTATTAACAATATGTCTCCATATTGATTTATTAATTTTCTTATATAATCTTTAAGATTGTTTTTATTATTAATAATTATTGGAATATCTAAAGTTTTAGGAAGTTTAAACTTTATATTTTCAATTATTTCTTTTAATTCATTTTTATTATATAGATCGATTTTATTTAAAATTATAATAATTTTTTTTCCATCTTTTATAAAGGAGCTGATTTCGTTTAACTCATTTCTATTTATATCTCCTGAGACTACAAATAAAATAAGATCTGAATTATTTATACGTGAATATATTTTTTCAGGAAATTTAATATTGCAGTAATCAAATCCTGGTGAATCAAGAAACTCTATACTTTTGAGTGTTGAATCTTTAAGAGTCACTTCTTCGGTTTGTATCTCTTTCGTCGATCCATTAATAATATCTGTTTTGAATATCTCTTTTTTTAATAAAGAATTCAAAACAGTGGATTTCCCTACGCCTGATTTTCCATATATGCCAATTCGAATTTTTTTTTCTTTGAGTCTAAAAAGTTGTTGATTAAAAAAAACTATTTCTCTATTAAAAAAGCTTTTTTCATAATTGGTAAGATCTATGGTCTCCCACCATTTCTTTAAAAGTAAATAATTTTTACTAATTTTCAATTCTTTCATAATTTATTTTTTCCACCAACCAGCTAATACAGACAAAACAGCTTCTGCACCAATAATTCCCACGAATCCCCCAAATTCATCTACTACTACTTTCACTCCTTTATGATTCTTGTCAAATCTTGTTAATAATTGATCTGCCTTAATCATTTCGGGAATATAGTCTACAGGTTCGCAAATTTCTGATAATAACTTTTTATTTTCCCCCTTAGTTAATTCTGCTAAGATATTTTCACGTTTTACTACCCCTTGTATTTTGTCAACTTTATCTCCCAAAATAACCCACCATGGGGAGCTATCTGACATTATGAGTTTGGAGATTTCATCAAGATTCGAAGATCCATCAAGACAAGGAGCTGATACCCTAGGAATCATTAAATCTTTAGCTTTTAAATCATTTAATTGAAAAACCTTAAATATCATTGCTGCCTCATCAGCTTCTATCAAACCTTTCTGACTTCCAATTTTTGCCATTTGTCTAATTTCCTCTTCATCAGTTGAAATTTCGTTTTCTGCAGTGATGACTGGAAATATTTGCTCTATTAATATTAGGAATGGCCTCATTAAGGTATTTAATATTCTCAGAATTGGAACGGATAATAATGCAATTTGTACTGAAAATCTTGTGCCAAGAGCTTTGGGTAGTACTTCTCCAACTAAAACAACCAATATATAAAAAACAATTGAAAAAAGGGTTAAGCCATAATTACTATTAATTACCAATGCACCGTATACTCCTAAAATAAGGCTTCCAATTATGTTAAATCCATTATTGGTAATTGTAATTACAGTTAATGTCCTACCTAGGTGTTTTCTAAGTTTAAGGAGTTGATTAGCAGAACTTTTAGGTTTCTGTCTTGAGGCTATTTCTAAAATTCTAAGTGAATTTACAGCTAAAAAAGCGGCTTCTACTCCCGAACAACATGCTGACCCAACTAGAATTATCAATATAAGTAGAATTAAACCGTAAACACTTGGTTCCATTAAGATAGATTAAATACTAAATCTGTTTTAATTCATTCTTCCATTTTTTTTTAAAACACGCCAATACACGATTTATGCTTAAACCTAACAATAAAGTTTTTGAAGAAAGAAGAAAAATTTTTCTAGATAAATTAGGTGGAAAGGCTGCTATTATCCCAGGAGCAAATCTTGTCAAGCATCATGCAGATTGTGAATATCCTTTCAGACAAGATAGTAATTTTTGGTATTTAACTGGTTTTGATGAACCGGATGCTGTAGCTCTTTTCCTTTCGCATAAACCAAAGGGTGAGAGATTTATTTTGTTCGTTGCTCCAAAAGATGTTATCAGCGAAGTGTGGCATGGCTTCAGATGGGGTTTAGAAGGTGCTGAAAAAGAGTTTAAGGCTGATAAGGCTCACTCAATAAGTGAACTAAGAGATTTACTCCCTGATTATATTAATGGTTCTGATGAGCTTGTTTTTTCGATCGGTAAGCATTTATCAATAGAAAAAATAGTACTGGAGATTTTCTCAAAACAACTTGAAAATCGCTCAAGATTGGGAATTGGCACAAGTTCTATAAAATCTCCAGAAATTTATTTAAACGAGATGAGATTAATTAAAAGTGAATTTGAAATTAATAGGATGAGAAAGGCTATAAAAATTTCAGCAGAAGCTCATGAACTTGTTAGAGCATCTATATCATCTAAGAAAAATGAAAGGCAAATTCAAGGTCTGCTTGAGGGATTCTTTTTAGAAAAAGGGGCAAGAGGACCTGCTTATAATTCTATTGTTGCTTCGGGAGATAATGCATGTATTTTGCATTACACATCAAATAACTCACCTTTGAAAAATGGAGATTTATTGTTGGTAGATGCAGGCTGCTCATTAACAGATTATTACAATGGAGACATAACACGAACTATACCAATATGTGGAAAATTTTCTAAAGAGCAAAAAGTTATCTATGAAATTGTATTGAATGCTCAGAAAACTGCAATTAAAAGTGCTATAGCTGGATCAAATTCCAGCACTGTCCATAATGTTGCTTTAAAAATTTTAATAGAAGGATTAAAAGAAATTGGTTTATTGTCGGGCAGTACTGAGGAGATAATTGAGAATCAATCATATAAACATCTTTACATGCATAGAACTGGACATTGGCTCGGCTTAGATGTTCATGATGTTGGAGCATATAGAATGGGGGATTATGAAGTGCCTTTACAGAATGGAATGATTCTTACGGTAGAACCTGGAATTTATATAAGTGATAGGATCCCAGTCCCTGAGGGACAACCTAATATTGATGAAAAATGGAAAGGCATTGGTATTAGAATTGAAGATGATGTCCTTGTCAAAGATACAAACCCAGAAGTTTTAAGTATTTCTGCCCTTAAAGAAATTTCTGATTTAGAATTTTAAAATTTGACTTATCTAGTTAATAGATTTATTTTTATAAAGTTTGAAGTTTAAATAATGAATAAGTCAGATTCATATGATTCCAAACTCTCTCAAGCAAGAGGTTTAGCTAGCCAGCTAGGAATGTTTGCAGAAGAAAATGATATCCCTAAAGATCTTTGGGATTCATTGGAGGCTACCATTTATGATTTTTATCAAGTTTCTCATGATAAATAAAATTTCGTTTAGAGAGTTCATTAACTAAAATCGAGAAATTTTGAATAAATTAATCAAAATGTGACCATAAACTGATAAATTATTTATTGAACGTAAATAAGTGAATGACTCCATCAGATCAGTTAAATCAAAATTCAATAGAAAAAAACAGTGATCCCCAAAAATCTAAAAATTCTGCTCCTAATTCAGGAATGATGGGTGCTTCTGCTGTATTGGCAGCTGCCACTATTGATGAGGATGGAGTACCCACGGGATATACACCTAAACCTGACGAAGGGAGATTCATTATTAAAGTATTGTGGTTGCCTGATAATGTTGCCCTAGCTGTTGATCAAATTGTAGGGGGAGGTCCAAGCCCTCTAACTGCTTATTATTTTTGGCCAAGAGATGATGCTTGGGAAAAACTAAAAAGTGAATTAGAGAATAAAGGTTGGATTACGGATAATGAGAGAGTTGAAATATTGAATAAAGCTACAGAAGTAATAAATTATTGGCAAGAAGAGGGAAAAACAAAAAAATTAGAAGAAGCAAAACTAAAGTTTCCTGAAGTTACTTTTTGTGGAACTGCTTAAAAACTAATTTTTTGCAGCTTGGATCCTTGCCTCAGCCTTTGAAATTTCTTTCAAGGCTTTTATTTTTTCTGGATTTTTTTCATTTTCGGAAAATTTACTTATTGCTATTTTTGCTTCTTTAAGATCTTGTTCAGCATTTTGAACATTGATTTCAGAACCAATTTCTGCATTGTTTACTAAAACTATGACTTCATCTGATTCGATTTCAGCGAAGCCCCCCATCAAGGCGATTGATTTCCACTGTGAATTCATTCTTAACCTTAAAACACCGATATCAATAGCCGTAACTAAAGAAATATGTCCAGGTAGTACACCCAATTGTCCAGTAGTGCTTGGAAGGATTACTTCTTCAGCTTCACCTTGATAAACATTTTTATTAGGAGCTAAAACTTTTAGAGAAATTGCCATTAATTTAAATTTTTGAAGGTTAAATAATATGTTTGATATTTATTTCTCTGACTTTATTTTTTCAGCCTTGGCTTTAACTTCATCAATATTACCAACTAAGTAAAATGCCTGTTCAGGTAAATCATCCAATTCTCCTGACAAAATCATGTTGAAACCAGCTATGGTATCTTCCAATTTTACATATTTACCAGACATTCCTGTAAATATTTCTGCTACGAAGAAAGGTTGAGATAGGAACTTTTCAATTTTTCTCGCCCTGTCTACTGTTAATCTATCTTCTTCTGAAAGCTCGTCTAAACCAAGGATTGCAATAATGTCTTGTAGTTCCTTGTATCTTTGCAAAGTTGATTGAACAGCTCTAGCAGTTTTGTAATGCTCATCTCCAACAACTGATGGTTGAAGCATAGTACTTGTAGAGTCTAATGGATCAACCGCTGGATAAATTCCCTTAGCTGCAAGAGCTCTGGCTAGCACAGTTGTAGCATCTAAATGAGCAAAGGTAGTAGCTGGGGCAGGGTCGGTTAGGTCATCTGCAGGAACATAAACAGCTTGAATAGATGTTATTGAACCTTCTAATGTAGATGTAATTCTCTCCTGCAATTCTCCTACGTCAGTCCCCAGTGTTGGTTGGTATCCCACAGCTGAAGGCATTCTTCCAAGTAAAGCAGATACCTCAGAGCCAGCTTGAACGAATCTAAAAATGTTATCAACAAAAAGTAAAACGTCTTGTTTGTTCACATCTCTAAAATGCTCAGCCATTGTAAGTGCAGATAAGCCTACTCTCATCCTTGCACCTGGCGGCTCATTCATCTGTCCAAAGCATAAGGCAACTTTTGATTGAGTTAAATCATCTGCATTGATAACGCCTGATTCTTTAAATTCTTCATATAAATCGTTACCCTCTCTGGTTCTTTCCCCTACTCCTCCAAAAACAGATACACCACCATGTTCCTTTGCAATGTTATTAATTAACTCTTGAATAAGAACAGTTTTCCCAACACCAGCGCCTCCAAATAATCCGACTTTTCCTCCTTGTCTATATGGAGCTAAAAGGTCAATAACTTTAATTCCTGTTTCAAAAACTTTTGGTTTAGTTTCTAAGTCAGTTAATTTTGGAGCGGATCTATGAATTGGCGCAGTATCTTTTGTATTCACTGGACCTTGTTCGTCTACTGGTTCTCCTAAAACATTAAATATTCTTCCTAAAGTTGCTTCTCCAACTGGCACAGATATTGGCGCGCCCGTGTCGATTGCCTCCATGCCTCTTACAAGGCCGTCTGTGCCGCTCATTGCTACTGCTCTAACCCTATGGTCACCAAGGAGTTGTTGTACCTCTGCAGTGAGCGCTATTTTTTGTCCAGCAGGATTTTTTGCTTCGATTCGTAAAGCATTTAATATTTTAGGTAATTTCCCAGCTGGGAATTCTACATCTAGAACTGGGCCAATTACCTGACGTACTACGCCTTTTGTTTGTGAAGAAGTTGATGGAGTTGCGACCATTTTTTATTAATTGGAAATGAATAGCTGATTTTTAACAGCTCATAATCCGAAAATACTACCATCTCATGGGTAGATTCGTTAAATGGGTTCGGCCACCCGCACAGTTGAAGTATGGTTTAATTGCTGCTTCGCGGATTATGTTGTTGATGATACGGATCGAGAATTTCTCTTTCCTTTTTTATGACGCAAAGCGTCTCAATCATGATCCTCCATTAATCTATGGCAGCTGTTTCACTTACAGTCTCTACAGTAAAACCACTGGGAGATAGAATATTTATTAAAGTTTCCGCATCTGAGGAAAAAACTGCTGGGGGCATACTTTTGCCTGATACAGCCAAGGAAAAACCACAAGTTGGAGAAGTAGCTCAGGTAGGTCCTGGGAAACTCAATGACGATGGTTCTCGACAAACTCCTGAAGTGAGTATTGGCGATAAAGTCTTATACAGCAAATATGCTGGAACAGACATTAAATTGGGAGGAGATGAATATGTCTTGCTCTCCGAAAAAGATATTTTAGCTGTAGTAGGCTAATATATTTGTTTCAAAAATTATTAAAACTTATTACTAAATTGCTGCCTAAAACATGGCTAAAAGAATTATTTACAATGAGCAAGCTCGTAGAGCGCTCGAGAGAGGAATTGATATCCTTGCTGAGTCTGTGGCTGTAACGCTTGGACCCAAAGGAAGAAATGTTGTATTAGAGAAAAAATTTGGTGCTCCACAAATTATTAATGATGGTGTCACAATCGCTAAAGAGATTGAATTAGAGGACCACATTGAAAACACAGGAGTTGCATTAATTAGACAAGCCGCTTCCAAAACTAATGATGCAGCAGGAGATGGCACTACAACTGCTACTGTTCTGGCGCATGCAATGGTAAAAGCTGGGTTGAGAAACGTTGCTGCAGGGGCTAATGCAATCACCTTGAAAAAAGGTATTGACAAAGCAACCGAATTTCTAGTTGGCAAAATTCAAGAGAATTCTAAACCCATAAGTGATAGTAATGCTATCGCTCAATGCGGAACTATTGCTGCTGGAAATGACGAAGAGGTAGGTCAAATGATTGCCAACGCAATGGATAAAGTTGGTAAAGAGGGGGTCATTTCCCTAGAAGAGGGAAAATCTATGACCACCGAATTAGAGGTTACTGAGGGGATGCGTTTTGATAAAGGTTACATCTCTCCTTACTTTGCTACAGACACAGAGAGAATGGAGGCTGTTTTAGATGAACCATACATACTTCTCACTGATAAAAAAATTGCCTTGGTACAAGATTTAGTTCCTGTTTTGGAACAAATAGCCAAAACTGGTAAACCACTAGTTATTATCGCTGAAGATATAGAAAAAGAGGCTTTAGCTACTCTTGTGGTTAATAGACTAAGAGGTGTGTTAAACGTTGCGGCAGTAAAAGCCCCCGGATTTGGTGATAGAAGAAAAGCTATGCTTGAAGATATGGCTGTCCTAACAAATGGTCAACTCATTACTGAGGACGCAGGCCTGAAATTAGAGAATGCTACCTTAGAAATGCTTGGAACTGGTAGAAGAATAACTATCAATAAAGAGACTACAACAATAGTAGCTGAGGGAAATGAGCAAGCTGTTAATGCGAGATGTGATCAAATTAAGAAGCAAATGGATGAAACAGATTCCTCATACGATAAAGAAAAACTTCAAGAACGTTTAGCGAAATTAGCTGGAGGAGTAGCAGTAATTAAAGTTGGTGCTGCAACTGAAACTGAAATGAAAGATAAAAAACTTCGTCTTGAGGATGCAATCAACGCTACAAAAGCTGCTGTTGAAGAAGGAATTGTGCCTGGAGGAGGAACAACTCTTGCTCATTTATCCCCAATTCTAAAAGATTGGGCTGATAAAAATTTACTAGGAGAGGAATTAATTGGAGCTAATATTGTTGAAGCTTCACTAACTGCTCCTCTCATGAGGATTGCAGAAAATGCAGGTTCTAATGGTGCTGTAATTGCTGAAAACGTAAAATCTAAACCATTTAACGATGGATTCAATGCTGCTACTGGTGAATATGTTGATATGTCCTCCGCAGGTATAGTTGACCCTGCAAAAGTTACTCGTTCAGGATTACAAAATGCAGCATCAATTGCAGGAATGGTTCTTACCACTGAATGTATAGTTGCAGATTTACCTGAGAAAAAAGATTCATCTACTCCAGCAGGAGCTCCAGGTATGGGCGGTGACTTTGATTATTAACTAAATATTAGTTAATAATATAACTTCTAGTTAAAGGGATCATTTATTAATGATCCTTTTTTTATTCGAACTTTATGAAATCCAGCCAGCACTGAGGATAATTGCAAGAGACAAAAATATGAATAAAAAAGTCCAAGTTACTTTATTGAGAGATGCTTCTGCACTACTTGCGCTATTGAACATTGAGCTTCCACTAGCAGCTATTCCTCCCATTCCATCACCTTTGGGACTATGAAGTAAAACTAAAAGTATAAGAAGTATCCCAGAAAATACCCATATCCAACTAAAAATTTGAACCATTGCTCAAAAACCTATTAACTCTAGACGTGTTGTACGACTTTATTATAACCTTTTAACTCAATTTCTTTGATTAGAGATTTTCCTGTCATTTCTTTTGGAATTGGGAGGTTTAGTAATTGTAATAAAGTTGGTGCAATATCTGCTAATCCTGCATTATCCCTTAAATAAATATCATTTCCCATATTCGGAATCTTTCTTTTTTCGCCTTCAATAAAAATTAATGGAACCTTATTTATAGTATGTGCGGTCCATGGCTCTCCTGAAGGTCCTTTCATTACCTCTGCGTTACCATGATCAGCTGTTATAAGAATACTTCCACCCATTTCTCCAGTAGCATTTACTATTTGACCTATACATTTATCTACTGTCTCAATAGCTTTAATTGTTGCATTCATATTGCCTGTATGACCAACCATATCAGGATTAGCAAAATTGATTACAACAAATGCATAGTTTCCACTTTTAATTGCTTTAGAGCAACTATTAGTTAATTCTTCAGCTGACATTTCTGGTTTCATATCATAAGTTGCTACTCTTGGAGATGGTATTAAGTGTCTTTCTTCACCGGGTAAAGGAATTTCTACTCCTCCATTAAAAAAATATGTAACGTGAGGATATTTTTCTGTTTCTGCTGTTCTGTATTGTTTGAGTCCATTTTCTGAAACTATTTGGCCGATAAAATTATTAAGAGATTCAGGTGGAAATGCCACTTTAACAGGAAAGTTTGTGTCATATTGAGTAAAAGTAATTAAATCTAGATTTGGAAAAATTTTTCTTTCAAAATCTGAGAATTCCTTATCTGAAAGGGCTTTGATAATTTGTCTTGCTCTATCAGGACGAAAATTAAAACAAATTAAACTATCTCCATCTTTAAGATAGTTTTCAGACATTCGAATGGGCTCAATAAATTCATCGGTAATAGCTTTGTCATAACTTTTTTTTATGTAATCTTGAGCAGAAATATTTGAAACTTTAATACTTGGATCCGTCAAATTAGAATATGCTTTTTCTGTTCTGTCCCATAAAAGATTCCTATCCATTATCCAGTATCTTCCGCATATTGAGGCTAATTCACCTACTTTGAATTTTTTTATCCATGATTCTATTTGATTGATATATTTGGATGCACTTTTCGCTGGAGTATCTCTTCCATCAGTAATGATATGAATTGCTACTTTTTTAATCCCATTATCTGACGCCCATTTAATTAAACCTAATAAATGGTCAATATGACTATGTACTCCCCCATCTGAACATAATCCCATGATATGCAATGTAGAATTTTTTTTCTTTAATGAAACAGCAATCTTCTTTAACTCAGGAACAATACCTAATTGATTATTTTTTACAACATTTGAAATCCTTACAAGTTCTTGTTGGATTATTCGTCCCGAGCCAATCGTAAGGTGCCCTACCTCTGAATTTCCCATTTGACCTTCTGGGAGGCCTACATCCGATCCACTTGCGCTTATTAGAGTGTGAGGATATGCATGCCATAGTGAGTCCATTATTGGTGTATGGCCACTTTTTATAGCATTATCAGTAATATCTTCTCTATATCCCCATCCATCTAATATTGCAAGAACTACAGGGCTTTGAGGAACACTTAACCTATTTATATTTTTGCTGCTATTCATTGGCATATCTAGATCAAATGTATTGTTAAGTGATCCAATCTTAAATTTAGCTGCAAATGCTGCTCTTTAACAATTTATATTTAAAATAGTTAGCTTTTGCTAATTTATGGAAATTTAACGAATTTTATTTATTTAAAAATCATGTCCAAAAAAGCTAAAAGGATCGTAATACTTTCTGAAGTAGAGCTTAGAAAAACCCTTTCACGATTAACTTCCGAAATCATTGAAAAAGTTAATAACTTGGATAACCTTCTTTTAGTTGGAATTCCTACTAGAGGAATTGATCTCGCCGAAGTTATAGAAAAAGAATTATTCCGTATGACAGGTTTAAAAATAAGAAAAGGAGTAATTGATCCAACTTTTTATAGAGATGATCAAAATAGGGTTGGAACTAGACTAATAAAAGCAACTGATATTCCAACTCCTATTGAGAAACAAGATATTCTCTTGATAGATGATGTAATCTTTACAGGGAGAACAATTAGAGCTGCAATGGATTCTTTATATTCATGGGGCAGACCTAAAAGAATATTGTTGTTAGTAATGATAGATAGGGGTCATAGAGAATTACCAATTCAACCTGATTTTTGCGGCAAAAAAGTTCCAACTAGTAAAAATGAAAACATTAGTTTACGTTTAAATAATGTTGATAATGAAGAAGGAGTTTTTCTTGATTAGCATGTGTTTAGAAGATATTACCTAAATTATATTCCCCTAAAAATTCATCATTAATATCAAAACATTTAACCAATAAATCAGCTTTTTTGGTGATTTTGAAGAAAAGTTTTAAGTTGTCTTTCCCAAGATCAGTTTCATTATTTAGTTTGATTTTGAGCGGTTTTTTATCCCATTTTATAATTTCTTCTTCATTTTGAACCTCTGATAACTTTGGTAATCCATTTTCAAAAACAACATCATA
Source organism: Prochlorococcus sp. AG-347-J19 (assembly GCA_003279015.1). Classification (GTDB taxonomy): domain Bacteria; phylum Cyanobacteriota; class Cyanobacteriia; order PCC-6307; family Cyanobiaceae; genus Prochlorococcus_A. The sequence continues at coordinate 144,712 of QCBV01000003.1, read as the reverse complement.
TTCTCTTTCTTTTTTTGTTTCTCCAATAATAATTTCAAAAATTTTCTGATTATTTTTACTTGCTTGAAGGATCAGTTTAAATGGGTTTTCAGTTGGCCATGTTTGACCTTTGCAAAAAATAGGATGCCAGAAGTGTTTTTGTTCTCTTTTATTTAATAATCGTATAGATAATCCTTTATTTAAGATGTCTTTAATTTTTACACCTGGGGTCATTGCTAAAGCGCCTAAAGCTATTGATTCAATAGGAGGAGGAGACATTATTTCAACTTTTGAGATCTTTTTCGTTATCCATTCTTTAATAAGTGGTATTTGAGTTCCCCCTCCAACCAAAATAATCGCACTTAAGTCGTCTACTGTGCAAAATTTCCCTCTTGCTTCATTTAATAATTCTTTTAGTAAGGAATTAAGATGATTAAGGAGATTATTCTCAATAATAATTCTCTCAAATATTTCTTTACTCAGGTAAAAGTCTTTTTCTTGAAATCCCTCAGTCAATAATTTTGTGGGATATTTCTCTTCATATTTAATTGTAGATGAGCTAAGTTTACATTTTATTTCTTCAGCTTTTAAAAGATTAATTGCATATTTATTATCTTTAATAAAGTGATTAACGATCCATTGATCAATATCTTTTCCACCAATCTTTGAGCCTGTTTTACTAATTATTTCAGCACATCTTATTTTTTGTTTTGAAATTGAGCTAACGTCATTTCCTTTGAATTTTAATAGTTCGGCTATTGGGCCTGACTTTCCTTCTCCTCCTTGTATTTTTACTATATTCATATCTATTGTGCTTCCTCCAATATCTAATGTCATTATTTTGGAGCCAAAAGGGACATCAATTCCTAAACTTGCAGCAGTAGGCTCATCAACTAGTGCAATTTCATCTACTGATAATTCCCCACATAGGTTAACTAACCATTCTCTATAACCTTTGTAAGTATCAATAGGGGCAGTCAAAATAAGTCTCTTGATTTCATATTTTTTTGGAATTTCTGCCCACAAAAATTTGAAAAATTTTTCTCCACACTCACTAGGTTTTAAAATATTTTTTTGGTAAATTTTTTCACTAGGATTTCCAATTAATCTTTTAAAATTCGAATGAAAAAACAAATCTGAATTAGAATCATCTTTCATCTTCAAGGCACTAATGCCAATTTTTAAAATTTTTGAAGGTTCTTCGAACCAAACCGCTGTAGGGATAACTCCTGGAGATGATGTAATATTTGGTATTTCAACTAAAACACAATTTATATCTTTTTGATCCTGAAAAGCTACTACTGTATTAGTATTACCCAAATCAATAGCAAGCGTTCCAGATAAAATTTTTTCCATGTTAAATTTTTAGGAATCAATTAAGTGCATTTTGTAATTTATGTTTTGAATCTGCCTAGTAAACTGTAAGATATACTTTATAATAAAAATTTTTAAATGAACATATCAAATAATACAGGGATTGATTCTAATGATCTGGCCAAAAGAGGGGAGAGTTTAATAAGAAAATCAACTAACAGATACTTAACTACAGTTAAAATTGCTTTCAGAGCTAAACAAAGACGTTTTGATGATTTTGATGGACTATTGGAGGAGTCAACTATCAAACCTGTTCAAAGGTCAATTATCGAACTCAGCGACGAACAAGACCAACCAGATTTACTTCCAGGTTAATTTTGGTAAAAAACCAAAAAAGATGGAGATTACTTAAAGATTTCAAGAAAGGTAAATTTTGTTTTTTGATAGGAGTTGATAATTGGTCAATTGAGTTACAAAAAAGTGAGTTTCATTTACTTTATCTTCTACTTCTAAAAATTAATGAACAACTTTCAGTTTTAAGTAACGAACTCATGGATGAGGAGTTTATTACTTTAGAGTTGGAAAAAATGCCTTGGTATATTGAGTTAGAGGGTAAAAAAGATCAATGGAGTTTAAGGTTCGTTTTTGAAAGTCAAGATCTAACTAGATCTTTCGAAATGTATTGGCCGATACCAATAGCAAAAAATTTATTTTATGAAATAAAAAACATGTGGGAATCAATGGATTAAAAAATAAATAAAATTGGAAATTATGCAAAATATTTCCCCGTTCTCAAAAATCTTTTTCACAACTTTTCCACAACTAATTTTGTAAAATTAACTATTGAACTAAAGTATGTGGAAAACTCATGATTTTATATCAATCTTTAATATTTAAGTAAAATTTATTTTTCAAAAATCGTTTTCCTTTATAACCATTGCGATTACAATATTCTCATGATTCTATTAATTGAGACAGTTTCTTATTAATACATGTTGACGATTTAGTGATTTTAAAGAAAACTAGTTCTTGTAGATTTAAATTCCAACAAATTTTTTAATATGAAAGAGTTAAATTACGATGTAGATAAAATAGTTTTAAATCAGAAAGATGAAGTAATTAGCTTAAAATGCGAACTTCAAGAAAATCTTCAAAAGGCAATGAAAGAATTTGTTGAGGAGCATCCTAATTGGGATCAATACAGAATATTGCAAGCTGCTATTGCAGGATTTTTGATGCAAAAAGGATTTCAAAATAGGGATTTAACGAGACTATACATCGGAAATATGTTTTCAATGAATTTTAAGGATTAAAATTTTTTATATTTTTTCTAGAAGTATATTGGCCACATCATTTCTTACAGGTAATATAGATAATCTATTCCCTTTTTTTACGACTAATAATTCATCCTCATTAAATAAAATTTTTAACTCAGGTAAACTTAAAATCTTATTTGACTTAAATTTATATTTTACTTTTACACAATCCCATCTCGGATTATCAGGTTTAGATTTTGGATCAAAATATTTTGAATCTTTATCAAATTGAGTAGGATCAACAATATTTAGATCTATTACCTCCATGAGTCCAACAATACCTGGGGGTTTACAGTTCGAATGATAGAAAAAAACTTGATCTCCTTTATTCATTTTTCTCATAAAATTTCGAGCCTGATAATTTCTTATTCCATCCCATAAAGTTACATCGTCATTTTTTAAAGTATCTATGCTGTAAGCATCAGGCTCACTTTTCATTAGCCAAAAATTTTCTTCAGTCATATCAAGGGAATTGAAGGAATTTATCTGCTAGAATTTTGCTAGAATCAGATTTTTTTATATGTTTATTATCCATCAAAGTAACAATTTAGGAAAGTAATGGGTGGCATGGGGGTGCATAGGACCGTGCTGCATCGTATATATGATCTGATACATTTCTGTTATAAGTTTACGGGTACAACCTTTCAATAGCTTCTTTCTGTTCTTGCTTTTTTATGTCTTCAGCATCTAAAACAGGGCACGAGTTTTGATTTAGTGATAAGAGGAAAGTACTTTTTTTGAATAGTTTGAAAAGTGGTGTAAGTAATAAGTTTTTCATTTATTCCCAAGTTTTCATATCAGAGAAGTCGCTTGCTATTGCATGAAGCATTCCTCCTACAAATGATCTAGGGCAACCAAGTTTGTTAACTAAAACCTCTGATTGTTTTTTGATATCTTCCCATGTAGGTCTGATATCCTCATTTATTTGTTTAAGGCTAGGTTTAAATTCTTCTGAATCATTCATATTAAAAGGTATTAACTTATTAAAATTCAAATGATAGTAAAGAAAATCTAATTTATTTAAATAAATATTCAATAAAAATTACAAAATAAATTCTTTAGAAATTATTCTAAGCTGATTTAAATTCAGATTATTTAAATAATTATTTGCAATCAATTTTTCCTCATTAATTTCGAGATCTTTAATCTCAGAAATAATGCTATTAGATATTAAATCAATTAAATGTTCTTTATCCATGACTTATATATAAACCCAAAACAAACATTAATTATTTAAAGTCTTCAACTCAACATATAAGTAAAAATACTCAGATAAATATAAAACTCATAGGTTTGCTCAATCACTTTAGATGATTGGTATGGGGTGCACGCGAATTATCAGCTACTCACACTTGAGCTTTTTATGTAACATAATAAGTTTACATAAAGTAACAATTAAATGAAAAGACTTTTTCCTTATATAGCTTTTGCATGTTTAACTGGTTTTACGGCTACGACCGGTTTACCAGTTATAGCAGGCGGTTGTAGTAGCCACATGAACAAAAAAGCTGAAATCAAATGTGCTGAAGATGATACTGAGTGTCAAATTGAAAAAGCTGAAAAGTTTGATTTAAAAGATTCTCTCAAGTCATAAAATCATGACTCAAATCGGTTTATTTATGAACTCTGCCCCAAGAGATTTGATTGAGTTCACATTCTTTTCGGCTGTTGGTTTTACTGCAGGATTATTTGGTCTAATTTAGTTATAGAAAATTGACCCATTCTTTTTTTCTCTTTACCTTTTCAAGTCTTTCTTTCTTTTATGTGATGGCTTGCTTATGGAGAGATTTAATTAATCAAAAGTAAAAAATATTTTTTAAATTACCTTTTATAGATAAATCTTTGTATGTCTTCGAATAGATTAGATTTTGATTTAAAAAATCCATTACTTTTTAAATAAGATTTTCCTTTTTCTATATTTTCAATTCTTTTATCATAAGAATTTTCATCTAAATTTTTTTGCATAAAAAAAATAGTCGGACTCTTATTCTGAATAATGCTCACAAAAAAGCGGTTACCTTAAATACAAAATTTAAATTCTTTTTTGAATTTCTTTTCATTCAAACTAAAGGTCAAATAAAAAAGTTTCTTTCTTAAATTTCTAAGAATCTTTTGATATCTTCTTCTTCATGTCCTCAATATTATTAATTAATTTGTCTAACCATTTTGTATTATCTTCTGGTTTTAAATATTTAATTTTTGGTTGATTAATTTCAAGAGTCTCAAAATCTCCACTCATAAATTCTCCTTTGTATGTTCATTTAACTACCTCTTTGTTCTAAATGATTTGACTAAAACACTGCGTATCTAATGTGTGCGGTTTGAGGAACATTTAGGTACGGAAAGAGGTATGTTTTTTTAGCCATTTAAATCTATGGCTGACCTAAATTAGAAACATGGTTGTCATGAGTCGGTTGCATTGCTGCAACTGAAATCAACCATGAACTTTAAATTGTATTTAATAAAATGACTTACTACAGTTGCTTTGATCAAAAAGGAAACATAATTGCTCGCTGTCAGACTAAAGAAGATATAGATGTTCTTAAGAAAATGGGCAGACCAATAATGGAAATAAAAGAAATGAAAAAAGAGGAATCAGTTGTTTGTTCTTTAACCGGTAGTCCATCCGATTACAATGAAGATTATTAAAAGTATGACTCAAAGATCACTTCAATTAAATCAACATGGAAGATCAGTAGTTCTTTTGTTGGTTGCATTGAATAGCATTTGTACTTTCTTTTTTACTTTTGAAAAAGCATTAACTGATCGCGAAAGAGCGAGATAAAAATATTTAATTATTTGTGGATTAAAAGTGAATAAATAAAATTTAAGACATAAAAAAAGACCCTTTTACAGGTCTTTTTTAAATGGTGACGACAGAAAGGAGATCTATTTAATAATCAGATTAAGAATTTTCTTAGAAATTAGTTTTGAATGTAAAAGTGATTACTCACTTCTTCATGCTTTACAAACGACTTTATTTTTAAGATAGTTCAGAATTAATCCCGAAAGATTAATTTCTGATCACTTAACTTTCTTACCGTAAAGGTTAGATAAGTTAATTTACCTTGGTGTTGCAGACCATGGATTAGTGAAGATCTAGTTGGTCAACCTTGGTCGAGTCGATCACCAGAACTGTCGTAAATTTAAAATAATCGGTCGTAAATATTTTGCATGAATCCTTAAGAATGATTTAATCATGATTAATTAAATCTTTAATCCGCGGACCACATCATCTCTAAGTAAGCATTTTATTTGTTTGTTTTACAAAGAATATAAAGCCAACCAAAGAAAGTAGCAAAAGCAATTATTAAAGCAATATTGTTATTCAATGGACTTAAATATTTTTCTATTGAAAGTGGCACATAGAGAATAACAAAATACCAATATAGAGCAGATAGTAATCCAAACAATAAAGCTAGAAGAATATAAAAAGGCAGGATATAAAATCTTCTTTTTTTTATTCTTTCCTCTGTAATATTTTCGGCTAAACCAATTCTTGACCAATAACCACCATTTAATTGAAGAAAAAACTTTAAAAATATTCCGTAAATATTTATAAAAAACTTAGATAAAGCAAATAACGGTGAAATTATAAATCTTTGCATTACTGCTTTAAAAATTAAATTTGTTCAGTTATGGAAATCTGGCTTATATTATTAACTTTTTTTTCTCTATATTTCGTTAGGAAAAATACCATTGAGCTAAAAACAACTAAAAATCCTATTAATGATATTCGATAGAAAAGGTCATCAGACATATCAAAAAAAGCTGATCTTTTAAATTTGTTTCTCATCAAAAAAAAGAGGGTTATGTTCCTCTTGGTTTAGATTGATTGTAAATGTAAAATTTCCTTATTCAATTTTATAAATTAAATCTTAAATTAAGTAGAGAAACTTATATAGGAGTTGTTTATGTATAAGTTATATAAATCAAATTAAGTAGTCTTTTTTACCAAATAAATGTACCTGTTGCTAAATACATATATTTGTCCTTGAAAAGCCTCTAAAAAATACTTTTTCTTGAAATAAAGATTGACAAGACATTCATAAAAAAAACTTTTATAAAACATTAACTTCTTTTATGAATATGTTTCTAACCAACAAGACTCGTTTAAAAATTAAGGATATTGTAAAGAGGATTTCATTAGATGAACCTGTAGCATTGGAAGAAAGAATTTATTTAGAAAAGCTTGCAAAACATAATTCAACTATATGGACATGGCTTAAGAAAGCTAATAGCTTGAGGAGATATGGTAAGCAAAAATCAGATGGAATAAATGGGCTCATCCAGAATCTAGGCCTTGATGGCTTAGAAACTGAGAATCATTTTGATCCCAAAAATGATGATCTTGCTGATTGGTTTAGTGGATCTCCTGATTGGGTGAGGAGGAGCTAATTACCCTTGCTTTAAAATGGATTCAAATTAATAATGAAAAAAGGGAACTTCCTTAACTTGTCTTGGGGCATAATCACAAATACCGAATTGCATACATTCCATTTGAGCATCAGTTAGTTTTCTCTCAATTGATAACGAATCAAACAAACTACTAAATACATGTTGAATTTTATTTTTAATTAGATTTCCGTAAGTCATAATTAACCTTCTTTTTAGAAATTATTTAGTATGAGTTATATACAAGAATCAAGAGTTGTAATACCTAATATATAAATTATAAATTAATCAGTTTTAAATATTTCACTATATTCACAATCAGTATTTTTGCTCTAGGAAATTTCAATAAGCCCCCCTATGTTGGACCCACTGATTGAGGGATAACTACATGAGTACGTTCAAAACGAAATACTTTAAAGACACAAAAAAGATCAACAACACTCTTTGGTTGGATAAATTAATTAATCAACTTGAAAAAAAATCAAAGGGAGTTTGATCATGAATACATTTAGAAATAAACAATTCAAAAATGAATTAGATCCCAAGTATGCCTTTTATGATTGTCTTCGCAGTTGCGAAATTAAAAGTAATACTGAAAAGTCTCTAGAAGAATGCGTCGAAAATTGTGAACCTAGATTATTACCAGAGAATCTCGATGGCTAAAATAGGAATTTAAACTCTATTCAATACCTATTTTGAACTTATAGAGTTTTTATATAGATTTAAGGAGGGTAATCTTATGACCAACCTCGCAATTGAGCTACTACTTCTAATTGTAGTTTTAGTTAATTTTGGAGCGATCCTTACCGCTAAAATTTATTCACAATCAGTAAAAGAAATTCAACACAAGAGATTATTTTGTAGTGAATCTATAACTAACCCATATTGTGTTTTTTGATAAATTACTTCCAAACTAATAGATCTCAAACTAGAGATCTATTATTAAAAGTTAAAGTCCACCAAAACTAAAAATAAGGTGTATAGGGTACTTCTGTTTTTAATGAATCTCCGTAGTAACTTTCAGCTGACTTTACCAAGATCCAATAAATGAAATTTAGAAATGATTTTTCCATAGAAATATCTATACCCTTTCCTAATTCAAATCAGAATTTAAAATAAAAACATCGTAGAAAATACTTAACTGAAGAGATTTAAATTTTCTTAGTTAATTAGTGTTGGTTAGGTTTGTATGAAATGTTACTAAAGCTTGTCTTATCAACTGATTTGGTAATATGTCTTATTGATTCCTGTAAGTTCAAAAGATATATTAAATGGACAATCTTAATAAAAGAAATTTATGAGTACTCAAAAAAGTCAAAGCCATAAAAGACAAGAGCAAAATAATACAGAATGGTTAGATGAATTAATCAATAAAATTGAAAATGTGAAAAATAAAATATCTAATACTTTTTAACTTATTACTTCTTCTATCATTTATTCCGTTATTAAATATTTTAAATACTTTTGTAATTAAGCCAGCTGGCTTTTTATTAATAGAGTTATGTATTTTATTTTTGCAAATAGTTATTTAACAATGTTTAAATAAGAATCTTTTAAAGCAAGTTTATGGTTCATTTTTATTTTTATTGACAATATTGAAATAAGTGCAAAAAGAATTTTTAATTTGTGACTACTGAATCATCTGAAAATCAAAACTTTATAAGGAAGCATCCCAGCGAAGGAATGGATGCTTTAGAAAAAGAATCAAAATTACCTCTTAAAGGGTGGGAAAAGGAGGTTGCCCGAGCAAAGGAATATGGTTTAGAAGGAGCAAAAAGTATTGTCGATAGAAATATATCTACATTTTCAAGAGGAGAATTACCCCATTTTGCAGGTATCAACACTTTCATGAAAGCTCCATATGTTGAAAATGTAAATGAAGTGGGAAGTTATGATGTTGCGATCGTTGGTGTTCCTCATGATTCTGGAACTACTTATAGACCAGGGACAAGATTCGGACCTCAAGGAATTAGAAAAATTTCTGCTCTCTATACTCCTTACAATTACGAAATGGGAGTGGATCTGAGAGAGCAGATATCTATTTGTGATGTAGGAGATATTTTTACAATTCCAGCTAATAATGAAAAAAGTTTTGATCAAATTTCAAAGGGGGTTGCTCATATTTTTGCTAGTGGTGCATTTCCAATTATTTTAGGTGGAGATCATTCAATAGGTTTTCCCACAGTTAGAGGAGTTTGTCGCCACTTAGGAGATAAAAAAGTAGGGATCATTCACTTTGATAGACATGTAGATACTCAAGAAACAGATTTAGATGAAAGAATGCATACCTGTCCATGGTTTCATGCAACTAATATGAAAAATGCACCTGCAAAAAATCTTGTTCAATTAGGAATTGGAGGTTGGCAAGTACCAAGAGAAGGAGTGAAAATTTGCAGGGAACGAAGTACAAATGTTTTAACAGTTACTGATATCTGTGAAATGGGATTAAAAGAGGCCGCTGATTTTGCTATTGAAAAAGCTACGGATGGAACTGACTGTGTATATATTTCTTTTGATATTGATTGTATTGATGCTGGATTTGTCCCTGGAACTGGTTGGCCTGAACCTGGGGGTTTATTACCTCGAGAGGCATTAAAACTTTTGGAGTACATTATCAGAAAAGTTAATGTATGTGGAATTGAGCTTGTTGAGGTTTCGCCTCCGTATGATGTAAGCGATATGACAGCTCTATTAGCTACTAGAGTTATTTGTGATTCTATTGCACATCTTGTAGTAAGCGGTCAGCTACCAAGACAATCTAAACCAGAATGGATTTCAGATAAATGTAATATGTCAGTTGATCAAAAATGGAGATAGATTTTCGTGCATGAAGTAGATATGACAAAATGCCTTATTCTTTCCATGGAAGAGTGGGCAGAGAAAAAAAATAAAAAAAAAATAGTTGTTGAAAAGATTAATCTTAAAATTGGGGAATTTACTTGCGTAGAACCAATATCATTAATAAATACTTTTAATGCAGCAGTCTTAGGTTCTTGGTTAGATTCCTCTCAGATTACTATTGAGACAATACCTTTTGAAGGGAAATGCTCTAAATGCAATAGATTATATTTTCCAAAGAAAGAGAATGGATATAAATCTCCATGTTGCAATTTTAATTTAGAGGAAATTATTAGTGGGAGGGAATTAAAAATCGCATCTATTGATTTTAAAGAAAAGTAGAAATTAAGTATCTAGAATAAAAAAGTATTTTCAAATATAAATGCATTTACCAATTTCAGACAAAATTGAATTAAATATTCTTCATCAAAATAGTCATCAAGCAGAGAAAAATAAAGTTAAGTTTAATAATTATAATTTACTTTGCTTGAACATAATGAGCAGTCCAGGAGCAGGAAAAACGAGATTACTTGAAATAACTTTAGAAGATCTTTCAAAAAAATTTCACAGTGCTGTTTTAGAGGGTGATATGACCACTAATCTTGATGCGGAAAGATTAGAAAAATTAAATATTCCAGTAGTGCCAATCACAACTGGAAGAGCATGCCATCTCGATGCAAATATGGTTAGTGGAGGTTTGAAATTACTTGAGAAAAAAATAAATCCTGATTCACTAGATATTTTGTTAGTGGAAAATGTAGGAAATTTAGTGTGTCCTGCAGAATTTGAGATTGGAGAACATTTTAAAGTTGCGCTTTTAAGTATTACCGAAGGTGAGGATAAACCTTTAAAATATCCAATAATGTTTAGAGAAGCAGATTTAATTTTGATAACTAAAGTTGATTTGTTACCCCATTTGAATTTTGATATTAACGAATTAAAATCGAACATAGCTTCAACTAATCCGAAGGCAGATGTGATAGAAATTTCTTCGATAAACAAGTCTGGATTTGATTTATGGCAAGATTGGATTAGTAAAAAGATTCAGAAATTTAAAAATAATTAATATTGATTAAGTAAGAGTAATCTCTTAAAAGTATCAGTCATTACAACTTTAGATTTACTTTTTCTTAAGTATTGATAGTACGTAAAATTTTTTTTCAAAAATGTTTAAAAAATTGAGAGTTTTTGTTGCCTCTTTGCTTGCTCTAATATTAGCGATTTCATTGAGTACACTATCAAGTCCTGCAGCTCCAAAAGGTGAACCAATCACTTTGGGATACAGTAACTGGGCAGGATGGTGGCCTTGGGCAATAGCTGTTGATCAAAAAATGTTTGAAAAGAATGGAGTTAATGTTCAGATGAAATGGTTTGATGGATATGTTCAATCTATGGAAACTTTTGCTGCTGGTAAAATTGATGGAAATTCGCAGACTCTTAATGATACTATTTCGTTCTTGCCAGGAGAGAATGGAGGGGAAGTAGTTGTTTTAGTTAATGATAATTCTGCAGGGAATGACCAAATAATTGCAGATAAATCAATTAAAAGTGTTGCTGATCTAAAAGGTAAAACAGTTGCAGTAGAAGAAGGTGTTGTGGATGATTTTTTACTTGTTTTAGCTCTGAATGATGTTGGATTAACTCGAGATGATGTCATTATTAAAGGTCTCCCAACTGATCAGGCTGCAACTGCATTCGCAGCAGGAAAAGTTGATGCAGTTGGTGCATTCCCTCCATTTACAGGAACTGCAATGAAGAGGCCTGGAGCAAGAGTTATTGCTAGTTCAAAAGATTATCCCGGTGCAATCCCAGATTTATTAGCTGTAAGCGGAGATTTGATTTCTGAAAGACCAGATGATGTTCAAAAAATTGTTAAAACATGGTGGGATGTAAGAGAATTCATGGAAAAAAATCCAAGAAAATCTGAAAAGATCATGGCAAAGCGAGCTGGGATCCCAACACGCGAATACAAACAATACAAAGGTGGAACTAGGTTCTTTTCTTTGGAAGAAAATTTAGAAGCTTTTAGTGATGGGTTCGGTATGAAACATATGCCTTATGCAGCCAAACAGATGGCAGACTTTATGGTCAAGGTAGGATTTATTCCTGAAAAACCAGATATGGGTAAATTATTTGACTCTTCGTTCGTTAAAAACATCAGTTAATTAATACAAAATTAAAATGGTTAGTTCGAAATTAATCAAGAGGGATAAATATTTTTTATCCCTCTTTTCATTTGGTAGTGAACCGAAAAAATTAAATAAAATATTTCTTCAAATAACCTCACTTTTGCTTCCACTTTTAATTTGGGCATTAGTTTGTCAATTAAAACTTGTAAGTGAAATGTTTTTACCATCACCGTTAGCGGTCTTTTATTCTCTTTTGGATATGGCTGAAAGTGGAATATTATTTGAAGATATTTTTGCAAGTACTGGTAGGGTATTTGCTGGTTTTATAATTGCAACAATTTTTTCAATTCCTTTAGGAATTTTAATGGGTTCATTCCCTTCTTTTTGTGCGTTATGTGAACCATTAATTGCAATGCTTAGGTATATGCCTGCCGCTGCTTTTTCTCCTTTGCTTATTATTTATTTAGGAATTGAAGAGGCTCCAAAAATTGCTTTAATTTTCATTGGTACCGTTTACTTTAATGTTTTGATGGTTATGGATTCAGTAAAATTTGTACCCAAAGAACTCATTGAAACAACGCTTACTTTAGGAGGTAATACAAAAGATTTATTGATCAGAGTAATAGCTAGATATTCATTGCCAAGTATTATTGATACTTTAAGAATTAATATTGCAACTTCATGGAATTTAGTAATTGTTGCAGAGTTAATTGCAGCAGAAGTTGGTTTAGGTAAAAGGATTCAATTGGCTCAAAGATTTTTTCGAACAGATCAAATATTTGCAGAATTAATAGTTCTTGGATTAATAGGATTTGCTTTGGATATGAGTTTTAGATTGCTACTTAGACGTACATGTAAATGGGCAGTTTAAATGAAATTAGATGTTAATAATATTTCAAAATATTTTGGGGAAGGTTCAAATAGAAAAAAGGCAATTGATGGAATAAGCTTTTCAATAAGTTCTGGGGAGTTTAAAACTCTTGTTGGGAGCTCTGGATCAGGTAAAAGTACTATATTGAGGATTATTGCTGGGCTTGAGAGTCCATCTAAAGGGAACGTAAAAGTAGATGGGAAAATAGTTAGTGGACCGGGATTGGATAGAGGGATGGTTTTTCAGAAATATAGTCTTTTCCCTTGGCTCACTGCATCTGAGAATATTGCATTTGGAATGAATTTAAATTCTTACAAGTTGAAAGAAATAAAATATAGGACATCTTATTTATTAGAAGTAGTAGGTCTTCAGGATTCTGGGAACAAGTATCCAAAAGAATTATCTGGAGGAATGCAACAAAGGATTGCAATTGCAAGAGCTCTAGCAACTAACCCTAAAATCCTACTTTTAGATGAACCTTTTGGAGCATTGGACTTACAGATAAGAGAATCTATGCAGAAATTTCTCTATGAATTATGGAAAAAAACTTCATTGACAGTTTTACTTATAACCCATGATATTGAAGAAGCATTAGCACTCTCTCAGCAAATATGTATTTTGGCACCTAATCCTGGAAGAATCATAAAAGAAGTTAGGGTAGATCTACAAAAAGGAGATTTAGATAAATTGAAACTTGATTCGGATTTTGCAAAATTAAGATATGAATTATCTGATTTTTTAAGAGGCCTCCAAAAAAATAAATAATGTCAACTAGCTTTTTGCCTACTTGGCTTTATAACGATCAAAAAATTTTTGAACTTGAATTAGATAACTATTCAAAAAATTATTGGCACCCATTGATTTTTATTGGAGAAATCAAACCTGGCGAAATATTGGAAAAAAAATTCTTTAATCAATCATTATTAATCTCGCGTTCAGAAAATAATTTAATAACTGTTTTTAAAAATAGATGCCCTCATCGTGGGTCAAAATTGTGTTTGCCAAAAACAAAATTAAATTCTTCTAAAAATATTTTTTGTCCTTACCATGGCTGGACTTTTGATAGTTTTGGCAAACTTAAAACGTTGCCATTAAAGTATGATTTTGAGACAAAAATAGAAATAGAGGATTATTTTTTAGAAAAAGTTAACTCTTTAATCAATGGACCTTTAATTTGGATTAATTTTAGTAAAAAACCAATATCTATAGATGATCAAATTGAGCTTGTTGGAAGAAAATGTAATGATGAATGGGATATGAATTACAGCATTTTTTCTGAATTTTCAGATACCTTAAATTGCAATTGGAAAATTGCTCATGATAATACACTGGATGATTATCATGTGGCAATAGCTCATAAAGATACCCTACATAGAGAACAAGGTCCAATTAAAAACTACAGGTATTTCTTCAGTGAATTTTGTAATGTACTTGTTACCCCTCTTAGCAGTGAGGGAAATCTATATACCTTTGGACTACTTCCATGGACCCATCTAATAATCTGGCCTGGTAAAGGTATTGTTTTAATAAATTATCTTCCTAAAAATATTGATCAGTGTATTATTGAAATTAAATTAGCCTCAGATTCTTTATGTGAAAATGATTTAGAAAATTGGAAAAAAAGTATATTAGAATTTCTTGGGGAAGATAAAGTTATTGTTGAATCAGTTCATAAGTCTTATCTGGAAAATTTTAAACTTGGTCCACCTAATAGACTTGAACAAAGGATTCTACACTGGCAAAATATTTATAAAGATTTTCTAAATTCATCGGGCATTTCTTTCTAACATAATTTCTATTTAGTGCACTGATATTATTAATTAAATTTTTAATTTGGTAGGGATTTAACTTTATATTTAATATGCTTCATTGATAATGTAGTTAAGTAAAATAGTTAATTATGAAAAATTTTATACTAATAATAGTCTCATTATCTTTCCTATCTTCTTGCAGTAATGACAAAGATTTTTTTCTCACTGAGGGGAACGCCTTAATAAGTTGCGGAGGTAAATCTCGTATCACTGAAAATGATAAAGAAGAAATAATAAATACTGAAGTCAAGGATTTAAGAGATGGAATTGGTAAATACGTTGAATTTACAGTTGTTGAGACTGATAAAAAAGGAGGCAAATATAGGATTATTAATTGTTTCCCAAGTGAAGAACCACAAGATTCAATAATAAAAACTGTTAAAACAAACTACAAATTAAGTAATTAAAAGTTATTTAAAAATAATTAGCTTACTTTTAAGCTGAGATTTTTGATGATTTGATTATTTCCCATGCTTCTGATGCAGTATCTGCATATTGGAAAAGATTTAAATGTTTATCTTCAATCAATCCAAGATCAGCTAGATAATCAAAGTTAATTATCTTATTCCAGTACTCTCTACCAAAAAGTATGATTGGGATTTTAGTTTTCATTCCTGTTTGACAAAGTGTCAATAGTTCAAATAATTCATCTAGCGTTCCAAAACCTCCAGGGAAAAATACAGCAGCGACTGATCGCATGACAAAATGGATCTTTCTTAATGCAAAATAATTAAACTTAAAGCAAAGACCTGGCGTTATAAAAGAGTTGGGGATTTGCTCATTAGGAAGACTGATATTTAACCCTATAGATTTACAATTTGCTTCAAATGCACCTCTATTAGCAGCTTCCATAATTCCAGGCCCACCCCCTGTCACAATCACGTGAGAATTACAGTTTTTATTTTGATTATTAATTGAAGCAAGTTTAGAAAACTCCCTTGCGGATTCATAGTAATGACTCATTAGAAGTAAATTTTTTAATCTATTTATATTTCGTTTTAAAAGTATCGATTTATGATTTTTTTTAATTAACTCTTCTATATTTTCAATTCTCTTTTTTGTATTTGATTCTTCTGTAATGCTTGCTCCTCCAAAAATAATTATGGTTGAAAGAATTTTATTTTCTTCAAGGATTAAATCTGGTTTAGTAATTTCAAGAAGCATTCTGACTCCACGCATTTCATTTCGACTAAGTAAACCAATATCTTTGTGAGCCAATTTATAAGTATCAGAATTAATAATTAAATTCAGGTTTTTTAGATTATTACTAGGGGATAAATGTTTTTTCATTTCAAACAAGAGTTTTAACTTTTCTTTCTAGAGGATTAAAATTTATTCTTTTGATTTTTTTATTTTCGTAAATCCAATAAACAGGCGGACTTTTTCTTGCCTTAATTAAATTAATTTTGTCTAATTTTTGAGGGATAAATTCTTTAGCAGGATCAAAAAATTCATCTCTTTTGGGTTGGTTTAAAACAATACTTCCTTCTTTCCCTGAGATTGATCTGTGATAAGTTCCTCTAGGAATTTCTAATGCTCCCATAGATCTATTTAAATAAATCACATGATGAGGTTCATCCCAGGAAGGATTTATTAAAACAAATTTCCTTTCTCCGGTGATAACTAAATTGTGGTCAATTTGATGATAGTGAACGTAATATTGCTCATCTTTTAAATCATCTGGAGGAGATATAGCTTCCCCAGAATGAATCACAACATCAGAACCATTAGAACTATCTATGCCTGCATCAAAGAATGTGACTTTTGGAGTCTCTCTAAAAATATTTATTGGGAAGAATCTTAATTCCATAGTGCTAACTCCCTTTTAGAAAATTTATAAATACTAATAAAAATTTATTTACTTTTAAAAAACAGCTATTTTTTGATTTCTAATTGCAACAAACCAAGCAATCTTCTTGATTTGGATAATCCATACATTCTTTATTTAAAGTTTCTTCTAAGAAATCTACTTTCTTAACATAATCAAGATCTTTTAATTCTTTTTTTGGAACCGTGAACTGAGTTTGTAGTTTCATTTTCTATTCTCCTAATTAATACTGTTTTTTGAATCCATTCCAAGTTTGAGAAAACCTTAATCCCAGATATGAAATTAAAATTGTCCAAAATAAAATTTCTATACCTAAATTAGTCATTTGCTTAGCCTCCTTTCTATCTGATTATTCTATAGTACGGGTATTATGTAAAAATCAAGCGTAAGAATACCTAAAAATTAAAGTTTTAATCACAAAAAATCTTGCAATGGTTGTTACTCGGATGTTCAGCACATTCTTTATTCCAATAAGCTTCAATTTCTTTGAGCTTATTGGAATATGAAAGGTCTTTTTGATCCAAATTAATTTCTTGGATAGTAAATGTGTCATTTAGTGCCATAAGACTTACCCTTTGACTACACCTATGTTCTAATTCATTTAAATGGTAGATTTCAAGTTTTATGTGTGCGGTTAGAGGAACAAAATTGTACGGATTAAGGATCAAAAAAATCTCAAATTATAAATAATTCAAGGAAAATATCTTCAAAAAAATTATTCCAAATTTAAAAAAATTTGTATAAATTTTTGCTTAGAAATTATATTCTCTAAATACCTTCTCACGTTCGCCAGTAGCTATCATTCATCTAATTTATCTGCATATTCTCTTAAAATAATAGCCATCTTCTGAGGTGGAATTTCTTTTTGATATTCTCTACATAAATCAAAAAATTTATCTAAGAAATCTTTCATTGCAGATGATATAAAAATTAGCGTTTAATTTTAAAAGTAAAGTATGCAAACCCACCAAGCAATAAAAGACTCACAACCCCATAAGTAATCGCTATGCCGTACATGTGCGTCATTTATTTATAAAGACATAAGCAGAATATAAATAAACTAAGAAAACTCCAATAGCAATGGAACTTCCATAAATAAGAAAGTTCCAAAATCTATGTAATTTAGGTTTTTTAAATTCTTTTTCTTCTGCTTTATTAATCATTTATTTTCTTTTTCTTTTCTGGCAGCATTACCTTTTGCTCTTAATACCAAAGTTATCGTAAGGGCAGCGCTTAATATCACAGCATCAATTAATAGGTGCGGGGAAATATTCATAAGCTGAAAAGAGAAATAAGAAGAGTCATTATCTTTTCAGCAATAAATCTATTAAACATTAAAAAAGAGGGGTTTATCCCTCTAAGTTTAGATCGACTGTAAATCACTGTCTATTTTAGCTTTTTAGTCTCTCTTAAAAAAAGGTATTTTATTTAGCCAGAGCAAGAGAAGGCACCTGCAAGTATATTTTTAAAAATTGGTGCTTGACCCAATGCATACAAAAAGAAAGTTGATGATGCGAGAGTAATAGCCATTTTAGAAGTTCTGTTAACTTTCAAATTTGAGACTTTTGCAAATGCAGAGTTCATTTTTTTATTAATTTAATGATTTTATAATAGCTGCAAAAATTAAATATTCAGCATCAATATTTACCAAAGAATAATTTTATTGCTCCTTTTTCTCAGCTTGCATTTTTACAACTTCAAATTCTTTTTTAGAAACTATTCTGATTTTGTATTCTGGATATCTTGTCTTCCACCATTTATTGATTGAAATAGCTGCTCCTTCTAAATTGTGGGTACAAATATTGACCCATAAAATCTTAGTTTCAACTTCTTTGTAGAATTCCCAACTTGTAGGAGAAGCCATTAAAAATAGTAAATGAAAAAATTCAATAAATTATGGGAAATAATCCATAAGCTAAAACTTTTGTTTTTTTTATTAAGAGTATTTAGTTGAAGAAATAAAGTTTTCATTAAGTGGTAATAAAAAACTTTAAACAAAAGATTTACGTCACTTTCGTCTTCTAGGAAAGTGTTACTTTTATTTTATAACGAGTTTCAATTAAAAAATATCTCCGCAAAGAAGGGGCCAAAAATTGACCCCTCTTGGTGAAACTCTTCCAAAGAAACACCATTAAAATCTTACTCTGAAAGTTGCCAAGTTAAACAAATTAACAAAATCGAGATTAACAATTTATGCGGCCTTTTTAAAAGGGTTCATATTCCTTAAAAAGTTATTACTTTTGCGAGTACTCATTTTTCTATATCTTTGATTTATATCCAGGATATACTTTCTGGCTTTCTTATCACTTTCAATTTTCTTTTTTCGAAGACGTAAAGCCCTTAAATCTTCTATTGACAAGAGGCCATCATCTTCATTGAAATTTAGATGATCAAATTTCATGAGTTTAAGGAATTAAGTTTCTTCTTTAAGTGCAAGATTAACAACCTTATCTTTATTTGCAATAGAGATAATTAACCAACTTAACTCAAATTAGTTATTCAATTTTTCAGAAAGCTATTAATTTAACTATTAAAAACTTTCTAAAATCAAGAAAAACTTTTGATTGAATTAGATGGAACTTTTACAGACACAAATGATTCTCCATAATGAGATTCGGCTGATCTTATTAATAACAAGTAAAAGAAATTTACTAAAGCTTTCTCCATGAGTATTTAGCAACTAATTTAAATAAACTAATAGTTTTTGTAATAGCAATATACAAAATAAATTTATTAAGCAATCAAGATATTTCCCTTACAAAGCATAGTTGCATATTATTAACTCAGAAATTTGCACTCTCAGGATTTTGGCAGCGGACTAAATCCTCCTGGAGTAATGGACTTTACCCGCTCAATTTTCTAGCAAAAGAAAAATAGAACTGCAAGGTAAATAAGTCACCAGTTATTATATTTGATTCTGAATTAGCCTTTATTGATTAAGATTATATGAGAATATGTTGGTGTTGTTAATTGTATAATTTTGCTACAAAACTATTGTTATATCAATGGATTCAGTATTTTTGCTCATTGATATATTCATTCTTAGAATAATATTATTAATGATGCCTAAAGAAGGTTTAATTTTGAAAAAAATAATTAAATTTTTTAAATTACTTAAGAGAAGAATCGATATTCTTAATGCAGAGGCTGAATTGAAATTTATTTTGGAAAATAAATAATGGGATTCCCGCATTGCCCTATTTGTGTGGTTCTGGCATTTGTTTCAGTTTTTATGGGAGTTACTCGTAGTTATATGTTTTATATTCTTTTTAGGGAGTTTCTGAGAGCAGAATCTAATTTTAAATTGAAGTATAGTTTCTATTAATTGTTGACATCTAAGTATAAATACTTTATAAATAGATTGTAGTGAATACTACAAAATCGTCCGATCTACCATTTGATAGACCGCAGTACGACTCAAGCCATAGGACGGGGACTTGAGCAAGTTTAGGAGCTGCAACATGGTAAACATGTATTTTAATGGAAAGTCATTCGTATATTGTAGAAAACAAGAAGAAAAGTTGATAAAGCTTACTTATAGAGGATCTATTTACTTGAAATAATATTTCTTATTTCTTTTTTAAAAAAGTTTTGACATTTATAGAGGTTTTTGGATTAAGTATTTATTAATACGTTATAAGAAAAACTTATTGTGAAGATATTTTTTGCCTATTTAAAAATTCATATATTCGTATATTTAGTAACGAGAAATTAATTTTAAAATAACTAATTTGTAATTAGATTTTAAAAGGTTATGAAACCTATTTCAGAAGAACTTTACAAAAAAATAGTTGAGAGTTCTAAAAAATGAGTAAGTTACTAATTGCTTTATTAGCTTTAGATATTGGCGTTAGTCTGTCTAAAGTTTTTATTTTTACATGAAAATCAAATTACTTAGCAAAAAAGGAGAAATGGTTATCTAAAAAAGGAATAGTTACTATGTATTCTTTATTTGATGTATTTATTTTATAAAATAATAAATTAAACCAACAAAAGAACTACCTACAAGTAGTAGCACCATTAAAAGGGCTATTAACTTTGCTAATCCCATAAAGATAAATCAGAATTTCCTGTAGATCTTTGCATCCAGTGAATTTTCCAAACATTATTTACTTTTTTAAAAATTGACGTAACTGTTGGTAAGTCATCATTAGGTGTCCCTTTATAAGTAAATTTTGAACCTAGTGTAAATATGCACATTACTATATTGTCGCTTAAAAATTCGAATCGGTGAATTTTGGTTATTTCTGCCTTTTCTTGAACTATATCACCAGTAATCATTTGTTCGAACCCTTTTGCATCTATAGGATTACCACTTGGTCTTATGAATAAAAAATCTGAAGTCGCTTTGTCAACAAAAAATGAGGCCATTTTTTTTGGATTAGCAAACTCATTTAATAACGAAATTATAGTTTCTTTATCATTCATAAAAAAAGGGACGTAACCATTTCAGTTTAGATCTACTTTTTAAAATGTACAAATCGAAATGGAATAATTCAAAAAAAATTTTGTTAGCATGTTCGAAATAATTAGATTTTTGATGGAAATCATGATCAATTCATTAAACAAATTATTGCCCTTTGGCAAAAAGGTCAAAAAATATTTGCCTTTCTTTATTGGATTTAAATTACTTACATTTACTGGCTTTCTTACTTATTTAATGAATCGCTAATTGATATAACCTCAACACAAAAGTTTAACTAAATTAAGATCTAGTGAATAAAAAAGAACGAACTAAAAGATTTAAGTCTATGTCGAGTAAACAACGACAAGAATTGATATTAAAGAAGATGAAAGAAAGAGGCATAGAGGTGGGAAGTGGAATTCCTAATAAAAAATACGATAGCAAAGAGGTTTATGAATTAATTCATATTTCGAATTGCTTCCCAGAATTAAGAGAGAAAAAATAAAAAAATATTTAAGTTTCTTTAATGAAGTTACTTATTTTGGTTCCCTTATTGCAGAAATAATTAATCCACCTATCAATCCGAGATTCATAAACACTGCTCTTTCATGGAAAGGGAATACATGAAAAATTATTGTTGTTGGAATAAGAAATAGTAATAAAAAAACTGAACCGATTCTTTGATTTTCTCCAAATATAAAAAATCCAGAACCCAAAATAAGACATATTATTGCCCCCACTAGAAGGATAGATGAAAATGGTTCAGGAATTCCTTTTGAAGAAATATATTCAACTGTTCTTTCAAAACCATTTATTTTGCCTGGTATGGCGGAAATAAATATTGCCGAGATTGATACTCTAGAAAAAAAATCTAAAAAGGTTTTGATTCTTTTATTTTTAAAAAAAAAATTTTTCATAATACATATTATAAGAAAAAAATGATTTTTAATAAATACTAAATTAGTCAGTAAAAATTTTAGATTTTTTAAAAAAAGTTTGGATTAATTAATAGATGTCTTTTAAATTAATATGATTCTTCAAAAAAAGAATTTATAGCATTTTTTGAATCCTTTCTTTCTTTTTATGTAATAATAAATTTGACTTAAATTTATGATGTATAGGAAATTATTTTTAACATTTTTTTTATTTTTCAGTTTTTTTATAGCTATTTATCCTTCAAAAAAAGAAAATACTAATTTATTTGATTATTGTTATTCTTTTGAAAAGATACTTTCTGGAAACTCATTAGAAAAAAGTAAAAATGTTTCAAAAAAGTATAAGATCTTTGCAAAAAATATTACTTTGTTTGGGACTAAAAAAACTAAAGGAGCTCTAGTTAATAAGATAATTAATCAATATAAAACTTCCAAGCAATCATATATTATAAGTTTAGTTCCGAATAAATTTTATTGTTTATCAGGATATTGGATTGAGAGGATAAACCCAGGAACATTTCAATCTATTATCTATGAGAAAAGCAAAGAAAGAATTAATAACTATAAAAATTCTAAAAAGGAATTCGATGAATTTATTAAAGATATTAATTCAGAATATAAATCTATAAAAAAAGAAATTGATGATTTCTTTTAGAAAATTAAAAAATTTTTTATAGAAAAAATTGTTTATTGATTATTATCGATTCATTTTTTTTTGATTGAGAAATCAAAATTAGTAGTGATCTAAAAATTAAAAAAAGTCGAATAACTAAGAAAATAAAGTTATTTTTGTAGATAAATTTCATAAACTATATTTATATATCATCAATAATTGTAAATACTTTATTTAATGCAATTTTATAAATTTCAAACATATTATTATTTTTTTCAATAGTTTTTACAAGTTAATTTGAGAGATAATTTCTCATTTTGACTTTCTTGTGCCACCATAGGAATACTTATTTTGCGTTGAAATAATATTCCAACATTTTTTACAACAAAAAATCCAGTTACTTTGAATTATGGATTTAACTCTATAATGAATTTTATCTGGCTTATTACATAAATCACATTTTTTCATTGATTTCAACTTTTGCTAAGGAAATTTTTAATGTAAACATATTTCATCCAATAAAATTCACAAATAAGTTTCTACAATGCCATCATAATAATGCACTCCTCATTAACTGAAGCAAAGCAGTGGACTTGATGAGTGCAAATCTTTTATATAAAAAAATCATTTCTCTTCAAAAAAAAAAGGATTATACACGTAAATTAGAACTTTAAAAAGAAACTCGCATATATTATTTTTTTCAATTTATTATAAATTTATTAATATTTGTACTATGAACATTTACTTATTTTGGATATTATTTTTAGCTTTATGGGCAATTGTCCCTTTAATGATAATAAAGGGTAGAGTTGAAGAATCTCCAAAAATTAAGACTGCCCCAAAAGTCAAAGCCCAGAAAAAAGGTTGGTTTTAGTAAATAATCATTTGTCTTTGATTTTTATAATTTTCAAGATATACATTGAGATTTTCAAAGCATCAAATCTATTATTTTAAGTTTTGGTAGATATGATATCCCAAGCTAAAATTTTTAGAAAATTTGAGTTATTAGTAATACCTATAATATTCATTCTTTTGTCTACATTTATGAGAAAGAAAATATAAGCTTATAAACTATTACATAATATTTTCCTATTTATAGGATAATTAATCGATTGTCCTTACTATATTTGAAAAAAATCCAAGTCATCTCATTTTAAATTAAAATCAAATATTCTTTTAAAAAAACTTAAAATATTTACTTAATTAATTCATAGATATAAACTTAGGCTGATAACAAAAAATGCTCAAATTGCAATGCATGATATAAGAACACCTTGGGGTTCAATATCCTCAAAAGTTAGTTTATTCCCAATTTACTATTTGATATTTATTTATGGTTTTGTATATATATTACCTTTTGGCAAAAATGTAATTGGAACTTCATGGTTTGATTTGTTGAAAAAAGAAGATGGGCCTTTGGAATGGCTACAGTTTAGCCAATTTTTTATTTCTTCTCTAATAGGTCTTTTTATTTTCTATAAGTCAAAAAAAAAGAGATCAATAAATTCCTTGGTTTGGTTAACTTTTAGTTTATTTTGCTTTCTAATTTCTGCTGAAGAAATAAGTTGGGGGGAGAGGATTTTTGGTTTTACATTGAATTCAGTATCAGAGTTGAGTATTCAAGGTGAGATAAATTTTCATAATCTTCCTTTTTTTCATAATATTCTTCTAGATCCATTATTGCATCTTATATGTATCTTTTTTGGTTGGATAGGATGGAGAAAATGGCCCCATTTAAGTTCTTTACCAACTAGAAAATACAGCTTGTTTTTTTTAATAGTTTCTTTATTCTTTGCTTATTATGATATTTCCTGGGCTTCAACAGTTGAACATATTAGAAACGATCAAGAAATTTTTGAATTTCTCTTATCAACAGGAATCTTTTTGCATTTTTGGCAGAATTTAAAATTATTAAAAGACTCAAAAAACTAATTTTTATATTTTTAAGTAGATAAATTATATTTCTTTATAAGGTAAGCGTCTTTGATATTTT
Source organism: Prochlorococcus sp. AG-347-J19 (assembly GCA_003279015.1). Lineage (GTDB taxonomy): Bacteria > Cyanobacteriota > Cyanobacteriia > PCC-6307 > Cyanobiaceae > Prochlorococcus_A. The sequence goes on along the minus strand of QCBV01000003.1, from coordinate 120,285 downwards.
CATAATTTTTTTTCAATAAATTTAATTTTAAAAAGTAATATTTATAAAAATTTAGATATTTTTTTCTTTTTTATTTAGAAAAGAATAAATTATCAAGGTTTTTCTTTAAAAAATTATGTAGACGTTCTTCTTAAAAAATAAAATCCGCCTCCCAAAGAAATTAATACCGGAAACCATGCTGCAATTAATGGGGGAAGTAATCCTTTGACACCAAAAGAACTACTTATAAACGAAATTACATAATAAACTAATATTAGAAGTATACTTAACCCAAATCCCTGACTTTTTGAAGATCTTAGATGAGATTTAGAGCCTAAAATACTACCTATTAATCCAAAAACTAAACAAGCACAAGGTAAAGTAAATTTTTCTTGAATACGTACTTGAATCTTTCTAATCTCCTTAAGATCTCCTATCTTTTTATATATTCTTTCAGCTTCTAAAGCTTCTTTTAAAGACATATCGCTTGCATCTTTTGGAACTTTCGCAAGATCTAATGGACCTTCAACGAAAGGATATGTATATTGTTTGAATTTAGTACTTGTTGTTTGTCCAGAAAAGTCAGTTGAAACAATACTTCCATCTGTAAATATCCAAGAAGAATTATCTTTATTAAAGATGGCACTTTTTGCAGTAAGAATTTGTTGAATATTTTCTCTTGAAAAGTCTAAGACTGTAACTTCCCTCATAATATTATTTTCAAACCGAGAAGCATAGAAAATATGGGTTAGCAATGTATTTGTTTTCGTTGGCTTATTAGTAGAGGTATCTATTCTTGATCCTTTTCTAGAAAAAATAATATTATTTTTCCCTTTTTCTTTATTGAAAGAACTTCCTATTCCAGATCTTAAGGTTGCTTCTGCAAGTTTATTACTTGTAGGAACTAAGTTATCGTTGAAATAGAAAGTTAATCCTGTCATGAATATTGAAACTGTAATAGCAGGAGCGAGAATTCGAGATGTTGTAATCCCTAATGACCTTAAAGCTAATAATTCAGAATTAGCAGATAGTTTTCCATAAGATAATAATGTGGACAATAAAACAGCCATTGGAAATGACAAAACTAAAAAGCTTGGAAGGCTATAAATTAAAGCTTTGAAAGCTTGTAGTAAAGGTAGGCCATACTCTACTATTTTTCTTATGAGATCAAACATTACCCCAACAGATAATGAAATAACAGTAAAAGCAGAAATGGCAAATATCATAGGAGGTATTATTTGCCCTAATAACCATCTATCTATTAAAGGTATTGAATACCAAGGCATTATGATTTTATGGATGATTTTATTAATAAGTGATTGATTTGAAATTTTCAAAAGGAATTTATTTAATTTGTTCTAACTTTTGTCTAATTATAAAATATCAATGATTTAGAGACCAATATAATTTTGATCAATAACTAGGAGAATAATTATAAATAGAAACCCAACATTGATCAAAAAATAGCTTATTTATATTTGCAGCAAAACAAAAAATTTGGTTTCTTAAAATGAAATAACTAATAAAAAATAAATCTCTTTAAAGAATTTAAATACTTACGCTGCCATAAAAAATAAAACATGATTAATTGTTAAAGACTATATTGTGAAAAATTAATATTAAGAAAAGATTTAACTTAGTTCCCCTCGCAAAATTTTTTATTACTTAGCTTTTTGATTTCTTTTGTAGATTCTATTCTCTCTATTTAAAAGAAAAAGGATAATCAAAATACAACAAGGAATGAGAAAAAAATCAAGAGACATACTTTTTTTTTGTCTATTTTATATTTAGCAAAAAAAAAAAATTTTAACATTTGTTCGATTGCATGGTTTTAATATATTTAGAGGCTTTTCTATTAGGTATTACTTTCCACTGACCTTAAAAATAAAAAGAGCTTACAAGTATCCCACTGGCAAGCTCATGACGACTTGGTTAAATTCAGAGTTCCTGATTAACCAGCTAAGCACTTCCTAAATGCTTTCTTATTCTACTAAGTAAAATTACTTAATGTGAGTATAATTACTTATTTATGTAATTTTCTCTCAGATTTGATCAAAGGGAATATTTAATTAAAATTTTTTAGCAACAAATTTTCTATACAAAGATATTATTAATTGATCTAAAAATTCTCTCAACTTAATAGCTGCTTCTTCAGGTTTACAAAAATTAATATTTATGTTACTTTAGTTAACAATTAAAAAAAATTAATGTCAAATACAGGATTAACAACAGAATCAGGCGGAAGGCAAAATATGTTCCCATCTGAAACTAGACCTTACATAGATGACTCAGTATCATATGATGGTTATCCTCAGAATGCTGAAAAAGTAAATGGTCGATGGGCAATGGTAGGTTTTGTAGCACTAATTGGTGCTTATGTAACAACGGGACAGATAATACCTGGAATTTTTTAAAAAACTTTTTGACTTGATTTAAATTAATCTTGAAAATAAAAAAAACCAAATAAAAGTTATTGCATTAAGACCAAATATTAATCCAAGAAATATGTATGTAAATTTTTTGCCAATAAACGCTGTGTCGGGCTCAAGTTTTACTCTCATAAATTTTTCTTATTATCTTGATTAAGTCAGATTAATTTTAAAATCAATTTAAGTTTTTTAGAAAAAAGGATTGAATTAATTCCTGAGTATTAGTCTTTTTTAAATTTAGCCTAACAAATTCGTACTTACTTACTCTTTGAATGAGGATTTTTTTAATGTTGTTGTTTAAAACCTTTTTTGGTTTGAGTTAATCTTGCAGAAATATAAATTAGCAAAATGAGCCAGAATCCTATTTCCAAAATAATGTTAACCATTTGATTTACCTGGATTACTAGGATCAATATATTATTATTTTTATTATCTTGTAAGAGTTTTTATACTGATTTTTGAGCTGATACTTTATATTTTTGTTTGTACAAGTTTCAGTTAATCCTAAATATTTAAAAAATTACAAAAAAAGGAATCGAAATATGTTCTAAATCGATTCCTTATCAAGATCGCCGAAGTTTCTTTAAATAAAACCTGGAATAATTTGACCCGTTGTTAAGTATGCTCCAACTAGTGCGACAAAACCTAACATAGCAAATCTTCCGTTAAGTTTTTCAGCGACTATTTTTTCTTTTTCTACAGTTTTTGGTTCAATTTTTTTCATTAGAACCAACCTGGAATAATTTGGCCAGTTGTTACATATGCACCAACCGCTGCAACGAATCCTAGCATTGCTGCCCAACCGTTAAAACGTTCTGCTTCTGGAGTCATGATTTTGAATAAATAATATTAACAAATATAACATATTTATTTATTTTTGTAAAGAAAAATATGGGAATCTACGGTTATATTTCGATGAATTGCAAATATGCGACAAATCTGTATCAGTTTATACTCAATTTTTGATTATATTTTTGATACAAATATCTACCAATTTGAAGGGGAAATAAAAGTTATAAGCTTTTTTTATTTTTCGGGTTAAAGCCTCATTAAAAAGTTATTTTAATTAAGATAAAGGCAAGAGTCAGCTAGTAGGGATACAGGCTGACTCTTTTCATTAAAAATTTTAGATTTTGACTAAAAGAAGTTTTAAAAATTCAAATAATTGCTATTAATAAATAAGATATATAAGAGATTATGTCATTTGCTACTTATTACATGCATTTAATTTTTGGAAGGATTCCTTCTCTAGTTAGTTCTGATTTAATACTTTATATCTTGCCTGCTCTTACAATTTCCATATTATTCTTTAGCCTTAAAATAATGTTTTTCAAAACTCCTAAATTGAGAAAGGTTAAGTAATCAAGAATTTTAGAATTATTTTTTTTATTAAAGGGCCCAATTTTTTTTAATTTTGGATAATAGACTTTTTTTTTCGGCAACTAAAAGAAATAGAGACTGCATTGGTGATGTACTATCCAGAATTATAAAAAAAGGTACAGTATTGGAAATCGGGAGTGGAAGCGGTGAACATGGAGTGGTTTTTCAAAAACGCTTTCCTGGAATAATTTGGCAAACAAGTGACCCAGAGTTAATGCATAGAAAAAGTATAAGTTCTTGGATTGAGTATGAGGAACTAACTAAGAAAATGCCCCAGCCTCTTGAAATAGATGTAGAAAAAATTCCTTGGAAAATTCCATTGAGATTAGCTCATTCTTTGCAAGGAATAGTCTCGATAAATATGATTCATGTAGCACAGTGGTCTTGTACTGTAGCACTCTTTAGAGAGTCAGGAAAATTACTAAAAAAGGGGCAATTTTTAATTTTATATGGGCCATTTAAAATTTGTAATAAGCATACAAGCGAAAGTAATTATTTTTTTGATAATTCATTAAAAATGCAAAATGATCTTTGGGGTATTAAAAATCTTGAGGAAGTTTGTGATGAGAGTAAGAAAAATGGTTTTTCTCAAGAGGATTTTATTAGGATGCCTGCAAATAATTTTTCAATAATTTATAGAAAAGTTTCTTGATAAGGCAAATACAAATATTAATAAGTCTTGAAAATTAATTTTATTAGATGATCAACTGGATAGTTTTTTGCTCCATTCTTTATGTTTTTGATCTAAATCTGAAATTTTTTCGCCTAAACTCAGCTGTCTTTCTAATAATTCAACTTTTGTAAGTGTTATTTTCTCCGAATAAAATTTAATAGGCTGCTTACCATACAAATTGTCGCCACTCATAGAATTACTTGAAATTGTTAGTATTTTCTAAGATAAAAAATTTGTTATTGCCTATTCTTTTATATTATTTTCAGATTTGCGCAAATTAATGTGATAAAGAATTGATGCTTATATTGTATTAATCCACAATTTTGTAAGAAGATTGCCATATATATCTTCCTCTCTTGCTGTCTGACCCAACAGCAACGCAATTACAAGCAATATTCCAGAGAGCTTTGTGTATTGGATCAGGATTAAAAAGATATGCTTTTTTAAAGGCTTTTTTAATTAAGACAGTTGCCTTTTTTGCATGATAATGAGGGATCGTTGGACATACATGATGAACGACATGGCTAGAACCTATATTATGGTGAAGAAAATTAAGGACTCTTCCGTAAGGCCTGTCAATAGATAGAAATGCGCCTTTCATAAAAGAAAATTCCGTATTTGAAAGATGTGGTACATCTGAATCTGTATGATGAAGCCATGTATAAACTACTAGCCAACAATTAACCACCAATAAAGGGCCAAAATACAGAGCAATTACTGGAAATAATCCATACTTGAAAACTAAATAAAAAATGCCCAATAATGTTAAACCTACGCCAATATCTGATATCCAAACTTTCTTGGCCCATATAGATGGCCATAATGCCTTAGAAAATGGTTTAATTGGCCAAAAATGATTTGAAATACCATATTTAACACCTCCTGTACTTCCCGTGAGTAAATAAGCAGGCCAGCCAAATATAAGATGTAAAACAATTTGAAGAATTCCATAATTTTTCTTACCTAATGAATTTGAAAAATGTAATTCTTTTTCTCCGCCAACTTTTTCTGTAACTCCATTTCCTTTAATGACTAAAGGGACGTGAGTTTCTCCATTGGTTATGTTATTTGTGAATCGATGATGAACTGCATGAGAACGCTGCCAAGAAAAATAAGGCACTAGAAGTATTGAATGTAGTAAATAACCAGTTATAGATTGCAATGTCTTGTTATTGGAGAATGCTCCATGCCCACATTCATGGGCAATGACCCAGAATCCCATTGCAGTGGTACCTGATAGTAATGCGTAAATAATCCAAATTGGAATCATTTTTGGGTTGAATGGAATAGATAGCCCTATTGCAACTACAAATGATTGAATTAAAGCTGTTTGTAAAAGATACCTCAAAGAAGTTTTGGTATTGCACTTAAAGTAGTGATCTGGGATAACATCCTGAAATTCTTTTATGCTTGGAATATCATTATCCTCAATTACAAGCGCTTGGCCTTTAAGACCTGAAAATTTTATATTACTCAAATTTTTTTGGTTAAGAATTTTGTTAAATAAAAGTGAATTTATATAATCTATTATCCATCACAGGATCTCATAATGAAAAGAATTTATAATTTTTCTTTCGATAAATTTTTACGATTTTAATTTCATCCTCAAATAAAATTATTTGTGCCAAAAATTTATTATTTTTTTCTTTTAACGAAATCTTTTTATTATCTATTTAATTCTTTTTTTGATTATCTATGCTCTTCTTTTAAGATTAATTAATCTAAAGACCGCGTATATATCTCTTAGGTAAACCAGATTGTTTACGAGGCTTTACTAGAATAGGTAAAACAATAACTCCTACTGTAAAAACACATATTGGAGCAACTACCATCAATATAGATTCTAGAGACATAGATTTTTTTGAATTTATTAATAAATAGCAGGATTTTTATTCAAAGTCATGCGTATTTATATCTATTTTGTGAGAATAAATTCGAAGTTTTTATAAATTATTAAGTAAAAAAGAAAAAAAGATTAAAAAACATCAATTTTTTCAAAATTCATCCTATTTAATTAATCATTATTTAGAACAGTGATTAATTTATGGATCAAGAAAAAAATTGGATGCTTATGACTTATTATTGTCCAACTCATGGTGATTCGGGATTAGTAAAACCGATTCAACTAACAAAAAACGAAATTAGTAAAAAATTCTTAAAAAAAGGTAGTAGTTCTAAAAATTAATTTTTAAAATAAATCCTTAGTCTTCGAGAAAATGCTCTAAATCTTGATTGAAATCTAGTCAATTAAAAATTAATACCTTAAAATCCCATAAGCTGCTTTTTATCTGCAGTATTGGTAAAAATATAAAAAAGAAATTTTTCAATCTAGTCTGACTTCAGAATTATTAATATTGGTTCTTAATAGAAATATTTTTAAAATTTAAAAGTAATTACTAAAAAAAACTCTTTTTTGATATCAGGATCAAATTTATTTGCGTAATTAAGAATTTGAAAAGTTCTAGAAATAATAAATAATTTTTAAATTTGTTCAGAATCGCATGTTAATTCACATTGATTAAGATCAACAGATGATAACTTTTCTAAAATTCTTAACATATCAATTTCCGAAAGCTCTCCATTAGAGTTCCATTTTAAAGTTGTCTTCCTTTGTGGTGTATTTTTTTTATTCATTTTGATCACCACCCTTTAAATGAATTTCTAAACAACGTGTAATACATTCTTGATGACCATCCACAATACTGCATTCAGTAATACACTCAAAATATGAATTAATAGAATCTATTTCTGTGTTCTGGTTGGTAGAAGCAAATGAATCATTCATAATATTGTTAAATTTATTTGAAATAGAGATATAGCACGAAATTATGTTCAATAATTCAATTTATTAAGTGAATTAGAAAAAATAAGTATTATTTACTAAATCTATATTTCACCAAGTTTGCTTTTAAAAAGGTAGTACTATTATCCTTTTAAAAGATAAAAGAAAAAAACACTTTTGATTTTTAATTTTAATCTTATAAGTTAATATTCCAAAAAAATCAGCATAAAGACTGATTTACTTTTAAGTTATTTGGTTAGATGATAAAAAAGTACACTTTTAGATTTTTAAATGAAATCAGTAATTAATTGGCTTTCGAAAATGTTAGAGAGTATGGCAAATGCTTTTATGCATCCTTTAAAGAATGACTTGCCTCCATCCATTGGTACTCATGCATATAGCAGTATCCCTCTAAAAAGAAAATTGAGAAGAAGGTTGAATTAGATATTAACTTATAGGAATTAATTTTTCATTTTTATTATCCCAAATAATATATTTAAAGCAGTTTGAAAAATCGCTTAATTTTAAGAACTTTGATTGCTGGAGCAAATGAATGTTTGCTTTATGACAAGCCCTTAAGTTGTAATTAGGTATTCTCTCAGAGAGATGATGAATGCTGTGGAAGGATATGTCTGCTAAAAACCAATTTAGCCAATTAGGGATATCTAAATTGCTACTACCTAAAATCGCTCCATCTATAAGATCCCAATTTTTTGTATTTTTAGCATATGCATTCTCATAGTTGTGTTGCACGAAAAAAACACATATTAAAATTGCTGCTGATAAGGTTAATACAATGGAATAAAATGATAAGAAAAAAACTAACCCCAGCCATTTACACATAAAAATCCACCCTGCGATTACTACCATGTTATTGATTATTAATTCACATATTTCACTGAAATTATCTCCATAATCAGAAAAGGGTGGCTTGACTCTTGAATTAATAGCGAGAAGTTGATAAATTTCTCTGTTTTTTATTTTGATAAAAGTTTCTTTCAATATATCTTTAGTGAAATTAAAAATAATAATAATCAGTCCTAATCTAGGTTTCAAAACTAAGTAAAAAAAACCGCCAGGGAAAAGCATCATCCAGTTTCGACTTAATTTATAAAAAATTTGATCTCTTTTTGTAAGGGAATTATAATCTTCAAGACTTAAAACATCTATTGGTCCTCTGTAAATTTCCCAATTTCCATTATTTCTATGATGAAATGCATGATCAATTGACCATGACTTCTGGGGAATACCATTAACTAAGCCAAGTAAAAATCCAAAAAAGCGGTTTAATTTGCGTTTTGTAAAAAGAGAATTATGTCCGCAATCGTGCATTAATGAAAATGTTCGAGAAGAGAAAAGAGTTAGGAGAACTATGAAAGGTACCAATAGAAATCCTTTAATAAATAATGAAAAAGGTAGAGTTATTATTTGGTGGACGATTAACCAAATAGAAATTATTGGGAAGATGGTAGAAATAATTTGATAAAAAGCTCTAGTATTATTTCTTTTTAAAAATGGCTTTATTAAAAAATCAGCTCTATTAACTTTAAGCATATTTCTATTATTTTTTTGATGCTAACAATTTTTAATAAGTATTGATTATTTAATAAACAATAAAATATTTTAAAAATCATACTAAAGAATAAATTCTTTAGACATAGTTCTCAATTGATCTAGATTTAATCTTTCTAAGTAATTTTTAAAGTCACTAAGATTCTTAGTAGAGTCAGAATTTTTGCTCTCGTAAAGAAGACTATTAGAAATTAAATCAATAAGATGATCTTTATCCATAACTCCTTATAGACCAAAATTGCTGTTTAAAAAATTAAGGTCTTGAATTCGAGATCATTAACTCATCTCTATTAAGAGAAATTTTTATAAATTTTTTAAATCTTGTTCAATTTTTTCTAATCTTTCATTTAATTCTTTTCGTTCCTTAATTAAGGATTTTTTCTTTTCTGCACGCTCTCTGTTCAAAGGAGAATTGAAATATTTTTGGTAAGAGACAAAAAAAACTACTATCGCGACTGCAATGCCGAGGGCACCAATTATTAAAATTGGAGACGAAGGAAAATCATAAAATGGAATTGACAATGTACTTTACAAAAAATAAATTCTAGCTATCTCATTAACAAAAAATGAGTAATAAATACTTATTTTTCAGGAAGATTTATGGGTAATTATGCTAGTTATTTTCTAAAAATAAGGTTTATCTTTAATTAAATTTTAAAAATAAGTAATTGTACAGCTGTCAAAGAAAGAATAACTAATAATGATTAAACTAGTAAAAAATTTTTAATGAAGAAAATCATAAATAAAAAAAATAATAAAAATGAACCATGGTTTAAATGGTTAACGAGAGAACTTAATTCTTATGAAGCTTTTCAGGATTTTGAATCAGGAAAGAATCCACGAGATGTTGCAGAGGATTTTATTTCTAGAAATAGTATTGCTATTTCAGAAGTTTTCGAAGATTTTGATGAAGAAGATAAAGATACACTCGATCAGTTTCTTAAATTAACCGAATGCGAGATGCATGTGTTTAGGATTCTTGAAAAGCAAATAGAGTTAAGAAACAAGATAAGATTTGTAGACTTTAAAAAAAGAAAAAAAATAAAGAGTTAATTTCTATTTAAGTTTATTTCCTCCATTACCTGTCTTACCAAAGCCTAACCAGATGAACCACATGATCCATCCGAAGATAGGTATTAAATTAATAAAAATCCATTTCCAATCTTTTCCAAAGTCTCTGATTCTTCTTATATCAATAGCTATTTGAGGAATGATACAAACTATGCCATAAGCATTGAAACCAAACGTTTTTAAAAATATTGGGATAGTTAGGAAAGAAATTATAAGATTCGCTAATTGAACTAACCACCAGTCCGATCGAGATGTGAATCCTTTGAATTCTGTAGCTTTAATCCAAAACTCCTTATACGCATTTAAAAATTCATTTAACATAAATTAAATAATCAAAGAATTTAACACTATCAATTTAATCTTCAATTTATCAAAATGTTTTTTATTTACTAAATAGGATCAAATAAATTAATTTTATTTGAATCTTGTTTTGGGATCTCATCTTGATTTGGTAATGAACAGAATCCGTCTTTGCAACTCATCTTTTCTTTTGCAATACTTGTAGTCTCCGAGAGTATATTTTTGTTATTGTCGTTTGAAGATTCTTTAAGCATTTATATAAAAAATTAAATCCAATATTAAATTAATAACTCAATTTATTTTGATAAGCAATAAATTTAATATTAATTATTTATTTACTTTTTTTGATTTGGTAAGTCTCTCCAAAATAGCGCCATAATATAAATGAATAAAGATATGGAACAAATATAAAGTAAAGAATTTAGATGCATGCTTATTTATTAAAGTAATTACTAAGAGAGGGCTTTTCAAAAAAAAGAGTTATCAATGGATTGGTATTTTTAATTCAGCAATCCTTTGAATTCTAATATTTATTTAAGTTTTTCATGATATCTCCGAACTTTCATATGGAAAAGTTTTAAATATTACGAATATATCTTTTAGTTAGTAAATCTTATAAATCTAAGAATTTAATAAATTCAATGAAAATTCAATATTTTTAAATTTCTTTTGTGTTATTTAAGATTTATCCTTATTCATTTCTGTTATAGCTTTTCTACCTTCTTTAAGTGTTCTAAACAAAAGCCAGGAGAGAGAAAAAATAATAAGGATGGTCAGTGTTACTAGAGAAATAAGAGTTGTATCAATATTATTAGTCAATTTACTGAAATTATTTCAGAAGTTTGTAATTTAAAAAAATTTTTTAGACCTTTGAGCTTGAGTAAGCAGGTATAAGCATTCCACCATCTTGATCGTCGTTATCATCATCAAATCCACCACCTAGAAGTAACTCAATGATTACGAGAACAGCTATTGGATAAAAACACCATAATATTGCTGTTAAAGGGAGTACAGAGGTAGAGGCCGAATAGAATTCTGTCATGGGGTTATACTAATCCAAAGAAACAACAATTGTGGATCCACTAGGCAGTGTTTTTCAATTTTTCTATAAATATTTTTTTAAACTTTTCTATGTCATAGGAATAAATCTTTGGTGTTTATTGATTTTTTTATTCTTCAATATCAATTTGAATAATTATTTTTTTAACCTACTAAGAAACATATAATGACATAATGAATCGCGTAATTGTTATTTTTTATACTTAACAATAATTGTGCAATTTTAATTCAAAAACTATTATTTATCTTGATTTTATAAATTCTATGTTTTCTTTCACTTTTGATCCTTTGGCTGCGATATTTGGTATTTCAGGAATTGTAGGCTTCTTTTTCTTTGTTTCTGCTGCTAAGGGAACTTCCAGTATCAATACAAAACCAAAAAAGTAATTAGATTAGAATTTGTTCGGTGAGAAAACTAAATTGAGATTTTAAATCTAGTATTCTTAAAAAGGTTGTTAATTATTACTTATTCCATTGTTTAGAAATAAACTCAAGAAAATCTTTTAGGTCTTCTTCAGGACAATTTGTTTGTTTTTGCAAATCAATGCAAATTTGCTTAATATTTTCAAATGACTTTTTTACTATTTCGTTTTTTTCGATAACCTCAAAATATTCTTGATCAGTAAAAGGCATAAAATTAGTTTCCTTTTTGAAAATTATGTATTAACTATATTTTATCTTTATTGATTATAAAATAAAGAAAGAAAGATCTTTTTTCTTACATTTAGCTGCCTAATCGATAATGTTTTTTAATACTTTTGGTAACTTCCCATTCACAGTATAGTCCAGCAGGAAACTCAACTAGATCGCCAGCTTTAACAATATAAATGTCACCGTTTTGCGTACTTATTTTCGCTTGGCCTTCAATAATTAAGCAAATTTCCTTATCATCGTAATTCCATTGAAATTTACTTGGCTCACATTCCCAAATAGGCCAACTTTTTATTCCATACTGAATTATTGTGCTTGCACTACAAGGGGAAGTGATTAGAACTTTCACGAAATAGTTTGAATATTTTTTTTATTTTACAAATAAAGGCAATTTATATTTTCAAGAATGTGTATTTGTTTACTGTCTTTTATTTTTTTTGGTTTATCATGAAAAAAATTTAAATTTATGGATGAACTTTCTGTATTGTCAATATCATTGTCTATAGCTTCTCTTGGGATATTTTTTTTATTTTTTGCATCCAATGATGATGATGACCAAGACGGAGGTAAGTTGATTAAATCATTCGAAAGAATTAATTAATTTTAAGTAAATAGAAAATTTAATAAAAATTTATAACCCATAACGCCTGCATAAATGCAACTTAAAAAAATAAGATAAACCTCAAATATACCATTTCTTTTTTTCTTTAAAATTTTCATTGTTCTGAGTGTTTATAGGATAATTTTATTTAATCTGATTTCTATTAACATGAGTATTTTTTACATTAAATCTGAGATTAAAGAATTATTAATGTCAAGCCAAACAATAAAAAACAAGTGAAAAATATTATTTTTCTGGAAATTTCTCTTTCCTCATTCTTAGCAAAGAATAAGGAAATTACTGGAGATGTACTTAATAAAGTCCAACCTACTCCTATGGGAAGGGTTTTAAAAACAACTTGTTGTAGCAATATTCCTATATTGGTTCCAAGAAGTATTGAAATCAAAAATCTTTTTTGTTGTTTTTTTTCTATTTTGTTTAAGAAAAAATTAATATTAAATCCTTTTAGACTAATCAAAAAAATTATTGCACCTAATAATCTTATCTCAGTTGTAAGGAAAGGAGATAAATTGCTTTGAAGGAAAACCATCCTTGAAAAAAGACCTCCTAGAACTGCACATAAAACTGACAAAAAAGGAAAAGCAAAAATCTGAATGTTATTTTTTTCTGAGAAAGGTGCGTTTTCCTCTTTTAAATTATTACCTTTTTTGAGAATTATGAATAGCGAAATCGATACTATGATTATTCCAACCCATGATTTAGTTGTTAAATTTTCATTAATAAAAATTTCTCCTGACAAAGCAGCTACTAAGGGGGAAAGCGTTTCTATAGATAAAGTTTTTCTTGTGCCAATTGTTTGTAGTGACTTTAAATAGAAAGTATCACCTAAACCAATACCTATTATTCCACTTATTAGTAAGATAAATATGTGTTTTAATTCTGTTATAGAACTTAGATTAATAAAAGCAGGAATAAAAACTAAAAAAGCTATTATGTTTTTTATTAAATTTATATCTATTGATTTATATTTTTGAGTTTGCGTGCGCCAAATAAAGCACGCATAAGTCCAAGATGTAGCGGCTCCAAAAGCAGAAAGGATTCCAATCAAAACGAATAATTTTTAGAAATTTTATTTTATAAATTGAGTAAATACTAAAAAGGATACATAAACAAGAATCAAAATCCCCGGTAAGTACTGAATAAGTGATTTGAAATTATTTTTTTTCATATTTACTTAAAGTAATTTTTTAATTCTAAACAGTTTTTTTATTACTAGGGTACAAACTCTCTAACTTCTTTCTTCTTTGAACTTTCGCATTAATTCTTTCTTCTTTTTCTTTTTTCTTGATCTCATCATTTATCTTGTTTTGTCTGTAACCTAACCAAAGTAAAACCCAAATAACAGAAGTTATCAAAAGAAGAGCCGTATATTGACCAGTCATAGGAAAACTGGCCTCGGAATATTTGACGTAAGAAAAAATTAGACTCATTTAATTAAGTTAAAGCATAAAAATAACGACTGCGTTGATTTTTTTTTGATATTTAAAAATTAGTGAATTGCAGTTATTTATTATGAAGTTTTTTATTTATTTTTTTGATAGTTTTTGGAATAATTTTTCTTGATAACTAATTGCTATTATCAGATAGAAGCATATTGAATGATAAGTTTTTGGAACCTTTTGATTTAGCAGTTGTAGGAGGCGGTGCAGCTGGTTTTATGACAGCAATAACTGCTGCTGAAAATGGAGTAAAAAAAATAATAATTCTTGAAGGCACTTCAAAACTAATGGAGAAAGTAAGGATTAGTGGAGGGGGAAGATGTAACGTCACTAATGCGACATGGATACCGAATGAACTAGTTGATAATTACCCCAGAGGTGGAATTCAGCTCTTGGAATCATTTAATCGTTTTGCTGCTGGAGATGTATATGATTGGTTTGAGAAAAAAGGGTTAAAATTGAAAATTGAAGAAGATCTAAGAGTTTTCCCAGTATCTAATTCTTCTTCAGATGTTATTAATTGTTTGAGAAAAAGTGCTTTATCAAAAAAAGTAGAGATATTAACAAAATTTTTTGTAAAAGAAATTTCAAAAACTCCAGATAATATATTCAATATTTTAAGTCTTAAAAAAGCAAAGGTAACTGCAAAAAATATTATTCTTTCAACTGGAGGTAATCCAAGTGGATATAAATTAGCTAAAAATCTTGGACATACCATTGTTAAACCTGTACCATCGCTTTTTACTTTTTCTACAAAAGAACCAAATTTGGATGAATGTAGTGGGGTATCGATAAAGGGCATAGATATAGAAATTAAATTAAACAATAAGAATTTCCAAAATAGAGGTGATTTACTAATAACGCATTGGGGATTTAGTGGGCCAGCAGTATTAAAACTTTCATCAATTGCAGCAAGGGAACTTTTTAGCCAAAAATATAAATTTAATCTAATCATTAAATGGTCTTCTTTAAGTTATGAGGAGTTAAAAGAAAAAGTTAAATATTTAAGATTAAATAAAGGTAAGGCGAATCTCATTAATAGTAGACCTGTTCCACTATTAACAAAAAGATTATGGATTTTTTTATTAAAGAAAATAGGTATTGATAAAGAGAAAAAGTGGGCTGATTTACTGGCGGATGAAAGAGAGAAAATGATAAATACTCTAATGAGGGATAAATATATAATCTCGGGCAAAGGTCCATTTGGAGAGGAATTTGTTACTTCCGGAGGCGTAAAAATTAATGAGGTTAATTTTAAAAGTATGGAGAGCTTAATTTGTCCAGGGTTATTTTTTTCTGGAGAAGTTTTGGATGTTGATGGGATCACTGGTGGATTTAATTTTCAACATTGTTGGACAAGTGGATGGATCGCTGGGATGGCAGTCTCAAAGTTAAATCATTAAGTAATAAATTAAAAAGTTATCAATTAAAAGGTAATAAATTAATAAGTAATAAATCAGTAAGTAACAATTCAATAAGTTTATCTTTTTTTTATTAAGTATTAGACGGAAAAAGTTTTTTCGAGAAACTTTAATTTTAAAGTTTTAATTATTGGTGAAGATTAATGCAGAATCTTGTATCAAAAAAAGAAGAAGAAGAAAGAAGATTAAAAGCTTTAGCAGAATATAGGATTTTGGGAACGAAGCCAGAATCATGTTATGACGATATTACAAAAATTGCTGCTACAACCTGTAATGTGCCTATTTCTTTAATGACTTTGGTAGACAAAGATAAACAATGGTTTAAATCGAAAATAGGACTTCAAATATCAGAAACTAGAAGAGATTGGTCTTTTTGTACACATGCAATAAAAGAAAATAGTCCATTAATTATTCATGATGCTTTCCAAGATGAAAGATTTATAAATAATCCATTGGTAACTGGAGATCCAAAGATTCGTTTTTATGCAGGTTTTCCCCTTAGAAATAGTGATGGTAATAAGCTTGGAACTCTGTGTGTAATAGATAGAAAGCCAGGAAATCTAACAACGCAACAATTTAATATTATGGAATTATTATCCAAGCAAATAGTTTCATTTTTAGAGCTTAGAAAAAAGTCATTAAATTTACTAGATGCTTTATCTAATTTGCATAAACAGGAAGGAATTTTATCTGTATGTTCATATTGCAGAGAAGTCAAAAATAAGGAGGGCGATTGGATGCATTTAGAAAAATATCTTTCGAAAATTAGTGATATTAGATTCAGCCATGGAGTTTGTGATAATTGTATGGAAAAACATTTCCCGGATGTAATCGAAGTGTGGAATAAAAAGGATTTTTTTGAAGATGGTCAAAAAAGGTTTTTAGAGTCTTAGATTTAATATCTTGCTTTTAAGTTACTAATCTATTTCTAAACAAATTCTTTATTTGGTGGTTAGTATTGTATAAATTTTGACTAGAAAATGTTATTAGGAACTTTATTTACAGGTGAAATTGCTAAAAGTGCATTAGTAGCATATGTTCATTATTTAGGAATTATATTGTGTTTCGGTTCTCTTTTATTTGAAAGATTGACTCTCAAAGTAGGTCTTAATAGAAATGAGATAATTTCAATGATAATTGCAGATGTGGTCTATGGTTTGGCAGGAGTTGCAATATTGGTTACTGGGATTTTACGTGTTAAGTATTTTGGTCAAGGAGGTGATTTTTATACAGGTAATCCTGTTTTTTGGATAAAAGTTTCTCTTTACATTCTTGTGGGATTACTTTCTTTATATCCAACAACAACCTATATCTTATGGGCCATTCCATTAAGTAAGAATAAATTACCTGAAATTTCTGAAAATCTAGTTCAGAGGTTCAGACTAATCATTACTACTGAATTAGTGGGCTTTGCAACAATACCTTTGTTTGCCACTCTCATGGCTAGAGGTGTAGGTTTAGGTTGAAAAATTCATTTCTAGAGAAAAATTGTTTAATAAGTGCTAACAAACTATATAGATGGAGTTTAAGTTATAAGATTTCTAAATCTAAAAAAGAGATTATCTTTATTGGTTTAAATCCATCATTATCGGATGAAGTTTTCTTGGACAACACAACAAAAAAGATAATCAAAATTTCGAAAAACAATAATTACGGCAAAGTAAAATTATTAAATCTATTTGCTCTTATTTCAAGCAAACCAGAAAAACTTTTTAAACATAAAAACCCTGTGGGTTATCTAAATAATAGTCATATTTATACAAACTTAAAACACTGGTCTGAAAGTAAAAATTGTGATTTATGGTTAGGTTGGGGTAACAAAGGTAAATTTCTAAATAGAAATAAAAGAATATCAAAAAAAATAATGCAATATAACTCAATTAGGAAAAATAATTTTGATAATCCTCTTGGACCGCTACTAATTAAGAGAACAATCAAAGATAATCCAATACACCCTCTATATTGTTCTGATAATTCCATCCTCCAATCTTATTTTTAGTTAGAAAGGCTCAAATGCAAACCAGTATTTTTAGCTATTCCATTAAATATGTGTTAATTTCTACTTGTTAAGTTAACTTAATATGAAAATTTCAAAGCAATTGAATAAACTAAAAAACTTGAATGTTGAAGCAGAAAAATGTTCTACAAGAGAAGAAGCCAAAAAAATAATTAATAAAGCAAATAAAGCACAAAGTAAAATCAACAAATAAATAAAAAGTAATTTCACTTATTCATAATTTATAATTTTCAAAAATATTTAATTTACACAAATACACCATATTTATTTCTTAGTATTTATGACTTTGAAAATAATTAAAATAAGGAAATCTCACGAAAGATTTAGATCGACTAGAGAATGGCTAAATTCGATGCATTCATTTTCTTTCGCAGAGCATAGAGATCCAAAATGGGATAATTTTGGGAAAATTAGAGTTATAAACGAAGATATTATTTCTCCTAATGCAGGATTTAATACACATTCTCATGCAAATATGGAAATAATTACGGTTGTAACAAAAGGAGCAATAACTCATAGAGACTCTTTAAACAATCTTGGAAAAATTCACAAAGATGAAGTACAAGTTATGTCTGCAGGTACTGGAATCTCTCATAGCGAGAAAAATGAAGAAAATGAGAACTGTAAGTTGTTCCAGATTTGGATATACCCTCAAAAAGAAAATATCAAACCTCGATATGATCAAATTTCATTAAATGAAAAGTTGTGGGACAATCTTATTTTTGATTACAAAGACGGTAAAAATAATAAGCTTTTTCTAAATCAAAGTATCTCTTTATGGCGTTGTAAATATAAGCCAATTAAAGAAAAAAAATTGCCATTAAAAATCGATAAATATAATTGGATACAAGTAATAAAAGGGAATCTTTTATTAAAAAGTAAACACTCCAATTTAAATATATTTCTTGAACCTGGAGATGGCTTGGGTTTTGAAGTTAATTATTATGATGATGTCTCTATAGATACTAAAAAAGACTTAGATTTTCTCTTATTTTCGATGCCTTCCTTATAATTTATCTGTTAGTTTTACCCATCAACTCCTTTATTAAATGCATTTAAGGCTTGCAAAGCCATATTAAGGTGAACTTCCATAGCACCAAGTGCAATTAAAGAATTCGGTGATTTATCTTTTAGTAAATTCTCTTTTCTTTTTGATAACTCATTAACTACCTTCTTAGTTGAAGCCTCCCAATTATTTATTAACTCTTCAAATTCTCTTTTTTCAGGGCTTTCTATTTCTGCTAATTCATCAGAAAAATGAGCATCCTTTTGTGCCTTAAGCATTAAGTAACTTAATTTTTTATGACTTATTGCTTGAGGTAAATTGTTAGATTCACTCATTGCTAGTATTTAATTTATAGTCAAAATCTAACTAATTAAGTGAATATTTGCTAGAGGTTAAACGGTTGTGATGACCGACCTGAAAATTACGAAATGATATTTGAACAAAAAATGGATTTATTAACCTTTAATTTTTTCATTTATTAGTTTCTTGAAATAATCTCCACGCTCTTCATAATTTTTAAATTGATCAAAACTAGAGCATGAAGGTGAGAATAATAATGTTCCAACCCTATTTTTTTGTAAATAATGAAAAACAAAATTTAAAAGCTCTTTTAGTTCTGAAAATTCATAAATATTTTTTTTAAATCCTTCATTAATAAGCGCCATTTTTAAGACTTTTGAGCTTTCTCCAAAAAGGAAAACACATTTAACTTTTTTCTTTAAAACTTTTATCCAGTCACTATATTCATTGCCTTTTAATCTACCCCCAGCAATGATTATTATTTGACCTTCAATTGAACTTATTCCCGCAATAGATGAGTCAAAATTTGTAGCTTTACTATCATTAATGATTTCTAGATCATTATTTTTATAAATTGTTTCCATCCTATGGGGTAATTGTTTGTAATTAGATAAAGAATCTTTAATCTTCTTGCCAGATAATCCAACTTTTCTTGCTGCTGCAATTACCAATAAAAGATTTTGAAGATTATGCATTCCTTTTAAAGAAAAATGTTCAAGTTTAAATAATTTCTTCCCTCTCTCAATAATGTATGCTTGATCATCTATCCAATAATCGCAATGAATAAAATTTGATTTATCGAAACTAGTTGTTATCCAAACCCCTCTTGATAGCGAACTGTAGTGATTTCTTAGGTTTTTATCGTCATAATTATAAATTCTAAAATCAGATTTTTCTAACAAGCTTTTTTTTATGTTGAAATAGTTTTCAAGTGTTTTATGCCTTTCAAGATGATCTTCTGTGAAGGTTGTCCATATTCCAATATTAGGTTTTACTTCTGGAGATATTTCTATTTGATAACTGCTTAATTCAGCTACAACCCAATCAATTTTTTCATTTTTTTTGGAGTGAGCATATTTGCATAAAGGTGTACCAATATTTCCAGCAAAAGGAGCATATAATCCAGTATCGCAGAGTATATGGCTTAGTAGATGAGTAACAGTAGTCTTGCCATTAGTGCCAGTAATACCTATCCAATTTGTGTCTTTTAAAATTTCCCATGCAACATTAATTTCTCCTATTACTTTAATTCTCTTTTTTTTTAATTCAATAATAGTTATATGGTCATAAGGTATTGATGGACTTACAACAACAGATTCGATCTCTTTCAAAAAAGGTTGAATTTCTTCAAATACAAATTCTTTATTTAGAGAAACTACTATATTAAGCTCTTCTAATGCTAATTTTCTTTCAAAGAATTCTATCCCATCTTTACTTTCCCAAACAATTACTCTCTTATTGATGCTTCTTAAATACTTGGCAGCCCAAAATCCAGATTTACCTAATCCAATTACAAGATTAATATTTCTATTACCTGAATGATTATCTATCATTAAACTTATAATTGCATTTATATTAATTGTGTTTAAGGGTTAATTCAATCATGAGATCTTTCTTCAGTATTTATAGTATTCGCCCAAGAAAAGTTAATTAATGGAAGATAATACTGCAAAATATTGGTTCTCTTGGTTTTATGAAAAGTGGGAGAAAAATGCTCCAGGTGAATTAATTGAACAGGGTTTAACTCCGTCTCAGATTGCTGAGCGCTTTGTTAATGAAAACCATGAAAGTTTTATTCAATTGTCAAAAAAAATTGATGAAAAAAATTATGATGCCTTAACAGAATTTATGAAACTCTCAGAGAGTGAATTACATATCTTGAAGTATTTTCTAAAGTTAGTAAAAATGAAAAATTTATAAGAAGTTATTAAGTATTTCAAGGCTTTTCCCCCATAAATTTTTTCTTTCTTTTTTATTATTGGCGAAAGGAGAAGTAGGGGATAGTTTTGGATGACCTCTGAAATTAAATCTAGGACCATAATGATCACCGCCTCTTGCGTCTGGTGAAGTAGCTGCAAAAAGTTGAGGTAAAGCACCCATTTCAGCAGTTTGAAAAATAGGGCTAAATAATTCCAATGAGAATGTTTCTAATGGACTAGGGTTAGGTTTTTGAGCAGTAAAGAGATTTGTTTTTGCAATCCCAGGGTGAGCAGCTAAAGAAAGTATATTTTTGTGCTTTAAGTTATCATTTAGTTCCAAAGCAAACATTACATTTGCCAATTTGCTATTGGAGTAAGATTCCCATTTGTTGTAATAATTCTCGGCTTTCAGATTTTCCCAACCAACTTTGCCAAAAAATTGTGCTCCGGAAGTAACCGTCACTATTCTAGATTCTTCTTTTTTTTCAATAATTGGAAGTAGCTTTAGAGTCAAAAGCATGTGAGCTAGATGATTAACTGCAAATTGTATTTCATATCCCTGGGCACTAAGAGTTTTAGGTGGATGCATAATGCCTGCATTATTGATTAGTAAATCCAAATTTTCAAAATTATCAAAAATTTTTGACTGAACTTCAACAATATTTTCTAAATCTGACAAATCTAATTCTAAAGGTGTAAATAATCCTTTAGGATTAAGACCTTTAAGTTTTTTGATAGTTTGATTAGCTTTTTCAAGCGATCTACATGCTATGACAACATGAGCATTTTTTTCTGCTAAGGCCTTTGCAGTGTAGTATCCAAGACCACTATTCGCACCAGTAATTAGTGCTGTTTTGCCTGCAAGGTTTGGAATATTAGATGTTTCCCAGTTAAAGATTTTAGGTCTTGAAATAGTGGCAGTCATTTAGGAATCCTGCAAATTGCTTTGGAATTTAACCAAAATTTAATTACTCTTCCACTGTAAATACTGGAAGTCAGTATCGTGAGCTCTTTTTGAAGGTACTATTTAATATTATTTTTGAATCGCATATTGCCATTCGTTATTTTGAGATAAACTTTTCTCTCTAAGTAACTGTAATTTCCTACTATTTATTTTTATAACTATTCCATTAGTTGGATATTTCGCAAATATTTTTCTCTCTACCCAATTTTTTTTATATATTTGGATTTCGCTTGTATGATTTGTGAAGTAACTTTCAGGGGTGCTAAAGCCACATTTTTTAAGATAGTTAAGGGTTTCGTATTGATTAAGTCTTCCATTAAGTATTTGGAAACAGCAAAAGCGGAGACTTTCTCCAATCCCTTTCTTATCATTGAGGTATTTTCTTGTAATTCTTTGGGAAATGCCGGCAACTTGGTTTGTAGCGTATAGTTCACCTCTAATTTGAAAATCTCGTTTGATAGGAATACAATCGGGGACATTTTTAATTTGTTTAATTTTGCTTGAGACATCTAATCCTTTTTTTGTAATAGCTTTATTAAAATTGCCATCTATATATCTAATTGCAATAGCACAGCCATCAATTTTTGGTTGAATGCTTAATCTTGTTTTTGTTAATAAACTTTTCAAAAATTCTTTATAGTTTTCTTTAGGTAATTTTGGCAAAAGTTTATTATTTTTTTGATTAAAGTAGTCAGTCTCTGGATCAACAGGAATAAAGAGCTTTTCAAGTTGCTTAAATGCATCATCCGAAATCATGCCTTCACCTATTCTGTATTGTTCATCTAGATACTTAACATCTCTCACTAATAAATTATTCATAATAATTTTGATAAATAATTAAAAAATCAATTAAATAAAGATTTGAAAATTAAAATTAGATTTAAAAAGTAATTGAAAATTAAATATCCTCTTACGCAGAGAGCGATTTAAGAGTATAAAATGTACTTATAAGATGTTTAAATTAAATACTTTTATCAAATATATTTACTTAAATGTGAAATAGAAAATTTTAAGTTTTAATTTGCAGGAGAATTTTTGAAATTTCTATCAATACAAAAAAAAATTTTTTAAAGTTATGAGAAAATGTCATTTTTATTCAAAGCCCAAAATAATTGGGAAAATTTTGCAAAATACAAAATTAATGATTATGCAAAATTAAGAAATTTTGATTTTGGGCCAAATAACGAAAGTTCAGTTTCAAAATTATCGCCTTTCATTACTCATAGAGTTTTATCGGAATATGATCTTATTCATGATATTAAAAGGAAGTACAAAATCAAAAATTCAACTAAATTTGTTGAAGAAATATTTTGGAGAGTTTACTGGAAAGGGTGGATGGAAAATAGACCTAAAGTTTGGAGAAATTTTATTTCAGAAAACAATTTCGATTTTGATTATGAGCTGTATGAAAGTGCAATTAATGGTAATACAGAATTAGATTTTTTTAATTCTTGGGTCCATGAATTAAAGCAATACAACTATTTGCATAACCATACAAGAATGTGGTTTGCGAGTACTTGGATATTTAATTTAGGCCTCCCATGGCAATTGGGAGCAAAGTTTTTCTTTAAATATCTTTTTGATGGTGATGCTGCATCTAATCTCCTTAGCTGGAGATGGGTAGGAGGATTGCAAACGAAGGGAAAACAATATCTTTTTTCATCATCAAACCTCAGAAAATTTTCAAATAATAGATTTAATGCAGAAAAAATCAGTAATCAACAAA
Source organism: Prochlorococcus sp. AG-347-J19 (assembly GCA_003279015.1). Taxonomy (GTDB): domain Bacteria; phylum Cyanobacteriota; class Cyanobacteriia; order PCC-6307; family Cyanobiaceae; genus Prochlorococcus_A. The sequence continues at coordinate 96,975 of QCBV01000003.1, read as the reverse complement.
TTTTTCTTGAAGAATCTAATCAAATACCATTAGAAGATGAGATTTATAAAAATGATATGCATCCTAAATCAGATAATCTGATTATGTTTGAAAATGATCTGCACCTTGCAACCCTTAAAAATTTACTTACAAGCTATAAAAAAGTATTTATTATCCTTTTAAAAAATCAACAAAGACAAATTAAATTGTCTGAATCTGTTTTGAAATTCAAACAAGATTTGGTCACTGAATTTGTAGAGGATTTTGATAATGTTGAACAGATTGATACTCATTCAATGGAAAATACTTTTAAAAATACCAACGAAATAGATATTATTTATCCTGGAGTAGGAGAAAATTATGATTTCATAACTGAGTTTAAAAATTTACACCATAAAAAAATTTTTAATCTTGTGAGGGATGAAGATTTATTTGCTTGGAAATTTGCTAAAAAAGGGTTTTTCAAATTTAAAGAAAATATTCCAAAAATAAATCAGAGAATATTAGAAAATTATTCAAAAAATAATTTTTAACTTAGTTGAATTCCTAATCAGAAAATAACTCATTTAAGTAAGTAAGTATAAATACTTATTTAGGTGCGACTTTTGCTCTTTAATCCACGATGGATACTGTGACTAGTTATTTTTACTTAAGGATAATTTTTTTATAGTGCTTTCAACAATTCTTACCAAGTCGTTTAGCAAAGATACTGCTTTATTAATTCTTAGAGTAATAACCGGAACTGTTCTTATTCATCATGGTTATGAGAAATTGGCAAATATAGAAAATTTCGCTGATGCTTTTGTCAGACCATTACATCTTCCATTCCCAATATTTTTATCATATATAGCAGCATTCTCAGAAATAGGTGGTAGTTGGTTGCTAATTATCGGCTTAGCTACAAGATTCGGAGCTTTAGCAATTGTTGGAACAATTTCTGTGGCTATATATCATGCACTTGTTACTTCAGGTTTTAATATCTTCTTACTCGAGCTTTTACTTTTGTATTTCGCTTCAGCAACTTCAATTGCATTAACAGGGCCTGGTAATTTTTCCTTAGATGAAGTCATTATCAGAATTTTGAAATCAGAAGATGAAGAGGAAATTATACCTTCAACAAAAGTAAAATCTTCCAAGCAAGTTGAAGTTAAAGAAGAAGCAAACAAAGGTGGTTTATTTCAATTTCTGCAAGCGAACATACTCTCAGATACTTCAAGCTAATTTCTTAGGATAGAGACTACTCAGTAACTCTAACTTTTTTCGATAACTGTTCCTCTTCTCAATTTTTATCTTAATCGTAGCTTCAGAAAGACTTATAAACAGCCCTATAGCAGTCACCCATGATAAAAAAATAAATGGGTTTTCAGGAATTTCTGAGAAATTCATATAAATAATACTTCTTTTTTAAAACTGACTGATTACTATATGTTTTTCAACCTAAATATACAATTTAGAAATATTTAGGGATTAATTTCAACTTTTTCCCATTTCTTAGTCCTCTCCCATAGATACCTTCTATGAATAGGCTGTTCTAATTTAAGAAGATCTACTGAATCGATTTCAAAATTTAGAACTACAAAATTTTCTGACTTGGGTAGATTTGATAATATTTCATTATTAGATTGGGCTTTTGGGTTTATTTTCTCTCCAGGAGACCCCCAAAACCAAGAAGATTTTGATTTTTCTGATAATGAATCCCAATAATTTTTGTTATAAATTAATTCACGTATTTTTCCTTTGAACCTATATTGTGATTTGGATTTCAAAAAGAACCATAATATTTCTGCATTAGGGTTGGATTTTAAATGCCCAATTTTTTCACTTCTTCTATCTGTAAAAATTATCATTGAACTATCTTTATGCCATCCTCTGAAAACAACTGTTCTTAATCTTGGCTCATTTTCTTCGCTTACTGTTGCAAGCTGTATCCATCTATTAGAGGGTAATTTCCCCTCTTTTTTTCTAGAAGATTTTAAATCTTGTCTCCAACTTGGTAAGTTGTTATCAAGCATTTAGTTTAGGGAAAATAAGACCACTTTTCTTTTTGTATTCTTCGAATGAATCATATTTTGAGAGTGATTTATCTTTTTTTATCATTCTTGGGAGAAAAACTATAGAGAAAAATATTGCAAGAATTGCTAATGGAACGAAACTCATTGAGAGGATGGCAAATGATAGATAAATTAGTATTTCACCTAGATAATTTGTATTCCTTATATTTTCGAAAAATCCTTCTTTGATTAGATCTTTTTTTAATTTAAGAGAAAAATATTTTTGGGCATCACTAGCAAAGTGTAAAAACACACCAATTATATTTATAGATACAGAAGCAGCTATTACAATATTTGGAACAGATTTCTGAGATGAGATAAGAATGTAGGGAGCTACCCAGTAACTTCCAAGGAAAATAAAACCAGTAACTGAAGTTAAAAAATTGATTTTTTCTTTAAAATAAGGATCTGGGAATATCTTTTCTTTTAAAAGCCAAAGTAATCCATAAGTGCCGTGCAGAGCTAAATAAACATAGGGAGCGACTGTAAAATTATCAAAAAAATTCATAAGACCTATAACTACAAATGCAGTGAGCCCCTTGTGAAGATTAATTATTTGATTAAGTTTCATCTTTTTGAATAATCTAAAAAATGAAATTATTTTCTGTGGATCTAACCTAAGTCGTCAAACGTTTTAATGGGCGATACTGGATTCGAACCAGTGGCCACTACCGTGTCGAGGTAGTGCTCTACCACTGAGCTAATCGCCCAAATTGAAGAAATTTTTTATTCCCCTTATAAGAAAATAGCAGGTTGCGTTTCATTTTCTAAGTAATTTAACTTTCCATCGTTCTCTTTTGGTTATTTCTAAATTTAGAATTTCAATAAATCCTTTATTTTCAAGTTCTAGTTTGTCGCCAATTTTTAGATTAATAGTTGGTTTATTAACTTTGCTTCCATTTAATCTGAGCATTCCATTTTCTATCCTTTCAATGATTTTGGTTCGTGATACCCTAAACCCAGCTGAAGCTATAGCATCTAATCTTGTTGAGGCTTCTACTGTATTGACAAGTTTTTTTGTTCTTCCAGAAGGTATTTGTAATTCATCTATACCTACTACATTAATTTTTACTTTTACGTCTCTTAAATAAAAAATCTTTTCATCTAGATTCTCAATATCTAAATTATCAATTATCCCTTGTGCTCCTCTATCACCAATGACCCATATATCTCCTACTTTGCTTTGATTTACCCCATTTTTAATTAAGAGAGATCTAAAGTCATCTTGTGTAGCATTATCAAACAAAAAATTGCCATTAATTTTTATTCCTTGAGCTGGAAAATTACTTTTTAGCGCATCCTCTTCAGGAATGCTATCTTCTCTAAAGCAAGCTATCCTAGATCTTTGAGAAGAGGAGAATCCTCCATAAATAAAAAATTTGAAATCATTTAAATTTTCAAAATCTTTTAAAATCTCCTCGCAAACATAAGTTGAATTAAACCCAGTCCAATAAGTTTCCCAGTGTTTGTAAGCTAAGTAAGCAATATTTATTAATTCCTCAGTTTCTTTTTTGTAATTTGAATTTATTAAGATTTCTTTTAAGTCAATCATTTATCCTTCTAAAAAAATTATATCTTTTGCTTCTGATTGTTTTATCAAAGCCCAAGGTAATTCAGTTCCAATTTGATTTTCAAGCAGAACAAGCCATCTACCCTCTTTATTAAAATTAATAATTGATCTCAACTCTTTATTTCTATTAATGTTGATACTCGCAGAAGAAACAACACTACCTAAATAGCCTGAACCCATTCCTAAAAGTCCTCCAATGAGAGATTCACCGATGTTATTCAATCCAAGAAAACTGAAAGTAGATAAATTTGTCATATTAGAAAAAGCTATTCCAGCTATAAAACCAAATGGCATAAGCCATCTACTCATTTCTTTTTGTCTAATCTTTCTATCAAGTTTTGGATTTAAAATTCTTAAATCTTCAAATTTTTGAGATTTGAATAAGATATTTGCTTTCGCATTTAGCAATTCTGTTTCATCTGATGATATTTTCTCACTTTTTGGTGGGATCAAAATAGCTTCAGAGAGCATTACTGATTTTTCGTTGAAAATTTCAAATAGTTTGATACATTTATCAATGTCCTCAAATATCACAATACTTTTAGTCAAATTTCAATCCTCAAATGTTTGTGTGTTATTCAAATTAATAAAATAAGATACATACACTATAGATTAAGTTAAAGTAAAAGATTAAAGAACCAATCTTAAATGACAAAAGTTCTCATTACAGATCCAATTGATCAAACAGGAATCGATATTCTTTCACAAGTTGCTCAGGTTGATCAGAAGATAGGAATCTCAGACTCTGAGCTAGTTTCCATTATTAAAGATTATGATGCTTTAATGATTCGATCTGGCACTCAAGTGACCGAAAAAATTATTAACTCTTCAAGTAAACTTAGAATTATTGGAAGAGCAGGAGTTGGAGTTGATAATGTAGATGTAAAGGCTGCTACGCAAAAAGGAGTTCTTGTTGTTAACTCTCCAGGGGGCAACACAATAGCTGCTGCTGAACATACTATAGCTATGATGTTGGCTTTATCTAGACATATTCCAATTGCTAATAGTAGTACTTTGTCAGGTAAATGGGAAAGAAAGAAATTTGTTGGTAATGAGCTTTATAAGAAAAAATTAGGTGTAGTAGGTTTAGGGAAAATTGGTGCACATGTAGCGAAAGTTGCTAATGCATTAGGAATGGAAGTTTACGGATATGATCCCTTTGTATCAACTGAAAGGGCTCAACAAATACAAGTTAAATTATCTGAACTAGAGGATTTATTCAAACAATCTGATTATGTAACTTTGCATTTGCCTCGAACACCAGAGACAGAGAATTTAGTAAATATAGACGTACTTAAAAATATGAAAAGTAGCGCAAAATTGATTAATTGTGCTCGAGGAGGCTTAATTGATGAAGAGGCATTAGCACAAGCTTTAAATCAATCATTGATTGCAGGTGCTGCAATAGATGTCTTTTCTAAAGAACCCTTGGAATCTAATTCACCACTTTTGAAGGTTGAAAAGAATCTTATACTTACCCCACATTTAGGTGCATCTACACGGGAAGCACAAGAAAATGTAGCTGTTGATGTTGCAGAACAAATAAGAGATGTCTTGCTTGGTTTATCTGCTAGAACTGCAGTAAATATTCCAGGTTTGAGCCCTGATATTATGGATAGTCTAAAACCTCATTTGCAGTTGGCAGAAACAATGGGTCTGCTTATAAGCCAGCTTTCAGGTGGGCAGATTCAAAAACTAGAAGTAAAGCTTCAAGGTGAATTTGTTCAACATCCTTCTCAGCCATTAATAATAGCTAGTCTAAAAGGCCTTCTAAGTAAAGCTTTGGGAGATAGGATTAATTATGTGAATGCTTCTCTAGAAGCAGATTCAAGAGGTATTTCAGTAGTCGAGAATAAAGATGAGGCGAGGCCTGAATTTGCAAGTGGTTCGCTTCAGTTAACCACTTATGGAGATAATGGAGATCATAGTGTAGCAGGAAGCATTTTTGCTGATGGGGAATTAAGAATTATTAGTATTGATCAATATCCTGTTAATGTATCGCCAAGTAGATACATGCTGGTTACTAGGCACAGGGATATGCCTGGTATTATTGGTAAACTTGGTTCTTTATTAGGTAGTAACAATGTAAATATTGCCTCGATGCAAGTTGGGCGCAAAATTGTTAGAGGGGAGGCTGTTATGGTTCTAAGTATTGATGATCCAATTCCTAATAAGTTGCTTGACACCATTATTGAAGTAGAGGGAATTACCAACGCTAATCCAGTTACTCTATAAAAAGGCCAGCTCTATTTATGGCAATTAAAGATTGGTATAAACTAACTTTTCTGATAGAAAGTGATACAGAAGAAATTATTATTTGGAAATTAAATGAGCTGGGAATATTTAGTTTTTCATTTGAATATTTAATTAAAAATGAAAATAAAAAAGTGGTGAATATATGGCTTCCAGTCGATGATTGGGGGGAGAGTTCTAGGTGTGATTTTGAAAAAATAATTAGCAAACTTCTAAATATGAATGCCCCTAAGAATCAATTTTTTGATTGGAGTATTATTAAAGAGGAGGATTGGTTGACAAGCTGGAAGAAATATTGGGCACCTGAATTAGTAGGAAATCATCTTTTAATATTGCCTTGTTGGATGAATCTAAATGAAAAATTTAAAGATAAAAAAATCATAAAAATTGATCCTGGAGCAGCCTTTGGTACAGGAAGTCACCCTTCGACTTATCTTTGCTTGGAAAAAATGGAGAATATTTTCTTTTCTGATAAAAAGATTTTAGATATTGGGAGTGGTAGCGGGATTTTGAGTGTCGCCGCAAGATTGCTTGGTGCTAGAGAGGTTTATGCAGTGGATAATGATTATTTAGCTATAAATTCAACAAAATCTAATTTCCGACTAAATTTCGGTGATTTAAACAATTTAAATACATATTTGGGATCTTTTAATGAGGTAATTTTAAAAAATCAACTCACACAATTTGATTTTGTTTTATGCAATATTCTTGCCGAAGTAATAAAAGGAATGATTCCAAATATTTATAAGTGCTTGAGAAACAATGGGGAAGTCATTTTCAGTGGGATTCTGAATTCTCAAAAGGATGAAATTATAAAAATATTAATTAAGAATAACTTGAAATTATTGGATGTAACAACTAGAAAAGATTGGGCATGCATTTCTGCGCAAAAAGCCAGCAATCCAACCTAAATATAAGTTTTTCTTATCGATACTCTTTAATACATTTTATTGTGTCATTTTTTACTTCAAAATCTCACATATCGACCTAATCGATGTTAAAAATGTATTTGATAGGTATTAATTACCAACAATTTTTTTTTTAAATGGCTTCTTACAAAGTTACTCTCATCAGCGAAGGTGAAGGTCTCAATTCAACTATTGAAGTACCTGATGACCAATACATCCTCGATGCAGCTGAAGAACAAGGTATCGACCTTCCTTATTCCTGCAGAGCTGGAGCATGTTCAACATGTGCTGGAAAAGTTACTTCAGGTAGTGTTGATCAGTCTGATCAAAGTTTCTTGGATGACGACCAACTAGAAGCTGGTTTTGTTCTTACTTGTGTTGCTTATCCAACATCTGACGTAACAATTACAACTCATGCTGAGGAAGAATTGTACTAATTATAAAAATTTAACTTTTCTAAGTTGATTATTGATTATTTATCTGCCACCCTCTATGAAGGTGGCTTTTTTTGTAAATGGATAAATTTGAATTTTTCAAGACTGGCAGTGTTCAATCAAGTTATGGAGGTCAGTACAGTTATAAGGTAATTGGCCCATGTTGCAGACTTTATGATAGGGAAGAGTTACCTTGGCCCTGTTCAAGGCTTGCTTGGAGAAGTAAGGAGCCTAGTTGGAGAAGAATAGGGTCTAGGTTCGTTGCTGATATGGCCACAAGAAAATGCCCATCTTACTCAGTTCAGATTTTGGAGCCTGGATCAAAACCTGTTGAGACTGTTATAACTCTTTTTTCAAAGAAATTTTCTTCTGATATACAAGAATGGTGGTATAGCAAAAAACCAGGCTCAAAAGAGCCTGGTAATATCTTCCCTTCTGAAATTGGCTAGCTTTAAATATTATGCTTTTGGCTTTGGAGGCATGTAACCTTTTAAGCCAGTGCATTCAAGACTATCAATTGTATTAACTCCAGTTTGTGAGTTAGTTCCACTAGCTCTTTCACATAATGATTTTCTCTGAGAAAGATCAAGATTTGCATCAGTAAAGTCTGCCCCATCAATAATTGCTCCATCAAAAACACTTTTCATTAGCTCACCATTAGTAAGATTTGCGTCAGTAAAGTCAGCATTATCGAAGCGTGTTGCATATGCAATGAGGTCTGTCATATTGGCTCCTTTAAAACTAGAGTTTTTTGCTGTAGTTACACTCATATATGCGCCTTGAAGATTAGCTTCTCCTAAATCTTGATTAGATAAATCATATTTAACATATTCAGTATTATGAAGGTCAGCACCGTGAAGATCATCTTTTAAAACGTCAACTGATGAAGGATCACTAGGATAAAGTGCATTTGCAGATATTGGATTAATAAGTAACCCAATAATTAATGGAAGAAAAATAAATAGTCTTTTACAAGACTTATGTAGTGATGAAAAAATAGAGACCATTTCGATCGACATCAAATAGAAAAACCTAAGACTATTATTTCATGGGTTGGTCATTTACAACGCTCCTGCTAACGAACTGTTGCAGTTTATTTTATTTCTGCCGTTAAAAAATCTTTTGCAAGCTGAGTATTTGGAAAAACTTTTTGAGCCTCTTTAAGCAAATCGCTTGGAGTAATTGCGTTTTTATTGGTATATCTTGGACTTAAATGAGTAATAATTAATTTTTTTGTGTTAGATAATAATGCTGTTTTGGCAGCCATGATTGTTGTGGAATGTAATTTTTCGTATGCCATGCTTTCATCCTCCTCTGAAAAAGTCGATTCATGTACGAGTAAATCGGCATTTTTTGATAGTGAAACAGCTGATTCACTAAAGACTGTATCTGTACAATAAACAAAACTTTCACCCTCTCTAGGGGGTCCACAGAATTCTTTCCCATCAAATTTCCTGCCATCTTCTAATACTACTTTTTTACCTTGTTGGAGTTCTGAATAAATTGGTCCAGGTGCTATTTTTAGAGACTCTGCTTTTTTGATATCAAAAATTCCTGGTTTATCTTTTTCACTCACTCGATAACCATAAGCAGGTATTTTGTGTTTAAGACAAGCGCAGTTTACTTTTATTTTGCTGTTTTCAAATAGGATTTTATTTTCTGATGCAAAATTTTCAACTTCCACAAAATGTAATGGGAATGATAATTTGCAAAAACTACTTTTAAGTGCAGAATTTATATAACTTCTCAACTCTGAAGGACCGTAAATTTCAATACCCTTACTATTTCCTGATAAACCTAAGGTAGCCAAAAGTCCAGGTAAACCATAAATATGATCTCCATGCATATGTGTAATAAATATTTTCTTGATTTGTGAAGATTTAATATTGCTTTTCATTATTTGATGTTGCGTTCCCTCTCCACAATCAAAAAGCCAAACTTCTGATGATTGTGATAATTTAAGTGCTAGGGAAGAAACATTTCTCGTTAAGGATGGGACTCCTGAGCTTGTTCCTAAGAAGGTGATATTCACTTATTTATGATATTTTTATTTTTATATCTGGATTAAATCTAGACTTTTAGTCAAACTTAGGCAAATTAAGCATTTGTTTTTTAAACAAAGTGATACTTAAATTTAAAAATAATTATAGTAAATTTTGCTTGATTACTATTGTATTTATTTGTGTTTTTCATAGTCAAAGTGTTTTTGCATCTAGAGAGCCAAGAATTAGAGTTTTGATATCAAAAAATAACAATTTAAGGATTAGATCAGATAGATCAATTCCTTTAATAATAGAGGGGGAATTTTTTTCAAGTAAAAAAATAAAAGGCTTAACTGTGAAAAATGAGAAAAATAGAAAAATTTTATATTTTGATAAAAATAAACAAAAGAAATATGACTTAAAAAGTAATCAACAATTACAAATTAGATCCTTTGATGGAAGAGGTATATGGGTAGGTCAGAAAAGATTTTCTGGTAAGCTTAATCTCTTCGTACTTGATTCTGAAATATTGGTAGTTAATGTTTTAGGAATAGAGAAATACCTAAGTAGTGTAGTGGGCTCTGAGATGCCAACAAAATGGCCTATTGAAGCATTAAAAGCACAAGCAATTGCCTCAAGAACTTATGCTTTAAAGCAAAAGGGAAATAATTTATTTGATATAGATTCAACCCAGAAAAATCAAGTCTATAATGGGTTGGAGTCAAGAACTTATAAAACTATAAGAGCTGTTAAAAGTACCAGATCTTTGGTTTTGACGTATAAAGGCAAATTGATTAATGCATTGTTCCATAGTAGCTCAGGTGGAATGACTGAAAATAGTCAAGATGTTTGGAAGAATAAATATCCATATTTATCAAGTGTGAAAGATTTTGATAAGAATAATCCAAAATTTAGATGGCAAAAAAAAATTTCAAGTAATGAATTAATAGATTTGTTTCCCAAGATTGGAGGTTTAAAAAAAATAGAGATTCTGGATATTACTAGTACAGGGAGGGTGAAAAATGTAAAACTTATTGGGGCTTATGGTTCTGATCAAATATCTGGTGTAGCTTTAAGAAAAAGATTAGGCCTCAAAAGTAATTTTGTGAGATTTAAATTTTTTGAGGAAGAATTAAACAATAAATTTCCCATAAAAAAAGGTTTGATAGTTTTTGGTCAGGGATCAGGTCATGGAGTGGGAATGAGTCAATGGGGCGCTAAATATCTGGCGTCTAGAGGTCAAAAAGCTGAGAGAATATTAAAGCATTTTTATAGGGGTGTGCAGATTAAACCATTTAGAAAAGATTACCTATAGAAATTATTTGGCATTCAGGACTAATTTTGGATTTATAAAAGTTTGATCTTTATTTAAGAAGCCTATCCCAAGAAGTGTTTCTTTTTTATCTATTACTTTTATGGGTTTTTTGTAGTCAAAAGATTTGCTTTTTTGGAAGCAATTACTATCAACTTTAATTGCTCTTCCCGTTTGCCAAAAATTGATTTCTTCTTCATTATTTAAGACAAATGTTGAAATGTGGTTAAGAGCAGAGATTATTGGAATAATAAAATTTTTCGAGCTTTCCCCTACCTTTTCTTTTTCCATCTCAGATATTTTTATCGAGTTTTGTTCATCAAAGCCACAAGCTGAAATTCTTTTTAGTTGTAGAAGGCAACCCTCGGAATGAAGAATTTCTCCTAAATCTCTTGCAATTGCTCTTATGTATGTGCCAGCTGAACATTTGATTTTTATTTCTATGATTCCGTTTATTTGGTCCCATTTCATTAAAGTAAGTTCGTCTATTTTTACTTCTCTTGGTGCTAATTCAAAAACTTCATTCCTGAAAGATTTCTTATAAGCTCTCTCACCATTAACGTGCACACTAGATACTTTCGGCGGAATTTGTTTAATAATTCCTCTAAATCTATTTAAGTATTGATCTAATTTTTCATCACTGATTTTAGGCCAACTTTTTTGATTAATTATTTCTCCGTGAATATCATCAGTGTTAGTTCTTATCCCTAATTTAATTTGTCCTATGTAAGTTTTACCCTGAGGGAGATATTGAATAAATCTTGTTGCACTGCCTATCGCGATTGGTAATATTCCTATAACTTCTGGATCAAGAGTTCCTGTGTGACCAACCTTTTTAGTATTAAGTAACTTCCTTATTTGTTTAACACAATCATGTGAGGTACACCCTTTATCTTTATTAATTACTAAGAATCCATCTTTAGTTTCCATTTTTAATATTAAGAATACTTTGAGAAAGATTTATAACCATCCTATGATTTTATTATCGGAAATTTAGAGTAAGAAATTGAAGAACAATAATATTATTGTAAAAGAGTTTTTAGATAATGCTTTTAATTTGAAATCACATTTAATGGAATACTTATCTATTAGAGAATGTGATTTAGATGGATTCCTTGCAAATGCAAAGATGAATTTGGCAAATTCACATCCTGGAGATTCTTTGAATGATGTTTCGGATTTTTATACTGAAATAGTTGGAGATCGGCATGTAGCTGATTTAGCTGCTTGGCATATCACAAGCAAGGACTACATAGCTGATACTTTAAAACTTCAGCAGAGATTTTCTAGAGATTTGGTTTTAGATTTTGGAGGAGGTATTGGAACGCATGCCTTAGCTAACGCTATGTCTTCAAAAGTTGAGCATGTTTTTTTTGTAGATATTAATGAGACAAATAGAAATTTTGTTGAATACAGGGCCAAGAAATTAGGCCTCGAAAAAAAACTTACTTTTTGCAAGACAATTCAAGATACACAAATATCTAAATTTGATACGATAGTTTGCCTTGATGTTTTGGAACATCTTGCTGATCCAGCTTCTCAAATTGAGATTTTCAATGAGTTTATGGATCCTAATTCTATTGCTTTATTTAATTGGTATTTTTTCAAAGGAGAAAAAAATGAATATCCGTTTCATATCGACGACATCAAAATTGTTGAAAAATTTTTTGAGACTCTTCAATCAAATTTCTTAGAAGTATTTCATCCTATTCTTATAACAACGAGAGCTTATAAGAAAATTAGATAACTATATTAACTCTTTTTCTATTTCTTAAATTTCTTTTAATGCTTTCGAAACTTACAGTTCCTTCTTTTAGCGCAAAAAGCGTGTCATCTTTACCTTTCCCAACATTATTTCCGGGAAGAAAAGAAGTACCTCTTTGTCGAATTAAAATTGATCCAGCAGTTACTTTTTCTCCACCATAAGCTTTAACACCTAATCTTTTGGAATTTGAATCTCTTCCGTTTCTAGTAGAACCTGTTCCTTTTTTATGTGCCATTAGAAGTGTTTAATTTGTAGATTTTTCTGATTTTGGTTTAGTCTCTTTTTTAACAGTTTCCTTTTTTACAGAAGACTTGGGAGCGCTCTTACCAATTGTTATAGATTTTACCATAACTCTTGTAAGTTCCTGTCTGTGTCCCATCTTTCTTCTTGTCTTTTTTTTGGGACGCATCTTGTATACAAGAATTTTCTTATCTCTTTTATGGGAGACCACTTCTAATTCTATTTTCGCATCCTTAACGTAAGGTTTCCCAAGAGTTATAGAGTCTTTGTCTTTTATAAGTAAAACTTTTTCAAGTGTTATCTTGTCTTTTTCTTTTGCATTTAACCTGTCTATATCATAGTATCTGTCAACTTCGAACCAAAATTGTTGACCTGAAGTTTCTGCTATCGCGTACAATTCCCTACTTTTTAAAGAATTGTTTGAGGAGTTTTTAGAGTTTGTCATATCTTTAAAGACGCTATCAGGCTCAAATTGATAATTTGATTAAGCCAAATAAGCAATCATAATAATTGTTTATCTTCTTATTTTATAGTGTAATAAGTCAAGGGTTGTTTTAAATCTTTCATATCAATTGAGGAACTATAAAAATGGCAGCAAGAAAAACATACATTTTAAAACTATATGTTGCAGGAAATACTCCTAATTCAATGAGAGCTTTAAATACTTTGAGAGAAATTTTAGAAAATGAATTCAAAGGAGTTTATGCTTTGAAAGTTATTGATGTACTCAAGCAACCACAACTTGCAGAAGAAGATAAGATTTTAGCCACACCAACATTAGCTAAAATTTTACCTCCCCCCGTGAGAAGAATAATTGGTGACCTATCTGATAGGGAAAAAGTTTTAATAGGTTTAGATCTACTTTTTGATGAATTAACTGAAACTGAATATAGTGGAGATAAATAATACATTAAACTTTTAAAATTAAAAAAAAATTCAAAATTTATTTTTGTTTAATTAGTACAAAACTATGAACGATAAGAAATTTGGTAAATCAAATAAAATGCAAGTACAAAAATTACCTACGGGTATAGAAGGCTTTGATGATGTTTGTAGGGGAGGGTTGCCTGTAGCACGAAGTACTCTCGTAAGTGGTACTTCAGGAACTGGTAAAACTGTGTTTTCTCTCCAATATTTACACCATGGAATTTGTAATTTTGATGAACCTGGGATCTTTGTCACATTTGAAGAATCACCATTAGATATAATTAGAAATGCTGCAAGTTTTGGTTGGGATTTACAAGAATTAATTGATCAAAATAAACTTTTTATTTTGGATGCTTCTCCTGATCCGGATGGTCAGGATGTTGCGGGTAATTTTGACTTGTCTGGACTTATTGAGAGAATTAGTTACGCAATTAGAAAATATAAAGCTAAAAGAGTGGCAATAGATTCAATAACTGCGGTTTTTCAACAATATGATGCTATATACGTTGTTAGAAGAGAAATATTTAGATTAATAGCAAGATTAAAAGAAATAGGAGTAACAACAGTTATGACAACAGAAAGGGTTGATGATTACGGGCCTATTGCAAGATATGGAGTAGAAGAATTTGTTTCTGATAATGTTGTCTTATTAAGAAATGTTCTAGAGTCAGAGAAGAGGAGAAGAACTTTAGAAGTTTTGAAGTTAAGAGGTACTATACATATGAAAGGGGAATACCCATTCACTATGGGAATAGATGGTATAAGTGTGTTTGCCTTAGGAGCAATGAGACTTACTCAAAGATCTTCAAATATTAGGATAAGTTCAGGAGTTAAAGATCTGGATGATATGTGTGGTGGAGGTTATTTTCAAGATTCTATTATCCTTGCTACTGGAGCTACTGGTACAGGAAAAACTATGCTTGTTTCAAAATTTGTGGAAGATGCTTATAACAATAGTGAAAGAGCAATACTTTTTGCATATGAAGAATCTAGAGCTCAATTACTTAGGAACGCTACAAGTTGGGGAATAGACTTTGAAAAGATGGAAAGTGATGGGTTATTAAAAATTATTTGCGCATATCCTGAATCTACTGGTTTGGAGGATCACTTACAAATTATAAAAACTCAAATTAATCAATTTAAACCAAAGAGAATGGCAATAGATTCTCTATCAGCTTTAGCCAGAGGTGTGAGTTTAAATGCATTTAGACAATTTGTAATTGCTGTGACTGGTTATACAAAACAAGAAGAGATAGCGGGCTTTTTTACGAATACAGCAGAAGAATTCATGGGTAGCCATTCTATTACTGATTCTCATATCTCAACAATTACAGATACTATATTATTGCTTCAATATGTAGAAATAAAAGGAGAGATGGCTAGGGCTATAAATGTTTTTAAAATGAGAGGATCATGGCATGACAAACGTATAAGAGAATTTATAATTACCAATAGTGGCCCAGAAATAAAAGATTCTTTTTCTAACTTTGAGCAGATTTTCAGTGGTGCTCCCCATAGAGTTATGCCTGATCAAAATGTTCAAAATGTTTTTAAAGGTTTGGATAATAATTAAATAATTTCTCTGATTTCAGAACTTGAAAAAGCATCAGTATTATTAATTGATTGAGTAAGTAATTCATCTTTATCGGATTGAGCCAAGGCTAAATCAAACCAAAACGTTGTTCCAACTCCTATTTCACTAGCCATACGAATTTCTCCACCATGTTTTTCAATTATCCCTCTCACTATAGATAGACCTAAACCTGTTCCTTGCTCAGTATGAACGGAATTCTCTACTCTGTAAAAACGGTCAAATATCTTTTCTTGATCCGTTTGCGATATTCCTGAACCAGTATCAGCAATTTCAATTCTTACCTTTGGCAATGGTGAAACCAACTCACACTGAGGAGCTCCGTCATTTTTGTTAATTGGGGGAAATGCAGGACAAGAATCTGGCCAAGTATAGGCTCTTATCATAAGATTGCTATTTTTCGGACTAAACTTTAATCCGTTACCCAGCAAATTATCAAACACTTGTAAAAGCAGATCAAAATTTCCAAGAATTGAAGGAATAGTTTCTTCTATATCATGTGATAATGAAACATTTTTTTCTGTGGCATTAAGTCTGTAATTTCTGAGGGTCTGTTCAATTGCTGGTTTAATGTCCATTTCCTCTAATTGAATTATTTTCCCTGACTCTAATCTTGATAAATCTAATACATCATTCACAAGTCTAGTTAGCCTATCAGTCTCTGAATTTGCAATACCTAAGAATTCGAGTTGTTCTTCATTAGAAAGCTTATCTTTTAAATCATGTAAGGTCTCTACATAACTTTTGATGTTAAAAAGTGGTGTCCTTAGTTCATGGGAAACATTACTAATAAATCTGTTTTGTGCCGCATTGAGTTCTACTTCTCTTGTTAAATCTTGAATTGTAACGGCAATTCCTTTTAATTCGACTTTGTTTGTATCTAATACTGATTGTAAGACAATTCTTAAAGTTCTAGCCGGTTCCCCCAAACTAAATCTTAAATCATCTTTCTCTTTCTCTCTGTTTAAAATACATTCAATGTTTGTATGTAAGTCGTTAGATAAAATTTCAGGGATCTCATTTAAAAAATATTTCCCTTCTAAGAATCTTCCGTCCCAACGAAATAATCTTTTCGCCGTTGGATTTGTGAGTACGATTTTACCTTTGGAATCCAATAATATTGCACCATCAGCCATAGTAGCTATTAGTGATTGTTGCTTTATTTGAGCGGCTTTAAGCTCCTCAATATTTGCCTCGTTATAATTTTCTAATTGAGTGGCCATTCGGTTAAATCCATTTAAAAGTTCTCCTAAATCTCCCGTCATAGGTAATGAAATTCTGGATTTAAAGTTTCCTTTTGAAATTTCCCTAACACCTCTTACTAATTCTCTTACAGGTCTTGTAATTGTAAGGGCATTAAATACAGCTCCTAGTATTACTAAAACCCAAATAGAGATAAAAACAGCTATTGTTACTTCTCTTGTTAATGCAGCACTGGCTAAGGCTTTTTTATTAGGTGTAACTCCTAAAGCTAAAGTTCCAAGATATTTTCCTTTCCAAAGCATTGGGACAAATACATCTGTTACTTGCCCTTGAGGCGTGACATGTTGTCTTACGAGCGGGAATTGTGGCCTTTTCTTTAATTCTGCTGGTAGTTTTAATCTTCTAGTGAGCTGAAACTGACTGTCTGAACTTGCTGGAGTGGCACTAATCGGTATTCCAAGTTGAACTATATCATCAGCATCAGTAAAAAATATGTAACGCAGATTTCGACTTGATCTCCAAAACTTTTCAGCTACATTCGAAATTTCTTTTTTTTGGTTATTAGCAACTAATTCTGTGACATTCCCTGATAATAATAAGCCAAGATCTCGAGCGTATCTAGTATCGTTCATTCCTGCATCTCTTTGAATACTATTTAAAGCAAAAAATGTTATTCCTGTCATTATGAGGCTTACCACGAGGGTTGCGATTGCTAATAATTTGGTTCTTAAACTAAACCCACTCCACCAAGCTAGAATTTTTTTTACCCAATAGTTATTATCAACATCTTCATTAACTGCGATGTTATGTATTTTACTCTCACTATTATTGTTGGTATCTACCATCAGTTTAATTCTCCTTAGGAAAGTTTTTTCTCACTTGATGTCCAATATCATTTCTAAAGTAAATTCCATCAAAATCTACTTCTTTTAAATTTTTGTATGCTTTTTCGAAAACCATATCAAAATCTTTATCCTGACAGACAATACTTAAGACTCTTCCTCCATCAGTTAATAATTCTCCATTTTTACTTAGACAAGTACCTGAGTCGAAGATTTGACAATCGCTTGAATCAATCTTTCCTATTTTTATGGGAAGGCCAATTTTATATTTGTGAGGGTAACCTTTTGAGGCTGCTATTACACAACCACTAACCTTATTAGGAGCCTCAATTTTATCATCATAAGTTAAGTTTCCCATTGAACATTTTTCTAATAAAAATACAAAATTTTGATCCATCAAAGGCATTATTGTTTGGCATTCTGGATCACCAAATCTGCAGTTATATTCTATAACTTTGGGCCCAGATTTTGTGATCATTAATCCAAAATAAATTACGCCTTTGTAATCAATATTTTTTTTATTTAGTTCATCTATTGTTGGTTCAATTATCTCTTTGATGATTATTTTAAGGTAATCCTCTGTTATAAGTGGAGCAGGGGAATAAGCTCCCATTCCTCCTGTATTGGGACCTTTATCGTTCTCATTAAGACGTTTGTGATCTTGGGCGGTTGGAAGTAATACGTACCTCTTTCCATCACATAAAGCAAAAACTGAGACTTCTGGACCTTGAATTTTTTCTTCTAAAACTACCACATTTCCAGAGTTGCCAAACTTACCGTTAAAGATTGATTCTGCAGCTCTAAAACATTCATCTTTGGAATCAGGAATAAAAACACCTTTACCTGAAGCAAGACCATCCGCTTTCACAACAAGTGGGAACGAAGATGACTGGATAATTTTTCTTGCTTCTTCTTGAGAATTCACTTTCCAAAAGTTTGCAGTTGGAATATTTGCATCTCGCATAAATTCCTTTGCCCAAGACTTGCTATATTCTAGTTTTGCTCCATCTCTACCTGGTCCAAATACTTTAAAATCTTTTTCGCGAAGGAAATCCGCCAGTCCATCTGCTAAAGGTATTTCTGGTCCTATTACTATCAAATCTATTTTTAAAAAATAAAGCTTTTCTATTAATTCATTTTTATTTCTAATATCAATTTTTATTCTTTCACATTTATTTATTCTTTCTGAGCCAGCGTTACCAGGAATTAGATAAACTTGTTTGACTATTTTATTTTTTTGAATTGCCCATGCTAAAGAATTTTCTCTTCCGCCATTTCCAATTATTAAAACATTTTCTAATTTAGTGACGGTCTTAGAACTTGTTGAATTAATACTCATAAATTTATTTTTTGAAGGTTATGAGGATTCGATGAATAATCAGGTAAAATAAAATAAACTTATTTGAAAAGTTGATCCTTAATAAATATGTTAATTAAAAATCGTACTTTTAGTCATCAAATTAGGTCTTAATTAATGAAAAATAAATATGAATTAATTTATGAAGGCAAAGCAAAAAAAGTATTTTCTCATGAGGATCTAGAAAAAGTAATAATTGAATTTAAAGATGATGCTACTGCTTTTAATGCATTGAAGAAAGCTAAATTTGAAGGAAAGGGCAAATTGAATTGCCTGATAAGTGCAAAAATTTTTGAATTTCTCAAGAAGAATAATATACCAACTCATTTTCTTGAACTGAAAAATGAAAATACAATGATTGCGAAAAAAATAAAAGTAATTCCACTTGAAATTGTTCTAAGAAATATTGCTTATGGTTCTTTGTGCAAACAAACAACAATTAAACCAGGGACTAAACTGACGAAACCATTAATCGATATTTATCTGAAAAATGATGAACTGAATGATCCATTAATTACAAAAGATAGAATTAAATTAATGAATATATTAGAATCAAAAGATTTAGATATAATAATAGATTTAACTTTAAAAATTAATGGAATTCTGCAAAGTTTTTTTAAAAATATTCAGCTCCAGCTAGTAGATTTTAAGTTAGAGTTTGGATATGATCTCAAAAATAATATTCTTTTGGGGGATGAAATAAGTCCAGATAATTGTAGATTGTGGGATCTAAATCAAAAAAATGATATAATAGTAAGTCTAGATAAGGACAGATTTAGAAATGATTTAGGTGGTTTAATCGAGGCTTACAGTGAAATTAACCGAAGAATAAATGATTTCTTTAAATTAACTAAATAAATAATGTTTTATTTAACTTAATTAAAATTCTATGCAAAAACATTTTTTAAAATTTAGAAAGGTTTTCACCAATTTTGCTTGTTCTCCTTTGATTTTGATATCAAATAATTCAGAACTATTCGCTAAGTATTTGCCAAATGACTCTGACCAATTAATCTCAAATTTAGAGATATACAATATAAACAATATTTTTTTAGAAGAATTTGGTATCAAACAAGAGAAAAAATTACTCATTGCAGATAATGAAGAAAATATTGATCAAGAAAAAGTTCTCATCTCAGAAATAATTATCGAAGGTTGGGAAAATCACCCTGAAGGTAGAAAACTTGAATTAGCTGCATATGATTCTATGCTTATAAAGCCAGGAAGTGTTGTAGATAATAGAAACTTAAATAGAGACCTAAATGCAATTTATGCTAGTGGTTGGTTTTCAGGAGTAAAAATAAAATCTCAAGATGGTCCATTAGGTGTGAGGCTAATTGTAAATGTAGTGCCTAATCCAATTTTGAAGAAAGTTGAACTCAAACCAATAAATTCTGTAATCTCTACTGAGTACGTTGATAGTATTTTTAATAATTTTTATGGTACGACACTCAACCTAATCGAATTACAAAATAAGATAGAAATAATTAAAAAGCGTTATGAGAGTGAAGGTTATTCTTTAGCTAGAATAAAAGGCCCAGAAAGAATCTCAGAAAATGGAATAGTAACATTAAATGTATCTGAAGGTATCATATCTGATGTTGAGTTGAGATTCCCAGGATCGGACGGTGAATCCATCATAGATGGTAAACCTAGGAAAGGGAAAACAAAAGACTGGGTCATTAAAAGAGAGTTAAAAACTCAACCCGGTACCATATTTAATAGAAAAGTTCTTGAAGCAGATATCAAAAGACTCTATGCCACCTCACTTTTTGATGATGTTAAGGTATCTCTTGGCCCTGACAATTCAAATCCCGGACAAGTCATAATTTTTTTAGATTTGAGTGAGCAAAGAACAGGATCATTAACAGGTGGGCTTGGCTATAGTACCAGTTCAGGTATCTTTGCTACTGTTGGTTTACAAGAGACGAATGCATTAGGTAGAGCTTGGTCTACAAATATAAATCTCAACTTTGGAGAATATTCAACAACTTATAATTTTTCTTTAACTGATCCATGGATTAAAGGTGATAAGCATAAAACCTCTTTTAGGACAAATGTTTTTCTAAGTAGGGATTATCCACAAGAATTTAGAAGTGAAAAAGATGGAAAAATATATGCTGTGAATGATAAAACTCCATCTAGCAGTGATTCCTTCTCATCAATAGTTTTAGAAAAAACTGGAGGCGGATTTTCTTTCTCAAGGCCACTTAATGGAGGAGATCCGTTCAAAATTGCTAAATGGAGAGTTCTTGCAGGAATGAATTTTAAGAGAGTAAAAATGATCGATAGTAGCGGTAACAAAAAACCCTACGGAGATAGGACGCCAACTACGACAAGGAATAACATTAGCGATATTATCTGTATTGGATTTACTCCAAAAGATGGGTCATGTCCTGCGGAAAATACATTAGTCAGTGTTATTGCAAGTGCATCAAGAAATAATTTGAATAATTCTGTCAACCCAACTTCAGGAAATAAATTAACCCTTGGAAGTGAACAGTTTGTTTCAATGGGAGAAAACTCTCCAACTTTTAATAGAGTGATAGCCTCATATTCATATTTCATCCCTACAAAATGGATAAATTTAACCAAAGCATGTAGGTCTAAAAATAATGCTAGTGAAGATTGCCCACAAGCTATTGGCTTTCAATTAAAGGCAGGAACTATTGTTGGAGAATTGCCTCCTTATGAAGCTTTTTGTATGGGTGGAACATCATCTGTTAGAGGTTGGGGATCTTGTGATTTGTCTGTAAGTAAAAGTTTTATTGAGGGTACGGCAGAATATAGATTCCCTGTTTGGAGAATGATATCAGGAGCTTTTTTTGTTGATGCAGGAAGTGATTTGGGCTCTCAAAAGGATGTTCCGGGAAAACCTGGTAAATTATTGAAGAAATCAGGTTCTGGTTATTCAGTAGGTGGGGGAATAGGAGTGAAAACTCCGATCGGTCCATTAAGGTTAGATGTTGCCAGTAAGGACTTTAGTGGAGATTGGAGATATACTCTTGGAGTTGGATGGAAGTTTTAAGTGTTTTCTTGGCCAACTAATTATGATTCTTGTTTTACCTTATCGGGTGTTATCTCCAGAGAAGGTATAGGTCTTCATAGTGGAGAAAAAACAAGGATTACTATTTCTTCCTATGAAAAAGAAGGATATTATGTTTCCTTCAGGGATAAACCCGACGAGATTTTTAAGCTTACTCAAGATTTGATTGGAAGTACCATGCTTTGTACGGCAGTTAAATTAGGAGGTAGGAATTTATATACTATCGAGCATTTGTTATCTTCATTGGCTGGGTGTGGATTAAGTTATATACATATAGAGGTTGATGGCAAAGAAATACCGCTTTTAGATGGATCGGCAATACAGTGGGTTAAAGCTTTCGAAGAAGTAGGGATAAAAAAGGCACCAAATCCAGATAATTTTTTTCGAGAAATTACTAAACCAATAATCTTTAATAAAGATGGCTCAGTTATAGCAGCAACACCTTCTGAAAAGACTACAATAATATCAACAATAAGTTTTTCCTACAAAGCAATTGGAAATCAAACTTTTGTGATTGATTTGAATCCAAATAGTTTTGTTGAAATGATTGCTCCAGCGAGAACATTTGGTTTTAAGGATCAATTTCAAGAATTAAGTGAACTTGGATTAATAAAAGGTGGAAGTTTGGAAAATGCCCTTGTTTGTGATGGAGATGAATGGGTTAATCCACCATTAAGATTTGATAATGAACCAATAAGACATAAAATTTTAGACCTAATTGGGGACTTAGCTTTGGTAGGGTTACCTAAGGCACAAATTATAGTTTATAAAGGATCACATTCTTTAAATGCTTTATTGGCCTCATCTCTAAAAAATTAACTTTATCTTAAATTGTTTTGGAAAAGAAATTATCCAGTGAAAATAATCAGATTTCTTCTGAAAAAATACTAGGTTTATTACCTCACAGATATCCTTTCGCTCTTGTGGATAAAGTCATAGAACATATACCAGGGGAGCGAGCTGTTGCAGTAAAAAATGTAACTATAAATGAACCTCAATTTCAAGGCCATTTTCCTGAAAGGCCATTAATGCCTGGTGTTCTTATAGTTGAATCAATGGCTCAAGTTGGGGGAATAATAGTAACGCAAATGCCTGATCTTCCCAAAGGACTTTTCGTATTCGCGGGAATCAATAATGTTAAATTCAGAAAACCTGTTTTACCTGGAGATCAATTGATTATTACTTGTGAATTACTTGGTATTAAAAGGCAAAGATTTGGAAAGGTTAAGGGTGAGGCCCACGTAGATGGGAAATTGGTTTGTGCTGGAGAATTAATGTTCTCATTAGTCGATTAGGTATATGGAGAATACAAATACTGAATTAAATTCAACCTTTCGTGGTGTAAAAATTCACCCTAACGCTTTTGTTGATCCAAGTGCCGAATTACATGATGGGGTCATTATCTCTCAGGGAGCTATTGTTGGTCCTGATGTGACTATTGGTAAAGGTACCGAAGTAGGGCCTAATGCTGTTATTACTGGAAAAACTCAAATTGGAAATAACAATAAAGTCTTCCCAAATGTTTTTATAGGTCTTGAGCCTCAAGATCTTAAATATAAAGGGGCACCTACTGAAGTAATTATTGGAGATAATAATACTTTTAGAGAATGTGTAACTATTAACAAGGCAACTGATGAAGGAGAAAAAACTATTATTGGAAATAATAATTTATTAATGGCCTATACTCACATAGGTCATAATTGTGAACTTGGAAATAAGATAGTTATTTCAAATAGTGTTCAAGTTGCAGGACATGTAAAAGTTGAAGATAAAGCTATTATTGGTGGCTGTTTAGGTGTTCATCAATTCGTACATATTGGATATCTAGCAATGATTGGAGGAATGACTAGAGTAGATAGAGATGTCCCACCTTTTTGTTTGGCCGAAGGACATCCAGGAAGATTGAGAGGTTTAAATAGGATTGGAATTAAAAGAAGTGGTTTGATGGAAAATAAGGATTTTGATTTAAAAATTTTGCAAAGTACCTGGAATTTGCTTTTTAAGTCCACCAATGTAATGTCTGATGCATTGAAAATTGCATTAAATAGTAATTTAGACCTTGCTTCAACTAAATTATGTGATTTTTTAAAAGATTCAATATCAAAAGAAAGACGCGGTCCAATGCCTTTAATAAATTAATGAATAAAAAGATATTTATAAGTACTGGTGAAGTTTCTGGAGATTTACATGGTGGTTTATTGTCAAAAGCATTGTTTGATGAAGCTAGAAAATATTCAATTAACTTAGAGATCTATGGACTTGGTGGCGAAAAGATGAAAAACGAAGGAGTAAAAATAATTCAAGATACTACATCCATAAGTGCGATAGGAATTTGGGAGGCTTTACCGCTACTTATTCCAATGATAAATATTCAAAAAAAATTTTATAAATCTCTTAAAAAGTATAGGCCAAACTGCTTAATATTGATTGACTATATGGGACCCAATATAAAGATAGGGAATAAACTAAAGAGAATGAAAAATAATATGCCTATTTATTACTACATAGCCCCTCAAGAATGGGCATGGAGAATTGGTAATAATAGCACTACAAATTTAATCAATTTTTCAGATAAGATTTTTGCGATTTTTAAGCAAGAAGCGAACTTTTATAAAAGAAGGGGTGGAAATGTATTTTGGGTAGGACATCCAATGATTGATTTAACGAAAAAATTACCTTCCAAGAGAGATTCTAGAACAATCTTAAAACTTCGAGCAAATCAGAATATCTTACTTTTAATGCCTGCATCAAGACCCCAAGAGTTGAGATATATATTACCTACTTATTTGAAAACTGCAAAAAAATTACAACTAAAATATCCAAATTTAATTGTGTATATCCCCTCATGCAGAAAGGTTTTTGATGAAAAATTTACAAAGGGTTTAGAAAAATATGAAATTAAAGGCAAGGTGATTTCTCAAGACGATGTTTCTGAATTAAAGCCTTATATTTATTCATTAACAAAATTAGCTTTATGCAAATCAGGTACAGTAAATATGGAATTGGCTTTATATCAAATACCCCAGATCGTTGGATATAGAGTGAGTAGAGTTACTGCCTTTATTGCAAAAAAAATTCTTAACTTTAAGGTAAGATTTATATCTCCTGTGAATCTTTTAGTAAAAAAATTAATAATTCCCGAGTTTATACAGAAAAATTTTAATGAAAAAAGAATTTTTTATAAAGCTTGCAGGCTTCTAGATTTGTCATCAGAACAAGCCAAAATCAAAAAAGGTTATTCTTTGTTAAAAAAAGAATTAGGAGAAGAAGGAGTTGTTGAGAGAGCAGCTAGAGAAATTATTAATTCCATAATTTGAACTTTATAATAAAATAATGAAAAATTTTTTATCTCTAATAATTGTTTTTTCAATATTCATAAACCCTTTAAACACTTTTGCAGAAGAATTGATTCTTGCAGGAGGTTGTTTTTGGTGTTTAGAGCACGACTTAGAGTCTTTAAGGGGGATTAATTATGTAGAAAGTGGCTATTCAGGTGGAGATCTAGAAAATCCAACATACGAAAATCATGATGGACATCAAGAAGTAGTTTTGGTCAATTATGATTCCAAATTAGTAAGTTTGCCAAAGATACTTAGGCTTTATTTCAGAAATATAGATCCTCTTGATGGTAACGGACAATTTTGTGATCGAGGAGATTCTTACAGGCCTGTGATCTTTTTCAATGATGCGACTGAGGAAAGTGATGCAAAAAATGCAATTGTTTCTGCCTCTAATGAGTTGCGAGTGCCTTTAGAAAAAATATCTGTAGAACTAAAATCAAAAGGCAAATTTTGGTTGGCTGAAGAATATCATCAGGATTTTGCTGAGAGAAATGAATTTAAATATAAGTTCTATAGATTCTCATGTGGGAGAGATCAGAAGTTGGATAAATTATGGGGGGATAACGCTAGATCAACAAATCTTTGGACTGAATGATTTAAATAGATTTATTTTTAATCCATTGAACAAGTGTTTTAACTCCAAAACCGGTTGCACCTGATGGATTAATCCCCTTATTCTTATCAGTCCAACAAGTCCCAGCTATAT
Source organism: Prochlorococcus sp. AG-347-J19 (assembly GCA_003279015.1). GTDB lineage: Bacteria > Cyanobacteriota > Cyanobacteriia > PCC-6307 > Cyanobiaceae > Prochlorococcus_A. The sequence goes on along the minus strand of QCBV01000003.1, from coordinate 71,468 downwards.
CAATATGAGCCCATTTGATCTTTTTATCAAAGAATTCCTCTAAAAACAAAGCAGCAGTTATTGACCCACCTGCTCTAGGGCCTGTATTTTTCATATCAGCTATGTGAGACTTTAACCCTTCTTTATAAGATTTTTGTAAAGGCATTTGCCATAAATCTTCTCCAGCCTGGGCTGATGCAGCTTTTAGATCATTTGCAAGATCATCATTATTGCTCCAGAATCCAGCTACATCATTCCCTAATGCAACAACAATAGCTCCTGTTAAAGTGGCGAGATCTATTATTGAATCAGGCTTTAAATTGGATGCGTATGTTAAAGCATCAGCTAAAGTTAGTCTACCCTCTGCATCAGTATTATTTATTTCAATAGTCTTACCATTAGATGCCTTAACTACATCTCCAGGATGTACTGCAGATCCATTTATCATGTTTTCGCAAGCTGCCACAATGAAATGTATTTCTAGTCCCTTTGGTTTTATTGCTCCAAGCGCTTTTGCAGCTCCTAAAACTGCAGCGCTTCCGCCCATATCATATTTCATCATTTCAATTTGAGAGGCCCCAACTTTCAGGTTGTATCCTCCAGAATCAAAGGTTAAACCTTTCCCAACAAGAGCAATCTTTTCTTTTATAGGCCCCTCTGACTTCAAAGTAAGATGTATAAATTTAGGATCAAGATCAGAACCTTTTGCTACAGCTAAATAAGCACCCATTCCTAAATCTTCACATTCTTTTGCCTCTAAAATTTTTACTTCCAAACCATTATCTTTAGCAATTTTAGTAGCTTGCATAGACATTTCCTGGGGCGTAAGACTATTTGGAGGGGCGGCCACAAGTCTTCTTGCTAGTTCTACACCTTCACATATTTTTTCTGTATCATCAAAGCTAATATTCTCAAATTTCTTTAAATTCAAAAACTCTATTTCTTTAAGAACTTTCTCTTCATCTTTGTTCTTGTTGAATCTATTGTCCTTATAAGCAGATAACCTGGCTGACTCAGCTAGTTGATTTATTTCTAGTTTTGAAATTATTGATTCCCACGGTAGCAAGATGCTGATTTTTTCACTTTTATCAACAGTTTTCCTAATTAAATTACCTATGGAGTTTTCCATATCACTTTTTTTTAGGTCTTTCGATTTGCCAAGACCAACTATGATTAAAGTTTCTAGTTTTTGGTCTAAAAATTCAAAGCTCAGAGTTTTTCCTTTTTCTCCTTTGAATTTTTTTTGAGTAACTTTTTTTAGTAATAATTTTGGGTCAACAACAAATTTTATGTTTTCAAGTTGGCTTGCAATTTCTTCCTCTAAAATTCCAAAAATTAATGAAGAACCTTGCCAGTTATCTAGATTTTTTTGGAATGTGGAAAATTGCATTTGGAAAATGGATTTGATTAACTTTTAGTTGTTTGTGAAAGTAGTTGCCCACCTATCTCGGGTTTCTTTATTAAAGGGGGGTAACCATAAATATATCAGTTGCTGCTCTAATTTACGTCTTAATTTTACTTCTTTAGGTACATCTAAGAAGAAACGAATATCTTGGTGACTCGCGAGATTGGTGTGGGCTAGGGCTTCTTTATAATTTGTGAGGTAATTTTTACAGTCATGTTCTCCCTTCCATCTTTTATTTGCAAAGTTTGTTTCACCTATATAAAGGATTATTTTAGAATTCTCCATCGAGTCAATTACAAAATACATTGCTGGACCATTGTGGATGTATTGATTAGTTCTCCAAAAGTTCAATGATAATGGCTGCAGGGAAAACGGATCAATTTTAATTTCATTGGAAATTGTATTTATAGGCAGACTTGTTTGGTGCAAAGTTTTATTTTGAGCATCTTTTGAAATTTTAAATTGGTGCTTATGGATTCTATTTCTCCATTCAGTTAGGATTTTGTCTTTGATTTTTAGATTGTTTGAGTGTTGAAAATTAATTGATGTATTTACATTTGAACCAAATAATTCAAATTGTCTATTTTGATTTGAAATATTATTTACGTTGAATTTTTCCAATATTTATGAAAGATGTTTACTAAATTTAATTCTGAAAAAATATAAATCAAAGAATTATTTATAAACTAAAATTTATTAATGTTCTAATCAATTTAAAAGATTCTTGTTATCTTGTAATTGAGACTTAATCTTGCGAAGTAAAAAAATAGAAATGGGATTTTTTGAGTCAGACATCGTTCAAGAAGAAGCTAAAAAGCTTTTTACAGATTACCAAGAACTTATGAAACTTGGTTCTGATTATGGAAAATTTGACAGAGAAGGGAAAAAAATGTTTATAAAAAAAATGGAATCTCTTATGGATCGTTATAAGGTTTTTATGAAGAGATTCGAATTGTCTGAAGATTTTCAAGCCAAAATGACAGTAGAACAATTAAAGACACAGTTAAGTCAATTTGGAATTACTCCTGATCAAATGTTCGATCAGATGAACAAAACCTTAATAAGAATGAAGGATGAACTTGATAAAACTTCTTAAATGCAACGGTTAAAACTTCATGTCAGATAATTTAATACTGCCACCATGGCTGTCAAGAGGAATAGAAGAATATTTCCCAATTAAGGGCACAGATCAAACTTTTTCGGAGATAATTGATCATGCGAAAAAAAATAATAAAAAATTAAGGGTTAAACTCGGAATCGATCCAACTGGAACAGATATTCATCTTGGGCACAGCATATTGTTCAAAAAACTTAGGGCATTCCAAGATAATGGACACGTTGCAGTTTTGATTATTGGAGACTTTACTGCTCAAATTGGAGACCCAACTGGAAAAAATAAAACAAGAGTGCAGTTATCGGAAAAACAAGTTAAGGAAAATGCAAAAACATACTTAACCCAATTAGGAATGGGTAAACCAGCTAATGAATCTATTTTAGATTTTGATTCAAAAGATAGAATAGAAATTAGATATAACAGTGATTGGTTAAAAGGGTTAGATCTTAATTCAATAATTGAATTAATGGGAAGTGCAACAGTTAGTCAAATGCTAGCTAAGGAGGAATTTCAAAAAAGGTACACTTCACAAGTTCCAATTGCTCTGCATGAATTCTTATATCCACTATTACAAGGTTACGATTCGGTGGTTGTTCAATCAGATATTGAGCTTGGAGGTACAGATCAGAAATTTAATATTGCAATAGGAAGAGATCTTCAAAGGCACTTTAAACAAGAACCTCAATTTGGTGTTCTTTTGCCAATTTTGACAGGTTTAGATGGAATCAAGAAGATGAGTAAATCTGAATTTAATACCGTCGGGTTGACTGATGATCCTCTATCAATGTATTCAAAATTAGAAAAAGTACCCGATAATGTAATAACTACGTATTTTGAATTACTTACTGAATTAGATTTAAGTTTGCTTGAAAACTCAAATCCTCGTGAATTACAGAGAAGAATGGCTTTAGAAGTTACTAGTTTATTTCACGGGGCTGAAGAAGCATTAAAAGCGCAATCAAACTGTGAAAAATTATTTCTTGGACAGAAAGAAAAAGTTGGAGAAATTCCAGAGATTTCATTAAAAGAAATAATTTTTCCTGTTAAGTTTTTTTATTTGCTAAGTGCTCTAAAACTTTTCAAATCAAGTAGTGAATCCAAAAGATCCATTAAAGGCGGCGGTGTGAAAATTGATAGTCAGAAAGTAATAAATCCTGATTTAGTTTTTGATTCGAAAAATGAATTAGAAGGGAAAATTTTGCAAATTGGGAAAAAAATAATTAAGAGGTTTGAAAACTAAAATTGATGAATAATAGATTAAATCCAGAAGATAAAATAATATTGGCAATTGATGGACTAGATGTGAGTCAAGCAAAATTACTTTTAGAAAAATGTCCTAATATTAAGTGGGTGAAAGTTGGTTTAGAGCTTTTTGTTAGGGAAGGTCCAAGAGTTATTGAAATTTTAAAAAGTTTAAATAAAAAAATTTTTTTAGACTTAAAATTTCATGATATTCCAAATACTATGAGTGCAGCATGTTTCCAAGTTTCAAAATTAGGGGTTGATATTATTTCTATTCATGCTTCAGCAGGTCTAAAAGCTCTCAAAGATTCGAAAAAAGCATCTTTAGAAGGAGCCTCCTCAGAAAGTCTAAAACCTCCATTTGTTGTAGGAATAACTGTTTTAACAAGCTTTTCTCTTAAAGATTTTCAAACTGATCTTGATAGAAATAATTCAATTGAAGAAAATGTATTGAGACTTGCAAAGTTGTCTTTTGATGCTGGATTAGATGGATGTGTCTGTTCGCCTTGGGAGGTAGAAATGTTGAGATCTATTTATAGGGATAATTTTGAGCTAATTACACCAGGTATCAGGTTGAAGATTGAAAATAAAGATGATCAAAATAGAATTATGACTCCCCATGAAGCTATAGATAATGGGGCTTCTAAATTAGTGATTGGTAGATCTATATCAAAAGCTATAGATCCTAATAAAGCTCTAATAGATATATTGAAATCTATTAATTCTGGTTAATTTTGGATTCTTCTCCCTTGAGCAATCTTTTTATGTTTGTTCTATGTTTCCATATTACTAATAATGCCACAATTAAACTTATAAAAAAGTATGAGTGCATAAAATTATCGAGGTAAAAAAACATAAATATAGGAAGTAAGATTGCAGCTGAAATACTTGATAAAGAAACAAATTTAGTTTTTGTTAGGACTATTAAAAAAATGCCAAGTGATGCTAGTCCAACTTTCCAAGAAAGAGCCAAAAACATACCTAATCCAGTCGCAACAGCTTTCCCTCCTTTACCTCTGAGCCATATTGGCCAAATATGCCCTGAGATGGCGGATATGCCTGCTATAACTTCTATTAATCCTTGAGCGGTGTAATATTGAGCAATTTTGACTGCAATAAGGCCTTTCCCAACATCAACGATAAATACAAAAAGTGCAGGCCATTTCCCAACATTTCTTAAGACATTTGTGGCTCCTGTAGATCCAGAACCTATAGTCCTTAGATCTATATTTTTAAGATATTTTCCAACTAAAAAACCTGTAGGAATTGATCCTAAAAGATAACTTGTGAAAATTATTAAGATATTCATAAAGATTAGTTTAATTCAAGATCATCGTAAATTTCACTATCTGAACCAGCAAATGCAACCCATAATGGGAACTGAAGTATTGGAATTTCAACAGAGGTTTCTGCTGCATCAATGATAATAAATGGCAATTCTTCCTGGGCTTCTAATCTATCAGCTCTTTCGATGACACCTTCAGGCCTTTCAAAAAGAACAATCCCACTATTAGGTCCAAAGTCATCCCTTGTGAGACCAAGTGAATCTTGAAGAATTCTTCTCCATTCACCTAATCGTTCGGGTTGCGAAGCTAAAATAAGAGTTTGAAACTGATCTCCATATAATTCTCCAAGAATAGATATTAACCCCGCTGATAGCAATGCATTTTTTTGTCGAGATCCTCTACTTTCAAGAGAACCTCTTCCACCCATGTTAAAGAACCAATCATCCATAATTTCTATATCTGATGAATCAAGACTTCTTCTCAATTTCCAAGGTTCAGCATAAAAATCAGGTTGTTCTGTAAAACTTGAAAAGCAATCTTTTATTATCTTTTCATCTGGTTTAAATGTTTCAGAAAGAGCGGGAACATTAACCACATTATTTGTGATATTGTTTTGTTTTTTCTCATCAAGGGGAGATGGCTTTACGATTATTGGTTGAGAAACTAATTCAAGTTTCTCTACGTTTTGTGAAAGATTCTGCAAAGCTCCAGTTAAATACTCCTGAAAGCCTTTTACTCTCTTAGCGATATTATCTGACTGTCCTTTGAAATTTGACTCAATATCTTTTTCTAGTTCATTTTTTTTTGTTTCTAACTCTTTTATTTCTTTATTTAAAGAGTCTTTTTTTGAAACGAGATCTCTAAAGATTTCATTAGAAATTTCATCAAAAGATTTATTTGATTTGTCTTTTTTTGGTGTAATTTTTTTATTTTGCGTTGTATTTTTCTTACTAATTTGTTTGGTTTTATCATCTGAAATTGACTTATCTATTATAAATTCCTTTTCAGGATTATTGTCGGAAATTTCTGTATTGGTCATTTAAATAATTTTGATGAATAGGCAAAGTCTGAATTTTAAGAATTTTTAATTTCCAGGGAGTCAACTTTTTTTATGAGCTCATCTTTTAATTGCTTTGGATTAAATAAAATTGGTAATAAATGAGGACTGGACTTTTCTCTAAAATAAAAAATACCTGGGATAATAGGGAAAAAGAATTTCCATGAAATCCAGTTTTTGAATGGAAAAGTTCTAATCTCTTTCCCTAATTGTAAAACGATAAAATCATCATTTGTTATTTTTATTCTTAAGGTGAATGACTGAAGTAATAAAAAAAAGCTAAAAGAAGCAAAAACTATTGTTGGCAAAGAACCAATATTCAAAAACAAAAGCATAAAACTTAAAACTATTAGAATGATTGGCAACTGAAATGATGGAGATATTATTACTGGTTCCTCTTTTTTTGATTTAGTGTTAAACATAGGATCATCCAAATAAAATTTGTGTTAGTAATACATCCATTAAAGATACAGTAACGAGAGTCATCACAACTGCGCCTGTAGTACTTGTTCCAACCTCTTTTGGACCACCTTTAGTTGTGAGTCCATATCCACAAGCAATGATTGAAATAAGTAATCCGAAGACTACAGATTTTATTAACATTGAAGTTAAGTCTGTACTAGTTAAACTTACATTACCTGATCTTACAGATGTCCAAAAAACTATTGGAGGAACTTTATAAAAAATTGTGCTCCAAATTTGTCCGCTCCATAAAGCTACAGATAAAAATAAAAGACACTGTATTGGTGACATTATTACCATCGAAAGTAGCCTTGGGACTACCAAATATTGGACTGGTTCGGTCCTTAACATGGTTATTGCCTCAATTTGTTCAGTAACTTTCATAGTGCCCAGTTGAGCAGCATATGCAGTTGCAACCTTTCCAGTCATTAAAGTAGCGGTTAGAAGAGGAGCCATTTCTCTCGCCATGCCTACTGCTAATAAACCTCCAATTTCACTTGAAACACCCATGCTTGTAAGTTGTGATGCAACTTGAATATTAAAAACTGTACCTGCGGCAATTCCTGTAATTAATACAATTAACAAACTTCCAGGACCTGACTCCATAAGTTGGTCAAACAGATCATTTTTGGAAATTTTACCCTTAAAGATAAAATTAATTGCTTGCCCGCCAATGATTAAGCTGCTTAGAAGTCTTTTGAGAAAATTAAGGTAATACATATCTTTATATTAGTTTGTAATTAATTTCCGATCCCATTTTCTCATGATTAAAAGACCAATTATTACCAGTATTGAAGGTATAAAACCAATACATAATCTAATAGTTAATTGTGCTGAGTAGCATTGTTCAATAATGTTTATACCGTCTTTATCAACAATGCATGATTGATAACCAGATAAATACAATAAAAATCCTAATAATTGAACACTAAATGCAATACCAATCTTCTGAATAAGTACCATCCAAGCAGTATATAATCCTGCTGGTTTCTCTGGATCTTCGTCTATCGCATCAGGAAGAAGTGACCAAGGTATAAGAAAAGCGGTTGAAGCTCCAATACCAATAAGACAGATTATAAAAATTAAGAGAATGAATAGAAATATGTTACCGGCATTTAGGAATAAACTATCTCCAACGCCTGAAGTTTTTGATAATGAAGGTAAAAATAAAGCTGCCGTACATGAAACAATCCACATAATTGATCCATAGTTTAAAGCTAAAATCCTATTCAATTTATTTGATACTCTGGCCCATAGTTGTAGACCCACTAAAGCGCTAATTTGGAAAGGTATCGGGATCCACTTCGCAATATATGTTGGTACATTCAGTACATCCTCTACATAGATTAACGCTACCGTTTGCATCAATTGTAAGGCGCACCAAAGGAGAATATAAAGAGTAATAACTTTTAGAAATTTTTTATTTCTGAAGATCCTTTTGAATTGCAGTGTTATTGCTTCAGCTTTTCCTGAAGGCCTTCTTGCTTTTTTTGCGAATGGAGCCAATCCCCAACAAGAAATTAATGTTGCAGCAACTGCAATGCACCCACTAATTTTACCCATTAAAAAATATTCATTATTTGCTGATCCTTCAGAACCTAATACAATTCCAGCAATAATCAAACCAGTTAGTCCTGCAATTATTGAGCCAGTAAATCTAGATGCGTTTAGTTTCGTTCTTATTTCTGTTTTTTCAGAAATTTCAGTAGATAGAGCTGCAAAAGGAAGATTAATACTCGTATAAGCAGTCATTACGACTATAGAAATTATGGAATAGTAAATAGTCTTGGTTAGCACGGAACCAGTGGGCGTCCACCATATTGCAGCTAAAGAGAAACCAAGAGGAACAGATGCTGCCACCATCCAAGGGATTCTAGGCCCCCATCTAGATTTGGTACGATCACTTAACCATCCAATTAACGGATCATTTACTGCATCCCATATTTTTATTAACATTAATAATGAACCTGCAATTATTACTGGTAAACCAGCAGAAATAAAGAATTTGAAAAGAAAAAAACCAAATTGAGTCGCGACTAAACCTGTACCTGCGTCTCCTAGTCCATAAGAGAACATTAATCTTGTTGTTGACCTAATATTTTTTTTCGAGTGTGAATTTTCCAATCTTTTTACTTTGTTGATTGTTTGATAATGTATTATTGCAATGGTAATTCTATTACTTAATGCGGGCGTGGTTTAGTGGTAAAACCTCAGCCTTCCAAGCTGAAGATGCGGGTTCGATTCCCGCCGCCCGCTCTTAGAATGTATTATTTTTTGCTCCAAATACTTGTTCTGAAATGATCAATAAAGAGCTTCTACTCTTTATTGAAACAGATTTTTCATTAATAGTTAAGGGTTCGAAAATCTCAGTCATGCTAGTGTCAATAACTTTTAACCAATTATATTTACATTTCGGCAAAGGGAAATCGATACTTTTTGAATATGCATTAAAACCTATCCAGACAAGGGGATTAGTATTGCCTTTGTTAATGCTAAAGGCAACTGTGTGAGACCAGCTACTCCAATCTGGGCTATCTAACTTTGTTCCATGCCAATGATATGTTGGAACATTTTCATTGGTTTGATTGTTAGGGAAGAATGATGGATTAAAAATATTTATTAGTTTTTTCCGAATTTTAATAACGTATTTAAAATAATCTAATAATTCCATATCTTGTTGAACATGTTCCCAATTCATCCAGCCTAATAAATTATTTTGGCACCAAGAATTATTGTTTCCGCCTTGTGACCTTCCTATCTCATCACCCATAAGTATCATTGGAACACCTTTGGAGATGAGTAAACTAAGAATAAGATTTTTTTGTTGTCTTTTTCTTAAATCATTGATAAATAAGTTTGTAGTTGGTCCCTCTATACCATGATTCCAAGAATTGTTATGGTTATCACCATCTCTATTTTGTTCTCTATTAGCAAAATTATGTTTTCTATTGAAAGTTACTAAATCTTTTAGAGTGAATCCATCATGTGAAGTAATAAAATTTATTGATTTTGGGAAAATATTATCTTCTTTATAAATCGATGGACTACCTTTTATTTTATCGCTCATATTCCAAGCTGTATCTTTATCACCCTTCCAAAATCTACGCAAGTCGTCTCTAAAATGACCATTCCAAGTGAAAGTATTCTTAGATGGGAAATCACCTAATTTATATAAACCACCACAATCCCATGGTTCACTTATTAATTTAATATCGATAAGTTCTGGTTCACATTCTATATCTTCAAAAAGTGGAGGATTTTCGAGGGGCGAAAGTTTTTCTCCTCTTGTTAGAGCAATTCCCAAATCAAATCTAAAACCATCTACGCCAAATTCACTCGACCAACATTTTAATGATTCAATTATTAGTTTTCGAACTAATCCTCTATTTGCTGCAATAGTATTACCGCACCCAGAGACGTCATGATAATTTTTATCTTCTCCTATAAAGTAATAAAGATTTTCATCTATACCCTTCCAAGATATTGCAGGTCCTTGAGAATCTCCCTCAGACGTGTGATTGTATACAACATCTAAGATGACTTCAATATCTGCTTTATGACATTCCTCTACTAATCTTCTAAATTCCTCTCTATTCTTTTCAGCGGATTCATTCGAAAGATATTCAAAATGAGGGGTAAACCAATTTATTGGACTATAACCCCAAAAATTCTCTAAACCATTTGGTGCATCAGTAGGATCAAAACAAAAAATTGGAAGTAATTCAATTGTTGTAATACCAAGTTCTTTGAGATAAGGAATTTTTTTTAAAAATTTCTTGAAACAACTTTGATTTTTATCAATTGATTCAGTGAAGGATTTGATATGGAGTTCATAAATAATTGTTTCTTCCCAAGAATGTTTCGGTCTTGGATAATCTTTAAAATTAAATAATTTTCTATCGCAAACAACGCTTTTAAGGCAAGAATGCGTATTTTCTTGAGCTTTTAATGCATTTTCTCTTTTATAACTTCCCCATCCAGTAATACCCCTTGAACATGGATCAAGTAATACTTTTTTTTCATAGTTATTATTAATTTCATTATTTTTTTGTTTTATTCTAAACGCATAAATACAACCTTCATTTAGATTGTTTATTTCCACATGCCAGTAAGGACCTGTATTATGGTTCTTATCTAATTTCAATGTAGTTTTGGGGGAAATAGAGTCTTCTTTCTCAAACAATAAGATTTCTACATATTCCGCATTTGTGGCTATTAGGGAAAAATTAACTCCTTGTGAAGTTAGAGAACTTCCTAAAGGAAATGGGTTACCTTTATTGATATGAGTCACTTTCTCTTAACATTGATTAGTTAAATATTGGGATAATTTATTCAAGTTACTGATACTTGAATAATAGATGCAAAATTAAAAAAAAAACAAATTTAATGTTTCACTAATCAACTTTATTAGATTTTGGAGGGTATAGATTTTCAAATTAATTGCAATTTATTCACCAACTTGCACAGTCTATAGAACGATTTAGAGAGAAAGCTTAATTGCGAGAAGACCAGGTTTTTCTTGATTTCAAAATAAAAATTATGCTTTTTCATGTGATGAGAAGGAAATATATCTGAAAATTAATAAAACATAATAAATGGCTCAAATGCTTAACTTTATTTATCTTTGAAATTTCCTTTTTGATAAATTAAGTTAGATTATTCAAGGATAAATCAAGTGGTACCAATGCTTTTTAGTTGTTTTATAGTTAAAGGGGCTAATTTTATATAAGAAAAAAGTGAGTCTATAAAAATAAATAGTAGAGCTAAAAATGTCCTAAAGATTTGTATAAAGCTTTGCGCCGCCGGCATTTTCGGTTGCCGTATTTGTATTTGCTTCATATGATATGCAAGTTCGAGGTTTTTAGGCTTGCTTAAAACACATATCTTTAAATCTCTGCTTTATAAACAATTCAATGAACAAAGCTGATTTAGTAAACCTTGTTGCTGCTCGTACAGAGCTCACAAAAACTGATGTTTCTTTAGTTGTTGATGCAGCTATCGAAACTATTGTTGACTCAGTAGTGGAAGGCAAAAAAGTCTCCATACTAGGATTTGGCTCTTTCGAGCCAAGAGATCGTTCTGCAAGACAGGGATTAAACCCTAAGACAGGCGAAAAAATAGCAATACCTGCTAAAAGAGTTCCAACATTTTCTGCCGGTAAACTTTTTAAGGATAGAGTTCAAGGGTAATCTTTTTAATCTATTTCCTCTTTTTATGCCAAGGTGCTCTTAAAGAGCATCTTTTTTTTTAATTTCAATAAAATGAAAGTACCTAAATGACCAAAACTATTAAAAAGGCATCTCAAATTTTGAAGTCTTAAGAACTAATGAAATATTTAATTTTTTTATTATTAAAATTTTTGTTGTTTTCTAATTTTGTTATAGCAGAAACAATACCAACAAAATCAAAGATTTTAAAAGAAGCAAGTTATTGTATTAAAGATTCTCAAGCCCAAGTTTGTAAAAAGTTATTTTCTGAAATAGAACAACTTCAATTACTTGTATATGATCAAAATAGATTCAAATGTCAATCAAGCTTATTGGGGATGCAGTCAGCAATTATTGAAGCTTATTTTTATAAAAATACCTCAAATGAGAGAATTTCATTAATGATCCCATATGTGATTAAAAATTGTTAATTATTAAAATAATTTCCTTTTTTGGAATATTATAAATTTGTTATTTAATTTGTAATGGTAAAAGGTTTTTCTGATAATGAAGTTAAGAATAATGCTCAAATAAAAGAAACAAAAAAAGAACAAAAAGGCTTAGCTGGTTTTCTTAAAGGCAAGAAATTTACATATACTTTGCCAGGTAAAAAACAAATAAATATTTTTGGATCAATAGTATTAGGCTTAAACTTGATTTTAATATTGCTCGTCATTCTCTATTTAAAAAATCAAGAATTCCATGACTTTGTATTTAATGTTGGTCGTTAACTATATTTTTAGATCGAAAAAACATTTTTTAGATGATATATTTAAATTTTAGAAATGCTTATGAAGGTAGTAAATTTAGTTTTTCAAGTATTTTTTTTGTTAGTAACCCTTCTATTTTTGATATATTTTTTAACAGGCTATGATTCTGCTTTTGAGGCAGATCAAAATTGTCATTCATATCTTGCAAGTTACGAAAACTCATCTGGAAGTTATGGTTGTGATCATGACACTGAGACACATCAGTGGATACTTTTCGAGTCAAGTGAGAACAAAGAACCAGCTAAAGTTATTAAGAAATTTAGGTACAAATTTTTATAAATCAAATTTCTTATAAAAAAATTTTGCACTAATTATGGATATTATTGCTGTAATTGTGAAAGTAAGATACTGATATATGCTTCCTTCTAAGTAAATTTTATTTTTATAAAGGGGATAATCTATGAAAGAACCTAATGTTCCCCAAATTATTACCCATACAGATATGTATAAAAATACTTTTATTGGATTGGATTTTTTTTCTTCCATTTTTAATTGATACCAAAAATTGAAGAAGTTACAGGTCTGCCGTTAAAAACCAACTCGGTTAATATGAGCATTATGAATCCAATCATAGCTGCTCTACCGTTAACAAGCTCAGCGCTGCTATTAAATCCAAAAACTTTCTCTACTTCATCTCCCTGATTATCTACCCATCTTGAGTCTTCATTATCGGTGGGTACCTTATCAGTAAAATCATCATTTTGGTTTTCCATTAAAGAGTCTTTTTCTTGCATAAAGTTTTTTATTTATATTAATGGTTTTTAAGTTAATTTATTATTAGATTAGACTCGAGATTATAAAATAAATTAAGACAAAAATTATTATCCATAAAATTTGTAATTTCAAAATTAATTGACAAATTAAATTGATTTTTTCTTCAGTGCAATCATCTCCAGTCGCATTTATTATTGGCTTTTCAATAATTTCATTATTGTATTTACTTTTCCCTCCCAATTTAATACCAGAAATATAAGCGAATATAGCTTCTGAAATACCAGCATTAGGCGAATCATATCTTTTACCATCAAGATAGCTTTTTTTTATGATTGATCCATACTCATTAACTTTGGAACTAACTAAAGGTAATGAGATTAAAACTAATCTTGAAGGTAAAAACGTAAAAAAATCTTCGATTTTTGCACTGAAAAAACCTAAATATCTAAAGTGATCATATTTGTAACCTATCATTGAATCTAAAGTACTTATAGCTTTATAAGAAAAACCAAGTGACAAAGGACCTGGGAGAAAAACTGAAAATTTCATAAAAACAATTCCAATAAAAATCCAAAATAATGGCCCAAATATTCCATCAACAGAATTTTCGGTAAGACTCTCAGTACTTGATCTCAAGAGATGTTTTTTTGAAGATGAACTTACATCTCTACTTACTATTCTTTGAACCCTATCTTTGATTATTCTCTCATTTTGGTCATTAATTTCCTTGCTTTCTAATAGCTTTACAATCTCTTTCACACTTGAAATAAGTCCCTTTGTCGCAATACAACTTGAAAGTCCAAAAAAAACTAACGATCCAACAAAAAAATGATTTCTTGATTGCGCATAACTTATCTCTATCAATTTGCCTAAACCATAACTCATTCCAACTGTGGATAGAGCTACGAAGAAACCACCCCAAAACAATATATTTTTATTCTCTCCAAAATTATTTATTAGGTAATCAGATGTTTTTTTTATGTAAAAGCCAATTACTTGAACAGGGTGTATTAAGAATCTTGGATCGCCGATCAATAAATCAAAACCAATCGACCCAAGAAATAGTAAAAATAAATTTATTTCAGCCAACTGAACATCGAACGCAGACCTTTACCCACTTTCTCAATTTCATGTTTTGAGTTCTCTTCTCTTAATTTTGTCATTAAGGGTTTGTTTTTATTGCATTCTTCCACAAAATTCTTAGCGAAAGTTCCATCTTGAATATCCTTTAGAATTTTCTGCATTTCTTTCTTTGTATCACTATTAATAAGTCTTTTACCACTTACATAATCTCCATATTCTGCAGTATTTGAAATGGAATCTCTCATTTGTGATAAGCCTCCCTTCACCATTAAATCAACAATAAGTTTAACTTCATGTAAGCATTCGAAGTAAGCAAGTTCAGGCTGATAGCCTGCCTCTACAAGAGTTTCGAAGCCTGATTTGACGAGTTCTGATAATCCTCCGCATAAAACGGCTTGTTCTCCAAATAAATCAGTTTCTGTTTCTTCTTTGAAGTTTGTTTCAAGAATCCCAGCTCTCGTTCCGCCAATCCCTTTAGCGTATGCCATAGCCAATGATCTTGCATTTCCGGAAGAATCCTGCTCTACTGCAAACAATGCTGGAACTCCTTGACCATTCTGATATTCCCAACGAACAGTGTGCCCAGGTCCTTTTGGGGCAATCATTACAACATCCACAAAACTAGGAGGTTTGATAAGTCCGAATCTTATATTGAAGCCATGAGCAAAACTTAATATCTTTCCTTCTTTTAAGTTTGGTTCTATTTCTTTAAGGTAAACATCTTTCTGAAACTCATCTGGAAGAAGAATCATAATCCAGTCTGCTTTTTCGCAAGCTTCAGAAACGCTAAATACTTGTAGACCATCGCTAATAGCTTTGCTTTCAGACTTACTTCCTTTATATAATCCAACAATTACATCCATACCGCTATCTTTAAGGTTTAGGGCATGTGCATGACCTTGTGAACCATATCCAATAATCGCTATTGTTTTATTATTTAAAAGACTTAGATCTGCATCTATGTCGTAAAAGAGTTGGGTCATTAGTTGTAGCTTCTTTGCATTTGATAATTAATATTTTAGACATTAAAGGTGTAAATAAACCAAAAATTATTAATTTAAAAATTAAAATTAAAATATTTATTTAGGAAATTTAAGACTGATTTGCTTCGCTTGGATGTGTAATTACTCTATCAATTAAGCCATAGTTTTTCGCTTCTTCCGCACTTAGAAAATAATCTCTGTCAGTATCCTTTTCGATTTTCTCAAATGATTGGCCGGTCATATCTGCCATAGACATATTTAACATATCTTTAATTCTTAAAATTTCCTTAGCTTCTATTTCAATGTCACTTGCTTGACGTTGAGAAGTTCCTCCTAGCGGTTGATGAATCATGATTCTGCTATGAGGCAAAGCAACTCTTTTACCTTTGGTACCAGCTGCTAACAGGAACGCACCCATGGAGGCTGCAAGGCCTACGCATATGGTTACAACATCACTTTTTACATATTTAATAGTGTCGTATATAGCTAAGCCAGCAGTTACCGATCCTCCTGGGCTATTTATATAGAGATAGATAGGTTTAGAATTGTCATCAGAATCAAGATAAAGCATTTGCGCAACAAGGCTATTAGCAATACCATCATTAACCTCTTGTCCAAGAAAAAGAATTCTTTCGACTCCTAGTCTTGTATATATGTCAACCCATCTTTCGTATTGACTTCCTGGAAGTCTGTAAGGCACGCTTGGAGTTCCTATTGGCATGATTTTAAAATAGTTTTGTGAGTGTTAAATTTTATTTGGGAGATCTTTTTGACTTGTAAGTATTCTATCGATAACTCCATAATCTAGTGCTTCTTGGGGATTGAGATAACTCATCCTGTCAGAGTCTTTTGAGAGTTCTTCGATTGTCTTTCCAGTATTACGAGATAATATCTCTAGCATTGATTTTTTATTTTTCAAAACTTCTTCAGCCCTTATTTGGATATCTGTTGCTTGGCCTCTTGCCCCGCTTATAGGTTGATGCAAAACAATAGAAGCATGTGGAAGAGCGGCTCTTTGTCCCTTAGTGCCAGATGAAAGAATAACTGCAGCAGTACCCATTGCTTGTCCGATACATATCGTGTGTACTGGAGGCTTAATGTAGCTTATGGTATCGCAAATAGCGAAAGCTTCTGTTTCAAAACCGACTGCGTCACCAGTGTACCAACTTGTCCCAGTTGAATTGATATAGAAATAGATTGGTTTTTCTGGATCTTCAAACTCTAAATAAAGAAGTTGAGCAATGATTAGCTCAGTAACATCCATTCCTAGTTGTCTTTTCGCATCATCATCTGAAAATAATGGTAAACCAAGATAAACAATTCGCTCTTTAAGTAAAAGAGAGGGGAGATCTGGGGGCGGGGTCCTCATAACGGTGTTTTCGCCGTAATAAGGAGCAGATACAGTCATTTGTATCACAAAAATAAGATTGAACTGATTCTAGCTAGATTTAGCCCTGTGTCGCTGGTGATTTAAAAGATTTGTTTGACTCAGGATTATTTATTAGTTTTCCAAAGACCATTCTTCCTGTGGGAGTTTGTAATGCTCCTGTGATGACGATATCTAATCTGCTCCCCACAAAATTCTTTGCCTCATCAATAACAACCATTGTGCCGTCATCTAAATATCCAATACCTTGCATTTTTTCTTTGCCTTCTCTCACGATTTTTATATTAAGTGACTCTCCTGGTTGTACTTCTGGCCTTAAAGCAATAACCAAATCACTCAAATTCATAACTTTTAATTCTTTAACTTCAGCGATCTGAGAAAGATTATAATCAGCAGTAATTAAAGTTCCTGTCATATCCTCAGTAATTTTAAGGAGTTTTTCATCTACCCCATTACCTTCATACTTTGTTGGGTTTATTACAAGTCTTCTCCCATATAAATCTCTTAATTCTTTTAATAGCTTGAGACCTCTTCTGCCTTTCGACCTTTTTTCATTACTGCTTGAGTCAGCTAAAGTTTGTAATTCATCAATTACACTTTGAGCAACAATTAATTGCCCTTCTAATAAGCCGCAACTTAATAAGCCATTTATTCTGCCATCAATAATTACGCTAGTATCTAGAATTTTTGGACTTGCAGCAGGGAGGATTCCTTCATTGACTAGATATGCATCAGTGTTATTTGGATTGAATAATCTCAATAATGTCCTTCCATGGGTATCTGCCAACTTATAACCAAGCACACCAAAGAAAATATTGCTTAATATAGCTGCTAATGGTTTTGCGAAAAAAACCTCTCTAGGGAAGGGAATTAATAGTATTGGAGCTAATAGGAGATTCGCAACAAGTAATCCTAAAATTAATCCAACGGACCTACTTATTAGTAAGTCTGTAGGCATTGTTCTTATTTGATCAAGAAAAGTCTTTCTAAGTTGAAGGAATACAAAACCAGCTGCTAATCCAACAAAAAAACCAATTATTGCTAAAACAATTCTAAAACCTTCTACATTAGATACCTGTTTGAGTATGTCAATTGGCAATAAATCAACACCAAGCCACCCTGAAGCAGCCCCAGATAATACAAATAAAATTAATACTAAGATATCTGTCATATCTATAATCTACTAGGATTTATTAATTGAGTAAATAAGGATTTTATTTTTTTCGATCCTTAATACTTTTTTGGAGCTTAAAAATGAATTTAGATTATGAATAAGTTTCCAAGAAGTGCTTATGTGCACATTCCTTTTTGCCACAGAAGATGCTTTTATTGTGATTTTGCAGTCATTCCATTAGGAAACAAAATTGAAACTTTACAAGGTTATGGAAGTAAAACTGTTAAAGAGTATTTGCACTTTTTATATAAAGAAATATTGTCAATTAAGCATAAATCCCCTTTATCGACAATTTACATAGGGGGTGGTACACCATCAATTTTAGATCCTACTCAAATCAAAGAATTAATTTATCTTTTTAAAGAAAATTATGGAATTGACTATGGTGCTGAAATCACTATGGAGGTTGATCCAGCTAGTTTTACTCAAGATGATCTTTATGGATTCATAAATGCTGGGATAAATAGATTTAGTCTGGGAGTGCAAAGTTTTAATAATCAAATACTTCAAAAGTCTGGAAGGCGCCATCTTAAAGAAGATGCAGAGAAATCTTGTTTATGGTTGAAGAGAGAATATGATTCTGGGTTAATAAAAAGCTGGAGTTTAGATTTAATTCAAAACTTGCCGCTGAGTGGATTTAAAGAATGGCAAGATGACTTAAAAAAAGCAATAGAATTTTCACCCCCGCATCTATCCATTTACGATTTAAATATTGAAAATGGCACTGTTTTTCAAAAATTAATTAATTT
The DNA here is from genome assembly GCA_003279015.1 of Prochlorococcus sp. AG-347-J19. Classification (GTDB taxonomy): domain Bacteria; phylum Cyanobacteriota; class Cyanobacteriia; order PCC-6307; family Cyanobiaceae; genus Prochlorococcus_A. Next base: position 52,856 of record QCBV01000003.1, on the reverse strand, counting down.
AGGTAAACTAAAACTCCCAAGTGATGAAGAAGCTTTTTTGAATAGTGAATCAACCCATTTAATTTTAAAAAACTCAGGTTATTCAAGATATGAAATCTCAAACTATTGCCTTCCGCGGCATCAGTCGAGACATAATAGAGTTTATTGGAGCGGTTTAGGCTGGTGGAGTTTTGGTCAAGGTTCCACTAGTTCACCTTGGGGGGAAAAGTTTACTCGACCAAGAGTTAGTAAAGAATATAAAGAATGGGTAACTGGACAAGACGAATTTAATTTAGATTCATCCCTTACTAATAAGGAGTTTGTCTATAAAGAACTTGATGAGAAAATAATGTTGGGATTAAGACTTAAAGAGGGTGTAGATATCCAAGAAGTGTTTAAAGAACAAAACTGGGAAAACAAAAAATTTGAAAGCAACTTCAGTAAATTGGTTGAAGAATGGGAAAGATTTATTGAAAGTGGACTACTAGTAAGAAAGGGGAATAGATTCTTTTTAAGTGTGCCTAATGGCATGGAACTTAGTAATCAAGTTCTTGTTTCTATGTTTAAGTGGTGGGATGAGATTAATTAAATCGTTCAGATTCTACCCATTCTTTTAATTTATCCTTAAATAATTTCTTGCCTTGGATAATTGGTTGGCAAAATGGGGGTTGATCATCATTGAGGCCTAACAAATCTGCAGTAACTCTTACTTGCCCATCGCAATAATCACCTGCGCCGATACCAATTGTGGGAATTGTTAAAGAATTTTGTATTTCCTTAGCAAGCAAATCAGGAATATGTTCAAGAACTATTGAAAAACATCCTAATTCTTCAAGAATTGAAGCCTCTTTCTTAATTTTTTCTTGGCTTGCTAAGCTTTCTCCTTGTTTTCTTAATCCAATATTTAGATAGCTTTGTGGTGTAAGACCTATATGACCCATAACAGGGATTCCCATTCTTATTAATCTTGAAATAACTTTTTGTATTTCAGGTTCAGCTCCTTCTACTTTTACAGCTTTTGCGTAAGTGCTCTGAATGATTTTCCCTGCATACTCAACAGCCTTATCCTCACCACATTGGTAAGTCAGAAAAGGCATATCTGAAACGACTAGAGGTTGTTCCTCAATTTTTTTATTAAATCCTCTTGAAACAGCATTAGTATGATAAATTATGTTTTCTAAAGTTATTGGCAATGTCGATTTGTATCCTAAGCAGACCATTGCTAATGAATCTCCTACTAGTACGAGATCAACATTTGCTTGTTCTGCAATAGAGCCTGAAATGGAGTCCCAAGCAGTTAGTGCAATGATTTTGCGAGATTTTTTTTTATAATTAACTAGGTCTGAAGGTAACATAATAAATTTATCTATCTTTTTTAATCAAGAATTGCTAGTATGATTTTGACTCGGCCTTTCGCGGTTTTAACGCCTAAACCTGGTCAGGACCGGAAGGTAGCAGCCACAAGGGATGCTTGAGGCAGGCGAGATAACCGAGTCACTCTATTTTACCTTTTAACCTATATCTTTTTTATTTTGCCTTAATCTCAAAAACTCAGGAATACTGGCGCCTGATTCTTTATTGTCCGAATAATTATATAAGGGTTGATTAGATAATCTGTTTTTTATTCTTTGCTGGTTTAGTGGTTGAGTTGTTTCAAATCCTGTAGCAATTACAGTAACTTGTATCTCCCCTTCCATTGCGTCATCGACCACTGCGCCAACAATAATATTCGCTTCTTGATCAACAACATCATAAATAATTTCAGATGCAGAGGTCATGTCTTCTAAAGTCATGTCTTTGCCTCCAGTAATATTTATAACGCAGCCTTTAGCTCCATCAATTCTTGCTGCTTCTAATAAAGGACTATTCATTGCTGCCTGTGCTGCCTCTATAGCTCTCGATCTTCCTGAACCTATGCCAATTCCTAGAAGTGCAGTGCCAGCCTCAGTCATAACGGATCTAACGTCTGCAAAATCAACATTAACTAATCCCGGGCAAGTAATTATGTCACTAATACCTTTTACACCCATTCTTAGAACATCATCAGCATTCCTAAATGCTTCTTGAAGAGGAGCTCCTGCGATAACGTCCTTTAATCGGTCATTTGGAATAACTATAAGAGTATCTACGTTTTCAGCTAGTCTTGCGATCCCCTCCTCTGCTTGACGCATTCTCCTTTTCCCTTCAAAAGAAAATGGTTTAGTTACTATACCTACTGTTAGAGCCCCACTTTGTTTGGCTACTTCTGCAACAACGGGAGCAGCACCTGTACCAGTTCCTCCACCCATTCCAGCGGCTATAAAAACTAGATCAGATCCCTCTAAAGCTTGTTGAAGCTCTTCTTTGGATTCTTCGGCTGCTTTTTGCCCAATACTTGGATTCCCACCTGCACCTAAACCTCTAGTGAGGTTTTGTCCAAGTTGAACTCTACTTTCTGCTGAAGATTGTAGTAGGGCTTGTGCATCGGTATTTAGGACTCTAAATGAAACACCTTCTAAATCACTATTTATCATTCTATTGACTGCATTACTGCCACCACCACCTACACCAATAACTTCTATTTTGGCGTTTTGGCTTGGAAGGATTTCTCTCGATTGATCAAAGTTTGGATTGTTACCGAAGCTCATCTCTTAATAGGAATCTTTTACTAATATTGGGTGCATTATGAACTTACTGCGCTCATATGTAGGAATTTGTTGAGGAAAATCCTAAAAATATTTATTTATTAAATATTTTGTTTTGAATGCAAAACCCATATCAACACTACAATAATTAAAAAAAATTACTCAAAATCCTTTTTCAAATATTAGGGTTTGAACACTTTTATTTTTGGTTTTTTTGGATTAGTAAGATCAATATTATCTATTTTTTTTGAAAAGCTATTTTTCTTAAATTCAATTTTTAGATTATTAATTATTTGTAATTGATAGTTAATTAAATTTGGTTTAAATCCTAAGAATATTGTATTTAAATCTTTTTCCTCAAGAGTTAGAAACCCATTGGGTGAAAAAGTTATTTTAACTATCTCGAATTCATAACTCTCTTGAGCAATGAAAATTTCAGATAATATTTTTTTAAATTTTTCATCCCATCCATAAACTTTTATGGTTAATTTTTTTAAACTTTTTTTGTCTGCATTTTGTTTATCGATAAAAATCCCATCTTTATCAATAAAGCCTAATATTTTTCGGTCATCTAGTGTTTTCTCTCCGTGAGCTATTGGAGTTCTAGTATTAACAATAACTTTCAAACCAAAAGGAAATATTCGTCTAGTTACTGAGACATTTTTTAGAGATAAATTTTTTTTTAACTCTTTTTCTAAGAGATTGGCATTAATGAATAATAATCGGATTGGAAATTTTAAAGATGAATTATTTACTACATCATTCTGAGAAAATAATCCACTACCAGAAATTTTGATATCCTGAATATTAACTTTTTTTAGAGTTTTTAGGCTTATTAAGCTCGTTGAAAATAAAAATAAAATTAGAAATAAAAAGCTTCTTTTATTAATTTGTTTTTGGTTTTTCACAAATCACATCTAGCTTTTTCCATCAATTGGTCCATCCAATCTCTAGCCTGTTCTGCATCTGAAAATGGTACATCCATCTCTTTACCATCGCCTACTAATCTCAACCTGCACTTCCCTTGAGATTCACTTGTTAGGGGAGCTTCTCCTGAAGTTAAGGCCATTAATTCAACTAATTCTAGTTTCTTGATTGTAAAACAGTCTTTTTCTTCAAAAGTCCCAGCTTCGAATGCGCTCCATTTTAAAACCCCATCTTTTAATGATGCTGCGCCTGAACTATCTAACTTACAAAGTTCAGAACCATAAGCCCAGCTCCTAAAAAGATTTTGTCTTCTTCTTTCTAACCATCCCAGAGCAGTTAATAAAACGAAGATTAAAAGTAATGGTAACCAAAGTAGTCCATGCAACATTTGATTTGGATTATAGATCTAGAGATATATCTACTAGTTTAGCCACAAGTTGATCAATGTTTAAACCTGAAGCTTTCCATAGCATTGGAAACATACTGTTTTTGGTAAAACCAGGAATTGTATTTATTTCATTTAACAAAATTTTATTTGAAGATTTTTCTAAAAAGAAATCAACTCTGGCAAAACCAAAAATATTTAGTGCTCTACAACTTTGAATAGCGATTTCTTTAATTTGTTTGGTGATTTTAGAATCTATTTCAGCTGGGATAATTATTTCATTATTTAATTTATATTTACAGTCGTAATCATACCAATCACTTTCGTACTTTACTTCGCCTATCTCAGAGGTTAATAGTTTTGAATTCCCAATTATTCCACACTCAATCTCCCTTACCTCCAAACCTTCCTCTATTAAGACTTTAGGATCTATTTTCTGAGCCTTTTCTAATGCTTTTAATATTTCTGATTCATTTTTGACTTTGGAGATGCCAAGAGATGATCCAGAGTTCGAGGGTTTAACAAAAACAGGAAAATTTAAATTTTTTTTAATTTCATTGATTAACTTTTTTTTTACTTCTTTATCATTGAGATCTTTATTTTGAAAAACTAGATAATTAACTTGTGGAAGTTTTAGTTTTGAGAAAATTGTTTTCATCAATATTTTATCCATTCCAAGTGCAGAGCCAATAATTCCACATCCGACTAAAGGTTTCTTTGTAAATCTAAGTAAGCCATGAATTGATCCGTCTTCACCATTTAATCCATGTAAAAGAGGAAACCAAACATCAACATTTTGAAATTCAATTCCGTCAAGGAAGTTAATTCTTTTCTGATTAAAAATTTCTTGTTTATTTGTTTTATCGTTTTCAATTCCACCAATTAGTATCTTTTCTGAGAGATAACTATCAAGCCAATCTCCATATTTGTTTATGTAAAAGGTTTTAACTGTATAGCGTTCTTTGTTTATTTCTGAATTAAATGCTTGAAAAACTGTTTTTGCAGAGGATATCGATACTTCATGCTCATTGGAATTCCCACCAAATATTAAACCAATACATTTTTTTTGCCCCCTTATCATTTAAAAAGATTTTAAATAAAGTCCGCCTGTTAAAGAAAAAGGTCTTGCTTCCTTTATTTTGACATCTATCTCATCTCCCAATGAAAAATTAAAATTAATGTTTTTGGGAATCTCTACGAAAGTTAATCTATTTGTTCTAGTTCTACCCATAATTTGCGAGGAATTTTTTGGATTTAAACCCTCAATTAAAACGCTTTCGATATTATTGATATATCTTTGATTTCTACTCCTAGCAGTTTTCTCGACCAAATCATTAATTTCTTTTAATCTAGCTTTTTTTACCTCTTCCGAAAGTTGATTCGTCCAAACTGCTGCAGGCGTATTTGGTCTTGGAGAGTATGCTGCTGTATTCACCTGATCAAAGCCAATTTCTGATATGAGCTTTAATGTATCTTGATATTGTTGTTCGGTTTCTCCTGGAAAAGCTACTATCGCGTCAGCTGTGATTGATGCATCTGGCATTAATGACCTTATATTCTCGATAATATTTTTATACTTTTTAATAGAATATCCTCTTGACATTTGCTTTAAAATTTCATCATTTCCACTTTGGAAGGGGATATGGAAATGTTCACAAACTTTATCAAGTTCATAACAAGCTTGAATCAACCTTTTTGAAAAATATCTTGGATGACTAGTAGCAAATCTTATTCTGCGAATTCCTTGAACATCATGAATATAATACAAAAGATCAGTAAGAGTATTTTCTTTTCTCCCCTCTTTTGTTGTTCCTGGGAGATCTCTACCATAAGCATCAATGTTCTGACCCAAAAGAGTAATTTCTTTAAAATTATCATCAGCCAATTTTTGGATCTCACTTTTTATCGCATTTGGATATCTTGATTGCTCTTTACCTCTGACAGAGGGTACTACACAATATGAACATCTTTCATTACATCCATAGATGATATTAACCCAGCCACAAATAGAGCTTTCTCTTCTGGCACTTGTTATATCTTCAGAAATGAAGGTTTCTTCTGTGGCAGCAACTTGATTTCCTAAATCAACTTTCTCCAGAAGATTCTCAAGATTATTTACGTGTTGAGGCCCCATAACCAAATCAAGTTCTGGGACCCTTCTTAGTAAGGATTCTCCTTCTTGCTGAGCAAGACAACCTGCAACAACAAGTTTTAAGCTAGGTATTTTATGCTTTCTTTTTGCTTGTCTTCCTAGAAAGCTATAAACTTTTTGCTCTGCATTATCTCTAATAGTGCATGTATTGTATAAGACCAAATCGGCATTTAATTCATTATCTGCTCTTGTATATCCCATTTTCTCTAATGTCCCAGCCATTCTCTCAGAATCAGCCTTGTTCATTTGGCATCCAAATGTGGTTATCCAATAACTGCCAGTAGTTGAATTCTTTTGAGATTTTTTTTTGTCTGATTTTGTTTTTGTTAGCACTTTGCTAGGAATTTTTTATGATTCTTTAATTCAAAATTACAAGTTAAATAATTTTGCTGCAATATTTTTGAGGGCGAGCGAGGGGATTCGAACCCCCGAATAGCGGCGCCACAAGCCGCTGCCTTAACCACTTGGCGACGCCCGCCTCACATTTATAAATTTAACAACTCAAGGGGAATTTTTCATAGTTATTTTTATCTTTTAGCGAAATTTGAATTATTTTCTAATTCAGTAAAGTTTTCTTATGATTTAAAATAAAAGAAAATTTAAAAATTTGAGTAATTCCGGCACAGCTGAGGTTCTTATTCCCAGAAGCCTTTGTTTAATAGAAGATATAGATAACCTCACTATAGATATAGAGGAATTTTGTTCAGTTTCCATTTGTTGGGAGGACGGATTTGTCTCTGCGTTAAAACCTTCAGAAAATAAAGTTACAAAACCAAAAAATATTTTATTGCCAAGATTTGTTGAAACGCATTCGCATTTTGATAAATCTTTTACATGGGCAGACTTTCCTAATCTGGATTCAAACTATGGAGGAGCATTATCAGTAAATCTTGAAGAACATAAAACTAGAACTACAGAAAAGGTTCTTGAAAGAGTTGAGAAATCATTAAAACTCGCCATACAAAATGGATACCGAGCTATTAGAAGTCATATTGATACTTACAAAAGTCAATCTATTGATATTTGGATTGAACTTTTTAAATTACAAAAAAAATTTTCATCTGAGTTGACTTTACAATTCGTTGCTTTAGCTCCATTGGAGTTCTGGGATACAACTAATGGAGAAGATTTGGCAAAAATATTTTCATCTAATGGAGGTATTTTAGGAGGTGTAATTGTTCCTCCTTTCAATAAAAAAGATACAAGCAAATTTCTCGCAAAGATGCTTCTTCTGGCTAGTAAATATAAATTAGAAATTGATTTGCATATAGATGAGTCAATTATCGAGCCTGGAGCAGGAATAAAAGTTTTATTAGATACAATCGAAAATTTAAAAATTAAAAGTATTCCAATTACTTGTAGTCATTTGAGTAGTCTTATTTCTCTAAGTCATAGAGAGATTTTAAATTTAGGAGAAAAAATGGCTGAGAAAAATATTAAAGTTATTGCTTTACCTCTAACAAATTTTTGGCTGCTCAATCGAAGTAATAAAACTACCTCATTAAAAAGACCAGTTGCTCCAATAAAGCAATTACAAAAATCACACGTCGATGTATCTCTAGGTAGTGATAACGTTCAAGATCCCTGGTACCCATTTGGTAATTTTGATCCTTTTTATATGTTGTCTTGCTCTATACCTATGCTTCAACTAAATCCCTGGGAGAGAATGACTCTATCTTCTATTTTTTTAGCTCCAAGCAGATTATTAAACTTAGAATGGGATGGTTTAATTAAAAAAGGTTGTCCTGCTGATTTTGTGATTTTAGATGCACAAAGATGGGCAGATGTTTTTTCGAGTTCATTAAAGAGAAAAGTGTTTATAAAAGGCGATTTATATTGCTAATCGGCTAATTTATATACAAAACAATAAGAATTTAATTAATGACATCAAACACTTTTAAATTTATAGACAAATTTAGGGAAGTCAAAAATTTAGAGATAATTGAAAGCCAATCTGACATAAAAAGGCTATCAAAAGATTTTTATAACTACTCTCCAATCCTTACTGAAAAATTAGACGAATGTATTGCTGATTTGGTGGTAAGACCTAGTGATCACAAAGCAGTAAAGGAAGTAGCAGAAATTTGTTGGGAATTTTCTGTCCCACTTACTTTAAGGGGTTCAGGTACAGGTAATTATGGACAAGCTGTCCCATTGTTTAAAGGAGTTGTAATGCAGATGAGTCACTTTAATAAGTTAGAAGAATTTGATCCAGATACAGGTTTTGTAAAAGTACAGTCTGGTTGTGTGATGGGAGATTTGAATAACCAATTAGAGAAATATGGGAGGGAATTGAGGTTGCTTCCTAGTACTTGGAAAACTGCAACAATTGGAGGTTTTATTGCAGGTGGATCAGGAGGTATTGGTTCAATTAGGTGGGGATTTTTAAGAGATCCAGGAAATCTTATTGGTTTAGAGGCAGTAACTATGAATGAAAAACCTGAATTATTAAAATTTGATGCTGAAGAATCCGAACCTCTAAATCATGCTTATGGGACTAATGGAATAATTACTTCTTTACTACTTGCAACTGATATCAAACGTAATTGGTATTCAATAGTTATCGACTGTATTGAATTTAAAAAAACAATAGAAATATTAAAAACTCTGACCAGCGCAGCAATTGATCTGAAACTAGGAGCAATTCTTGAAGATGAAATTGTAGATCAAATGCCAAAATGGTTTAAAAATAATTCTAGAAGTCACAAGATATTAATTCAATCTACTCTTGGAGGTACAAAAACGATTGAGTTGATTTGTAAAAAATTCAAAGTTGAATTTACCCTCCTTGGGGAAGAAGAAAAACTCGTTAATGGAATTTCTGAAGTTGTATGGAATCATACAACTCTTCATATGAGGTCTAAGGATAAAAATTGGACTTATTTACAGATGCTTTTGCCACTTAATAATGAATTAGAATTGATTAATTTTTTGAGAAAAAAATGGGGTAGAAAAGTTCTTTGGCATTTAGAGGCAGTTTCTCAACAAGGATCACCGCGATTAGCTGCTTTGCCGGTATTAAAGTGGAATGGGACAGATGAATTAAATGAAATAATGGAAGATTGTAAGAAACTTGGTGCTTTTATTTTTAATCCCCATGTTTTAACTGTCGAAGGCGGAGGTTTGGGTGTGGTTGACTCAGATCAAGTAAAAGCGAAATTAAAATTTGATCCTAAAGGACTATTAAATCCTGGAAAATTGGAAGGTTGGGAAGTAAAAGAACAATTCAATATTTAACATTTATGTTTATTTGTAAATTTAATAAATTCTGCAACTAAAAAAATAGAACCTGTTAGAACAGGATGATTAGGTGGCCATTTTTCTAGAGAAAATAAATACTCAATGGCAAGTTCAAATGTTTTAAATTCAATTGTTTTTTGAAGGTCAATTTCTTTAATATGAGAGAGATCTTTTAATTGCCAACTAGATTGGTTTGGAACTGGCACGAGTAATAAGTGATCATTTTTCTTTAGAAGTGTTTTTAATATTGCGTAAATATCTTTTTGTCTTTGGACACCTAAAATCCAATAAATTCCTTTACCTTCATTCTCCCAATTCCTTCGCTCGTGAGATAGTGCTTTTGCAGCAGGATAATTATGTGCGCAATCTACAAGAATTTCTTTGTTCAAATAATTTATTATTTCTAGCCTTCCATTCCAAGATGTCTTTTTAAGGCCTTCAGATATGTGTTTTTCTTTGATATTAAATCCCAAATTATTCAGCGCTTCAATTGCTCCAACAGCTACTGAAGCATTTTGCTTTTGAAAAATCCCTTTTAATCCAAGCTCATAGCTGTTTGAAATTGAATCTTTCCAGATAATTTCGGCTCCAACCTCTTTAACTTTTTTTGTTATTAAATTTTCAACTTGACTATTTTGTTTGCATGAGATGACAATTGAGTTTTTTTCAATAACTGCTAATTTTTCTTCGGCAATTTTTTCAATCGTATTCCCAAGAAATTCTTTATGGTCTAAGCCAATATTCCCAATAGCAATTATTGGTCTAGATTTATGGGCTGTTGTCGCGTCTAATCGTCCCCCTAAGCCAGCTTCAAGAATAAGCAATTCCACTTTTTTACTGCCAAAAAAATTTAGTGCGCAGCAAATGATTTTTTCAAAAGGAGTTAATTCAAATGTTGAAAATTTTTTTTCTATTAATCTATAGATTTTTTCAAAATCAGTTTTGTTAATATTTTTTTTATTAACTCTAATCCTCTCGCATACATCCAAAAGATGGGGAGATGTCGTTACACCAAAATTCCTTTTAGATTCAAAAAGTATACTTTCTAAATATGCCGCGATTGATCCTTTCCCATTGGTTCCAATAATTTGTATAGCCGGGATGTCCTCGCAAGGATTACCAAGTTCTTGAAGTACTTTTTTAATTCTTGACAAACCTAACTTGATATTATCCCTTTCATATTTAGGTGATAATAATTCAAAAACTTTTAGATTAGCTTTTTTCAAAATTTAAATTGCTATAACTCTTCAAAAATTGAATTTAGCTTATCCAATAGGATATTAATTTCTCTTCGAGATATAACCAAAGGTGGGACAATCCTTACAACGTTTCCTCCTGCAGGAACTACCAGTAATCCTTTCTCAAAAGCTTTTAATGTAATTTTTTTTGCATCAGTATAATCATCATTGATCACAAGACCTTGTATTAAACCTAAACCTCTTTTCCCGATAATAATATTAGGAAAATTTTTTGACAAATCTTCAAATCCAGCACTTAATTGTTTCCCTCTTAGATAAACATTATTGACAAGATTTCTTCTATTTATTTCTTCTAATACAGTTAGGGCAGCTTTACAGGCGAAAGGGTTCCCCCCAAAAGTGCTTGCATGATCACCTGGAGAAAAAATGTTGGCTTTTTCTTTTACTAATAATGCTCCAATTGCATGACCTCCTCCTAATCCTTTAGCAAGGGTGAATCCATCAGGTTCAATTCCTAAATTCTCATAACCCCACATTTTCCCTGTTCGACCTACTCCACTTTGGACCTCATCAAGAATTAGAAGAGAATTATATTTATCACATATCTCTCTCAGGCTTTTAAAAAATATTTTACTTCCAGGAATTACGCCACCTTCTCCTTGTATTGGTTCAACTAAAACGCCGGAAATTTTTTGATCATTATTTTCACACTCCTCAAAAATTTTTTTTACCGAATCAAAATTGTTAAATTTAAAAAATTTAAACCCTTGAATCATTGGTTCGAATCCTTTTTGATATTTGGGCTGTCCAGTAGCACTCAAGGCTGCCAGCGTCCTTCCATGAAAGCTAGATTCTGCTGCGAGAATAATTGATTCTTTACCTTTATTTGTTGTATTACCATATTTTTTAATTAATTTAATTGCTGATTCATTTGCTTCCGCTCCACTGTTGCAGAAGAAGACGCTTTTGGCACAACTCATATTCGTTAAAGTTCTGCTTAATTGTTCTTGTTCTTCAATGTTGTAGAGATTGGAAATGTGCTGGATCTTTTTTAGTTGACTTGATAGCCTCCTTCCTAAAACTCTATCGCTATGTCCCAAGCTACAAGTCGCGATACCAGCAACAGCATCTAGATACTTCTTACCTGTGTTGTCCCACAGCCAGCAACCTTTTCCTTTTTTGAAAGATATATCGAATCGACTATAGGTATTCATCAAAGTGGGAGCGGTCGGACTTGAACCGACATACCCGAAGGTGCCGCATTTTGAGTGCGGTGCGTCTACCAATTCCACCACGCTCCCAAGGCTTTTGAAAAAATGAACTTTTTTATTATAACAAAAATCAACTTCTTGACTATTGTTTTGGTCAATGAACAGTGATCAAGATAACGTTTGTTAATAGTTAATTTTTTCGATAAAAACTTAGAATTATATTTATTGCATTTGCTGACAAGAAATGAGGGTAAAAAGAAAAATTTAAACATTTATGATACATTTTTGTGATTAAAAGCGAATAAAATTCTTTTTTTAAAGGAGATAGCTTCATGATTAGTAATATTGTGTTATATTAAAGAAAAAAGCAAATGTCTAAAACTCAAGCTAAAAAATTATCTTTTAAATTTGTCCCTTTCCTTTTTATTGCGGTAACCATACTTACAACATTCGGATCTAGTAGCGGAACTTGGGCATGAACGAATTCAGATTTAATGGTTTAAATAAAATTTGGTCTAATCGCTTTTTAGTTTTGTTTTTATTATTTTTGGGTTGTATTTCACTAATCAATATTGCTTACGTTTGAACCAGCTTTCTTAGTTTTAAAAATATATTTGGAAAAGACTAAGCTGCTTTAAGTTTTGAAAGATTCTCAGATTTAGGTTCAATTTTATAACCATTTTCCTTAAAAGTATTTTTACTGATCTCTCTAATTATTTTTACACCTAAACTTTTTAATTTTAATTCAAAATTTTCATAACCTCTATCAAGATGTTCTAATCCATAGAAATTACTACTACCTTTTGCAATAATTCCTGCAATTATTAATGCAGCTGATGACCTTAAATCTGAGCCAATTAGATTCATCCCTTTAATTGTTTTAACGCCTTTGATGTGAGCTACGTTTTTGTTTAGTTTTATACTAGCGCCCATTTCATTAAGTAAATAAATATGATTCATTCTATTTTCGAAAATTGTTTCAGTTATCTTTGACTCACCATTTGCGATTGTCATTAGAGTTGTAAATGGTGCCTGTAAATCAGTAGGAAAGCCTGGGAATGGAGCTGTTTCAATATCTACTCCTTTAATCTCTTTACTCTTGATAGAAATCGAATTGCCTTTAATCGTAATTTTACTCCCACTCTCTTGAAGCTTATTAGTAACAGCTTCAAGATGATGAGGGATTACTGGAGAAATTGTTATTGAAGAGGAAGTTGCAGCAGCAGCAATTAGAAAAGTTCCAGCTTCTATTCGGTCTGGAATTACTTTATGGGTACATCCGCCAAGCTTATTAACACCATCAATAATAATTGTTTCTTTACCGGAGTCATAAATTTTTGCCCCCATTTTATTAAGCATTTGGCATAAATCTTGAACTTCAGGCTCTCTAGCAGCATTTTCAATAGTAGTTCTTCCTTTGGCTAAAGATGCTGCCATTATTAAAGTTTCAGTCGCACCTACACTTGGACAATTTAATTTAATATGAGTGCCATGAAGTCTATTTTTGTTCCCCCTTGTTTTTGCCTTTACAATTCCCTCTTCAATAATAATGTCTGCTCCTAGTGCGATTAATCCATTAATGTGCTCGTCTATTGGCCTTGAACCAATATTGCATCCACCTGGTAAAGGTACTTGAGCCTCTCCAAATTTAGTTAATAGTGCACCTATACAAAAGAAACTAGCTCTTAATCCTTTAACAAGTTCATATGGAAGTTCTTTAATCGAAATAGTTGTTGGATCTATTTCTAGCTGTTTGTTTTTACGAACTAAATTCACACCTAAATTCTTTAAGATATTCCCCATCTTTTCAATATCAGTGAGAAAAGGTACATTCTCAAGAATTATTTTTTCATTAGTTAGCAATGATGAGGCTAATAAAACTAAGGCGGAATTCTTCGCACCACTTATTTCAACTATTCCATTTAACTTGCCTTGGCCAAGAATCTTTAAATTTTGCGATTTAAGATATGACTTCGTTTTGCTTCCGCAAATCATTAAGACTTAATTTATTAGATTCATCATGACAAACTAATAATATTAAGTCCACCCTATGTAACGTCATGAATATTAATTAAAAGTAAAATGTATTTTTTGATTTCTTGGTAAATAAAAATTTAATAAATAATTGATCAAAATATTTATGTAATTAAAATATAGTTGATAACAAATTTTTTAAAATACTCATAGAAAATACTTTTTTAAAAATAACTAGTAAAAACAATAATCTAGTTAAAAGATTTAGATCATTTAAAAGAGGATCATCTCCAAAAGATCAAGACTTTTTTTGCATAGAGGGTACACATCTCATTGAAGAATTGCTGAAGTCTGGGAAAAATCCCTCTAAGATTTTAGTTACCGAAAAATGGTTAAGAAAGAATCAAAATCTAAGCAAAAAATTTAATGAGTCATTAATAAATATTGTCTCAGAGGAAGTCTTGGCATCTGCGACTTCAACAATTAATCCAGATGGGATAGCAGCTTTAGTAGAGATTTCAGCAATACCTAATTATCAATTTAATAAAAAAGATGATTTTGTTCTTGTTCTCGACAGAATTCAAGATCCTGGGAATATGGGTAATCTATTTAGAACCGCTTTAGCTGCGGGTGTTAATGCAATTTTTTTAGCTGGAGGTGCGCACCCATTAGGCCAAAAGGTATTAAGAGCATCCTCAGGTGCAGTTTTTCATCTGCCATTTTTAAGATTTGATGGCATTGAAGAAGAAATATTAAATTCTTTACTTAAGTCTTTGTCTGAATTATCAAATGTAGGATTTAAGATTTTCTCTACTAGTAGCCATAATGAGAGTTCAAAAAAACCTTCAAAACCATACTGGGAAGTTGATTGGTCTAGACGTACAGCATTAATTTTGGGTAATGAAGGTCAAGGTATTCATAAAAAAATTCAAGAAGCTTTTAATGAAACAATTACAATTCCGCATAGCGAGATTGTAGAATCATTGAATGTGGCTTGTGTTGCAGTTCCGTTATTACTTGAACGAAAAAGAGTCGCATACACCTCTATTAAATAAATAAAAAGTGACTGATTCAAGTTTTGATTTTGATTTAATCGTAATAGGAGCAGGATATGGAGGTTTTGATGCCGCTAAACATGCTGCTGGTAAGGGACTGAAAGTCGCAATAGTAGAATCTTCTGATATGGGAGGCACTTGTGTTAACAAGGGTTGTGTTCCATCTAAAGCTCTTTTGGCTGCAAGTGGAAAAGTTAGAGAAATAGCTAATTTTGAACATTTAGCTAAATTTGGTATACATGCTTCACCAGTAAGGTTCGAGAGATCAAAAATTGCAGATCATGCAAATAATTTAGTTTTAAATGTTAGAGAAAATTTAACAAAAACTCTTAAAAGGAGTGGAGTTGAAATTATTTTGGGCATTGGAAGAATTGAAGGAAATCAAAAAGTAGGTGTAAGAGATAAAAACGGAATTGATAAAATTTTCACATGTAAGAATATTGTTATAGCAACAGGCTCTTCTCCTTTTGTGCCCCGTGGAATAACTTTGGATAATAGGACCGTATTTACTAGCGATGATGCGGTTAAACTTGAGTGGCTTCCAAGATGGATAGCAATTATTGGAAGCGGATATATAGGTCTAGAATTTGCTGATGTATATACCGCGCTTGGTTGTGAAGTTACCATGATCGAGGCTTTGGAGAATATTATGCCAACATTTGATCCAGACATCACTAAAATTGCTAAGAAGAACCTTATTCAAGCAAGAGATATAGACACAAAATCAAATGTCTTTGCGACAAAAATAACACCTGGATGCCCTGTAAAAATAGAACTGACTGATGCAAAATCTAAGGAAGTTGTAGAAACTTTAGAAGTTGACGCCGTACTAGTCGCAACTGGCAGAAGTCCTAATAGTAATAACTTAAATCTTGAGTCGGTTGGTATCGAAACAGTAAAAGGTTTCATTCCTGTAGATGATCAAATGAGAGTTAAGAATGGTGATGAAATAATACCTAACATTTGGGCTGTTGGAGATGTAACGGGCAAACTAATGCTTGCCCATACAGCTGCAGCGCAGGGTACCATTGCTGTTGATAATATTTGCGGTGGTAATGTCGAAATTAACTATAAAAGTATCCCCGCAGCAACCTTTACTCACCCAGAGATAAGTTCAGTTGGTCTCTCTGAAGTTGAAGCTAAAGAGATATCTGCAAAAGAAAATTTTACTTTGGGTGTTGTCAAAAGTTTCTTTAAGGCTAATTCAAAAGCATTGGCTGAATTAGAGAGTGATGGATTGCTAAAGTTGATTTTCAACAAAGATAATGGGAAAGTATTAGGGGCTCATATTTTTGGGTTACATGCAGCTGATTTAATTCAAGAAATTTCGAACGCTATTTCAAGGAACCAAGATGTAATTGAATTATCTAAAGAAGTTCATACTCATCCTACCCTTAGTGAAGTAGTTGAGGTCGCTTATAAACAGGCGGCTTCTCAAATAAAATAATATCAAAATTAATGGAGATAAGACGCAGGCCACCAAATCCAACAGTAAGGGTAGAAAATTTAGAATATGCTGTACCTCATAGAGAAGCACAAGCCAAAAACATTCTGGAAGAAATTGTATGGCACAAGGATATTGAAATTAAGAATTTTAAAAAAATAGTCTCTTTAGAAGATCTCATAAAAAAAATTGAAAAACTTCCTACTCCCAAAGATTTTTACAAAAATATCTTGGAGTCAAAAATAAAACCAGGAGTTATAGCTGAAATAAAAAAAGCTAGTCCGAGTAAAGGAGTTATTAGAAAAGATTTTAACCCTGAAAACATAGCAATTTGTTATGAAGGATTAGGTGCATCATGTATCTCAGTACTTACTGATAAAAGGTTTTTTCAAGGTAGTTATGAAATACTCGAAACTGTAAGGAAATCAACTAATCTTCCTCTACTCTGCAAAGATTTTATTATTTCTGCTTATCAGATCTATAAAGCAAGGGTATCTGGTGCTGATGCAATATTATTAATCGCTGCGATTTTAAGTGATGATGATTTAATTTATTTAAAGAAAATAGCTGATAATTTAAAGATGAGTGTTCTTGTTGAAGTCCATAACTCGAATGAATTAGAAAGGATTTTAAAGTTAAAATCTTTTAATTTGATTGGAATAAATAATAGGGACTTAAAGACTTTTAAAACGGATTTAAAAACATCAAAAGAATTGATGCATAAATATGCAGATATATTTTTAAAACAAAATATTATTCCCATAAGTGAATCTGGAATTAATTGTGCCGAAGATTTAGAATCGCTTAGATCTATTGGAATCATGGGAGTATTAATTGGTGAAACTTTTATGAGAGAAACTGATATTGAACAATCGTTCAAGAAATTATTTAACTCAATTTAATATTGACTCCAAATCGTGCTATAAAATTGAATAAACAGAGTTGTACTGAATATATATGCAGGCTGTAATTTTAACAGGTATAGTCGCAGGATTTGTACATGTAGTTAGTGGCGCTGATCATCTAATTGCAATGGCACCAGCAGCGATTAATAATCCCAAAAAAGCTCTTAAAAATAGTTTCTCATGGGGTTTGGGACATTCTTCGGGAGTCCTCTTGTTAGCTTTTCTAGCAATTTTTATTAAGGATATTACGCCATTAAACAAATTTTCTAGTATTGCCGAATTCCTAGTTGGAATTTCACTTCTAATTGTTGGAGTATTTGCTATAAAAAATTCTTTTCAATTAAGTATCCACTCGCATTCCCATAAGCATGAGAATGGAATTGCCCATCGTCACTTTCACTTTCATGTTAAGGAACAAAAAAATAATAATAAGCACTCACATGCTTTGACTGGTTTAGGCTTGCTACACGGTATAGCTGGAGGTTCACATTTTCTTGCAGTTCTTCCTGCTTTAGCACTACCTTTAACAAGCGCTTGCTTATATTTGATTTCATATTTGATTGGTTCAATCATAAGTATGAATCTTGTTACCTGTTTAATATCTTTTACTACCTTTAAAGCAAGTCAAAAATTTATTAAAAGATTAATAGCTGTAGCAGGAGGGCTTTCCTTTTCTTTGGGATTATTTTGGATTCAAAGAAGTGCTTCTGTTTTATTGAATTAAAAAATTTTTTAATTTAGGAATAGTTAATTTAGAGGTGACAATCCCAATTATTTTTTCTTTATTGATTAATCCAAATTTATTACTATCTTCGCTAAATTCAATATTGTCACCAATAACCTCAACGTTATTTTGATTTACTGAATTTATCCTTTTAATTAGGTTTTTATTTTTAATTGGATGATTAAAAATAATTATTTGTCGATTTTTAAGTATTGATTTATTCTTTTTATATTTTTTAAAAAATACAATGTCACCTTCTTTTAGGTAAGGAAACATTGATTCACCACTAATGATAGCGGTTTTTCTTAACCCAAAAAAAAATAAAATAAAATCAAAAAAACTTTTGAAAATAACTCTGATTAACTAGCTTTTACAAAAGCGTCTGATCTTCCTTTTGAAGCCCAGAAAATATTATGAATTTTTTCTACATAACTCATGAGTTCTTCAGCTTGGGCTAAGTCAATATTAACTTTGCATGCACTGCATAATTTGGCCGCCTTCCAAATGGTTTCATGTAAGTCTGGATAAGTTTCTAAGTGAACTGGTTTAAAGTAATCTGTCCACAAAATTAGAATCTCTTTCTTTGTTTCTTTTGCTTGCTCTTCTTTAACTGCAACATATCTAGAAAATGTATTACTGTATGCAGCCCACTCTGCTGAATCAGTGCTAGAAGGAGCTTCTAATGCAATAAGTTTTTTCGTCATTGATAAAACTGCTTCAGCTGCAACTCTCGTAGACGCTGGGTCGTAAACACCACAAGGACCATCGCAGTGAGCATGGACTGTCATTGGGGATTTTTTATCTAGAAAAGAATTGATGAATTTACTTAACATTTCAAATATTTGGTGTTGTATATATATTACTTGGAGATTAACTAAATTGAAAAGTCTTAGATATTTTTCTTACTTAATTTAATTGACTTTTAATAATTCAACTTCAAATACTAAAGTCGCATTAGCAGGTATTACATTTCCAGCTCCTCTTGATCCGTATCCAAGTTCGGGAGGTATTGTTAATTTTCTTTTGCCTCCAACTTTCATGCCTGCCACACCTTCGTCCCAACCTTTTATTACTCGTCCAGCACCCAAGGGAAAGCTGAATGGAGCTCTGCCGATACTGGTATCAAATTGTGTCCCGTTCTCTAATGTTCCTGTGTAATTTACAGTAACTGTTTGCCCAGCACTAGCCTCATCTCCTTCCCCATTTACAATATCTTCAATAATTAGACCACTTTCTGTAGTCCTTGAATTGTTGTCTGATTGTGTTTCTTCTGCCATAGCGAAAAGTATAGGATTAGGATCTGATGGGTCAAGTTCAAATAAATTATTATTTGAGAAATTTGATGATTTTGCAACAGGTGTTCTTTGAAATGACTGAGTTTCTGATTCAGCAGCATTAACAACTTGTGGTGAATTAAATTGACTGAAAAGAGTTAATGAAACGCAAAAAACAAAAACTGCAAAACTAATAAAGACTTCTTTCACTTAAATTTTGAAAGTTACTAAAACTTAGTCTACAGAATGAAGGTACAATAAATGGGTGATTATAAATTTAATTTCGTAATTTTAGATTGTTAATCCCAACTCAAATTAAAAGACTAAGACAATATTTTTACCCTTGTTTAGGAGGGATTTTAGGAGGAATTTCAGTTTCAACTTATTTTTGGCTTATTTTTATGCCGATATCATTATTTATTTTATGGAAGGGAAGTGAAAGGAGAATATCAAATTTTTGTTGGGGTTTTTTCTTTATCTTGATAAGTCATTCTTGGCTTTATGATATTCATCCATTGACATGGCTTGGGTTTTCATGGCTTACAAGTTTAATTATTGCCATTTTAATATTATTATTTTGCGCTTTTTTGGGTGGGATATTAGTTTATTTATGGGGATTGTTAGTTGAAATTATTCTCTGGAAAGAGGATGTTTTCAAAATGAAAATATTATCTTTAGCAGTAAAAGTATTTTTTTTATCTTTGACTTGGGGTATTGGTGAATTGATACTTTCTCAAACACCTTTTTTTTGGATAGGTTTAGGAGAGAGTCTTATCCCAGGTGATATTTATCTTGCTGGTTTAGCAAGATGGATTGGTGCAAGTGGTTTATGCGTATTACAAATATTGATTGGATTTTGGATTTTTTATATTCAAGGTAGATGGGAAAGAAAACTTTACTTTAAAAAAATATTTCTTTTAGGAATTTTGGTTTTGATTTTCTTACATTTATTTGGAGCTTTAACAACTCCCATAAAAAGAAATTATGAATATCCAGTAGCTATTTGGCAAACTAATATACCAACAAGAGAAAAATTAAAAATAAATGATGAATTTATTGAAGAAAAGCTATCTATCGCTCAAAAATATGCTTTATCAAACAAAGCGAAACTTCTTGTTGCTCCTGAAGGAACTGTATCTAATAACTTTTATTTTTCTAAAGGCATTAAGGTTAATACTTTGTCAGGAGGTTTCAGAAATTCAAATAATGAGTTAAGAAGTTCTTTACTCGGATTTCAAATTGGAGATAAATCTTTTACCTCATTTATAGATAAAAATAGACTTGTTCCCATAGGTGAAAAAATACCTAGATTTCTAGATAGTTTTTCAAGAGGATTATCTGCAGTAGGAGGAATTCAACCAGGTTCTAATTTAAGACTTTTTGATCCTAAATTTACACCCCCACTAGCAGTAGCTATATGTTACGAAATTAGTGATGGACTAGAAATAAGAAAGGCTATTAATAGCGGTGCAAAACTAATAATAACTGCAGCAAATTTAGATCCATATCCAGCTAAGCTCTATAATCAATTCCTATCTTTGGCTAGATTAAGAAGTATTGAAAATAAGAAAAATAGTTTACTAGTATCAAATACCGGCCCTTCGGGCTTAGTTCAAGATGATGGAAAAATAATTAAACTTTTAGATTATGATGTTGAGCAAAATGAAATAGTTTACCCTAATTTTTCATCCGAAAAGACTTTCTATACAAAATTTGGAGATAAACCTATTTTGTTTTTGTTTATATTATTTATGGGATTAAATATCTTTTGGAAAATTAACTAATTAATCCACCACCTAATAAAATTTCTCCTTTATAAAAAACTGCAGCTTGTCCGGGCGTTACCGAACTTTGACTTTCTTCAAAAATTAATTTAAAAGTTGTAGTTTTATTATCTAAATTTTTCAAAGGTATTAATGTCCCTTTTACTGGATTACTTCTATATCTGATTTGTGCTTCTACTTCTATCTCTTGCTGAGGTTCTTCGATTGAAACCCAGTTAACCTTACTAATTATTGTTTCTTTATTAAATAGATCACTTTTGTCTGCTACATAAACTACGTTTTTTAACCTGTCTAAACTTTTTACATATAGTGGTTCCGGCCAAGCAATGCCCAACCCTTTTCTCTGACCAACCGTAAAGTGCTGAATTCCATTGTGCGTCCCAAGGACTTTCCCATTTACATGCACAATTTCTCCTTCTTTGGGTTCTATGTGTTTGTCGATAAATATCTGCATTGATCCATAATGCTCAACTAAACATAAATCTTGACTTTCTGGTTTTTGAGCAGTTCTAAGGCCTAATCTGAGGGCTTCCCTTCTTGTTTCTTCTTTTTTCATTTCACCAAGAGGAAATTCTAATCTGCTTAGTACTTCTTGAGAAAGAGAATAAAGAAAATAACTTTGGTCTTTGTTTTCGTCAGCACCTCTAAGAAGAAGGAATTCCTTAAATACAAGGCTCTTGAAATCAAGTGTTTTTGCATAAGATGAATTTTTTATCCTGGCGTAATGTCCGGTCGCAATATGAGTAAAGTCTTTTTTGCTTATTGCATAATTGAGCATCTCTTCAAACTTCACATTCTTGTTGCACATCGAACATGGAAGTGGAGTGAATCCTTTCTCATAGCTTTCAGTAGTTTTTTGTATTACCTCTCTTTCGAAAATTTCTCTTGAGTCTATTATTTTATGATTAATTCCCAAATCTTCACAAAGGCCAGCAGCATCTACTAATCCTTCAGAACAACAGGAGCCTTGTCCTTTCATTAGCCAAAGAGTTAGTCCCTCAACATTCCAGCCTCTTTCTACAAGAAGAGCAGCTGAAAGGGAACTATCTACGCCACCAGAAAGACCTACAATAATATTTTTCTTCTTTTTAGTTTTATTATTAGAAGAAAAAAAGTTCTCTAATTTTTTATCCTTTTGTGTCTTTAACATGGAAGTTTAAATTTTTGAACAGTACTTCAATTGCTTTGTACTAATTATGAATGAAATTGTATGGCCAACAATTGACTCTGATCATTTAATTGTTGATTCAAAGCAAATGTTGATATTAGAGAAAGAAATGTTTTCTGATGGAATGCCACAAGAAGCATTGATGGAAAAAGCTGGTATCCAAATTAGTAGATGGCTCTTAAAAAAGAAACCTCTTCTTAAGCATGGAATAACTGTTTTGATAGGTCCTGGGCATAATGGTGGTGATGGTGCAGTAATAGCTAGAGAGCTTTTTTTGAAAGGTTTTTATGTTCAGGTATGGTGTCCATTCCCAATCAAAAAAACATTAACAAATAAACACCTTAATTATCTTACATCTATTGGTGTCACAAAATTAGTAGAGCCTCCTGATGCAAATGGGAAAGAGCTTTGGATTGATGCAGTTTTTGGTAATAATCAAACAAGAAAAGTTGATGAAAAATTAATTAAACTGTTTAATCAAAAATTTCATAAAAAATCTGGAAAAATAATAAGTATTGATATTCCAACAGGATTATGTCCTGATAAAGGAGAGCCTTTTTTAGATAACGCAGTAAAGGCAGACTATACCTTGGCTATTGGTCTTTATAAAATTGGGTTGACCCAAGATTCTGCTTTACCTTTTATTGGAGAATTGCACCATATAGATGTTGGGATGCCTATTAGTAAGCTGTCCAAAGTTGATAAAAAGATTTTTAAGGTTACTTACAAAGATATACAAAATATTGATTTACCTTCTTTACCAAAAAATTGCAACAAATATCAAAGAGGTAGAACATTACTAATAGCTGGAAGTGAAAAATATCCTGGTGCTGCATACTTGGCATTAAAAGGGGCTATATCAAGTGGAGCAGGATTTATCTCTGCGGTCCTCCCTGGAATAGTTGCTGAATCTATTTGGCAAGTTGCCCCAGAAATAGTTTTAAAAGGAACTATGCAATCTACCCAAAATGGAAATTCATCTTTATTTAGTGCATTAAAGAATATTGATTTAAGCGCGTTTGATTCATTAGCTGTCGGTCCAGGAATAGGAATTGATAATGATGATTGGCAAAAATCAAAAGACTATCTCATGGCTTTTGGAGGATTATTGATCTTGGATGCAGATGCACTTAATAGAATTTCGGAATCTAAGTTGGGGTCAAATTTCTTTTTAGAGAGAAAATTTAAGACATGGATTACACCACATAGCAAAGAATTTGGAAGATTATTTCCAAACATTAGATCTAAGACCAATGTTGGGCTTGCTCTTGATGCAGCAAAAGAATTCAATATCAGTATTTTGTTAAAAGGAGCTAACAGTGTAATTGCTGATAATAAAAAAGTATGGCAACTTTTTGGAACCGATTCTCAAACAGCTCGAGCTGGATTGGGAGATCTTTTATCTGGTTTTGTAGCTGGTAGTTCTGCGATTGATTTAACCTTGCGTAGAAATATATCAACAGATTTTTTTGCTAAATACGTACTTTTACACTCATTTGCTGCTTCAAAGTGTAAAAAGGGTTCAAATGCCTCTGTGATTGGAGATGAATTATCAAAATTAGTGAGAAATAGGAAAATGAGACAAATATCTTGAAAGAAACAATTTAGGAGAGTTATTTTTAGTTTTAAACACATAAATAAACAAATATTACGTGAAATCTGAAGCGCGCATTAAATATTGGCCTATTTCCCGAAAAGTATAGGAAAGTTTTAATACCTTTACAGGTCAAAAATGGTTTCATCAATACCTGCACAAGCAGAACCGCGAAAAAGGAGAGGCAATGACCCTATAAGTTGGTATTTGCAGAATATTGGCAGAGTCCCTTTGTTAACCCCTGCTGAGGAGATTGAATTGGGTAATCAAGTTCAGAAAATGATGATTCTCACAGAAGATGGCCAATTAAATGAAAAAACAAAAGAATTTTCAAAGGAGCAAAAAAGAACAATAAAAATTGGCAGAAGAGCAAAAGATAGAATGATGAAAGCAAATTTAAGATTAGTTGTAAGTGTGGCAAAAAAATACCAGGGCAAAGGCCTAGAACTTCTTGATTTGGTTCAAGAAGGCTCCCTTGGTTTGGAGAGGGCTGTTGAAAAATTTGATCCAACAAGAGGATATAAATTTTCTACATATGCTTTTTGGTGGATCCGACAAAGTATGACAAGAGCAATTGCTTGTCAATCACGTACAATTCGTTTACCAGTTCATTTAAGCGAAAGGTTAGCTTCTATAAGAAAAGTTAGTAGGGATCTTGCTCATAAACTCGGAGCTATGCCAAGTAGAATTGAAATTGCAGAAGCAATGGAAATTGATGTTGAAGAATTAGATTCTGTCTTAAGACAAGCTTTATCAACAAGTAGTTTAGATGCTCCTGTTAATGGAGATGATGGTAGGAGCTTTCTAGGTGATCTAATTGCAGATAGTAATAATGAAGAACCTCTAGATCAAGTTGAGCAGAAAATGCATCAAGAGCAACTTGGAAAGTGGTTAAGTCATCTAAGCGAACAAGAGCAACATGTTCTTAAATTAAGGTTTGGTCTAGATGGAAATGAGAGACATACACTTGCTGAAATAGGAAGATTATTGGAAGTTTCCAGAGAGAGAGTAAGACAAGTTGAACTTAAAGCATTAAGAAAATTAAGAAATTTAACAAGAAAATTACCTAGTGGTATTTAATTTAATCTTCTGCCCAAATATATTTTGTTAATTCTTGTGAGGGCGGTTCAGGTGCTTCTAAAGCATTTTTAACAGATTCAGATATTTCTTCATCTATTTTCTTTTCAATAGCTTTTAATTCCTGTTCTGTTGCGAATTTACCTTCAACAATTTCATTGGCTAATTTCTTAATAGGATCTCTTTTCCCCCAAAACTCCTTCTCTTCCTCAGACCTTAATTCATCAGGATCTGCGAGAGAATGTCCCCTATATCTATAAGTTAAGCATTCTAAAAGAGTAGGACCTTCTCCAGCTCTAGCGCGCTGAATGGCTCTTTGTGCCGCCCCTCTTACTGCTAAAACATCCATCCCATCAACTTCCTCACCATGCATCCCAAAAGCAGAAGCTTTTCTCCAAATCTCAGGATTGCTTGTTGCTCTATCGTGAGCCATACCAATAGCCCATTTATTATTCTCAACGACAAAAATTATGGGTAATTTCCATAGTTGGGCCATATTTAAACATTCAAAAAACTGTCCGTTATTGCAAGTCCCGTCTCCAAAAAATGCTGCAGTTACTGCATCGCTATTTTTATCACCAGCAACATCTTTTTTATATTTACTTGAAAATGCTGCTCCTAAAGCAACTGGAATTCCTTCTCCAATAAAAGCATATCCTCCCAATAAGTGATGCTCTTTTGAAAATAAGTGCATAGACCCACCTCGGCCTTTACTACAACCTGTGGCTTTACCAAAAAGTTCACTCATTACTTCAAAGGAGGGAACTCCTGCACTTAGTGCATGAACATGATCACGGTAGGTACTACAGAACCAATCATGTTTTTTTTTCATGGCGCCAATTACTCCAGTGCTAATAGCTTCTTGACCGTTATATAAATGAACGAAGCCAAACATTTTCCCTCTGTAATACATTTCTGCGCACTTATCTTCAAATCTTCGACCAAGCGTCATATCTTCATAAAGAAATAAGCCGGTTTCGCGGTCTAAGTTGGCTTTTTTAATGTCTTGAAGATTTGAGATTCTCTCTACGTGTGTTTCCAAGAAAATACCTTAATGAAGTTTTGATTTGTTAACATTCTAAGCCGTGATGGTCGATTTTCATGATTTTTTTTAATAAGTCTGTAAGACCTTATGAAAAAAATTTTTAACTTGATAAAATTTGTCTAATATTTTTAATAAGAATTGTTTGGAACTTCCTTTAGACCATTTTCGTTTAATTGGCGTAAACCCCTCTGCAACATCTGAGGAAATATTAAGGGCTTTTCAATTGCGGTTAGATAAAACTCCAGATGAAGGTTTTACTTATGAAGTTTTAAACCAAAGATCTGAGTTGCTTCGCCTTACAGCTGATTTACTTACAAATCCAGAAAGTAGAAGAGAGTATGAAAATTTGTTTCTTAATGGAGTATCTGGATTAGAGTTTTCCTCCAATAGAGAAGTAGCAGGTTTAATACTACTTTGGGAATCCGGGGCCTCAAAAGAAGCTTTCAAAATTACAAGAAAAGCTTTGCAGCCCCCGCAAACGCCGGCCTTAGGAAGTACTAGAGAGGCTGATTTAACTTTATTGGCTGCTTTAACAGCTAGAGATTCTGCAATACAGGAACAGCAGCTTAGAGCTTATTCAAATGCTGCAGATTATTTACATGAAGGTATTCAACTTCTCCAACGAATGGGCAAGCTTGGGGAAATAAGGAAAGAACTTGAAGAAGACTTGGCTGCACTCCTTCCATACAGAATACTAGATTTGCTTAGTAGGGATCTAAATGATCAGGATTCTCATAAAAAAGGTTTAAGTATGTTGGAAAATTTAATAATTAAAAGAGGTGGTCTAGAAGGTAATAATAAATCTGAATATGGAAATTTTCTAAATCAGCAAGAATTTGAAGCTTTTTTTCAACAAATAAAGCCATATTTAACAGTTCAAGAACAGGTTGATTTGTTTATTGAATTACAAAAAAGAGGATCATTAGAAGCAGGATTTTTAGCTTTTCTATCTTTAACAGCAATCGGTTTCTCAAGAAGAAAACCGGAAAAATTATTTGAAGCTAGGAGAATTTTAAAGAAATTAAATTTATCAGGTCTTGATTCAATGCCTCTTATTGGCTGTCTTGACTTGCTTTTAGCAGATATTGATCAAGCCTCTGCAAGGTTCTCTAGTAGCTCTGATGAAAATTTACGAGATTGGCTTAATAATTATCCTGGTAATCAGTTAGAAGCAATATGTATTTTCTGTAAAAATTGGTTAGAGAATGATGTATTAGTTGGTTATAGAGACATTGAATCAAAAGAGGTTGATTTAGATTCTTGGTTTGAGGATAGGGAAATTCAAGAATTTATAGAAAAATTAGAAAAGAAATCAAATAAAACTACAATCAAATCAAATCCTCAAAATCAAAAAATTTCAAGAACTATTGAAGATTTTGATAGTACATCAGAAAGCATAGATGAAAGGAGATTACCTTGGCCAGGTGGGATTAAAAAAGTATATGAAAAGCTTGATAACCAAGAAGATAAATTCAATGAGAAAATTTTTAAGAACAAATCAATAGAGATTTATAAATATTTAGTTGAAAAAATTGCTGAATTAAAGTTTACTATTGGGGAATTTTTGAAGGATAAGGAGATTAATAGGCCATCCTATCTAATTTACCTATACGCTTTTTTGATCTTATTTACAGTAGGCTTTGGCATCGGATTTTTAAGAAATAATTCTAAAAAATCAATTCGGGATGAAGCTGTTATTGATAAACCTCTTATAGTTAGAGAAAATGATGAAAAGGTTAATAAGGAAGATCCAACTAAAGAAATTAAAAAAATATCTTCAAATAAATTAAATTCTATTACTTCTACACAAGTTACAAACGACTCTTTTAAAATCCAACCTATCACTAAAGCCTCTCCTACTCTAGAAGAGATAAAAAATTTAATTAATATATGGTTGGAAAGTAAAAGTAATTACTTAGCTGGAAAAAGTGAAATTAACCTTACCAAGATCGTTACTAATGGTTTGATTGCAAGAACAACTGAGGAAAGACAAAATGATATCAAAAAAGGAATTTATAAAGAAATTAATTCCCAAATTCGGACGATAGATTTAGAATCACAAACTTCTTCTAGGATAGTTGTCTTAGTTGAGTTGAATTATTTAGAAAAAATAATTAAGAGTTCTGGTGAATTTGTTAGTGAAACGTCATTGACTCCGTTAAAAGTTAAATATATTTTGGGCTTTTCTAATCAATCATGGAAATTGGTTGATTTTGTGAGTGGCATGTAAGTATAAATTTCAAGATCATCTATAATAATTAAAGTTTCTTTTTAATAATGTTTGAGGAACTCTCATCACGCTTTGAAGACGCAGTAAAAGGCTTAAGAGGCGAAGCAAAAATTAGTGAAAATAATATCAATGATGCCTTGAATCAGGTAAAAAGAGCACTTCTTGATGCCGATGTTAGTTTATCTGTAGTAAAAGAGTTCATATCAGATGTTAAAGATAAAGCTATTGGAGAAGAAGTAGTTAGGGGTGTAAACCCAGGTCAAAAATTTATCGAAGTTGTAAATAAAGAATTGATTAGCATTATGGGGAATGAAAATTCCCCATTAAACGAAAATGAAGATATTCCCACTGTTATTTTAATGGCAGGACTTCAGGGGGCCGGTAAAACAACTGCAACAGGAAAATTAGGCCTTTATTTAAAGGAAAAAGAAAAAAAGGTTCTTTTGGTGGCGGCAGATATTTATCGACCAGCAGCTGTAGAACAACTTAAAACACTAGGAAGTCAATATGACTTGGAAGTTTTTTCAGCTAAAGAAAAAAATAGCAAGCCAGAAGAGATAACGAAGGATGCATTGAATTATGCGAGCGAAAATAATTTTAACTCGATCATTATCGACACAGCAGGGAGATTGCAAATTGATGATTCAATGATGAGTGAAATGGTCCGGATAAAAGAAGTTTCTAATCCTGATGAAGTTTTACTTGTTGTTGATTCTATGATTGGACAAGAAGCAGCTGACTTGACAAAGTCATTTCACGAAAAAGTAGGAATTACTGGGGCGATACTAACTAAGTTGGATGGCGATTCAAGAGGAGGAGCTGCTTTATCAATAAGAAAAATAAGTGGAAAACCTATTAAGTTCATTGGTGTAGGCGAAAAAATAGAGGCACTTCAACCATTCCATCCAGAAAGAATGGCTAGCAGAATTTTAGGTATGGGTGATGTATTGACACTTGTTGAAAAAGCCCAAAAGGAAGTTGAGCTTGCTGATGCAGAAGCTATGCAAAAGAAACTTCAAGAAGCAACTTTTGATTTTAATGATTTTGTTAAGCAAATGAGATTAATTAAAAGGATGGGATCACTCGGTGGATTAATAAAATTAATACCTGGTATGAACAAAATTGATGACGGGATGATAAAAGATGGAGAAGATCAACTCAAGAAAATAGAATCTATGATCTCTTCAATGACTCTTGAAGAGAAACAAAAACCTGAGGTTCTCGCCGCCCAGCCTTCAAGGAGACAAAGAATCGCTCAGGGCAGTGGCTATGAAGCAAAAGATGTGGATAAAGTTTTAGCTGATTTTCAAAGAATGAGAGGTTTCATGAAACAAATGTCAAATGGAGGCATGCCAGGAATGGGAGGCATGCCAGGAATGGGGGGAGGTATGCCAGGAATGGGAGGCATGCCAGGAATGGGAGGCATGCCAGGAATGGGAGGCATGCCAGGAATGGGAGGTATGAGTAGTAAAAAACCAAGTAAAAAACAAAAGAATAATAAAAAGAAAAAAGGGTTTGCTGATTTATAGTTTCTAATTTTTTACCTTTAAATGATATTATTAATAAAAATGCATTGATTTAAGATGATTAAGTTGCGCCTTAAGCGCTTTGGAAAGAAAAGAGAGGCAAGTTTCAGAATTGTTGCATGCAATAGTACTTCCAGAAGAGATGGTAGACCCCTACAAGAACTTGGTTTTTACAACCCCAGAACTAAGGAAACCAGGCTTGATACCGAAGCTTTAAGAGCAAGGCTTACACAGGGTGCTCAGCCAACTGATGTTGTTAGGACTTTATTAGAAAAGGGCGGGTTACTAGAAAAAATAGAAAGACCCTCTATCGCTATTGGTCAAGCAAAGTTACAGAAGGAACAAGCAGCCAAAGCTAAAATCAAAGATGCAGAAAAGGATAGTGGTAAAGCTGAAGACGATAGTAATGAAGCTGAAAGCTAGGGGTTTGATAAATTTTTATACATATACAATAACTAAATGAAAGAAGTTTCCAAAACTGGTCACTTCACAATAGATTTGCCAAGTTCCGATGCTGCTACAGCATTATCCGGCCCAGGAAATTCTTTTCTAAAAAAGTTTGAGTCTTTAACGGGAGTTTCTTTAACTATAAGGGGCTTACAACTTGAAATGAACGGTGTCATATCCAAGATTGAGAGAGCATCAGCTTTGGTAGAGCTGACAAGACCAATTTGGGAACAAGGTTTAGAAGTTCCAGAGGTAGATCTCAAAGCCGCTCTAAGTTCTTTAAATATGGGAGAGTCATCTTCACACGCTGAACTAGGAAAAAAAGTTCTTGCGCGTTCCAAGGAAGGAAGATACCTAAGACCAAGAACCATAAGGCAAAAAGAATATGTTGAATCAATTGAAAACTTTGATCTTACCTTTGCAATCGGTCCTGCTGGAACTGGAAAGACATTTTTAGCAACTGTTTGCGCAGCAAGACTATTGAACGAGAAAAAAATAGAAAAAATTGTCTTAACCAGACCAGCTGTCGAAGCTGGCGAAAGTTTAGGATTTCTGCCTGGAGATTTGCAACAAAAAGTTGATCCATACTTAAGACCACTATTTGATTCTTTACATAGTATTTTTGGATTTGACAGAACAAATTCGTTAATAGATAAAGGGATTATTGAAGTTGCTCCTTTAGCATTTATGAGAGGCAGAACCTTGGATAACTCATTGGTAATTTTAGATGAAGCACAGAATACTACTTGCTCTCAAATGAGAATGTTTTTAACCAGATTAGGAGAGAGATCAAAAATGGTTGTAAATGGAGATATTACTCAAATTGATTTAAAAAAAGATCAGGAAAGCGGCCTCATCGAAGCATCAAGAATTTTCTCAGAAACTGAAGGTATAAAATTTTGTTATTTGACTGTAAAAGATGTAGTTCGTCATCCTTTAGTTCAGAAAATTATTGAGGCTTATCAATAACTTTATAACTCTGGAGATCCGTACCCTGAAATTTTAAAAATCAAGTAGAATATAATCATGTTTAATAAAAAAAATGCCAGCAAGTAGTAATTTCAATCAGGCTATTCGTGAAGCACAAACTAGCTCAATTGTTGGACCTAATGTCGTTCAAAAAGCACTACCTTACGTAGGTGGAGGTATGGTTTTGACTTCTTTAGGTGTTTTAGCAGGTGTATCGCTCATAGCTACAAATCCTGGGCTTTTCCAGCCCCTTTCAATAGTTGCATTAATAGCAGAATTGATTTTGTTTTTTATAGCCACAAGTGCTGCAAATAATGCTAATAATGCGAAGGCTTTGCCTTTATTAACAGGCTTTAGCTTGTTAACTGGATTCACCTTAAGTGGAATAGTTGCTTTAGCTATAGGAACAATTGGTATTGGGTCTGTTGGAACAGCCGCCTTAGCTACAGGTATAACTTTCGTTATTGCCTCTTACACTGGTCAAAGAATGAGTGATAGTGTTGGTCAAGCTCTTAGTGGGGTTGTTGGTCTTGGGCTGATAGGGCTTCTTATAGCAATGTTTGTCCAATTAATTGGAGGATTCTTTGCTCCTGGAGTTTTTGGAGGTTCAGGACTCGAATTGATCATCGCAGGATTTGGAACTGTCTTATTTGTTGCAATGTCTTTCGTGGATTTCTATACAATGCCAAGAAGATATAACGATGATCAATACCTTGCAGGGGCTTTAGGTATGTATCTAACTTATATAAATCTTTTTGTTTTTATATTGAGATTAATGATTGCACTTCAAGGCGGTGGAAGAAGAGATTAAAAACTATTTAATTATCTAACTTAAAGCGTAGATTTGTTTCTACGCTTTTTTATTGGGTAATATCAAGAATTTGTTTTTTTATAAATTCTTTTTGCTCTGAGTCATATTTTACTGAATTATCAAAACTATTTCCCAAATCATCTAAGTCTTTAAGGACTTGATTGACAGACTTTGTAACTGACTTGGTTTCTAGCAGTCTTAAAATAGCCTTACATCTATCTGAAATATTTTCCGATGTTATCTCATATTCATGATTATTATCTCTTCGATGAATAATAATTTGAGCTGAACTCATTATTAAATTTTTTACTACTATGTCGGTAACAGCGTCACCACCTTCGTTCAGTTTATAAATTAGTGAAAAAGGAAGTTTATCTAACAAAAAACAATCTTTATCTGATAAGGCGTATGCAAAAAATCCTCTGAGTCCATTTCTCGTTTTAGTTAGCTCTGCGACTCTATCTGCTAAAACCTCTTCGCTGAGTAAATCTTCACCCCACTCTTTGCACCATTTTGCGGATATGT
Source organism: Prochlorococcus sp. AG-347-J19 (assembly GCA_003279015.1). Lineage (GTDB taxonomy): Bacteria > Cyanobacteriota > Cyanobacteriia > PCC-6307 > Cyanobiaceae > Prochlorococcus_A. The sequence goes on along the minus strand of QCBV01000003.1, from coordinate 20,587 downwards.
TTATTGCTTGAGTAAAAGATGCTTCTTTTAAATTTATGGTTTTTTTTTCCATTTGTGATCAGAATTTTATTATTGATGCATTAAAAGTCTTTGGCCAATTATAAGTCTGGTTTTGTAACTTTACTAGGAAGGCCAAATGTGGGTAAATCTACTTTAATAAATAAACTGATTGGAGAAAAAATAACAATTACTTCTCCAATAGCTCAAACTACTAGAAATAAATTAAAAGGAATACTTACTAAAGACAATGGGCAAATAATTTTTGTTGATACACCAGGTGTTCATAAACCTCATCATCGACTTGGAGAGATATTAGTAAAAAACGCAAAATCTGCAATTAATGGAGTTGATATGGTAATTTTTGTAATTGATTCAAGTGAAGAACCTGGTAGAGGTGATGAATATATTTTGAACTTCCTAATCGCAAATAAAACTGAATTTATTGTGGCATTAAATAAGTGGGATTTGGTTAATAAAGAATTTAGGAATTTACGATTAGATCAATATAGAAGATTTTTTGGAATTAATAGAAACTTTCAAATTGTAAGTGCTTCTCAAGGAGAGGGATGTTCTGAACTAGTCGATATGACTCTTAATTTTCTTCCAGAGGGACCAAAACTTTATGGCGAAGAGACGATTTGCGACCAACCGTTAGATAACTTATTATCTGATTTAGTAAGAGAGCAGGTATTAAAAAATACAAGAGAAGAGGTACCTCATAGTGTCGCAGTAAAGATAGAGAAGAGAGAGGAAATGAAAAGAAAAAATGGCAAAGTTTTTACAGCTATTTTGGCTACTGTTATTGTTGAAAGATCAACTCAAAAAGGCATTCTTATTGGAAAGAAAGGTTCAATGTTAAAAATTATTGGTCAGTCAGCAAGATCAAATATGTCAAAATTAATTGATGGTCCAGTTCACCTAGAATTGTTTGTGAAAGTTGTACCAAATTGGAGAAAAAAAGAATCAAGGTTAATTGAGTTTGGTTATGAGGAAGATTTCTAGATGAGTGGGTTTAATTTTGATGTAATTACATTGTTCCCGAAAGCTTTTGAATTAATAAATAATTTAGGGGTCATAACAAAAGCTCTAGATAAAAATTTGATCGATGTAAATTTACATGATTTAAGAGAATATGGAGAAGGTTCTTACAGACAAGTAGACGATAAGCCTTATGGAGGAGGAGCAGGTATGGTATTAAAACCTGAACCTATTTACAGGGCATATGAATCAATTAGAAAATTACCCAAAAGTAAAACTTTGCTGATGACCCCGCAGGGTAAAGTCTTAAAGCAAAAGGATCTTGCCAGATGGTCCACTTTGGATCAAATAATAATTATTTGTGGTCAATATGAAGGTTTTGATGAGAGGATTAGATGTTTGGCTGATGAAGAGATATCGATAGGTGATTATGTACTTTCTGGAGGTGAAATACCTGCTATATCAATAATTAACGGTTTGACTAGATTATTACCAGGAACTCTTGGTGATCCAGACTCCTTAGTAGATGAGAGTCATAATTCTCCTTTATTAGAATATCCTCAATACACGAGGCCGTTAACTTTTAAAGATATGAAAGTACCAGATATTCTAGTGAGCGGTAATCATGAAGAGATTAAATCGTGGAGAAGAAGAAAAAGTTTTGAAAGAACATTGGAAAGAAGAAGTGACTTAATTTCAAATGAAAACTACAAAAAATCCCCACAAAGTAAGATGATAATAAAAGAATATAATCAATTCATGAAATTTAGAATAGGTAATGGATACGATATTCACAGATTAGTAGAGGATAGAGATTTAATTATTGGGGGTGTAAAATTGCATCATCCTGAAAATTTAGGATTGGATGGTCATAGTGATGCTGATGTTTTAAGTCACTCAATAATGGATGCATTATTGGGAGCACTTTCGCTGGGCGACATAGGAAAGTATTTCCCCCCATCTGATGAAAAATGGAAAAATGCTGATAGCTTGTTTCTGTTATCAAAAGTAATTGACTTGATAAGACAAGGTGGTTGGGAAATAAATAATATTGATAGCGTTCTTATTGCTGAAAGGCCAAAAATCATGCCACATATAAAACTAATGAAAAAAAACATTTCTGAAATCTTAAATATTGATGAAAATTTAATTGGGATTAAAGCAACCACGAATGAAAAATTGGGTCCAGAAGGGAGAGAAGAGGGTATAAGTTGCCATTCAGTAGTTCTACTTGAGAAAAAATGAGATTTAATTTAAATTTGAAAAAAAAATTTCAAAGATTTTGTTTATTATTAATTTGCTTAGTAGTTTTAATCTGCCAATCTGATGTTCCTAATTTAAAAGCTATTACAATGGATAATTATCAAAGTGAAATGGTCATAGAGGAATTAAGACTTAAAGTACCTGCTGATGTAAAAGCAACTTGGTTAAATGCTGAAAAAGAAATATGGGAGCCATGGTTATCTTCTCAAGATGGTTTTTTGGGAAGACAATTATTTTGGGATAAAGCAAAAGAAGAAGCTTTAATATTAGTAAATTGGAAAAGTAAGAAATTATGGAAAAGCATACCAATGTCAGAAGTCAATGTAGTTCAACAAAAATTTGAAGATAATGTTAAGGCTGCTTTAAATGTAGGGGAAAATCCTTTTGAATTAATTTATGAGGGAGAGTTAGATAAGCAAAGATGAATTTTGATATCAAGTTTGATTTTCAAAGAAGAGAGAGGCTTGGACTCGTTGAGGCTATTTGGGGACAAGACAAAAGTATCGACCAATTGAAGAGATTATCTGAAAGTGTATTAAGTAAAAATGAGGTTGTTTTCATTACTAGGATTAATAGTGAGAAGGCTAATTATCTTTTAGATTTGTATGATGATGCACAATTCTATGAAGAAGCAAATTGCCTAATAATTGGGGAAAATCTGAATAAAATAAATACAAATAAAAAAGTTGCCATAATTTCAGGTGGCTCAAGTGATTTGGCCGTAACACTTGAAGCACAATTAGCCCTTACAATTTATGGAGTGAATTTTAAATCTTTCATAGATGTTGGAGTAGCAGGACTTCATCGATTATTGAGTCAGTTAGATGAAATTAATAAATATGATGTATTAATAGTTTGTGCTGGTATGGAAGGCGCTCTGGCAACTGTTGTGGGAGGATTACTTTCGCAACCGATAATCGCAGTTCCTGTTTCGGTTGGCTACGGAGTTAGCAGGAATGGAGAAACTGCCTTAAATTGCATGTTGGCAAGTTGTTCACCAGGTATTGCAGTGATGAATATAGATAATGGTTATGGAGCAGCAATGGCGGCGCTGAGAATTATTAAAAGTATTTCCTAAATACTTACTTTTTTTCTATTTCTAATAGATTTTCTATCCACAAATTAAGTTGTTTTGAAAGCATTCCTTCTTCTCTCATTTTGATTGCTTTTATCACGACCTCTGTATTTACCCATTCTGGGAATCTTTTCGGCATTTATTTATATATTCAGTAACTTTAATTTGGTACAAATTTTTATAAAGACAAGATCTTAGTAACAAATTTAATCTTTTATGTTTGATTTCGTACCTAATCTAGAAAGCTCAGAAGATGTATGTTCATTTTCTACATTTTTTAATCTTTCAATTAACTCGGAGAGATCTTTGTGAGCTAACTCCCCATTTTGCTCCCATTTCAGGGACCTTGAGTTACTATCAATTTTTTCTTTCATTATTAAACTAAAGTAATATGAATATAAAACGAAAACAGAAAAAATTTGGTTATTGTTTCAAGGCTAAACTTAAAAAATTATGAAGATTTTTAATATACGAAAATTTTATCTTTTAACCACCACCAACAATTGAAACTATCTCTAAATTATCCCCTTCTTTAAGTTTCACTTTTTCCCATTTTATAGAATTAATAATTAAATTATTTAACTCTACGACAATTGTGTTGGGTTTATATCCCATTAAATTTAGAGCTTTAGAAAGTAGAGCATTTTCTTGATCAAGTTCAATTTTTTTTTCTTCTCCATTTACTTTAATTTTCATGAGACAACTCTTTTAGAATCATAATAGCGTCTTCTTTAGGATCTTCAGAATTCATTAATTGGGAAACTAAGGCAACTTTTTTAAAACCATTTCTTTTTAAATATGAAATATTATTCGACTTAATTCCTCCGATAGCAAACCAAGGAATATTTAAATCTTTTGTTAATGTTTTGATCTTTTCAATACCTATAGGTTTTTTGTTCTTTTTTGTTGATGTTTCAAATACTGGTCCTATTCCTATATAATCACAACCCTCTTTAAGAGCATTAGAAATATCAATTTCATTATTTGCGCTTACACCAATAATTTTTGAATATCCTAATAATTTTCTTGCGGTTTTTAAGTCTAAATCATCTTGTCCAAGATGAATTCCATCCGCATTAGAAGCAAGAGCAATATCAATCCTGTCATTAATGATGAACAAAGAATTATATCTTTTACAAAGATTTTTAATCTTAATTGCTTCTTGAAGATTATCTTTATCAGTTCCAGTTTTAAATCTATGTTGAATGATTCTTACGCCTGCAATTAAAATCTCTTCTATTATTTCTAATAAATTGTCCTTCTGATCCGTGATTACATATAAATCATTTTCTTTTAAAATTTCCTCAGAATTCTTACAGTTGCTTAAATTTAATAAGTCGATTTCTATAGTGTAAATTTCATATCTAATTTCCGAAGCGATTTTTGAAAGCTCATGATTATGTAGCCTTGAGAATTCTTCTATGACTCTTAATGCTTCTTGAACTCTGCCTGAATTAGAACTTATAATTTGCTCAGAGGAATTTCTGTTGATTTGCTCTTGATGGGTCAATCCTTTGCATTTGTCCTCAATATTATTCCTAGATTGTTTATAAACTTCTAGATGATTTTTCCCCAAAATTTGTCTAAAATTTTTAATCCTTTTAACATATTTTTCTTTGCCTAGACCAAATCTAGCCCAATCCTCCAGTACTCGTAGTCCTTCTCTAGCTCTGTCTAGATTAGCGTCAATAATTTGATAAATTCTTAAATCTTCAGTGTTTGTAGTATTGGAATTCAGCATTTGTAACTTATTTTTTTTCGGTTTTAAAAATGTTTAGAGCATTATCTCTATCTTTTGTAATTTGATTAGAAAGTTGATCTATATTATTAAACTGGATTTGAGACCTAAGCTTTTCAAGTGGTTCGACAGATAGATTTAAACCATATAAATCGATATCTTTATTAATTAAATGAACTTCAACTGCAGATGGTAATAAAGGATTTATCGTTGGTTGAGGGCCAAGATTCATCACAGATTCAATTTTTTGGTTGGAATTTTCTATAGTTGTCCAAGCTGCGTAGACTCCTTCTCCAGGTAAAAATTTTCTGCCATCTATTTCAAGATTTGCGGTAGGCCATCCTATACTTTTCCCAATCCCTTTGCCTTTAACAACCTTTCCATTAAAACTATAAGGCCTATTAAGCATTTTGAAAGCATTTTCTAAATCACTTTTCTCTAATAAATCTCTTATTCTGCTGCTACTGATTCTACCTTCTTCATCTTCTAAAATTGGAGTGATTTTTAGTTTTATATCCGTATCTTTAATCGTATTTTTTATAGTATTTATGTCTCCAGTTCTTCTAAAACCAAATTTAAAATTAGCACCTACAGAAATATTTCTTGCTTGTAATTGATTAATCAAAATATCTTTTACAAAACTTTCTGCACTTAATTTAGATAGTTCTTTATCAAAAGGAATCAGAACTAATTGTTCAATCCCAAGATTTTCAAGAATAGGTAGTTTTTCATCCGGGAGATCAAGTCTAAGACGCGTTTCTTTGTATAGAACTTCTCTGGGATGTGGCCAAAAGCTCGCAATTGTTGGGGTGTATTGATTTTCTTCAACAACACTTTTGATTAATTTTCTATGGCCAGCATGTAGGCCATCAAAACTTCCTATAGCTATAGATGTAGGATTCTTAACTTCAGATGGCGATATTAAAGAGATCAAAAGATTACGTGCAATTTTATGATTTTGATGGCAAATTTGAATAGATTATAGTTTATTCAATCAAATGAATGTCTGACAAAATTGATTTTCAGTCGCTTTCATTTGGAATGCGGCGCATTGGATGGATACGCTTTTGGGTTCAATCCATTTTAGGTGTTGTTGTTGCAGCTGTTTTGCTTTTTTCAAATGTTGTAAATAATAGCGAAGGACAGCTTGGCTTATCCCCTGGACTTTCTCTCACAACAATATCTTTGATTTTACTACTTTTTAGTCTATGGCAAGGTTGGTTAATAGTTAGAACCGGTAGAGCAATTGCGAGTAACGCAAGACCCTCAAGAGGGCAAACTAGTAAATTAATAAAAAGAGGTCTAATAGTTGATTTATTAGGAATTTTGTTTGGATTAATTGGTTATCAAGCACTTATGGGTGCCTTATTTATACAAGCATCTTCTCAAACAACTGGACAATTGATAACTGCTACATCTGATATCCCAATTACTGGGCTTGAGATTTTATCTGTCCTAAGTAATACACAAGTTATTGCTGCTCATTTTTTTGGACTTTGCTTTTCTTTATGGCTTTTAAGAAGGATTTACAAATGAATTATTAATTTTAGGTAAGTCGTCTAAATTACCCCTCCAAAATAAATCTGGTTCTACCGGTGTAAGAGAGATTTTATTTTCTTTTATTTGAGATACATCGCTAGGCCAATTCTTAGGACCATAACCTTTTGATTTAAGATCTAAAACTACCTCACCTGCTAACCAATAATATTCGTCTCCTCTTGGATCTTCACGTTTGGAAAATTGGTTCTTATATTTTCTTATTGATAATCTTGTCCAGGATAATTCTTTTATTTTGCTTTTATCGCAAGGGGGTATATTCAAATTTAATAGAAGTGAAGCTGGCCAACTATCCTTAATGGCTTGTTCGGCAATATTCATTGCAATTTCTCCAGCAAATTCAAAGTTCTTCCATTTAAAACTAGCTACACTTATAGCCATGGAGGGAACATTTTCTAAAGTGCCTTCCATGGCTGCAGCTACTGTTCCTGAACAAAAAATATCTGTTCCTAAATTTGGACCGTGGTTTATCCCAGATAGAACTAGGTCAGGTTTATCATCTAAGATTTCAGAAAGTGCTAATTTGACGCAATCAGCAGGCGTGCCCGAACATCCCCAAGCTTCAATTCCTTCCTCAAATAATTCGTCCGCTCTTTCAACTCTTAATGGAGATAGTAAAGTAAGACCATGACCAGTAGCAGATCTTTCTTGGTCAGGACACACCACCTTTACCTTATGCCCTCTTTTTTGCGCTGATTTTGCTAAAGCTCTTATTCCCGCTGCGAAAACACCATCATCATTGCTAATTAATATATTTAATGGTTTCATTGGTCAAGAAATTTTATTTATGCACGATATTTAAGTAAGATAAAGCAATACTTATTTTTACTATATCAGTGAGTCAGATTGAATCATTAAGTCAAATTGAGGAGAAACTAAATAATCTTTCTCTTAACGCAAAAATAAATATTGATAATGCTAATACTCATGAAGAACTGGATCAATTAAGAGTATCCTTGCTAGGAAAAAAAGGAGATTTGTCAATTATTTTGAAAACAATGAGTCAATTATCTGCTACTGATAGACCAATTGTTGGTCAGAAGGCAAACTTAATAAAGATAAAATTACAAGAATTAATAACAGAAAGAAAAAATCAACTAAATAGTGAAGCCTTAGACAAAAAGATTAAAACAGAAAAAATTGATGTAACTATCCCTTCAATTGGAACCCCCCCTGGAAATAAACATCCTTTAATTTCAACTCAAGATGAAATAATAGATATTTTTTGTGGTTTAGGATACTCAGTTGAAAGTGGCCCTGAAATAGAAACTGATTTTTATAATTTTGAGTCTCTAAATATACCCAAAAATCATCCTGCAAGAGATATGCAGGATACTTTCTACTTAGATGAAAATCGACTTTTAAGGACCCATACTTCTCCTGTTCAGATAAGGTACTTAGAGAAAAATCCTCCTCCAGTCAGAATTATTGCCCCGGGGAGAGTGTATAGGAGAGATGCTGTAGATGCTACTCATTCCCCTGTATTTAATCAGGTTGAGGTTTTATGTATCGATCAAGATATTGATTTTAGTCATTTAAGAGGAACAGTTCTTACATTTTTAAAGACCTTTTTTGGAGATATTCCTGTAAGATTTAGAGCTAGTTATTTCCCATTTACTGAACCTTCGGCAGAAGTAGATGTCCAATGGAAAGGTAAATGGTTAGAAGTAATGGGATGCGGAATGGTAGATCCTAGGGTCCTAGAAAAATTAGGAATAGATTCTGAGAAATGGACTGGATTTGCAGCTGGATTAGGAGTTGAAAGATTTTGTATGGTAAGGCATCAGATCGATGATATCAGAAAATTTTATACAAATGATTTAAGATTCTTAGAACAGTTCTAATAGAATTCAAGTTTTAAATTAGGATTGTTATACAAATTAGATTAAGATAGTTCTAGCATTAATTTTTTGATTGGTACGTAAAGCAGGATTAATAGTTAATGATGGTAAAGAACTAGCTGTTCAAACTGCAAGTTCCGTGCAAAGAAAATTGGAAAAATCCAATTATGAGGTCGTAAGAGTTAGTAGTGCTGGAGGCATGATTGGATTTGCCAATCCTGATCAACATGTTCGTCCTTTGGGATATACCAATTGTGTTCCAGAGGGGTTTGATTCATCAATGGAATTTGCAATCGTTCTTGGGGGAGATGGAACTGTTCTTTCCGCAGCAAGGCAAACGGCGCCTGCTAAAATTCCAATCCTTACAATAAATACTGGTCATTTAGGATTTCTTGCAGAAGCTTATTTATCTAACTTAGAGGAAGCTATTGATAAAATTATTTCTGGGAATTGGGATATTGAAGAAAGAACTTGTTTCATTATTAGTGTAATGAGGAATGATCAAAGGAGATGGGAGTCTCTTTGCCTTAATGAGATGGCTCTTCACAGAGAACCTCTTACAAGTATGTGTCATTTTGAGATTTCTATTGGGCGACATGCACCTGTTGATATTTCAGCTGATGGAGTCATTTTATCTACTCCAACTGGTTCTACTGCATATTCTTTGAGTGCTGGAGGACCAGTTATTACACCAGATTGCCCAGTTGTGCAATTAACTCCAATTGCTCCACATTCATTGGCATCAAGAGCTTTAGTTTTTAATGATTCAGAGCCAGTAACTGTTTTCCCTGCAACTCCTGAAAGGTTAGTAATGGTTGTTGATGGTAATGCTGGTTGTTATGTTTGGCCTGAAGATAGAGTTTTAATAAGAAAAAGTAAGCACTCAGTAAAGTTTATTAGACTTGAAGATCATGAATTTTTCCAAGTTTTAAGGAATAAACTAGGTTGGGGATTACCCCATGTGGCTAAACCTGATAAATAAGAATTATTTAAATTTATTTTTTTCCTTTTAATAAAAAAACAGGATTATTTGGTTCTAATCTCATTCCCTCTGAGATACTTAAGCTTTTGTAAGTCTGAATTAAATTTAAATTTGTTTTGAAATTTTTATCTTCCAATTGTTCTTTCAATTCTTCTATAGTTTGGAAATCTATTATTGGGATGATGATGATACTTCCTATATTCATCAGTTGACCCAGTTTATTAATAATTAGAATTTTAGTCTTTTTATCGCATCCTCCAATTACTAATCTATTAGGTTTTTCAAAAGAACTTAAATTTCTCTTGTTCAAGGTTTTAATTATGTCTTCCTCAAAAATAAATTTTGGTTTAACGCCAAGCCTTTTTGAGTTTTCTTGTATTAATGCCTTTGATCCAATCCTTTTATCGATACAAAATAAATCTAAATTAGGCCTTAATTTTAATGTCTCTAAACCAATTGATCCACAACCTGCTCCTATATCCCAAATAACACCATTTTTCGGGAGCTCTAAATCAGCTAAGATTTGAACACGAACCTCTCTTTTAGTTAATAAATTTGGTCTGTCATCAAAAGTTTTAAAAATACTGTCATTGATTCCGAAAAGAGGGATATTATTATTTGAAAAATTTTTCTTTGTTTTTGTCAGAACAACAATGTTCAAACTTGATATTTCAGAAGGCAATGACTCTTTAAGATTTAATTTACGTATATTTTCATTGTCAAAGCCTATCTCTTCACAAAGCCAAAAATCATAGAAGTCAATCAGATTTAATTCTGATAAATGGCTTTTGATTATTTCTAAACTTTTGTTATTTGAATCTGTAATAATAGCCAAACTTGAAGGCCTTGCTTTAAGAGCCTCAACTAACTTAGTCGAATCTCTGCCGTGAATACTTACATTAACAGTATCTTGCCATGGGATCTTTAACTTACTAAATGCTAGCTGAATGGAGGTATTTGAAGGGTAAAAACTTAATTCATCTTTTGAAAAATTTTCTAGTAATATTCTCCCAATCCCAAACCAAAGTGGATCTCCTCTCGAAATTAAAGCAACATCATTTTTTTGAGATCTAAGCCAATCAATAAGTTCGATATTACTTTTGCTCGAAAAAAATGATTTCTTTTCCCCTAAACCACTTTCGCTCCATGATTTAATTTCTTCAAAATATGAATTGGGAACTGCAATATTTCCTGTCTTTATAAAAAGATCTTGTAATTTGGAAGGTAAATCTCCAAATATATATGAATTAATACCTATCACATGTATTTTTCTATTAACTTCAGTCATCAATATTTAATGAAAAAGGAACTAAAATGTTTGAATGTTTTATTAAATTATCTTATTATTGTTCGAGCTATCATAGTAAATTAATTGTCTGAAAGAAGAAAGAGATTACATGATTTATTATTAACTCTAATTAATAAAGACAGTGAATTTGAGTTTATTGAAGAAGATTCTAGCGATTTAACATCTAGCTATTCTGAAAAAGACAGTTTGAATTTATCTCGAGTTATAGAAAAAAATCGTAAGATAATCAAAAGGTATCAAGCTATTGTAAGAACAGCTGTAACTCTAGACGCCCTGATGGATTCTGAAAATGAAGAAAATTACAAAATCAAATAAAAATATTTTTTTAAGAGGAATATTACCTTTACTTTTATTACTATCCATTATTTTTAATCCATTAAAAGTATCTGCAGAAGTTGCAGAAACAGAAATAAATGGGGAATTAATAATTGCTAGTAGTGAGTTTTTAAGGGACTTGGACTTTGAAACTTGGCAATTAGTGGCTTATAAATCACCACTTTTTGAAGATAAATTGATCTTGAGAGTAATAGGATATCCTGGAAATCTTAGGATTGATCATCCCACTGACTTAAGGGTTGAATCAGGAAGAAAACAGTGGCTTTTAGATGATAAGACATTACTTAATTTAGATTTAGCAAATGATGGAAGACAAGCTGCGGCAGAATTTGATCTTGATGAATTGATCAGAAATTTAGATAAAAACAGACCATTAAGATTATCTTTGTCAGGAGTTTTTTCTGAGTTACCTGTTCCTCCCTTTGTTGTTAAAGAGTGGAGATCAATAAACTGAATTAGAATTTTGGAGATGTCTGAAAAAAATGTAATCCATACAAAATGGATGAAAAGAGCTATTTTTTTAGCTTCTTTAGGCAAAAATACAACGAGTCCAAACCCAAGGGTGGGAGCAGTGATACTTGATAAGAATGGGAGCCTTATTTCAGAAGGATTTCATTACAAGGCGGGGATGCCCCATGCTGAGGCAATGGCTTTTAATAATTTAAAAAAAGATGCTAAAGGAGGATCAATGTATGTAAATCTTGAACCTTGCTGCCACCATGGCAAAACACCTCCGTGTGTAGATAAGGTTATATCCTCTGGGATAAAAAAAGTATATGTATCGATTGAGGACCCTGATAAAAGAGTGGCTGGTAAAGGTATTAAGCTGCTAAAAGAAGCTGGAATACAAGTTCACTTAGGATTATGTAAAAAAGAATCCTTAGATTTAAATAAGGCTTTTATATACAAAAATATTACCCGTAAGTCATATGGGGTTCTTAAATGGGCAATGAGCTTAGATGGCAGAGTAGCTCTTAAGAATGGGAAAAGTAAGTGGATTACAAATAAAGAATCAAGGTCAAGAGTTCACTCTTTTAGGGCGGAATTTGATGCAATAATAATTGGTGGAAACACATTAAGGAAAGATAATCCACTTTTAACTTCTAGAGGAAAAAAAACACCAGAGCCTTTGAGAGTTGTTTTCACAAAAAGCTTAGATCTTCCCTCAAACGCTAATCTTTGGGATTGTAATGAGGCAAAAACTTTAGTTATTTATGATTCTTCTTCAGCAAATGAAAGCTACCTTCCAAGAATTCCGAAATGTGTTGAGGTTGAAAAGGTCTCATCAGATAATCCAGAATTAATTGCAGAAATTCTTGCTAGAAGAGGGTGTAATAAAGTTCTTTGGGAATGTGGCCCCAAATTGGCTACTGCAGCTATGCGATCTAACTGTATTCAGGAGATTATTACCTTTATTGCTCCAAAAGTTTTAGGTGGAGAAAATAGTATGAATCCTTTTGGTGATTTTGAATTTGAGGAAATGCATGAAATTATTAAATTAAGCGATTTTCAGGTTAGTTTGATAGGCGATGATATATGTGTTAAGAGTTCATTTGAAAATTAATTTTCAACAATTTATATGTGTCAAAGTACCGTACGGTTCTTACCCAAAAAAAACGATACAGGTACGGAAACTCATCGTTTAGTTTATAATAAGTTCACATCTGACAACTACTATGCCAATAAGACAAGACGATAATCAACCTAATAGACGATTCGGAATTGTAAATATCATTTTGATAGGAGTTGGTGCATTACTTTTATTCAGTAGCCTTTTCCCTAATCAAAATATGCAAATCCCTAGGGTGCCTTATTCTTTATTTATAGATCAGGTGAATGATGGGGAAGTTAAACGTGCATATATCACTCAAGAACAAATTAGATATGAGTTGAATGGAGCCGCAGAAGGTGCACCTTCAGTTCTAGCAACCACTCCAATTTTTGATATGGACCTTCCCCAAAGGTTAGAGAGTAAAGGTGTGGAATTCGCAGCAGCTCCACCTAAGAAACCTAATTTTTTCTCAACCATCTTAAGTTGGGTTGTTCCTCCTCTAATCTTTATCCTTGTTTTACAATTCTTCGCTAGAAGGAGTATGGGAGGAGGAGGTGCACAAGGAGCTCTCAGTTTTACAAAAAGTAAAGCAAAAGTTTACGTGCCGGATGATGAATCTAAAGTGACATTTGCAGATGTTGCTGGAGTTGACGAAGCGAAAGACGAATTAACAGAAATAGTTGATTTTTTAAAAAAACCAGAAAGATATACAGATATAGGGGCAAGAATACCCAAAGGTGTTTTGCTGGTAGGTCCACCAGGGACAGGGAAAACTCTCCTTTCTAAGGCAGTTGCAGGGGAGGCAGAGGTTCCTTTCTTCATTATTTCAGGTTCTGAATTTGTTGAGCTATTTGTAGGTGCAGGTGCGGCAAGAGTAAGAGATTTATTTGAACAAGCAAAGAAAAAAGCACCTTGTATTATTTTTATTGATGAATTAGATGCTATTGGTAAAAGTCGTTCTGGCTCGATGGGAGTTGTTGGAGGTAACGATGAGAGAGAACAAACTCTCAATCAGCTTCTTACCGAAATGGATGGTTTTGCATCCACTGATAAACCAGTTATTGTATTAGCTGCAACAAACCAACCAGAGGTTCTTGACGCAGCACTTCTAAGACCAGGAAGATTTGACAGACAAGTTTTAGTTGATAGGCCAGATTTATCAGGCAGAAAAACAATTTTGGAAATATATACAAAAAAAGTCAAACTTGCAGATTCAATTGATTTAGATTCGATAGCCCAAGCTACTAGTGGTTTTGCAGGGGCTGATTTAGCTAATATGGTTAACGAGGCTGCTTTACTTGCTGCCAGAGCAAAAAGAAAAAGTGTAGAACAACAGGATTTGAGCGAAGCAATCGAGAGAGTAGTTGCTGGTTTAGAAAAGAAGAGTCGTGTTTTGCAAGATGATGAAAAGAAAGTTGTTGCTTATCACGAAGTCGGTCATGCAATAGTTGGTCATCTTATGCCAGGAGGCTCCAAGGTGGCTAAAATCTCAATTGTACCAAGAGGTATGAGCGCATTAGGTTATACACTTCAACTACCTACAGAAGAAAGATTCCTTAATTCAAAAGAAGAGTTAAAAGGTCAGATTGCTACACTTCTTGGAGGAAGATCTGCAGAAGAGGTTGTTTTTGGAAAAATAACTACTGGAGCCTCAAATGATTTACAAAGAGCAACTGATATTGCCGAACAAATGGTGGGTACATTTGGAATGAGTGATATCCTTGGTCCTCTTGCCTACGACAAACAAGGTGGAGGACAGTTTTTAGGAAATAGCAATAATCCTAGAAGATCTGTTAGTGATGCTACTGCTCAAGCAATAGACAAAGAAGTAAGAGATCTAGTGGATGATGCCCATGAAACTGCACTTAATATTTTGAGGAATAACCTGCCTTTACTTGAGTCGATTTCACAAAAGATTCTTCAAGAGGAAGTTATAGAAGGTGAGGATCTGAAAACTCTCTTGGCAGAGAGTAAAATGCCTGCATAGTAGAATCTAGATCTAACTAGAAATATTCATGCCAAAACCCAATAAGCTTGCAAATAAAAATTTTCTATCAAGCTTGGATTTATCAAAAGAAGAGGTTTTGCATGTCCTAGACCTTGCAAATAATTTTAAAAATAAAAAAATAAATATTGATCTTAAAAATAAAGTTTTGGGATTAATCTTTAATAAGTCATCAACTAGGACAAGAGTTAGTTTTCAAGTTGCGATGTCTAGACTTGGTGGATCCACGATCGACCTTAATCCTACAACATCACAGATTGGGAGAGGTGAGCCAATTAAAGATACGGCAAGAGTTTTAAGTAGATATTGCGATGTTATAGCAATTAGAACATTCCATCATTCAGATTTGGAAGAATATGCAAAATGGTCTACAAAGCCAGTAATTAACGCGCTTACAGATTTAGAACATCCATGTCAGGCCTTAGCTGATTTTTTAACAATTCATGAGGAATTTCTTGATTTTAAAGATGTAGTTTTAACATTTATAGGTGATGGCAATAATGTCGCAAATTCTCTTATTTTATGTGGAGCATTATTAGGAATAGAAGTTAGGATTGCATGTCCTAAAGGTTATGAACCTAACTCTTTAGTGATTGAAAAAGCATATGAAATCTATAAAAAAAAGGATTTATTGAAAATTACTAATGATCCAATTTCTGCGGTAAGGGGAGCGAATGTTTTATATACAGATGTTTGGTCATCTATGGGAGAAGAAAATCAAAAAGAAAAGAAAGATAAAGACTTTTTTGGATTTACTATTGATCATAATTTAATAAAAAATGCTAATAAAGATGCAATTATTCTTCATTGCCTTCCTGCCTATAGAGATAAAGAAATAACTGATGAAATTATTGAAAGTAAAAGCAGTAGAATTTTTGAACAAGCAGAAAATAGAATGCATGTTCAACAAGCTCTATTGTCGTGCCTTCTTAAATGAAAAGATTGCTTTTCCTTTATTAAAAGGGTACAAATGTATTAGAGTACATTTGTTTTATGGAAACTTATTCGGGCAATGATCTTACCCAGGCTCAAAATGAGCTTTATGGATGGATAAAAGATTATATGAAAAACTTTCAACATAGCCCATCCATTAGGCAAATGATGCAAGCTATGGGATTAAAATCTCCTGCTCCAATTCAAAGTCGCTTAAAACATTTGCAAGAAAAGGGATACATTTCATGGCAAGAAGGTAAGGCAAGAACAATGCAAATAGTGGATGAAATTATAGAAGGTGTACCGATTATGGGTTCAGTTGCAGCTGGAGGTTTAATTGAAACTTACTCTGATATTAAAGAAAATTTAGATATTTCTGATGTTTTAAAAAAGAAAAATGTTTTTGCACTTACTGTTAATGGAGATTCAATGATAGATGCTTGTATTGCAGATGGAGATATGGTGTTGATGGAGCCAATATCAGATTCATATTCGATAAGGAATGGAACAATCGTAAGTGCAATGGTCCCAGGTTTAGGTACAACTTTAAAATACTTTTTTAAAAGAGGAGGAAAAATTTTTCTAGAAGCGGCAAATCCAGCATATGAACCAATTGAATTAAATTTGGATGAAGTTACTTTTCAAGGAAAATTATTAGCTGTTTGGAGAAAATTGTAAAAATGTTATTCCTATAAAATATTTAATAAAAAAAATTGTTAAAAAAGCTTTTTGACCGATCTATATTTATCTAAAGTAAACTTGATCTAATTATTGTTAAATATATGATTCGAAGCGAATACAATAATTTAGAGCTATTAGCTTCAAAATACAAAGATCAATATTATCAAGCAAAGCCTTATCCTCATATAGTTATTGATAATCTTTTTGATAATGATTATTTAGATATTATTAATAATGAGTTCACAACTTTAAGAAATAATAAAAAAAAAATAAACTTTAATAACTTTAATGAAAAAAAACTTGCATCATCTCGTGGAGACTCAAATCAAGGTTTAAATTGCAAAGAATTTTTTAGATTTTTAAATTCTTCAAAATTTTTAGATTTTTTACAAGTACTTACTTCTATAAAAGAACCTTTGATTCCAGATCCTCATTTTATAGGTGGAGGTTTTCATGAAACTTTAAAAGGCGGTTTTTTAAAAATACACGCTGATTTTTGTAAACATCCTGAAACTAAATTAGATCGGAGAATAAATCTACTCATTTATTTAAACAAAAAGTGGAAAAAGTCGTTTGGAGGTGAATTAGAATTATGGGATAAAGAAATGATAAGTTGTGGAAAGAAAATTTTGCCAATTTTTAATAGAACAGTAATTTTTAATACTACCGACTTTACTTATCATGGCTTGCCAGATCCAATTCAATGTGATGACTCTGTTAGTAGAAGATCTTTAGCTTTGTATTATTATAGTAATGGGAGGCCGAAAGAAGAATTAAGACCCCAATTCTTATCTAATAAAACTACCTTATTTAAGAAAAGGCCTAATGAAATAAATAGAAACATACTTAATTTTTCTTATAAAGCATTTATTCAGGATTGCCTACCGCCTATTTTATTTAGAGTTTTAAGAAAATTTATAAACAAATGAGAATAATTCTTTTATTGAATATAGTAGTTAAAAATATATCGATTTTAAATTTTTTAAAGTATTTTGATTATTGAATAATTTTTTATGTGCAGTTTTATATTTTCTAATAGAGAAATCACAGATTCTTCAAACTTTTTTTCTAAAAAGAGAGGTCCTGATTTCACAAATTCAACTAAGATAGACAAATATTATTTTTTACATAATCTTTTAAGTATTTCAAAAAAGTTTTCAGTACAACCATTAGTAAATAAAGAAAAAGATATAGTTCTTCTTTATAATGGCGAAATTTATAATTCTCAAAATTATGAAAACGATGGAGAAATCATTATCCCAAAATATCTAGATTATGGTTTTAATCTCCCAAACACACTTGACGGCGAATTCGCTTTATGTCTTCTGGATATTAAAAAAAATAAATTATTAATTTCCACCGATTTATTTGCTACTAAACCATTATGGCTTGCAATAGAAGAGCAAGATATAGGTGTTGCAACATATCAATCATCACTAAAAGAGCTGGGATTTACAAATCCTAAAAAAATTCCTGCTAATACAAAATATTTTTTAGATTTGGAGAATAATAAGTTTATTGAAAAGGGTAGCGTTTATAAATTTATTTTGGATCAATATAAAACTACATTTGAAGATTGGAATCTAGCCTTTGAAAAATCAATAAGAAAAAGGACAAATAACTGTGATAAAAAAATTTTCATTGGTTTGTCGAGTGGCTATGATAGTGGGGCTATTGCATGTGAATTAAATAAACAAAATGTTGAACATTCTGTATTTACGATTAATGGAAGAGAAAACTTGAAAATTATAAAAAAAAGAACAAAATTATTTAATGAAAATGTTTCCTTTAATCAACTTAATTTTAATTTTTTGTCTAAATTCACTCAAACACAATATATAAATAAAAATGTTGAGTCTTTTGAGGGCTTTATTTATAACAGTGATGGATCTTTTAATCTTAACTTAAATATCAAAGAAGATAGAGGTGGAAGAGCTTTTTCATATATATGTAATAAGGCTAAAGAACAAAATCATAAAATATTTCTAAGTGGTTCTGGAGCTGATGAGATTTTTTCAGATTATGGATTCTCTGGTAATAAATTTTATAAACATAGTAACTTTGGGGGACTATTCCCAAATGATTTAAATAAAATTTTCCCTTGGCCATCCTTCTATTCGAGTTCCCAAGAAGCATACATAGCAAAAGAAGAATTAATTGGAGGTGCTTATGGAATAGAACTTAGGTATCCATTTTTAGACAAAGATGTAGTACAAGAGTTTTTAGCTCTTGATAGTAAATTAAAAAATTCGAACTATAAATCAGTTCTGAATAATTATTTGACTAAAAATAATTATCCTTTTGAAAAAGAAAGAAAAATAGGTTTACAGTGAGATTAATTTTTAATTGGTTTATAAAAACTTAAATAGTAATCGTCTCTTAATTGAGAATTTTCCTCATGAATTAATTTATAATTTAATTGATTTATAAGTTCAATATGATCACTATGTTTTTTATTATAACCAGCTCTTTGATTGTAAGATAATATATGAGTTTCTTCTGATTGATTTTTTAAATAAGTTTTCAGTGAGGTGTTACTCATCTCTGGGAAAGAATCCTGATTAATTATTAATCTTTTACCTTTTATTTTGGGGATTGAACCTTCTAGGGCTTTATTATTAGAAAACTTATGAATTTCTTCGGGTAGATTAATGTATATGTTTTTTTCTTCTGAATTTATTCTTAAAAAAGTAGATATCGCAAAATGAGCAAAATCAATAATTCTGTATTTGCAATTAATATTTCCTAATAATTCTTTATTTGAATAAACAACCAAAGGTGCTAACAACCCTGAACCGTCCCCAATGAATGTTATCTCATCATATTGACATAATTTTAAAAATCTAAAAATGAATTCAGAGAAATATAATTCGTCAGGATACTCTATATTTACTTTTTTATTGTTTATAATCGGATGCGCAAAAGGTCTACCGAAGTTATAAATATCTGATGTTATTAAGTTATTGATATTTTTTAGATAATTTCTGTTATTTTTTTTTATTATTTTTTCTACTAGTTTTTTTCTAAAGTGAAATCTTGTCCCTTGAGATATTCTTTTTATAAGATGTAAATTATTTTGATGAGAAACTGCACCTTCCATGAGATCAGATAAATATAGATTTTCATAAATATTTTTTATTTCTGCAAGATCTTTATTAGAAATTAAAAATTCAATTTTTGATAGTCTTTTTTCTAAAGCTTCTCTCCAAATTTCAGAAGCTATAAGTATAGAATTTTTAAAATTAATTTTCTTTTTGATTAATTCTAAGCAACTAACAAGAATTTTTTCATCTAAATAAACTTTTTCTTTTCTTGTTATTTTTATACATGTTTTTAAAGCAAAAGGATTGAAAAAGTCGTTAATTCTACCTTTTAAACCAAGCTTTAATTTTATTGATCTAATTAATCTTTTATAAATCATGGTTTTAATAAGAAGTCCAAAATTATGTATTTTCAATAAACAAGATATTAGATAGTTCTATCATGGGGCCAATTTTTAATTTGAGGTAAGTATCTATTACTTAATCTACCTCTCGCTTTACCTTTAAGTATAGCTGGCTTTATTCCATGTAATTTTAAGACATAGGGAAAACTTAATTGATCTCTTGAAGAGTACATACATATTTGCTCCCACCAAGATAACATCGCACAATTTACTTTTGAATTATTTTTTTTAATAAAGGCTGACAACTCATAAAGTCCATTATTTGATGGGTATTTTTTTGATTTGTAAAAATCCATTTGCCTCTCAACTTTTGAAACGACATCTTGTTTTTTTCTTATAATCTCAATCCCCTCTTCATAAATACAGTCTCTTTTAGAATGTTTGAACAATGCTATATCTTTTGTATTTAGGGAACTCTCTATAAGTTCTTTAGGATCTTGATTCAAAGCATGAGTAGAATCTATCCATATGTAGTAATCATAATTTGGTAAAAAAAAATGTGTCAGGACCTTATAAATTTTTGCATTTCTTCTATTTATAAAATTATTTTCACAAGTAAAATTAATAACTTTTTTATTTTGCCAATAAGAGTCGCTACTACTTGGTATATCTGTAAAAGAGTAATAATCTGCGTTTTCAAATTTTTTCTTAAAACTTACTGGTGATATTGATCCAATAGAAGCTGTAACAACAGCAATTTTCATAACAGATAAATATTATAAATTAATCTTTAAAATTATTTGTAATCTAGATTAACATATGCTTTATATTACAAATTTTTCAGATAAAAAACTTTACATTTTGTATCCTCAATTATTGAAAAATTATATCAACCAAATGTTTCAAAATACATTGCTTGATTAGGAGATTATTCAAAAAGGAATTGAAATTT
>QCBV01000002.1 GCA_003279015.1 Prochlorococcus sp. AG-347-J19 | reverse complement strand
TATCGAGTCCTATGGAGCAGAATTAAATCAAGAAATATTTGAAGATGGTATTTCAATAAGTATTAAATCCCTAAATGAACATTTCAGCAAATTATTCCCTTTATTAGACTTAATAGTTAATAAGCCAATCCTCTCGGAAACTGAATTTAAAAAAGTAAAAAAATCTTCTATTGATCACATTAAAAAAGATAAAGAGAATCCATTCAATATCTGTTTTGAAAAATGGAGAAAAATTGTTTACTCAAATCATCCTTATGCTTTTAACACAATAGGCAATGCTAATGATGTCTCAAAGATTACCTATGAAGATGTTTTGCATGAGTTTAAAAGTTTTAAAAATAGAGAAAAATATTTAATTTCAAATAATCCCGAAATAAATGGAGAAAATTTTGGAACACTTGAAAAAAAAATCTTAAAAGAGAAATCAGATCCTTTTAATCATAATTTAGATACTACGAATAGATTTGATTACATTAATAATGATTCAAATCAAACAATAATAATGATGGGGGACCAAACTTGCTCGCGAAGAAGTAGTGAATATTTTCCTCTTAAGGTTTTGGAATCATATTTATCTTATGGAATGAGTGCTGCTTTATTTAAACTTTTTAGAGAAAAACATGGTATCACTTACGATTTAGGTGTTTATTATCCTATTAGGAGTGGAAATGCCCCATTTTTAATTTATTTATCCGTATCTAATGATCAAGCACTTTTTGCTTTTGAACTTTTATCAACACTATGGAAAAATTTTCTTTTAAATCCGCTGACTAATGCTGAAATATTTTTAGCAAAAGAAAAACTAAAAGGTTCTTTTTTATTAGGAAATCAATCACTAGATGAAATTTTACAGAGAAAGATACAGTTAGTTAGTTATGGTATTTCACCAATTGCTGAGAACGATTTAAATTCAAAAATAGAGGAAATTTCTTCGTTAGATATTTTGAAATTAACTAATAAGTATTTTTCAAAACCTTTTCTGAGTATTTCTGGAAATAAAAATATATGTTTAGAAATTTCTAATAGATGGAAGAAAAACTTTTAGATTAGTTTTTCTCAATCTTATCAATATCTATTAAAAACGAACCTCTCCTAAACTTTACTTCAACAGTATCTGGAGATTTAATTGAAAGGATTTCACCAATTTCATCAATTGCCACTAGATCTGGTGGTCTTAACATCGGCATATTATCTGAAGTCTTCAAGTAAGAGACTGGAGCAATCAACTTAACCTTATCATTGACCTCAAATTTCATTTATAAATTAGATACATTAAAGAGTAGTATAAGCATAAAAATAGAGAAAATATCAACGAAATGAACTGATTCATTCTAGAATCCAAGAATTGACTTTCTGCAAATTAATGAATCAAAAATTTAAAACATTAATTTTATGGGCTTTACCTATACTTTTAGTAATAGCACTTTCCTACCAATTTTTATCTTCAAGCAACGTTGATTCCCTTAAATCCAATGGGACTACTGTTGCACCAAGAAATTCAGCGGTAGCAAGAGTTAGTTACGGTAGATTTTTAGATTACATTAATTCAGGAAGGGTCACATCTGTTGATATTTTTGAGGGAGGCAGAAATGCCGTTATAGAGACAATAGATTCAGATTTAGATAATAAAGTTCAAAGGTTGCGTGTAGATCTTCCCGGCTTAACACCAGAACTTATAAATGTTTTAAAAAATGAGGGAATTAGTTTTGATGTTCATCCAATAAAAACAGCTCCTCCTGCATTAGGAATTTTAGGTAATTTACTCTTCCCGGCTATCTTAATTGGAGGTTTAATTTTGTTAGCGAGGAGGTCAAATGGTATGCCCGGAGGTCCTGGCCAAGCAATGCAGTTTGGAAAAACTAAAGCTAGATTTGCAATGGAAGCTGAAACAGGAGTTGTATTCGATGATGTTGCAGGCGTTAATGAAGCTAAACAGGATTTGCAAGAAGTTGTCACTTTTCTGAAAAAACCAGAAAAATTTACCTCTGTAGGAGCAAGAATTCCCAAAGGAGTTCTATTAGTAGGACCTCCTGGTACTGGTAAAACCCTTTTAGCTAAAGCAATTGCAGGTGAAGCTGGTGTACCATTCTTCTCATTATCAGGTTCTGAATTTGTTGAAATGTTTGTTGGTGTTGGCGCTAGTAGAGTTAGAGATCTTTTCAAAAGAGCTAAAGAGAATAGTCCTTGTTTAATTTTTATTGATGAAATAGATGCAGTCGGAAGGCAAAGAGGTGCAGGTATTGGTGGAGGTAATGATGAGAGAGAACAAACTCTCAATCAATTGCTTACTGAAATGGATGGTTTCGAAGGTAATAGTGGCATAATAATAATTGCAGCTACAAACAGGCCCGATGTTCTAGACTCAGCGCTAATGAGACCAGGCAGATTTGATAGACAGGTAACTGTAGATGCACCTGATATCAAGGGCAGACTATCAATATTGGAAGTTCATGCAAGGAATAAGAAACTTCAAGCGGATTTAACTCTTGAAAGCATTGCGAGAAGAACACCAGGTTTTACTGGAGCAGATTTAGCAAATTTATTAAATGAGGCTGCTATATTAACTGCCAGGAGAAGAAAAGACTCTATAAGTATCTCAGAAATTGATGACTCTGTAGATAGGATTGTCGCCGGAATGGAAGGTTCTCCATTAACAGATGGTAGAAGCAAGAGATTAATTGCTTATCATGAAGTTGGCCATGCTCTCATAGGTTCACTTGTCAAAGCCCATGATCCTGTTCAAAAAGTTACCGTCATTCCAAGAGGTCAAGCTAAGGGATTAACTTGGTTTACCCCAGATGATGAACAAACCCTTGTTAGCAGGGCGCAATTAAAAGCTAGGATAATGGGTGCTTTAGGAGGAAGAGCTGCTGAAGATGTAGTTTTTGGAGAAGGTGAGATTACAACAGGAGCTGGAGGTGATTTCCAACAAGTTGCTTCAATGGCTCGCCAAATGGTTACTAGATTTGGAATGAGTAATTTAGGTCCAATAGCTTTAGAAAGTGGTAATCAAGAAGTTTTCGTTGGTAGAGATTTAATGACTAGAAGTGAAGTTTCCGATTCAATCTCTAAACAAATAGATGAAAGTGTAAGAATAATGGTCAAAGAATGTTATAAAGAAACCTACGATATAGTAAGCAAAAATAGAGAAGCTATGGATAAGATAGTTGACCTATTAATCGAAAAAGAAACATTAGATGGTGATGAATTTTTAAGTATTCTCTCCAAATTCACCGAAATTCCTGAGAAAGATAGAACACCTCAGTTATTAAGCTAAACTTTTATTGGTTTCTTATCTAACACTAGATCAATTAAACCGTACTCAACAGCTTCCTTTGGTGACATATAAAAATCTCTATCAGTATCTTCTTTGATAGTGTCATAATCCTTTCCAGTTCTCTCTGATAATTCTGTATTTAGTCGTTCTTTTAAGAACAAAATTTCATCTGCTTGAATTCTTATATCACTGGCTTGTCCTCTAGCACCTCCAAGTGGTTGATGAATCATTATTCTTGAATGTCTAAGGCTGCTTCTTTTACCTTTAGTACCTGCCGCAAGCAAAAATGCACCCATACTAGCTGCTAAGCCTACACAAACTGTATGAATATCAGGCTTTACATGTTGCATTGTGTCAAAGATACCCAATCCGTCATATACTGATCCACCAGGTGAATTTATGTACATATAAATATCCTTATCTGGATCCTCTGCCTCGAGGAACAATAATTGAGCAACAATTCTATTAGCAGTTTCACTAGTAACTTGTTCTCCCAAAAAGATTATTCTCTCTCTTAATAGTCTCGAATAAATATCAAAGACTCTTTCACTACCGCCCGATTCTTCTAAAACTAAAGGGATCATAATAATATTTATCTGTTTATTAGATATTAACTATATTGAGTCAACATACGCTAACCTTATTAAGGTTTACATATAAAAAATTGAAAGAAAAATTGACTGTTTCAGATAGCAAAAAGTTATTTCATGAAAAATTTCCTTACGTCATTCCAGGTTTATATAAAAGAATAGTTGATGAAATGCTTGTCGAACTAAATCTTTTGAACCATCAAAATGAATTTACACAAGATTATCTCTTTTGTGTCGGCCTCACCGAAACATTCAAAGAATTAATGAAAGGATATCAACCTGAAAAGCACTTGGATCTACTTTTTGAATCTTTATGCAGTTCTTCAAATTTTGAGGCGAAGGAAATTAATGAAATATCTATTAAGTCTCAAAAAGAATTCAAGGATAAAACATCTAAAGATACTTTAAAATTATTGGTAGAAAAAAGTAATTCTAAACTTTATCCTTCAAGGATTTTGAACTTAGGGATATATATATTAATTACAAACTCCCAAGATTTCAAAGAGAAAAATGAATCAGATAAAAATAAAATGACCTCTGATATTTTTGAGAAGTTAAGCTTATCTGCTAATAAAGCAGAAAAAGATATTGGAATCTACAAAAGCAGCATATCAAAAATGAAACAAGCAAAAGAATTAATTGAAGAGCTAAGAATTAAGGATAAGAGAAAAAAACAAAAAAAATAATAACTATTTTTTTAATCTTTTTTTATCTTTCCAAGAGACATAGGATATATAAATTACAGCTAATGTTATGAATATGAGCAAAACAAACGATGTTAAGATAAGAAATTTACTTAAATAGACTTCATAAGTTAAAAATGAAATCATATGTCAATGGATCCGTCCCCATTTCTTCCCCAAACAACCATAGCAATTGAAAAAGTAAAAATAGCAGCCAATGCTGCCCAGCCTATTTGAAAGATCATTAGAATTGAATTGTTTTTATAAATATAACAGAACTTCAAAATTTTTTAATCATTTTAAAGCTAAAGTTAATTTCTCAGAAACAAAATTTTCCCAATAGAATCGTAATAAAATTAAATTGGGAAGGTTAGTTTTAAATCATAGTACAAATATAGAAGGTCTAATTCCAATACTTCAAAAATTAGCACTTGAAAATAATATCAAGACAATAACTCCAGCTGTTATTTCAAGAGCAAGGGGAAGATCCTCTAAATTGATAATTAGATTGTCAGTGAAAACTATAAACGGATATAAAGCAATCGCAAGAAAGGGTAATACAGCACAAGAAGTTTTTATTTCAACAGAGTTAAGTAAAGATGAATTAAAAGAAATTATAGATCACTATAATAAAAAGTAATTAAATTAAAGGGTATTAGAAAATAGTTAGGAGAGAACAAATGAAATTGGTATTAAATTTTTCTATCTTTTTATTGGCCTTTTTTTCCTTTAGCAATAAGTCATTATCACTTACTGATTACCAAATAAAAAGATTTTGCGCAAAGGAGAAAAGAGTATCTTTATGTATCAAAAATTTACGAGAGAAAAGATCTAATCTCCAAAAAGGAAAACTAATTGAAATAACTGTAACCCCTTACAAAATGTAATTAGAATTTAAATTTCAAATTCTAATTCGAAAAGATTAAATGCATTTTTATAGCTTGTGAAAAGTTCTTCAGAATTATCAGAAAATCCTTGTCGTTCGTAATCTTCCTTTAACTCATCATATAAATAAACCACTTTGTTAAAGGCGCTCATATATTCTTTTTGTATGTCTTCATCATCAATATCATAGATTTTTGCCAGTACCAATTCGACATTTTTTTTTGATGAATATATTTTTCTCTCAAATTCTTTATTTAACTTCCTTCTTTTTTTTGCCATTTAAAATTTTAAATACAGTTTAACAATACTCAAATTCATAGATAAATTAAATTAAAACTTATAAAATAAAGATATAGTTTCCAAATCAAAATAAAACCTCTACATTCCAAATAAATCATTGGATGATATGAATAAAAAAGAAACAACTAATCCTAAAGAACTGAAAAACCAAAACTATGAAGCCAAGAAAATGAATACTTCCTCAAACTTAAAGAAAAAGAAAGATAAGGAGCTTCCATGGTGGATAGAGTTATTATTTGTTCAAATAGGATTACCAGATAAATTACTAATAAAAATATTAAAAGCCAAAAAAACATCTAAAGAATTTATAAAAAATGAAAAAAAATCAATAATAATATTTTTGTTTGTAATTACTACATTGGCATATTTTTATCCAGTTATTAAACATGCAAAAAATAAATTAGATTGTGAAGCGATTGCTAAAAATTATATTATTAAAAATAAAAATACAACCGGAATTAATAATAGAGAAATAAAAATGTTATCTACAAATCTTTGTTATGGTGGCGAAGAAATCTATGAAATAGAAAATTTAAAAAATTAAATTTTGAATTATTCTCTATAAATAAACATCTCAATATTATGATAGTAATTTTAAGTTTAATAAAGTTTAAATTTTTTTCCTATGACTGATATAAAACAAAAGAAAGAAAACGTAAAAATGCATTTAAAAGATTTGAGGCAGAACTTAAAGAAAATGCATTTACAAGTTACGGAAGAATTAATTTTACCGAAGCCAGGTGATGTAAAAGACTTGATGGATAAAATGGATAAACTATTAAAATTAATAGAATCAAAATAAACTATAATTTAAATAATTTAGAATCATCAAACGTAAAAAATGAAAATAATAAAACAGACTCCTATTTTAATTCTAATCGCAATTTTCTTAATTTCTTGTAAGACATCCACTAAAAAAGAGAATCCCATAAATAATTTGGGAAAAAATATTGAGGATAATCCTAATTCAGAAAAGAAAAGAATGGAAATAAAGTTTTCTTGTGGAGAGGATAGAATTTCAGAATATTTAGATGATGGATGGAATATTTTAAAAGAAGAATCCCAAGAAAAAATTTGTACCTGGAAATCTGTTCCTGCCACAAAAAGTTGCAATATGGAAAAAGATAAAGGATGTAAAATAACAAAGCCAGATAAAATAGGTGAAGAGAAAATTTATTTGTTGGAAAAATAAATTTAATATATGACTCCAAAATCAGAACACTTAGTTGATTTAATTTTTAAGAAATTAAAGACATATAAGAAGAAAAAAATATTTTTAGAAAAAGAAAGTTTGAATAAATTTATTCTTTCACTTTTCAAAGAAAACTAAATGCAGGACTTATTTAACTCAACTGCTATAGTTAAATAAATATTTTAATTAATATAGATATGGATAATTTTTCATCATTAACTTTTATTCTGACAGCAATTTTTATCGTAAGTCTTTATTTTTTATTTAGGGTTACTTCTAGTACAAAGAATTAAAAATATTTTCACATCTTTCCTAGATGATCGGATCATCTCTTAGTAGTAAAACCGTATGCTTATTTAAACCATCATTAATCCATTCTTTATATTCTTCTAGAACACACTTTTTATCAAAATCGTCTAATAAATTAATTCTTTTTTTTGCATTATCTAGTGCCAAATTAATACAGAATTTATAATCCTTGGAGTTTTCTTGCATTTGTTTTTATTGAATCTTAGTAAAAATAATTTCTTATTCTGTATAGAAAATTACAATAATAAGCGTTGATTTAATAAGAGTATCAAGCAATACGGAAGAATTTTTAATATATTTAGGATAATAGTTTTCTTTATAATAATCTTATGTCCTACGAAGCAGGCAGTAAAGAATGTAGACATTTAATTGAAGCCAAAGAAAGCCTTCTATCAGCATTAGATGCGCTAGGTAATATACATTCGACCGATCTAATACAAATCCAAATTAAAGAAATTTACAATAAATTAGAACAGATGCACGACAATAGAAAAAAAATAGAATCAGCTACAAATTATCTTTAATACAATAAGTTTAACTGAAAGCTCTCAAAATTGGCTTTTTATCTTGGTTACTTTTTTTTCTGATAATAAATCCAACAAAGCATCAAGCTGAGCATGTACTTCCTTTGCTTCATTAAGATCTGGCAACAAATCTTCTTTGATGAGCATTTGATGCATCTCTCTAAGCTCTAACCTTATATATCTAAGGTGAGAACAAACTTCCTCTCTCTTAGTTGCACTCATATTTCCTTTATATTCTTTACATTATACAATACGATCTTTTTCGACTCCCATGTAAGTTTTGTCAATTTGAAAAAATTTTTAAAACCTAATAACATATCAAAATCTTTTAAAGTCGAATTGTAGTAATATATCCTTCATGAAAAAGAAAAAATCTAAAAAAAAACAACCTAATTCAAATTTAAAAGATCAAAAATTAGGTCAAACCAAAAATTCTGCAAAATTAGTACTTTTTGTTTTTGGGATAGGTCCAATTATTGGCATATTAATATTTTTATACAGTAAGGGATTTTTTAATTCACCAACAATATAAATCTTAAGTAATTAAAATTAACTATAAAATAATTAACTTTAAAAAATTTAAAAATAATTATTGAAATTTTTTTAATGAAAATATCCTAAATTCTGCCATTTTTCTTGCATTTTCGGGATTAGATATCAAAAAAGGGTGATCTGATAAAAGTTCTAATACCTTATCTATCTTTAATCGTATATCATCACAATCAACATTTTCCCATTCCTCATCAAATGACATTGCAAAGCTATCAGCATTATCATATAGTTTGTCTTTCATAATATTTGGAATTTAAATTTAGAAAATTTCAAAAATCAGCACCAAACTTAAAAAGTAATTAGAAGAAGCATTTAAAACTATCCCCATGAGTATTTGAGAAATAACTTTGAATGAGTGTTCTTTAAAATTATACTTTAATCCTACTATTTAAATTTATACATAAGTGCTATTAATCAAAAACAGAGTTGATTTGACAGAAGTGTTACAATATTGACATATGTAAAGACTTATGGAAAATAAAGTTAAAAGGATAGGATATCTTCCTAGAAAAAGAGTACTTGAAATTATTGATGAAATATCCAAGAGCGAATCTATAAGTAGATCTAAAGTAGTTGGAATATTAGTTGAGGAAGCATTAGATGCCAGAGGAATTGCGAATTTTGGATATAGTAATATCAGCAAATCAAATATATTCAAGTCGGATAATTTTAAAGATCTCCAAAATGAAAATGCCCACTTAAAAGATGGGGAAGACGAATTTGTTGATGACAGTGGTTACACAGTTTCATCTCACAAAACTTTAGACCGCTCAATATCTTCTGCAGATATAGAATTAGCAAATAAAATAAATATTCTTAAGGAATCAGGATTAATATAACTTTTATTGAGTAATTACTTTATTTTTTAATGCATAATATTGATTCATTGTTTATTCTTAATCAAGAATAATATTCTTTTTACATAATTCGAATATTAAATCCTTTCTAATATTAATTTTTAATTAAAAAATGAAAGATATTAAATGTCCTTCATGC
The DNA here is from genome assembly GCA_003279015.1 of Prochlorococcus sp. AG-347-J19. Lineage (GTDB taxonomy): Bacteria > Cyanobacteriota > Cyanobacteriia > PCC-6307 > Cyanobiaceae > Prochlorococcus_A. The sequence continues at coordinate 197,846 of QCBV01000002.1, read as the reverse complement.
GGCAAAACTTTCCGAATTGATCCCAGCAGCTTTGAAGAAATACTTCATCAGATAAAAGACGAAGAATTTAATAAACAAATAAAAGAAAGACTTATCTTGGCTGAAGAAGATAATAAAAAAGCTTTGGAAATTTTAAAACGTGAGTTAAAAATACAGTTAATAGAGCAGAATCGGATTAAAGAGTCTGAGATCCAAACTCTTGAATCTAGATTAAAAATAGCTGAAGAGAAGAAAACAAATGCCCTTAATGATTTAAAAAATCAAGCAACAAATAAAATTAATTCATTGAATAATGAATTAATCAAGTTGAAAGACGAAATTAAAAACCAGTCTTTAATTTCAGAATTATCTTTAAAAAACAAAATTAGTGAAGCTGTTACTAATTTAGAAAAAGAAAACTCATCTTTAACAAATTCCATTGAAAAGATGAAGCTTGAACATTCAATTAATGAAAAATTAATTGAAGAAAAGTTTAAAAGCAAAATAAGTGAAAGGGACCTGACTATTCAGGAGTTAAGAGAAATGAAATCTAGATTATCTACAAAGATGATAGGAGAAACATTAGAAATCCATTGCGAAACTCAATTTAATCTGAATCGTGCCTCTGCATTTAAAAACTCATATTTCGAAAAGGATAATGATGCCACTTCAGGAAGTAAAGGTGACTATATATTTAGAGAATTTGATGAAAATAAAAACGAAGTCGTATCTATAATGTTTGAGATGAAGAATCAAAGTTTAAATGGAACTAATAAAAGAAAAAACGAAGATTTTTTAAAAGAATTAGATAAAGATAGAAGACAAAAATCTTGTGAATATGCAGTTCTCGTAACCCTTCTAGAACCAGATAGTGAACTATATAATGCTGGCATAGTAGATGTTTCTCATAGATTCCCAAAAATGTATGTCATAAGACCTCAATTTTTCTTGCCCATTATTTCTCTGCTAAGAAATGCATCTATGGAAACCTTAAAATACAAATCACAAATTGATTTAATGAAACGTGAGAATTTTGACATAACAAATTTTGAAAGTACTCTTGAGCAATTCAAAAATGCAGTTGGTAAAAATGTTTCACTTGCTCAGGATAGATTTAATGATGCAATTTCTGAAATTGATAAATCAATAACCCATTTACAAAAAACTAAAGAGGCTTTAGTTCTCTCAAAAAAACATCTTTTATCTGCTGACAGCAAATCTCAAGATTTGACAGTAAAGAAATTAACTAGAAATAATCCAACCATGAAGAAGAGGTTTAATGATTTAAATAATTTTGAAGATGAAGTAGCTTAATTAAAATAAAGTTTTAAAATTAATAATAATTAAAAATATATTTAATTTCTAACTTATAAATATACTATAAATAATAAATTTCATAGTAAAAAAAATAATGTCTATCAACACTCCTATTTTCAGTATTGCCAAAGATCTTAATATCGAAAGTAATAGAATATTATTAGCCTGCAAGAAACTTGGAATCAACGCAAAAGGTGCCACAAAAAGATTAAATAAAGAAGAATTAGAAAAAATTAAAAGTTATTTTGAAACTGGCAAAAATGTGTCAGATGAAGTGATTAATTTAAATAAAGTTAAAACTAAAAGTAGTTCTAAAAAAATTGTAGAAAAGGTAAAGATAAAATATTTTGCTAACAGACTTATTCGTAAATCTTAAATAAAAATAATTTTTTTTAATTACTTAAAGGAAAAAGCCACAGAAGAAAAAAATAATAATTTATCATAAGTAAAAATACTTAAAATGAGCATAAGTAAAATTTTAAATTCTCTTGAAAAATCCTGGGAAAGAGATGAAATTCTTTTAAATATAAAGAAAGGTTTAGGGACAGATGAGATAGTTAATGAATTTCTTATAAATAACGAAAGACAAATTAAAGAATTAAATTCTTTATTAAGGCCAGAAGATATTGAATTATTAAATCAAGTAGAAAAACTCTCAACTTGCGAATCTAAATTAATAAATGAGATTAATAATTTAAATTATTTAAAAAATAATGAAAATAATCACATTATGAATAAAAAAAAGATTATGCAATCTAATAGAGTTTCTTTTAACAAAATTAGTTCATTCATGATTAATTGGAGTAACAAATTTGTAGTTATTGCTTTACTAACAATTTCAGCCATAGCTTTATCAAAACAAGCGTGGGCATAATTAGCTAAATTAACTTCATTGTAAGAGATGTAGTTTTGAGAACTAAACAAGAATATTTAATTAGATATGAAGATGGGAATCTTTATTGTGAACTTGCTGATATTTGGATTGATCCAAATAAGCCAGTAAAAAAGGCATTAATAACTCATGCTCATTTTGATCACTTTACATTTGGCTGTGAAGAATACATTTCTACTAAGGAAACTGCGATACTTCTTAAAGAAAGAGTTAGAGATAATATAAAAATTAAGACTTTTGAATATGGAGAAGAATTTAAGATAAATGGCATTAATATTTCTTTTCATCCATCCGGTCACATCCTTGGATCTAGTCAAATAAGGTTTATTTTTGCTGAAGAAAAATGGCTAATTTCAGGTGACTTTAAGCTTCAAAAAGATCAAACTTGCAAACAATATGAAATAGTAAAAACTGATTATTTAATAAGCGAATGTACTTTTGGTTTGCCAATATTTAAGTGGGATGAATCAAATAAAATAGCAAATGATATTTCAAAATGGATAACTAATTCACCAGAAAAAACTTCTTTACTTTTCTGCTATTCACTTGGAAAAGCTCAGAGATTGTTAAACGAAATTAGTCAAACAAGTTTTAAAGGCAATATTTATTCCCATGGCAGTATTCACAAAATGAACAATAGTTATAGGGAACTTGGAATTGATATTAAAGATACTATAAAAATTGAAAATAAAAAAAAGATAGATGAACTTAAAGGAAGTCTAATATTATTACCACCATCTTTAAGTAAGGGTTCTTATTTAAAAAATTTCAAAAACATTCAAACAGCTTTCGCGAGTGGTTGGATGTCAATAAGAGCTCTAAGAAAAAGATCAGGATATGATAAAGGATTCGCAATCTCTGATCATGCGGATTGGGATGGAATTCTGGAAGTAGTAAAAAAGTCTGAAGCAAAAAATGTATTTTTTCATCATGGAGATAGTGAAGCCTTAAGTAAATATTTAGTTGAAAAGGAATCAATAAATGTCCTTTCATTCGGTAAATAAATATGAGCTTAAAAAAGTTTTCAGAATTATTTGGTGATCTAGATTCAATTAATAGTACAAATAATAAAATTGAAGTTTTAAGGAATTATTTTTTATCTAATGATCCAATAGATAATTCATGGGCAATATACTTACTAACTGGAAAAAGTAATAAGAGATTTATTAGTGGAAGATATCTAAAAAATCTTTTTTCTCAAATATATGAATATCCTCAATGGTTAATTGATACATGTTATTTAAAAGTTGGTGATTCTGCTGAGGTGATAACTTTATTACTTAAAAATAAAACTAATTCCAGAAAAAAGAAATTATCAAATATAAGTCTCAATGAATTACTAAGCGAAACGATACCTGCATTATCAAAACTTAATGAGGAGGAGAAAAATTTAGAAATTAAAAATCTTTGGGAAACATTACCTGAAGATAACCATCTAATTTTTAATAAAATTCTTACAGGAACTTTTAGAGTAGGAGTCTCTATCGGATTAATCACAAAATCAATATCAAAACTAATTAATATTGAGGAAGAGATTATTTCTCATAGGTTGATGGGTGATTTTAAACCTTCAATTGAATCATATGAATTTTTAATTAACAAGAATATCAATCTTCAAGAGTTAAATTCCAAACCATTTCCATTTCTTCTAGCAAATACTATTGAAGATAAAATCTTCAAAAATTCAATAAATGATTTTCAATTTGAATGGAAATACGACGGTATAAGGATGCAATTAATTAAAAGGTCAGGCAATATTTCGTTATGGACAAGAGGGCAAGAATTAGTAAATGAGTCTTTCCCAGAATTAGCAGAGAAAATGTTTCATATAAAAGATAATTTTGTTCTTGATGGGGAATTATTAGTTTGGAATTTTAAAGAACAAATTCCCTTTGATTTTTCTTTACTTCAAAAAAGAATAAATAGAAAGTCTCCTACTAGATCAATCCAAATAAAATATCCAATTATTTTTATTGCTTATGATCTTTTAGAGATTAATGGGAGAGATATAAGAGAAATTAAATTAGAAAATAGAAGAATTAAGTTAGAAAAATATTTTTCAAAATGGCAAATTAAAACTGAGAATAATATCTCTGATATTTTCAAAATATGTGATTTAATTTTTCCTAAAGATTGGCCTGATGCTTTAACTTATAAAGAAAAATCTCGAGAAAATAATACTGAAGGATTAATAATTAAGAAAAAGTCTTCTATATACTCATCCGGTAGAAAGAAAGGTATTTGGTGGAAATATAAAGTTGATCCTATGCAACTGGATGCTGTTCTAATTTACGCTAAGGGCGGTAGCGGTAGAAGAGCTGGTCTGTACACAGATTACAGTTTTGCATTATGGAAAGACAAAGAATTAATTAAATTTGCAAGTGCATATTCTGGTTTAACGAATATTGAGATTAAGGAGCTAGATAAATGGATAAGAAAAAATACAATAGAAAAATTTGGTCCTGTTCGTTCTTTAAAACCAGAAATGGTATTCGAAATATCTTTTGAGAAAATACAAATTTCTAAACGTCATAAGTCAGGCATAGCAGTACGATTCCCAAGAATAACGAAATGGAGAAAAGATAAAAAAATTAATGATGCAGATAGCCTAGAGAATGCTTATGAACTAATGAAAAAAATATCATGAAAAATATTACGAAAAATAATAAGCAAAATAATTTAATTTCTAAAATTAAACAGTTTTTCTTCACAAATGGATGGGAGCCACTACCTTATCAGATCGAATCTTGGGAAGCATTTTTAAATGGAGAAAGTGGAATAATACAAGTTCCTACTGGATGCGGCAAAACTTATGCTGCATTAATGGGACCTCTATCAAAGATAGATGATCCCAAAAATAATAAAAGTGTGAATATATTATTAATAACCCCTTTAAAAGCACTAAGTAGAGATCTAAAAAATTCCATACAATTAGCAGCTTTGCATTTTAATAAAGAAATCACTGTTGAAATTAGGAATGGGGATACAACCCCATATGAAAAGAAAAAGCAACTTGCTAAACCACCCAATATTCTTATTACAACTCCAGAGTCTTTATCTCTTTTACTTTCTAATAAAGAATCTAATAATCTGTTCAAGGAGTTGTCATCAATAATTATTGACGAATGGCATGAATTAATGGGTAGTAAAAGAGGAAACCAGTGCGAGTTATCTTTAAGTTGGCTAAGAGGTAATATAAAAAATTTACAAATTTGGGCAATGTCTGCAACTATTGGAAATATTGAAGAAGCAGCAAGAGCAATAGTTGGAATGAGCGCTATTAAACCCAAAATTATAAGTACAAATATTCAAAAAGAGATCGAAATTATAAGTGTTTTACCAGAGGAGGAAACTACCTTTCCATGGAGTGGGCATCTTGGCATTAGAAGTCATTCTTCACTATTAAAAATCCTGGATAAAAATAAAAGCACCTTATTATTCACCAATACGAGAAATCAATCTGAAAGATGGTATCAATGTCTTAAATTTTTTCTCCCAGAGATGCAAGACAAAATTGCACTTCATCACGGCTCCCTGGATAAAGAAGATAGAAAAAGAGTTGAAGAAGGTGTTAAAGACGGACTAATAAAATGGGTAGTCTGCACCAGCTCGTTAGATTTAGGAGTTGACTTCCAACCTGTAGATCAAATAGTTCAAATTGGTAGTGCAAAGAATTTAGCTAGACTCATACAAAGAGCTGGAAGAAGTGCTCATAGACCAGGTGGAAAATCAAAAATAATTTTTATGCCTACTAATTCTTTAGAGTTATTAGAGATTAGTGCAATGAGAAGAATAATAAAAAGTGGTATATCTGAGGAAATTAGACTTCCCGAATTATCTTATGATGTGCTTCTACAACATCTAATAAGTCTGGCATGCGGAAATGGCTTTGATCCAAAAATTGAGAAAGAAAGAATTAAAAATTGCTGGAGTTATAGAAAATTAAAAGATCAAGATTGGAATTGGTGTCTTGACTTTTTAGAATATGGAGGAAAATGTCTTAAAGCATACCCAAAATATAAAAAGATAATTAAAGAGGAATCACAAAATAATAATGAAAACTTTAAATATTTTGTAAAAGACAAATCTTTAATAAGAATGCATAAGTTCAATATTGGGACAATTACAAGTGACAAATTTGTGAATGTCAAATATATGAAAGGTAAATCTTTAGGTAATTTAGAGGAGAATTTTGCTTCAAAATTAAATCCTGGAGATACATTTTACTTTGCTGGCAAAATGCTTCAATTTGTAAGAATAAGAGATATGATCTTATACGTTAAGAAATCAACAAAAAAAAGTTCTCTAATTCCTGCATGGGTTGGAGGTCAAATGGCAATTTCTGATCTACTTTGTGAGAGTTTGAGAAATGAAATAGATATATGCAACGAACTAGAAAATTATGATTACTTAAATCCTGAACTCAATTCATTACGACCAATATTGAATAAACAAAAAGTTCTTTCAAATATTCCAAAGAAAGATGAATTCCTCATAGAAATATATAAAACCAAAGATTTATCAAATCTTTTTGTTTTTACACTTGATGGCAAATTTGTAAATGAAGGAATTGCATTTTTATGGGCTTTGAGATTGGCAAAATTAAAACAATCTACATTTAGTATTACTGCTAATGATTTTGGATTCAGCTTAACTACCGCAGAAGATTATGATTTTTCCATAATAAAAAAAGAAGCTGATTACTTTTTGAATAACAAAAAATTAGAAGAAGATCTAGAAAATGCAATTAATTTTTCAGAATTAACAAAACGTAGATTTAAAAATATTGCCCAAATAAGTGGACTTGTAAATCAAAATAATCCAACCAAAACAAAAACCTCCTCTCAACTTCAAATAAGTTCAAGTCTTTTCTACGATGTCTTTACTAAATATGAAGAAGGCCATCTTTTGATAAAACAATCGCATCAAGAAGTTAAAGAATATCAATTAGAAAATAAAAGAATATCTAGATCATTAGAAAGATTAAAAAATTTAAAAATTATATTAAACGAGATAAAAACTCCAACGCCTTTTGCTTTCCCTTTATTAGTTGAAAGACTTAAAAATACTTTAAGCAATGAACCAATAGAAAAAAGAGTAGAAAAACTTATAAAAAAATATAGTGATTAAATGAAAAAAAGTTCTTTTAAATTTTGTTGGGAAGATACATTGTTAGAGATGCTTCCTTCAAGAGCGTTATTTCTACCAGGAACAAAAGAGTTGTTAATATGCGATATTCATCTTGGGAAAGCTGAGTATTTTCAGCAAAATGGTATACCTCTTACTAATAATTCAGATGAAAACAACTTCGCAAGAATAAAAAAAATAGTAAAAAAATATAGTCCTGAAAAGTTAATAATATTGGGAGATTTATTCCACAGCAAATATTCAATAGATAAAACTCTTCAAAAAAAAGTTGAGGATCTTCCTGAGCTACTAAAAACTAATGTTGAACTCATCCTCGGTAATCACGATGTAGGTTGTGATATTAAAAATATAAAAATTGTTGATATTAGAAAAACTAAAAAAATTACTTTTAGCCATGAACCAGTTAATTTAGAAAATAATAAAACATTGAATATTTGTGGACATTATCATCCAAAAATCCATTTAAAAAACAATGGAGATAAATTATCTTTTAGGTGCTTTGCAATGGATAAGACTAAAAATACTTTATTTTTACCTGCATTTGGAGACTTAACTGGAGGATATCCATGCAAAAAATCATTTAAAAAATGGGCAATAGTTTCTGAGGAAGAAATTATCGAAATAAAATCTTAAGAAAAATCCTATTGAAGTGACTTAAATTTTTCATTTAGATATGCCAATTTATACTTAAAAGTCTCGATTATTTTTTTTATCAATTATTTTATTGCTATAAATCAATCTCTACTAGTAGAAATAGAAAAAAAATTTTTATAGCTAATGACCCTTTCCTTAGCAGACAATCCACGTTATAAAAAAAATAAACACATTTTATAGAAATGAAAAAATTAATATCCTTGATTTTATTTCCATTTCTTGTAATTTCATTTGGAGCAAAAGCAAATGATAATTTTTCGGTTGAGATAGAGGCACTTACATTAGTCATGGAACAATATAAGGAAGATACTGAATCAAGTGTTGAACTAGATATTGAAGACATAAAGCCAAGTTATATGGCTCTTAGACAAGACGAATGTAATGCAACTGTTGAAGTTACAGAAAAAACAGGATTAGAGGTTGTAAATACTGAATCTTTTGATGTAAATGTCTGCTTGAAAGAAATCTATAAAGTAATCAACTAAATAAGCAGGTTATAAAAATATAATAAAAACAAACAAATTAAAGAGGTCTTTTACTTAAAGAAGGTAAGACCTCGAGACCTAACAGAAAACTTTGGAACGGGTTCTGCATACCTAATTAATAACTACAATGAAATCGTATAGGTGTAATTAAAAGTACAAAACCTAAAATTATTTTTTAAATAATTATTTCTTCTTTGATAATGTTTGTGATTCTTCTCTAGACATTAAAGCTTCAATTTGAGCAAGAACTTTTTGAAGTTCATCCGTTTTTGTAAGAGATGCTTCTGCTACTTCTCTTAATTTTTCTAACTGTTCTTTAGTTTTATCCATGATAAATAAATTAGAAATTAACCACTTTTAAAAATGGTTTTAATACAGATTTTTCACTCCCACACAGATTCATATTCTCTCTTTTTTTTATAAAGTCAAATAAATTTCCCTTTATTAAGGTTTTATGAGGACTTCCAATTAATTCTTTATTTAATATTGAAACCATAAGATTACCTGAAATAGAAATACTCTTAAATTATGAAGTAAATACGGGCAATCCTATTGTTGCAGTTGTTATTAGAGCCCCTGCAAAAATCAAGAAAGGTAGAAAAGGGTAGTTTTTCAAAGATAAACTTACTAATTCGAGATAACTATATAGGTATTTATACTGTTTGTCTACCCCTTGCCTTTGTTAAAGGTAAAAATCTTTCTTTTTAAAGGTAAAAATTTAACATCAACCAAATTTACCTGATATGTATTCCTGAGTAGTTTTTTCTTTTGGAGAATTAAAAATTTTCTTAGTGGAATTAAATTCTGCAAGATAACCAACTTTCCCTCCATCACCATCTTCATATTCAATAGCATTAAAAAATGCAGTCATATCACTAACTCTTAATGCCTGCTGCATATTATGAGTAACGATTATTATTGTGTAATTCTTCTTAAGTTCGTGCATAGTCTCTTCTATTTTTAAAGTAGAAATTGGATCTAACGCTGAGCATGGTTCATCCATCAGAATTATTTCAGGTTCAATTGCGATGGTCCTTGCTATACATAGTCTTTGTTGTTGTCCGCCAGATAAAGAGTAACCACTATCATTTAATTTATCCTTACATTCGTCCCACAAGGCAGCTTTTCTAAGTGAACTTTCCACTAATACATCCATATCTCCAGTAAAGCCATTAATTCTTGCCCCAAATGCAATATTTTCGTAAATAGATTTCGGGAAAGGATTTGGTTGCTGAAAAACCATCCCAATTCTTCTTCTCACTTCAACTGGATCTACTCTTTTATCGTAAATATTAGTTCCATCAAACAGAACTGTTCCTTTCAAGGAACAGTTCGGAATCAGATCATTCATCCTATTTAATGATCTAAGAACAGTTGATTTACCACAACCTGAAGGGCCAATAAGGGAGGTTATATTTCCTTTTTTAAAGTTACAAAAAACATTTCTTACAGCTTCAAATGTTCCATAACTAATAGATACATTCTCAAGAGATAAAATGATATTCTTTGGTATTTTTTTATTAGTTTTAATCATTTATACTCTCTTAGTTTTCTCAGTAAAAGCGGCTAATATCCTTGAAAATATATTTACTGATAGTATCGACAAAACAAGAATAAAGGAAGCTGCCCAGGCTAATTTATTCTGTGCATCATAAGGTTCAAGTGCAAAGTTGTATATCAATACAGCCAAAGAACCCATCTCATAAAACAAGTCTCCAAAGCCTGTTATGTAGTAGTAAGAGAATAAAGCCGTAAATATCAAAGGTGCTGTTTCACCTGCAGCTCTTGCGATTCCAAGTACAACGCCAGTAGCAATAGACCTAAAGGCAGAGGGCAAAGTAACTTTCAATATAGTTGTATACATACTTGCTCCAACACCAAGAGACGCATATCTTAATTCGTTCGGGACTAACTTTAAACCTTCATCAGTCGTCTTTATCACAGTAGGTAACATCAATATTGAAAGAGCCATACCTCCTGCCAAACCGCTATACATACTTCCAAACAAAATTTTTGTCGAGACAATCAAGGCATAAATAAATACACCGGCAATAATTGAAGGGACTCCCGCCAGAACATTTACCCCAAATCTAATAAATCTTGAAAAAGCACCACCTTTAGAATATTCAGCTAAATAAATACCACCGCCGACACCCACTGGTATGGCAATAATTGAAGCAATGGTAGTAATTATTAATGTCCCGATCAATGCAGGATTAATCCCTCCTGCATCTAAATCATCTCCAGGTGGGTTTGGTTCTAAAGTAAATAGTTCTGGTGTAATTTGAGAACCACCTTTAATAAGAATATAAGTAACCAAAAAAATCAAAGGAAGTATTGCAATCAATGCACAAATTACGGATAAAGAAGTAAAGAATTTATCTCCTATATTTCTTGATAATCTTTTCTGGTAATAAAGTGAATTCATAATTATCTAGTATTTGAGACTGAATTTCTTAACCAGCCACTGTGCAAAGATATTGACCACTAATGACAGGATCATCAATACAAAAGCCGCATAAAAGAGTGATGAGACCTGACTTCCATCAGCTTCACCGAACTGATTTGCAAGCATTGAGGAAATAGTATATCCAGGAGATAAGAGAGACCAACTAAATGCATTTGAATTACCAATTATCATTGTGACAGCCATCGTTTCTCCCATTGCTCTACCTAAAGCAAGAAGAACACCTGCCATAATTCCTGATAATGCTGCCGGTAAAATCACTGAAAATATTGTTTTCCATCTACTTGCTCCAATTCCGTAGGCTGCATTTCTAAGCTTTTTAGGAACCTGATTAAGTGAATCCCTTGCAATGGAAGTCACTATTGGCAAAAGCATTACTACTAAAATCAATATTGCTAACAAAGAATTCCTACCTGTGGGTTCTGTACTGAATAAAGGAATCCAACCAAAGAAATTATGTAAAAAGACAAAAAAGGCTCTAAAAAAAGGTTCCATTACAAATATTGCCCAAAGACCCAATACAACTGATGGAATAGCTGCTAATAATTCAACAAAAGAACCTATTATTTCTCTAAAAACTTTCGGTACAAAGTCCTCGGTAATAAATATTGCAGTTCCAACGCCTAGAGGGATAGTTATTAATAGCGAAAGAAATGAAGTTACTAATGTGCCATATATTGCAGTAAAAGCTCCGTATTCATCTTTTACAGGATTCCATTCAGAGGTTACTAGAAACTTCAAGCCATACCTTGAAAAGGATTCGAATGACTGAAAAAAGACTACTAAAATAATTCCTAAAAGTATTATTGCAACGAAACTAGACAAGACTAGAGCAGTATTCTTGAAGATAATATCTATATTTTTTTCGATACCGAATCTTTTACGATTCTTGAAAAGAGTTAATTTCTCTTCCATTAAAAAAAGAATATCTCTATAAATCTACTACTAAATGTTGTAAAAGACTTTAAGAGGGGTTAAAGGTATAAGAAAGTCATGAAAAGTAAACATCCTTCAGCTTAATTTCTTCAAAAATTTTTTCTTTAACTTTACTTAACCATAGGTGAATATTATTTACTGAATAACAACTGAGGGAATGTTTAAATACAAGGAATTCATTGCTCAAATCAAATATAAAGAAGTAGTATCTTCCCCTGTATATTTTATTCCTGTTTTGCTTCTATCCATAATGATTATTATTGAAGGTTTTCACATATTTAATCACAAACAAAATTGCAAAACTAAAGCTGAATGGATGGAACAATCAGGAATGACATATGACAGGGAATCAGAAGTTAATTAATAAAATATAACTTATTCGCAGCAACGTTTTCTATTTGAGGAATAATCTGTCAAAGAAGTTATCCATTCCTTGATCAAAAATAGAGATTCTTTATTTAGACAGTAATACACCCATCTACCTTCTTGTCTGTCTGAGATAAGACCAGCTTCCTTCAAAATTTTTATGTGATATGAAATTCTTGATTGAGATAAATTAGTTAATTTCATAATATCGCAAACACAAACTTCTCCATCCATCATTAGGTCAATTATTTCTAGCCTAAAAGGATCAGAAAATGAAACCATCAACTTAGATATATTTTCTTTTTTTACTTTGCTAATCTCTTCTAACACTTTTGAAGATATTAAATTCTTTTAAATATAGCTTAAATAAAAAAGATTTCATTAATAAAAATATCTTGATACATCAAAATATTTTGATGTATAATTTCAACAGGAAATTTCAAAGTGATGAAAATTGGAATTAATGGTTTTGGAAGAATTGGCAGATTAGTTTTCAGAGCATTATGGGATAGAGCTGATATAGAAATAACTCACATTAATGAGATAGCAGGAGATTCGAATGCCGCTGCGCATCTACTCGAATTCGATTCAGCCCATGGCAGATGGGGGAAAGATATAAAGGTTAAAGAAGAAGAAATAATAATTGATGGAAAGAAATTAACCTACACATCTTTTAAAAATTACCTTGATGTTCCTTGGGAAAAATCTTCTGTAGATATTATTTTGGAATGTACAGGAAAGAATAAAAAGCCAGACAAACTAAATCCCTATTTTGATTCTCTAGGTATGAAAAGAGTAATAGTAGCTTGTCCAGTCAAAGGAATTGTTGCAGAAGCTGAATCACTTAATGTTGTTTATGGCATAAATCAAAGTCTTTATGACCCTTCCAAACATAAATTAGTAACTGCAGCATCCTGCACTACAAATTGTTTAGCTCCGATAGTAAAGGTAATTAATGAAAATTTTTCAATTAAACACGGTGCTATTACAACTATTCACGATGTCACGAACACTCAAGTTCCTGTAGATTTTTATAAAAGTGATTTGAGGAGAGCAAGAGGATGTATGCAAAGTTTAATACCTACTACCACTGGGTCTGCTAAAGCTATCGCTGAGATCTTTCCAGAATTAAAAGGAAAATTAAATGGACATGCAGTAAGAGTTCCTCTACTTAATGGTTCTTTAACAGATGCAGTTTTTGAATTAAATAAAGAAGTGACAACTGAACAAGTAAATCTGGCACTTAAGGAAGCTTCAGAAACTTATTTAAAAGGAATTCTTGGCTACGAAGAAAGACCTTTAGTTTCTGCAGATTATGTAAATGACTCTAGAAGTTCAATAGTTGATAGTTTATCAACGATGGTTGTCAATTCAAATTTATTAAAGATATACGCTTGGTATGACAACGAGTGGGGATACAGCTGCAGACTTGCAGATCTTACTGAATATGTAATCAAACAAGAGATTTAATTTATGTCTTTATGAAGTTATCTAATATCCAACAATATAGTGTTGTAACAGTAAACTATTGGGCGTTCACGCTTACTGACGGCGCATTAAGATTATTAGTTGTTGGTCACTTTCATGAGCTAGGTTACACAACTCTACAAATTGCTTTACTTTTCCTTTTTTATGAGTTTTTTGGAATAATTACTAATCTTTATGGTGGTTGGATAGGAGCAAGATATGGATTAAGGCTTACTTTATGGATTGGGACTATCCTGCAAATCATCGCTCTTTTTATGCTTATTCCAGTTAAGGATGATTGGCCAGTAATTTTTAGTGTCGCATACGTTATGGTTGCTCAAGCAGTTAGTGGGATAGCAAAAGATTTAAACAAAATGAGTGCTAAAAGTGCTGTTAAGACAGTAGTTCCAGAGACAAATGATGGCAATGATATTGGCCAAACACAACTTTTTAAATGGGTTGCTATTTTAACTGGATCTAAAAATGCTCTTAAGGGAGTTGGCTTTTTCTTAGGTGGACTTTTATATAAGTTATTTGGATTCAATAATGCTGTAGGAATTATGGGTTTTGGACTCTGCTTAGCCTTTTTATTGACATTAATTTTGCCTGGAGAAATTGGCAAGATGAAAACCAAACCAGCTTTTAATGATCTTTTTTCAAAATCTAATGCAATAAATATTCTTTCAGCGGCAAGATTTTTTCTTTTTGGAGCAAGAGATGTTTGGTTTGTTGTAGCTCTTCCAGTATTTCTAGATATGGCATTTGGTTGGGACTACATGGAAATAGGATTATTTCTTGGGACCTGGGTAATAGCTTATGGAATTGTTCAGGCTTCGGCCCCAGGAATTAGAAAGATGTGGGGTCAGAAAGAAAGTCCAGATCGTAAAGCTATCCAATTTTGGAGTGCCGTATTAATGGTCATACCATCTTTGATAGGAGTCGCATTATGGAGAGAAAGTTCTCCATCGATAGCAATAATTTTAGGACTCACTATTTTTGGATTTGTTTTTGCAATGAATTCCTCTACACATTCTTATATGATTTTGGCCTACTCTGATAATGAAAAAGTCAGTTTAAATGTTGGCTTCTATTACATGGCAAATGCCGCTGGAAGACTAGTTGGAACATTACTATCTGGCTTACTATTTATGATTGGGAGAAATCCGAGTATTGGTCTTCAATATTGTCTTTATTTTTCATCACTTCTAATATTATTATCTTGGATTTCGAGTCTTAAATTACCATCAATCAAACAAAGCTTATCATCACCATAAAAACTAATTTTTAGAAATTAGAATGTTTAAATGGCCAAAATATCCTTAATTGAACTTGCAAAAATTTTTCTAAAAATTGGAATTTTCAGTTTTGGAGGACCATATGCTCATATTTCTTTATTCGAAGATGAACTTATAAATAATAAAAAATTGATCTCAACCCAATCTTTTGAAAAAGGTATTGGATTATGTCAATTGCTTCCAGGGCCAATATCCACTCAATTAGCAATATATATTGGTCTTAAAATTAATGGTTATCTTGGTGGATTGGTATCCGGTATAAGTTTCATTATCCCAGGATTCATTTCGGTATTAGTTCTTAGCTTTTTTTGGCAAATTTATTCTGGATCAAAATTTCTAAATGATTTAATTTATTTTAATCCTCCTATTATTGCAGGAATAATTTTTTCATTTTCATTAGTTCTTTTAAAAAAAAGATTAAAGTTAGATCGAGTATTATTCTCTAGCTCAATCTTATTTCTACTTATATTTGCAAAATATAATAGTATTCAATTTCCACTCATTACAATACTTACTATTTCGGGTTTGATAAATATTTTCTTACAGAAATGGAAAAATATCTTTTATAGCTTGGTACCTTTATCTATATTTTCAGCAAACTCATTTTTAACTAGCTCAATCTTTTTGGATATTGCCAAGTTTAATAATTTTTTGAAACACTCTACAAACTCAAAGTTTTTAATAAACGATTTTAATCTATTTTTTTTCTTTTTCAAATCGGGACTTTTTATTTTTGGAGGCGGATTAGTAATTATTCCTTTAATGAGTGATTATGTTGTCTCGCAAGGATGGTTAACAAATAATGAATTTATAGATGCGATAATGATTGGCCAAATAACACCTGGTCCTGTCTTATTAACTACAAGTTTTATTGGATATAAAGCAGGTTTTTCAATTGGAGGGATTAATGAAGCTTTAAAATATTCATTTATATCAACGTTTGCAATATTTTTACCAAGTTTTATTTTGATTTTTGTTTTTGGAAAAGCCTTCATAAAAAACAGAATTAAATCGATTAATTACTTTATCGAAGGAGTAATCAATACAATTCCAGGAGCAGTTATTTTCTCTGGCTTTAATTTAATTGAAGATAGTTTTTCATCAAAATTCTTTTTAATTAGCTCTATTTTTATAGTTTTAATCTCCACACTATTATCTTTTTTAAAAATAGTTCCAACCTACATACTTATTCTTTTTTCTTTAATATTAGGTTTATCAAAATATTTGTTCGCATAAAAAAAGGAGGAAATAAATTCCTCCTTTTAAATATGTCTTACGGTTTATTTACCGATTCTTTTTACCGCAGCTCTTGACTTCTCAAGAATATCTCCTTTTAAGGGGACAAATCCAAGTGATGGAGCTTTATCTTGATACTCATCACTTAACAATGTATTAAAGGCTTGTTTAATAGCTTTAGTGTTTCTACCATTACCTTCTTCATAAGCAAGTATCCATGTTAATGAAGCTATAGGATATGCTCCTTTTGCCGTTGGATTAGGATTTTTACCCGCAAGATTTTCATCTAAAGTAATACCATTGAGAGCTTTGGCTCCTGCCTCAACAGTAGGCTTTACATATTCTCCAGAAAGATTCTGAAGTGCAGCGGCTTTCACATTTCCTTTTATATAAGACTGATTAACATAACCAATTGCACCAGGAGTATTTTGAATAACACCTGCAACTCCAGAATTACCTTTAGCACCAACACCTGCCGGCCATTTTACAGACTTACCTGTCCCTAATGTCCAGGTTTTTGAAAACGCTTCCATAGAGTTTGTAAAGGCTTTAGTTGTCCCTGATCCATCAGAACGATGGGTCCAAGTCAATTTCCCTGGTTTACAACCTAATTCTTTCCAATCCTTAATCATTCCCATAGCAACTTGTACTGCTTTCTCTTGGGAAAGTTTCAAATCACAGTCGTAGTTATAACCAAATGCAATAGTACCTCCAACCATAGGTATCTGAACTAATCCTCTAGTAACTTTTGCTATATCTTTATCTTTCATGGGATCATCAGACGCACCAAAATTTACAGTCTGATCAATAAATGCTTTTCTTCCAGAACCCGAACCAACAGCTTGATAATTAACTCTTGGGCCGCCAGATTTTGCTAGATCAAAAAACCATCGAGTATAGATTTTGGCAGGAAATGATGCTCCTGCACCACTTAATCTTGTTTTTGCCGAAACACTTGTGCCAGCAGCAATGGCAACTAAAGAAGTAAAGACCAAAGCTTTCTTAGCTATGTTCATTGATTTCATGAATTAACGAAAGACACCACCTTTATAGCACTTAATTTGAACACAAATACTCTTTAAATTAAAGTTTATCTTTTAATTAATTAGTTCTTAACCCTCTCTTAAACTAAATCATGATTAGAGCTTTTTTCGTTTGGTTTTAAAAATATTTGAGAATAAACATAGTATAGTTTTTAACTTTTATTAAAAAAAATTTTTTGAAATTTGACTGCAATTTCTAATTTTTTTAAGAGAAGTTTAAGTTCTCTTTAAATTTTTCTATTTACTTTTGATCCTTATTCATTTCTTAACCTAAAACCGCTGAAATAAATATTGGATATTAATCCATTTTTACGTGTTGAGGTTTATGAAACTTTTTCAAAAATTAATTGCTGCTCCTGCCTTAATTTCTTTGGCATCAGGTTTCGCAATAAACGCAGCTGAGATCAATTCAACAGATCTTAGTGATTATTCAAACTCTAATAATTTAGTATCTTTAAATGATTTTAAATCAGATACTTTATTCCCAGGAGATTGGGCTTACGATTCATTAAAGGATCTTACAAATAGTCCAAAATTCAATGGAAACTCAGTCTCTCGTTTAGAGGCTGCCGCTGAATTAAACAATCTAATTGCAGGTGGTGAGGGCTTAATGAACGGAGCTGCAATAAACAGGTTAAGTGATGAGCTTGGTTCTGAGTTGGCAATAATTAAAGGAAGAGTGGATGGCCTTGAAGCTCGTGTAAATAAAATAGAAGCTGGTAGTTTTTCTGAAACCACTACTATGAGCGGTTCAGTAGGATTCCTAATTGGTGCAACTGATTCTGCAACTCCTGCTAACGATAAAGTTATGATGGAATACTTCTACGAAGTAGACCTAAACACTAGTTTCACAGGTGAAGATAAATTAAACATCGAAATTGAGACAGGTAACCATCCTGGTGTTGGAGTTGGTGAAGATAAGGTTGGTTTAGACTGGGGTTCAGATAACGGTGACTTCCTTAAGGTCTCTGACGTTAACTACACTTTTCCACTAGGCAAATGGAAGGTTGCAGTTGGCGATTCAATGGATGCATCTAAGACTTGGCCTAATGCTTGTTCAATGAACAACATGGTTGACAACCTTGGAGATTGTGGTGCAGCTAACTCTGTTGACTTAAGTGGTGATGTTTCATTTAGTACTTCAAGAGAATTTGCAGAGGGATGGGAAGTCGGTCTAGGTGTATCTGCAAACGATGGTGAAACTAGTAAAGGTATATTTACTGAAGAGGGTGCTGATTACTATGGTGTTGCGCTTGGTTACGAAGCAGATAACTATGGTATTACAGTCGCTTATTCTGACAAAGAGTCAGCGACTTATACTGGTCTAACTGCTTTCTATAGTCCCGAAAGTATGCCCGTGACTCTAAGCGGCGGTTTTGAATTAACTAATCCTGAAGATTCAGGGGACAAAGATAAATCGCAATGGGCATTAGGTGTTAGTACAGAATTGGGCGAAGGTACTCTAAGTCTTAATGCTGGAACAAATGGAGCAATCGTAGATGATGCAGAAGAAATTTATGCATATGATCTTTCTTACGAATATCCAATAAATGACGGCATGAGTATTACTCCTTTTGTATACATTGCTGAAACAGTAAGTGGAACTGACGACACAACTGGAGCTGGTGCATTCGTATCATTCTCTTTCTAATTATTTACAAAATTCCTAGAAGAGTAAAAACATTGGGCTCCATAATGGTGCCCTTTTTTCTTACCATCCTATAAATCTGTATTAAGACAAGGAAAGATAGTTTCAAAAATTGCTCCGCCGTCCTTATGATTAAAAGCCTTTATAAAACCTTTATTGTTATTGATTATTTTTTTTGTTATTGAAAGACCTAAACCACTTCCACTTTTCTTAAATTTAGTCCTTGATGGATCACCTCTATAAAAACGAGAAAAAATATCATTAAATTCATTTTCTTCTAATCCAACACCTTTATCTCTAACTCTCATAACAACCGAGCTATCTCTTTTAAAAATTTCAATTTGAATTTCTTCATTAGCTGGGGAATAACGAATAGCATTATCCAAAATATTTATAAAAGCTCTTTTTAAATTTTCAATATCTGCAGATATAAAATATTTTGTTGGTATCAGTAGATTTATTTTTATATCTTTTTTTTCTGCAAGTGGTTTTAAGGTTTGCCAAGATTCCATCACTAAATCTGAAATAGATATTTTTTTATTTTTATTAAAAGCCTTGCTACTTTCAAGCTTAGAAAGTTCTAAAGTTTCTTCGACCATTTTTCTTAATCTTTTAGATTCTTTCTTAAGTCTTTTAACAAGATATCTATCTTTCTTTGATACTACTGATTCCAGTCTTTCGCCTATCAAAATAAGAGATGTAAGAGGTGTTTTCAGTTCATGAGATACATCATTGATTAATTGATTCTGTCTTTTTTTTATGGATTCAATTGATAATTTACTCTCCAACAATATTAAATAATTTTTTTTCCTTGCTCTAACAATATTTACAGAAATGGGTTCCCCCGAAATAGTGCAATCTAGGCTGATTGGGAAATCTTTTTTTCTTGAATATAAAATCTTATTTCTTAGTACTTCGAGCTCATTAATATCATTAATTGCTTTTCCAATAACATCTTTGTATTTAATAAACTTAATGAGAGATAAACCTTTCTGATTGATAAATTTTATTGTTAGATCAGATGACAAAATCATCCATCCTTGAGATGAGTAATCTAACCAAGATAAAAGTTGCTGTGGTTTAACTTTATCAAATGGAAAGTCAAAAATTTGTTGGTTCTTATTTTTAGTTAATTCAATATTTTTATTATTTCTTGAAAATCCTTTAACCTTGGTTTTCCATTTCTCATAAAAGAAAGTTAATACCTCTTGTAGCGTTTTCATTTTCATCCAAACTTATATCCAAAGCCTCTAACAGTTTTAAGAAACTTTGGAGCTGAGGGATCTTCTTCTAATTTCTCTCTGAGCCACCTAACATGAACATCTACAGTTTTAGTATCACCGACGAAGTCAATTTCCCATATTTTTTCAAGTATTAAATCTCTTGACCATACCCTTTTAGGATTTTTCATAAATAATTCTAATAATTTAAATTCTTTTGGAGATAATGTTATTTCTCTATCGAAAGAAGTTACCCTACATTCTTCCAGAAACATTTTTATATGATTAAACTCTATGACGGTTTTTGAGTTTTCTATATTTTTTTTATTACGTTTAGATCTTCTTATTAAGGCTCTCGATCTAGCAATTAATTCATTTAAACCAAAAGGTTTTGTTAAATAATCATCTGCACCAACCTCTAAACCAAGAACCCTGTCTGATTCATTATCTTTAGCACTCAAAATTAGTATGGGTGTATAATTTTCTTCATTTCTTATTTTTCTGCATAACTCTAATCCATTTAACCCTGGCAACATTAAATCGAGAATTATTAAGTCAACATCATTTTTAGAATGATTAGTAATGAAATCTAATGCAGTTAAACCATCTTTGAAACTTAATACTCTAAAACCTTCGCTATTCAACGTCTCACTGACTGTCAACCTAATACTCTTGTCATCCTCTACAAGAAGAATTTTTGAGTCTTGCAAACTTTTATGATCTTTAATAGCCATTTGAAAACCCAACAAATTAATTTTATATAATCAAATTTATTTGATGTAATTATTTCATATTTACTTTACATTCAATGCTTATTTTTTATTTGTTCTTATTTGCTTTTTAATTTGTCCTTAAACCTGTTTATTTAATATAAAAATGCTTCTTTAATTTTCCTCACACAAACATATTAAAGAAGCAAATTTATTTACTTTTAAAGAAAGTCATGTAATTTAATATCCCATCGATGCGTAATAATAATCGTCATCTTCATCTATATTTGTCACTACCCATTCTGGAGGAAAGTCACCAATTTTTACATATTGATAAAGCTTATCAACATCTGGATCGTAATAAGTGTCATTGATTATTGGATGTTTGATTACTTTGCTTGGATGCATAATAAAAATTACTTCTACTATGTCTTCTAGGAAATTTAGTTTAACTTATATTTAAAATCCATTTAAAATTTCTACAAATAAAAAAATATATATTTTTTTATTTCAAAAGCAAGCCTTTATTTAAAATTTAATTTTTGTTGTTACTCTGTTTTTATTTTGAGATTTGAATTCAAAAAGTCCTGTATCAGTAAATATGGTCAGCTCATCTCCAAATGTTTCTTCAATTGCAATTCCCTCAGACTCTAAATTTTTAACATATACATTACCAATAAGTTTTAGAGATTTATCATCCTTGTCAAAAGAAAGCTTGTCAGAATAAGCCTCAAAATTACCACTATTGCTTTTAATAACTACATTTCCAATAGCCTCTAAATCACCTTCTAAAGTATTTACTTGAGAATCAGATGTAATTGTGTAATTAATTAATTCCTCAGCAAAAGAAAATTCAGCTAATAAAAATAAAAACGATGCAAAAAATAAGCTTTTCATTTACTCCCAACCCTTTTCTGCATTTTGAATAATCCATTGTGCAAGAACCTTATCCTCTCCATCCCTCAATTTATTTTTGAAGCCCTTCATAAAACCAATCCCATTATTAGCAATTATTGTTATTGAATTTACATCTGCTATTCCTCTTTTTTCAAGGTCGGAAAGTTTTAATGATTTGGATCCTTTAAGAACGACTGATCCACCTCTTACATGGCAGCCTGCACAAACATTTCTAAAAATTGTTTCTCCATCTCTAATATCAGAAGCCATTAGATATCTATTTTGCAAAGAGGTTTGAAAAATAATTATTAAAGTTATTACAGGAATTACAAGTAGATATTTGAATATTTTCATTTTATTTATTTCACTTAAAACTAATTTAACTATTAATTCTCACTCAAGATACATCTATTTTAATAGTTCTACTGCTACAACAAGATTTCCTAATAATCCGTTCAAAATATTTAGTTGTTCTTTACTACCAAACGCTATTAAAACCTGACCTGGTTGAAGTATGAAATTACCTCCAGGATTAGTGAACAATTTTTCATTTTCTTTAATGGCTAATATTTTTGCACCACTCTTTTTGCCTATTCCAAGTTCCGAAAGTGATCTTTTCTCCGCAGTTTCAAAAAGACTAATATCATTACTTAATTCAAATTCTTCAATTTCACATTCACTTCCTGCTAAAAGATCTAGAAAATCAATGGCTATTGGTCTTAAAGCCATTGAGGCCATTGCTCTACCTGCAGCTATATAAGGGCTTACAACTATACTTGCCCCGGCTAATCTCAACTTACTTGCGGCTTCTTCAGTTCCCGCTCTTGCTATTACTCTTATAGAACTTCTTATCCCCTTAGCACTTAAAACCACATATAAATTTGCAGCGTCATTAGGCAAAGTAACAACCAAACTCTTACATTTTTCTAACCCTGCCAGTTTTAAAGTCTCATCAAGAGTCGCATCAGCACAAAGCACTTCTAAACCATTTTCTTCAGCAATCTTTTTTCTATCTTCATCACTCTCAACAACAATAATTGGAATATTTTGCGTTTTTATTTGGTTAGATATTTCCTGACCAACCCTCCCATATCCGCACAAAATTACATGATTTTCCATTTTTCTAAGAAGTCTTTTAAAACGTAATTCGTTTACTCTTTGAAAATAGCCGGATTCGAATAATCTAACAGCTTTTTGAAAGGTAAATTGAATAAAGATCAATCCGCCAACGATTACTAAAACAGTAACGATTCTGCCTTCAGGACTTAAAGGTTGAACTTCTCCAAAACCAATAGTGGTTATTGTGATCAGAACCATCCATAAGCAATCACTCCATTCCCACCCCTCTGTTATTCGATAGCCAATTGCACCTAAAAAAAACAGAAAGAATAAAGAATAAATAAGACCAAACCAAGGCCTTAAATAGTCTTTAATAAAATAGAACTCAAATAATCTAAGCTTCATATCCCTTATTATCGTTAACTATTCAAAAATTTCAAAAAAATTTTCTATTATGTTCCTAAAACTATTTATTTGTTTAAGTGAAATACATATTAAGCAGGATAATAATATTTATTTTCGTAGCGGTATGCATTAAACAAATGATTACTGTCTCAGGTCTTTTTTAATTCTTCATTAAAAATTAATTCAAGGTTTTACTTGTACTGATTCAATAAGAAAATCAGAAGCTGCTTTTAACCAATCAGCGACTGTAAGACGGAGGTCAGGTTGAGAATATACAAGCGCCACAATGATTCCAACTAAGATTATCTTTACCATGGCAATTCAAATATCCTTATGAATTAAAGCACAACTATTTAGTAAAAAGAACCTTAAATTTATAAAAAATAGATTAATTAAAATTTCTCTAATTGATTAAACAAGTATTCCACTCTTCTAAGATTTACGCCTAAATCTGATTGACCTAATCTTGCCGCAGATCTTATCTGAATAATTCCTTTTGATCTGTCTACATAACTTCTTACATCAAGCTTTAAAATTTCGAGGTCGTCTGGAAATCTAAAAATTAAGCTTCTACAAACGCCTCTCCAATAATTTCTACCACTTTCAATAACTTCTGTACGAGGTAACCCTTCTGCCAGAGAAACAAGTTGAATAAACTTTTGGTCAACATTTATTAGTTTCTTTTCTACTAAGACACTATTTAATGGATTAGTTATTGGAGCAAGACCTTGAATGGAGGAAACCATATTTTTAAGAAAGATATAGATGTTCTAACCGATTTCATACACAAAGTGAGAGAAAAAAAGTAAATATATTCCCCAAAAATTTAATCTCTTTATAAAGATTCCTTATTTTTTGATCAAAATTCTAAAATTTGAGATTTTTAATTATTTTTTTTGATAGAGATGGTTGCCTAGCTTGTTTTCTATTTAGTTTACTAACCCATAAAAAAACTCCTACAAACAAAAATATTTCAACAATAATTCCAACTTTTATTAAACTCATTTTTTATCCTCTTTCTTCTTGTTGGTGCCCTCAATGTATGGCACAAGGATATTTAATAACCATTTTTTAAATGAACTAAACGGTTTCATAATCTATTTATTTTCCTTTTCTCCACATACTCCTACCTTTCATGAGATCCTCTATATTCGGCCAAGCTGCTATTAATTCTTTAAGTGCTTTTCTATTAGGAGTATAGAAAACACATGAAAATGCACTTATTACATAAAGTATGAACCATAACTTACTTTCTGAATAAGCTAAAAACAAAGAGAAAAGAAAACTTCCAATAAAGAAAAAGAAAAATGACCTATTTAATATTTCTAATGGAGTTCTTTTAAGTCTGTAAAATTTAATCTTTTTACTATCTTCTTCAGTATCTTTTTGAAATTTACTTTCGTACGAATTAATTATTTCTTCTTCTAGAACTTTTTCATACTCTAAATTATCAATTGGATCACTACTATCCTTTTTATTTATCATTGGTATCAATACAGTACAAATATGGTAACTAATTTAAGGTATTTTCAAAAGTATCAAATTTTATCTGTTAACTGGAGCTATACGAACAGATCATGGTTTTGAAAATACTTCAAGATTGTCTTATTTATAAAAGATAAATTAGTCAAAATATTCTTTTTAATTTTCCAAAATCTTTCGGTCATTTAAAAAAATCACTTCTATAAACTTGATAGCATTAATTAAATTGGGAGGCAATATCTAAATCTAGAGTTAAAATAGTTTAGAGATTTTAATAATAATCTATATGCAAAGGTATTTGATTTCCTACGAATTTACTGATGGCGAGGATCAAGAAGAAGGGGCAGAAATGCTAATTAATTGGTATGAATCAGGTGGTCCCCAAAACAGACCTGAAAACTATGAGGTTCATTCTTGGATTTTTATGGTTCAAAATGGGATTGGACATTCTGTAGTGAGTGCAGATTCTCTTGAGACAATTTGGAAGCAATGGCATCCTTGGAGAAGGTTAATGGATATAAGTATTCAGCCGTGCATGGATCTTGATGAGACAGTCGGATTATTCAAAAAACAAAAAATGAATACACGGATAGTCTAAAAGTATTTGACATCCAAATATAAATTTCTTTTTAGTAGCACCTAATACTACATACATATTTCACTGCGTTAAAAAGGATAAGATTAATTTTCCATGATGAATGATTCTTATCACATTTACTTCAAAGGAGAAATTCTTTTCAAGAATTTAAGTAAAGATGAATTTGAATTCGTTTGGGGAAAACTTTATACATCTTATATAAATGCCCTAAATAAAGAGCTTACCTACGAATTAATTAGCGAAAACAATACTTTGGAGCCGGCCTTTAACCTTGAGCCATCATACTAAATCAAGAACTAAATCCTAGATTATGAATAAAACAAGAAAAGCTGTCTCTCCTTTATTTTGAGGTACTCTTTCTCTTCTTTAGTTATATCCAAAGCAATTTTATTTGCCTCAATTTCCACATTCGAGCTATAAGTTTCAAAGTTTTCCTCTCTTTTAAATAGGGCAACAATGCCAATATCTGTTATGAACCAAATAAAATGATCAGTTTCTCCAATTGGCTCTTCTTTTAAAGAATCAATAATCAAATCACAAGTTGAATCCATTTAATTAATTTGAGTGGGGGTTTAATTGCCCCCATTGCAATACCTTACGGCCTCAGAATTGGTGCCACCATCTTCAATTATTTCTGCAACACATTTATTAAAAAGTTTAGATTCCTTTTTTACTGAACAGAATCCAAAAGCAATTGCAGCTAAAGCTATTGCCGATACGAAACTAGAACCAAGTTGTATAAAACCATAGGCAAACATAATGTTTTTCTTTCCAGAACACTTTTTTGAATCCTTTTTTTCTTCTGTCATTTTAAATATTTAATTTATACAAACCTATTTGATTAATCTTGCGTTTGGGAATTGTTGCCATAGAGAAAACCGAATTAAAAAATTTTTAATCAGCTATGACAAAAATTAAAAATTTCAAGTTTAGATTGATTTTTCTTCACTTTAATTTTCAATTTGATACATCATGAAGAAAAATCTTTTTGAATTTTTTATCAACATGAGCTTCTGGTATAGAAAATTTATCTTTTTTAAAAAGTAATGATCCCATAGTTGTAACAAGAGATTATGTTACTTTTTAAACTATATTTTATTTTTTTTGATGAAGTATTAATACTTAAAATTTTTTCCAGAAAAGCTTGTTTTGATAATGCTCCCGAAGAGTTATCCACTTTTTAAGCGTTTTTCAACAGGGTTTTCCACAATATGTTGATTAAATTTGAATTTCTATGTGCAAAATAAAATATTATCTTCTTTTAAGAAAAAAATATCCACAAATTTTTTTTGGGATCACTATGATTTCAATTGTCTTTAAATAATTTTAAGAACAAATCTTATGAATCTAAATGAGACAAAAAAGGATTTAAACCTCGAAACGAGAAAAGAGGTGAAAAAATATAAGCTCAAAGTTCTTACTAATGAAAATGATTTTTTAGTAAAAAACCTCAAAAAAGCTGGATGATTTACTAGAGTTAAAAAATTTTTTAAACAACAAAATTTTCAAAAATTCCTTTCTAGAACGATATAATTACTTCTTGGATGATTACCCAAAATATTTTTAATTTGTCAAATATAAAATTTCTATTAAATATACAAGTGAATACTCCAGAGACTAAACACATAAAGCAAATTCTAGTTATATTATTCTAATCTCCATAAGAGATCTGATCAGAAATATAAACGGAAAATTCCTAGTTTTTTAATTATATAAACAATTATTTTCCCTGTATTCGAATCCTTGTTTCTTTCAAAAGATGAATACCCAAGAACTAAAAGTCAGTTATAAAAAGCTTTTAAATAAAGCTGCTCAAGCTAACGGTCGTAAAGAAACCGTTTCCTACTTAAACCGTGCTGCTAAAATCAAATCAAAACTTTACTCAACTTCTAAAGTAAATTGCCTTAGATGTAATGGAGCAGGTTTTCTAAGAATTTCATTAGATGAAACTAAAACCTGTTTATCTTGTTACGGTAAGGGGTTTTTAATAAAAGAAAATCAGCAGGTTTAAAATTTTTATTCTTCATGAAAGATCTCATTCAAGCTCACAAAAAATTAATTAAAACAGTAAAAGAGCAAATGGGATTTTCTGATTATGGGATGTATTGGTTGGCTTTCCTGGAAGGGGGTCTAACTATATGGCTGCTGGATAGAATATTTTTCCACTGGTTAAAGTTTTAATTTTTATTTAGGTCAAAAAAAATTCTAGATGTATTAAATAAATTAATTTATCGAAACCATTTGAAAAGTTGTAGGATGTGAAAAAACTAATATGCAATTACTCGGATTGATTCTTCTTCTAGCTAGTAGCTGGTATTTATGGAAATTAACATCAAACTTTCTTGATGAACCAACAAAAAAAGAACTTACTAATAGTTTTTATAACCTCAAAAATAAATTCTCTGAGGGAAAACAAAATTTCTCTAAAGCGAAAATAAGTGAAGCTTGGAAAAAATACAAAGAAGAAGGTGGTGCCTTATCTAATAAAGAAAAAAGCTAGTGGACTTTTTTATTATTACGAGTCTCACTAAAGATATTTCTAGAATTGATCTAATTGGTATTTTGTTTGGTCATTTAATTTTTGGTGTTGCATTAACACAGCTTTTAGATTGGACGTGGTTAAAAAACCTTATGAGTGAAGAAGATAAAACAAGGATGCTTAAAAGTTATACATGGAAAGACTTATTAGTAGATGGAGCAATTGTTACTGTAGTTCTAGGAATAATCTTTTTAATAATTAGCATTTTTCTATAAATGAACGTAACTTACATCCTTTTGGTTTTTTTAATGATATCAATTGTGATTTTCACTCAAATAATCAGTTCCTCCGATAAACCAAAATAAATGAACGAAGTAACTAGCAACTCCTCAACTGGGTGGTACTTAATCGCTTTGGTAAGCACTTTATCTTTTTTAGCTTTAATTTACTTCGGCCAAAAAAGATAGCCTAAATTTTGAAAGATTATTTAAATTCAAAAAAAAGCTCTGCAACTTCATGAGATGCAGAGCTTTTAATTATTAAGTAAAAGATTTATATAAATCTGTTGATTATAAAACCCTTTTTCTTAATCAAAGAAAAAGAGACCGATGAATGTGATGAAGATACTGAATTCACGGCCCCTTTAATAACCGCATTTTTCGGTAGATACGACAATGAATCACCTCCTTTATTAATGTTTTTTTAAAGATAACTAAAAGAATTAAACAAGGAAAGAAATTCGTTAAAAATTTAAAAGTTTTTTAACAAATTAACGATATAAATCTCTTAAAAATAAAAATATAAATTTTACCAAGGCAAAACTTCTCCGTTGGCATGCCAAAACGTGCCCGAGTTATTTTTATTTAAAGAATCTATACGTTTTAAAAGGCCATTTGCTGATTCTTCAGGACTAATTCCATTTCTTGTAAAGCCAGTCATTCTCGTACTCACTAACCCAGGGTGCAAAATAGCTACATAAATATCTTCTCTTGATAAATCTATAGAAAGTGATTTAGCTGCCATGGACAAAGCGACTTTAGACATCCTGTAACCATAAGAACTTCCAGATGTATTATCTTCAATAGATCCCATTCTACTTGTGATAAAAGCAACTTTAGAAGATCTTTTTAAAAAATGTTTAAGTGATTGAGTCATACATATTGGGCTCAATGCATTGACTTCAAATTGCCGCAAAATACTTTTTTTATCTAAGTTTTCGAAAGAATTAAATTCATAAATTCCTGCATTATGAATTAAGCAATCTAAATTAACTCCAGATAGTTTTTTAGACAAATTTGTTATCGACTCATCAGAAGAAATTTCTATATTCTCTTCAATTGTCACTCCTAAATCTCTAAGTTCTGTTGAAGCTTTCCTACACGTTGCAATTACATTATCTCCCCTCTTATGAATTTGCCTACATAGTTCTAATCCAATACCCCTATTTGATCCTGTAATTAGATAAGTTGACATCTCTAAACTATAAAATAAAAAATTAATCTAAATCCAAATATAAAAGAAAACGAACTAGAAAAAGAAAAAATTTATAAAATTCCCCATTAGATTTTTAAAGGTTATGATGGGTTATGAAATTCAAAAGATTTTATAAAAGAAAGTAAAGATATTTTTATCATCAAAATTTAATGTATGGAAATTTTCAATCAAGAATTTATACAAGAGATTATTAGGTTAACTTGGAGAAATCCTGCTTTCATGGCTATAGCTATTGCGTTAGTTTGGCTTATCCCACAATTATTTATCAGAAAAATAATGGCAAAAAAATATGAAAGAAGAAAAATAGAAATTCAAAAAAATAAAATTCAGAAGCTTTACCCAACTAATACTCCTAAATAAGATTTTTATTTATAAAATGATTTAATGAATCAAAAAAATACTTTTTGCATCTAAGTAAAATATGACCTACAAAATAATTAGAATTGATGGGAAAGATGACGAATTAACAGCTCAAAGTTTTGATAAGTATGCAGATGCGTACGATTTGTTAGAGGAACTATATGGAGATTTATGTTGTTCAGATGCTGATTATGGGGACATAACCTATTACGATATTGTGGAAAATAATTTAAAAGATATTAATGGAGAATAAAAAATGGGCTCCCTCCCAAGAAGAAAATTTAGGGGTAATAACGAGTGTATATGAATTCATTAAAGAAGAACTTGCAGAACTTCAAATAAAAACTGGATGTCCCGATTCATTTATTTATGATTTTATTGGCAAGATTCAGAATGAATGGCATCCTGAATCTTGCCACTCCATAGTTAGAAATAAAAAAAGGAAAAATTAGAAAATATTAAATCTTTAACGCAAATTTATAAAATTTCTCTAATATATTTTGAATTTAAAAATATTAAATCATGATTATTAGAATACTAGGAATCGTACTTATCCTTGGTACGATTGCATATTATGGTTTAGTTTTAACTGGGCAAAGCAACCTTTAGTTTATTAACTTTTAAAAATTTCTCATGAAATGGCCTCCTACCTTGTGTTGGACAGCACCAAAAACTATTAATGGTAATAGGCATTTTCAAGTTAAAGCTTATGGAGGGAAAAATGAAGATAGATGGGTTGATATTTTTCCTACCAAAAATAAAAAAGATATTAAAAGGATCTCATGGGCAAAACTAAAATCAGAATGGACTACTGGATGGTTAAGGCTCCCAAAAGATAAAGATTAATTTGTCTATGTAAACAAATATTATTAACCAGAAAACTGTAAAAAATAATACCTAACTCAAAAAAAATAACTTCTAAAATTTTCTAAATTGCTGTTTAATATGAAGTCAGAACCGAAGAAAAAGCTCCCTAATAAAAAAGTTATAAGTTCAGCAAAATTTGAGGCTAAAGAACAATTCACAAAATCTGCATTAGAAAATTTAAAAACAGAAAATGAAAGACTTGTTAATTCACTAAAAAAATCTGGGGAGATTAAAGAATCAAAAAGAAAATAGACTTACAGTATTTAAAATTTTTTATTATTATATAAATTTATAGATTGAGAAATGATTGAAAAAATCTCTTTAGCAAATTCTCATTTACCTCAACTAATTGGGTTCGTACTTATGTCAATTGGCTACACATTAGGCAATAAATTCTACCTTCCGGAAACCAAACAAAAATAATAATTTATAGTTATTAAAAATATTTTAAATAAATCACATTTAAGATCTATAGCTTATAAAAATTTTTAAATATTTTATCTGATTTAAAGTAAAAACTTTAAAGCTAATTCTGTAATTCAATTAAAACTAGTCTTAGGTTATGACTAACACATAAATGTAACACTTTAGTCTTTAAAAGTGTCAAATCCAAAGAAAAAGTAAGAATTCATACTAATTTTTTTTAAAATATGTTACATTCTTTAATAATTCAAGTTAAGATTTCCTCTGTGATTAAAGCAGAAATAAGGAAATGTTTGATACATAAAAATGTCATTTGCTCTTTGGCTTACTAATTGATCACATATGAAATCTAAAAATGGATGCACTTACTAGTTTTATAGTTGTTATAATCGCAATTACAATCCAATTCTCTTTATACGCCATCAAAAGGTTGCAGGAACCTTTAGAACCAAATTATTTGATAGATAAAAATTCGAAAAAAAATAAAAATTACATGGGTAAGTTTTGGAAAAATGCCGAAATAACAAATGGGAGATTAGCTATGATTGGTTTTTTAGCTTTGATAATAAACTACGGTTTATTTGGATGGATAATACCTGGTTTTATTTAAACTATCAATAAATTAAGGTCTTAAAGAAAAAATAAATCTCTCGTTCAAAACAAACTCTCCTTTTAAAAAAAAAATTTTTATTATAAGAAAAAAAGGCAATTGAGTAATTCTGATTTTGATAAAAATGGTTTGGACAGCTATGGAATACATTGGCTTCAATATGCTGCTTTTGCCGTCTCTGGTTTTGCTATATTTACAACCTGGGCATTTTTTTATGATGAAAGATTCCACAACTTTGTAATGAATATTTTCAGGGTTATTAACTGCAGTGGGTTCAACTGTAATGGGGCATTTTAAAATTCTATGGCTAATCCAGATCAAAAAACAATATTAATTGATAATGCATTTGAGGAAATTAAAAACATTTGCATAAATCTTCAAAAAGATACTGATGCTTCGAATTCAGAACTTTTAAGTTTACTAAAACTAATTATTAATGAATTGGAAGAAAAAGAAGAACAAAAAACTGGTTTTGGATTTAGGTAAAGTTAGCCACTATCTAAGAAGAGACTTTGGCCTCAAATCATTTTAATATGAACAGATTTTTTACTTTTAAAATTTAATATTTATAATTTACATTTTTTAGAAAGAAATTAAAAAGGAATGAATCTCAAATAGAAGATTCATCCCAGATTTAGCTTTAGTTTTATCTAGATTTAAATTTTATAATTTAACTCCTCTGGTGGACTGTCAATCATTAGATCCCTCCTATTCAACAAGTTAAACCTACGACTTACTTATTAAGAAAGTAAATCAGTAAAAATGCTGATTTATTATTTTCTAAAATGTTTGAATTAGAGATGCCAATTCTGGTGCATCTAATAAAAGTGCAAAAAATGTAAGCACAACTAACAAAAATATGGAAAAGTAGAATTGAATCATTCTACAAAATTACTTAAAAAGAATTTTTTAAGTTGTATAAAATAATGCTTTGTTTACATAATTAAATATCTCTACCTAGGGAAGTTTAATTAGAGAATAATTAAGATGCTTCAGGTGAAAATATCGTCCTATTTTTTTGCCAATACTCACAGCCTTTAAGTAAATGATCACCCTGTGGTATGCGTTTTTCGTATTTTGGACAGATCAAGATAGTAGCAAAAGTTTCTGTAGTGCTGTAGCGAAAGTGATTGCAAGTAATACAAATCTTTGTTCGTTTTCGTTTTAGGGTAGATTCTTTTAGATATTCCCATTTTGACGGATTTACCTTGATCATGATTACTGGAATTTATTAGTAACAATTTGCCAACCTCCTGAAATTAATTCATTCCATGTTTCACAAGCACACTCAATAGAATGGAGTCTTGAATTTTTAATTTGGGCTGGTTCACCTAATTCATTTGCATAGAAAAGATGAGTATATATTTTTAAGCTATTAGATACAGATTTCTTATAACTCTCAAAAAAAATTAATAAACCACTTTTTTTGTTAAACAACCAGCCAGTTGGGGGGTCAATAAGACTGCCATGATAAAAATAAGTCCGAACATTAGCAACTCCTGAAGTCATAAAGATAATACAGTTGTACTATTAATATAAATGTACTACTCATAGACGTCAAGTATTCCTCTGGTAATTATTTAAATACTAAAATTACTTTCCAGAAATAGTCAGCCGTAAACTTCTTATTTGGTAATAGTGAATACAAGTAACTCCCTGAAAAGGAAAATATCATTTAGAGAGTATCTCCAAAAGAATGCAATGTATCGAAATCCCTTCTATTTAGGATGGAACAAAGGTTGGTCTTTTATATTTTTTCTAGAGGGTGGCATTGCAAAAATTGAAGCAAAAGGTTTTGGTATTTCTATTACAACAAAAGTTGAGAAAGGAGAATCACCCCTAGAATCTGCGGATAGATTAGTTTCGAAAGAGCAAAGGATTAGAAAATCAAGATATTATTCTTGGGTTAAATCTATTAATGAAAAAACAATAAATTAACCAATCCTTAAATTTCTAAAGTAATTTGTTGACAGTCAATTTAAAATAGAAAATAGTCATTTATTTTTCGTGTCCAATAAATTTTATGAATGGTGGAAAAACCATAGAAAAGTTGTAACCTATGGGGCTTTTATCATCTTGTTTGGTTTTTATTTATCTCCTGTTATCAAAGAAGCAAAATACAAAAACCAATGTATTAAGTACTCTACTAAAGGAGCTTTAACTAAATTTAATAAGGACGATATAGGAGAAACTCTACTAGAAGAAACAGGTTTGAATATTGATGAACTAGCAAAGATTGAAGGTTATAAGAATTGCATTAATTAAAAAGTTCGCAACAATTACGCTGATTTTTTAAATGATTAAAGGTATGTTTAAACTTATTTTATTAATATTATTATTTGGATTTATATCAATAAGTCCAAAAACAAGATATTTGGTTGGCACAACTCTAAAAGAAATTTCTTCATTTCTTTTATGGACTGTTAAATATGAAGATAGAGGAAAATGGATTATAGATAAACCAAGTTGGATGCCTGACCAAAAACTTAAGCCATCTTATTAAATGAAGACTTATTTAGAAGAACGAATTGAATGGTATGACGATAATTATAGAAATGGTAATGCTTTAATCTCTGATAAGCAGTTCGACCAACTTGAAAAAAATTTATTAAGAACAAACCCTAATTGTGATTACTTTAAAAAGAAAAATAAACTAATTTTACCTTCATTAGAAAAGGATTCAATAGATGAATTTTTGAAAGGATTATTAGTAGATACCAGATTATTAATTGAACCAAAAATTGATGGTTGTGCTGTTGCTTTGCAATATAGGGATGGAACCTTGGAGAAAGCAATTTCAAGAAAAGGGGCAGACGTTACTAGTAAACTTATTAAAGTCCAAGACATTCCCAATAATCTCCCTCTTCGAGGCGTGCTGCAAGTTAGAGGTGAATTATATGCACCCAACCAAAGTCCAAATATCTCCCAGAGAATCGCTTCTGGATTTCTAAGAGCTAAAGAAGGATTTTCTGAAAGTCTTAGCTTCTGCGCATTTCAAATACTTAATTCATTACTTAACCAATATGAGTCCAAAAAGAGCCTTTCAAAACTTGGCTTCACGATCCCTCAAGACATTTCATGCAACTTTACGAGCCAAGTTGGAGTATTTAGAAAACAATGGCTAGAAGGGAAGCTTTTTAGTAAATATCCAACAGATGGAATAGTAGTAAAAATAAATTCTAGAAAATTACAATTGATTAGAGAAAAATCAAATTTAGATTATCCTTATTGGCAAGTGGCAATAAAACGCTAATGGAATTAATACACCAAATTTTTCCTACTTGGCATATTTACTTGGATATGTTTTTAGTTGGCTTTGCAACTTACGGTTTTCTGAGAATTAAGAAAAAAATAAAAACTAAATAAAGTTTATAAATCATCCGTGGTCCTTAAGCATGGATTTAAGTTGTTCGGTATCTAATTGTTCAAGATAATTTCTCATTGCCAACCAAGATCTTCTGCTTTCTAACTTTCCACTTTGTTTAAATAAATTTGCGGAAACTTGCTCTATCAATTCTTTATGAGTCATATTTATATTCTTCATCAAGTTCAATGACAACACCATTAAAAAATTCTGCTAATAATTTTGATGGGTCTTGCATAGATAACTTTCTATCTACTTCTGATAATTTCTTTTTGATTGGATTTAAGTTAGTCATACAGATTCAGGTAATTCAAGTTCTTCAAAAGTCCAACCTTCTAATTGAAGGTCATGCCATTTATCCCAAGCATTATCCAAATACATTTGAGTGGATGTTTTAATTGACATTGGCTCACCAAGATCATTTGCATAATATGTATGAGCAAAAATTCTCATACTATTTCTTGGAGATTTTTTATTCCTTATAAATAAAATTAATCTGCTGCGGTCTGGGCTAAGCAGCCAACCACTTGGGGACTCATTACGATAACCGTAAGAAAAATTAGTCCAAACATTAGCTCCTCCTAAAGTCATTACATAGTAATACATCTGTACTACCAATATAAATGCATTAGAAATGGATCGTCAAGTATTTTGGCAAATAAATTATTTACAATGATAGAGAACAAAAAAGGGCAGTTATTCCAAAAAAATAAAATACCTAACAAAAGCCTGCTTAAGCAAGCATTTTGATAGGTAACACCGGATCCCCGTCAGTTCTCTGCTGCATCGACCTGGAAATGCCAGAAGAGGATTCAAAGTGGGCTTTCGTTTCCGATTACAAGATCGGTTTACTACCGCATCACGACAGTCTCCTCATGTCGAAAGAGAGTCAGATCAGAGCACATAAAGAAGAACTTAACCAAAGATCCAGTAATATAACTCTACCTTATTTTTTTATGCATTTGGAGATGGCCAAATGTCTCTTACCATAGTTAATAAAATTTGAGCTTCATCATATCTTTCTGAATGCGTTTTACCGTTTAATAAAAAAGTAATGTGAGCCATTTTTCTTCCCAGAATTTCGCGAGATTTGCCATAACAGTGAATATTAGAACCCTCAATTTCAGATAACATCTCAATTCTAGTTTCCATTGAGATTGGGAAATTCTTTTTTAACCCCAGTAGATTTATCATAATTGCACCTTCACAGTTCATTTTAATTTCAGGTGGCATTATCCCAGAAGAAATGCAAACATATTGATCAAACTGACTTGAAGTGCAAGCTTCAATAGAGAAATGAGCTGAGTTATGTGTTCTAGGAGCTATTTCATTAATTAAAAGACCATTATCTCCATAGAAGAATTCAATAGCTAAAACTCCAACGTAATTAAGTTCATTGACTATTGAAGAGAAAATATTTATTGCAAATAAATTCAAATCATATTCATTTGTTCCAGGTGCAAGAACCCAATCACAAACATGGTTTGATTGGAACGTCTCAACAATTGGAAAGAATCTTATCTTACCGGTCCTATCTCTTGAACCAACAAGAGCCAGTTCTTTTTCATACTCTATCCATTCTTCTATTAACCATTCATTAGAACTATTCTCTGTTAAAAAAGAATCTAAATCTTCTTTTGTCTTTATTTTTCTGTTCCCTTTGCCGTCATATCCACCTTTATTTGATTTTGCCATTAGAGGAAAAGTCCAATTATTGATTTCCTC
Source organism: Prochlorococcus sp. AG-347-J19 (assembly GCA_003279015.1). GTDB lineage: Bacteria > Cyanobacteriota > Cyanobacteriia > PCC-6307 > Cyanobiaceae > Prochlorococcus_A. The sequence goes on along the minus strand of QCBV01000002.1, from coordinate 161,220 downwards.
ATTCGAGAGATTTTTAAAATCTTCAATACTTATCCATTTTGGGCAGGGAATATTCATGCTGTCTATTAATTTTTTTTGAGAAAACCTATCTACTAATGGCTTAATTGCATTAAGGCTTGGAACAAAAATATCTTTATTGTCAATTAAATTTAATTTATCAATTTTTATCCATTCATTTTCAAAAATTATTTTTTCACACTCATTAATTAATGATTTATTACCTCTTATCTTTAAAGGGTCAGCTTCTATGACATGATCTGCTTTTAAACCAGCAGGATCATCACAAGATTTTGTTTGCACACACACTTCTAGATCTCTTTTTTTTGCTGCCTCGGTTAACATCAAAGCTAGTTGACCACCTCCAATTATTCCTAAGGAATAATTTTTCTTAATATCGTTTATATTTTTTTTAAAACTCATAGAATGATTTTATTACCATTTGTAATTCTTAACAACTGAATTTTTAAGGATCTAGAGCTTAGATTTTGCTAATATATAAAGTATTTAATACCAAATATTTATAAATTTTAACTAGGTAATCAATTGTGAATAAGAGAAAAATATTAGTCCCATTAGGTGATAAGTCATACGAAGTAACTCTAGAAGCAGGGATACTGAATAATATCAGCGAAGAACTTTTAAAAATTGGAATAACAAAGAATAGAAAAATACTTGTGATTTCAAATGAAGAAATATCAAATTTGTATGGAGAAAAATTTTTAAATAATTTAAAAGATAATAAATTTCAGGCCAAAATGTTCCTTATCCAGGCTGGAGAATCATATAAAAACTTAAAAACCTTAAGTGAAATATATGATGTAGCATTTGAATTTGGCTTAGATAGAAATTCAATAATTATTGCCCTTGGAGGAGGAATTGTTGGAGATATAAGTGGTTTTGCAGCTGCGACTTGGCTGAGAGGTATCGAATATATTCAAATTCCAACAACATTATTATCAATGGTTGATTCATCTGTGGGAGGAAAAACAGGAGTAAATCATCCAAAAGGTAAGAATTTAATTGGAGCTTTCAATCAACCTAAAGCAGTTTTTATTGATCCAGAAACTTTAAAAAGTTTACCCAAAAGAGAATTTAGTGCAGGCATAGCCGAAGTAATAAAATACGGAGTAATAAGAGATAAAGAACTTTTCGAATACTTAGAAATTGAAAAAAACAAAAATGAACTTATAAATCTCAAAAATGAATATCTAATTAAAATAATTAATAGTTCAATTAAAACAAAGTCTCACATTGTTTCTCAAGACGAACATGAAAATGGTGTTAGAGCAATATTGAATTATGGTCATTCTTTTGGTCACGTTATTGAAAATTTATGTGGATACGGCAAATTTCTACATGGTGAGGCAATATCAATTGGTATGAATATTGCGGGGGAAATAGCAATTGCGAAAGGGTTATGGTCTAAAGAAGAATTAGGGAGACAGAAGAATCTTTTAAAGAGTTACGATCTTCCTACCGAGATCCCCAAAATAAATAAAGAAGACGTTCTAACGATACTTATGGGCGATAAAAAAGTTCGTGATGGCAAAATGAGATTTATATTACCGAAAGAAATTGGTGATGTTGATATATATGATGACGTAGAAGATTCATTATTTTTAAAGTTTTTTTCCTAACGCAAACAGGTTGAATTTATATTCATCTTCTCATTAAACTTTTTAAAAACAAACCACTTAAAATCACCTAAACAAACGGGATCACAGAGTCTAAGTAATGCCTCTCTTCTTAGGAGGGCATTTGATAAATCCTCTTTAATTTCTTTCTGAATCCCATAAAGTCTCTCTGCCAATCCAAGTGCCAACAAAGCCTCTCCTTGTTTAGTTATTCCAACAGTATCAAATCCAAGAGTCTCAGCATCATTAATTAAAGTTTCTATGCACACATGAGATGTTAAATCGCAATTTCCAGGAGAATCTAGGACATTATTCGTCATTTTTTGATTTTCATAAGAAACTATCGTCCCATCTGAATTCTTAGAGGTGTAGTATTTTTTGGCTTCTTTAGCGTAATCAATTATCAATAAAATACCATTATTAATTTTTTGATAGATAGCTTTTAACCATTTTGAGTTATCTATATGCCATTCTGTCGTCCATCCTTCAAGAGCATCTTCAGGCGGAATAGTGATTCCCAACTCACTTTTAGCAAGTTCAATCCTTTTTCTCAATTCGCTTGTAATTGGCATTTCATCAAAATATAATTTATGAGATTTTTTGTCTATAGAAACTGCTTGTCGAAGTAATTTTCCTTCTGAGAAGGTTATTCTCTCTACTGGCAAAGCATCCAAAACCTCATTTGCAAGAACTATTCCATTTATATTATTTTCCTCTACTTCTTCCAAACCTTTCCATAAAATATCAATGCCTAAGTTTAAAAATTCTTTCAATTTATTTTTTTGTTTTTCTACCATCCCTTCATTAGGTTCAATAATTACAAAAGAAACTCCTTCTAAAAAATTCTTGTTATTTTCTAAAAAATACTTAATTAATCCACTCATAAAGCTTCCATCTCCTGCTCCAAATTCAATTACAGCTAATTTCTGATTAGATAAAAAACTATTTTTGAACTGAATCAACCAATCTTCTATTTGTTTACCAACAAAAAAAGCAAAATCATCAGATAGAGAGGGTGATGTGACAAAATCTCCTCGAACGCCTATCTCAGCTTTACCGCTGCCGTAATAACCATTTATAGGATCATTTAATGCAAAATTCATAAAGTCATAAAAACTTATAGTCCCACCCATTTTTATTATTTTTTTTACTAACCAATCTGGATTATTCGCGGGTAAGCTATTCATCGGCGAAAATATAAAAAGACAGAACTTATTTATGCCTTCAAAGATTAACTATTTATTAGGAATATTTCTATCTATATTAGTTTTAATTTCACATAAACCCGTTTTCGCTATAAATAATCCAAATCTCTTACCAGAAGAAAAAACACCAGTAATTGATTTAGCTAAAACATTAAGCCCTAATCAGAAAAAATCTTTAGAGGAAAAGCTCAATAATCTAGAAATTGAAAGTGGGTGGAAAATTAAATATTTATCTCAGTTTGAAAGTTCTCCTGGTAGCGCAATAAAGGACTATTGGGATTTAGATGAGACAAGTTTGTTGATAGTTGCGGATCCTAGAGGGGGAAATTTGCTGAATTTTAACGTCGGAGAGGCTTATTTTAATTTTATGCCAAGGTTATTTTGGGTTGAACTTCAAACAAGATTTGGCAACCAATACTATGTTAAAGATCACGGTGAGGATGGTGCAGTATTAGATGCAATTGATTCAGTAAAGATTTGCCTCGAAAGAGGAGGATGTCAAGTTGTTCCTGGCCTACCCAAAGAGCAATATATATGGACTTTATGTACATCTATTCTTGGAGGTTTAGTAGCAGGTTTCGCATCTGCTCCAAGAAAAGAAGGTCAAGTCATATCAATTGGATTTTTAGCTCTTCTTTCTCCTTTATGGGGAATGTTATTTGGAATTTTTGGTTTGGCACCGATAATATCCAGAACAAATGATTTATTACCTTTATTTAAAAATGGTTTAGCTTTTACAGCAGCAGGAATTGCAGGTTATATCTTATCTCAAACATTATTTTCAAGATATGAAAAGCCCAAAAACACTTAAAATACGAATAAAAATATCTAATCCTAAAAAAATTTTTCTTCTTCACGAATTTCACCAAACTCTGAATACCATCGATGAGAAACATGATTTAATCTCTTTTTTTTAAACTCAATCCATGAAAAGTTAATTAGTAATTTTCCGTCTTCATCAGTTTTATATCTTGGCACCACAGCAGTGTTGAAATAAATTGTTCCTTTGCTATCAATTTTAAACATCTCTCTTAAACCTAGATTTCTTTTAAGCCGGTTGTGCATATGACCAAAAATCACAAGATCAACTTTTCTTCTCTTTTGTATTTGAGAAATAGCCACAGACAAATCTCTATCTCCCCAATCTAATGAGGGTAATTTCCAGTCTTTCCCGCAAATGCTTTTAGGTTCTGAGCCTAAACCCGAGGGGCCAGCATGAGACATAATTATTAAAGGTATATCTTGGACACTCTCTTCTGAAGATTTGATAATTTTATTTATTGAATCTTGTTCGGTGATAGGTCCATAAACACCTTTAACTTCTTTCGAAAGATAATAGCCTCCGCCAGAACTACATGGTCTAGCAGACAATAAATTTATTTGATTATCAAAAACCTTTAAATCCCATGCACAATATTTTTCACCAAGAACACGTATCTGCTTTGAGAGAGTTTCGCCTGTAGAATCTTTCCCTCTATCATGATTCCCTAAAATCACAAAAGTAGGAATTTTGATCTCATTGATTTTTTTAATTATTTTGACACTCCCATCAGAAATATCACCAACAAATAAAACAATATTTGGTTTGATAATCGATAAAACTTTCAAGTCTAATTCAGACCATTGACCATGACAGTCACCAACAATAGCAATTTTTAAATTTGTCAGAATTTTTTCTGTTTAAAGTCATATAATCTATTTAGAGATATTCTAAATCCTGACCAGTATAACTTCTACTGCAAAACAGAAATCATTTCAAAACGAAGAGGATTTGATTTCTGAAATAAAGGAGCGTTGCAAAAAAGCTAATGCAATTATTCTTGCGCACTATTATCAAGCCCCAGAGATTCAGGAAATTGCAGATTTTATTGGCGATTCATTAGATCTATCTAGGAAAGCTGCTAATAATGATGCAGATATAATAATTTTTTGCGGCGTGCACTTCATGGCCGAAACCGCAAAAATACTGAGCCCTAACAAAACAGTCCTATTACCGGATATTGACGCAGGATGCTCATTAGCAGACGATTGTCCCTCAGATAAATTTCAAAAGTTCAGGGAAGAAAATCCAGATCACTATGTCGTGAGTTATATAAATTGTACTGCAGAAGTAAAAGCTCAAAGTGATCTGATATGTACAAGCAGTAATGCAGTCTCATTAATTAAAAAGATACCTGAAGATAAAAAGATAATATTTGCTCCAGATCAGAACCTTGGGAGATGGGTAAAGAAAAATTCAGGAAGAGATCTTAAATTATGGCCTGGCAGCTGCATTGTTCATGAATCATTTAGTGAAGAAGCACTTCTAAAACTAAAATTTCAAAATCCAGGATCAAAAGTCATTGCTCATCCTGAATGTAGTCAAAATTTACTAAATCTCTCAGACTTTATTGGATCAACAAGTAAGCTGCTTGATTTCGTAAGTAAAGATCCATCTAAAACTTACATGGTACTAACTGAACCTGGAATAATTCATCAAATGAAAAAGAAAGAACCTAACAAAATTTTTATTGAAGTCCCCGACATTGAGGGTTGTAAATGTAACGAATGTCCATATATGAAATTAAATACTTTAGAAAAAATTCTAGATTGTTTGAAAAACAATTCACCATCTATCGAACTTGACCCAGAAATAATAAGAAAAGCCTATGTACCCATAAAGAGAATGCTGGATATGAGTAATTAATTTAATGCAAATACTTTATTTTCCTTATTTATTTTTAGGAATGCATCAAGGTTTGTAGTGTTTGGATTAAATTCACTTATCTGATTATTTCTTTTAATTGTATTTACTAGCTCTTTTTCACCAGCTCTATATTGTTTATCTTTTCTAGTTCCAATTTCTCTTTGGAGAATAGGGTTTATATTCATTTTTACTTCTATGTCTGGAATAATTCCAGATTTGTTTATATCAGTACCGTTCGGAGTTAAATACTTAGCGACTGTAACAGTTAGACCTGAACCATCAACTAAAGTTCTCATAGATTGAACTAGACCTTTACCAAACGTTTTCTTCCCAACTAATTTTCCTCTTTTGTTATCTTTTATTGCACCTGAGACTATTTCACTAGCACTAGCAGAGCCCTCATTAACTAACACAACTAAGGGCTTTTTTGTTAGAGCTTGACCGTTTCCTTTTTTTGTTTCTTTTAAACCATTTTTACTTACTGTACTTACTATTACTCCTTTGTTGATGAAATGCCTTGAGATATCAATACTTGATTCTAATAAACCTCCTGGATTACTTCTCAAATCAAGAACATATCCTGCGACTTTTTTTGTTTCTAAATCCTTAATAGCATCTCTAGTCTCTTTTGATGCATTTGCATTAAATTGTTTAATCCTTACATAGCCAATTAATAAGCCGTTTTTGGTTTGATTGACTTTACTTGATACAGATTTAATTTCAATTTTTTCTCTTGATAAAATTTTAAAAAAGGAATTAGAACCTCTAAGAATTTCAAGCTTTACTTTAGTACCTCTTTGTCCTCTTATTAATTTCACAGCCTCCTCAATATTCATACCTTCAGTAGAAATATCATCTATAGACAATATTTTATCTCTAGCTTTAATTCCAGCATCAAATGCAGGGGTGCCCTCTATAGGAGAAATAATTATTAAATCATCAGATTCTTTATCTTTAACTATTTGGATACCAACTCCAGTTAATTCACCAGAGGTATCTATTCTCATTTGATTAAATTCCTTAGGTTCTAAAAATCTTGTATAAGAATCATCTAAATTAGAAAGCATATCTCTAATTGCATCATATGCTTCATTACTGTCTGAATATGTTTTTGATAAAACTTCTTTTCTTAGATTAATCCAATTAGACTTTTGAAATTTACCGCTTGAATCAAGAAAATCTCTATATACAATTTGCCAAACGTGATCAATTACTTCTTTATAACTATTATTTAAAACTGTTGCCTCTGCAAAATTATTTAAAAATAGCCCAGAAAAGGATGTCGCAAACAGAATTATAAATTTTTTTTTAAGCAATTTTCTTATCTTCAAAGAATTTTATTTTTTTTTATTATAAAAAGAATTTATTTATAATTCAAAAATTTGACAAATCCTTAAGGATCAATCCACTTCCCATCATCCTTAATAAGTTGGATTAAAGCATTAACCCCCTCATCTTCAGGTACTCTTTTTATCTCTTCTTTCCTTCTATATAAGGCAATAGTTCCTTTACCTTTCCCAACATAACCATAATCAGCATCTGCCATTTCTCCTGGCCCATTAACAATACATCCCATTATTGCTATATCTAGACCCGTTAAATGTGAAGTGGCGTTCCTAACTTTATCTACAACTTCTTCTAGATTGAAAAGTGTTCTACCACAACTAGGGCAACTAATGTATTCAACCATTGTTTTTCTTAATCCTAAAGATTGCAAAATTGAATAGCAAACTGGTATTTCCTTTTCTGGAGCTTCTGTTAAGGAAACCCTGATGGTATCTCCTAATCCCTCTGCTAAAAGCGTTCCAATTCCAGCAGTACTTTTAATCCTTCCATAATCACCATCACCAGCTTCGGTGACTCCCAAATGTAAGGGGTAGTTATATCCTTCTGAGTCAAGCCTATCTGCAATCATTCTGTAAGCTGCCATCATGACCGGAGCCCTAGAAGCTTTCATAGAAATAATTATGTTATGAAAATCAAGCTCATCACAAATTTTGACAAACTCCATTGCAGATTCTGTCATTCCTAATGGCGTATCTCCATAAGTAAAAAGCATCCTCTCAGATAGAGACCCATGATTAACTCCAATCCTTAGAGCTTTGTTTTCAGCCTTTAAAACTTCAACTAAAGGGGTAAATCTTTTAAGTATTGTTTGCTTAATAGTTTCAAATTCCTCATCTGTATATTCAGTTCTTGTAGGGTCTGATTTTTCAAAAACAAACAATCCAGGATTAATTCTTACTTTGTCAACATGTTTTGCAACTTCCATTGCAATTTTCATACCATTATGGTGAACATCAGCCACCAAGGGCGTATTGATATTATTTTCTAATAATTTTGACTTTATATCTCCAACTGCTTTAGCATGTGCTAAGGAAGGGACAGTTAACCTTACTATTTCACAACCCACATCATGGAGTCTTTTGATAGCTAAGTAAGCATTTTCGACATCCATCGTATCTTCATTTATCATCGATTGAACTCTTACTGGATAATCACTTCCAATAGCTACATCACCAACCATTACTGTTCTAGTTATCCTTCTCTCAATATGAGTTGAATATCTTTTGGAGAGACTATTAACCTCTTTTGATTGAGTTAATGACATTAAAATTCTTGATATTCAAAAAGGATTTCACTAAATTATACGGCATATAGTTTACCACTTACATTCTCTAGGTCTTTCAAAGTTAGATGGTAAGGTTTATTGATTTCTTTTGAAGGAAATCTCAACAAATAAGATGGATGAAAAATAACCATAATTTCTCTCCCATCTTTTTTAATCCATTGACCTCTCAAGTTGCTTATAGGATTTTTAACTTCTAAAATAGCACTCATAGCAGTAGAACCAGTAAGTAATATAAATTTTGGATCAATTAGCTTTATTTGCTGTAATAACCATGGTTTATGAATATTAATTTCTCTAGCAGTGGGTTTTCTATTATTTGGTGGACGACATTTAATTACATTACAAAAATAAACATCCTTCTTATAATCAATCCCAGCTTTTTTCAATAATTCATTTAATAACTTACCAGATTTACCTACATAAGGTTTTCCTTCTAAATCTTCCTGTGCTCCTGGTGCCTCACCAATTATTAACAAATCTGCAAATACACTTCCTCTCCCAATAACTAACCTTTTCACCGAAAATAAAACTTTAAATATGTTTTATCTTAAGAACTCAAAACATGAAAATAAAATAGATTAAGAAAATGAACTAAATTAAACCATTGTGTGATAGTTTTATTTATTCTTAATTTATGCATTTGTCATTCTTAAAAGTCATATTTGAAAAGTCATAAGTCAATGAGTCAAGTAAATTTATCTGATCGGGCACTTTCAATTGAGCCTTCGCTTACATTGCAGATAAGTGCTAAAGCAAATCAATTATCTGCAGAAGGAGTAGATATTTGCAATTTAAGTGCAGGAGAACCTGATTTTGATGCCCCAAAAGAAGTAATAGAGGCTACAAGTAAAGCTATATTTGATGGGTTTACAAAGTACGGGCCCGCAGCGGGGAATTTAGATCTCCGAAAAGCAATTGCAAATAAACTTCAAATTCAAAACGATTTAAATATTGAATTTGAAAATGTAATGGTCACAAATGGTGCCAAACAAGCAATATATAATCTTTTTCAAGTTTTTTTAAATGCTGGAGATGAAGTCATTATCCCATCTCCATACTGGTTAAGTTATCCCCAGATGGTTAGGTTGGCGGGTGGAAAGCCAATATTTACAAATTCTTCTGCTGAAGATGGATTTAAAATAAATATAGAAGATTTGAAGTCTAAAATCTCATCAAAAACTAAATTTATAATTATCAATTCTCCCAATAACCCTACTGGAAGAGTTATGTCAAAGGAGGAATTATTGCAAATTGCCGATATAGCCAGAGAAAATCCAAATATCAATATTCTTTCTGATGAGATTTACGAACTAATCCTTAAAAAAGAATTTAAACACCATAGTTTATCTTCACTTGCAAATGACTTAAAAGATAGGATTTTTATAATAAATGGTTTTGCGAAAGGATGGGCTATGACTGGCTGGAGGATAGGTTATTTAGTAGGTCCGAAAGATGTAATCAAGGCATCCTCAGCATTACAAAGTCAAAGTACAAGTAATGTTTGTTCTTTTGTTCAAAAAGGTGCTTTAGAGGCTTTAAAAATTAATAATGAGTTTTTCTCAATGATAAATATCCATTACGATCAAAGAAGAAGTCTTCTCTATGAGGGCCTTAAAAATATAAATGGGATTTATATTGAAGAACCTAATGGAGCATTTTACGCATTTCCAAGATTACCTAACTCCTCAATTACTTCTATTGATTTCTGCAATAAAGCTCTTCAAGATTACGGATTAGTTGTTGTACCCGGAAAAGCTTTTGGGGATGATCAATGCATCAGGATATCTTGTGCAGCTTCAGAGATTAAAATAAAGGATGGACTAGAAAGGCTTGAAAAAGCCATATCCGATAATTACTAAATTTTAGATAATGTTTAATCTAAAGAATTTCGTAATAAGTTCATCTCTATTATTTTCTATTTTTTCATCACCTGTATTTTCAAATCCCAAAGTTTTAAAAGTTGGAGCAATACCTGATCAAAACCAAGATGTTTTGGACAAAAGATTTAATTTATTTTCAAAAGAATTATCCAAACAACTTGATGTAGAAGTTAAATATATTCCTGTTATAAATTATGTTGCAGCAGTAACTGGATTTAGAACTAAAGATTTAGATTTAGTTTGGTTTGGCGGTTTATCAGGAGTTCAAGCAAGATTACAAACTCCTAATTCAATTGTCATAGCTCAAAGAGATATCGATAAAGAATTTAAAAGTGTTTTTATAGTAAACAAAAATTTAGGACTTAACTCAATTTCAAATATTAAAGGACTTAAAAAACTTAAGAATTTAAGATTTACTTTTGGCTCTGAAAACTCAACTTCTGGAAGATTAATGCCAGAATATTTTTTGAATCGAGCAGGGGTAAAAATTAAACACTTTAAAGGGAAAAAAGCAGGTTTTAGTGGGAGTCATGATGCCACAATAGCTTTAGTTAATAGTGGAGCATTTGATGCTGGAGTTTTAAATAAACAAGTTTGGGAAAACAATCTTAAAAATAATCCCAAAAGAACAAGTAATTTAGAATTATTCTGGATAACCCCAGAATATGCTGACTATCATTGGGTAGCTCAAGGGGATCTTGATAATAGATTCGGGGAGGGGTTTACAAAAGAACTTAAATCAGTAATTCTAGATTTAGATATAAATCAAAAATCACATAAAAAGATATTAAATATGTTCAATGCAAAAAGATTTATAAATGCAGAATCACAACAGTATAAAAATATAGAGAACATCGGGAGGAAATTAAATAAAATTAGATGAATAATACTCTCTTAGAATTAAAAAATATATCTTATAAATACAAAAATAATCTGATTCTAAATAAAGTAAATTTAAAAATAAATTCAGGGGAGAAGATTGCACTTTTAGGTAAAAGCGGTTCAGGAAAAACTACTCTTATATCAGTTCTTAATGGCACTATCAAGCCGACTCATGGTGAGGTTAAATTATTCAATAAAAGTTTCGATGAACTAGATAGAAAGAAGAAACGAAAGATAACAACTATTTGGCAAGATTTAAGATTAATAGAAGATCTCTCGGCCGAACAAAATGTTAATTGTGGACTACTAGCCGAAAACAATTTTTATTTCGCTTTGAAAAATTTGCTAAATATAAGTTCTTTTAAGAAGGCGCACAAATATATGCAATTATGTAGACTTCATAACTCTACTTACGACAAAAATATCAGAAAACTATCTGGGGGGCAAAAACAAAGGGTGGCTATAGCTAGGTCATTAATTCAAGGCGCAGATATACTACTTGCAGATGAGCCTTTTAATAATTTAGATCCTAAATTGATAACAATAATTAAAAACCTGCTACTAGAAAATGTAGATAAAAATAATACAAAAAAATCCCCAAAGACAATATTAGTTGCATTGCATAGATTAGATTTGCTGAACGATTTCGATAAAGTTCTTGGAATAAGGGATGGTAAAATTATTTTCAATATTAGAAGAAATAACTTAAAGAAGCTTCATTTAGACAAAATATATTAATTAGTTGAATAAATTAAAATTAAACTATACCTCATTATCTTTTCTTCCAATTTTGGTTTGCATACCTATAGGGTATCAATTAATATCCAATATTCATTTTGGAGGATTTAAATTATTCCAAGAATTCTTAATTTCTGCATTTAATCCCAAGATCGATAATGAAATTATTATTAGCGTAATTAATAGATTAAATGAAACTATCTTAGTTGGTTTTTTTAGTTGGTTAGTAAGTATTATTTTTGGGGCAATTTTTGGAATATTATCCTCAAATATTTTTTATAAATTTTTTAATATTCCAAATTTTTTCTACAGCATTATAAGGTTTCTCCTAACAATAATTAGATCTATTCATGAAGTAATTTGGGGAATACTATTAATGCAAATATATGGAATAAATTTTTCAATAGGAATAATAGCTATATGTATTCCTTATATTGCTGTAAATTCAAAAGTCTTTGCTGAACAATTAGAAAATATTGACTACAAAAGTTTTGAATCTATTAATCAAATAAATGCACCTAAATTTTCTTCTTTATTAACTTTAATATGGAATCCAATAATAAATACATTTAAAAACTTTGGTTTATATCGATTAGAGTGTTCAATAAGAAGTACAGTTATTTTGGGACTTTTTGGGATTGGAGGAATAGGTACTAGTATTTTTTTATCTTTCCAAACTTTAAACTTTAGAGAGTTGTGGACTTATTTATGGTCCTTAGCAATTTTGATAATTCTGTCTGGATTAATATTCAAAAAAATAAAATTTAATAATACAAATAAAATCATAGATATTATTTTTCTTGCAGTTTTTTTTATAACAATTTTATTTTCTTTTTCATATTTTCTTTATTTTATTTTTCATAATAATTTTGAAAATTTTAATTCTGTTAGTTCTCTTTTTAAATCAAGCTCAGATTTAGGATTATTTGATTTCTTAAAACTTATATTCGAAACAATAATTTTAAGTCTTTTATCAACTGGAATCGCAATTAGTTTACCTCCAATAGTCATAGGAATTTTTAACAACAATACTTCTAAAATTTTTATAAAAATTTTTGCATTTTTATTACGTTTAATACCTACACCTATAGTACTTCTAATTCTATTAACTTTTAATAATCCTTCTTTATCTTTAGCAGCATTAACATTAGGTCTTCACAACGCTGGCATTACAAGTAAATTACTTTTTACAAATCTAGATAGCCAAGACAAGAGAAATTATATTGCAATGAAATCCCTAGGAATCTCAAAAAAAACTAGTTGGCTTTTAGGTTTATTTTCTCAACAAGCCAAAAGTTACTTAGCATATTGCGCTTATAGATCTGACATCATTATTAGAGAAACTGCAATTGTTGGAGTCATTGGGAGTATTGGTCTAGGTTGGCAATTGCAAGAATCACTAAGTTCATTCGCTTGGAAAGAAGTTAGCATAGTTTTGATAGCTTATAGCTCCATCGCAATAGTTGGCGAATTAATAAATGGTAAAATTAAGAATAGTTTAACTTGATTTGTAAGAATAATTAGTTAAATCGAAGTAGTATTTTTTTCCGGTTATAGTGATTAGTTTACCAAAACAGTTAATTGTTATTGGAGATAGCTCAGTTTATGGATGGGGAGATAATGAAGGTGGTGGATGGTGTGAGAGGCTTAGAAAAGATTGGTGCAATAACCAAAATGGGCCAGTTATTTATCAGCTTGGCGTTAGAGGAGATGGGATAGAAAAAGTTTCATCTAGATGGGAAAAAGAATGGTCATCTAGAGGAGAAACTAGAAGGAATAAACCTAAAGCAATCCTGCTAAATGTTGGCCTTAACGACACCGCAGCAATTGGTCAGAAAAACGGAAGACATCAATTAGATATAGATGGATTTGAATATGGATTAGAGAGACTAATTAATGAAATGCACTCTCAAACAAATGTTTTTGTTATTGGCCTGACACCAGTTGACGAAAGCAAAATGCCGTTCGCAGGATGTCTCTGGTACTCAAATGATTTTTGTAATTCTTATGAAAGGAGAATGGAGGAAGTATGCCTCAATCAGAATGTCCCATTTCTTCCTACTTTTAGAGAAATGTACTCTGATAAAAGGAGTAAAAATTGGATTACACATGATGGAATTCATCTAAATTCCGAAGGTCATTTCTGGCTTTTCCAAAGACTGAAGAGCTGGGAGATTCTTACTAAATGGAAGGAATCCTAGTTCTTTCCAAATATTTTTAATTTAAAAAATATGAATATAAAACAAGAGCAAAGATAGCAAAAACCGAAGCAATACTTGTCTGAATAGCATTTACGAATTCATTACTTAATTTATATTTGTTTTGAAATTTAGCACCAATAATACTTTCAGAAAGTGTTGCCAAGAATCCAGAAACTATTACGACTATAAAATGATATTTTGTAGAGATAATTGATAGACGAAGCATTATAAAAGCCATAAATATTGATCCCAAAATACTAGCTAATGTTCCTTCTATACTTATTCCTCCTTCAGTTCCTCTCTCAACCTTTTTAAGTGAAGTAATTAAATATGTGTCCCTTCCAAATCTCTTTCCAATTTCGCTACCAAAAGTATCCGCCAACTTTGCGGCGAAACTTGCAGCAAAACCCACTTTAAATATCACTACGTTGGCAGCATTAAATTTTGTCATAATCGCAAGAAATAATCCTGTAGCTGCTGAGCCCCATACATTCTCAGGACCTCTTATCCCACCTCTTTTTTCAGCTATTCCCTTTTCTTTTTTAAATTTAAAACCTATTTTGGTAACGAGAGATCCAAATAATAAATAAATTACAACTGACATCCATCCCTGCCATGACAAACATCCCCACAAAATTGTGCCTAAAATACCTGCACTTATCCAACCACTTTTTGTCATCAAAGGAATCTTGCAAAATATATAAATCAAAATAAAATTAATGCAAAAACCTATAAAAAAATGATTTCTAATTAAATCCATTTTATCTAATTCCTTAATTTCAAATCAATTCTCCACTGATTTAGGATTGATGATGCGTTAATACTAGCCGTTGAAGTTCTTAAGATAGTCTCGGAAAGTTTAACAAAGGTAATATTATTTTTTTTAAAAAAATCAATTTCTTTAGAGGACCAACCTCCTTCAGGGCCAATTACATTCCAAAAAATACCTCCTTTATTATTTACAAATTCTTGTTGTTTTCTTAACCATTGATTTAAGTCATATGATGTTTCTTCTCTTGTTATAGAAATTGAAACTCTTTCTTGATTATTTCTACATTTTAGCCATTCAATAATATCAATACCATTTAAAATTGATGGTTTCCATAATCTCTCACTTTGCTCAACTGCTTCTTTGATAATTGAATTCCATCTCAAAAGTTTTCTAGAAAAATTTAAATTTTTGTTTACCTGTCTTTCTGAAAATAATGGCTGTATAAAATCAATTCCTATTTCTGTACACATTTTTAAAATATCTTCAAAACCACTTTTTGGTATAACAACAGCTATGCCTAATAAGTTAATTGCTCGTTTTTGAAATAAGTAAGGTTTTTTTAATTGAATTATTTCTAAACAATCATTTTTAACTTTTATAGCTTTCCATAATGAACCCTCTCCGTTAGCTATAAATATTTTTTTACCATTTTTTATCCTCATTACTTTGTTTATATAATGAGCCTCTTCTTTAGAAAGTTTTAAATTATTGTTCCTAATATTTTCAATTCTTTCATGAGAAATAATTAATCTTGTTAAGTCTTCCATCTAAAAACTTAATCTTTGAAAACTAAATCTTCATGTTCTTCAATTGCCCAATCATTATTTTCACCCCCAATAATTAACTCATCAATTTTTACATAATTATTTGATATCTCATTCAAAGAATTAATTAATATATCTATTGAAATAGAGTCTGAAGTTCCAAAATCAACCCAACATCTTCCCCACAGGTTTTGATATTCCATAATTCCTAAATTATGCATTAAGGCAGGAAGAGATGCGTTTTTTTGGTCATTGTCATAGGACATCCAACTTAAATCAGAACCCTCTTCATGAGTTTGCAAATTTTCAGAATTAAATCCACCTAACCTTCCTAAAACGTACCAACTATCAAAAACACCATCTAAATAGTTTTTTTCATCTTGAGTTGGTGATTCTGAAAACCTAATCCATATCCAACAATTAAAAGGATCAACTTCCCTAAAAATAATATTCATATTGACTAATAACTTTTTAGATCTACAACTATTATAAGTAAGTAATTACTAGATTAAAATTCGTACCTATAACTTAATTAATAATGCTTGATTTAAAAGAAATATCTTATCAACCCCAAACTGGTGAAAGAAAAATAATAGACAATTTAAATTTAAAAGTGCATGAAAATGAAATCATTTTAATTTGCGGCAATAGTGGTTCTGGGAAAACAACACTACTCGAAATAATAAGCGGATTAACAAGTCCACAAAAAGGAAAAATTACTTGGAAGAATAAAATTTTATCTTCTAGACAAAGAAGATGGTTTTGTGGTGTAGTATTCCAATTTCCTGAAAGATACTTTATAGGTACAACCATTGGGAAAGAATTAAAAATAGGCCATAAATCTTTAAAAGAAAAAAATATAGAAATAGTTTTAAAAAAAGTTGGTTTGAAAAAAATTAATCTGACCCAACCACCAGAACAATTAAGTGGCGGACAACAAAGGCGATTAGCTGTTGCAGTTCAACTACTTAGAAACCCCTCAATTCTTTTACTTGATGAACCAACTGCTGGATTAGACTATTCAATGAGAAATGATGTGAAGAATTTAATTCTTGATTTAAAAAATAAAAATACAATTATTATTGTTACTCATGAACCGGCATTATTTGAGGAAATTTCTTCTAGGATATTATTCTTAGAAAAAGGGAAAATTAAAAATTTTATGAAAGAAAATCATGCAGGATAGGATAGTTCGTGCTACTGCAGCAAATGGAGGAATAAGATTAGTTGCAGTCTTAACAACAGAATCTTCTTTAGAAGCAAAAAAAAGACACGGTCTTTCTTATTTAACCACCTCTATCATAGGAAGAGCATTTAGTGCTTCACTGCTTTTAGCAAGCTCAATGAAGATAATGCATGGGAGAGTTACTTTAAGAGTTAGATCTGACGGACCTTTAAAAGGATTACTAGTTGATGCAGGTAGAGACGGAAAAGTTAGGGGTTATGTAGGGAATCCTAATTTAGAATTAGACCTAGTCAAAATAGACAATAATAAATATTCTTTTGATTTTACAAAAGCATTAGGTACAGGATATTTAAATGTAATTAGAGATAGTGGATTTGGAGAACCCTTTACAAGCACTGTTGAATTAGTAAATGGAAATATTGCTGAAGACTTAGCTTCATATTTATATCATTCAGAGCAAACTCCCTCTGCTGTATTTATTGGAGAAAAAATAAAAAATAAAAATGTTATTTGTAGTGGTGGCTTATTAGCTCAAGTTCTACCTAAAAAAGATACTGACCCTCTACTTGTCTCACTACTTGAAGAAAGATGTAAAGAAATTAATTCTTTCAGCGAAGACCTATTTAAGTCAAAAGATAATCTTCTTTCTTTAATTAGAAATATATTTCCCGATATTGACGATAAATCAATTTCTGAAAAAGCTCGTTCCCAAGAAGTTAATTTTAAATGCAAGTGTTCAAAAGAAAGAAGTTTAAATGCAATGAAAATGCTTGATAAGAGCGAGTTGGAAGACATCCTAAAGAAAGATGGTAAAGCAGAATTAGTTTGTGAATTTTGTAAGAATAAATATCTTATAAATTATGAAGAAATTAAATCGATGATAGGAAATTAATCACAAGAAAATTACGCCCAGCCATAAAATAACCATGGCAGGAATACTTTGAATTTTTTGTATTGATAAAGAATTATTTGAAATTTCCTGAATGAAAGAATTAGTTTCAAGTAATCCACCAAATATTAATCCTATTGAAAGAAAGGTAACACTCCATCCTAAAGAGCCTATAAATCTTTTCCCAGATTTAATTTGAGAATAGGTAAGTATTAAGGTTGAGATCGAAAGCAAAAGTCTATTATTAGAATCTGGACTGATAAATAATAAAATCAAAAATAAAATTCCAAAAGATATTTTTATTGAAAGGTTATCAAATGAGGGGGGAGCTATTTTTGGAAGACTATACTGACTTGAGTTCTTAGAATTATTATTTAAATTTTTTATCTTTGATAGAAGTGGGAAATTATTATTGGTAAATTGATTAATTTGTTTTTCTTTTTTTGAAGCACTCACAGCCTCATAACTCACATTTCCTGATTGTCTGGCTTTTAAACTCCCCATAAGTAATTGATCAAAGGAGGATTCTATTTTCGCTTTTAAAATCAAATCGTTACCAGCCTCTTTAACTTTAAGATCTCTAGCCTTCTGAATATCCTCAAAAGCAGCGCCCTCTTCAACCCCTAAAATTTCATAAGGTGATTTTTCACTATTGTTTTTACTACTGTTTGATTCCAAAATTTTTTTCTAATACTAACAGATTAACCCATTTTATAATCCAATAAGGATTTATAAAACAATTGGTTCGACTCCACTAACAACGGGTGCAACTTTGTTTAGATTCAAGTTATTATTATCTTCAACAAATTGATTTAGATTCCATTCATTTTTAAAAAGAATAACTGGTCTATTCCAACAATCTTTTACTATTTTACAATTGAATATTCTATCTAATTTTTCAATAGCTGGCCATCCATCGGAGACCCATCTAGCCAATTGATACGGCATTGATTCAAGATTTGCATCTACACCATATTCACTTTTTAACCTGTGAGTTACCACTTCCAACTGTAATTGACCAACCGCTGCCAGTATGGGATCTCTTTTACTCTCATCAAAGTCATAAAGAATCTGAACAGCACCTTCTTCACGAAGTTCATTCACACCCTTTCGAAAGTTTTTAAATGCTGAGGGATTTGGATTTCTTAGCCAGCTAAATATTTCAGGACTAAATGATGGTATACCTTCGTACTCAATATAGGTACCAGTATAAAGAGTATCTCCAATAGAAAACATACCTGGATTATTCAAGCCAATAACATCTCCAGGATAAGCATCATCAACTACTTCTCTATCTTGCCCAAATATTTTTTGTGGTCTTGATAATCTGATTGTTTTCCCAGTTCTGGAATGTTTAACTGACATATCCTTTTCAAATTTTCCACTACAAACTCTTATAAAAGCTACCCTATCTCTGTGCTTTGGATCCATATTTGCTTGAAGCTTAAAAACGAACCCACTAAATTCATCGCTTGCAGGTTCAATATCACCTTTATTACTATTTCTTGAAGCTGGTTTTTGAGCCATTTTAAGAAAACTATCTAAAAATGGCCTTACACCAAAATTAGTCATTGCAGATCCAAAGAAAACTGGGGTTAAAGAGCCACTAAAAACTTTTTCTTCTTCAAATTTCGATCCTGCCTCATCAAGAACCTCTAATTCTTCAAGTGAGTTTTCAAGTAAATCTCTCTCTACATATTTTGATAGTTCTTTATCTTCAAGACTTAATCTTTTCTCATTCGATTGTTTTCCTCTTACAGCTTTATCAAATAAAATCACCTCTCTCGAAAATCTATCAATAACTCCTCTAAATTCGTCGCCACTCCCAATTGGCCAGTTAATAGGTAAAGTATTTAATCCAAGTTCTGATTCAATTTCATCAAGTAAAGAAAATGGCTCTCTTCCAGGTCTATCCATTTTATTTATGAAAGTAAATATTGGTATTTTTCGCATCTTGCAAACTTCAAACAATTTTCTAGTTTGAGGTTCTAGCCCTTTAGCAGCATCTTCCAACATAACTGCATTATCAGCAGCAGCTAATGTTCTATATGTATCTTCAGAGAAATCTTGGTGTCCTGGAGTGTCTAATAGATTAATGACTGATCTTTCATATTCAAATTGCAATACAGTTGATGTAATTGAAATACCTCTTTGTTTCTCCAGCTCCATCCAATCTGACGTAGCTTTTCTCTGATTACCCCTAGCCTTTACTGCTCCTGCTTGTTGAATGGCACCTCCGTATAAAAGAAGTTTCTCAGTAAGAGTCGTTTTCCCAGCATCTGGATGTGAAATAATTGCAAAATTCCTTCTTTTATTTACCGCATCCAGTATATCTTTATTATTTAAAATTTTACTTCCTAAGCTCATTTATCTAATATTAAGGCCCTTAAATTTATTTCTTAAACATTACCATAGACTATTAGATATTGATCACTATCTTCAAACACATCTAATGAAGATAAATTATTCTCCAAAATAAAATTTTTTAATTCTTTAAAAGTATAAGAAGCTCTTAATGATGCGTAATAATCATTGGTCAAAATCTCATTATATTTAGTTGAACATTGTGCTTTGAGTTCTAGAGCAGACTCTTCATCTAAGGGCCTTTTTAGGTCCTTATGAAAATTTACAGTCAGATTACTAGACAAACTTCTTATGGTGTTGAAGAAATCTTCAAGATTGGTAATGTGATGGATCAAACTGTTACTTACAAGTAAACTAATTTCTTTTTTTAATAAAAGATTATTTGATTTAATATCTTTAATGTCGGAACAAATGTAGCGTAAATTTTTTAATTTTTTTTGATTATTAGAAATATTTTTTTTATATTCTGCTCTCAAAATCATCTCTTTAGAACCATCGATTCCAACGACTTCAGTTTTGGGCCATTTTATGGCTAACTTCTCAGAAATATTTCCAGGGCCGCATCCTAAATCAACTATTAAATCTTTTTCACTTAAAGAAATATTTTTTCTCGAAAGATAATGATTTATTTGATTAATTAGATTAACTTCCCCTTCTGAAAAATCAGCTTCGTCATAAGAAATGACCTGCTCTTTTTTTTCCATTAATTCAGGTTCAGGGTTCCTTTTCATATCTTTTCTTGAAACAAAGATTTCATATTAAACATAATTCTACACAAACCGTTAAATAGTGGTAAGAATAGTTGCAGACGCCACAGGTAGAGTTATTCTTCCAGTACGGGTTATTTACATACATTTTTTATCGTGACTGTTGCACCAAATAAAGCTTCTTCAGAAAGCAATTCCAATAATCTTAAAGAAGATGATTTCCCAAAGACTGCACCAGCAGCCTATCCTGTTTTTTTCAGATCTTACAGCAGGAAAACTCCCTCTGGCAAAAGGGAGAACTGGAGTGAAGTAGGTGAAAGAAATTTATCTGGCTTAAAAGAATTAGGAAAACTTTCTGATGAAGAATTGATTCTAATGAAAGAGATGCAAAGTAACCAAAAAGCCCAACCTTCAGGGAGATGGTTATGGATCGGAGGAACCCCTTGGATTAATAAAAACCAAAATTTTTCAGGGGCATACAATTGTACATCAACAAACTTAATTGATTGGGAAGCCTTCGCTTTGATGATGGACTTAGCAATGATGGGATGTGGGACAGGTGCAATAATTGAGCCTCATTTTATAAATAATCTACCTACGGTAATTAACAAAATAAATATTAAATCAGTCAGTGACGTTGGAATAACTCCTAAAGATCAAAGAGAAGAAAAGTCATCAATAGAAATCACAGGAAAAGATCTTCACATCAAAGTTGGAGATAGCAGAAGAGGCTGGGTAGATAGCTATAAATATCTTCTTGAGGCATCAAGTAATGAAAATCTTGAAAGAGAAATTGATGTTTATATAAATTTGGAAGATATTAGACCTGCTGGAGAATCATTAAAGGGTTTTGGTGGGATGGCAAATCCTATTAAATTGAAAGATCTCTATTCCAGAGTTGCATCACTTCTTGGAAAGGCAATAGGCAGGAAATTAAGTACAGTAGAGTGTTGTTTATTAATTGATGAAGCTGCAGTAACTATAGTTGCTGGGAATATAAGAAGAAGTGCTGGAATGAGACAATTTGCTTCAGATGATAAGGAAGCAGCATCGGCAAAAGAAAATTTATGGAGTCAAGATGAGAATGGGAATTGGAGAATAGATCCTGAAAAAGATGCCCTCAGGATGGCTAATCATACTAGGGTTTACCATACAAAACCCACTTACCAAACTGTTTTGGATGCTGTAACAAAACAATTCCACTCAGGTGAGGGGGCTATTCAATTTGCTCCAGAAGCAATCGCAAGGTCAAATGCAGATATTCTCAAAGATGACGAATTGAGAAAGGAATTTATTGAAATCTACTCAGAGCAAGGTAAGGATGAAGCAAGAAATTGGATAAACAGTAGTTATGGTCCATTCTCTGAAGAAGAGCTAGACCACAGAATGAGCCGATATGGACTTAACCCTTGTGGGGAGATCTTGGGAAATGATTTCCACTGCAATTTGGCTGAAGTTCATTTAAATCAGATAGATCCCAACAATTTTGAAGAGCAAAAAAAAGCTTTTAAAGCAGCAGCTCTTTCTGTAGCATGCTTACTTAATCATGAATTTGAAGTTGAGCGTTATAGAAAAAGCAGAGAATATGACCCTATTGTAGGAGTAAGTTTCACTGGATTATTTGATTTTTGTGTCCATGCCTTTGGGACTCCATGGTTGAAATGGTGGGAATCAGGAAGGCCAAATAGTGAAGAAGGAAAGGTTTTCAAGGATAAGGAAGCTAAATTCCTAGATTCTTGGAGAAAAATAGTAAAAGAAACTGTCTGGGAATATTGTGATAAACATAATCTAAGGAGACCAAATAGATGCACAACTGTCCAGCCAGCTGGGACTAAAAGTCTACTTACTGGAGCAGCTCCGGGATGGCATCCTCCTAAGGCTCAAAGATTCATTAGAAGAATAACTTTTAGAAAAAATGATCCAATCGCTTTAGCTTGCATGGATTATGGTTACTCAGTTGTACCATCTCAATCTGATAAAGATGAAAATGGTTGCTTACTAGATAATCCATTTGATCCAAGATGTACGGAATGGTTAGTTGAAATCCCTACAGAAGTTAGTTGGGCAAATATAGATGGTGCAGACCAAATAGACATCAATAATTTCTCAGCACTAGCTCAATTTGATTTTTACATGCAAGTGCAGAAATTTTACACAGAGCATAATACCTCTGCAACTGTAGAATTTAGAGAAAATGAAATCGAGGATCTAGCTAAGGCTATTCATAATGCAATAGAAAATAATGAGGGATATATTTCAGCGGCATTGCTAGCTAGATTTAGTGCTAACGCTACTTTCCCTAGATTACCCTTTGAACCTATAAGTAAAGATGAATATATATCATTGCAAAATAAAGTAATAGAAAGGAAAGTTAATAACGATTTCTTTGATGCTCTTAATAAATATGATGTTGGAGAACTATCTGAAGCAGGACCAGCAGGTTGTGATTCAGATAAGTGCTTACTTCCTCTTGCTAAACCAAAAGATTAAATTTTGGATTATTTGTAAATAAAAAATATAAATTAGTTTTTAAAAATTTAATTTATGGCTACCTCTTAAATAGGGACATAAATTATTTATGACATTAAGCTTAAATATTGGAAATTTTTTTAATGATTCCTCTAGTCATGCATTAGTGGATGAGCTAAGAAAAAGAACCTCTGAAGAGGATATCTTAGATTTTGAGGAAAAATTTAACTCCAAAAACGAAAAAAATCTACACGTTTATATATGTAGATTTCTAAAAAATAGATCAATATCCAGAGGCCTAGCCTCTAGATGGTTAATAACCATAATTGAAAACAAAGAATCAAAAATTGATGCTTTGCAAAAATTAACTAATTAGGTCAGCCCTGATAGTTTCCATAGCGCAATTCCAAAAATTGAGAATCCCATAATAAAAGTAAAAGCCAAAGCATTTACCAATTGAACCTTATCATTCATTCTGTTTGCGAATGGTAATAATTGAGCAAATAAAGGAGTCTCTTCAACTATTGCAGATTTTTTTACTGTAGGTTTTTTGCTTCTAGAAAACATAAAACAAATTTTATAATCTTAAGAATTTTACATTTAAAAGTTCATTAAATAAAAAATACTTCTCAAAAACGAACAAAATGTAACCTGTAAGCAAATTGCGCTGGGATTATGATGAATATTTTTATCCGAAACTTAATCTGTCATTGATATATTAAGTTTATTTATTAAAAACCTAGACAAATAATTTTAATGGATGTTATTATAAATTTGTAGCAACCGCTACCAAAACGTTCAACTTGCTTATAGCAAGCCGCAAATCGACTTAAGCCATGGAACGGGGACTTAAGCGAAACCGGAGCTTAAAAAATGACTCTTATTTACAGAGGACAAAAGTACGTCCAGAACAAAGAAGCAGCTAAAAAGCAGCACAACGAACTAACTTACAGAGGAAAGACTTACACAAGCTAGTTCATTTATCAAATAAGGAAAAAAGCCACTTTTAGTGGCTTTTTTTATTGTCCAAACTTAATCTAAAAAAATCACTTAATACTTCTAACATGCATTAAATTAATATGATTTAATTGCATTGATATATTTGATAATTATGGCAGACCAGAAACCTTTATTTAAAGCGCCTTATGACATAAAAGATGTAAGTGCTCTTTTCGCCATAGTGGCTTTCGTTTTAATAATTGCTGCCATAGTTGGGAACAACTTATTTGGGTTATTTCAACAAAATGTCAACTTTGGGTGAATTATTGGGTAGCAGACTAGTTTTTTGTAGACTAAAAGTAACTAATAATGGCCTGATATAACGATTTAACCCATCATTATTAATCAAAATTTCTCTCTTAAACTAGTTTCTTGAAATAATTTTTAAATCTTTGAATTTATAGACTGTGACAAATTTCTTATGTTATAGTTTTTAAGTTAAATAAAACTGGAAAACCCTTTGGAGGGGTGGTCGAGTGGTTTAAGGCTCTAGTCTTGAAAACTAGCGTATCTGCAAGGGTACCGTGGGTTCGAATCCCACCCCCTCCGTACTACAATTCTTAATTCTTAAGTAAAAGGTTTTCCTCGAAGTTTTTGATTAAATATGATTTAGGACTGATCTAGTTAGATTTCGGGAATTTGTCCTTTTCAAAATAATAAATAATGGATCAACTCAATTCACCAATTTACGAATAGTTTAGTTGACAGTCGATTTAAAATAAGGGCTAATTAGAAAACTTTTTTCAGGTAAAAAAGAAATATACAAAATGGCTACAAGAATTAATAAATATTTAAGTGAAGTTGGTTACTGTTCTAGAAGAAAAGCAGATAGGCTTATTGAAGAAGGGAAAGTTACCATTAATGGTAAAGTCCCAGAAATGGGTACTAAGGTAGAAGAAGATGATCGAATAGAAGTTGAAGGAAAATTAATAGAAAAATCAAAAACACAAAAAAATATTTATTTAGCCTTTAATAAGCCTGTTGGAATTGTTTGCACAACCGATAAAAGAGTAGAGGCCGACAATATCGTTGACTTTATTAAATATCCTGCAAGAATTTTTCCTATTGGAAGATTGGATAAGCCCAGCGAGGGATTAATTTTCTTAACTAACGATGGAGATATCGTAAATAAAATACTCAGAGCAAGAAATAATCATGAAAAAGAATACATTGTAAGCGTTAATCGTCCTATCAACAGAGACTTCATTCAAAGCATGAGTAATGGAGTTGAGATATTAGGCACCAGAACTAAGAGTTGTTTAGTTAAACAAATGGGAGCTAAAAGATTCAAAATCATACTCACTCAAGGACTTAACCGTCAGATAAGGAGAATGTGTGAATCTTTAGACTACAGAGTCCAGTCATTAAAGCGGATTAGAATTATGAACATTAAGTTAGACATCCCAACGGGAAAATATCGTGAGTTTACCAAAAAAGAACTCTTAGAATTGAATGAATTGCTCAAAAACTCATCAAAAACATTTGATTAATCAATAATAATTAAGAGATTAAAAGCAATAATATTATCAAATTTTGCTCAAAAATTATCAAAAACTAAAGTAGATCGCTGTAGGTAATCTAACCTCCATAAAAATCACCAAATCGATTAAAAAGGACTATCTATATCTTCTTCAAATCAGAATATCTGAAAGGTTATTTTGGATAAGAATACCTTTCATTCCAATAAAAATTAACTTAACGATAAACTAATTATATAAACACTTTTTTACTACGTTCTTGTTAGAGTAGTTTTTATTTGCATTATGAATAAAGGATTCGCTACAGATTATTCAGTATCCAAAAATTCAAAAAAAAAAGTTATAGTCAAAGAACCTCAAGGAAGATTAATATCTTGGTCACCTTGGCCTCCCGCTAATTTTCAAACAAAATATCCAGCTTTTCCTTTTGTTCTTACAATATTGATCATAGTAATCGGGCAATGGTATTTATCCCTACTAAGATAACCTTAACTGATTTCTTATATTTACATTTTAGATGAATTGAGTTTGAGAATTTATTTTGTTTTTTTCAGTTTTATTATTAGCTCATTTTCAGGCGGCAATCATCCCAATATTATTAGGAATTAGATCGATCAAGAAATTCAAACACATTCACAAGAACGAATTGATACCTTTCGGTTTTATTTTTTTAGGATTGGCATCGATTTCTGAAATGATCGATCATACCCAAACATCTTGGATTTATGTAGATCATTCTTCTTTATTTAATTGGTTATTTTATTCTTTCCTATCTTTAGGTCTTTCATGTTTATCAATATCAGTTATTAAAAATAAATTTATTCAAAAAGCTAACTTTTGTATTTCTTTATTTTCAATAATCTCATATTTTTTATTTGATAAATCTATTTCTCTTCTTTTTCAAGTAATAATAAGCATCCTTCTAATCATAAATTGGCAAAGAGTTTTTAAAGATTGGCTTTTTATCCTTTACCCAATATTTGGTATTTTTTTTACGACTTTCTTTGGAACAAAGCTCTCAATTAGTGGCGATCAATTTTGGCATATTTTAATAGGCCCATCTGGAACAATTAGCGTTCTTACCTTTTATTTAGTGCTAAAGAGATCAGGCAAAAAATTTACTTAAGATTCTCATGAAAAAATTTGTATTTGCAAGTTTAATATTATGCTTAGTTACAATAATTTCTCCAGTTAAAATCCTTGCTGATACGGCACTTGATGTTTACATGAATGATTTTTATTCTAAATCGAATGAAGCAAGTCAGATTCTCAAAGAAATCGAAAATAGTCTAAAAGAGGGGTCAAGAAAAAAAGTATGCTCTAGGCAAAGAGAGGCTGCAAGATTAGGCCTATTAGCTAATAAATCATTAATTAAAGCCTTTGAAATTGAGGGAGCTAATCCACCAATGCAAGCAATAAAGGCAAGTCAACAAAGATGGGAATCTATTCTGAATGAGTGTTGAAGAAAGTCAGAAAATCTATAAATCTTTTTAAATTTGCATTCTTACAGATTTACTAATTAAGGGTATTTCAGGTTCAACTCCATATAAACATTGAGAAATCGAATAGATAAAAATACATAGTGTAGACACAAAAATAATTGAGCCTAATTCAACTATGGGAAATATTCTCAAGAGATACGAAATTATTATCAAAGCGATATCAATAAGTAATGCTTGGCATGCGTTATATCTAACGAAATAGGGAACTTTTGGATTTCTTGCTAATCCAGCAAACAAAATTATAAATAATAAAAAACTACCAAAAGGCAAAGATTTTTCAATTATTGCTACTGGAAAAGTTAGAAATAAAAGTATTTTTAAAAAAGAATATTTATAAAACAAATAATATCCAAAAGGTATTGATGCCTTTAACGGTAAAGTATACAAAAATACTGATGAGAGTCTCTGGGATATCTGATTCAATATGTTGTTGAAATTTAATACTAATACTTTAACCTAATTTTTCTTAAATTAATTAAAGAACTAGCCTCGAAAATCTCAACTTTTGCAGATGGTTATTAAATATTAGATAATTGATTAAGGTTAATAATTCAAAATGCGAATCCTACATACAATGTTGAGAGTTGGAGATCTAGATAAATCAATTGATTTCTATGTCAATAGATTAGGCATGAATTTATTAAGAAAAAAGGATTACCCTCATGGAAAGTTCACTTTGGCATTTGTTGGTTATGGCTCAGAAAAAGAAAACTCAGTAATTGAATTAACTTATAACTGGGGCAAAAAGTCTGAAGACTATGAGCTTGGAAACAAATATGGTCATATAGCTATTGGAGTAAAAGATATTCATCTTATTTGCGAAGGATTAGAAAATAATGGTTGTAAAATAACAACCAAACCTAAAACAATGAAAAACAGTACTACTGTCTTAGCCTTTGTTGAGGATCCAGATGGATATAAAATTGAACTTATTGAAAGAGATTAAAGTTCGGGAGTTTTAATTAAACAAACAAATAAATAAATTCTAAAAAGATTGCATCAAATATATCGTTTTCAATTATCTGGAAAAAATACCAATAAAACTATATTGGATACATTCTGCCGTTTCAATGGCTGTAAAAGATTATTTCTAAGAAGAGGAATTATTAAAAATGAAATTTAAACTTTAAACACTCTATATTAATTCTGTTTAGAATCCATAGACAATCTATATAGATTTATATATTATAGAATTATATTATAAACCTTATGCCTAGTAATTGGTCAAAAATAAGAGATGAATGGCTTGATAGAACCGCGGTTGCAAAAGATGATGCAAAATGGGCATTAGAAGCTTTAATTAATTCTGAAGAAGAGTTATTTGAAATAGAACAAAAAATAAAGAATAAAGAGGACGCTATAAGCCAAGTAAAATTTTTGAAGAAAAAGGTTAAAGAAACTATTTCCTCTAAAGAAATTAGTCTCGATGATATTGCATTAAATACTTCAAATTCAAACAAAGTACAGATCTCAGTACCATCAAATCTTACTTATCTTTTGAAAGTTTGGGCCGCCGCAGAAGGAAGAGATCTATCAAGTGTTGCTTTTCAATGTTTAGAAACTGGTATAAGGGAAATGAAAAGCAAAGGTTCAATACCTTCAATAGCAGTTAATAGATATGACTCGGCCTGTCAAAAGAGGATTGCACTAGCAGAAGTAAACAATCTATTGGAGAAATACGAATTAGCTCAGGATGAAATAAAATAATTATGAACAACAGAAAAATCATTAAAGGATACAAAACATTAATATCATCAAGATTTAAAGTAGATACTTCTGTAGATAAATCTAGAGATGGAATAATTTATACTCTTTATTCTGATACATTTAATTCACTTAAAGTTGGTTTTGCTGAAAATGATAAGGTACTAGAAAAAAAATTATCAAGTGAAGCATTGATATTATTGGATATGAAAAAAGGAAAAAAGAAAGATCTATGTTTATTAATAATCACTCTAAAAGAACTTGGTATCAAATATTCAGACAATTTTTATTTCAAATACTCAGGTTCTTTAATGAAACATTTATCTACTTTAGGTTGGCCTGTTGGAAGATCACTTTATAAACAAAGAAAGATTAAAAAGGAACTTGTGTGTGCATAAATTTAAATGTAATCGCACTCTAAAGTTTCTCTGGTTTCTCTATTTGTAATTGGATTAGTTCCAGTAGCACTTTCACAAAATTTCCTAATAATATCTTTTGGCAAAAAAACATTTGTGAAGTCTGCGCCTTGTATTTTTACATTTTCAAATTGGGTACTATAAGCAAAAGAATCCTCCAAGTTAGTATTTGATAAATCTGTTCCATCTAAAACAGCTGAGTCTAAAGTTACTTCTCTTAAGTTGGAGTTACTTAAATTAGTATCTTTCAATTTTGCTCCATAAAGAGTCGCATTTTGGAGCTCACAACCTGACAAATTTGCGTCTTGTAAATCAGTCAAATAGAAAGTTGCTCCTTTTAAATCAGATCCAGAAAAATCAGCCCCTACCAAAGATTGTTTACCATAATCCAACGCAGCGAAGCTTCTAGAAGGGAGGGTTAAAACAACTATTAAAAAAGTTAAAATTATAAACCTCATTAGTTTGAATAGTATTTCAATAAATTCTAACTTCTTAAGCTGAAATCTAAAAATTAATTATTTACTGAATGCTATATTTATTGAAATAGCAAATCACGAAATAGGTTTTGGATATAAGTCCTTATGATGCAATTGTTGTTGGTTCTGGAGCTACAGGAGGAATAGCAGCACTTACATTGGCAGAACAAGGGATCAAAGTTTTAGTAATAGAAGCAGGGCCTCAAGTTAAAAGGCATGAAGCTAGTAATCATGAGCCAAAAAGTACATTAAAAAGATTATCAGGAGTCATAACAAAAAAACATGCAAATCAGTGCCAACATCCTGGTTATTGGAAAAATAATCCTGACTTATATTCAAATGAATTGAAGCATCCTTATGACTTCCCAAAAACAAAGCCATTTCTTTGGACACAAGGTAAACAATATGGGGGGAGATCGTTAACTTGGGGAGGCATAACATTAAGACTTTCCTCAGAAGACTTTCATCCGGCTAAAAAAGACGGATTCGGACCAAACTGGCCCATTTCATACGAAGAAATTTCCCCGCACTACGATTTTATTGAAAATTTCTGCGGAATTTATGGACGAAAAGATGATATCAAGGAGGTCCCAAACGGTAAATATATTGGTGAAATTCCTCTTACAGAAAACGAAAATGTTTTTGGCAGCAAAGTTAAATCAAAATTAAACTATCCATTTATCCAATCAAGAGGATTTGACCGTAATTCATCTGTAAAAGAAAAAAATTGGCCCAAGTCCTCTAGCGTAGGAAGCTCTTTAAAAATAGCTTTAGATACTGGAAATGTACAAATAATCTCTAATTATCTAGTGGAGTCTTTTGAGATTAACAAGATAACAGAGCTTGCCTCAAAACTAACGATTGTAAACCTAGAAAATGGACACAAAGAAGTATTGGATTGTGATTTGATTCTTCTTTGCGCATCAACAATTTCAACACTGAGAATACTACTGAACTCAGAATACAAATCAAATACCTCAGGGTTTAAAGATAATTCTGGGAAATTAGGTAAATACCTAATGGATCACATATCTATCTGTAGATTTTTTTCAGTCCCAAAAGCAAAAAACTCAGATAAATTACTAGATCCTCCCGATCTTTCTGGAGCAGGCAGCTTCTTTATTCCTTTTGGTTCAAATTTACCAGAAATTGACGACCTAAATTTCCATAGAGGTTATGGAATCTGGGGGGCAATTGATAGATTAGGGATACCTAAATTTTTACAAAAAGACGCAAACAAATCCATTGGCTTTCTTATCGCCCATGGTGAAGTCCTTCCTAGAGAGAAAAACTCAGTTTCTCTCTCAAGAAAAACTGATGAATGGGGAATACCAATTCCCTACATTGAATTCGAATGGAGCGAGAATGAGTTAAATATGGCAAAACATATGGAAAAAACAATACAAAAATCAGTCAAAGCTGCAAATGGGAAAATAAAAAATATTGATGAACTAATGAATATTCCATTAGGGAGTTTATTTACAAAAAATTTGATAGCACTTTCAAATAGTCCTCCTCCTCCTGGATATTATATTCATGAGGTAGGGGGAGCACCAATGGGGTTAAATGAAGAAAATAGCGTAGTTGATAAATTTAATAGATTGTGGAGATGTAAGAATGTACTGATACTAGATGGAGCATGCTGGCCCACATCATCTTGGCAAAGCCCCACACTTACAATGATGGCCTTGAGTAGAAGAGCCTGTTTAAATATTAAAAAGACTTAGAGGGTGAAAATAATTGATTTAAATAAATTTCTGAGACAGAATTATCTGTACAACCGTTTTGAACGAGAAAAGTAGCTAATGCTGAATTTATAAGCTTATATTGATCCCAAGTTGGGTTACTTAATACGAAATCTTTCATAGTGTTATAAAGAGTTTCTGAAAGCTCTGTTTCTAATGAGACTTTATTTGAAGAGCACTCTAAGAGTTTCTTATCAGTTAAATTTGTTTGGCTGATTTGATCCATAAATTTATTTTTCTACATCAACAATAATGGTATTTTTCTCTAAAAATATCAACAAAAATCTTCTGGTAAACTTTTCAAATTATCAAATAAGACTCATGTTATAAGTAGGTTTTTAAAAATCTTCTTTTTCAAATAAGGAAATTGAATAGATCTTAAAAAAAAGTCAACAATAATGTTGAAGTCCTGTTTTTTTTGAAAAATACTGCCATTTCTAATCCAGTGTGGATTTGGACGTGGAAAACAACCTGCAAATTGTGGAAAATCTAGCTCAAAATACTTTCACGATTTTATATTAAGAATACTTATATGTACTGAGTCTATTAAGACTAAGCCGAGAAAGAGACAGGTGATTCATTGTTTTCAACGGATTTTCTTAAGATTTAATCTTTATTAGGCAAGCGAAGCGTGACAGGTCCTAAAGGGTGTTTTGAATTTGGATAAATACTATGGTGATGGTGATGGTGATTATGTTCATGTTGATGAGCCTCTACATGTTCATGTTCTAAGTAATCACCTCCTCCTATGTCTGATTTTTCTTGATTATGAGTTGGTATTTGATTTTGTATTTCACAAGCACCATTACATTCAGGGTCACATAGATCACAGCTGATACCCAAGCCCTCTACATGGTCATGATGACTTTCTTGTACCATTCCAACTTCTTTCTCAAAGCCAAATAAATTTGATCTATATTTACAAGTTGAGCAATTCATGAAATTATTACCTTCGTTATTAAGAATCTCTTCAATCCTCTCTACAAAAGTGTCGACCACATAAGACTGTGACGAAAGATATTTAGCATGTATAAATGAAATATTTGGATTATTAATCGCAACTAAATCACTTTGCCTTTTTATTCTTGTAACAAGGACACCTGAGAAAAGGAAATAAGGGAAAACAATTATATTTTTATAACCAAGTCTCACAACATTTTTCAAGCCAGGTTCAACAAGAGGGAAAGTTACTCCAGAAAAAACTGTTTCCCCCCACCCTAAGCCAATACCCTCTACGATCATTCTCGTAATTTTTGAAACATTGGAATTCGCATCTGGGTCAGAAGAACCTCTACCCACAACAACTAATAATGATTCTTCAGGTTTGAGATTATTATTTTGTTTAAATACATCTTTTACTCTTTCACAAGCTGCACTAATCATTAAATTATTAATACCTAATTCTCTTCCATAAATTATTTCAATTCCTGTTTTTCTTGAATAATCCATAAGCAGGCTAGGTATATCATTTTTTACATGGCCAGCAGCGAAAAGCATTGCAGGTATTGCGATTACTTTTTTTATAGAAAGATCTTTTAACTTGTCTAAAGCATCAACAATCGAAGGTTTAGCAAATTCCAAGAAACCATATTCAACTAAAAAGTTTGGATACCTTTTTTGGATGAAATTAGTTAATTCTTGAAATTCATTAATGGCTAGTTTATTTCTACTCCCGTGTCCACAGATAAGTATCGCGACTTCATTATTTAACTTCGAATCTAAATTATCCAAATTCAAATTATTATTTATACCATAATAGTAAAGAACAATATCATGTAGTGAAAAAAAATAACTTGATTGAAGTTCCAAATATTAACTCAAAGGATGCAAAATTAAAGAAATTAGTTTTTGACATTGATAATTCCTTATTTAATGAGGATAACTATTCTAAGGAAAAATTAGAGCACCTTTGCGTATGTAGTGGAGGTACAACCTCTAGCTGTGCAAAAAATGGCTTTACAACTCTTGATCTAAGAAAAAATCACAGCAAAATTCAACTAGATAGAAAAACCAATTTAGTAACAATTGGAGGGGGAGTAATAATGGGGGATCTACTAAATCATTTACAAAAATATAATCGAAGTTTTCCAATCGGACTTTCCAAACTTCCTGGAGCAGGCTATATACTTACTGGTGGAGTAAGCCCGCTCAGTAGAGCCTACGGATTAGCCATTGATAAAATTGAATCAATAAAAGGTTTCTTGGGAAATGGCACATTTATCTCTTTAAAAAAAAATCAAATAAATCCAGAAGAACAACTGATTTGGGAAGCAATTAAAGGCGCAGCACCCTTCTTCTCAATTATTACCGAAATAGAACTTAAGACTATCCAATCTAATCCAATAAAGGTTATTGAAGGATTTATAAATCCAAATGAGCTTTCAGAAATAATAAAACTATCAGAGGAATTTCCAGAAAATATTAGTCTTCAATGGATTTATGCCCAAAAAATTTATATATATATTTTTGCTGAACTCAAAAATAATTTAGAGGACAAAAGAACAGAAGAATACTTAATGCTTTTAGACAAATTTCCCGCTCTAGAAAAACAATTTTATGAAAACTTTAACGAAATTAATTTTTTCCCAAAGGAACTGAATTTATATGAACTGAATGCAAATAACCATTCTGAGGTAATTAGTCTTCTTGGAGAAGATTTAAAAAATGATATCCCAATTTTCATAAAATGTTTGAATGAAATAATGGATAATAAACCTAATAATTCCTGTTATGTTGCTTCTCAACAATTAGGTTGCAAAACTCAAAAATTAAATCATGGCTCAAGCTTTTTTATTCATAGAAAAAGTACTTGGAAACCATGGATATATGCATCATGGAAAAAGAATGATCTTCAAGAAAAAGAAGTCGCTCTGGAATGGATTTATAAATCGTGGAGCAAGCTAAAAAGGTTTTATCCAAATATTCACTTAGCTCAATTACATAATCACTTAAATTCTCATGAAGAAGAAATTACATTAGCCTTTGGAAGTAGAATGAATGAATTAAAAACTTTAAAGAATATTTTTGACCCACAAGGTATTTTGCCTCCTTTATGAGCTAACTTCTTATTTATAAAGAAACTTAAAATGTCAAATTTCTCAAGATATTTATCTCAAAATTGGTTAGATGATCCAAAGTCAAATATTCTCTCTGGCTTAGTCGTTGCTTTTGCAATGATCCCAGAAGCAATTGCTTTTTCAGGTATAGCTGGTGTAGATCCTAAAGTTGGCCTTTTTGGTGCATTTTGCTTATCTATAACAATTGCGATTGTTGGGGGAAGAAGAGGGATGATCACTTCAGCCACAGGTTCAACAGCTCTTTTAATGACTGGACTTGTTGCTTATGGAGAATCACAAGCTCCTGGATTAGGAGTCCCATATCTTATTGCAGCTGGTATATTAACTGGAATATTCCAAATTCTTTGGGGATATTTAAGACTTGCCTACCAAATGCGATTCGTGCCAACAGGAGTATTAAGTGGATTTGTAAATGCACTGGCACTTTTAATTTTTCAAGCACAACTACCTCAGTTAGGAATAGGTATTAAAGAATCAAAAGGAATAGTTGAACAAACTATAAGCCAATATCCAGTTAGCTCTCAGATTCCTTTAGTTTGGATTCTTGTAATCCTAGGATTGTTAATTATCTATGGGCTTCCAAAAATCACAAAAGTAGTCCCACCTCAACTTATCGCAATAGTAGTAATTACTCTTATAAGCATATTCTTTAATCTAGATGTACCAACAGTTAGCGATTTGGGTAAATTACCTGATGGATTACCAAGTATTTCACTCCCTTTTGGATCAATAGAAAATGGGAAAGTACCTTTTAGTCTTGAAACATTAGGAATAATTTTACCGACTTCACTTGCGATATCTCTCGTGGGTTTAATGGAAACCTTTTTAACTCAAGACATTTTAGACGATGTAACTGATACAAGTTCTAATAAAAATAAAGAGGCAAGAGGACAGGGAATCGCAAATATTGTGGCATCCTTATTTGGTGGAATGGCAGGATGTGCCTTAGTTGGGCAATCTGTTATGAATACTGAAAATGGTGGTAAATCTAGATTATCAACCCTCTCCTCAGGTATATCTCTACTTATTATGATTATCCTCTTGAAGTCTTGGATTGGAGCAATACCAATGGCTGCTCTAGTAGCAATCATGATAACGATCGCAATAAGTACAGCTGATATAAATGGATTAAAAAATATTAGAAAGATACCTAAAAGCGATACTGCAGTAATGCTTATGACTTTTGCAGTGACAATGCTTACAAAACCTCATAATCTTGCACTTGGAGTTATTGCAGGAGTTGCATTAGCTGCAATTCTTTTCAGCAGAAAAGTCGCAAAAGTAATAACTGTCTCAAGAGCTAAAGAAAATAATTTGACTACCTACAAAGTAAAAGGACAATTATTTTTTGTAAGTAAAATTTATTTTTTGCAAGGATTTGATATTCATGAACATCCTGAAAATATTGTAATTGACATGTCTTTAGCTCATATTTGGGATCAAAGTGGCGTTGTTGCTCTTGAGCAAATTATTAGAAAATTCCAAAATGGTGGTTCTAAAGTTGAAATTGTAGGATTAAATAAAGAAAGTCTTAACTTATTTGAAAGACTAGGCGGTATGGAAAGCGCTCATTAAAAAAGTTAATTAAGACTAACTTGTTGATAACAAAACCAAAGCCACTGTTGAAAAAGTAAATTCCTATGGGATCTCCAAGCGGTTTTTGAACTACTTACATCAAAATTTTTAGGAGAAGGAACATCTCCCTTTTCTTTGTCTCTTTCTATTTCACTAATAATTCTATGCACCGTATATTCAGGATGACCTAAATGCATAAGTTGTTTTTGATCATTAGATTCAAATATTGTATATCCAACGTTTTCTCCATAAGCCAACAAATTCAATTTCCCTTCTTTTTGGGCCTTCTCCATTTCCAAATCTGGTAATCCAGCAAATCTACTTTGAGGACATATAAATTCATCATCTTGTGTACCCATCAAAGGGTGTCCAGGGACAAGACTTCTTAGAGGGAATACCCCAAATAATTTCCTATCAAAAACTTGCTTATCAACGCCCGCCAAATAAGCCAGCGCAAAGCCCGCCCAGCATAACCCAAGTGTACTTGCGCAAGAATTTCTGGCTTCATTTACAATTTTCACGAATTCATCCCAATACTTAACCTCCTCAAATGCTAGGTGCTCAATAGGTGCTCCAGTAATAATGATTCCATCTAACGGTTCTGGATTATTTGCTTCTTCCCAAGTTATGTATAGATTATTTAGATGATTAAGATCCCATGTTTTATAAGAGTGAGTTTCAAGCTTTATCCAAACTGGCTCAATTTGAAGAGGAGATAAACCAAGTGGATGTAGTAAGTTAAATTCATACTGCTTACCAAGAGGCATGATATTTAAAATACCAATTCTAAGAGGACGTATATCCTGTCTTTTTGCCAATTCTGGTTCGATCCAAGATATATGATTTTTCTCAACATCACTAATCTTGTGATAGTTACTAGGAAGTATTAAAGCCAATAAATCTCCTTTCCTATGTGATTTGTGAAAGTGCTTGTTCAAAATCTGCTTTTATATCATCAATATGCTCAATTCCTACAGAAACTCTTACCATCGTGGGCGTAACACCTGCAGATAATTGTTCTTCTTCAGATAATTGCTGATGAGTTGTTGAAGCAGGATGAATAACTAATGTTTTTGAATCACCTACGTTAGCAAGATGGCTCGCCAATTTTAAGGAATCAATAAATTTTACTGCATTTTCATAACCCCCATTTAGGGAGAACATAAGCATGCAACCCATTCCCCTTCCAGTAGTATATTTTTTGGCACTAGAGTAATATGGATCAGATTCTAGGCCAGGATAATTAACACTTCTTACATTAGAATTAGAATGTAACCATTTTGCTAATTCAAGAGCATTAGAGGTTTGTCTTTCTATTCTTAAACTTAGAGTTTCCAAACCCTGCAATAGCAAGAAAGAATTAAAAGGACTTTGAGCTGCCCCCCAGTCTCTGAGGCATTCAAGTCTTGCTCTTAACGCAAAAGCTATATTTCTGTTATCAGGTACTCCCAAAGATTTGCAGATATCACTACCGAAACCAAAAGCGTCCCAATGAACAAGCCCATGATAAGCAGCGCTTGGCTCACTAATTAATGGGAATTTACCATTTCCCCAATCAAAGGTTCCGGCATCAACTATAACCCCACCGATGCTTGTTCCATGTCCACCGATCCATTTTGTTGCACTTTCTACAACAACATCGGCTCCAAAATCAATTGGTCTTATTAAAGCACCACCAGCACCCAGGGTATTATCCACTATTAGAGGAATTCCATTCTCCTTCGCCAAAGCGGAGAGTCCCTCAAAATCTGGAATGTTGAACCTTGGATTTCCCATCGATTCGACATATATTGCTTTTGTTTTATCATCAATTTTATTTCTAAAACTATCGATACTATCACCATCTGCAAATTTAACTTCAATTCCTAATCTTGGAAATTGTACTTTAAATTGATTATAGGTCCCACCATATAGAAAAGATGTAGAGACAAAATTGTCCCCTGCTGTCATGCAATTGACGATTGCCAAGAATTGAGCAGCTTGCCCTGAGGAAGTTGCAAGTGCTGCCATTCCTCCCTCCAAAGCTGCCATCCTTTTTTCGAAGACATCTGTGGTGGGGTTCATAAGTCGAGTATAAATATTTCCAAATTCTTTTAATCCAAACAGATTAGCTCCATGCTCGGCATTATCAAAGACATAGGAACTAGTTTGATAAATGGGTACTGCTCTAGAATTTGTAGTTGGATCAGGCACTTGGCCTGCATGTAACTGAAGCGTCTCGAACTTTTGGTTGCTCAAAATTTTAAAATAATCCTATTATCTATTTAACTTAAAAAAGTCCCAAAAAAAAACAAAAAAAAGATAAATATTTATAAATCCTTTTTTAATGAGGGGTAATTATCTTTCATATATGAACTAAAATTTTCTTTTATAGCAGATCTAAGTTTCTCAATATTTGCAGAGTCAATTATAGGAAAAGTTGTATTAGCCTCAGGATCTTTTTCAGTAATTGATTTCCAATTCTTACCTACATCTTTTTCAGAGTTGTTAAGAACCTCATCAAAATTGAAACACTTATCATTTTTCTTAGCATCAAATTCGCTAAAAGCTTTATTTATAAGCTCTTTTCTATTATCGAATAGATTCTTAGCTTTTAAAGTATCTGGAAGACCCATAACTGGTTGTAATTCCTTAAGAAGTTTTATTTCCTCTTCAATTAAGAGTGTCCAAACACCATATTTATTTTTTGGAAGATTAGAATTACTAAAAATATTAATTTCATCGAGGTAAAAATTTAACCATAGATAATAAGATTTTTCTTCAATAGTTTTTTTAACGGATATCTTTTTATTTTGGATCTTTGGGAGTAACTTTTCTGCCTTCTTTAAAAACTGTCTGTCTTCTCTTTCTAAATTTATTAATCCCCATCTTTGACTGTAGTCCCATAAATCTTCGTATCTTGTTAAGTCTTCTTGATTCCAACCAAGAGCTTTAAGTTCATTAGAACGATGAGTTAATTCCTTTTTCAAAAAAAACCTTTTAAACCATAATAATTCTAACCTTGCAATCAAGATTAGTAAATAAATTAAAAACTTTGCTTTCTAGTAAATTAAAAAAATAATCAATTATTAAAATATTTATTAATAATTTTCAATACATTGATATAACTAGGATTTTTTTTAGAATTTTGATTATTATATTCATTTGTTTTAAGGGCGTTTTGCTCTTTGTCAATAAATAATTTCTTGTAAAAGTTTTCAATATCATCAAAAAGATAATCTCCTTTTAATTTTTCATTTAGTTCGAAAGATAATTCAGATTTCACAGATTCTTGGCAAAAATTAGTGATTTCTTCTGAACTAATTAAAACCTTATAAATTTCTTTTTTTTCTTCTGAATTTGCATTAAAGCATAAATAAATCAGATTAATCATTGAACAATTGTTATTTTTAATTTTGAATTCTTTATAAATGTCTGGCCAAAATTTTAGAGATTTTAGACCTTCTAAACCTCCTTGACTGAGAGAGTATTTATTACACCAATTTACAAATTCTGAGACATCTTTTGGACATCTGTTAAGTTGCAAAAGCATATCTGATAAAACTTGTCCTGCTTGAAAATTCCGTGTAGGTTTGCCTTCAGTTGGTAGAGTCATACTCCCTAAGACATCAGCCTTAACAGCATTTAATTGAGAAAAAGTATAATCTCCTTTTTCACAAAATTTATCATTAATTATTTCCCTTGCACTAATTATTTCTTCACCATAACCAAGTTCTTTTAATGAAAGATATTTATTCTCTAATTTATTTTTTTTTCTAACTTTTATTGATACTGATGCGGCCTGATCTAAACATTGAGTTAACAAAATCGTATTAATGGTAGGCAGCATTCCTGGCTTATCTGAATGAAAGTTATTTACAAAACCTGCAAATATTGATGAGATATTTTTTATTGATTTTATATATTGACATTCAATATTGTGAACTCCAGGAGAAACTTGAATTTTCGGTGATAATTGATTCAAAATGCGTGCTCCTATTAAAGCTGTTAGCGCATCAGGATGGCAGAAATTTGCCGTAAAACTATCATTAGGATTTCGTAAAGCTCCGTGACGATGAAATCCTGTAAAAAAAGCTAAATTTGGATATTTATTACAAAGAATAAAAGGGTTTTTATTTTTATTATCAATACAAAAAGAACCCACTAGACAGCCAAGAACCACATTTTCTCTTTTTAAATTTTTTCTTAGTTCTAAAGCATTTTTAACATCATCTTGTATGTGATTACTATTTGAAGCAAGAATAACTATCTCACATTTCAAGAGAAGATCTTTTAGATCAAAAGACTTTATTTTTCCCTCTGAAGAATAATTTCCCATTCTTTTAATCTTTTCAATAATCTCATTATCCATATCAGAAATAACATCATTTGAGAAGGCACCTAACAAATCTCTATCTTCCCTAGGAGCCAAGAGAATATTATTTGATTTTCCATGCATAGCACAGTTGTATGCTAGTGATGCAGGATATAAACCAACACTGTAAAATCCAACTTTGCTATTCTCTATATCTTCAATCAATGAATAAAAATATTTTTCATCTTTGATGTTTTCTACGAAATTATTCTTCATTTTTGGAAACTCTTGATAATTTTTTTAATTTCTTACCCATTCCTACATTTTTCTACATTAAAGCAATTTTTGACCATAGCAAATTATTTATTGAAAATATTGAGTTTTTTAATTTATAATTTCTGAGAAAGTGGAAATTAAAAGAAAAATAATTTTACATATGGAATATATGGCAAGTAATTTAAATGAACAAAAACAATTAATTTCTTCTAAAAATATCTTACTTATTCAAGACATTGA
This sequence comes from Prochlorococcus sp. AG-347-J19, assembly GCA_003279015.1. Lineage (GTDB taxonomy): Bacteria > Cyanobacteriota > Cyanobacteriia > PCC-6307 > Cyanobiaceae > Prochlorococcus_A. Next base: position 120,429 of record QCBV01000002.1, on the reverse strand, counting down.
CGGAGTTTGTATCCCTTTAGTTAAAGATCCAATGACTAGAGAATTAGAATCAAGATACATCTATGCAGTAAAAGAATTTGCCGAGGAATTCTTTGTATTAACTTGCGGGGAACATGAAGGTCCAAGAGGAGTCAACAGAATAATAGAGAGGAGTTTAAGTAGCACTACTGATCCTAAAAACAAAGAACTATATTTAAGAGGTTTAGCTGCCTGTGGAGTAGAGTATCAAGACAGTAATGGTGAGATAAGTTTTGAAGGAGTCTCAGAAAAAGAACTAAGTTTTTTATCTAAAGTACCTAGTTTAATAAGACCAAAATTTAATTATATAGTTAAGAATATTTTTCCTGAAATTAGCCAAGAGGATATCAATTTTCACGCAGTAAAATCAATATGTGAAACACGCTTCTCGCCAACGATTAATTTCAATAGTCTTTTTGATTTAGTTCAGGAAGATTCTGATAAAAGAAAGCTTATTCAAATTAGTTTTGAAAAAATGATGAATGAAATCATTTTAAAAGCTGAATCCGAAGGTCTCAAAAACTCATTTTTCCTTCATATTTCACCAAATTTAGGTAATAAAAATGGTAGAGAAACAATTAAACTTTCTTCTCAAGATGATATCGGATCAACAGACATACAATTACTTATTAAAGGAGCAGTTAAAGATTCTGGAGTTTTATTTCTTTTAAATAAATTTATTGCTGATAAAACTGGTAAAGCTCCTTTTGGAAGAAATTTTAATTTTAGAAACTCTCCAAATTCTGTTACGGAAAAAATTGATTTATGCAAAAGAACTATTCAAAAAGAAGACATGCCTTTGATTGTAGGAGTTGGTGACACAGTCACATCAAAAAAAAATAATGATGACAAAAGTTATTCGAGAGGAGGAAGTGACAGGTCTTTTCTAGAATTAATACAAATATTAGGTAATGAATTTGGGATTAAGAACAAAATAATTTTTGTAGATAGTAGTTCTGGTGAAGTTGAAAGACCCTCTACAAAAAAAACTGGTTTATTAGGTATCAGTGATGTTCATGACAATTTAAAATTTGACATAGTTTTTAAAAATGGTCCCAAAGAATACATAAGTTGGTTTATTGAACTTGCTAATGAGAGATCAAACTTTAAAAAAAATAGTTGACTTTTTTATTTTCGAATGACAATTTATAAATAATAGATTCATGAAAGAAAAATTCCCCACAATACATAAAGAACCTATAGAAACATTGCAAATTAACATAGGTTATAAATGCAATCAGGCTTGTAAGCATTGTCATGTCAATTCGAGTCCCCTAAGGACTGAAAAGATGTCTAATGAAATGATATCTCTTATTCCAAAGATAATTGAAAAATACAAAATCAAGACTTTAGATATTACAGGTGGTGCGCCAGAACTTCACCCAAAATTTAAAAACCTAATAACCAGCTTGAACACAAAACAAGTTGATATTATTGATAGGTGCAATTTGACAATTTTTTTTGAAAAAGGTTATGAAGATCTTCCTCAATTTCTTGCAAAAAATAAAGTGATAGTTACTGCTTCGCTACCGTGTTATGAAAAAAATAATGTTGATTTTCAAAGGGGTTTTGGCGTTTTTGAAAAAAGTATTAATGCCATAAAAATTCTTAATGATTTAGGCTATGGAAAGAAAGAAAATGGATTGCAATTAAACCTTGTTTACAATCCTGTAAGCCCAATTCTTCCTCCTTCTCAGGAAATATTGGAAAAGGATTATAAAAAAATTCTATTCGAAAAATACAATATCGTTTTTAATAATTTATACACAATAACTAATATGCCAATAAATAGATATGAAGAATCTCTTAGAAGAGAAGGGAAACTAAATACTTATTACAAATTACTAAAAGAAAATTTTAATGAAAAAAATTTAGAAAATCTAATGTGTAAAAAGACAATTAGCGTAAATTGGCTAGGAGAAATTTATGATTGCGACTTTAACCAACAGATAAATTTCCGAGAGAATAAAGGACCAAAGACACTTTTAGATCTGTTGGATGAATCATTTACTTTTGACTACGGGGTAGCTGTAAAAGAACATTGTTTTGCTTGCACTGCAGGTGCAGGGTCAAGTTGTGGAGGTTCTTTAAGTTAAAACCTGCTAAATGCAATTAGGACAAATTGCTCTTACATTTAAAGAGGATTCAATTAGTTTAAACCCATTAACTTTTGCTGCAACTTTGCCTGCCTCTAAAACCTCATCATTTTCAAATTCTTCTGTTCTTCCACACCTAATGCAAATCAAATGATGATGATCCGGTGTGTCGTTACTAAGCAATTCATATCTGTGTCCACCCTCACTGAGTTCTAATTCATGAAGCAAACCCATTTGTACTAAAAGTCTTAAAGTTCTATAAATTGTTGCTAATGAAACTTTGGAGCTTGTTTTAACTAACTTTTCATGAACCTCTTCAGCACTAAGATGCTTTCCAGAACCAATGTTTTCAAATAAATTAAGAACCTTTAACCTCTGAGGAGTTAATCTCTTCCCATCTTTATGTAATCCATCACCAAGAGGAGATGTGATTACTTTGTATTGAGAGGATAATGACAAAATTAACTCTTGGCTATTCTCAATAATAACTCTAGATGAGAGTAAAACAACTTATTTATTTAAAATGTTTACTAAAGTTCTTCAAAATATTATGTTAAATGTATCTTTATATGTAAATGATGAATGATCAAGAAATTTCTTCTCATAAATTATCATCTAAAGTAAACGCCTTGATAATTATTGATATTCAGGAAAAAATAATAAGACCAATTTTTAATAAGGATTCTTTAATAAAAAACATTAAAAAGCTAATAAATGCTTACCAAATTTTAGAAGAAAACATATTTATATCTGAACAAAACCCACTAAAATTGGGAATAACGATACCTGAAATATCACCCGTAGGAGAATTTAGAAAATTTGAAAAAATGGAATTCAGCCTTGCTAAATTAGAAGATTTTTTGAAAGAACTTAAAGATAAGAAAATTACTAATTTGATAGTTTGTGGGATCGAAACGCATATTTGTATTCAACAAACAGTCTTAGATTGTTTACAAAAAGGATTTGAAGTTATTCTCATATCAGATTCCATGGGAAGTCGAAATAGGGTAGATCATGAAACAGCATTACAAAGAATGACTCAGAGTGGGGCGGTCTTAACAACAACTGAATCAATAATTTTTGAATTATGCAAAACTGCGGATAGAGAAGAATTTAAAGAAATTAGAAAAATAATAATGAGTTAAAGAAAAATAAAGACTGGTTTGTTATTTAGAGATAATTTAAAATTTGATTAGAGATAAATTTTAAGGACTTATTTGAATATGAAATTAGTTACTGAAAACTTTCTTCTGGCAATATCTATTTTTTTTATTGGAACTTTATTGTCGATAATAATTTCAAAAGTTTCAAAAATATTTTTTAAAAAGATTTCCAAAAGAACAAAAACAAATTTCGATGATTTTATTTTTGAGGTGATCTCTGGAATTATAAAACCTATAGGTTTCCTCCTCTCATTTTATTTTTCAATTGACTATTTTTTTGCTGATGAAATAACTTTCATCTCTGTCTTATTGAATATTTTGAAATTATTTATATTAATAATCATCATAAAAGCTCTCAACAAAGTTTTAATAAGATCTTTAACAGAATCGACCTCGAAAATTAATGATTCCTCAATTAGTTCGATGGTATCTTCACTAACTCCATTGATAAAAGCATTAACATGGACTATTGGCTCAATTTTTTTCTTACAAAATATAGGAGTTCAAATGACTGCTATTTGGGCTTTACTAAGTGCAGGAGGTATTGGAGCAGGATTAGCTTTGAAAGATCCAGTTCAAGAGTTCTTTGAATATATAACAATTTTGCTTGATAAACCTTTTCAAAAAGGTGAGTTTATAAAATCTGATGGAGTCCTCGGAATGGTTGAGAGAGTGGGAGTACGATCATCAAGGATAAGAAGTATAAATGGAGAAGTAATAGTAATGAGCAATAGCGCCTTAACAAATGGAATAATTTCAAATTACGCACAAATGGAAAAAAGAAGGTTAGTGCATAAATTGGGAGTTGTTTATGAAACCTCTCCAAAACTTATGAAATTGATTCCAATAATAATTAAAAAAATAATTGAAGAGACAAAAGATGCGTATTTTGATAGATGTCATTTCACAGATTTCGGCGACTTCAGTCTTAATTTCGAACTTGTTTATTACATCCCAACAAATAATTATCTCGCCGCAATGGAAGCTCAACAATCTATAAATTTAAGAATTATTGAGGAATTTGCGGATAATAATATAGAGTTTGCATTCCCAACACAAACCTTAAATATTGAAAGTAACAAAGCCAAATGATCTACAAATCTCTTCACTTAAAATCCAGAGTTTTGAAGCCAACTCAGAATTATTTGCCTCATCGCTAACCTTACTTTCAACTAATTTATGTTTTTTAAAAGATATAAGTTTATTACTTAAATGAACGTAACCAATATTATTTAAATTTGAATCAAAAACAATTTCAGAAAGTATCCTACCAGCATTTTCAATACTTTCAGAAATTCCTAAAATATTTTTTGCAGCTTTAGAAAAAACTAAATATCCAAATAGATTAAAACGTTTACTGTATCTAAAAAAACCCGAATCATCATTTGGTATAACAAGACCAGGAGCCCAAGTTATTACAGAAATTTTACTGGAGGTCATTTTTAATTTATTTTCAAGTTCTTTAGCAAACAAAATATTACATAATTTACTATTTTTATAAGCTTCATCAGCATTGAAATTTAAAAATTGACCCGTAACTTTTTTTCTAAAATCAACTAGGTTATTAAGTCCCGCTTTCTTTCCTATATTTCCGCCTGAGCTATTGGGATCGTGTACATCTGATGATGTAATAATGATTCTAGATTCTTCTTTATTTCTAACTAAATCTTTTAAGATGTTTACTAAGTAAAAATGTGCAAGATGATTAACTGCAAAAGTTAGTTCTATCCCTTGTTTTGATACTTTAGGATAAAAAGAACCCGTGTATTGCAATCCTGCATTTAAAACAACAACATCTAAGAAAATCTTTTTACTAATAAAGTAATCCTTAATTTTTTTAATATTCTCTAGATTTGAAAGATCGCAATTTTCAATAATATTAAGATATTTACTGAGGTAATTTTTATCAAAATATTTCTCAATTGTTTTGAGAAATTCATGCTTTCTTAATTCAGATTTTATTACAACGTATAAATTATTTTTCGTCTTTAGTAAATTAATGATGGCAAAAAGACCTATGCCTGAATTACCTCCAGTAATTAAAATTTTTTTATTTTTAATCATTTGATTTGCTATATATTTTTTAATAATAAAAAATCTTTTTAAGTATTTTTTATTTTGTAATCTTATAAATTATTGTTAAAACACTGAAAACTAAGTCACTAGTAATTGAGTAATTTGATTATTATTAATCTACTCTCATTATAAGTATTGGATGAAATATATAATCCTAGTCTCAGAAGTAATAATTTGTTCCATAAATTTCTTTAATCATAAGATTTATATTTAATGTCAAAAGAAAATATGCCAGATGTTCTTGTTTTGGGTGCAGGGCCTGCAGGTATGGCAATTGCCTCAGCTTTAGGGAAGGAAAAATTAAATGTTGAAGTACTTTCTCCAAATGGACCAGATGAACCTTGGCCAAACACATATGGTATTTGGGGGAAAGAAGTTGATCAACTCGGGCTTCAGGATTTACTTGAATATAGATGGAAGAATACTGTAAGTTTTTTTGGGCATGGCGCATTAGAAGAACAGGACGATGAGAATAAAGCCACGGAACATTCACTAGATTATGGACTATTTGATAAAAAGAAGCTCCACAATTATTGGTTTAATGAATGCAATAAGTCTTTTATTAAATGGCATCAAGGCTTTGCAAACAAAATACATTTTGAAAAATACAAAAGTACAGTAACGACAAAAGATGGCAATACTTACTCTGCAAGATTAGTGGTAGATGCAACAGGATATGATCCTATTTTTCTTAAATTAAAATCGTGTGGGCCCTTAGCAGTCCAAACTTGTTATGGAATAGTAGGTAATTTTAGTAAACCTCCACTTAAGAAAGAGCAGTTTGTATTGATGGACTATAGAAATGACCATCTTAACGATGAGCAAAAAAAAGAACCGCCTACTTTTCTTTATGCCATGGATATGGGGGATGGGAAATATTTTCTTGAAGAGACTTCTCTTGGTTTAGTAAATCCTCTTACAATGGAAAATTTAAAAGAGAGACTAGAAAAGAGGCTTTCTTATCGAAATATATCAATCACAAGCATGCAACATGAAGAGCTTGGCTTGTTTCTCCCTATGAATATGCCAATCCCAGATTTCAGACAACAAATACTTGGATATGGTGGTGCTGCTTCAATGGTACATCCTGCATCAGGATATTTAATTGGTAATGTTTTAAGAAGAGCTCCACTTGTCGCTAAGGCAGTCTCAGAAGCAATTAAAAACAAAAATCTAAGTACCTATCATATTGCTAGAAAAGGTTGGGAAACTTTATGGTCAAAAGAATTAATTAGGAAGAAATCACTTTATCAATTTGGATTAGAAAAACTAATGAGGTTTGACGAAAAACTATTGAGAGAATTTTTTGGCAGTTTTTTCCAACTACCTAAAAATCAATGGTATGGTTTTCTAACTGATACTCTTTCTTTAAAAGAGATTGTATATGCTATGTGCGTAATGTTTATAAAGGCTCCATGGAGTGTAAAGAAAGGTCTTATGATTATGCATGGAAGAGAATTTAAAATGTTACTTAGGATAATATTTCCAAACATTTAGTTAAAAAATGAGAACCATATTAATAAGTGGAGCAAGTAGAGGTATTGGACTAAATATTGCACATAAAGAATTAAAAGAAGGCAATAGAATTAGTGTTGGCATAAGAGATTTAGAATCATTAAAAGGAAGCGCTATTGATCCAAAAAAATGGCCAGAAGGGAAAATTATAATCAACCACTATGATGCTTTAAAAAAAATTACAGCCGAAAATTGGATAAAGAATACCTTAGATGAATTTGGAGGATTTGATTCAGTAATAAATTGTTCTGGAGTATTATCAAAAGTTCCTTTCTTATACAAAGATGGTGATGAAGAAGATATTTTAAATACATTAAATATCAATTTTTTGGCAATTTGGCATTTATGTAGGCTTTCTTGGGATCATTTATGTGCCTCTAGAAGAGGAAGAATTATTGTTTTAGTTTCAATGAGTGGGAAAAGATCCAAAGGTGATTTGGCCGCTTATTCTTCTTCAAAGTTTGCTTTGATGGGATTATGCCAAACTATGAAAAATAAAGGTTGGGATAAAAATATAAGGATTACTGCAATTTGCCCAAGCTGGGTTAATACAAAAATGGCCCAAAATATCTCTTCTTTAGACAAATCAAGCATGACACAACCTCAAGATATTGCTGAAATATGCTCAACTATTCTCAAGTTACCTACCCAATCAGTTCCATTTGAAATCGCCTTAAATTGTAACTATGAAATTTAACCTAAATTAAAAATTAAGTAAGCCATTGAAAGCATTGCAATTGCAATAAATAAACCTTTTATTCGATTAGTTAACAATGAAAAAAGAGATAAATCTTCAGAAAAGTATCCGCCAAAACTACCTGTAATAAATAATATAACCATTGGTAGAGATGCCATTCCGAAAGAATAAGATATAGATCTTACAAATCCCAAATTTAAATAATTAAAAATAAAAAAACCTAATGAAAACAATAAAAAAGATGCAAATAGAGTTATAGAAACTTCAGCATCTAAAGTGTGAGGTAAGCTACCCTTTAATTCAAATTGCTTTTTACATTCTCTAATTTGTCTTTTAGAAAGCTTTAAATAACCAGTTTCAGGAATTCTTTGCGACTTAAATTTTCTTAGTAATCTTGCTTCAAGAGTTTCTGGCTCCTTAGTCATAATTGATGTTAATAATTCATCTGGCTTTAATTTTTTAATTTTCTTTTCAAGATTATCCGTTTTCCCAATCCTATAAAGGTCTCCTACTCTAATAAGGTAAACATATCCCGACATTTGCGTTGTAAAATTAATACTGTTCCTACTTAGATAATACTAAAAGAATTAGGGAAATTAAAAGTTTTTACAATATGAAAAACGATATTTTATATTCATTTCGAAGATGTCCATATGCAATTCGTGCAAGATGGGCCCTGTTAATTTGCGAAATAAAAGTAGAGATAAGAGAAATTGATTTAAAAAATAAACCTCTAGATTTTTTAAATAATTCAAAGACGAAAACGGTTCCCATTCTTATTAAAAAAAATAGTGAAGTTATTGAAGAAAGTCTTGAAATCATCCTGTGGGCTCTCTCAGAGTCGAAAAAGGAAAACATCAAATTAATTTATTTTCCTGAGAACAAAAAGGAAGATATTTTTGAAATAATTAATGAAAACGATAACGAATTCAAATATCATTTAGATCGATTTAAATATGCCACAAGATATAAAGATAGTGATGAAGAATTTCATTTCACAAATGCTATTAAATTTATAAAGAGATGGAACGAACTACTTGCAGAAAACAAATATTTTTTTGGAGATAGCCCCACAATAGCTGATTGGTCTGTTTGGCCTTTTGTAAGACAATTTAGAATCGCTTGTGAAAGTCAAAAAAGGATAAATTATTTTGAACCCTCGATAAAAAACTGGTTAGATTCATTTGAGAAAAATAAAGAATTTAAATCCTTAATGTATAAATACGAATTATGGGGACCAAATTATAGAAAGAATTATTTTCCTTTTAATTAACTTTCTAACAACTTCCTTTTTTCAATTATTCTTGCTAACTCCAAAAAATATCCTGCAGTCCTAAATTTTCCAATATTTTTTTCCTTAAAATCAAGATCGCTTCTAATTTCTGCAGTCTCCGCCATTAGCAAATCTAAATCATTTGATCCAAGACTATACAATTCTCCTAATTCGATTTCCCTTCCGAGTAAATGACTCCTAAACCACTTCCCTTTATTTTCTTGAGGTGGAATATCGTAGGGAGTAAATGACATTAAAATAAAATTTAGGTTAATACTATTCTAGGGTTCTTATTGAAACTTTTTCATCTCTACTTTATTAAAAATCAATGCAATAAAAAGAATTGCGAATGTAATTAGGGCACAAATTTCTGTCCAATAATCTAACCCAATTTTAGAAATCATTAATGGTGCAAGAACTGTGAATAGTCCCCCAGAAAGAATTAACTGGGCGAAAAGCTGTTTTGAAGTAAAAATTGGTAAAGTCTTAGAAATATTTTTGGGATCTGCAAGCCTTAAAAGAAGTAACCCAGAAGCTACTACACCTGTAGAGTTCCCAAACTCTATCAAGCTTTTTTCAAACCAATAATCATCAAAAATAAAGTATGCGAAATAAGCAATGCAGATTAAATTCCAAAATAAACCGAAAATAGTAAACACTAAAATAATTATCCAATTATCAAAAACAACTGCGATATCTAAACTCGCCATAGCTGTAAAAATCAACAAATCTGTGGATAAAATACCAATCTCCCTTTGCAGAATATTTGAAATAAATTCTGTATTTTTGGTTTTCTCTAAAATATATCTTATGAGGAGCGAACCTATAAGGATAAAAGGGAATACTGGTAGTGAAAAAATAATTTCCTTCGATAAATCTCCGAAAGAACTTGAAATATACCTTAAAAATTTAAGTAGCAAAACACCAAAAGAAATTGCCAAACCAGAGAATCCAAGATTTATTATAAAAATTCTTAAATCTGCAAAAATTCCTATCTTATTTTTTCCCTTTAAACTATCTTTTTGTTCAAGAATTTCCTGAGTATCTGAAAGACCTAAAGTTCTACCAAGGAAGATGAACATGCTACCCAATATTGAAGATGATAAAAGACCCATTGTTGCCATAGCCAAACCAAGATCTAAACCATTTGGGAAACCTAGTTTATTAAAACTTTCACCGATTATTGATGCAGCTCCATGGCCGCCCTCAAAACCTACCTCTATTAAACAACCCATTAGAGGATTTGCGTCCATAGATGGAGGCAGAAAATATTTAACAACAAGGCCACCGACAAAAAATTGTCCGAAACCTAGTGAAAGAGCTAATAGAAATTGATTAAAAATCGGTTTAACTAAACCATTTATATTCGGTATAGGTCTTCCCATCATTAAAGTTGCGAAGACTAATGATAAAAGAGGAGTAGGAAAATTACTCCAAACATTTATTGTTTCTTTTGGCAAAAAGTGTATCGCTCCAAATGGGCCTATAGATATACCTAAAATTCCTGATATGACTGCTATCGGCAATCCAAATCTCTCGAGTTGAACAGCTAGTTTTAATTTCCTTCCAAAAATCAACAAAAAAAATATAATTAACAATCCAAAAAAACTTATCAATAGAGAATTTGAAAAAATATCTTTATTCTGTATAGAAAAAATATTCAATGATTTCAAAAACATATAATTCTAAATCTAAATTAATAAACCAAATTTTTCAAATAAAAAAGGCTCCTGTAAGAGGAGCCTTTTGATATTGGTAAGAAAATTTGAAAATTAATCTTTAAGAGTAACTGTTGCACTATCAATATTACTAATAGCATTTGTAACTCTCTTGAAATCAAAGCCAAGTGCTCTTAAAGCGTGCCATAGATGGCCTTGAATAAAGAAGAATCCAAAATAGTAATGAACATTAGCTAACCAAGCCCTTGAAGTGTACTCACCATCAGGAAGATCAACAGTATCTACCCAATAAGGAGAAATACTAAACTTCAATTCAAGTGGTTCACCAAAGAATTCAGTTGGATAAACTGTTGTGTTAGCTGCACTCCAGAATGCTGCAATAATAGCCATCCAGCCTATTCCAGCTAGTGACCATGAGAGAACAGCTTCTGCAGAGAGAAGTCCTTTACCTTTAAATTTGGTATATTCACCAACTTGCTTAGTAGCAATATGCCAAGCACCACCAGTGATCTCAACGAAAGCAAGAAAAGCATGGCCTCCCATTACTTCTTCTAGGCTATCGATAGTCAAAAAGTCTGTTTGGTGATTCCAAATTTTGGCCAAATTTAATTCATACTCAACCTGTCTTACAGAACCAATAGCTGGATCATAAATTCCATGAACCCTTGCCCATTCAACAAAAGCAATAACTGCGAAACCAAGAATAATTAAATGGTGACCAAGAATAAATGTCAATTTGTCTGGATTATCCCATTCAATATTGAATTTTCTAGCTCTTGCTATATCAGAATCTTCTAGATTTCCAGGAAGAAGTAAAGAGTGTAAAAGTCCTCCGGCTGCTAAAACCATAGAAGAAACTAAGTGAACTATTGCTATCGCTAGAACAGGTTTAGTATCTCCCATCGCAACACCATTAGCATCAAACCCTATTCCAAGAGTTGCTAAGTGAGGAAGAACGATTAGAGGTTGATGCCCCATTGGGACGCTTGGGTCAAATCGTGAAAGTTCAAAAAGGGTGAATGCACCCGCCCAGAAAACAATTAATCCTGCATGAGCTACGTGAGCAGCAATGAATTTTCCTGAGCGATTTGCTACACCTGAATTACCAGCCCACCATCCATAGGTAGTATCTGGATTTCCATAGGTTTGCATTTAGGAATTGATTAGCTTAAACGTTTTGAGAATACTTTATATTTCACCAAACAGTTGAATTCATAACAAAATTGTAAAGGTTAGTAATCCTAACTATTGCCAAACAAAAATTATTCGTAGGGCAAGACAAGAGTAAAGAAGGTAGATTTAATGAAGAAAAATTATTCTCAGAGATATAAGTTCTATTAAATAAACCAGTATTTTTAAAATAAAATAAGTTAAATAAATTTCATTTTGCTGACATTAAACGATGTTTTGTTTCATTACACCGTGGTGGTTATTGCCTCATTTTCAAACAATTATTAAATATGAGATAAGACATCTAATATTATGACTACTTCTCAAGAGTCTTCTAGAAAATTTTCACTAGAAATGAAATCTGAAGTTCATTACAAAAAGGCTGCAAAATCTTACAGAAAATCGAAGCAATATATAAATATGATTAACTTATATCCAACTTTGCAAAACACTCTTATTGAGTGTAAGAATGAGAATCTAATCGAATAAATATTTATATATTTTCCCAAATTAATCAGGATAATATGTTTTTTTAGGCTGCAATATTATAGTTTTCTTCAGAATAAAATTTATTAATTATTTCTCTGCACATTTTTATATTGTATAGCGCTTTGGGTTTCCAAGGTTTTTTCTGACCGAGTGGAGAGCTTTTCCAATGAATCCCGGGCTTGAGTATTCCATTTTCACGTAAAAAAGAAAGTTTAATTTCAGTTATTCCAAGTTTTTCCGAGGTCAACTCCGATGAGCTCCACATATCCCCTAACATTGAATTAAGTAAATATTATTAATCCTTGATAACGTTAATTTTATTTTTTTGAAAGGGGTAAAACTTTTAAATAATTATTAAGTCACAAAAACCCTAGTATTTACAAAGAAAAGAGATTTGAAAGATTTATATCAAATTAAGAAATATTAAATAAAGAATCTTCATTAATGAATATCTCATCGATACCGTTTCCTTTATTGATGGATTTATAGTTGACGTATTCTTCTGTAATGGATTGATGCTTTGAAAGATTGATCCAACCCTTGTGCCAATTCCCACTATTTATCAATTCTTCATAAGTAGTTTTTAAGTTAATTTCAGAATCAAGGACTGAAACCATTAAAAAACTATTATTTCCTTTTTCTTTAGTCTCATTTACTAAAACAAAATGTCTTAATCCATTTATGGTTTTATTAGAAGTCCAGTAAATTTCCATAATTATTTTTTCTTAATGTTCCCCTCAGAATTTTTTCTAGATATTTTCTTATATTCATTTCTAATTTCGTCTAATAAAAGTTTTCTTTTATCCATGTAGTTAAGGGAATCTTGTTTTGTTAAGTTATATCTTTCTTTTTTAGTTAAATTCATCCAATTATTAAGATTCTTTTTATTGAAAACTGTTATTTTTTTAGAATTAAAAACTTTTTGTTTTCTATTTAATTTAAGAAAATTACTTAAATTAAAAAAAATAAATATAAAAAGAAAGATTATCACTATCTTCAAGAACATCACTTTACAAATAAGTTATTGTTTATCCAATTTTCTAATTTAATATCATTCTCAAAAGATATAACCTCCTCTTCATTCCCATTACTTGATTGATCAAAGAGCCTTATAATAAACTCCCCATTAACTGCCTCATCATCACCAATAACAATAATACTTTTAGATTTCAGTTTATTTGCCTTTTTAAATTGCTTAGAGAATGAGGCTCCGCTTAAATCTAACTCAACTAACAAATCGTAATTTCTTAATTTTCTAGATAAATCCATTGCTAATGATTCAGCAACTAAGCCTTGATTAATGATATAGATATCAGTATTTCTTGGAATTTCAAGCTCTTTTCCTGCCAGTAAAATTAATCTTTCTAAACCAATAGCGAAACCAATTGCAGGAGTGTTTGGCCCTCCCATTTGTTTAATTAAATCGTCGTATCTCCCTCCTCCGCAAACTGTAGCTTGGGAGCCTAGAGCCCCACTAGTAATTTCAAAAGCTGTATGAGTGTAGTAATCTAAACCTCTTACAAGATTAAAATTTTCTACATAAGGTATTTTTAAAACCTCTAATTGTCTTTTTAAGTCTAAATATCTGTTATGACTTTTTTCAGATAAAAAATTAAATAATCTTGGTGCATTTTCAAGAACTTTTTTAGTTTGAATATTCTTTGAGTCTAAAATCCTCAAAGGGTTTTTAGAAATTCTATTCTGAGAATCTAAATCTAGAGAATCTTTATTTTTTTCTAACCACTTTAAAAAAGATTTTTGAAAATTTGATCTGTCATTAGTATCACCTAAAGTATTTATTTCAAGATTGAGTTCTTTTATTCCTAATTTACCTAAGATATCCCAAGCTAAAGCAATAATTTCAACATCACTTCTAACTGAATCATGTCCTATAAACTCAACACCTAATTGATGAAACTGTCTTTGCCTGCCTGCTTGAGGTCTTTCGTATCGAAACATAGGACCCATGTACCAAAGTTTTTGAAGAGGATTAGACGATATTCCATTTTGTATTAACGCTCGTGCGACTGATGCTGTTCCTTCAGGCCTAAGAGTGCAGGATCTCTCCCCCCTATCAAGAAATGTATACATTTCCTTACTGACAACATCTGTTCCTTCACCAATGCCTCTTATAAATAATTCGGTCATTTCCAATATTGGTGTTCTTATTTCTTTGATGGATGCTCTAGAAAGCTGTTCTAATAAAATTTTTTCAACGTTTTGCCACTTTATTAATTGATCAGGAAATAGGTCTACTGTTCCTCTTAGGTTTTTTAAGTTATTCAAAGTTCTAAAAAATAATTCAAAATTTTTAATTCATCTAGAAATTAATCTTTGATTGGTTATCTTGTGAGACAATTTTAATTTAACATTTAGAAAAACTATTGGGAATTAATAAAAGTAAAGACAATCAACATTGCGGTACAAAACCAAAAAAAATTGCTTTTGGAATAGCACCTCTTGGTATAGTTTCAATAGGAATAGTGCCAATGGGAGTAATAAGTATAGGGGTAGTCCCAATGGGTGTATTTTCTTTTGGTGCAGTCGCAATGGGAATAGTGAATTTATCAGTAGTCGGGATGGGAATTATCTCTGCCGGTGTTACTACTATGGGGATATGGGAGTACTCACCTAATTCTCATGAAAATCATCATAATCATTCCAAACAAATTTCAAATTCAAATAAGGAAAATATGATGTCAGATCTATTTAACACTAAACAAGAGGCTGAAAAGGCTGCTTCAAAATACGGATGTATTGGAGCACATAAAATGGGTAATAAATGGATGCCTTGTAAGATGCACTAAATTTTTTTCTTAGTCAAAAATTAAATTAATATTAATTTAAAATCTCAACTCTAAAATCAAGATTTTTTGCCTCGTCAGTAGTTAATTTTCTTGACCAAGCTCCTTGTACAGGACTATTCCATCTGAACCCAGCATTTTTAGCTAAAGACCTATCTTCATAACTAACCAAAGCCTTGTATAAAAACCTCGGTTCAGTAGCTTTAAGTAAAAGTTCCTCTAAGTTGTCGCATTTTTTGAAGACCTCAGATATATAAAAGCAATCAGATAAAGCTCTATGTAAATTCCAAACTGGTATTGAAAAAGATAAGGCTAAATCAGTTACTGAAGGTCTTGTTTTTAGTGATTTTTGAAAAGACCAATTAATATCCTCTAAACTACATATCCATTTCTTATTAAGCTTAGGCAATCTTCCTTTTCCAAACCATTTCTTATCAAACTCCACATTATGAGCAACGATGAAATCTGAAGAATCAACAAGTTTTAGAAAGAAATTCAATCCATCTTCCCATGGTTGAGAGATATTAGTTACTTTTGCAGAAATACCATTTACATGTTCGGCTTCATTATTATTAACTGGAAATAAAAAAGAAACTTGTGAAAGTACACATTTAAAAGATACATCAAACAAGATACAACCTATTTCTATCACTTCATCTTTATTTTCGTCTAAACCTGTTGTTTCAGTATCAAGGATTAAAATTTTTTCAATTTTTTTATTTTTATTCGTTACTCTCTCTTCAGAGGGATTGGTGTTAATTTGATCATGAAGAAAATCCAATTGATTTAATTCTTTTTTGTTAAATAGTTCCAATTAACTCAAAATACTTTCATTTATCTTGACGCATTTAATAAATATTTCTTTTAAATTAATATAAATTAAAAAAACAGGCTAGAAAATATTTTTTGAAACATTTTTAGTTTATAAAAGATGACTTTTACAAAATTTCAATTTAACAATTTCTGTTATTGGCCTTCAAATCCAAAAAAAATTATTGAATTTATTGGTGGAAGTTATTTAGCTTCTAAGCCAGATTTAACTTATAGAAGATTCATAGAGAGTTTAATTAATAAAAATTATGCAGTACATGCATATAAATACACACCACAATTTGATCACCAACAACTTGCTATCAAAGCATGGAAAGATTTTAAGAATTGCCGAATATCTTTATCAAAGAGAATAGGAGCATCAATTCCTTCAATAAGAATTGGTCATAGCCTGGGCTGTAAACTTCATTTAATTTCTCCTGATGGCGGAAGAAATTGCGAAAAATTCATATCTATTAGTTTTAATAATTTTAGTGCTAACAAATCAATTCCATTATTGAAACAAATTTCTCAAAGATTAGAATTCAACAGTGAATTCAGCCCAAGTCCCGAAAGAACTTTGCGTTTAATTGAAAAAACATATAGTCAAAAAAATAACTTCCTAATAAGATTCAACTCAGACGAATTAGATCAAACAGATAAATTATTTTCTTGTCTGAAAGCAAGAAAAGAAGATAATTCTAAGGGGATAATGCTAAAAGGTACACATACCATAATTGCAAGCGCAGGACTAAGAGAAAATTTTTTGGGAGACTGGGCCGATGATGAATTCAAAAGAAATACTATAAAAAAAATTTCTAATATAATTGATGAATCTTAATCAGGATAATTCTTTCAATTTTTCCAAAACAGAACTATCTTCGAGAGTGCTTATATCCCCACTAATTTTTTCTCCAGCAGCCAAAGATCTCAAAATTCGCCTCATAATTTTTCCACTACGTGTTTTCGGAAGAGAGTCAGAAATTATAATTTTTTCAGGCTTTGCGATAATTCCAATTTCATTAACAACATGTTTCTTTAGATTCTCTACTAATTCTGAAGAACCTTTCACGTCTTTCTCTAGAGATACAAAAGCAACGATAACTTCACCTTTTAAATCATCTTTTTTGCCAACGACGGCAGACTCTGCAACTGATTTATGACTTACCAAAGCAGATTCTATTTCCATTGTTCCTAACCTATGTCCTGAAACACTTATGACATCATCAACTCTTCCCATAATCCATATATATCCATCTTCATCAATGCGTGCTCCATCTCCAGCAAAATAAACATTTTTTTCTCCTTTAAAGGAAATATAGTTCCAATAACTCTCCAAATATCTCTCTGAGTTTCCGTGAATTGTTCTCATCATTCCTGGCCATGGTTTCTTAATAATTAAATAGCCACCATCATTCTCTTTAACCTTATCTCCATTCTTATCGACGATTTCAACTTCAATTCCTGGCAGAGGGAAAGTAGCTGAACCTGGTTTTGTAGCCACGACTCCTGGCAAGGGACTTATCATCACACCACCAGTTTCAGTTTGCCACCAAGTATCAACAATAGGGCATTTATCTTTACCAATAACATCTTTATACCACATCCAAGCTTCAGGATTAATTGGTTCTCCAACTGTGCCCAAAAGTCTAAGACTCTCCAAATTATATTTATCAGGTATTTCACGCCCAGACTTCATAAATGCTCTTATTGCAGTTGGCGCAGTATAAAAAATAGAAACCTTATATTTTTGAACAATTTCCCAAAAAGCCCCTAAATTTGAGGGTCTTGGCACTCCCTCATACATTAAGGTTGTAGCACCATTAGATAAAGGCCCATAAACTATGTAACTATGACCTGTAATCCAACCAACATCAGCAGTACACCAGTAAATATCGTCATCTTTTAAATCAAAAATCCATTTAAATGTCAAATGGGACCAAAGATTGTAACCACCAGTAGTGTGCACTACACCTTTGGGCTTTCCAGTAGAGCCTGAAGTATAAAGAATAAAAAGTCTATCTTCGCTATTCATTATTTCTGGCTCACAATGATCTTTTTGATCTTTTAATAATTCGTGCCACCAAAAATCTCTATCATCAACCATCGAAATATTTTTTTGGGATCGTTTAACAACAACAACTTTTTCAACAACTTTATTTGCCCCACTTTCAATGGCCGCATCAACTGCTTTCTTAAGTTCAATTACCTTATCTTTTCTAAAGCCACCATCAGCAGTAATAACAAATCTGGCGTTTCCATCAATTAACCTATCTTTTAAAGCTTCTGAAGAAAATCCTCCGAAGACAACTGAATGAGGCGCACCAATTCTTGCACAAGCCAACATTGCAAACATCGCTTCAGGAATCATCGGCATATAAATACATACCAAATCTCCTTTTTTTACACCAATTGCTTTTAATGCATTAGCTGCTTTACATACCTCTTTTAGAAGTTCTTCGTAAGTATATTTTTTGCTATCTCCGGGTTCGCCTTCCCATATAAGCGCAGTCTTTGCTCCAAGCCCTCTCTTAATGTGTCTATCTAAGCAGTTATATGTAATATTGAGTTTCCCTTCTTTAAACCATTTAAAAAAGGGCGCATTTTCGTCATCTAATACAGTTTGAAATGGCTCAAACCAATCTAATTCAGATTTTGCAAAAGATTCCCAAAATTGAATAGGGTAATCTGATGCTTGTTTTTTTAGACTTAGTAATTCTTCTTGAGTGCTTATATTTGAGTTTTCTGCAAATTTTTTTGATGGAGGGAAAATTCTCTTTTCTTCAAGTATGTTGTTGATTGAATTTTTTTTATCTAATGACATTAAATAAATCTATGCTTAATAAATTTAGTCGAAAAAATTAAGGTTTTCAAAAATTTTAATATTAATTTAGCTCAAAGATTTATTTCTAATAGATCTAATAAATGCGGCTTAGAACAAATTCTGGAAGAGCCATTAAAGCTCTTTTATATTCTGAATCAGGGAGCCAGACTATAGCTTCTTTAGAAAGCATTGCAAAATCCTCAGCTAGTTTTCTGGAACTTTCAATAGCTTTAGAGTTCATGATGATATTAAGAGCATCATCTAAATCATCTTTTTCAGCAAGTTCTCTGTTTATAAGAACAGACAATTGTTTATTTTCTTCTAAGGCATATAAAACTGGGGCGGTAAGATAACCACTAGCAAGGTCACTTACAGCAGGTTTTCCAAGTTGTTTATCATTTCCAGTAAAGTCAAGAATGTCATCTACAACTTGGAATGCTAAACCAATATTTTTGCCAAAATCATACAAAGAGGTTAAGTTTTCGTCATTAATTCCACTCAAAACTCCAGCTGCTTTACAACTATTGGCTATTAATGATGCTGTTTTACAATAACTTTTGTTGATGTATTTAGAAAAAGATTGAGCCGAATCAAATCTATTTAAATTTTGTTTGATTTCACCCTCTGCTAAATCCATTATTACCCTACTAAGTAATTTAACTACATTTACATTGTCAAGATTTGCCAAGTGCCAACTTGCTTGAGCAAATAAAAAGTCACCCGCCAAAACAGCTACTCTGGTATTAAATCTGCTATGAACTGTATCTACTCCTCTTCTTGTAGATGCCTCATCAACAACATCATCATGGACTAATGAGGCTGTATGAATCATCTCAGTTATTTCAGCAAGTCTTTTATGTTTGCTTGTCAAGCAAAATTCAGGAGATATAGCTTTTGAAATCAATAAAACTATACCAGGTCTCAACCTTTTCCCGCCAGCACTAAAAAGGTGTTCTGCTGCTGCTTGAAGAATAGGGTGACCAGCCCCTATTAGATTTTTCAGTTCTAAAATAAGATCATCAAGATCATTTTCAACTGGTTGTAGTAGCTCTGTTACTGTATTCATGATTGACCTCCTCTATATCTTAAAGAATCAAACATTACTTCGGAGGTTAACCAACCTAATTTCTTTATTAATTCCAAGCCAAAATTTTACTTTATTGGAGAACTCATCTCTTTCTGAAGTAACAAAAAATTTTACATTTTCTAAAAAATTACTCTCATAGCGGTCAGTTTTTTGAATAGCAAAAGATTCATTAAATTTTTTTATTAATGCTACCGATGGATCAATAATTTTTATATTTGAATCTAATTTTTTTCTTAGAAAGTCATAAATTAAAGGATAGTGACTACATCCAAGTATTAATTCTTCAATATTTTTGTTTATTAATGGACTTAAGTATAAGTCTGAAAGAGTATTTAACCTATCAAGATTTAATTTTTCTTTTTCAATTTCTGATACAAATTCTGGACATTCTTGCTGAAATATTATCGTATTCTCTTTTTTAGCATTTATAGATTTCTTGTAATACGATGATCGAACAGTTATTTGTGTTGCTAGGACACCAATTATTTGTTTTTCAACTATTTCCGATACTGAGTTTATGAGGTCAAAACAAGGGACCTTTAAATTATCTTCGAGAATATCGAGCGCACACGCATTTGTAGTGTTACAAGCAACTAAAAGTGCATCCAAATTCTTATCAACAAAAAAAGTACAAATCTCCTTTGCAATTAATCTTATCTCTTTAGAATTTTTATTCCCAAAAGGTATTCTTTTTGTATCCGCCAAATAAAAAACTTCTACATCTTTACGTGTTTTTAGTAAGGAATTAAGGATAGTAAAACCACCTATTCCGCTATCAAATATCCCTATTTTAAGTTTCACCCTACTTTATCTAGATATTCGAGGATGCCTTTTGTAATTGCATAGGCTAATCTTTTTCGATGGGTTATTTTTTCTAATCTTCTTGCATCTAATCTTCCCGTTAAAAATCCAATTTCTACAAGGACTGCAGGCATCCTAGTATTTTTTATTACATAAAATCGACCTTGTTTAACTCCTCGATCAGGACTCCCAGGAGAAACTCTTAAAATTTGTTTTTGAATTCTTTTCGCGAGTAATCTTCCTCTCCATCCTCTGTAATAAAAGGTTTCCAATCCATTTATGTCCCTTCTTTTACCTCTTGAGGCATTTGCATGAATACTTACAAAGATATCTGCATCCATATTATTAGCAATGGAAACTCTTGGAGGTAAATCCAAATCAACGTCATTTGTTCTAGTCAACCTTACTTTGACACCTTTCTCAGAAAGTAAATTTTTAATGATTTTTGAAACCTCAAGAACAACATCTGTTTCTCTAATACCACCAATACCTATTGCTCCTGGATCAGGTCCCCCATGCCCTGGATCAATTACAACCTCAAACTTGTTTCTTTTTACTTCTGGTAGTTTCAAGTAACGATAATTGTTATTCTTCTTATGAATTAAATTTTGATTTACTTTGAAATTACTTCTTTTCTTTTCAACTAAACCTTCACCAATATTTTTAAATGAATATTTTGGGTTAAATAGTTTAATTCTCCATCTATTTTGATCTAAGCCAACCATTTGCCAAGTTAAAGGTTTCAAATAAGTGTCTTCCTTAAATTCAATTACTAATCTTGTTTTACCCTTATTTGGTTTACCTAATCTAATTTCTTTTATTGGGCCATTACCTTTTATTATTCTGGGATTTTTTAATTCTCCTGGAAAATCTACCCAGAATCTGTCTCCATATATTTGGTTAGCCTTCTGAAAATATGCTTTTAAATTTGAATTTGATTTGGTTCTTAATTCTAAAACCCCATTAGAGTTTATCGCCCATGCTGCAAGAGCACTTGATGATTTAACTGGGAGGATTGAAGCATTTAAAAATAAAAAAACGGATAAATAACGAAAAAGTTTATTATCTAAAAACTTTATCATTAGTTTGAAAATAATTTGCTTTTTCTATGTTTAAGGCTTGGCATTTGCTCCCTAATTTTCTTTACTCTTTCTTTATCAGCAGGAGCTATTGCAGCTCCCTGAGTTTTTCCGGCATCAGATAAAACTGTCCCCCAAGGATCAATTACCATTGCATGGCCATGACTTTGCCTTCTCCCATAATGAATTCCAGTTTGAGCTGGAGCGACTACATATGCTGTATTCTCAATGGCTCTTGCTTGTAATAGGATTTGCCAATGATCTTTTCCAGTAAATGCTGTAAAAGCTGCGGGAATCATAATTAGCTCTGCTCCATTCAAAGACAAATATCTATAAAGTTCAGGAAATCTGACGTCGTAACAAATCGATAATCCTATTTTGCATAAACCTGGGACATCTACAACAGGTGGATAATCTGACCCAGATAAAATAGTAGACGATTCCTTATATAAATTTCCATCTGGCAAATCAACATCAAACAAGTGAATCTTGTCGTATATTGCCAAAATCTGTCCATCTTTCCCAAATAAGGCTGACCTATTAAAAGTATGATTGTCGTCACCCGCAGGGACAGGATAACCTCCTCCTAAAAGAAATACTTGATATCTTTGAGACATGGTTTTTAGAAAATTTGCACACTTTTCTGACAATTCAGAAGCTAATCTAAGTTTTTCATCATCTCCTCCTAAAAAAGCAAAATTCTCAGGCAATCCTATTAACTCAGCACCTCTTCTAGCAGCTAATTCAATCTGTTCTTCTGCTTCAGTAAAATTTGCTTCAACATTTGAAGTACTTGTAATTTGCAATGCAGCTACCAAAAAATCAGTCAAGACTTTACTCCTAATGAACCAATTCGTAAATCATGAGGCACGAATCACACCTCTTTCAACTTGAGCTGGAACAATATCTAAGCAATCAAGTTCAGAGCAACATTTAAAATCATCCTCATAATCTCCAAGACTTGTCAATCTTTTGCCATGGGTTGCTGTTTTTAAACATTGCAAAATATTATTTTTCCAGAAATCCCAAAGTGTCAAAGCAGCCTGTAATTCGTCATTCAGAACATTAATTTCGAAATCACAGTTCTGTTTTAGGTATGAAGCCAAAGCACCAGCAGCTAAAGAATCCTCAAGTGAATAAGAGCCTTCCCAACCACTACCAAGTATTAAAACATTTTTACTTTTTAATGAAATGATTTTTTCGGCAACTGCTTTCCTATTAGGGAGACCCATAGCAAATAAATGCTTAGCATTTTGAACTTTTTGCAATGATTTAGTCCCATTAGTGGTACTCATAAATAGTCTTTTACCATTAACAACTTTTTTTGTAACTGATAAAGGTGAATTCCCTAAATCAAAGCCCTCAATCTTCTTTCCGCCTCTCTCTCCAAGCATTAGCCTCTTCTCAGCTTGCCACTTAATTGCAGATTCTTTTAATAAATCTAAATCTGCAAAAACTTGTACTGAATCAGCTCCATTTTTTAAAGCCCAAGAAATTGTGGTTGTAGCTCTTAAAACATCAATGACCACTGCAATTTCTGGACTATTTTCAGGAACATCCTTTGCAACGTGATAATAAGTAAGATTAATAATCAGATCCTTTTTCTAAATTTATTATAGAAAACAGTTACTTAATTTGATTATTTTTTTTTTAAAAACAAACTTATTGATAATATATAACTAATTTGTTTTTACAGAAATCTTATCAAGTATTTAATTTGAAAATGAATAATATCCGCACAATAAAAGGTGGAGTTAATTTAAAAGGAAAAGTAAAAGTACCTGGAGATAAATCTATTTCTCATAGAGCTCTAATAATAGGAAGTATTGCTAAGGGTGAGACAACTATTGAGGGTTTCTTACATTCTGAAGATCCACTTTCAACTGCTGATTGTCTTAGAAAGTTAGGTGTAAATATACCAGAAATAAAAAAAAATAAGCCTTTTACGATTTCAGGATTGGGTCTTGATGGGTTTGAAGAACCCAAAGAAATTCTAAATTGTGGGAATTCGGGAACCACCATGAGATTGTTAATGGGGTTGCTTGCCGGTCAAGAAGGCAAGAATTTTATCCTAACAGGTGACATTTCTCTTAATGAAAGGCCAATGGGGAGAGTGGGCAAACCGTTATCGTTGATGGGTGGCAAAATTTTTGGTAGAGAAAAAGGAAACAAAGCTCCGATCTCAATTTATGGGAATAAATTAAAAGGGTGTGTTATAGGAACCCCTGTAGCGAGTGCTCAAGTAAAATCTGCAATCTTATTAGCAGGCCTCAAAGCTTCTGGAACCACTTCTGTTATTGAACCAGCATCTTCAAGAGATCATACTGAAAGAATGTTAAAAGCATTTGGAGCAGACATCAGTATCAGAGGAGAATTAGGAAGGAATGTAGTTATCAAGTCAGGGGGTAACTTAATTGGCCAGAGAATATTGATTCCAGGAGACATAAGCTCTGCTTCTTTTTGGATGATTGCTGCATCTATTGTTCCAAATTCAGAGGTTTTAATTCAGAATGTCGGACTGAATCCCACTAGAACAGGGATTTTAAATGTAATGGATTTAATGGGGTGTAATTATGAGATTTTAGATAAATCGACTATTGCAGGTGAACCGATTGGATCTATTAAAGTAAAGACTTCAAATGATTTAAGGTCATTTACTATTGAAGGAGATATTCTTCCAAAACTTATAGATGAAATTCCTATCCTTACCGTGGCTGCCTGTTTTTGTAATGGAGTTTCTGAAATTAAGGATGCACAAGAATTAAGAGTTAAGGAGACAGATCGATTAAAAGTCATGGCACGACAGTTACAAAAATTCGGGGCTGAAATAACAGAAAAAGATGATGGATTAATTATTAATGGGCAATCAAAATTTCATTCTGCGGAAGTAGACAGTGAGACAGATCATCGAGTAGCAATGAGTCTTGCAATTGCTTCACTTCTTGCCAAAGGTACCTCAAAAATCATGAGAGCAGATGCAGCTAGCGTCTCTTATCCCACTTTTTGGGAAGAGCTGGCCAAACTAACTAACTAGCCTAAAAAGTTTTTGTCTGATTTAATAGAAATTCTAACTAAAGATGGTAGTTACTCTTTAAGAAGTAGGTTTTTTCAAGAGAACTTCCATAGTTTATTGGGCGCATTGGAGGAAACAAAGTCAAAGTTTACAGCTACTTCTAATTTGACAAGATTTAAGGGGGAATCTCTTAATGTTTTGGATATATGTTTTGGTTTAGGATACAATTCCGCTTCTTTATTAGATGAATTAATTACACAAAAATCATATTTAAATTTGTATGCGTTGGAGATTGATAAAAAGCCTCTTGAATATTCCCTTAAAAATGAATCTTTTTTAAAATTATGGTCTCCAAAAGTCAGAACAATATTTGAATCACTTTATCGAAAAGATTACTTTGAGGATCAATTTTTCAAGTGCAGTATTTTGTGGGGTGATGCTAGAGAAAAAAACAACATTATTCCTTCATCCATTAAATTCGATCTGATTTATTTAGATGGTTTTTCTCCTCAAAAATGCCCACAACTTTGGACAATTGAATTTTTATCTAAAGTCACAGAAAAACTTAAGTCTCAGGGTTATTTAATAACTTATTCTTCTTCAGCGGCAGTAAGAAAAACTTTAAGAAATCTTGGATTAGAAATTTTTACTATTAAGCCAAGTTTTAAAAACAGAACTTTTTGGAGTCAGGGAACTGTCGCAATTTCAAAATTTGATAAGAATAAATTGAAACTTAATTGCAATTTTGAAAAGTTATCTTTAATGGAAGAGGAACATCTCTTAACTAAGGCTAGTATCCCATATAGAGATCAAGATTTAAACTCAAGTAAAGAGGATATAATCAAGAGAAGATTAGATGAGCAATTATTCTCTAATTTATTATCGACAAATAAATGGAGAGAGAAGTGGGGAATGACGAAGTTATCCATTAAGAGTTAGATTTAAATAAGGATTTCAAATAAACATGTTAAGTGTTGCGATATTAGCGGCAGGCAAGGGCACTAGGATGGAAAGCTCATTGCCAAAAGTTTTACATAAAATTTCTGGCAAAAGTCTTCTTCAAAGAGTAATTAATTCATGTTTTGAATTAAAACCTGATCAAATTTTTGTAATTACTGGACACAAATCAAAAGAAGTACAAAAGTCAATCCCAAACGATAAAAAAATCCATTTTGTTGTTCAGGAACCTCAATCAGGAACAGGTCATGCTATCCAGGTACTTTGTAGAGAAGTAAAAAATCATGAAGGAAAACTTTTGGTACTTAACGGCGATGTGCCACTCATTAGGCCTAGCACTCTAAAAAGACTTTTGTACTTACACGATTCAAAAAATGCTGATGTTTCTATAATTACTACAAAGAAAACAAATCCTCATGGATATGGCAGAGTTTTTTTGAAGGGTGATTTTATAGAGAGAATTGTTGAAGAAAAAGATTGCAATAATCTAGAAAGAGAAAATCCATTAATAAATGCAGGTATTTACTGTTTTAACTGGGATAATTTATCAAAAATAATTAACACCTTGCAGAGTAATAATAATCAAAAAGAGATTTACTTAACAGATACGGTATCTTTGCTAAAAAATTCTCTAGGCCTCGAGGTAGAGGATAATGGAGAGCTTCAAGGAATTAATAACAGAATTCAACTATCAGAGTGCGAGGAAAGTATTCAGAATTCAATTAAAGAAAAGCATATGCTGAATGGTGTAACTTTTATAAATAAAGCAAGTTGTTCAATTAGTGAAGAAGCAGAAATTGGTAAGGATGTAATTATAGAGGCTAATACACATATAAGAGGAAATACCAAAATAAATAGTCATTGCATTATCGGACCAAATACTTTTATTGAAAATTCAGATGTGGGATTAAATTGTGAAATTTCAAACTCTACTGTTTATGCTTCTCAGATAATAGATTCTATAAAAATTGGCCCTTATAGTCATATAAGACCTAATTCCAAAATATCCTCCTTTTGCAAAATAGGTAATTTTGTTGAAATCAAGAATAGTCAATTAGAGGAAGAATCTAAAGTAAATCATTTAAGTTATATTGGGGATTCTGTTATTGGAAGCTCTACAAATATTGGAGCAGGAACTATTACTGCAAATTTTGATGGTCAGAAAAAACATCAAACAAAAATTGGTAAAAATTCCAGTATTGGTGCAAATACAGTTTTTGTAGCGCCAATTAATCTCGGGGAATCAGTTACAACTGGAGCTGGTTCAGTAATCACGAAAGACTCCAAAGATAATTCATTAGCAATCTCAAGAACTAAGCAAGTAAATATAGAAAATTGGGAAAGAAAGAAATCCTGATCTAATTAATTAATTCAATAATTTTTTCAAGTTGCCAACATCTGCTCCCTTTTATAAGAATATAATCACCCTTTTTTGTAAATTTGTTTATTTCTTTAGGTACATCATTAATATTATTTAAAACTAAAAATTTTTTTTTATCTTTTAGATAATTGGTGTAAATTTTTTCATTTTTTTTATCGCAAATAAATAAACACTTTTCTATGTCTGAATTATTTATTAAGTTGAATATTTCTTTATGATATTTTTCAGATTCCTCTCCCAATTCTTGCATACTTCCAAATATGAAAAATTTATTTCTCGGTTTTTCAATCAGGTTTTTAATACATGCTTTTACCGACTCTGGCGAAGCATTATATGACTCATCATATATTGTTGTTTTTAATGATTTAAGAATTTTATTTCTTCCCCCTAAACTTACAAAATCAAATTTATTAAAACCTTTAAAATTAATACCTAGCTCTTGAGCAACTGCATAAGCAAATAAGAAATTTGAAGCATTGTGAAATCCCTCAAATGAAATTTTAAATGTATTTTCTTCAATTAAAATTGTTTTATTCGAAGGATCATAAAATCCGCGTAAATTATCATCTTTCTTAAGAATCTCCTTTTGATTTTCTATATTTAAAAGTTCTACTTTTATTACTCTACCTTTCCAGTATTCTCTTAAAGTTTCTTCAAGAAATGAATCATTTGCTGGTATTATTACAACTCCTTTGGGTTTTAAAAATTTACTAATTTCACACTTTGCGTAAGTAATATTTTTTTTAGAGCCTAACAATCCAATATGCGCTGTCCCAATATTAGTAATTACTGCAATATCTGGTTCACTATATTTAGATAAATTTTCGATCTGTCCAAGACCTCTCATTCCCATCTCAAGGACCAAAACTTTATCTTCTTCATCTGTGGCAAGAATAGTAAGACCAACCCCAATCTCGTTATTGAAATTTGCATGGGATAATTTAATTTTTCCAAGTTTCTTTAAAACTTCACCAACCATTTCTTTTGTAGTTGTTTTACCGACTGAACCAGTTATCGCAACCACAGGGATACTTAATTTTTTTCTTTTAAGCAAGGTTAATTTTTGAAATGCCTCTAAAGTGTCATTCACAACCCAATAAGGAAAATTATCAGGAAGTAATTTCTGCATACCTTCCTTTATAACTACTGATTTAACCCCTTTATTTAAAACCTCTGGAAGAAAACTATGTCCGTCAAAAATCTTACCCTTAATAGCTATAAAAAGATCATTTTTCAAACAAGTTCTACTATCAATACTTATATTCTTAAAATTCAAAGAATCCATTCCCCCCTCGCCCAGATTTTTAATATCGCCCAAAACATCTTTTAATTCTAAAAAAGAAAGATCCATTAAGAATTTAAGTCATACTTTTTTTCAAAGATGGATCAGCTGATTGTCCATAAGAAAATTTCTCAACTTCAGCAACATCTGGTGATGGTTCCTTTATTCCGCAAACATCCTTATACATAATTTCGTATTCAAGAGCTGATCTTTGCCAACTAAACTCTTGACTCATAGCTCTTTTTTGTAGCAATTCCCAACTATCTTTATGCCTAAAGGCTTCCCAAGACCTTACTAGAGAAGTATAGAAATCTATAGGTTCAAAGCGATCAAAGCAGAAACCTGTACCACTATTATTTTCTGGATCATGAGGTAAAACTGTATCAACTAAACCTCCAACTCGCCTTACTATTGGAATAGAGCCATATCTCATAGCCAAGAGTTGACTAATACCACAAGGTTCAAATCTACTAGGCATTAAGAATGCATCAGATCCACCATATATAAGCCTTGATAAAGAATCATCATAAGTAAGAAATACCGAAAATCTTCCTGGATAATCTAATGCCAGTTGCCATAATCCAGACTCTAAATATCTATCTCCAGTCCCTAAAACAGCTATTTGAGAATCTGTATAGGCTAATAGTCTTCTTGAAACTTGTAGAAGTAAGTCAACCCCTTTCTGATCAACTAACCTACTAACCATTCCTAAAAGATATTTTTTAGGATTCACCTCGAGACCCATTTCTCTCTGAAGAATTTTCTTATTTTCTAGCCTATTTTCTAAATTCTTAATACTAAATTTTGCGGGCAAAACTGGATCTTTGGCTGGATTCCATTCAACAAGATCTATGCCATTAAGAATTCCCCTTAATTTACCTGAAATGTAATTA
Source organism: Prochlorococcus sp. AG-347-J19 (assembly GCA_003279015.1). Lineage (GTDB taxonomy): Bacteria > Cyanobacteriota > Cyanobacteriia > PCC-6307 > Cyanobiaceae > Prochlorococcus_A. The sequence goes on along the minus strand of QCBV01000002.1, from coordinate 91,322 downwards.
AGTAATCCTTCAAGACTTTCCCCGTATTCATGGGTTTTAATTTCATCTGCATAAGTCGGAGAAACAGCATTTACTCTATCTGCATACAACATTGCCGCAGCCATTGTGTGGTCTCCATGCATATACCAGGGACACCAAGTCATTTTTTCTAGTTTCCATCTCCAAGGGCCTTGATACTTTAAATTGTGAATTGTGAATACAGTGCTAATTTCAGGATCCTGATGCATCCACACAGGAATCATGCCAGTATGCCAATCATGGCAATGGAGAACTTGAGGTTTCCAACAATTCCAGGCAAATTCTGCAGTAGCACTAGCAAAAAATGTAAAACGCCAGTCCTCATTTTCGCCTCCGTATATTTGGTCAGAGTCAAATGTTGGATGACCCACTAGGTAAATCACATAATTATGAATGGGATGTTTTGCTTCATATACAGAGAAATCAGTGCCCATTGTATTTGCTACAAAGACTGGTTCATTCGATACCTCTAAAAGACTCCACAATTTTCCATATCCTGGAATTATTACTCTTACATCGTGACCAAGTTTTATCAAAGATGGGGGTAATGAACCAACCACATCTCCCATACCTCCAACTTTGATCATTGGAGCACATTCAGCAGCGGCAAGAAGAATTCTCATTGATAATTTAAAAAGGTCCTTTTGAAAAATAAACTAGGGTGTCCACTTATAGTCAGAAAAGTCTGGTGGACGCTTTTCAAGAAAGGCATCTCTACCTTCTTGAGCTTCTTCAGTCGAATAGAATAATTGAGTTGTGTATCCAGATAATTCTTGAATACCCGCAATCCCATCATTCTCCGCATTGAATGAAGCTTTAAGAATACGAATAGCAGTTGGACTATTGCGTAAAATCTCTCTTGCCCAGATTACACCCTCAGCTTCTAATTCTTCAATCTTTGTAATTGCATTTATCAAGCCCATCTCCAGTGCCTCTTTCGAATTATATTTTCTACATAAAAACCAAATTTCTTTTGCTTTTCTTTGACCAACAAGTCTTGCCAAATAACCAGATCCAAATCCAGCATCAAAACTGCCAACTCTTGGACCTGTTTGACCAAATATTGCATTTTCTGAGGCAATGCTAAGATCACAAATTAAATGAAGTACCTGGCCTCCTCCAATCGCAAAGCCAGGAACTAAGGCAATAACCACTTTAGGCAGACTTCTTATTAATCTTTGAAGTTCAAGTACATTTAATCTCTGCTTCCCTTCATCATTTTTATATCCATTTTCACCTCTTACACTCTGATCACCTCCTGAGCAAAAAGAATAAATGCCTTTTTTGTCAGGTCCTGCACCTGTAAAGAGAACTACTCCAATAGTTTCATCATTTCTTACGATATTAAATGCGTTAATGAGTTCATCTACAGTTTGAGGCCTAAATGCATTTCTTTTTTCAGGCCGATTAATTGCAATTCGCGCAATTCCCTCTTCTGATTTATGAAACAATATATCCTCATAAGATTTGCATTCTGACCAATTTAAGATTGTTTTACCAGGTAATACTTTCATGAATTCTAATTACTTAAAGATAGAAAATAATAAATTTAACTGCCAATTATTTTTTCTAGCAGGGCATTTTTTTCACAAATTTCATTTTCTGGATCAATATCAACTTTAATTATTACAGATTTCTGGATAGAAATGCTCCAATCGAATGCCTCTCGTAATTTTTTAAAATCTGCCACCTTTTTAAAGGTTACTTGATAGCTCTCTGCGAGTTTTGGCCAGTTTATTTCTTTAGGCATAAGAAATAGTTTTTTTAATTCATCTTTTTTTAAATCTTTTTTATAAATACGATTAAATATATTTCCTCCATTATTATCTATTAGAAGAATTGTTAAATTCATGTCGACTGATTTTTCAATTAGCCAACCGTTTATATCATGAACAAAAGCCAAATCTCCAGTCACGAGAAGTAGAGGATTTTTAATTCTAGAAATTCCTAATGCAAGTGATAAAGTACCATCTATTCCAGATGCTCCTCTAAAGCTAAAACAATTTCTTGTTAAAGTACCATTCTCAGAAAAAGTAAGCCAATCTCTAATCGGGCTACTAGCAGAGAGCATTATTGGATTTTCAGCTGGCCAAAGTTTTGGAACAAGATTTGCAAGCTTATACTCAGTAATTTGATTATCTGCATTAATTTTCTCTTTTAAAATTTCTTTAATCTGCTCGCCTTCCTCTATTAGATCAAGGGCTAACGGAGTAAGAGACTTTTTGTTTTTTTCGTTAATTGATAATTCTTCTAACAATATATTAGTAAAGTTTGATAGCCCAAAATCATATTCAAATGATTTTTTTATAGGGTCCAATTTTCTATAGTTTTTTTCCTTTATAAGAATTTGTATCCCTTCGAAGTTTATTAAAAACTTCTCCAAATCAATTGAGGATGACATAGGGCCAAGCCTCAAAAGTTGATGACAATTTATTGAATTTTTATTTTTTCTTAAGACTAATTCCCAATTCACAACTAATCCTCTTAAGTCAGAATAAACTCCTGAAACAGGATCAGCAAATACTGGCCAACCAGTAATTTCTTGTAATCGTTCTAAAGATTTATTGAAAGAAGTTAAATCATTTATGGAACCTTGATAAGGACCTACCAAAATAATGCCAGATTCATCTAAATTTAAACTTTTTGAAATTTCTAAGAATTTGTTTTTATCAGACTTTATCTCAACTTCCTGAAAGAAATATTTTTTCTTAAAATAAATCCTCTCAAAAACCTCTAAAATATTTTTTTTATTCAAAGATGAAATACCTAAAGGCTTATCAATAGGAATATTTAAATGTATAGGGCCAGGGAAGGTTGATATTTGTTTCTCAGTAACTCGAACTAAATTCAAGATTTCATTTTCTTGTGTTTCATGAAGTCCATTTAGATTTGTACTTAAAACCCTTCTGCAGACTGAACTCAAAAAATCTTCTTGATTTACTGTTTGATTAGCGCCACAGTCTTTTAATCTTAAGGGTCTATCAGCAGTAAGAAATACAATCCCTTTACAAGATCGGTCTGCCTCGACTGCTGCTGGCAATAAGTTACTTACCGCAGTTCCAGACGTGGTAATGACTAAAGAAAGATTACCTGATGCAGCAGAAATCCCAAGAGAGTGGAATCCTGCAGATCTCTCATCTATTGAATTAAAAATATTTACCATACCTAATTTGTTCAATTCTCCAGCAGCTATTGCTAAAGGTGCTGATCTACTGCCTGGACACAGTATTAAATTTTGAACTCCTATTTTTATAAGAAGATTCAAAAGTTGTAAACTTCTAAGAAAATTTATGCATTCAATAGATGATGTCATAATTTATATAAATGCTTTGGGATTTTCTTTATAACTGAATTAAATAAAACATGTCTACAACTCAAGAAAAAAGAAATTCAATACTAAAGGATTTAAAAAATCTTTTAATCTGGATATCAATAGCTTTAATTATACGATGGCAGGTTATAGAACCAAGATGGATCCCGTCAGGTTCAATGCTTCCAACACTTCAAATACAAGATAAAATTCTTGTTGAGAAAGTAACCCCCAAAATCACATCCAAATCAAATCTTTCAAAATTAAAAAATAAAATAGTTGTTTTTAAGGTCCCAGAACAATTAATTAATGCTGGTTATGAAGCAGATACTGCACTAATAAAAAGAGTAATTGGAATACCTGGGGACAAGGTAGAAGTACGAGACGGTAACCTTTACCTAAATGATATCGCTCAAAAAAATTACGTTTTTGACAAAAATATAAATTATTCTATAGGGCCTTTTATTGTCCCAGAGGAGTCATTATGGGTGATGGGAGATAATAGAAATAACAGTATGGACTCGCATATTTGGGGATTTTTACCCTATGAAAAGGTTATAGGTAAAGCTATTTTTAGATATTGGCCGTTCAATAAAATTGGACCTATTCGGTTCCCTGCCCTTAATAATTTAGATTAATGGGTACTTGATGTTGTAGGGTTTTTATATCTTGAAGTTGTAGAAATGTTTAATCCAGAATTTCTTGCTACTGAAAATAATGATCCAAACGATGAGAATGATTTAATCCAATATTTACAAAAACAATCCCCAGAAGTTCTGCAAAGAGTAGCAAAATCAGCTAGTGAAGATATCCAAGAAATTATTAGACATAATGTTCAAGGTCTTCTTGGAATGCTTCCTTCAGATCAATTTGATGTAAAAATAACATCTTCAAAAGACAATATTGCTAATTTATTATCTTCTGCAATGATGACTGGATATTTCTTAAGGCAAATGGAGCAAAGAAAAGAGCTGGAACAAACTCTTAAAAATGATGAAGACATGTCTATAGAAGAATAATAGTTTTTAGAGATTAACTTCTTCAGGAATTATTCCTAGTTCAAACAACTTTTTATAGAAACCCATCAAGAATTTATTATCCTCAGAAAGTTTATCCCACTTTTGGGAATTAATTTCATTAATTAATTTTTGACAATCTTCTGTTGTAAATTTTATAGGCGCCGTAAAATGAGCTGGGATTAAATATTCCATATCTTCAAGAGACTTTATATTTTCTAACCACTGAAGTAAAACTTCTTTTGAACGCGGGAAAATTAATTTTTGTAAAACTGGTGCAATTTGAATCTTAGGAGTATCTTTACCCATTATTTCAACAAGAGAAGATTCCCAATCTTCGTCCCATAGAAAGGGATAAATACCGAAATGAGATCTCCAATTTCTAAGATCTTTTTCCAATGAATACTTAAATATTTTTTTTAAAGGTGGAATATTTAATTTACCTGGCTTCAAAAAAGATGAAAATAAGACTAACCTTTTCCAACCTTTATTTCTTTGTTCTATGGAGTCAATCAAAGGTTCATCTCCTCTCTCTCTAGAATGAAAAAGAAGTGGAGTTGGATCAAAATTAAATATCTCAGGAGGTGTGGAGTCTATACCAACTATTGCGTCTGTTACATGAAGAGTTTTCGTAGGATAATGGAAACAGCTTATCTCCTGATATCTTCCAAGTCCCAAATTAAGTGGTCCTAATGAAGACCATTTAAAGGAGTTTGAATATGGAGTACCTTCTTCAAACAGTATTCTTGATCTTTTTGATGGAATTCCTAAGAAATCTAGTGGTAGATTTATTGGGAAACTCCATTGTCCAGGACAAAGCCAAATTTCTGCATCTTTAAAAATTCTTGAAAGAGCTGGCAGTCCGATTTTATGTTCTAGTCCAGAGGCACTCGGTAGAATTATTGTTTTTACGTTGCCGTGAATCGCAATTAATTTTTCTAACTCATTTATTAATTCTTTTGTCGGTGGCAGTGGATTTATTAGCATTAATCCATTATCAACCTTTATTACCGTCATTCTTATTGGAACCGCAACATAATAAAGTCCCTGTATTTGTTCCAAAGACCATATTTGATCAGGGATTAATTCTCTTAAAATTGTTTTCTTTTTTCCATAAGGATATAGGGGGAATAATGGCCACCAATTCCACTTTTTATTTAAAGTTTCTTCCACCACTATCATTTATACCCAGCAAATAATTTCTTTAACTTAAATATTCCGTATCTTGGAGCGAATAAAAAAGCAAATAAAAATATAAAAGTTTGTGCCAATACAATTGATCCACCTGTTTCAAGATCAAACCAAAAACTAACATAGATTCCTATTAGGCTAGAAATAATTGCACTTAATACTGAAATTAATGTCATATTATCAAACTTATCCGTAAGTAAATATGCTGTAGCCCCTGGTGTAATCAACATTGCAACTACCAAAATAATTCCAACAGACTGCAAGCCCACAACAGCTGCCAAAGATAAGCATGTGAGGAGTAAATAATGAAGAAAAAATACGTTAATCCCAACTGTTTTTGCATGCCTAGGATCAAAGCAATAAAGCATTAAATCTTTTCTAAAAATTGATAAAAGAATTACTACTAATAAGGAAATGAATATAGTTTGTTTTACATCTGAAAGTGATATTCCTAATGGACTACCAAAAAGAATAGAGTGAAGATCAATATTACTTTTAATCTTAGAAACCAATACAATTCCAAGAGCGAAAAATCCAGTAAATACCAACCCAATAACAGTATCTTCCTTAACTCTAGATTTCTGCTTAATAAAACCTATCAATGCTACAGAACCAACTCCGAAAATAAATGCCCCTAATGAGAAAGGAAGACCTAATGCATAAGCCACCACAACACCAGGCATTACCGAATGTGACACCGCATCTCCCATTAAAGCCCATCCTTTAAGAGTCAAATAACTTGATAGAAAACCACAAACCGCTGCAACTAGTGAACTCATAAGAAGTGCTTTTCTCATAAAGTCATGAGTTAAAGGATCTGTGATGAATGAATCTAAAGTTAAAAAAGAACAGAGCTCCATATAAATTAAAATTTAGGATTCAGGTCCAAACAAGAAATCAGGTGAGATCCCTCCAAAAGTAGTTGTAATATTTTCAGGGGTAAACACTTCAGAGGTTTCACCATAAGCTACAACAGTTTTATTTATTAAAAGAACTAAATCACAAAATTCACGGACATGAATCATATCGTGCGTTGATAATAATATGGTTTTCCCCTCATTTTTAAATTGAATAAATAATTCCGAGATAAGTTTTTCAGTTCTTATATCAACACCCGAAAAAGGCTCATCAAGAAGAAGTATTGATGCTCTTTGCGCAATTGCTCTGGCTAAAAAAGTTCGTTTTCTCTGACCTCCAGATAAGTTTCCAATTGGTGTAGATAAATGATCAGTAAGATCAACTCTCTCAATAGCATCTTTAACCGCCTGAACATCAGACTCTCTAGGACACCTAAAAATATTCATCGAACCATATCTTCCCATCATCACTACATCCCAAACACTTATTGGAAATTGACTATCAATTCCCTCATTTTGGGGAACATAAGCAATTGTCTGATCTTTTTGAGCAGATCTTACAGACTCTCCATTTATTCTAATTTTTCCCTTTGAAATATTTACAAAGCCAGTTAAAGCATTAAAGAAAGTTGTTTTACCAGCCCCGTTCATCCCTACTAACCCGCAAATCTGGCCGGGTTTCAATCTTAAATTGGCATCATACAAAGCCACCTTACCGTTGTAATCTACGCAAATATTCTCTGCATCAATCCTAAAGTTTTGATAATTGATTGTTTCCATAATTCAAAAAAGTCCTTTTTTAATCAAATCCAAATTATGCTCAAGCATTTTTATATAAGTACTAGCAGGCCCACTATCATCAGATAATGAATCAACAAAAAGATTTCCTCCAAAATTAGCCCCAGTTTCGTTTGCAACAACCATTTGAGATTCGTTACTTACAGTACTTTCGCAAAATACAGATGGAACATTTTTTTCTTTAACTAGTGAGATTGTTCTTGCCATTCTTTTAGGAGTAATTTGACTCTCAGCATTAACTGGCCACAAATAAACTTCCTCTAATCCATAATCATTTGTTAGATACGAAAAAGCACCTTCACAACTTACTAGATACCTCCTGTCTTTATTTAAGTTATTAATAAAAAGTGAGAATTCTTTATCTATTTTAGATAGTTTATCTTTATAAATTTTTCCATTTTCTTCAAATAATGTCCTTTTGGATGGCCTCAATTCTGATAAAGAATCCACGAGAATATCTACGTATAGCATCCCTCTTTTTGGAGAAATCCAGGCATGAGGATTGGGTTTCCCTTTGTAAAAATCTTCACTGATAAAAATAGGATCCAAATCTTCCGCGACAGTAATTCTTTTAACTTTTAAATTAGAAACAAATTTTTCAGCCCATAATTCAAATCCAAATCCATTATCAATAAAAACAAAAGCATTAGAGGCATTTACCAAATCGCTTGGAGTTGGTTGGTAGCCATGAACTTCAACTCCAGGTTTCGTTATTGATCTAACAATAAAATCATCTTTAGCGACATTGCTAATTATATCCGCCAAAACAGTGAAACTTGCCAGTATTACTTCTTTAGTTTCATTTTTATTTGATATTCTCTTACAAGAGCCTGAAGCAATAGAAAGCAGAAGTATCAAACTTAAAAAAAAAATATTTTTTTTCATATTTAACATTCAACCCAAGATTATGAATTAAAAGATAGTTTCATAAGTGGTTTTCTAAGATCAGAAATAAATCCTTTCCAATTTATTTTTTCTTTTTCAAAAGCTTCTTCAACAATTTTCTCAGAATTTTTCTTTATAAAATCCAAATCAGGTTCTTCTACCCCTTTTGTTATTGCCATAAAATCAGCCAAAGAGCTTGATACTACTCTTGTTAAATAAGCAGCACTTACAGCCTGAAATGTTCCAGAGACAAGCCAATTTGGGCCATGTAATTTTGTTATGCCAACTAAAGTCTGTCCACTCCATTCAATAACTCCCTGAGCAATTGCAGTCTTTAAAATCTCTTTGGATACTTTATCTAAAATTTCAGGAGACCAATTACATCCCCATATAGACTTAATTTCTTTAATCATTAAAGAATTTAATACTGTCATTGCCATAACATCAATTGATGGGATAGGAGATAAGAAAACAGTTGTTGCGACAAGAATTTGATTTTTTCTTTGTATACCTTTTAACTGCATTCTTCTTATACCTTCAATTTCAGATTGCCAGGCAGCATGAAGTTCTTTCAAGAGCCTTTTTTTTGTATTTTCAATATTTTTAGATGAACTTATGAAAAACTTCCTTAAAGAAAAAGGTATATTTGTTATTTCACTCTTATTCACATCAAAAGTAATAATTTTGTTTAAAAAGTCACTTGAAATTTGAGACTTTAGATCTTCTATCTGATTTTTGGCTTCTATTTGGTTAGAAGTCAAAGCCACCAACCAGATTGGCATATTTTTAGGAAACTTTTCCAGCCACAAAAAATCATTTGCCGACAAAGGCAAGTTTATAAAATACAGGATTGCATCACTCTTCAAAGCTTCTTCTGGAATAACTTGAGAAGAATTGTATTTAGGCAGTTTTTCGTATAAATCAAAGTCAAACTTATCTGCTTTGAAATTACTTTTCAAAAGAGATTGAAAACTTTGATAATCTTTTTGTCCAATGCAACTTATTTTTTCTTTTTCACATCTATTAAGAATAGATTCAAGTGTTTTTTTTCTTTTTGAATTCTGTTTTTCTAATTCATTTGTTGCTTCAAGTTCTTCAAAAAAATTTAAATCTTCATTACATAGACTTATCCAACCATCTAAATTATTTGGCTCATTAAATTTAGGCTTATCATTCTTCAAGTAAAAATATCCCCCCAAACACAAAGCAAAAAATCCTATCGAGCCTCCTGCAAAATGAATTAAGTCACTTACAAACCATTCCCCAAAACCTAACAATAATAAAATAATGAGAAGATTTTTTTTTGGAAACCTTATGAAATCCTTTAAAAGGTTGTCTTTACTAATATCAAACACAATACTTTATTTTTCTAATTTTATTTTAATGCAAGTTGTGAATGAGAAAAGCAAAATTTCATAAGTCGTTAATCAAAAGATAAAAATTTAAGCTTTTTAAAAAGACTTATTGCATAACAAGATGGTAAGTTAATAGACTATTTAAATAACTTAAGAAACATTAAGATGTCTAATTCAAATTTCAGCAATAATCCTGGACAAGAAAATTACAGAGGTCGTTCTAACAATGAAAGATCTAATTTCAGAGATAGATCGGGCGGCAGAAGAGATGGAGGGGGATTCCGCATAAGATTAAGTGATAACGAAATGAAAGCTGTTAAATCAATACAAGAGACCTTTCAATTAAGATCTACCGTTGCAGTTCTGGGTTTCTCTGTTAGAACACTTAGCGAAATGATCAAAGACGAAAAATTGATTGACTCTATCAAAGAATATGCAAAAAATAATAAAAACTCTTCTCCGAGTAGACAATCACAAAATTCTTATGAAGAAAAAACAAAAACAGCACCTAATCCTTTTGCAAGACCTGTGAAAAGTACAACAACTGAAGAGATCCAATCTAGCGAAGTAGAAGAGGATGGCAAATAAAAAAAGAATTCTTTCGGGAGTTCAACCGACTGGTGATTTACATATTGGGAATTGGCTTGGGGCCATAAATAATTGGGTTACGCTTCAAGAGCAATATGAAACATTTCTATGTGTAGTTGATTTGCACGCAATAACAGCCTCATATAATCCCAAAGAATTATCTCAGAACACTATCTCTACAGCGGCTTTGTACGTCGCTTGTGGGATAAATCCAAATATATGTTCAATTTTTGTCCAAAGTCAGATTTCAGCACATTCAGAGCTTTGTTGGATATTAAATTGCATGACCCCAATAAATTGGATGGAAAGAATGATTCAATTTAAAGAAAAATCCATACAACAAGGCAATAATGTATCTATTGGATTATTTGACTATCCAATACTTATGGCTGCAGACATCCTTCTTTATGATGCTGACTTCGTACCAGTAGGTGAGGATCAAAAACAACATCTTGAACTTGCGAGAGATATTGCACAACAGAGAATTAATGCCAGATTTAGTAAGGATAAAAATATTTTAAAGATCCCTCAACCAATCATCATGAAGAATGGTTCAAAAATAATGAGTTTAATTGATGGTTCAAAAAAGATGAGCAAAAGTGATCCTAATGAGGGCAGTCGCATTAACTTATTAGATCCTCCTGAAATAATCACAAAAAAAATTAAAAGAGCAAAAAGTGACAGTTCTATTGGAATTGAATTTAACAACCCTGAGAGACCAGAATCGAAAAATCTTTTGATGATTTATTCAATATTATCTGGCAAAGAAATTTCTCAATGTGAAAATGAATTCTCAGAGACTGGATGGGGGACTTTTAAAAAATTAATTACCGAACAACTTATTGAATCACTAGAACCTATTCAGAAAAAATATAAATTATTAATTAATGATCCCTATCAACTAAATAAAATCCTTAATGAAGGTAAGGAAAAAGCTGAAGATTTAGCGAATCAGACTTTAAAAAGAGTTAAATCAAAATTGGGATTTTTTGAAATGGAGAAATAAATTATGCCAATAATTACCTTGCCTGATGGTTCAAAAAAGGTTTTCGAAAAATCTGTAACTATTCTAGAAATTGCCCATAGTATAGGCGCTGGATTAGCTAAAGCAACAATTGCTGGGAAAGTAAATGATGTTCTTCTTGATGCAACAATTCCTATAAATAAAGATTCCAAAGTTGTAATCATCACATCAAAAGATAAAGAAGGAATTGAAATAATAAGACATTCTTTCGCTCATCTTATTGGTCATGCAGTTAAACAAATTTACTCTGATATTAAAATGGCTATTGGACCTGTAATTGAAGATGGTTTTTATTACGATATTTTCTCTGAATACAGATTTACTCCTGAAGATTTAATAAAAATCGAAAATAGAATTAATAAACTAATAAAAACAAACTATAACGTTGAAATTTTACAAGTTTCTAAAGAAGAGGCAATTAAAACTTTTAAAGAAAGAGATGAGACTTTTAAATTAAGAATAATTGAAGAAATTCCTGAAGAAGGTCTCATCAATTTATACAAGCACGAAGAATATATCGACATGTGTAGAGGGCCTCACGTACCAAACACAAGACATTTAAGACACTTTAAATTACTTAAATTATCAGGTTCATACTGGAGAGGTAATAGTGAGAATGAATCATTACAGAGAATATATGGAACTGCATGGGCAAAAGAAAAAGAACTCAATGACTACCTTACAAGAATTGAAGAAGCGGAAAAAAGAGATCATAGAAAACTTGGTAAAAAACATTCACTATTTCATATACAAGAAGAATCTCCAGGAATGATTTTTTGGCATCCAAAAGGATGGACAATCTACCAAGTACTTGAAAAGTACATAAGAGAAATACTCAAAACAAATGATTATTTAGAAATTAAAACCCCACAAGCTGTTGATAAATCTCTTTGGGAAAAATCCGGTCATTGGGAAAAATTTAGAGACGATATGTTCACTACTGCATCAGAAAATCGAACTTATGCAATAAAACCAATGAATTGTCCATGCCATATTCAAGTATTTAATCAAGGTTTAAAAAGTTATAAAGATTTACCTATTCGTCTTGCTGAATTTGGTTCTTGTCACAGAAATGAGCCCTCTGGTGCACTGCACGGCTTAATGAGAGTAAGGAACTTTACTCAAGATGATGCGCACATATTTTGCACAGAAGAGCAGATTCAAGAAGAGGTCTCCACATTTATCGATCTTGTTTTCGAGGTTTATAAAACTTTTGGTTTTGATGAAATAATGATCAAATTATCAACCCGTCCTGAAAAAAGGGTAGGTAGTGAAGAGATTTGGGATAAATCAGAAGAGGCCCTTACCAAAGCTCTCGATAAAAAGAATCTAAAATGGGAGCTTCAACCTGGAGAAGGTGCTTTTTATGGTCCAAAAATAGAATTCTCGTTGAAAGATTGTCTTAATAGAGTCTGGCAGTGCGGAACCATTCAGGTTGATTTTTCAATGCCTATTAGGTTGGATGCAGCTTATGTAGATATTGATAATGAAAAAAGAAATCCAGTTATGCTTCATAGGGCAATTTTAGGATCCTTTGAGAGATTTATAGGAATCTTAATTGAACAATATGAGGCAAAATTTCCAATTTGGCTTGCTCCCTATCAAATAATTTTGTTGAGTATTACCGATAGAAATAATGAAAAGTGTTTAAGATTTAATGAATTAATAAATAATAATGGTTACCGATCAAAAGTTGATATTAGAAATGAAAAAATAGGATACAAAATAAGGGAGGCAACTATAGATAGAGTTCCTTTAATTGCAGTTATAGGGGATAAAGAAGAGGAAATTGATTCAGTTGCAATTAGAGCTCTTGATGGAACAAATTTAGGGATTTTCAATTTACCTAATCTTTACAAATTAATGGATGAATTAATAGATAAAAAAGGTCGAACGGAATAATTTCAAATTTATGAATTTTCTTGCTTGTGATTTAGGGGGTACAAAAGTTCTGTTGGGAATGTTCAAAAAAGACCTAAATGATGAATCTCCTAACTTAATAATTAAAAAAAAATATATATCTTCAGAATGGGTCTCTTTTGAATTAATACTAGAAGACTTTTTAAAAAATGAATGTCGCAACTTTACTCATCCATCCTCTGCTTGTTTGGCTGTAGCTGGGCCGGTATCAGGCAACAATGCAAAGATTATTAATTTGTCATGGAATATTTCTGGGAAAGCGCTAAAAAACAAATTTAATTTTGAAAGTTGCGAGCTAATTAATGATTTCGCAGTACAAATTTATGGAATACCATATTTAAAAGAAAATCAATATTCTACAATCCAAGATGGGTCTCATTTTGGAGGTTCTAATAATGATGATTTACATGCCATTGTTGGAGCAGGGACTGGTTTAGGCATCGCACGAGGCATAATATCAGAAGAAAAGGTAAAAGTTTTAGCTAGTGAAGGTGGTCATGTTGAATACTCGCCAAAGTCAAAATCAGAATGGGAATTAAAGATTTGGCTTAAGAATCACCTAAAAATTGAAAGGATATCTTGTGAAAGAATTGTTAGCGGCACTGGTTTATCGAGAATTGCCGAATGGAGACTAAGCAAACCTGATGCCCAAAACCACCCTCTACAAAAATATTTAGAAGAAATTAAGAATTCTGATGTTTTGAGAAAAGAACTACCAGAAAAAATTTGCACTCTTTCGAATGAGGGGGATCAGTTTATGTTTGAAGTTGAGAGGATTTGGTTAGGTGCTTATGCTTCTTTATTAGGAGATGTTGCTCTTCAAGAATTGTGCTTTGGTGGTTTATGGATTTCTGGAGGAACAGCACCGAAACATTTCAAAAACTTTAAATCAGATTTATTTATGAAACAATTTTTAGACAAGGGAAGATTAAAAGATATTCTTAAAACAATACCCATGAAAGTAATTTTAGATGAAGAGTTTGGACTTTTTAGTGCCGCCTGCAGAGCAAAAATGCTTTTAAAAACTACCTAACAAAAAATGTCTATTCCTGAAGTAGGTAAAAAAATAAAAGTAACAGTACCATCCACAACTGCTAATTTAGGGCCTGGGTTCGATTGCCTTGGTGCAGCATTAGATTTATATAATGAATTTATTTTCACAAGAATTGAAGGTGGTGGAGATAGATTTGATTTAATAATGGAAAGTACAGATGGTAATCATTTAAGGGGAGGACCTGAAAACTTAGTTTTTAGAGCAGCTCAAAAAGTATGGGAAAGCGCAAATATGGATCCTTTTGCACTTGAAGCAAGAGTTAAGTTGGCAGTGCCGCCTGCACGAGGACTTGGAAGTAGTGCTACAGCTATAGTTGCTGGACTAATCGGAGCAAATGCAATAATGGACTCTCCATTGCCGAAAGAAAAACTCCTTGAACTTGCCATTGATATAGAAGGTCATCCTGATAATGTAGTTCCCTCTCTCTTGGGTGGTCTTTGTTTGACAGCCAAGTCCTCCTCTCAAAGATGGAGAATCATTAAATGTGATTGGCATGATTCAATTAAAGCTGTTGTAGCAATACCTGCAATTCGTTTAAGTACAAGTGAAGCAAGAAAGGTTATGCCCAAGAATGTACCCATATCTGATGCAGTGATAAATATGGGGGCACTTACTTTATTACTAAATGGCTTGAAAGCAGGAAATGACGAACTTATAAAAGAGGGAATGTTTGATAGGCTACACGAACCTTACAGATGGAAACTTATCAAAGGTGGATTAGAAGTCAAAGATGCCGCGCTAAATGCAGGTGCTCTAGGATGCGCAATTAGTGGAGCTGGACCAAGTATCTTAGCTTTGTGTAAAAAAGAAAATGGTAAAAACGTCAGTCAAGCCATGGTAAAAGCATGGGAGAAGTCAGGTGTAGCCAGTAGAGCACCCTTTTTAAACCTTCAAACAATAGGCAGCCAATTTAGCACTATCTCTGGTAAGTAGTTTTACTTAGGCCTTTTTAATGTTATAGTCTCAAGCTAGTACAACTTCAACTAGAATAAGAAAATTATTCATTCCATAAATGAATTTAGAATCTTTTCCTTGGCTATCATCTATTGTTTTAATGCCTTTGATTGGGGCATTAATAATGCCTTTCTTGAATTCAAGTGAAGGAGAAGATAATACACTCCCCAGGAACATCTCATTAAGTTTTTTATTTCTAGATTTCTTACTAATAATCTGCGTCCTTTTTCAAAAATTCAATACTTCAGATAGCTCTCTGCAATTGGTAGAAAGAACTTCATGGTTGCCCTCAATAGGCTTAGAGTGGTCTCTTGGAGTAGATGGGTTATCCGCTCCTTTAGTAGCTTTGAGTGGGTTAATTACATTTTTATCAGCTGCCGCAAGTTGGAAAATTAAGAAAAAATCTAATTTATATTTTGCTCTTTTATTAGTCCAAGCATCAGCACAGGCACTAGTTTTTCTTTCTCAAGATTTTTTATTATTTTTCTTGGCATGGGAACTTGAATTAGTTCCGGTATATCTTCTTATTGCAATTTGGGGAGGGAAAAAGAAATTATATGCTGCCACCAAATTTATTCTTTATACAGCTTTAGCTTCTTTATTAATACTCATAAGTGGCTTGGCACTTGCTTTGAGTGGTGACACCTTTACTTTAAATATTACCGATTTAACCAATAAACACGTAACAGGTAGCCTAGCATTGTTATCTTATTTAGGTTTTTTAATTGGTTTTGGAGTAAAGCTACCTATTTTTCCACTGCATACTTGGTTACCTGATGCACATGGAGAGGCTAATGCACCGGTTTCAATGTTACTCGCAGGAATACTTTTGAAAATGGGAGGTTATGCTCTTTTAAGATTCAACGTTCAAATACTACCTGAAGTACATCTGCAAATTGCACCTGCATTAATTATTCTCGGAATCATTAATATAATTTACGGAGCACTAAATGCATTTGCACAAGACAATGTCAAAAGGAGAATTGCATGTAGCTCAGTGAGTCATATGGGTTTCGTTCTATTAGGGATTGGAGCAGTGGATGCTTTAGGGATAAGCGGTGCAATGCTACAAATGATAAGCCACGGACTTATCGCTGCAGCTATGTTTTTTGTAACAGGCTCATTCTATGAAAGAACTAATACTCTTTCCATACCAAACATGGGTGGATTAGCAAAGGTTTTGCCAATAACTTTTGCTTTTTTCTTGGCAAGCTCTTTAGCTTCTCTAGCACTTCCTGGAATGAGTGGTTTTATTAGTGAAATAACAATATTTTTAGGAATCACTAGCCAAGAAGGATTCAGCTCTCTCTTTAGATCAATTACTATTCTTATTGCAGCCATCGGTTTAGTTCTAACACCAATATATCTATTATCAATGTGTAGAAGGGTATTTTTTGGACCTAGAATTCCTGCACTAGCTACAGTTAAAGAGATGAACGGTAGAGAATTGACGATTGGTTTCAGTTTATTGTTGCCTACTTTAGTGATAGGTTTTTGGCCGAAAATTGCCATAAATTTATACGAATCTTCAACCAATGCTCTCAGTCAGCAACTTACTTTAGCTAAATTAATTGGTGTTATTACAACACTCACTAATTAAATTATTTTAATAAATGGATACCTCAATTTTTAATTATGGAGAATTACCAGAATTTAAAAAATTTACTCCAGAAAATATAAATAAACAATTTCCCGTAGTACTAGAAAAGATTACAGAAGATTTTAAAAACATAGAGAAAAATTTATCTAATTATTTGATTCAGAATGATTTAAATTGGGATAAAGTAATAAATCCTCTAAATGAAGTCAATGAAATTCTTAGATGGAGTTGGGGCGTAATAAGTCACCTAAATGCTGTAAATAATTCTGAAAGTCTTAGAGGTATTTATTCAAAATTTCTTCCAAAGATTATTAGCTTGAGTAATAAATTCGGGCAAAGTAAAATTATTTACAACTCTTTAGTCCAGCTTAAAGAAACAAACAACTTTGATCAAATCAAAAACCGAATTTTAGATAAAGAAATTCTTGAGATGCAACATAGAGGAATTTCTCTACCAAAAAATTATCAAGAAGAATTCAACAACATTTCAGAAAAACTTGCAAAACTATCAACAGACTTCAGCAACAATGTTCTTGATGCCACTAATAAATGGTTTCTAATATTAAATAAAAAATCTGAAGTCGATGGTCTTCCTGAACGAGTACTTGAAATGATGGCAATTTCTGCACACAGTCACTTAAAAAAAGATGAAGAGTTTGATAGTAAAAATGGTCCTTGGAAATTAAGTCTAGATATTCCAACTTATACTTCATTTATGTCATATGCCACCGACCGTAATCTTAGAGAAAAAATTTATAAGGCATTCGTTAGTAGGGCTTCTCAAGGAGAAAAGAATAATTCTCAGATCATTGAAGAAATATTAACTCTTAGAACTAAACAGGCTAATCTTCTCGGTTATAAAAGTTGGGCAGAACTTAGTTTGTCAACAAAAATGGCGAAAGAAATTAAAAATGTTGAAAACCTTTTAGAAGAATTGAGAGAACCAGCATTCAAAACCGCAAAAATTGAATTAGAAACGCTCGATAAGTTTTCTAAAGCTAATGGGTTTCCAAAATCGCAGAATATCGAGCCATGGGATATTAGTTATTGGTCTGAACTTCTTAGAAAGGAAAAGCTCAATTTGGATCAAGAGTCTTTGAGACCTTGGTTCCCGCTAAATGATGTTTTGAAAGGTTTATTTAAATTAAGCGAAAAACTTTTTGAAATTAGAGTAGTAGAGGCAACTGGTGAGGCGCCTATTTGGAATGATGACGTTTTATTTTTTAATATCCTCAATAAAGAAGATAAAAAAATAGCGTCTTTTTACCTCGATCCATATTCTCGGCCTGAATCAAAGAGAGGAGGAGCCTGGATGGATGAATGTTTGAATAAAAATAATATTGGCAAAAAGACCCTCCCAGTAGCTTATCTCGTATGCAATCAAACTCCACCATCAAAAGATAAACCTAGTTTGATGAGTTTTGAAGAAGTTCAGACACTGTTCCATGAATTTGGACATGGTCTTCAACACATGCTTACTACTGTAAATCTTCCTCAAGCTGCTGGGATCAACAATGTTGAATGGGATGCGGTCGAACTTCCAAGTCAATTTATGGAAAACTGGTGTTTCCATAAAAATACACTTTTGAATATTGCTAAGCACTATAAAACAGGAGAGAAATTATCCGATGAAAATTTTGAAAAGCTTCTTAAGAATAGGACTTTTAATTGTGGTATGGCTACTCTTAGACAACTACATTTCGCGATAACCGACCTCAGATTACACAGTATTACCAGTGAAAAACAAGGTAAAACAGCAGATCAAATAAGAAGAGAAATTGCAAAACAAACTACTGTTATTGAACCAATTCAAGAAGATCAATTTCTTTGTTGTTTTAGTCATATATTTGCAGGGGGTTATTCTGCAGGATATTACTCATATAAATGGGCTGAAGTTCTAAGTGCTGATGCATTTTCAATGTTCGAAGAAGCTGATCTAGAAAACTCTGAAGACTTAAAGTTAATAGGAAAGAAATTTAAAGATACAATACTTAGCTTGGGAGGAAGCTTACCTCCAATGGACATATTTAAACTATTCAGGGGAAGAGAGCCACAAACAGATTCCTTAATAAGACACTTAGGTCTTTCTGGAGCTACATAATAATTTCATCGATTATTTTGTTAACCACAGATTTATTTCTTACAAGATTTCTATGTTTATATACTTTGACTGATATTTTTTTTCCAAAATTTAAATTAGTCCACCAACTAGGGAAAACCATCATATCCCAATAAGTAAAGAAATTTATACACTCAATACCATCAAGAAAAAAATCATTATTTGCGAGTTCTTTCAAAAACTTACTATTTATTTTCATTTCTGCTATTCCTCTAAAAGGATATTTAGGTATTAATTGAGCCATCAAAGTTCCTTTGTGAGGAGAACCTATAGATATTAATCTTCTTGTTCTTTTATATCCATTAAATTTTTGAAGCCAGTACCTACCAATTATTCCTCCCATAAAAAATCCCAAAATATCTATTTCTTTCTCTAAACCATATTTATCTAAAATTAATCCGTTTAATTTATTAGTCAATTCCAAAATTGAAGTCATTCCATATGAATGCTTAAGAGTTGGGGCAAAATATTCAATTCCAATATCATCAAGTTTTGAGGTAATAGAAGAAAAAATTCTTGAAGTATTCCAAAGACCATGAATCAATATAATGGGATTTCTTTTTTCCAATACTCTAATTATTTTCAAGAATTCTTACTATTGACACCTTCCCATCGAAACCTGTGATTGGAGGATTACATTTTGTCAAAATAATTTTAATTTTAGAAAGTTTAAATTCTTGATTAATTATTTCTAAAATTACGTTTGAATATTTTTCGATTGTGAAACAATATATTTTCTTTGATTGATCTTTTAAAATTTGAACTAATTTTGAATAGTCAACTGTCTTTTTTATATCATCATTTACAGTACATTTTTCAAAATCAGTCCACAAAAATATATCTAAAATAAATAGTTGTCCTAATTCCCTTTCTTCATCAAGAACGCCTACCCTAGCCCAAAGTTTAATATTCTGAATTTTTAAAAAAGTTTCCATCTTTAAAAGTTTTAAAGATCTTTATGTGTATAGAAAGCCTTTCCTGATGAAAAATCATCAACTATATTACCATTACCTTTTAGAAAATATTTATAAGTTACCAAACCTTCTAGACCTACAGGTCCCCTTGGTGGAAGAGTTTGAGTAGATATACCAACTTCAGCTCCGAATCCATATCTAAACCCATCTGCAAACCTAGTAGAGCAATTATGAAAAACACCCGCACTATCAACTACATTCATAAATGTATTAGCAGTATTTGAATTTTCAGTAATTATTCCATCTGTATGTTTTGAACTATATTTTTGAATATGTTTGATTGCTTCCTCAAGATCATCAACAATTTTTATCGATAAAATTAAATCCAAATATTCAGTTTTCCAATCTTCTAGACTAGCCTCATACTTTAACCCTAATTCAACTGATCTCTTATCTCCAATTAATTTAACATCATTTGAATTAAACAAATGGATTGCCTTTTCTAAAAAAGCTGGTGCGATATCTTTATGGACTAATAAAGTTTCGATAGCATTACATGCTGCAGGATATTGAATTTTGCTGTCCAAAGCGACTGATAAAGCCATCTCTAGATTTGCCTCAATATCTATAAACAAATGACAAATTCCATCAGCATGTCCTAGCACAGGAATTCTTGTGTTCTCTTGAATGAATTTAACTAATTCATTACTTCCTCTTGGAATTATTAAATTAATATATTTCTCAAGATTTAACATGGCCATGCTATCTTTTCTGCTTGTTAGTAAACATATTGCATTTTCATCAAGACCTGATTCGTATAACCCCTGTTTTAAGGCATTGACTATTGCAGTATTTGTAAAATTGGCTTCACTACCACCTTTTAGAATTACTCCATTACCTGATCTTACTGCTAATGAACTAATCTGCATCACGGCATCTGGCCTTGATTCAAAAATAACCCCTAATACTCCAATTGGCACAGTTTTTCTCTCTAAGATCAATCCCTTTGAAAGCTCTCTTTTAATTTGAATTTGATTTACAGGGTCAGCCAAGTCTCCAACTTTTCTTACTCCTTCAATTCCTGAATTTAATTTTGCTTCTGATAACTTTAATCTAGAAAGTAATGCCCTAGAAATACCTTTTTTTTCTGCGCTTGAATAATCCGCATCATTAGCATCTAAAATTTCTTTAGTATTTTTTTCTAGATAATCAGCCATAAAATTTAAGGCTTTAATTCGAATTTGATTTTCAGTCTGACTTATTTTTATTGATGCCAAACGAACTTTATCAGCTTTTTCTAGAAGATCATTACCTGGTTGAGGAACTTCAAAGATATTAGCCATAGTATTGTTTATTTAATTTAATAATAATTCAAATTAACGATTCTTTAAAGTAAATTTTTTTTGAGTTAATATCTAAAAAATAATTGAACTTGACTTTTCCAATCCCCATTGGAATCATAAGAACCTAATAATTCTAGGTTTGGATTTGCCTGAAAAGTCAAAATTCCTAAAGGTGAAATATCATCTCTACCTGGAACGGTTTGAAAGGCAAAATTTATAGCATCAGTAATATCAAGTCCTAGTTCTGCTACCCAAGCTTGAGAAGAAAATTCTTCATTAGAGGATGATTGCCTATCATTATCCATATTTACATTTTCATTAGCAAAAATATTATTTAAGGAATCATTATTTTCTATTAGAGCTGGATATAAAGATAACTGAATTTTTTCACTAAAAGCATCCGCATTATTAACTTGAGAGATAAATGCTCTATTTATTAAGTTTGCTGAGTTACCTCCAATTAAACCAATTATTTGAGATCTATTGTAACTTGGAGTGCTCCTCAATTGGATTCTTCTATTTTCATCTTCAAAAGATAATTGATCTAAAAATCCTTCGTATGATGCTTCTATTTTGATAAGCCTTGAATTACCAATCCCAAATGATCCAAAACCACTAGAAGTAGCATTTACATCAAGATCACTAGAGATATTTGAATCCTGATTATTTTCACTTATAGGTATAATAGAATCTGGAACCTTGCTAACCAGAGAAAAATTAATAAATGGAACAACACCACTTCTAGATGCAAATAAAATATAATTATTTTTATTTTTATCAAGTCTAAATGGGGTTGTATATAGATTAGCGCTACCTTTTTTAAGATCAATTAGCCCTCTAGCATTTAAATCTTTTCCTACCTTTCCATTTATGTTAAGGTCTAATTTGGTATCTAAATAAGCTTTAATTATATCTGAATATTGAAGTTTAAAATCTGGCCCAAGTTTTAATTTAAGATTATTAAAACTCAAATTTTCCAGATAATTAGGCAATCTTTCTCCTAAAAGAACTGAATTTAAAATTGTTTCATTTGAAATTATTTCAATACTCTTATTATTTTTCCAGTAGAGTTCGGGCCAATCCTTTTTATCTTCCTTTTGTTTAATATTTTTGTCTAATTTATTATTTTGATTATTGCTATTAAAGTTAATAAATCCCTTATTAAGAGATAAATTTCCTCCCAAAATAGGCTTCTCAAATGATCCTCTCAAATTCATATCTGAATCTATCAGAAAATTAGAATTACCAGGCTTTAAAGTAAATTTATCTGTTATTATGCTAATTTCTGAATTGCCAAAATCATTCTTACTATAAAAAGGCAAAGAGCCTTTTATAAATAAATCTCCAGAATCTTGCGATTTTGCATTAAGGTTCTTGATTTCTAAAGAATCAAAATCAAAAATTATCAAGCTATTAATATCCTTTATTATGTTCTTATAAAAATCAATCTCAGTATCTTTGATTACTATAAAACCATTTAATATTGGTCTATTAAAACTACCTTTTATTATCATCCTAAGATTAACTTCACCTTCTTTAAAGTTAAAGTATTCAACAGCAAAAATATCTATTAACTCAATAAATTTTCCATTGCCAATTAATCTTAGATCTAAGTTATCTGATTTATTTATAGGAATTGAGCCTTCAATATTAATCGGGATTTCAGAGTCGTTTATTAATAAAGAAAAATCAATATCAAAAATTGAATTTTTAAATTCAATTAGTCCTTTATCCAATATTATTTTTTTGTTTTTTAATGATGAATTATTAGAAGAAATTTCACTGGAGAAAGATTTTGTATCAAGATCATAAAATAAATTCATATCAAAACCGCCTATAAAATCTCTAGGTTGATTTAAAAAAATATTTGCAGTACTTAATGGTAGTTTTTTAATTCTTAAAGAACCTTTACCTCTTAATAATCCTCCTTCTAAATCAATAGAAAACTCCTCTTTTTTATTTTTGTCATCATCTCTAGAGACATCAAGATAGCCATTTAATTTTGCATTTAATTTATATTTGCTTCTTCTATCTCTCTGAATAGATACTTTCGCAGAATATTTACTGCTGAATTTATTAAAATATTTTTGTAAGTTAAATTTTTCATCTAGCGCATTATTATTTTCTATAAAGTTATTTATAAAATCGGTCTTCTCCTTAAATGATTTATTATCGTTATTTATTTCCAAATCATCCAATATATTTGATTTACTTATTGAAGTAATTTTTTTAGTATTAAAATTAAACATATCAATGGCGGTCAGTATAGTCCAACTAGTACTGATATTACTGAAGTCTAAATTAATTAAATCATTTTTATTTGAGTTATACTCTGCTTCAATTACTCCTCCATCAATTGGATACAATGAAGAATTTATATAAAAATAATTATTTTTGACACTGAAATCAAATAATGAATTGGCTAGATTAATATTCCTATATTTACCTAAACTCCAAGCAAGTCGCCCAACAAGAGATGACTGGTCTGCCGAAATTGATCCCTCACCATTAATAATTCCATCAATTCTATCGAATTGATTTTTGTTTAAAGATAATTCAAGTTCATCAAGAGGAAAATTATCTGCTCGCCAGTTATAACTATCGTCATCTTTGACTATACCTACAGTCCCTTTATTTGTGTTAAAAACTCTAATAAAATTTGCATTATCTAGTTTAAGATCAGAATCAAACTTAATTGAGAGAAATGAAGGGATTGGAGAATATCTATTTTTCATATTTAGCAGAAATTCATTATTTTCATTTTTAATATCTCCCTCCCATGTTTCTCTAATGCGGATACCTTTAAAGTGCGGATAATCAACATTAAAGTTTATAGAAATATCAGGATCAGTAATTTTTCCTTTTAATTCTCCTTTAGCAGTAATGAAACCCCTTATATCATTTTTTCGGAAAATATTTAAATTAGATAATTGAGTTCTATTTATTTCAAAACTAGTATCTATATCACCAAAATTAACTCCTCTTCTATCCAACCAATAGGGCATATTACCCGATAATTTAATATCTGGATTAAGGCTATTAATGTATCCAATACTTCCTATTAGATCAATATTATTGGAACTTTTATTAAATGGCACATTAAGATTAAAATTCGAAGTCAAAGTTCCATAATTTAATTTTTCTGAATTAACAATTAAATTATTATCTTTACAAAAAAACCTAGTTGAATCTGAATTTATATTCTCTGCGAAATCTTCTGGTTTTATTTTTAAATTAGTAAAAGAAAATCTTCCCTCACAAGATGAACGCTTTGATGATTTATTAAATTTAAAGTTAGATTTAAAGTTACCCTTTTTAAAGCTAATTTTTCTATTCCCAATAATATATTGAGAATTCTCAAGATCTAAACCTTTAGAGAATAAATTCAGTTTTAAAAAGTCTTGATTTAATTTTGTATTAAATTTAAATTTTAAAAAACCCTTTTCATCAAAATTTGATTTTAAATTTGCAATGATTTGTCTATTTCTAGACTTGTAAATAACATTACCTTTTACTTTTGTTTTTAATCCTGTTTTATTAAACTTCAGATCTGAATATTTATTTAAGTTAAAGTTCAATTCATACTTTGATTGCAATTTTTTTGTACTTCGATCATTTTTATAAGATTTGTCCCTTTTAAAAAAATCTCTATCTATATTTATGGCAGCTTCCTTAGGAATTATTTTTACAATCCATTTTTGTTTTAAAAAAGATCTAAAAGGCATAATACCCACATATAAATTTTTAGCTTTAATTTCAGAATCTATATTTTTCTTATCATTAATCTTTGAATCACCCAAAGAAATACCTAGAAATCTAATACCGACATAATCACCTAAATCAACATTTTTATCTAAAAGATTCTCAATACTTTCTTCCAGTTCTAATTTCCTAGAACTATAAGTTTCTTTTAAAAAATTATTTAATAAAAAAGTGCCTAAAAACCCTAAGGGTAAAAGCATCCCTATTAAAATAAACTTAGTATTTAAATTTAGAGATCTAATTTTTTTCAAGTTAGAGCCCAAAAATAGAGTAGGCTTACAAAATATAAGAAATTAATCAGGTCAAAGCCACTAAATGTCTTTTTTTGAACTATTAGAGAACACACCCAAAATTTTTGGATTCTTTGGAATATTTCTTTTCATTTGCACCATAGCAGCTTTTATATTTAATTTTGGGTTTAAATTTCGCATAATTGGAGCAACTATTTTTTCATTTTTGCTTTCTTTGAGTAGTTGGGCATTTATACAAAGTTACACTGAAAAGGTTGCAATAGAAGGTGCAAAATATGTTCCAATTGTTTATGACAATGGGTTCGATTTAATTATTGCTAAAGCAGATGATGACTTTCCAGAAGAATCTATTGAACCAACTTTAGAACAATTATCTGAAAACTTAATGAAAGGTAGCAGATCAGGAGCAAATGTAAAAATAAAGATAAGAAAACTTAAAAAAATTTCAGATGGCGTAAGTAAACCAGTGGTTATAGGAGAAATTCAGAAAAATGTCAAAATGAATTAGTTTGTTAAACAATGGAAAGCAAAACTTTTTTAGATTTTTTGCCATCTAATTTTAGACATGAGAAATCTTTTTTTATTCAAAACAATCTAACTGACTTTGAAAAATTAAGTAATCTTTCGGACCTAGATATTAATAAGATTCAAAGAAAGTCTTCACTATGTACCTTGAATAATCTAAAGAAAATTAGAGCTATAGCTATTTTTAAAAAAGAAATTGGAATTTCACCACCACAAGCATATCTACTTTTACATTGCGGTATATCTTCTATTAAATCATTATCACTATCTACTCCTTACGAATTAGAATTCAAAATTAGTAGATTAGAAAGAGCTCTTAGAGTAAAAACTGAGACAGATAGAACTTTTACTCTTTTAAAAGAATGGATTAAAAAAGCTAGTCAAATCGAAAATTCTATTTAAATCTTGGTTAAAAAAAATTTTTAATGTAGAATTTAGAAAAAGTTAGTGATAATGAAACCTTTATTATTTTTGATATTTTTGTTTTCCAACTCTTTATACCCTGTTTTTAGTCAATCTAACTTATTAGAAAGTGTAAAAAAATATCCAAACGAAGCTAGGGCTTTATGTAATAAGTTTAGAGAGTTTAATTCAAATGGTATTTCAGCTAGTTCAGATAAAGCTATAGAGTATGTATCAAACAAAAAAAAGTTAACTCCCGTTAACGCAGAGATCTTTTCTATTTACGTAATTGGGCTGCACTGCCCAGATATTATCTAAAGCCTAAATGTCTGGTTCAAGATGGTTTGACGAGTCTCTAGTACTTAGAGATGGAGTAAGACTTATATCTAGGATTTGGTTACCTGATAGTAATGGGCCATGGCCTGCATTATTGATGAGACAACCATATGGCAGGGAAATAGCTTCAACTATTACCTATTCTCACCCAGAATGGTGGGCTTCCAAAGGGTATATGGTAATCATTCAAGATGTTAGAGGTATGGGTTCTTCTGAAGGAGTTTTTAATGGTTTTTCTCAAGAAGCTAGGGATACTTCAGAAACTCATGAATGGGTAAGGTCTCTAAAAGAATGTAATGGGAAACTTGGCTTATATGGTTTTTCATATCAAGGATTTACTCAACTAACCGGCGAATCAAATTCAAAGCCGCCCGATTGTTTATCTCCAGCAATGACTGGTATGAATATTAAGGATCATTGGTGTTCAGATGGAGGAGCATATTGGTGGCATAACAATATTGCATGGGGACTTCAAATCGCTGCACTAAAAATGAAAAGAGAAAAAAAATTGCTTGAGTGGGAAAAGATAAGATCAGCCTTAGAAAATAAAAGTTATTTAAGGGATGGAATTGATACTTTAAAAAAATATGATCCTAATAGCTTTGTTTTGAAATGGCTTAAAAATTTAAATAATACTCTCCCATTTGAAGAGTTTAAACCAATTTCAACATGGATCAAACAACCTATGTTAATTATTGGAGGTCTTTGGGATCCACATTTAAAAGGTGCCTTTGATCTTTATAAAAAATCTAAAGAAGCTGGTGGAAGCCCGGAGATTATTATTGGGAACGCGACACATCTAAATTGGTGGGAGGGATCACAAGAATCTTTATTAAAATTTTTTGATAAACATTTAAAATCAGATGAAAAATTTAATCCTAAGAATTTTAAAGACGAGAAAAAAATATGGAATATTTCATTAAATAAGTGGGAAGAATTAGATAATAAATTTTTCCCTGAATTTATTTTTGGGCTCAAAAGCGATGGCGCAGCAAATATGGAGGTTGAAGATGGAAGTCTGACCATAAATTCAAAAGGATCAGGATGGTTCACAATTGTTAATGACCCATGGAGACCTACTCCATCTGACGGTGGTCATTTAGGTCCAAATCCAGGAAAGTTTAATAGAAATATTATTGATAAACGCCTAGATGTAGGTGTTTTTCAAACCAATTCTTTTGAAGAAGATCAATATTTAAGAGGAGTTCCCACATTAGAAATCCAAGTAAAAAGTGATCAGCCCAATTTCGATATCTGCCTTGCTTTATCTCTAGTTGAGGAAGGGAATGAAAAGGTGAATCAATTTTCAACTGGATTCCTAAGGGTTAAAAACTCCAATACAAGTAAAGAATGCATTTATCAAATAACAATGCAGCCAACAAACATTTGTTTAATTAAAAATAGCAAGCTTCGCTTATCTATATCTGCATCAGCTTATCCTTCCATTGGAGTTAATCCTGGCTTTGGGGAGGGAAATGTTGGAGCGCCTTCAGCAATTCATAGAGTTATTACTCTCAGTTTTAGCCTTAATAAAACATTTATGAAAATGACCCCTTTTTTTTATAAATAATTTTTTTTGGGTAATCATTTGATATTATTAATCCTTAATATCTACCAGTCATGATCGAGACAATTCAAGCAGACTGGATTAAATCAGAAGCCATCAACCTAGAAAATTGTTGCAATGATAATCCATTAAAAATATTAGGTCCTCATTTTTTTAAAGAACAATGGGTAATTAGGGTATGGATGCCTGAAGCCGACGAAGTTAAAATAAATTTTAAGAACAATACCTATAAGGCAGAAAGTATTAATCATAAATGGCTTTTTGAAGCTATCCTGCCTGAAAATCCAAACTATAATTACGAAATAAATATTTCACGCGGAGGGGTCACACATACACAACATGACCCTTGGTCATATAGAGAAGAGTGGATGGGAGAAGTTGATAGACATCTTTTTGCAGAAGGTAATCATCATCATATTTGGAAAAAAATGGGAGCACATCTCATTGAAGAAAAGAACCAAAGAGGAGTCATGTTTTGTATTTGGGCTCCAAATGCAAAATCAATCTCGATAATTGGAGATATAAATTCATGGGATGGAAGACATCATCCAATGCAAAAAAGATTAGGGGGGATTTGGGAACTATTCATGCCAACAATGCAAGAGGGCGACACATATAAATACGAAATAAGAACACAACAAGGTCATATTTATGAGAAAGCTGATCCATATGGTTTCCTTCATGAAATCAGACCTCAAAATGGTTCAATAGTTTCAAAATTGAAAAACTTTAATTGGAATGATAGTTCTTGGATTTCAAATAGAGATTCTTCTAGTCAAATTAACAAGCCAATTTCAGTTTATGAGATGCATTTAGGAAGTTGGCTCCATGAATCAACAGATAATAAATATCTGGAGGAAAATGGTGAACCAAGAGACCCAGTGCCTGCAGCCGATTTAAAACCTGGAACCAGATTTTTAACTTATCCAGAATTAACCAAGAAACTCATCCCTTACGTAAAAGAGAGAGGATTCACTCATATTGAACTAATGCCAATATCTGAACATCCTTTCGATGGTTCATGGGGATACCAAGTTACAGGCTGGTATGCACCAACAAGTAGATTTGGCACCCCAAATGAATTTAGAGAGTTTGTAAATAATTGTCATGAAGAGGGTATAGGCGTAATTCTTGATTGGGTGCCTGGTCATTTTCCAAAAGATAAGCATGGTTTAGCATTCTTTGATGGTTGCCATCTTTATGAACATGGAGATTCACGAATAGGTGAACACAAAGAATGGGGAACCTTAATATTTAATTACAGCCGAAACGAAGTAAGAAATTTCTTAGTAGCCAACCTCGTTTATTGGTTTGAAGAGTTTCATATTGATGGCATTAGAGTAGATGCTGTAGCTTCAATGCTTTACAGAGATTATCTACGTCCAGATGGAGAATGGATACCCAATGAAAATGGTGGGAATGAAAATATAGAAGCCGTCAAATTTCTTCAACAGGCTAATCATGTACTCTTCCAACACTTCCCAGGTGCACTTTCTATTGCAGAAGAATCAACAACTTGGCCAATGGTAACCAAACCAACTGACATGGGAGGGCTAGGGTTTAACTTGAAATGGAATATGGGATGGATGCACGATATGCTTGATTATTTTGAAATAGATCCTTGGTTTAGGCAATTCCATCAAAATAGTGTAACTTTCTCAATTACATATAACTATACGGAAAACTTTATGCTTGCACTTAGTCATGATGAGGTTGTTCATGGGAAAAGTCATCTTTTACATAAAATGCCTGGCGATGACTGGAAAAAATATGCAAATACTCGAGCATTACTAACTTATATGTGGACCCACCCTGGTAAAAAAACGATATTCATGGGAATGGAATTTGGGCAAAGACAAGAATGGAATGTTTGGGATGATCTGCAATGGGAGTTACTAGAATTTGAGCCTCATAAAGGCATTAGGAACTTGATTGATGACCTAAACGTTCTTTATAAAAATGAACCTGCATTATGGAAAAATGACTTTGATCCTTATGGATTCCAATGGATTGATTGTAATGACAAATCTAATTCGGTTATAAGTTTCATGAGAAGAGAAAACGATACCAATGAGTGGCTTGTTGTTGTTGCTAACTTTACACCTAATACTCATGGGTCTTACAAAGTAGGTGTTCCTGTGAAAGGATTCTATAAAGAAATATTTAATTCAGATAGCTCTAGATACGGGGGCAGTAACAAAGGAAATATGGGTGGTAAAGAAACTCTAAATTACAATATTCATGATTATCAAAATGCTCTAGAACTTGCTTTGCCCCCTTTAAGCGTGAGTATCTTCAAACATCAATCAAAAAAATAAGAAGGCTCATTTAACTTAGTGCTTCATATAAATGTTCATATAACGCTTTTGCTCTGCTTTACATTGTAAGATTTTTAAGTTGGATTTTAATTTTTTTAAAAATATCGAATTGAAAAATGGGTCAAGATTTACCACTACTACTCTCTGCCGCACTAGGTAAAAAAGTAACTAGGCCTCCAGTATGGATGATGAGGCAAGCAGGAAGATATATGAAAATCTATAGAGATTTAAGGGAGCGTTATCCAAGCTTTAGAGAGAGGTCTGAGAATCCAGAACTATCATACGAGATTTCAATGCAACCTTTTCATGCTTTCAAACCGGATGGTGTGATCCTTTTTTCAGATATTCTCACACCTCTTCCAGGGATGGGAATAAATTTTGAAATAATAGAAAGCAAAGGTCCAATTATTGAGGACCCAATAAGAACCCTTAACCAGGTAGAAAATTTAAAAGAATTAAATCCAAGTGAGAGTTTAGGTTTTGTTGGACAAGTTCTTACTTCACTAAAAAAAGATGTGAATAATGAGGCAACAGTTTTAGGTTTTGTTGGCGCTCCTTGGACTCTTGCTGCATATGTAGTTGAAGGTAAAAGCAGTAAAAATTATTCTTTAATAAAATCAATGGCTTTTAATGAACCAGATTTACTTCATAAACTTCTTGATCATTTTGCAAAATCAATTGGTGAATATCTTAAATATCAAATAAAATCTGGAGCCCAAGTAGTACAAATTTTTGATTCATGGGCAGGCCAACTAAGTCCACAAGATTACGATATCTTTGCTGGGCCGTATCAAAAAAAAGTTATTGAAATTGTAAAATCGGAATACCCTGAAACACCGATAATTCTTTACATTTCAGGAAGTGCTGGAGTCATAGAAAGAATGGCAAAAACTGGAGTAGATATAATCTCATTAGACTGGACAGTAGATATTGAAGAGGCTTGTAAAAGAATCCCCAAGGGGATTGGAATTCAAGGTAATGTTGACCCTGGCATTTTATTCGGAAACAAAGAATCAATAAAAGAAAGGATAGATAATACTTTCAATAAAATTAAAGACAGGAAATATATTCTTAATTTGGGTCATGGGATTTTACCTGGGACTCCAGAAGAAAATGCTCAAACATTTTTTGAACATGGGAAAAAACTCACTTACTAGTCAAAGTCTTGGGATATAAAAACTTATTAATAACAGGCGCTAATGGATGTGTTGGCCAATATTTAGTTGATTGGTTTTTGAAAAACACAAAATTCAGGCTTTATCTCATGGTAAGAGACAAAAGTAAGTTACCAATTTCTGTTCAAGAAAATATTAAAGTCAAGTTAATGGTGTGCGATATCAGGGAATCAAATAGGTATAAAAAGGAAATTAGTCAAATTAATTACCTAATACATACTGCTACAGCTTGGGGGGATCCCAAAAGAGCCTATGAAGTAAATATTAAAGCTTTTGAAGAATTACTAGAAATGCTTGATATTGAAAAGTTAGAAAAGATTATTTATTTTTCAACAGCTAGTATTCTTGATACCCAAACAGAATTAATGAGGGAATCATTAATTTATGGAACAGAGTACATTCAAACGAAATATGAATGTTTCCAGAGACTTAGAGAAAGCTCATTTGCAGAAAAAACATTTGCTGTTTTCCCTACTTTGGTTTTTGGAGGTAATCTTGGAAAAAAAAGTAAATATCCTGTGAGTTATTTAACTAGTGGATTGAAAGAAATTAGGAAATGGCTTTGGTTAGCAAGATTTTTAAAACTCGATTCTAAATTTCACTTTATACACGCAAATGATATCGCCCAGATTTGCGGATTTCTAATTAAAAATCATAAAGAAGAGCAATACCAAGGCTTTAGAAAATTTGTGCTAGGTCAAAAATTCATTTCAATTGATGATGCCATAATTACACTTTTAAAGAAACATAATATGAGGAGATTTTTTGCGATACCGCTTACAAAAAAAATTCTAAAAATATT
Organism: Prochlorococcus sp. AG-347-J19; assembly: GCA_003279015.1. GTDB lineage: Bacteria > Cyanobacteriota > Cyanobacteriia > PCC-6307 > Cyanobiaceae > Prochlorococcus_A. The sequence continues at coordinate 59,238 of QCBV01000002.1, read as the reverse complement.
ATTAAGAATTCTCCCCATCCAAACTACTCCTTGGGATAGCTTCAGTATCAAAAAATATGACTTTAATCATGTCCCCATCACTAATCCTGAGACTTTTAAACTTAAAAGTTATGCCAAGTCACTGAATGATATTTTAAGGTTATCAAAGTTACCAAGCTGTAATAACAATTAAAATTCTCGCAGTTAGGTTACCAAAGCCTTGTAATATATATAAATAAGCAAATTTTTATTATGTTACGTTCAATCTTTGCAGGGTTATTTGCAATAGTTTTAACTCTAGGTCTAGGTATTTCATCAGTTTCAGCTAAGACTGTTGAAGTAAAACTTGGAACAGATGCTGGTATGCTTGCATTTGAACCAAGTACAGTAACCATTAGTGCTGGTGATACAGTTAAATTCGTCAATAATAAACTTGCCCCTCACAATGCTGTTTTTGATGGGCATGAGGAATTAAGTCATGCTGATCTAGCTTTTGCTCCAGGAGAGTCTTGGGAAGAAACATTTGATACTGCTGGAACTTATGATTACTATTGCGAGCCACACAGAGGAGCTGGAATGGTAGGTAAAGTTGTTGTTGAATAAATCTTCTAAATAGTTTAAAACCCTTTTTGATTTAATATTTATCACGGTCATACCCAAATTTTGATTAATGAAAATAGTTCCAAGCGAATTTTCAAATTCTGCTTGGAACTGTTTTATTTTTGCCAAAGAAATTGCTTATAAAAATTATCAACAAAATGTAGACTCTGATAATTTATTATTAGCTCTCATAAAAGATAACTATATTACAAAAAAGATTTTAAAAAAAAATAATGTAAATCTAAAAGATCTTGAGGGGGAAATAATTTCTTCATTAAATGCGAAGGCAAAAATGAAAAATAAACAAGATAATTTATATATTAGTGATACTCTTCAAAAAATATTTTTGAAGGCGAATGATATTAAAAATACTTTAAATGATGTAGTGATATCAACAGAACACTTAGTTTACGGTTTCACTTATGATGATAAATATGGATTTCAAATTTTAAACCAAAAAGGTATTCCAGAATTTCTTGAAATTATAAAGAAAATGAAGTCAGATCCGGCAGTAAAAAATGAATTTAATAGTTCTAATGAGTCTTTGGAAAAATATGGTATTGATCTAACTCAATCTGCACGAGATGGAATTTTAGACCCTGTTATTGGTAGGGATGAAGAGATTAGAAGAACAATTCAAATATTGAGTAGAAGAACAAAAAATAATCCAGTTCTTATTGGAGAACCTGGGGTTGGGAAAACAGCCATTGTAGAAGGGTTAGCCCAAAGAATTATTAATGGCGATGTACCTTCTGCGCTACAAGATAGGAAACTAATTTCATTAGATATGGGTTCACTTTTAGCTGGAGCAAAATATCGTGGAGAATTTGAAGAAAGAATAAAAAATATTCTAAAGAAAGTGAAAGAATCAGACGGTAAGATTATTCTTTTTATTGATGAAATTCATACTGTAGTTGGTGCAGGCGCTAGTGGAGGTTCTTTAGATGCAAGCAACCTATTAAAACCAATGCTTGCGAGAGGAGAACTTAGATGTATTGGTGCTACAACTATTAATGAACATAAACAAAATATAGAAAAAGATCCTGCTTTAGAACGAAGATTTCAAAAGATAAAAGTTGATGCTCCTTCAATAGATGATACTGTATCAATTTTAAGAGGATTGAGAGAAAGATACGAAGTTCATCATAGTGTGAGAATTTCTGATAATGCTTTAGTTGCTGCTGCAACCCTTAGCGAAAGATATATTAACGATAGATTTCTTCCTGACAAAGCAATAGATCTAATAGATGAAGCAGCCTCAAGATTAAATATGGTCATAACTTCCAAGCCTGAAGAAATTGATGAAATTGATCGAAAAGTTCTACAGTTTGAGATGGAAAAATTCTCTTTAAAAAGAGAAACGGATGATTTTTCTGTAGAAAGATTAAAAAAAATCAATGATGAACTTATATCCCTAAAAGATAAACAGGCAGAATTAGGCGCTCAATGGAAAAAAGAAAAAGATGAAATTGATGAGATTAGCACCATAAAAGAAGAAATTGAATCTGTTCAATTGCAAATAGATCAAGCCAAAAGGAGTTTCGACCTCAACAAAGCAGCAGAATTAGAATTTGGAACTTTAAATTCTTTGCAAAAAAAATTGAAAGAAAAAAGTGAGTCCCTAATAAATTCTCAAAAAAATGGAGATCCAAGTCTTTTAAGACAAGAGGTGACTTTTGATGATATTGCAGAAGTTGTCTCAAAATGGACCTCTATTCCAGTACAGAACTTAAACCAGTCAGAAAAAGATAAACTCTTGAGCCTCGAGTCAATCCTTAAAGAAAAAATTATTGGTCAAGATACTGCAATTAGGGCAGTTGCAGATTCCATTAAGAGATCAAGGACTGGTCTAAATGATCCAAGCAAGCCATTAGCGAGTTTTCTCTTTTTAGGTCCAACTGGTGTTGGAAAAACAGAGCTAAGTAAAGTAACAGCCAAAATAATATTCGATTCTAATTCTTCAATTACAAGACTGGATATGTCTGAATATATGGAAAAGCATTCAGTGAGCAAAATTATAGGTGCGCCTCCTGGATATTTAGGTTTCGAATCAGGCGGCCAACTAACTGAAGCTGTACGCAAAAATCCTTATTCATTAATACTCCTAGATGAAATAGAGAAAGCTCACAAAGATATTTTAGATATTCTCTTACAGGTTCTTGATGATGGAATCATTACTGATGGTCAAGGTCGTACAATCAATTTCAAAAATTCAATCATTGTTCTCACAAGTAATTTAGGAAGTCAATCAATAAATGATTTATCAGTTAGAAAAGAAGATACAAATGAAATTAAAAAAGTTGTAGATAATGAAATTAAAAAATTTTTCAAGCCTGAGTTTTTAAATCGACTTGATGAAATAGTTATTTTTAATAATTTAGAATTAAATGACATAAAAAAAATTGCAAAAATCCAGCTTCAACATTTAGAAAAAAGGCTTAACAAAAAAAACTTAAAATTCAAAATTACAGATGAAGCAATTAACCAACTTGTCGAAAATAGTTTCGATCATGCCTATGGTGCAAGGTCTTTAAAAAGAATTATTCAAAAACAAATTGAGACAAAAATTTCAAATAATATACTGAATAATCATTATCTTAATAAAGACGAGATTAATATTTATCTGATTAATGGAGAGATTAATGTTGATTAAATATCTAATTAAAGAATCTTATATGACTTTAAAATTAACAAATTTAATCTAAGATTTGAACCAATCAGGAATTTCCTCATAACTTGCTTTATTCGATTTATTTTCTCTTGATTCTGTTTTCCAACAACATGTTCTGCCCTTATCTTTATCCTGTAAGTATTCATTAGCCCATCTCCAAATTAATTCAGAGGTGAACTCCATTCCCACATTATCCATAATTCTCAGATCTAAAGCATCTAAGTCATGTAATTTTTCCCAGTAATTCAGCAAAGGGTCATCTTTATTTATTAGAAAAGTATGGTCAAATTGCTCCTTTAGTCTATTTTCTAGGGGCTTTAGACTTGAGAAATCGACAACAAAACCATTTAGGTCTAATTTTTTTGCAGTGAACCAAAAGGTGAATGATCTTGAATATCCATGCACAAATCTGCAGTGGCCTTCATGGCGCCATTGCCTATGTGAACAGGGAAAATCCTCGTAACTTTTGCTGCATGAAAATTTCAGAGAATGAATATACATCAATTAACTGTTAGGATAATTTTTAATAAACCACATTGAGTAGGATTAGGATTTAACATAACGAACATAATGACTTATTCAACTAATTTTTCGATAGAGGATCTACGCTTTGATAATTATGGATTAATCCCTGCAATAGCACAAGATTGGCTTGACGGATCAATTCTTATGCTTGCTTGGATGAACAAAGAATCTTTGACAATGACACTTGAAACCAAAAACGTTCATTATTGGAGTAGATCAAGATCCGAAATTTGGAGAAAAGGAGCTACAAGTGGAAGTACCCAAATGCTCAAGGAGATAAGATTCGACTGCGATAATGATGCACTAATACTTTTGATTGAACAAAATGGTTCAGGAGCATGTCACACTGGGGAAAAAAGTTGTTTTTTCAACGAAATCAAAATTAATCAAAGTGATAAAAAAGAGAAAAAAACAACTCCCTTTTCAAATATTTGCTCTGAATTATTCAATACAATTAACGAAAGATCAATAAATCCATCAGAAAAAAGTTACACAAATCTTTTATTAACGAAAGGTAGTAATACTATTTTGAAAAAAATAGGAGAGGAATCTGCTGAATTTATAATGGCTTGCAAAGATAATGATAAAAATTCAATCTCAAATGAAGCTGCTGATTTAATTTATCATCTGCAAGTAGCCCTTATGCATAAAGGGGTTGAGTGGAGAGATGTACTTGCTGTTCTAGAATCAAGAAGAAAAAATTAAATAATTAAAATTTAAAAAATAATTAATGAATAACTAATTAATAATTATTAATTAATTATTAATTAATTATTACATGTATGGCTTATTACTGAATTGACTATAAGTTAAATATATCAACAATGAGGTAAATCGTGAGTTCATTAAGCGATTTTCTTGGTGAAATAGGTCGTCATCAACTTTTGACTCCCGAAAGAGAACTCACAATGGGCAGAAAAGTCCAAGAAATGGTGGTACTTGTTAATAGATGTCAAGAGGCAGGAGGGAAAGGCCCCGCTTGTGAATACTCCGAAGCTGAGAGAAAAAAGATAAAAATTGGTGAAAAAGCTAAAAACGAGATGATAACAGCCAATCTAAGACTAGTTGTCAACCTTGCCAAGAGATACCAAGGAAAGGGATTAGAATTACTGGATTTAATTCAGGAGGGTACATTAGGTCTTACAAGGGCCGTAGAAAAATATGATCCGTCTAGAGGACATAGATTTTCCACCTATGCTTATTGGTGGATTAGACAAGGTTTAAATAGAGCATTGTCAACTCAAAGTAGAACGATAAGGATCCCTGTTAACATTAATGAAAAACTTACAAAACTAAGATCAGCAAAATCAAAGCTTATGCAACTTAAGGGTATTCCACCTACTAGTAATGAGCTAGCTGAAGAAATGAAAGTTACCAAAGAGGAAATTGACGAACTCCTTTCTTGTGAATTGAGAAGCATCACTGTTAGTCTCCAAGGTACTGTTAAATCAAAATCAGATCCTTCCGAGTTAGTTGATATTCTTCCAAGTGATCAAACTCCCCCAATGGAATTAGCCGAATTAGCCGAAAGGACAGCCTCGGCTTGGAAGTTATTAGATAAAGCGAATTTAACTGAGAAAGAAAGAAAGATAGTAAGCTTAAGATTTGGTTTAGACGGCTCAAATGAATGGAGAACTTTAGCTGAAGTTGCAAGACATATGAGTTGTAGCAGGGAATATTGCCGACAAGTTGTTCAACGTGCTTTAAGAAAACTTAGAAAAGCAGGAATACAGAATGGATTAGTTGATAGTATTAGCTAAAAATCCCATTAAAAATATTTAAATTTCATTTATAAGGATGAAAGAGAATTACAAAACTCAAGAAAAAATCTATGATGCTGAAGTTTTAGAAAGTTCAACATTTGATGAAAATATCATTATCAAGATTCTTATTAAAGCGGGAAGAACAATTGCCAAGCCTGCCTTAGAAGTTTTGGAGATGGCATTAGATCCTTTTACTCCTGCACAAGTGAGAGTTTCATTAATGGCTGCTTTAGCATATTTGATTATGCCATTTGATCTTTTCCCTGACTTTATGCCTTTAGTTGGTTTTAGTGATGATTTTGTAGCCCTCACTGCAGTACTCAGTATTTGGAGCAAATACATGACTCCTTCGATAAGAGCAAGAGCAGAAAATAAGCTTAATAAGTTATTTCCTTTTTATTGAATGAGTAAATTATCTATACAGGAAGAAAAAGAACTCGTCTCCTTCATTAAAGATTGGTTAAAAACGCATGGATTCACCCAAAAAGACTTAGCAAATGAATTAAATATTAAATCGAGTAGAACCTCCGAGATTATTCTCAAAATGAAAGAATTATATAAAAAAGGCGGCATGTTCAATATTGCAAAAAATCTTATAAAGATTGAGCAAAAATGGTTAAACAATATCAAGAACGATTATCTAGAAACAAAACAAACACCACCATATAATCAATTAGATATTGACTCATTAGTAAACCAGATAAATCAAGATACTATTAAATAAATATTATTTAAAATAATATATTTTTAATTAAGAATGATATAACCTCTTAAAACTAACGTTTAAATAAATATCGTTTTAACTCCTAAATAAGATAAATAATTGAATTATTAAGGCAAAAATATTATGTATTTTTAAGTTAAATTAATTCTTTTAATAAATAATTAATAATTACTAAATTTTTTCGCAAATCATATTTAAAATGCTTGAATCCATGGATAAATATCATAATTAATCCATATACCTTTTTCCCAATATATATCCTCCTCAATAAGATCTTTCAACTCATTTACATCATTAGCATTAAAAATTCCAAACAAATATTTGGTACATTTTGTTGGCCCTAATGTAACTAAAATATCGCTATCTTTTAAGTTTTTAAGTCTCTTAAGATGTTGTTCTCGAAATGGTTCCCTTTTAATAATTGCATCTTCACAGTACCGTCCAAAAACCACAAACTTATCCATTTTAAATATAAATAATAGAATTAATATATACTTAATAATTGCATATATTACACGCAGATTGCTATGTTACTTAATACAACTTTCTTTTAATTAATTATGCTAAGTGGTAGCGATCTCCTTGCAAAAGTTAAAGAACTTGGTGATGTTAGCAAATCTGACCTAGTTCGCGCTTGTGGATATGTTTCCACTAAGAAAAATGGAGGTGAACGCTTAAACTTTACCGCATTTTATGAAGCACTTTTAGAAGCAAAAGGGGTTAATTTTGGTGATTCTGGAGTTGCAGGTATTGGAAAAGGTGGAAGAAAACTTAGTTATATTGCTACAGTTCAAGGCAATGGAAATCTTCTGATTGGGAAAGCATATACAGCACTTCTTGATTTAAAAGCAGGTGATGAATTCGAAATTAAGCTCGGAAGAAAACAAATCAGATTATTACCTACAGAAGAATCTTAAAGACAACAAAAATAAATTGGTCATAACATTTCTAATTAATTTTCTATAAATAATTCTTTTAATTAATAAATTATCCTTGTATTTATTTTTTTTGATCAGCAGCTAAACGCATTTCTTTACAAAACTCGCCAACATGATCCACAACATCTTTTTCACTTGAGCTCGAGATTCGTTTTACAAATGCACTCCCAATAATTACTCCATCTGCTCCCCACTCACGAACTTTATTAACATGTTCTGGAGTTGATATTCCAAAACCAACAGCAATTGGATTGCTATTTACATCTTTTAATTTAGCAATAAGATTTTCTACTCTATTTTCCATTTTGTTTCTCTCACCGGTGACACCTGTAACACTTACTAAATAAGTAAAGCCTTTTGTATGATTTGATATTTGTTTCATTCTTTCATAAGGAGTAGTTGGCGCTACCAATAAAATTAAGTCCATAGAATGGTTACTAACTATTTTAGAAAATTTATAAGCTTCCTCTAAAGGGAGGTCAGGAACTATTAGTCCAGAAACTCCAGCATCATATGCAATCTCACAAAACGTTTCAAAGCCAAAACATAGTAATGGATTCAAGTAAGAAAAAAGGATGATGGGTATATTTAATTTACCTTTTAAAGACTCTAAAAGTTTAATTACTTTTCTTAGGCTAGTACCTGACTTTAAGGCGCGAGAGGCCGCCACTTGAATAACAGGTCCATCTGCAAGTGGGTCACTATACGGGATACCTAATTCAATGAGGTCAGCTCCATTTTCTTGTAACTTTAATAAGATCTCAGAAGTTATTTCAATATTGGGATCCCCAGCCATTATAAAAGGCATTAAAGCAAATTTTTTTTTATTTTTTAACTCACAAAACATCTCATCTACCTTAGATAAAGATTCATTTTTAGTAATTTGCATTTTGTTATCTTTCATAATTTTTGGATATTTTTCAATGAAAAATTTATGGATTTTTCTCTAAATCTTCCATAAGTTTTTGCTGCTCTTCCTTTGACAATGAGTTGAATTTGGTTTCTAGTTTATCATTAACAACTTTTTCGTACTCTTTTCTATAACGCTTCCTTTGTTCCATAAAAGTCATTTTTCCATTTACAACTCTATAAATATAAGATGTTACCCAAGTAATAACAATCAAAATCAAGATACAACTTGATAGAGTAGTAGCTGTAAAATTATCGATACCAATTTGCGGTGCCAATTTATAACTAATTAATCCTATTAATGAAATAAAAAAACCTATTTGTATAACTTTTCCTTTAGTCAATTATTTATCCTTTACCACTTCCTTTTAGTCTGAGATTTAAAAATGGAGAAAATAAAATTAAACCCGGAAAGAAAAGAAATACAAGGCCATAAATTCCTAATCTTTCAAATTTGCCCATAATATTCCATCTATTATTCATCCAGTAAAATAGTAACAATGGGATAACCAATAAATAGATAGAAATAATTCCGATATAAGCAATTAAAGTAGCGAATGAATTATTGAAAAAACTTTCCATTTTAATTTATGGTTGCTTAGTTAAAACATAACAACTATTGGAAGTTATCGTCAGAACTAAAAATAAATAATTAAATAATGGGAGTGGGGGGACTTGAACCCCCACGAGCTAAATCGCTCGACGGATTTTAAGTCCGGCGCGTCTACCAATTCCGCCACACTCCCAAAGGAATTTGCGCTTTCTAATCGTAGCTGAAAGTAACCCATTTAACCAAGAAAAATTGGAATATTTACACTTTTAATTGTCAGATTAAATCTAATTTTTTAATTTACTATTCCTTCTACTTGCCACTGTAAAGTTTCACCTGCATGAAATGGTTTTATTTGTCCGACAATATTTTTTTCTTCAACAACATCAATATATTCTTTAATTTTGTTAGGTCTAGAAACTAATTTTAATTTTTCTTTATTTGGTGGGACATTATAAAAATTAGGGCCATTCAAACTTGCAAACTTTTCAAAATTATCTAGAGCATCCTCCTCTTCGAAAACTGTTAAGTAGCTTTCTATTGCTACTGGCGAATTAAAAATGCCTGCACATCCACAAAAAGCCTTCCACTTCCTAAGGTGTGGAGCAGAGTCAGTCCCCAAGAAAAAACATTTTTCCCCACTTGTTGCCGCTCTTCTTAAAGCGAGTCTATTATTTTCCCTCTTAGCAACTGGTAAGCAGTAAAAATCACTATTTAAGCCTCCAAAAAACATTGCATTTCTATTTATATGCAAATGATGAGGAGTAATAGTAGCCCCAATATTATTTTCTTGCACAAAATCCACTGCGTAAGAGGTGGTTATATGTTCTAGAACGATTTTTAATTTTGGAAATCTTTTGATTATTTGAGAAAGTTCCTTATCTATAAAAACTTCTTCTCTATCGAATACATCTACTTCAGAATCAGTCACTTCACCATGAATTAAAAGAGGCATTCCAGAATCTTGCATTAATTCAAAGATCTTATATAGATTTTCTATTTTCCTAACTCCATGACTGGAATTTGTTGTGGCATTAGCAGGATATAATTTTGCTGCAAAAAAAACATTATTTTTAAAACCATTAATTAGTTCCCCTTTATCAGTATCATCTGTAAGATAAATTGTCATTAATGGTTCAAACTTAGAACTTTCTGGTAGCGTTTCAATAATAGATTTCCTATAAGAAATAGCGCTATTGATTGATGTTATGGGACTTTTAGTATTTGGCATAACAATGGCTCTTCCAAAATATTCCGAAGTAAACTGAATGATATTTTTTAATACAAGACCTTCTCTTAAATGTAAATGCCAATCATCAGGTTTTATTATGTTTAAAGTCTTCAAAATTTTTTCTATTTAATCAATTTTAACAACAAATTAAAATTGACAATAAATTATAGATATTCGAGGATAGTTATTAACCAATTATGAAAATTTTTTATTATCTAAATTAAATCCTAAATATGAGTGATTTTTTATTTCCAATAATAGAAATATTTTTAGGCGTAGTTCTACTTTTTACTGGAGGAGAGTTCTTTATTCAAGGGGCCATATTTTTATCTTTAATTTTAGGAATACCTCAAATAGTAATTGGTTTGACAGTTGTTTCTCTTGGAACAAGCTCTCCTGAGTTGTTGGTAAGTTTGAGTTCAATTTTAAAAGGCAGTGATTCGCTTGCGGCAAGCAATGTAATTGGAAGCAATATTTTTAATGTTCTCGTTGTTTTGGGCATAAGCTCATTGATAACACCTCTTAAAGTAAAAAGCAGAATAGTCAGAAGAGATGTACCTCTTTTAATGGCAATTTCTTGTGCAGTTTGGGCTATGTCATCAACAGGCTTATTAACATTGCAAGCAGGGGTATTTCTAATATTTTGTTTAATCTTAAATACAATATGGGAAATCAATACCATCAATGAAAAAGGAGAGGAGACAAAAGATGCTGAACCAGAGATAGAAGAATTAAAAGATAACTATAAAGGGAAAATGAATATTTTACTAAAGTTAATATTGGGAATATTTCTTTTAAGCTTTGGTTCAAATATTTTAGTAAATGGTTCTCAAACCCTCGCTACTCTTTTGGGTGTAAATGAAATTGTTATTGGTTTAACTATCGTCGCTACTGGGACATCTTTACCAGAATTAGTAACTTCAATAATTGCTGCATTTAAAGGCAAAACAGATCTTGCAATTGGGAATGTAATAGGAAGTAATTTACTCAATCAACTTTTAATCCTTGGAAGTTGCAGTATTTTTTCAGGATTTAAAGGTTTAGTGATTGAACAGAGTCTAATAAAAGTTGACTTACCTTTTATGGTTTTAACTACCTTTGCATGCTTACCAATTTTCTGGAGCAAAGGGAAAATCACAAGAATTGAAGGATTTATTTTGCTTAATCTTTATATTTTCTACATTCTCGATAAGATACTTTTTCTGAATGAATTTAACTTCCTTTCTGAATTAAGGATAGGTTTATTTATTTACTTTGCATTACTTATAGTATTTCTGATTGTTCAAGAAAAATTAAAATTTTCTAATTCATAATTTTATCCATACATAGTCACAAATTCTTCTGAGATAGTTGGGTGCAAAGCCATAGTAATATCAAAGTCTTTTTTTGTTATCCCTGCATTTAATGAAATTGATACCATTTGAATAATCTCAGACGATGTTTCTCCAAACATATGACATCCTAGGACTTTGTCAGTTAGCTTATGAACTACAATCTTCAACATACATTTTGATTTATTCTTTTTGAAGGTATTAGACATAGGGGTAAATTTGCATTTGAAAATTTTTATATTTTTTTCAGAGTAAATCTCTTTAGCTCTTTTCTCACTTAAGCCAACTGTTGAAATTTCTGGAATAGTAAAAACAGCCTTAGGGATACATTCATAATTTACTTTTCTTTTTTTGTCATTAAAAAAATTATCCGAAAAAACTCTCCCTTGTTCTATTGCTACTGGAGTTAAGTTTGGCTTATTTATGATATCGCCAACTGCAAAAATATTTGCGTTGCTTGTTTGATTAAGTTCATTGACATCTAAATATTGGCCATCCATCTTGAGATTTAAAAAATCTAAATTTAAAGGCAAAAGATTTGGTTCTCTTCCTGTAGCAATAAGGATATTATTAGTTAGGAGTTTATCTCCCGAGTCTAGGGTAGATTCCAGATTTCCATTTACTTTCTTGATAGATTTTAATTGAGTATTGGGAATTATATTGATTTCAGTAAAAGTAGGTGATTCCTCTAGGCAGGAAGAAAGATCCTCATCAAAACCATTAAGTAAATGTTGACCTCTAATTAATTGAGTTACTTCAGTACCTAAATTTTTGAATATAGAAGCAAATTCACAAGCAATATATCCACCTCCTACTATTAATATTGATTTAGGAAACTTTTCTAATTCAAAAATATCATCACTAGTCCATGCCAAATCTACCCCGGGAATATTTAATTTCTTTGGTTTACCTCCAACTGATATAAGAATTTTTTTTGAACTTATTTTGTTTTTAATTTTCTTTGTGTTTGAACAAATAATTTCTAATTCATTTTGAGTAATAAATCTTCCTAAGCCTTCAAAAATAGTTATATTCAACTTTTTTAGAGAATTTCTATGTAACTTACTTAATCTAGAAACCTCTTCTCTAACATTCTTCAACAAAATATTTGATTCAAAATTAATACCTTCATTTTTTAATCCATATCCTTCAGAAGAATCCATATTATTTTTACTTTTAGCTGCATAAACCATTAATTTCTTAGGCACACATCCCCTTATCACACAAGTTCCTCCTATTTGATTTGCTTCTATGATTGCGACTTTTGCGCCATAGCTAGCCGCACGTTTAGCCGCCGCGAGTCCTCCAGATCCAGCGCCAACAACAATTAAATCAAATTCAAATTCCAAGACTTTTTTTAATCAATTATCATAACGTTAGTTTATAGCTTTAATTCAAATAATGAATGGGATTTTGACATGGAATGATTTAAATAAATTTGAAGTTGAAGATCTTGATAGAGTCCATGGTATAAATAATTCCTACGCAAATTTAAGATTATTTGGGCATAGTGAAAATGATGTATTAGTTACCCTCTATAGGGATAGGCATTCTTGGTGTCCTTACTGTCAGAAGATATGGTTATGGCTTGAATTTAAGAAAATTCCATATAGAGTCAAGAAAATAAATATGTTTTGCTACGGCCAAAAAGAAAGTTGGTTCCTTGAAAAAGTTAGATCGGGGAAATTACCTGCAATTGAATTTAAAGGGCAAGTTATAACTGAAAGCGACGATATCATAGCTTTTTTAGAAAATGAATTTGGAGCACTTGGATCTTTTATGACATCCAGTCACCTCATCAAAATTCGAGAGTTAGAAAGAGAAATTTTCAGATCCTGGTGTAATTGGCTCTGCCGAGAAAGCTTTAATTTTATAGATAACTCTTTTAGAAAAAAAAGATTTAAAGAATCCATTTCTAAACTCGATGAAATCTTAAGTAGCTCAAAATCAGGGTTTGTTGATCCATCAGTTTCTAACACAGGTGATATAGAGCCTGGTGTTGGAGATATAATTTTTATTCCCTATATGGAGAGAATGAATGCATCACTTTCTTATTATAAAGGGTTTAATTTAAGATCTAATTATCGTCATGTAGATAACTGGCTTACCCTTTTTGAGGGGACAAGTGCTTATCGAGGCACTCAAGGCGATTTTCATACTCACTCTCATGATTTACCCCCACAAATGGGTGGATGTCATAAAGAAAGAAATGAAAAACAGATTTCTTTCTCTAAGCTAATAGATACTGGAGAGGGTCTAGGTAATTTTGAATTAAACAAAATTTATGATTCAAAATATTTCGCTAAAATTGCTCTTCAAAGAGTAATAAAGCATAAAGATAATTTACTAAAAGTAAACCCATATAATAAAGAATCCTTTGAGGAATCATTGAGATCAGCTTTGACCCATATGATCACAGGTGAAGTACTAATCCCTAAAAAACTTTCAGGAATCTCTCTAAGATATTTAAAAAATAGAATCTCAGTTCCAAGAGATATGCCACTTGTTTCAGCAAGACTATTAAGACAATCATTAAATAAAATTGAATCACTAAGTGATAACAATGAAATAGATAAGTTACCTTTAAGGCATAGATATGATCAAGATCCTAGAAATTTTATTTCTTTTTAAAATTTAAAATTATAAATTTTTTCTTGAATCTATTTGAAGTAAATCTCTTATTTTTTGAACTTGACTTGCAATATTAGGATCGATCGATAATTTTTTTTCAACTTGTTCAATAGCATACATAACTGTTGTGTGGTCTTTGCCCCCAAATTCATCTCCTATTCTTGGTAGGCTTAGATCCGTGCCATGTCGCATAAGATACATACCAATTTGTCTAGCTTGACTTACGGGTTTTCTCCTACTTGAACTAATTAATTCATCAGTAGAGACTTTAAAAAAATCTGAAACTTTTTTTATAACTTGTTTTGGAGTAACAACTACTCCAACACTATTCGGATCAAGCATTGGGGCTATTGATTGAACTGTCATTGGCAGACCTGTAATTGATGCAAATGCAACAGCTCTAGTAAATGCTCCTTCCAATTCTCGAATGTTTGAAGTAAATCTTCCTGCTATAAATTGAATTAAATCTCTTGGGAGACTCATTCTCTCCTGTTCTGCCTTTTTTTGGAGAATAGCAGTCCTTGTTTCAAGGTCAGGGGGTTGAATATCTGCAGTCATTCCCATTGAGAACCTAGAAATTAATCTTTCTTGAATTCCAGACAATTGATTTGGAGGTCTATCACTTGCAATAACTATTTGACTTCCCGATTCGTGAAGGGCATTAAAAGTATGAAAAAATTCTTCCTGTGTATACTCTTTACCTTCTAAGAACTGTATATCGTCAATTAAAATCAAGTCTACATTTCTATATTTATCTCGAATAGCTGTCATTCCATCTCTTCTGATACCGCTAATAACGTCGTTAGTAAACGTCTCTGTAGATACATATTTGACTTTGGCTTCTGGATCTATTTCAACTCGATAATGACCTATTGCTTGCATTAAATGAGTTTTTCCTAGACCTACTCCACCACAAATAAATAGTGGATTAAATTCTCTTCCAGGAGATTCAGCTACTGCTAAAGCTGCTGCATGAGCCAACCTACTATTTGGACCAACAACAAATCTCTGAAAAACATAGCGTAAATTTAAACCGTTAGGATTTTTGGGTCTATTTTTTGAAGAAATATCTTGGCTATTTTTTGAAAATGATTTTGTTCTATGAGTCCCCTTATATTCATCTATGTTCTCTTTGTTTGTTAAATCACTGCTGGCATTCGTTTCAGATTTAAAAACAACTTTTACATCATGGCCACAAATTTCTTTTGCAGCTTTTTCGATAGTTACACAATAATTCTTTCTTAACCAATCACTGGAAAATGTATTTGGAGCTGTTAAGGTCAATAGGCCATTCTCAAAGCAATTAAATTTAGCAGGCCTTATCCATGTCTCAAATGAAGGCTTACTTAAAGTTTTTTGGAGTGATTGTTGAACTTCCGCCCAAATAGGATTAATTGCTTGCAAAATTTTTTTCTCTAAGATTATCAATCTAGTTGGAATTCAATAATTGGCCATTATCAAATCACAAGATCACGACAAATTTAAAATTTTTTAACAAAGCAGAATCTAAATTTTTAATTTCTTTAAAGTCCTATAATTATTTTAAATATTGCTTGAGTGTTGGAAAAATCATTACTCATTATCATGGCAAAATGGCATGGTTTTGGAAGATGCAAAACAAGATTATCAAAAGATATAGGAAAAAGTAATTCTGCGACGGTACAAAGTATGATGACCTACCACACAATTTCTGTTGCTAAATATCTCCAGGAAACTAAAATAATTGATATTTCTTTAGCAATATCTGGTTTAGGGGAGAAAAATTGCAGGAGATGGTCTAAACATTTAGGTATTAATAAGTTTAATTTACAGGGGAAGGGCTGTTTAGGAGAAAAAATGAAAAGACAAATAAATCTCAACAAAGAATTTTGTACTCAAAATAAGATAAAAAATATTATTTTTATTGGTACAGACTTGCCAGATTTATGCCATCAAGATTTATTAAATACTATAAGGGAGTTAAAAAAAAATGATCTTATTTTAGGGCCATCTAATGATGGAGGTTATTGGCTGATCGGTTTATCAGAAAAAATAATCTCAAAACATCTACATTTACCTTTTATCAATATTAGATGGAGTAAAGAGAATGTTCTTCAAAAGACAATTGATAATTTTGATTCTACAAAATTGAAATATAAGTTTTTAGATAAAAAAATTGACATAGATACAATAAGTGATATCGAAAACAGAAAGTAATCAAATTGTCTAAAGTATCAATTATCATTCCGACTATCAATGAAGCAAAAAATTTGCCATTATTGCTCTCAGATCTGTCAATTATAAAAAAAGAAGGAGATATCATAATTGTTGATTGTGGTAGTGAGGATAAAACTATTGATATAGCAAATATTTATGGAGCAAAAGTATATAAATCCAAAGAAAAAAATAGAGGTTTACAATTAGATATTGGTGCTAAGAACGCAAGAGGAGACTGGTTCATATTTTTGCATGCAGACACAAGATTAACTAGTGATTGGTTTAGAAAAATAAATTCAGTTTTAAAAGGAAACAAGAATTATATTTACTATTTTAAATTTAAAATTAATCACAAAAAGATAATTTATAGACTCCTTGAGATTCTTGTAAATCTTAGAAGTAAATACTTAAAACAACCTTATGGTGATCAAGGTTTAATAATGCATAAAACTACTTATTTGAAGAACAATGGTTTTAGAAAGATACCTTTAATGGAAGACATAGATTTTTTAAGAAGATTAAACAAAAGAAAAGATTTAAAACAACTAAATTTACCTATTTTCATAAGTTCAAGGAAATGGGAAAGAACTAATATATTTATACAAGCACTAAAGAACTGGAATTTCAGAAGAAGATGGTTAAAGGGCGAATCAGCAAAAACTATATATTCTGACTACTACAAATAATAATTAATTTGCATACCAAAATGCGCATTTAGATCCTTTTGGCTCTAATGTCCAACCTTGTCTTTTGTAAAATGAAACAACTTCCGCATCAGCAAAAAGAGTGACTTTTTTAATTCCAATAGTTTTTAATTCTTTTAGAATATATTTCATTAACTCTCTCCCTAATCCTTTCCCTTGATAAACAGGATTAACGGCAACATCCCAAACAGTTGCCTCTATAATTCCATCGCCAGTACATCTTGCAAAGCCTACTAGCCTAGGAAATTTATTATCATGACGCCATAAACTGACAACTAAAATACTAAAATCCAAAGCTCTTTTTACTCTCCTTATAGGCCTTCTGCTCCAACCAACAGTTTGCAAAAGTTGATCTAGCTCTATAAGATCTAATTCTTTATTTTTACTACATACAAAAATTTCCTCTTCATTTTTTTGAGTGAATTCATAAGAATTCAAACCATAGATATCTAAAAGTTCATCTTTAGATATATTGTTCGATCCTTTTATTGATGACCCTTGGTTTCTAAAAATCATTAAAAATTCACAAATCCTTTTCGTTGAAGTTCAGAAAGCTGAAAATATAAACCCTTTTTTATTCTCAATTCATTATGTGATCCCTCTTCAACCAATGATCCACCTTTTAAAACTAAAATCTTATCAGAACTTTCAATAGTTGCTAATCTGTGAGCTATTACTAATGCTGTTCTTTTTGTAAGAATTCTCTCAAGGTCTCTCTGCAAAGTTGCTTCTGTAGAAGGATCCATAAAAGCTGTAGCTTCGTCCATTATCAAAACAACAGGATTTCTAATAGCAACTCGTGCTACTGAAAGAAGTTGTCTCTCTCCAGAAGAGAGATTTCCACCTCTCTCTCTAAGATAAGTGTTCAAACCTTCCGGTAATTTTTTTAATAAACTGTTTAATCCAAGTTCTTTACATAGATTTTCTAATTCAAGATTGTCTATGTTCGCATTTAGTTTCAAATTATCTGCAACATTCCCGCTAAAGATGAAGGTATCTTGAAGAACTACTCCCAACATATTTCTGAGGATTGCGATAGGAATATCTTTTATATCTGTATCATCAATTAAAATTTGGCCTGATTGAGGTTCATACAATCTACATAATAATCTAATTACAGTTGTTTTACCTGATCCAGTTGGCCCCACAATAGCCACATGCTCTCCTGGATTGATCAAGAAAGATAAATCTTTAAGGATATGTTCCCCTTCTTTATAAAAGAAATTAACATTCTTGAATTCAATCTTACCCTTAAATTGCTTATTTGCAGTTTGCGCATTTTTTGAAAAATTCTTCGCGGAAAAAGAGTCTTTAATCTGAATTTCTTCATCCAATAGTTCATTTATTCTCTCAACAGCTGTAAGTCCTCCTTGGATCTGAGTAAATCTCTCTGCAAGCTGTCTTAAAGGTTCAAAAAGTCTTTGGGAATATAAAATGAAAGTTGTTAATGTCCCTAAACCAATATTTCCAGAGGTAACAAGATACCCTCCAACTGCTAAAACCAAGGAAACTGCCGCAAGCGAAATCCACTCTATAAATGCTGAAATGCTACTGTCATAAAATATAGTTCCATTTACTGCTTTCTTGTAAGCAACTCCAGTATTAGAAAATTTCTTACTATTAAAAGCTTCTCTTCTAAACATCTGAACAACTTCTAGACCTTGAAGATTCTCTTGAAAATCAGAATTGAGTTGAGATAACTCTTCTCTTACTTGATAATTGGCCTTTCTGAAACGTTTTTGAAGCCAAATAATGAAATATGAGACTGGAATCTGAGTTAATAACAATAAAATAGCAAGCCCTCGATCAATTGAAAGCATTGTCAAAGAAATTACTATAAGACTTACGAAGTCAGCAATAACTCCAACTGCCCCACTACCAAAAACCTCGGCTAAAGCATCAACATCATTTGTTAATCTCGTTAATAATTTCCCTACAGGCATTTTATCGTGATACTTCAGAGATAAGGATATTGAATGATCAAAAAGTTCTCTTCTTATCCTTGCTGTCAAACGTTGGCCCACTGCTTGGATATTGTAAGTTTGGTATCCTTGCAGAACCAACCTAAATAGAACAGTTATCAATAAAGTTAGGATTATGGCATTTATTGACTGCCCAAAAAAGGTTTTACTTAGCCAAACATCTGTAGTTTCATTCTTAAGAATGGTAATTGCTTGACCAACTAATAATGGTTGAATAGCTCCAGAGAATGAAACAGGTAGCAAAACTATCAAGATTAGATAGATTGTTTTTTTATCTTTAGTTAAATATTTACCTAACTTTTTAATCCTTCTAAAATCATTAAACATTAAGCTATTTTTTTATTACATTAGTAGATTCTATTGATAAAATCGTATCTCTGAGATGATTATCATCTAACCTCATAGATAAAGGATTTCCAATTAGTCTTGCAGTCGAATAGAAAAGATCATCTATTTTAATTAAACCATTCTCTTTAAGAGTCTTGCCAGTTGCCACCAAATCAACTATTGCCTCTGCCATACCTGTAATAGGACCAAGCTCGACTGATCCTGTTAAATGAACTATTTCTACAGGGATATTTAAATCTTCAAAATAAGATCTTGCTGTTTTTATAAATTTACTAGCTACTTTACAATTCGCCGGAAGATCTGTTGGTTTTGAATAATTGCTATTTTTCTTAACCGCCAAAGACATATGACAACCCCCAAATCCCAAATCTAATAACTTTGCGACTTTTAATTCAGATTCTCGTAAAACGTCATACCCAACAATACCCAAATCAGCTTGACCATAACTTACATAAACAGGAACATCTCCATTTCTTACTAATAATGCTTTAGCCCGTTTGCAACTTGATTCAAAGGTTAATGATCTATTATTTTCGTCCAACGCGTCAGAAAAATCTAAACCAGCTCTTTTAAAAGTTGAAATTGAATCTTTTAACAGAGCTCCTTTTGGTAAAGCTATAGTAAACATAGATCAATTTCTTACAAGGACTCTTCATTCTAAGTTAACAATGGAATTTAATAAAGCTCGCAATATAATCGGACTAAGAGTTTTAAATGATAACGTCATTTGGTTGTGGATAAAAGATAAATCCGTTGTAGTTGTAGATCCATCTGTTCACGAACCAGTAATTAGATTTATAGATGAAAATAATTTTCACTTAAAAGCTATTCTGCAAACTCATCATCATTCAGACCATATTGGTGGGACGAAGTCTCTTATTGAAAGATGGCCAAATGTAAAGGTTATTGCTTCCTCAAGAGAAAAAAAGCGCATACCTTTTCAAAATGTATCTGTAGAAGATGGGGAAGTTTTGCATATATTAGGGGAAGAAGTAAAAATAATTGAAGTATTAGGTCATACAAGCTCACATATTGCCTTCTTTTTGAATGAGGAAAATCCTGTTCTTTTTATTGGTGATACATTATTTTCGGGAGGCTGTGGAAGAATTTTTGAAGGAACTTATCAACAAATGTATTCTTCACTAGAAAGAATCAAATCTCTACCAAAAAATACTCTCATATATTGTGCACATGAATATACCAAGGCAAATATATTGTGGGCATTGAATCTCAAGCCTAAAGATCAAGATATAAAACATAAACTTTTGGAAGTTGAAAAAAAACTTTCTCTTAATGAATTGACAATTCCATTTTTACTTGATGAAGAGATGAAAATAAACCTTTTCTTAAGAGCAAAAAATCTAGAAGAATTTACTTTTTTAAGAGCAAATAAAGATTTATGGGTTTAAATAGATAGGTATCTTCTTAAACAAATGTCCCCCAAACAAGTAATTAAAACATCAAATGCTCCAGATCCAGTCGGACCTTATAATCAAGCAATAAAAGCTGGGGATTTTATCTATTGTTCTGGTCAAATTGCTATAGACCCAGCTTTAAATGAAATAACATGTTTAGGTGATATAGAGAAGGAAACTATTCAAGTCTTAAAAAATCTGGCAGCAGTTCTTAAAGCTGGTGGAGCCCAAAAAGAGGATGTAATAAAAACAACTATTTACTTAACCGACCTAAGTAATTTTCAGATTGTCAATAAAATATATAGTGATTTTTTTAATATAGAGAATCCTCCAGCAAGGGCCTGTGTGGAAGTTTCATCTCTTCCAAAAGGGGTTTTAGTTGAGATAGATTGCGTCGCATTTCTAGATTAATTTCTAATTATTGAGAAATTTGAAATATCAACCAATTGTGCACCATAGTTGTATAGATTATTAGTTGATAATTCATCCTTGATCTATGTCAGCAGCAAAGCTTAATATAGATGAACTAGAGGCAGGTTATCCTTTATTTTGCAAAGCTCTTAGACTATTAATTCTAAAAGGCAATTCAGTAAAAGATATAGAAAAGACGGTGTGTTGGGGTCATCTTGAAACTTTAAATAGATGTTTACCTGGAAGATATAAAGCCCCCACATATTTAATGGCTTTAATCAAAAGAGATATTGCAAAGCCAAATAATTATTAAAAAGGACTAATCTTCTAAATAAAATTTTTCAATACCTTTTGAAAAGTCTCTTTCCTTATCTGATATTTCTTTATTATCTAAAAATATTGAAACACTTACAAAATTCTTACCGAAGCTTATATTTGGATAGATATCCCTTTCTTTACATAATTTCTCAATTTTCCCCATGAATTTACTAATTTTTGAGTATTGCTCAAATTCAAATCTTTTTTCAATCCTTAAAGGTGATTCTCTTTTATTCCACATTAAATTCTTTATTTAGGATTAATTACACTATACATTCAACAAAGTTCCTCAATAAGATTTATGGTTGAAGGATTTAATCGTTCTCCCAATAATCAATAATACCGCCTATTGTTAAATCGGTTTGAACTTCTGGATTAGGGCATGCAAATCTAGCGGCAGAGCCACTAGAAGTAAAAACCCAGTTACCTTCTCTAGCTCCAACAGGATCAACAGCAACTAATTTCTTTCCTTTATTATTTTCTAAAATTCGTAAATTCATATGACCTAGGCCAGCTACTCTTTGAGTACATACCATCCTTCCTAATACCTTCATAATTTCCACAATATCTTCCTCCTTTTTTATGACTTATCAGGATCCCAATGGTCAATAATCCCAACAATGGTTAAATCGCTTGGATAAGATTTGCTTCCCGCTGCTTCTCTTGCAGCAGAACTTCCAACACAAATAACCCAATCTCCTGGTTTACAGCCCACAGCATCAACTGCAACTTTGTTAGAAGAACCATCTAATACAACCTGCAGATGTTTATGTTCAAAACCAGGAATCCTATTGGTAGAAACAAGTGGTTTTACAACCTTGCAAATTAACATAATTAGTGAGCCTCCTCTGTTTTTTTATCTAAAGACATTCCAATAATTTGGGCGGAATGAATGTTGTCCCTATCTCTAATAGTAGAGCAGGTGTGTAACAACCCTTGATCAACTAAATTTTTATATCTAATTGATATCGCATTATTAACTCTTTCACAATCACTTATTGCCCTCTCTTTTGCGCCTGGTACTTTGCCAGAGTAATCAAATCTTATTACTACCGGAATAGGTAGATCTTGAGAAACATTTAATCCAGTAAAAATCTTCACTCCTACATCTAAATCTGGAGCCCCTTCTTCGACTGTATCTAAATGAGCAAAATAAGTTAAATTTCTGAGATGTACTTCTTTAAAACCTATACCAACTCCAATAAACCTCTCAGCATGCCCAATATCTTCATAAGAAGCATTATAAAAACTCTTAACATAATCAATTTGAGAAATATTATTAACAATTAATTTATAAATAAATTTATCTAGTCCATTGAGTTTATCTTTTGAAGATTGCATAGAAATTGTCTGGCAAATTTCTCTTTCCGCATCCTCTTTAGAAAAATTTATTGTTGAATTGTAAATTTCTAATGTAGAAATAGTTTTTTCTAAGTCAATCCCTCCATCGCTTTTTGACAAATGTATTTTTAATGAATCAGTGTCTGTATCAAGTCCAATTAACATTAAATCAACAGAAGCTCCGCAGCAAAAGCTATTCTCAACAGCCTCTTTAAAAGCATATAATTTATTTCTACCCTCTGCTGCAGCTAATTCGTCATTACTCCCATGAGCTGCGCATCCTTGATGCAAAGGATCTACTGAACTAAAATGATAAGTTACAACTTTTAAATACCTAGTATCTTTATGAGCTTCATTAGGAATATTCTCTCTATATCTTTTATGTTCAGTTTTTACCCATCGATTAACCGTATTTTCAATATCAAAAAGTGCTCCAGCATGCGATCTTCTTCTTACTGAACTAAAAGGTATTCTCATTACATAAGCAACTGTATGAGCTAATCTTCCATCTGAACAAGGAGTTATATCAAGTAAATGTATTCCACAATCTAAGAGAAATTTTTCAAAGTCTTCCGCATCCCTACTTCCAGCAGCACCTTCAAGTGGATCATTGTTAAAAAAATTGTCGCTTAGTTTCTCATGCTGTTTGAAAGCAGACCATGCATATAAAGCTCTCATATCAAGAGGTTTAACCCAAGATTTATCTAATATATGTAGGGGTAAATCTATTCCCAAATTTTTTCTTGATATTTTCTGTGCCTTATTTATAAAATCTTCGTGATGTTGAATTCGAGCAATTTCCTTGAGAGTTGGAACAATTTCATCAAAATCACTTTTTATTTTGCTTTCATACCTAAATAGATTTTCATTTTGGATACTATTGGTTAATTTATGAGACTTTCCAGAATTTCGGAAATTATTTGATTCTTTAGCTTGTGTATGAACATTTTCAGTAAAAGTTTTCATTGGAGCTGTTGGCCCCAATGTGAAGTTCTTGGCTTTAGCCAGTCCTCTTAAAGGCATTATTTACTTAACCTCTTGCACCACCTGAAAAGGTAACAAGTTGTCCTTCACGAGTATTCCCACTAGATCCAGTTATCAAGAAATCTGGTTTTTCTGTTTCCTCATTTCTTTTAACTTCCATAGGGGGCATTGCGCTCATAAATCCTGCTCTTGATGGATTTCTCTTTCTAGAAGAAGCTCCCTCTGTACCTGTTACCTTATCGCCGCGATCCCAATCATCACCAGTTACGTTTCCTACTGATTGTCCTTCACCAGTAATCCTTGATGCTACTCTTTTTTCTGGTGTCTTTGCAGCACGGTCTGCCTCTTCAATTTCCATTTTTTGTTTATAAGTAATATTTTTATTCGGTTCAAATCTAAATTTTTCAGTACCAGTGACCTTATCAACTGCCATATCAAAAGGCCCTGTTACCTTTGAACCATTTTCATATTCATTACCTGTAACTCCTTGAGTATTTTTTTCAGAATATTTATCTCTTGATGGAGATTTTACAGAAAATTCGTTCCAAGAGTTACCTGCCGACTTTTCCGGATTCGCATAAGCCGCATCATGTGGAGGATTATCACAAGCTTGTGAGAGCTGATCTCCACCAACATAGGGAGTACCTGTTAGATTTTTACAAGCACCTTTCTTAGCACCTGTCATTACTCCGCCAATTCCTGGTTGCTGTCCTGTAAGTCTGGCATTTGAATTATTTCCAGAATTAACTGTTGCTCGGGATTTCATATCTTCAGAAGTTTCATTATTACAATTTTCATTAATCTGATCTAATCCTGCGTATGGTGTTCCTGTTAACACTTTGCATGAACCTGGTTCATCTCCAGTTACTATTTCTGATCTTCCTGTCATAGTGCCGCTTATTAAATTTGACTTTGAAGAAAGGCTTAAACCTACTTTTCTGGCTTCTGGTTTTGGTTTTGAACCGCAAAACTTCTCATATTGTTGAGATCCTATGTACTCATCGCCAGTTACATTCTTGCAACTCCCATGTTCATTGCCTGTCATATGGTCTGATCTTCCAACCCCTGTACCAGTTACATTATTCCCATTAAGAGTGTTGTAACTGCCTACTTTTTCAAATGCTTTACCTTTTGGATTTGGCTCAGAGCCAAGATATTGATCTCCAGTTAATTGATGTCCAGAACCTGATTCATCTCCAGTAACTAGGGTTGATCTACCAGGAAGTGATCCAGATACTTTTAAACCATCGGTTGTTGTGCTGTGTTTAACCTTTGAAGGATTTTTTGGGACATCACCACAATACTTCTGCGACTGATTAGAAGATACATATTCAGTACCTGTAAGGTTTTTACAAGTTCCTGGCTCATCGCCTGTAACCCTATCAGATCTACCAACTTCATTTCCGGTTACTTTATTACCTGAAGTTGTAGAGGTTACAGTAGATCTAAGTGGTTGTTTATAACTTGGTCTATCTTGACAAAATTGATCAATAACTTCTGATCCCATATATTGGGTACCAGTTACAGTTCTGCATGTGCTTGCTTCATTACCTGTAGTTTTTACAGATCTATTAGCTTGAGTTCCAGTAACTATTTGACCTGAATCAGTTTCACTTTTACCAACTTTCCAGCTAGCATCTGCAATATTTTGTTTGGCACCATTTTTATTTGGACCACATGGTCTACATTTACCATTACCTTTTTTGCCTGTGGCACCAGTTTTACTTCTTAGCTCTCTCACTCTCTGAGAAATTTCTCTACTACTTAAATCTGGGTCTCCCCTTCTAGCTAAAGAAGCTGCACTGGTATTTTGTTTAGTTGCTGATTTACCATGTTTAGATTGAGCTTCTCTTCTCGCTAAAACAATATCTCTACTTGTATTAGTAATAGGCTTTCTCTTCTGATTAATTCTTCTTTTAACGTTTGGTTTTGATGTTTTAATTTCTGTATTATGTGAATTTTGAACTTCTTGATTTTCGCTTGAGGTAGTTTTAGCTGTGCTTACAGGACTTTCTTTTTTAACATCAGTACGGGTTCTATCAGATGAAGTTATAGCTGATTTCCCATGGGTAGACATTGCCTTTCTTCTCTCTATTACTAACTCTTTACTAGATAAAGTTGTTGAAGAATTTCTATTTACTTGAGTTTTTGGAACATGTTTTGTAGCTGGTTTAGAAATATTATTATGAGAAGACTGAGTCCCAGAAATCTGTATATCTTGAGAAGATCGAACTCTATCTTTGGTAGTTGAAGAATAAGCAGCAGCTTTTTTACCGCTATCACTCATCGCCTTTCTTCTTTCAAGTGCAATCTCTCTACTGGTTTTTTTTGACATAATCTTCAAATGTGAAACTCTTTTGAAAAACTTTCTCCAAAACATTTTTTTGGAGAAAGATATTAACTACGATAAGTAGCTTTAACGTCCTTGGAAAACTACAAAAGCTGTTCCTTGACTTTGAGTGTAAGCATCGTATCCGATGATTCTTACATGATGATCAGGGTATGCTCTATGGCATGCCTCTAATTCGCTCACGATCAAGTTAAGATCTTTTTCCCCAAAAAATGGGAGTTTCCAATAAGACCAATAAGTTTGCATACATCCACTAGGATGAACATGCTCAATAACTGGACTCCAACCTTGAGCAATTATGTACGCAATTTGGTCATATATTTCTTCCTGGGTCATCGGTGGTAAAAAACCGAATGTTTCCAGGGTTGCAACTGTTTGATAGTCGCTTACTGTGCTCTGGAAAGGCATAATTAATCAAATGTGAATGAAATTACTCGTAAAAACGAGATTTTAATAATTTTGAGGAGAATAAATCTCCTCAATTTGGAAACTTGAGTTAACCCTGAACATCAAGCTTGTCGACAGTGTCAAACTCAAACTTAATTTCCTTCCAAGTTTCTAGAGCAATAGCTAATTCAGGACTATGCTTAGCAGCTTCCATAAGAATGTCTCTACTCTCTTTTTCGATTTCGCGACCAGCATTACGGGCTTTTACACAAGCTTCTAAAGCAACTCTGTTAGCTGCAGCTCCAGCAGCTGAACCCCATGGATGACCATGTGTTCCTCCACCGAACTGAAGACAAGAATCATCTCCAAAAATCGCTAGGAGTGCAGGCATATGCCATACGTGAATACCACCTGATGCGACAGCAAATACTCCTGGCATTGAACCCCAATCTTGATCAAAGAAGTTACCTCTTGATCTATCTTCAGGAACAAATGACTCTCTTAAGTTATCAATGTAACCAAGGGTTGTTTGACGATCACCTTCTAGTTTTCCAACAACAGTTCCAGTATGTAATTGATCTCCTCCGGAGAGTCTCAAACATTTTGCTAGAACCCTGAAATGGATACCGTGTTTTGGATGTCTATCAATAACAGCATGCATCGCTCTGTGAATATGAAGAAGCATGCCATTTTTACGACACCAGTTTGCTAATCCAGTATTTGCAGTAAAACCACCAGTTATATAATCATGCATGATGATTGGCATATCTAGCTCTTTTGCAAATTCAGCTCTTTCATAAAGTTCTTCAGGAGTGTTAGCAGTACAGTTTAGATAGTGACCTTTAACTTCTCCAGTTTCTCGTTGAGCAAGTTTAACTGCTTCTGCAACAAACTCAAATCTTTCTCTCCAACGTTGAAATGGTTGAGAATTAATATTCTCATCATCCTTAGTTAAATCAAGACCGCCTCTAAGACATTCATAAACAACTCGACCGTAGTTTTTACCAGATAATCCTAATTTAGGTTTGATGGTACAACCAAGTAGAGGTCTTCCGTATTTGTTAAGTCGATCTCTTTCAACTACGATTCCGTTTGGTGGGCCACCACAAGTTTTAATGAAAGCAATTGGGAATCTAATATCTTCTAGACGTAGATGTCTTAGAGCTTTAAATCCAAAAACGTTTCCTACAAGAGATGTTAATACGTTTGTAATTGAGCCTTCTTCAAAAAGATCTAAAGGATATGCAATAAAAGCATAGAAAGCTTCAGGATCTCCAGGGACGTCTTCGATGCGATAACAACGTCCTTTATAAAATTCTAAGTCAGTAAGTAACTCGGACCAAACTGTTGACCAAGTACCTGTTGAAGATTCAGCGGCAACAGCAGCTGCAACTTCTTCTCTTGGAACACCTTCCTGACCTGTACATTTGAAACAGGCTAGTAAATCGGTGTCTAGGGGGACATATTCTGGAGTCCAGTAGGTATCTCTGTACTCCTTTACCCCTGCGTCATACTTCTTACTCATAAGGATAAATTTAGGTCTATGTAGGGAAAATAATTATTATGCAAAATTTATAAATCTTGCTTTACTTAATTAGTCCTTTTGACCAAGAAATTCACCGTTACCTAGAGCAGGTTCAACTTCTCTATGAGGACGAGCAATAATGTGAGCAGCAACTAAACCGTCACCAACTCTTTCACAAGCATCAGCACCAGCTCTTACAGCTGCGTTAACTGCGCCTGTTTCGCCTCTAACTAATACTGTGACATAACCGCCACCAACGAATTCACGACCAATAAGGCGAACTTCTGCTGCCTTTGTCATTGCGTCTGCTGCTTCGATTGCAGGTACAAGTCCGCGTGTCTCGATCATGCCGAGAGCGATACCCATTGTTTCTGTAGCCATTGTCTACTAAATACTAAATGTGGAATGTTCAATTCGAAGAATGCTTCATTAAGTACTTATAAGTCAAGCGTTTTCGACAAAATCTCCATTAATGTTTTTTCTATCATTCATAAGTTAAACTTATCACCCTTGGTACTATTGATATGTCAATACTTATGCAAATTAGTTAGTGCATCAAAACATACTGTTGTGTTAAGAAAAAATTTACATTATGTTATTTCCGTACGAGGCAGGCCCTGTCTACACAGGTGTGGAATGTTCAACCTTTCCTGTCTCCGTATCAAGCTTTGAAGTAAGATATTATTCACAATAAATTTATTCGTTATTTTGAACCTTCCAGTTCTAACTATTGCTAGTGGCAATCAAAGAAAAGTATCTGAAATTTCAGAGATGCTGGATGTTTTGTCTTTAAAGGTTCAGAAGCAACCAGAATATTTAAATGTCGAAGAGACTGGAAACACATATTTTGAGAATGCACTTTTAAAAGCAAAAGCAGCTGCTTTAGAGACTAAAACTTGGGCATTAGCTGATGACTCGGGTCTTGAAGTAGATGTTTTAGATGGTCGGCCTGGAATTTATTCTGCTCGATATGCCAAAACTAATGATGAGAAAATTAAAAAATTAATTAATGAACTTTCTGATAGTCCTTATAGGAGTGCGAGATTTATAAGTTGTATGGTTTTGTGCGATCCCTTAGGAAACTTAGTTAAAGATACAACAGGAATATGCTGGGGAGAAATTCTTAAGAACCCCAAATATCCAAACGGGGAATTCGAATCTATTTTTTGGGTAAAAGAGTCTAATTGTGTTTACGGTGAGCTCTCACAATCACAATTAAATAAATTAGGTAGTAGAGGTAAAGCTGCCAAAATTATGTCACCTTACCTCAAAAAAGAAATTGGTTTAAATTAGAAAATTATCAATAATTTGAGATTTCATCAATTGCTCTTATAGCAGCAGCTGCTGCTTCTTCTACATCTCCTTCCTTACCAGCGAGAGTTAATCTACCGAAAGCGCCAACGGCCTTTACATCAACAACAGTTATATTTGATGCTTTTTCTGCTTCATTTGCTGCTTTTAAGACATACCCAGCCGGTTCAGTTTCTAATATAAACATGCTCATTCCAGATTGAATCATTGATCCACTTCTGTTTTGTCTATTTATTAAAACAGCATGATCTGGAGTAATAGCTCTAATAACTTCTGTCCAACTTGTTGAAGGTTTGGTTCTTTTTCTAACTTCACTTCCAATAGCATCTAGAACAACATCACCAGAATGTAAAACAGTACTTTGATCTTTGTGATAAAGAGCAAGAGAGCCAAATGCTCTTTCAACAATCATCTGACCAAGTCTTACATTACTTGCTTTTAAGGCAATATCAGTGACTCTATGAACGGCCATCCCAGGTGAAACTTCCATCCAAAGGCATGAATCTCCGGGTATAGGTAAAAAACCTCTACTAACCGTCCCCATATATGCAGCTAATTGAGGTTGAAGAGAATCCAAAAAAACATATGTTCTCAACTCAATTTGCTCAACTTGACTTGCTTGTCTGGATACCAAAGACTTCTCTGAATCAGTTGTAATAAAACAGCTTGCACCACTGGCCTGAGATTGCACCTCAGATCCTGTGACAAGAGAACTGCCTTTTTTTCGTTCCCCTCTGTTTAAACTAGAAGTTGGTTCCATTCACGCGACTATAACGGATAATGGATCATTTTTTCTATTAAATTTACTTGCATGCTTCCCACAAAACGATAACTTCAAGTAAAAGATATGCATTTTTATGGGAACTTCTCAAAAAAAAGAACCAAATGTTTCTGCTACTGAAAAAGAATTAACTCCTGATCAAACTCTTGGATTAGTAAGTCTTAGCTTGATGCAAAAACTATCTCAGAAAGACCCATCTTTTAGTTGGTTAGAAGAAGATAAAATTGAAAAAGTAAATCTTAAGAACCTTAGAGATAGATTGGAGTTAACGCAATTAGCTATAAATACTGGAGCACCTTTAACTACTTCAGAAGTGACAGCTTTAATTGGAGCAAAGCCCGGAAAATCAAAGTTAGAAAGAGCAGGATTATTAGCAACGAAAATAGCTAGAAATGTATGGAAAATCTCAAAAACAAGTCAAGGAAATTCCTTCTACAGAAATTAAAATACGCCCAAAAAGTTTTTTTCATAATTCCCATTTAAGTATTTAAACATTCATATAAGTTTTTTAAATGTGTTCATTTTGTAAGAGAACTTATTAATTACTTTCTTAAATTAAAAAGTTTATGCAAGCTTGAAATATAAGCTCTTGAAAATTTTTAATGAGTAAAGTTGAATTTAATAAAGAAACTGGACCGAGGGAAGTTTTTTGCGGTTTAACTTCAATAGTTTGGCTCCACAGAAGAATGCCTGATGCATTTTTTCTGGTTGTGGGCTCAAGGACATGTGCTCATTTAATTCAAAGCGCTGCTGGAGTTATGATTTTTGCTGAGCCAAGATTTGGGACGGCTATTCTTGAAGAAAAAGATCTAGCTGGTCTTGCTGACGCTCATGAAGAATTAGATCGAGTGGTTAATGATCTTATTGCGAGAAGACCAGAAATAAAAACTCTTTTTCTAGTTGGATCTTGTCCAAGTGAAGTAATTAAACTAGATCTTGCAACTGTCGCAGAGAAATTAAATAAAAGATTTTTAGGTCAAGTAAGATTCGTTAATTACTCTGGCAGTGGGATAGAAACAACTTTTACCCAAGGAGAGGATGGCGCCTTAAAAGCTTTAATTCCATTGATGGAGTCATCAAATGAGGAAAAATTATTATTAGTTGGGACTCTCGCAAATAATGTAGAGGATAGGTTTAAAAAGATTTTTAGAAATTTAGGAATTTCAAATATTGAGAGCTTTCCACCACGGCAATCAACAGAATTACCAAAGATTGGCAAAAATACAAAAGTATTATTAACTCAGCCTTATTTAAGTGATACGGTACGAGACCTCAAACATCGGGGTTGTGAAATAATTTCAGCTCCATTTCCTCTAGGTATCGAAGGCAGTACAAAATGGTTTTTAGCTGCTGCCAAAACTTTCAAAATTAGTGAACTTAAAGTTCATGAAATTATTTCGCCTTTAATCAAAAGAGCAAAACTTGCTCTTGATTCACACAAGGAAATACTTAAGGGGAAAAGATTATTTCTTCTTCCTGAATCACAACTAGAGATATCTTTGGCAAGATTCTTACATAATGAATGCGAAATGGATCTTATAGAGGTAGGCACTCCTTACCTAAATAAGGATTTAATGAAGGAGGAGATTAATTTATTACCTGATAATACAAAAATTGTTGAAGGGCAACATGTAGAAAAACAATTAGATCGAGTGAGAGAATCTAATCCAGACTTAGTAGTTTGTGGCATGGGTTTAGCTAACCCACTTGAGGCGGAGGGGATTAGTACTAAATGGTCAATAGAAATGGTATTCAGTCCAATTCATGGAATTGATCAAGCCGCAGATTTGGCTGGTCTCTTCTCCAAACCTTTAAAAAGAAATCAAATACTAACTTCAAAAACTTTAGTAACGCATTAAAAACTATGGAATTAACTCTTTGGACGTATGAAGGACCACCACATGTTGGTGCTATGAGAATTGCCTCGTCAATGAAAGACATTCATTATGTGCTTCATGCCCCCCAAGGAGATACATATGCAGATCTTCTCTTTACCATGATCGAGAGGAGGGGGCAAAGGCCTCCAGTAACTTATACAACTTTTCAGGCTAGAGACCTTGGAGGCGATACAGCAGAATTAGTGAAGAAAAATATTAAGGAAGCGGTTGAACGATTCAAACCCAAAACTCTTTTAGTCGGGGAAAGTTGTACAGCAGAACTTATCCAAGACCAACCTGGAGCACTTGCGAAAGGGATGGGGTTTGATATGCCGATTGTTAATCTTGAATTACCTGCTTATAGCAAGAAAGAAAATTGGGGGGCCTCAGAAACCTTTTATCAACTAACAAGAACTCTTTTAAAAGAAAAAGTAAGTTCTTCAGACAGAATAAATCCCCTTAGGTGGAGGAAATTAGGTAGGAGACCAAAAGTTAATATACTTGGCCCTTCATTACTAGGATTTAGATGCAGAGATGATGTAATCGAAATCCAACGCATACTTTCGGAACAAGGTATTGATACAAACGTAGTTGCCCCATTAGGTGCTAGTCCTGATGATATTGAAAGATTAATTGATGCTGAAATAAATATCTGTCTTTATAAAGAAATTGCTGAAGCTTCATGTGAGTGGCTTAAACGAAACTTTGGAATGGAATATACAAATACTATTCCTATTGGAATAAAAAATACAATTGAATTTATAAATGAAGTTCATGAGAAATTAGATCTTCCTTTAACGAATAAAGAAGAATTAAAAAATAAATCAAAACTTCCTTGGTACTCAAAATCAGTTGACTCTAATTATCTAACTGGTAAAAGAGTTTTTATTTTTGGTGATGGAACACATGCAATTGCAGCAGCTAAAATTGCTAAGGAAGAATTGGGTTTTGAAGTAGTGGGTCTTGGAACATACAGCAGGGAGATGGCTAGGCAAGTAAGAGCTACTGCAAAAGATCTTAATGTAGAAGCACTGATAACTAACAATTATCTAGAAGTGGAAGATGCCATGAAAAAAGCCGCCCCTGAACTAGTTTTAGGGACTCAAATGGAAAGACATAGTGCAAAAAGACTCGGCATTCCATGCTCAGTAATTAGTACTCCAATGCATGTTCAAGATGTTCCTGCAAGGTATAGCCCTCAAATGGGATGGGAAGGAGCAAATGTGATTTTTGATGACTGGGTACATCCCCTAATGATGGGCTTAGAGGAGCATCTTATTGATATGTTCAAACATGACTTTGAGTTTGTCGACGGTCATCAAAGCCATTTAGGACATACTGCGACAAACACAAATAACATTTTAAATTCTGACGAGAAAAAAGAAAAAAATAGTAAAGAAGGAATTATCTGGACTGAATCTGGTAGAGCTGAATTAACAAAAGTTCCATTTTTTGTAAGAGGTAAAGTGAAAACAAATACCGAAAAATATGCAATCTTGAGAGGAATTCTAGAAATAAGCGATGAAACCCTTTACGATGCCAAAGCATATTTTAGTTAATTTATTTACTAATAAATTTTAATTTAGTCATGAGTATTTTCACTCATAAACTAATAGATTAAATTCGAAAAATGTAGTTATAAGAACATATTTCCCACTTTTAATACAATTGAATACATATTTGTTTAGAAACATATTTCATGTGTATTTACGCTGCAAGAATATAAATAATAATGTGTTTTAAAGCTTTAAATGACAAGTACTATAAACAAACCTCTTGATGGGGAAGGGAGTGTTCAAGTAAAGCAAGATCCTAAAATAAATATCGAAGAAGGGGCTTTAGTTATTGCCGTATACGGAAAGGGCGGCATCGGGAAATCAACTACATCATCAAACCTATCTGCGGCATTCTCAAAATTAGGGAAAAAGGTTCTACAAATTGGATGTGATCCAAAGCACGATAGCACTTTCACCTTGACTCACAAGATGGTACCTACAGTTATCGACATTCTCGAAGAGGTAGATTTTCATAGCGAAGAATTGAGGCCAAACGATTTCATGTTTGAAGGCTTTAATGGCGTAATGTGTGTTGAAAGTGGAGGTCCTCCTGCTGGGACAGGGTGCGGGGGATATGTAACTGGTCAGACAGTTAAACTATTAAAAGAACATCATTTATTAGAAGATACTGACGTTGTTATTTTTGATGTCCTAGGAGACGTCGTTTGCGGAGGATTTGCAGCTCCACTGCAACATGCAAATTATTGTCTAATTGTTACTGCTAATGATTTCGATTCAATATTCGCTATGAATAGAATTGTTTCTGCAATTAAAGCAAAAGCAAAAAATTATAAAGTCAGATTAGGTGGGGTAGTCGCAAATAGATCAAAAGACACAGATCAAATTGATAAATTCAATGAAAGAACAGGTTTAAAAACTATGGCCCACTTTAAAGATGTCGACGCCATAAGAAGATCAAGACTAAAAAAATGCACAATTTTTGAAATGGAACCAACTGAAGATGTTATTGAAGTTCAAAATGAATATTTATCTCTTGCAAAAAATATGCTTGAAAACGTAGAACCTTTAGAAGGTAATCCACTTAAAGATAGAGAAATTTTTGATTTATTAGGATTTGATTAGTCTGAATTAATCTAATCCAACCAATTGGCTTGTTAAATCATAAGTTTGTTGAGAGGTCTTCGTATCAATTATTCTTTTTGACAACTTTTGAGAAAAAGCTTTTCTGCCAGTTTTCTGACGATTTCCCCAGCTCCAATGGACTGATGGTTTAGCAAATTCTTTATAAGTTGCCACTTGAGCCACCCTCTCTCCTGCCAGTCTTTGTGAAACATATCCTTTTGTTATAAATTTTTGAAATATCGGGAAAAGGAATCTAAATAACCAAGGCGTATCTCTAAAAAGTTTTGTATCAGCGACACATCCAGGATACAGAGAATTTACAATAATCTTCTCTGCAGGATATCTTTTTGATAATTCCTGAACGGTCACCATATTGCAAAGTTTACTATCCTTATAAGCCTTACCAGGTTTAAATTTCTTTCCATTCGCCATACTTATGGGAGATAAAAAACCATTTTTGAATCCTGCTAAATCTCCCAAATCAGCTGGGGCAGGAATGGGGATCCTTCCTCCAAGTTCTGAATAATTAGCCGTAACAGTTCCTAATACTGTAATTCTTGGTTTGAATACAGTTGATTTGCCATTTAATACAATTTCTCTTTCAGAAGATAAAATATTTTCCATAAGTAGGTTTATCATAAGAAAATGCCCAAAATGATTTACTGCCATGGAGTTTTCAAACCCCTGAGCAGACCTTTCAGGTCTCTTTAGTCGCGGTTTATAAACTGCTGCATTACAAATAAGAGAATTTATTGGCTTATTAAATCTTTCTAATATTTCATCGCAACCTTTTCTCACATCATCCAAGTTAGAAAGATCTATTTCTATAAAGTGAACATTTTTAACTTCCTCTTTTGTCAAGGATTCATTAGCTATTTTTATAGCTCTTTTATTTGATCGATTAACAGCTATGATTTCCCATCCAAATCTTAATAGAGGTTTTAGGGTATTTAATCCAACTCCTGAAGTTGTTCCTGTTATTAGGACTAAACCCTTAATGTTCTTACTCACAAGCAAAAAAGTTAATTGAAAAATGAAAAGTAGAATGATTCCAAATCATCCACATCAACGCCATATTACTCTGATAATGTCCCTAGAAATTATTTGATCCTGATCCTTCATAAATCTTTGCTCACCTTCAGAAGAAAATAAATCATCAAACTTATCTGTTAAAAAATTAAATCTATATTTTTCGTATAAAAATGATTCTTCAATTTCCCTTAATCTGATCAATCTTACTTTAGAACTATAGCCAAGCTTAATCAAGCTTATTATTGCTAAAAGGGAAAAGCTAATTTTTATAATTAAAAAAATCAATGATACAAAATTATCCTCTTTCTGTTGTCTTTTTATAAATACAGAACCTAAAAATTTTTTGTAGAAGATACTATTTTTATAAAAAGATTTTGACAAATTAAGTACTTGATATTTTTACTGAATAAATCAATTCAGTCTTTCTTTATTATTACCTTATAAATTTTAAATTTTCTAATACACTTTAGTTCCTACCTAAACTAATTCCTAGTCTTAATGCTAAAACTCCTGCATGCATAACAACTATGAGGCTTAATGCAATAAGATTTATTGTTTGAGTTGGCTCCATGGTAAAAAAATTATTTTCTATATTCTCCACCGAAAAGAGGAGATTTGAAACACTATTACAAAATGATGTTACGTAATTAACAAATTGAAAGAAAAAATTTATTGAAAATTATCATAAATAAACCTACAAAGTTAATTTTGGGAATTGAAAATCAGGCTTTAATTTTTTCAACAAATAATTTACCTGGATTTGATCAAATGGCATTAGATCTAAATTCTTTAGATCAGACAATTTCGAATCCTGAAATAATTCTCACATTGAGGTTCTACTATTGGACTGGGGATTGGCTTTCAATTGGCTATCACCAAAAGGAAATTCCCCTTCATTGGAAAAATTTATTATCAAATGGGGAAATTAATATTGTTAGACGTCCCTCAGGAGGGGGTGCTGTTCTGCATTCTGGAGGTATAACATATGCATTAACATTTAAAAAAACCTACTATAAAGTCTTAAGTTATGAAATGGTTAATGATTGGTTAATTAAAAGCTTTAGAGAATTAGGTCTAAACTTACAGTATGGAAATTTACGAAAAACAAGCATTAAAACAAATTGTTTTGGGACTTCATTAATTTCAGATTTAGTTGATCAGGATGGGTTTAAGAGAATTGGTAGTGCTCAATTTCGTAAAAAAGGTGCATTCCTTCAACATGGAGAAATTCAAACAAATCCTTCAAGAGATTTGTGGTTCAAATTATTCAAAGAAGAAGCTCCACCAAAAGTAAATTTAAAACTAACAAATGATGAAATAGTTCGACATTTGAGAAATTCATTCCTGAAAAATAAATCAAATATAAATTTCAAAAATATTGCCATAGATAATAAAAAATAGAAAATTTTAATGACAAGAATTATTAAAGATCTCCTTTCTGCTTCATTGAATTAATTATTCTCGGCAATTCAATTCCTAGGGGATAATGATTTTTAAAGTTTAATTTGTCAACAATATCTGAAGGCAAATTGAAACCTAATTTATTCAATACAAAGTTTCCAATTTTTGACCTATCAATTATCCCCAAAGGGATATCTGCAGCATTGAGAACCAATAAAAAACCTTCATTTGTTTCTTCAAGTCTTTCTATAGTTCTCCATAATTTATCGTTATAAGATACACTTTCAAAACTATCGATTGGTTTCTTAAAATCTCCAACAAAGTTCCGTTCCCATTTTTTTAAAGAAACAGTTTTTAAAATATTCTCATCAACAAAACCGGTCCATCTACCATTATTCGTAACAAAAAAATATTTATCCGATGCATCCTTCTTATTTTTTATTAACTTATTAAATTCTGAGAAATTTGAATCGTATTCAATTTTCCTCAAAGTTTTTAATTTGATCTCAGAAACTTTACTAAATTTAAGTATGTTTTCAATTTTTAAAAATTGACTTTCAGATTTTGAAGAATTAATTCCAAACAAGCCCAAAAAAGAAAGAATAAAACCAAAGTAAAAGTTAAATCTAAATAAACAAATTATCCCAAAAAATAAAACAAAAAAAGATAATAATAAATTTACTTTATTGAGGAAATTTCTTCCTTTATTTTTACTCCCTGAAAAATGCCAAATAATACTTTTTAATAAATTCCCTCCATCTAAAGAACCAATTGGAATCAAATTTAAGAAGCCTAAGAATAAATTAAATATACCTACTCTTGAAATTACATTAACTGCTATTTGTTCCTGAGATGGACTGTTATTACTAATTAAAAGTAAGATAGATGCTATAGCGAAACATAAAAGAGGTCTAACAATTGCAATTTTTATATTACCTAAAGCAGTTTGACAATACTTATCTATTTGTAAAATTGCTCCTAAAAAATAAAAAGTAATTTTTTTTATTTTTACACCCTGATTAAGTGAAACAAAAGCATGAAAAACCTCATGAAAAATAATTGAAGATAATAAGAAGAAAGAAGTTAAAAACCCTATAATCCAAGCTTCTTTATTATTGTAAATATCGCCAGAAGATGTATTGACCTGATTACTTATACTCCATGAGAATAAAAAGAGAATAACAAACCAATAGGGATGAACTTTAAAGGGAATTCCCCATATTTTAAAAATTTGACAACTTCTCAAAAATGATCTCCGCTATATTTAGCAATAATATTAATCTTACATGCAGGATAATGATATGCCCAAGACTAATCCTTTAGTTAAAATTTGTGGACTAACTTCTGAAGAACAAGCTCTTCAAGTCGCTAAATTAGGAGCGAATGCTATTGGCATTATTTCGGTTGAAGAGTCGCCAAGGTATGTATCAGCTGAAATTAAGAAAAAAATATTTAAAACCCTAGAAAATATTCATCCAAAAATCGATAGAGTAACTGTTGTGCAAAATTGTCCTATAGATTTAATTATCAAAAATTTCTTAGGCAACCCAAGTGAAACTATAATTCAATTACATGGAGATGAAGATATTGATTATTGCAAAAAAATAAGGGAAAAAATTCCATATATTGGCCTATGGAAGGCTTTCAGAATAAAAACGGAAAAGGACATAGATAAAATAAAACCTTTTGAGGATTTTGTAGATGCGATACTACTTGATTCTTGGAATAAAGAAACTTATGGAGGTTCAGGGAAAAAAATAAATTCCATTTATTTAAAGAATTTGCAATTTAGCAAACCATGGTGGTTGGCAGGTGGAATATCAATTGAATGGATTGATGAAATCCTCACTGACTGCAAACCAGATGGACTAGATATTTCAAGTAGTATTGAAATTTCTCCAGGTTTAAAAGATCTTAAAAAAACAGAGGATCTTTTTAAGTTGTTAAAAGAATTTAGTAATTATTAGTAGCGGACTGCTGTTTTACAAGCTCAAAAAATTCTTGTTTTAAACTCAAATCGTGTCTAAAATCACCTCTCACAACAGAATTAATCATGCTTGTATTTGGTTCTTTGACTCCCCTCCACTTCATACAATAATGTTGGGCCTTTACAATAATGCCTAAACCTTTAGGTTCGCACAGCTTTTCAATTTCATCTGCAAGGATCATTACAGCTTCTTCCTGAATATGAGGTCGCGAAAAAACCCAATCAGCAACTCTTGCAAATTTTGAAAGTCCTATGACTTTGTTTCCAGGTTTAATACCTATCCAACACTCTCCAAGAATTGGAACTAAGTGATGTGAGCATGCAGACCTGACAGAAATTGGGCCAACTGTATAAATTTCATCAAGACTTTTATCATTAGGGAAACTTGTAACTTTAGGTTGTTCATGATATCTGCCTTTGAAAACTTCATTTAAATACATTTTTGAAACTCTTTCAGCAGTTTCTTGAGTATTATGATCATTTTCAACATCTATTACGAGGGACTTTAGTAAGTCTTTAACTCTTGAGGCTACTTCTTTTTCTAAAATTTCTAATTCACCGGGATTTATAAAGTCAGCAATATTATCATTGGCACTAAATCTTGTCCCAGAATTCTTAATTCTGTCTCTTATAATTTCAGAAATTAGTTTGTTAGTAATCTGGTCGTCAAAGTTTCTAATATTATCGTTGGGTAATGTAGAGGTCATAAAATTCTAAACAGAAAATTGTATGCAACTTAATTAACTGTATCTTCCAAAAGCTTAATTGCTCATATACTATATCACATTCTCTTGTTCAATCGGGTTCAAATAGCCCTAAAAAAAATCACTGTTTTAAGATTGGGCA
The DNA here is from genome assembly GCA_003279015.1 of Prochlorococcus sp. AG-347-J19. Classification (GTDB taxonomy): domain Bacteria; phylum Cyanobacteriota; class Cyanobacteriia; order PCC-6307; family Cyanobiaceae; genus Prochlorococcus_A. The sequence continues at coordinate 19,551 of QCBV01000002.1, read as the reverse complement.
GATAAACAAAAATTTTAAAAGGCTCCTCCAGAGGGCATTAAAGTTAAGTCTTCAATAAGTTGTGATTCAGGTTGTTGAGCCATATAGAGAATAGTATCTGATACATCGCTTGAGGAGAGCATAGAAGTTCTATCAAAATCAGCATTAATAGATTCCGAGTCCCAAAGAGGAGTATTTACTGAACCTAAAGTTATGGTGCACGCTCTTATTGAGTTAGATCTCTCCTCTTCTCTCAAGCATTTAGTAAACATAGCTAATGCTGATTTTGAAACACAATAAGCTCCCCATTGGGGGAATGCATTATATGAGGCATGACTACTAACATTAATAACTAAACCACCATTTTTTCTCATTTGAGGGATTATTGAGCTGCAAATTTGAAAAACACTTGTGAGGTTTATTTGAATAGTTTGTTCCCATTGACCTAGATCCATTTCAATTAAAGGGCCATTAAATGCGCAACCAGCATTATTTATCAATACTGAAGGGCACCCATACTTCTCAATTGCATCTTTAACACAATGCTCTATTTCTAGAGGATTAGATAAATCACATTTTACTAGGTTAATTTTTGATTTAGTGTTCAACAGTTCGCTCTTTAGTTTCTCCATTAAATCCATATTCCTAGAGAGTAAAATTAAATCCCAGCCAGCATTGGCAAAAGTAATTGCAGTAGATCTACCAATACCTTTCGTAGCACCCGTTATAAACGCTAGTTTCAATTTATTCAGTTTTTTGAGGGATTTCACTATAAATCTCTTCAATATTATTTGCTTCGATAAATTTACCTAAAACCCTAAACTTTTTGTATCTTTCCTCAATTAATTCTTCTTCAGGCATTTGCAGTAAAGCATTAAGGTGTTTCTCAATAGCCTCTTTTAGTGTGTTGCCAGCATCTAAAGGCGCCCAATTATTCCCACCAGAAGGTTCTGGTAATACTTCATCTATTATACCTAATTTAAGTAAATCTTTACCTGTAATTTTAAGTGCTGATGCAGCTTCTGGAGCCTTCGCAGCATCTCTCCACAAAATTGATGCACATGCTTCCGGACTAGCAACTGTGTAAACACTGTGTTCAAACATTAGTAACCTATCGGCAACACCTATTCCAAGTGCACCTCCTGAACCTCCTTCTCCAATGACAGTAGCCACAATTGGAACTTTCAATCCAAACATCTCTCGAAGGTTTCTTGCAATCGCTTCACCTTGACCTTGTTCTTCAGCTTTTAAACCAGCATAAGCTCCAGGAGTATCAATGAATGTAAGAATTGGCAAAGCGAATCTATTTGCATGCTGCATTAATCTAAGAGCTTTTCTGTAACCTCCTGGTTTTGCCATCCCAAAGTTTCTTACGACATTTTCTTTTGTGTCCCTTCCTTTCTGATGCCCTAACATCAACACTGGTCTATTATTTATCGAACCTATCCCTCCAATTAGTGCCATATCATCGCCACCATTTCTGTCTCCATGTAATTCGATCCAGTCATCACAAAACATTTGAACAAAATCCAAAGTACTAGGTCTTTGAGGATGTCTAGCTACCTGAATCTTTTGAGCAGGGGTGAGAGATTTAAATATTTCTTCTCTTCTCCTAGCAGCTAAGGTTTCAAGCTGCAGAAGTTGTTGACTAACATCTACTTCTGAATCTCGAGCTAATTCTTTAATTTGCTCTATCTGCTTCTCAAGTTCAACAAGAGGCTTTTCAAAATCAAGGAGGTAACGTTTAGCCATAATTTATACAGTTAATACTTTAGGCTGCTTATCAAGTCCAATCGCAGAAAAACCATGCTTTAAAGAAGCTGCTCCAATAAACTCCATTTTTTCAAGGGAAATGTTATTTCTTCCCCAACTAAAGTTTGTATGACACTTTTCAAATTCTAAAATCATAGCTTCTGCAAAGCAAGCAAACATTTCTCGTTGAGGGTTTTTCATTTCAGCAAGTTCCATCATATTCCAACCAATATCATTGAAAAACTCAACTATACCTCCTTTTAAAACATGAATATTTTCACCCTGAAATTTCTCATCAAGATTTTTGGGGTATCCGCCATCAATCATCAAACATGGTTTTTTTAAGTTATCTGTATCAATTTCAATAGTTTTAGGCATACTTGCAACCCATACAACAATATCCGCCTGAGGCAATGCCTCATCTAAACTTCTTATGCTCCCTCCACCTAATTCTTTTTGTAACAGCGCTAGTGGTTCTTGTTGTCTTGCTACCATAAGAAGTTCTGAAATCCCAGTTTTATTGATTAGCCATCTACAAACAGCACTACCAATATCACCTGTAGCACCAATTACAGCAACAGTTGCTTTTTTAAGGTCTATCCCAATGCGAGGCGCGTTTATTTCTAGTTGCTTACAAATAACCCAGGCGGTATGAGTATTGCCAGTAGTAAACCTTTCCCACTCTAATGAAGTATTTCTAATTTGTTTATGCTGAAGGAGATTAAAATTCTCAAAAATAATAGAAGTAAATCCTCCTAAAGCGGTGATGTTAATCCCTTTTTTCTGAGCTAGTTCCATAGCATTTAGTACTTTTCTTCTAGCAGTTTTAAACCTAGAAAGCATTTCAGGAACAAAGCACGAATCTATATAAGAACCTTCAATAGATATTCCAGTAGCACTCTTAACTTCTACATTTTCAACAAGCTGAGGTGGGGCAGTACACCAAACATCCAAGTCGCCATCAGCAATATGATCAAAGCCTAGCATCGAAGCTTTTCTTTTTGCATCTTCAAAACTGGTTGAGTGGCCTATTAACCCAAACATTTAAAATTTATAAATGGTTTCTATACAATGTTATGAACAATAGCACAGAGGTAACTATTTAAATAGGATTGATTAATTATTAAAATCCTTAATTAATTAGAAATTTAATTAGACAATAGCTGCCATAGCCATTCTTGCAATTTCTCTATTATCTAGACCTATTTCCATCAATGTATCTTGGTAAGCAATCATAAATTCTTCCATTAATTCTTCTCTATCCATAGCTAAAACTGATGCGTCATCTGCTACTTCATCTAACATCTTTTTAATTAAAGGAAGATTAACCTTATTAGCTTCCATTAATTCCTCTTTACAAGTAGATAAATTCTCTTTAAGCCACTCTTGACCATAATTTAAATGAAGATATTCATCTTTCACCACTCCCTCTGTTATTTTTTTTGCAAAAGGATCCGCAACTCTTATGTAAACGTTATAAGCAGAAATTGCAAATGCTTCAATTAGGATAGCTTGTATTAAAAGACATGTTGTTAAATTTCCTTTTTCAAGAGCGACTTGAAAATTACCATGTAATTTAGAAAAGAATTTTTTAGCAAATTCCATATCAGCTACTACACCTAAATTTCTTCCACATGCAGTAAAACCTTTTTTATGCTTCATTTCCATTCTCGCCAATTTAGTTAACTCTTCTAATTCATTTGGAATTAAAGTTGCTATTGAAATGTAATTATCATGAGCCTCTTGCTCTCCTTCTATAACAATTGCATTTATTCTGCTGTATGCATCCTTATAAGAATCTGTAGTGAAGTCGGGCAATTCTAAAGAAATCGGATTAGTCGATTCTTCAATAGTTTTTTTATTTGATTCTAGAGTTTGCATGTCAGTAATCTTTAGCTCATTATGCATGAATATTACATGATTATAGAGAGTTTATTTAAATATCATGAAAATAGTTTCAATTGTTAAGTCACATTTTTTACTTAAACTTATTTAAGAATTGTTTGGCCAATCTGATTGCATCAGGTTCATAATCAATTTGAACCAATGATTAATCAATAATTTCTTTAAATTTCTCCCTAAAGACTCATTCGCTCCTCTACTATCTCCAATAACACCTGATTTACTGAAGTCTTCAGTAAGCCAAGCAGTAGGCGCATTGCCCTCTAGACTCCAACCTTCAGGGATCTCTACTTTATTCCCCTCATTTGGGCGTTCATCACCTACTAATTCTGGTTTCAAAGCCAGCATCAAACTTGTTTCAGCTAAAGAAGCATGAAGCCCATCCTCAATCTCAGTTTTTGTTAACAATTCACTCAATCCATTCACACCACTCCATAAGAAACAAGGGAAAACTGCCATCCCTGGTGCGACACTTCTTAGCTCTCTTGCAGCTGTATTTAATAGTGAAATTTGACCTCCATGTCCATTAATTAATATCAATCTTTTAAAACCCATTTCAGATAATTGACCTCCGACTTCCTTTATCATGGAGGTCATTAAATTTGAGGACAGTGAAATTGTCCCAGCAAAACCCTTATGTTCTGGAGAAAAACCAAAATATTGGGTTGGAAGTTTTTTTAATGGAATATCAGCAGAAAATAATTTAAAAACTTCGCTAATAATTTCATCAACAAAAATGCTGTCTGTAGCAAGAGGCAAATGCGGCCCATGTTGCTCAACAGCACCGAATGGCCAAATTACTGTTGATCTTCTTTTTTTTGCAACACACTCAATTTCTTGCCAATTTAAATTTTCAAATTTATTAGGTATTGGTTTAAAGTTCATTAATTTTAATTTTGAGTACTAACATTTAGAGTATGTTAATAATTAATTATTCTTATTTTACCTACGATGGGAGTCAGTAATAAAAATGCCCAAGATAATATCCAACCAAAGGGCAATAAAAAACCTCTTCAGGTACTTCACATAAGCAAAAAAGATACTCAAAAAATAAATAATGAGGAAACCAATTCGCAAGAAGAAATTAAAAAAGAGGATATCGCAATCAAACCGCAAATCATTAAAAATGATTCAGTAAAAAAAATTGTGGACAATAATGAAAACATAAAGGATGTTGATATTTCTCAACAAAATTTAACTCAACAAGAATTAAATAAACCCCTTAATTTTTCTGAGCAAAACACAGATTTTCAATTAGAAAGAACAGTTGATGAATTCGATTTTGATGAAAGTGCTTTTTTGGAGGCTTTAAATGCAAATGAGCCAATTGGGGCTACAGGAGACACAATTTCAGGTAAGGTTATAGCAATCGAAAGTGATGGATTATATGTTGACATCGGCGGAAAAGCACCTGGTTATATGCCCAAAAAAGAATGTGGTTTAGGTGTCATCACTAATTTTAAGGAAAAGTTTTCTATAGGCCTTGAAATGGATGTTTTGGTTATCAAAGAACAAAATGCTGATGGGATGGTAACAGTGAGCGCTCGGGCATTAATTCTCAGGCAAAGTTGGGAAAAAGTATCAAGTTCTGCAAAAAATGGAGAATTAATTAACGTTTTAATTAATGGATTTAACAGAGGCGGGCTTACGTGTGATGTAGATGGATTAAGAGGATTCATCCCAAGATCCCAACTTGAAGATGGTCAAGATTATCAATCTTTTGTTGGCAAAACTCTAAAAGTAGCGTTTCTTGAGGTGAATCCAGAATCCAGAAAATTAGTTCTTTCTGAAAAGAAAGCATCATTAGTCTCTAAACTTACAAGTTTAGAATTAGGTCAACTAATTGAAGGCGAAGTTTTAGCGGTAAAACCATATGGCTTCTTTATAGATTTAGGTGGAGCTAGTGGACTTCTTCATCAATCATCACTAACAAATGGATCGATTCGTTCTTTAAGAGAAGTTTTTAGAGAAGGGGAAATGATAAAAGCTTTAATATCTGAAATAGACCTCGAAAAAGGTCGTATTGGTCTCAATACAGCACTCTTAGAAAACTCTGCGGGAGAATTAATTATTGATAAGCAAAAAGTTATGACAGAAGCCACCGAGAGAGCACTAAAAACCAAAGCACTCTTCGATAAAAAAGAACAAGCTAAATGAACATTAATAAAAAAATGGAGTCAAGTCTTAAATTAAAAATTTCTGATTGGGAATTAGACTTTTACTCAAGACCAATTATTGAATTAAATGGGAAAAAAAGGTGGGAATTAATTATTTGCTCTACAAGAAGTTATAAGACAGAAGATGTTTTTATTTGGAATAAAAAGTGCCCTGCTAATGAAGTTAATTCAGTGTGGCTTACAAAGGCATTAAATGAAGCAATAAGTGAAGCAAAAAAACAAGGGTGGGAGAAACCTTCCATAGTTCGATTTTGGAGGTCGTCAATGAAATCGATCATTAAGAAATCCCTAGAGGCCGTAGGCATTGAGGCTATTGTAAGTAGGAGAACTTACAATTTATTAGATAGAATCGAATTTCTTGAAAAAGAAATTTATCCAAAAGAAAAAGGTTATGTAAGAGGCGTATTAGCTCCTACTTTTACTTCTAAAATGGAAAACTCTCCTACACCTCTACCTGAAGCAGTAAGGGGTGATGCTTTAACTATCTCTGAAATATCTATTGGCGAATTAAAATCAGCAGAAAATTGGCCTATAGAATTTGGAGATATATTCCCAATTCAGCAAGATTTAGATGATAATTACTTAGTTCCAGGATTAAGACTTTTTAGCAAAGATAGATCTTTGGCACTTTCTGCATGGTTTAGTTGTTTAGAACCTATTAAATTAATCGTAAATAAGAACCAACTCATACTTGAAGCTTCAGAAGATGATAAGTGGCTGGTAACTGATTTACCAGAAAAAGATGCAAACATTTTGAATACAAAGTTTTTAGAGAATAAAAAAAATTCTTTTGGTTATCAATTTATTTCCATACAGTCAACGCCGTATATCGAAAAATTTGCAGGATTCTGGATCTTAAGAGATATTGAATTAATTTCATAAATTTACTTTAGGAGCAGGAACTATTCCTTACAAAGAAATATATTTCTTAAAAGATGAAATTTATATTCAAAACAAAAAATTTGAGTATTATTTATCACCTATTCTTAGTCAAAATAATTTCAAACATGCATACTTCACGAAGTCTTGCTCTGAGAAATTTCTTCAATTATTAGGGAATCACTTTAATGAAAATTCCATAAATTGTGTTTCCAATCAAATTCACAGTAATGTGATAGTGTTTGGATCTCATTCGCAAAAAGGAAATAAGACTAATGCAGATGGTCTTGTTGGCAATAAATGCAGTCAAAACTTATGGGTTTACACAGCTGATTGTATGCCAATATTTTTTGCAGATAAAAGGACAAGAAATGTAGCAAGCTTGCATTGTGGAAGAAAAGGTTTAGAAAAAAAAATAATAAAAAATCTGGTAAAAATTTTCGATGCTTTTGGGACATCTAGAGATGACTTACTTGTTGCAATAGGACCAGCAATTTCTAAGGAACATTATTTAGTTGATAGAATGACACTAAAAGAATTTTATAGAAAGGCCGAAAACAAAAACATAATTGTCAAATTGACTAAAACTAAAAAATATCTTTGTTCTAGTGATTCAAATTACTTCAGAGAGCAAAACTTAAATCAACTTGATCTAAAAAAATCTGCCTATAGACAACTTTTAAATGAGAACATCCCTCGAACAAACATAGACATCTCAAATTTATGCACATACAAATTCAATAATGAATTTTATTCCTGGAGAAGGAGCAAAACGATCTCGAGACAATGGAATCTTATTTGCTCATAAAGATAATTAACTTGGACAAATTTCACTACTTAAGTTTTTAGCAACCAATAATTCCGTCATCTCCTTAGTACCTTTAATATTAAAAACTTTGGCTAACAAAACATTCTCTTTGAAACCAAAAGGCTTTATTTTCACTTTGCTCCCCCTTGGGAATTCACTCTTAAGTAGATTAGTTGCTTCAATCTCATCATTTTCATTTACATCTACACAAAATAATCCAATAGTTAAATTTCTATTTTGATCCCCCACCAAAATAGTATTTGAACTTTTAATTTGAAGAATTTCGGCCGAGTTTGCTATGACAGGATTAAGAACAATCAAGCAGATTGTAATTAAAATATTTGATAATTTTTTCAATTCAGAGATATCTAAGTTTTGAAATTATCTTAAAGTTAATTTTTTAAAATGATGAATTTTAAAAAAAATTAGTCTTCACAATTAACATATCCAACCATTTGAGCATTACTTTTACCAGGAGGAACCATTGGATAACAATTTTCACCTCTTCTGACAAGGATATTAATCAATGCAGGGCCGTCATGATCAAGCGCATTTTTTAATTCATTCTGTAGTTGTTTTCTATCAGAAATCAAGTACCCTTTAACTCCAAAAGACTCAGCAAGTTTTACAAAATCAGGTTCACCACAACTCATATCAGATGAGGAATATCTTTCATCATAGAAACTTTCCTGCCATTGTCTTACCATCCCTTGCCAGCGATTATTGATAATAATCAATTTCACTTTTAGACCATATTGAGATAAAGTACCTAATTCTTGAATATTCATTAAGACACTTGCATCTCCTGCAATACAAATTACATCTGAATTAGGTAAAGCTGCTTTTACTCCAATTGCAGCTGGCAATCCAAAACCCATAGTTCCTAAGCCTGCACTACTAATCCATTTTCTTGGAGAATTCCTAAGGTATTGAGCAGCCCACATCTGATGCTGTCCTACATCTGTAGTTACATAAGCTTCCGGTGAAAATTCCCTCACTTTTAAAAGAACTTCCTGAGGATAAATTTCTCCTTCTTTAGGCGGGTCATATAAAGGATGTTTATTTTTCCAAAAATCAATTTTTTCTAACCAGTTTTTCGTCTGACAAGTAAATTTATTTTTTAGAGATTGTTCATTAATTTTGAGAACAGCTTTTGAAACATCAGAAACAATTGCAACATCTACACGTCTATTTTTGTTGACTTCTGCTGGGTCGATATCTATATGAATTACCTTTGCATTAGGTGCAAAAGTATCTAATTTTCCTGTCACCCTATCATCAAATCTAGCTCCAATAGCAATTAAAAGATCGCATTCTGTAACAGCGAAATTTGCGTAAGCAGTTCCATGCATTCCTAACATCCCGACTGATAAATTGTCTTTTTCATCAAAAGCGCCCTTACCCATTAAGGTTGTAGTAACTGGTATTTGATAATTTTTTGCCAAAGTTTTTATTTCATCATGAGCCCCTGAAGATATTGCTCCACCTCCTACGTATAGAAGAGGTCTTTCAGAATCCTCTATTAATTTAATTGCTTTATTGATATCGCAACCATTAATTTCTCCATTCCTTTTAAATCCTTTAGGAATAATCTCACCAGGCAAAACTCTTTGGTAATTAAAGAACTCCTGGCCTACATCTTTGGGTATATCAATCAAAACAGGGCCAGGCCTACCAGATGAGGCTATAAAAAAAGCTTCAGAAACTACTTTCGCGATATCTGAAGGATCTCTTATTACCCATGAATGTTTAACTATTGGAAGAGTTATACCAAAAATATCAGTTTCTTGAAAAGCGTCTGTCCCTATAGCAGGTCTTGGAACTTGACCTGTAACTACAACTAGGGGGACTGAATCCATTTGCGCGGTAGCAATTCCAGTTACCAAATTTGTTGCACCTGGGCCTGAGGTCCCAAAACATACTCCTACTTCACCTGTAGATCTTGCATATCCATCAGCCGCATGTGAACCACCTTGTTCATGCCTAACCATATAATGCTTTAACCAACCTTCTTGTTCTGCTTTATGAACAGCATCATATATTGGAAGTATGGCCCCCCCAGGATATCCAAATATAACTTTTACTCCATGAATTTTTAAAGAATCCATTAGTGCATCCGCACCAGTTATCCAAACTGGATTTTCATGTTTTGAACTACCCTTTGAAAAGGATCTCGAAGTAAGGGTCACTAAAAATTCAATATTTAATATAAATATTAAACTTAATTAAATACTTTTGCCTTATTTAGAAATGTAATGTCAGAAATGTATTCAAAAGAACCTTTCAATAATTTTGGATTTTTCAAATAAATATCAATTTTTCTTTATAAAATACCTAGCTTATGTAGTGGTCCTGAGCCTGAAATAAGTTCAATAAAAAGCACGAGAAAAATAATCATTGCAACTCTTCCATTCCACACCTCTGAGCTATTATTCCAACCCCATTGCCATTTCTCTTGTGGATAAAGTTTAACCTTTTCAGGCAACTGAGAAGCCTCCTCTATATTAACAATAGGTCCTTCCAAGCAGGAAATCACTAGATCACTAAGACCTTCAATAAAAGTAGGATGAGTATTTAGAGCCTTAACTCTACGAAAATTTTTAATACCAGCCTTTTTAGCAATTTCTCTATATTCAATATCAATTTCTTGCAATGTTTCGATATGCTCTCCAACGAAACTTATGGGAACCACTATAAGATCATTAACATTTGAACTTCCAAGATCAGCTAACACTTCTTCTGTGTAAGGCTTCAACCATTCAACAGGACCAACTCTACTTTGATAAGAGAGTGTATACGGGTTACTATGCCCTAAACATTTTTCTAGCTCATTTATTATCAATAAAGAACAATCTTCAATTTGTTGTTTGTAAGGGTCTCCAGCCTCCTCGACGTAACTCTTGGGAACTCCATGAGCAGTAAAAAATATATGAGCTTTTGAAGGTGATTCACAATGTGAGATTTGTTCAGAAATTAGTTCGACCATCGACTTTAAATAACCTGATTGACTAAACCAACTTCTCACACATCTCATTGGTATTTTCTTGAAATCATTATCAGAATCTCGCAATTTTTTTAATTCCCTAAAGCTTGAACCACTTGTACTTATTGAAAAATGTGGATACAAAGGAAGTACAACAATTTGATCTATACCATCTGCTTTCATATCAGCAATAGCTGATTCCGTAAAAGGATGCCAGTACCTCATAGCGATATAAGTAGTAGCATTAAAACCTTTATCCCTTAATTTAGATTGCAATTCTCTTGCTTGTTGTTCAGTTATCCTTCTGATAGGTGATCCTCCGCCTATAGAAAGATAAGCCTGCTGTGAAGTAGTGCTTCTAAGCGTACTAATTAACCATGCCAATGGTTTTTGAAAGGCAGGAAAAGGTGTCCTGATGATCTCTGGATCAGAAAAAAGATTATACAAGAATGGGCCTACATCATTAATGCGTTCAGGCCCTCCTAAATTCATTAGTAAGACGCCTATTTTTTTCATTCAAAATTTAGGGAGATTGAAAATCAACATTAAAAACGTCATTATATGGTCAATTATAGAAGTTAATGAACGTAATTCAGGAAATTAATAATGTCAATGATAAATTTGCTACTCAAGGCAGCAAGCTTAGAATTGAGAAAAGGGGAGAGAAATTAAATATTAGAGGCTCACTTCCTTCCAAGGAAAATAAAAGTAACTTTAAAATTCAAAGAATATCTCTTGGTATAAAAGCTGATATTTCTGGATTAGAGGAGGCAAAGAAAAAGTTACAATTAATCAATTTGCAACTGGAATTAAATCAATTTGACTGGATTAATTGGATAAATAATCCTAATAAAAAAGAAATAAATAATGAGTTTAAATTCCCAAATAAATTAAATCAATTTGAGGAGTTTTTCTTTAAAGAAATAAAAAATGAATATTTAAGCAGCACTAGAAAAACTACTTGGAGAAATTCTTACAAACCGTACATCAAAAGAATCCTTAATATTTACAATGAAAATGAGAATAAAGATTTAGAAAAAATATTTCAAAAAACACTTGAAAGTTATAAAGAAGGTAGCAGAAGTAGAAAACAATGCGCAACTTCTCTAAGTGTTTTGGCTAAGTTTTTGGACATTAAACTTCCAGAAGATTGGAAATTAAATTCTAGAGGATATGGTCTAAATAAGGCAGGATTTAGAGATCTCCCAACAGACGAATTAATAGAAGAACTTTGGGAGACGATACCAAACAAATCTTGGAGATTTGTTTTTGGTTTAATGGCTACTTATGGATTAAGGAATCATGAAGTATTTTTTTGTGATTTAAGTTCTCTAACTAATTTAGGAGACAAAATTATCAGAGTTTTACCTACGACTAAAACAGGGGAACATCAAGTTTGGCCATTTCATCCTGAATGGGTAGAAAAGTTCGATTTATTAAACCTTGGCGAAAATCCAGAACTACTACCAAACATTAATAAAGACCTTAAAATCACAACTTTACAGAATATTGGAAAAAAAATTACAGACCAATTTAAGCGTTACTCTTTACAAATAAAACCTTATGATCTTAGGCATGCTTGGGCGGTAAGAACAATTTTTTATGATTTACCTGATACCGTAGCTGCCAGAATGATGGGTCATTCAGTTAGTTTACATACTCAAACTTATCACCACTGGATTACTAAAAGAGATCAACAACAGGCAGTAAACAATGCACTTTTAAAAGTTAAAAGAGCTAAAAATATTTAAAGATTTATAATCATTAAATAAAAATTAGGGTCATATGCAAGAAAAACCTTCAGAGAAAATATTCAACCTCGATAATCAAGCAAATAAAATTGGGATGGGAGGAAAACTATCACCAGATAGCGATGAAAACTCATATAAAAAAAGAATGCAGCAAAGAAAAGATATTCAAGCCGAAAGACTACAAATTAGAAAAGCAAAAAAAGGATTATTGATTGTTTTTACAGGGAATGGTAAGGGTAAGACAACTGCATCCTTAGGAATGGCTTTAAGGACCATTGGGCATGGTTATAAAGTCGCAATAATTCAATTTATCAAAGGAGGCTGGACCACTGGAGAAGAAAAAGCACTTAAAAATTTGTCTTCTAACATATCGTGGCATTCATTAGGAGAAGGATTTACTTGGGAAACACAAGACAGAATAAGAGATGAAAAATTAGTTCGAGAAGCATGGCAAATAGCCAAAGAATACATAAAGAACGAATCTTATAGACTTGTAATTCTTGATGAAATTAATATTGCTACAAAACTTGGTTATATTGATTCAGAAGAAATAATCACTTTTTTAAAACGCTTAAAAAATAGAAAAAACCATATTGTTTTAACAGGAAGAGGAGCATCTAATTCAATAATCAATTACGCTGATCTAGTTACAGAAATGAAATTAATAAGACATCCTTTTAAAGAACAAGGAATAAAAGCACAAAAGTGCGTTGAGTACTAATTAAACAAGTGTTTGTTTTATCTTAAGGCTGGTTTAGAAATGTTTAAAGACGCAAGCAATATCTGAACAAAAAAAAAATTCGGTACATTTACTTGCTAAGGTCTTAAAAGTATGATTATTGAATGACTTACAAAAGAGTTCTCTTGAAACTTAGTGGTGAAGCACTTATGGGTGAAAAACCTTATGGTATTGATCCTGCCATAGTTCAATCAATTGCTGAAGACGTTTCAAAAGTAGTCGAAAATAATGTACAACTTGCGATAGTTGTTGGTGGTGGAAATATTTTTAGGGGGCTTAAAGGATCTGCAGACGGAATGGATCGAGCGACTGCTGATTACGTAGGGATGCTAGCAACAGTAATGAACGCGATTTCACTTCAAGATGGCCTTGAAAGAGTAGGAGTAGCAACAAGAGTGCAAACTGCGATCGAAATGCAGGAAATTGCAGAACCCTACATTAGAAGAAGAGCCATGAGGCACCTAGAAAAGGGAAGAGTAGTAGTTTTCGGAGGCGGATGCGGAAATCCATTTTTTACAACTGATACTACAGCAGCTTTGAGAGCAGCAGAGATAAACGCTGAAGTTGTCATGAAGGCTACTAAAGTTGATGGAGTATACAATCGTGATCCTAATCAATTCAAAGATGCAAAAAAATATTCCTCTCTCAGTTATCAACAAGTTCTTAGTGATGAAATTGCAGTAATGGACAGTACCGCGATTGCACTTTGCAAAGATAATAATATACCAATTATGGTTTTTGATATATTCAAAAAAGGGAACATTTCTAAAGCTGTTGCTGGTGAGCCAATAGGCTCTTTAATTAGTTAGAGATCATTTTATTTTTTTATTATGAAAGAAAAAGAAATTCAAGAAAATATGGATAAAAGTATTGAAGCCATACAAAGAAACTTTAATACAATTAGAACAGGCAGAGCTAATTCTTCATTGCTAGACAGAGTAAGTGTTGAGTACTACGGAGCAGAAACACCAATTAAATCACTTGCCACAATAAGCACTGTTGATTCACAAACAATTTCAATACAACCATTTGATATTTCATGTTTACAAGCGATCGAGAAATCTATTTCTATGAGTGATTTGGGTATTACTCCAAATAATGATGGGAAAGTAATAAGAATAAATGTACCTCCTCTAACAGAAGAAAGAAGAAAAGAATTTTGCAAATTAGCCTCTAAATATGCAGAGGAAGGAAAAGTAGCTTTGAGAAATATTAGAAGAGATGCTGTTGATAAAGAAAAAAAAGACGAAAAAGACGGTCTTATTTCTATTGACGAATCGAGAGATAATCAATCAGAAATTCAGAAAATTACTGATAAATATATTGCTTTAATTGAAACTAAATTGTCTGAAAAAGAGAAGGAAATTCTAAAAGTTTGATTGGATTTGACGTTGTAATAATTGGAGGAGGTTTATCAGGATCTTCCGCTGCTCTTAACCTATCAAAGAAAGGATATTCTGTTTTAATTATTGAAAAAGAAAAATTCCAAGGTTATAAACCATGCGCAGGTGGGATGGCATCTTCAATGCAAAGATTTCTTTCTTTAGATATAAAAGATTCCATAGAATCAAAAATTAAAAATGTTGAATTTAGATGGAAGGCTGAAGATAATGTTACTGCTGATCTCACTGGTGAATCTCCATTTTGGATTATTAAAAGAGAGAAACTTGATCAACTATTACTTGATGAGTCATTGAGTAATGGAGTTCAGATTATGAGACCATTATTGATAGAAAAAATCATAAAAAAAAATGATAAATGGGAAATTACTTGCAATAACAAAATAAAATATATATCAGAATTTCTTGTTATTGCAGATGGGTCACAATCCAAATGGGCAGGATATTTCAATTTAGGTCCAAGAAAACCAAAATTTGCGAATACAATCTCATTAAGATTGAAAGGTTTAGGAGAGATACCTAGAGATGCAGTTAGATTTGAGTTTGGATTTATAAAATATGGTTTTGCATGGGCATTTCCACTGAGAGAAAATTTAAATATTGGTTTAGGTACTTTTATAAATAATGGCCTCTTAGAAAATCAGGCTATAAATAAACAAGTGATCAGAAGCTTCGGTTTTGATGATTTTCCTCATAAAACAATTAGTAAGAAACTGAGAATATGGAATGGCTTCCATTCAATTAATGGTGATAAAGTTTTAGCGATTGGAGATGCAGCATCTCTATGCGATCCATTTTTAGCTGAAGGAATTAGACCATCTTTAATAAGCAGTTTTTATGCTGCAGAATACATTGATCAATGCCTAAAAGGAAAAGCAAATGATTTAAATCTTTATACGAAAAAAATTAACAACATTTGGGGGAAATCAATGTCTTGGGGGAGGAGAATCGCCCAGGTATTTTATAGATTTCCCAGAACTGGATACCAATTAGGTGTCAAAAGAAAAACAGCACCTAAACGTATTGCTCAAATATTATCAGGAGAAATGAGTTATGAAGATATTGCAAAAAGAGTTATCAGAAGACTTTTAACAAGTAGTGGGGCTTAATTCTTTATCAATTCAAACTTAAATTTAGTTAGCAGAAATTAATTTATGATTTTTAATTTCTGAATATCTCTTAAGTAGCAGCTCTTCCAATTCTTCTATAGCCTTACTGAATCCAGTGATACCTTCACTAAGCTTCTCACTAGCCATTTGATCTTCTAACATACTTAATCTGAAATCTTTTTCTTCAAATTCATAGTCAATAGAATTATTTATTGGGGTACTTACATCTAATTTTCTGATTAACTCTCCTTTTTCTTTTTTCAGTTCCTCTAGAAATTTTGGCGCGATTGTTAAAAGATCGCACCCAGCTAATTCTTTTATTTCATCAAGATTCCTAAAACTCGCTCCCATTACTTCTGTCTTGAATCCCTTTTCTTTAAAGTACTTGTAAATTTGTGTAACCGAAATAACACCAGGGTCTTCAGCACCAACAAAACTAGTTTTACCAGTTTTTGCTTTATGCCAATCTAATATACGGCCAACGAAGGGGGAAATTAAAGTTATCTTAGCATTGGCACAAGTGACAGCTTGGCAGAAGTTAAAAAGTAAAGTTAAGTTGCACTTAATACCCTCTTTTTCCAAAATTTCAGCTGCCTTAATTCCCTCCCAAGTTGCGGCGATCTTAATTAAAATTCTTTCCTTTTCAATTCCAAAATTTTTATAAAGATTGATCAATTTTCTTGCTTTTTCTACCGTAGCCTCAGTGTCAAAGCTCAGTCTTGCATCAACTTCTGTAGATACACGCCCTGAAATAATTTTCAATATTTCTTTTCCAAAAAATACTGAAACTTGGTCAACAGTTTCTTTAATTAATTCAATTTCAGAGAATTCTTGGGACAATGCCTTTTGTGAACTTTCTAAAGCTTTATCAATTAACTTCACATAATCAGGGTTCTTAGCAGCAGCAAGTATTAGCGATGGATTGGTGGTGGCGTCCCTTGGTTGAAATTTTTTTATCGAATCTAAATCTCCAGTATCAGCAACAACCACGGTCATTGAGGACAATTGTTCTAAAATTGATTTCATATCCAGATAATCATGTATATACATAAACTAGCTTTTATTCCTGATGAAATCATCAGATAATCAACTAAATATTTATAAAAATGGAAAATTTTAGGGTTTTTTAACAATCATTCCGTGATCTTTAGTATTAGGAGGTATTTTCTCAATTACTATCAAACTCTCGATAATTTCTTTCGCAACTGGTACAGCGACAGTAGAGCCATATGCATATGATTTAGATGGCTCATCAACAACTACGAGGACAGCAAATTTTGGATCATTTACTGGTAAGGTTGCGACAAAACTACAAACTTTTTTACTTGTATACGAACCATTTATGGCTTTTTGAGAAGTACCCGTTTTCCCAGCTATCCTGTAACCCTCGATTTTTGCTCCAGATCCACTACCTTTATCAACTACACTCTCCATCCATTCAAGAACAATTTTAGAGACATCTGGTGAAAAAAATTGTTTCTTTGAATTTTTATTAACTCTTTCTTTGAAAGTTGAGGTTACATGTGGAGTTACTTCAAAACCTCCATTGGCTAAAGCCGCATGAAGTTGAACCAATTTAAGTGGCGAGATTGAGAACCCTTTCCCAAAAGAAGTTACTGCAGGCTCAATTGATTGATTTACAAATAAATCTTTTCTCTTTAGTTGGCCAGCAGTTGATTCAAATAAGTCAGTCTCTAAATTTTTATTTATACCTAAATCTTTAAGCCAATCCCAATAAATTTCAGGGTCTAAATTTTGCATAATTTTTATCATCCCAACATTACTTGAAACCTGCAATACTTTTGGATAGTCAATGTATCCGTTACCTTTTTTATCCCAATTAGAAAGTGTCCATCCTCCAACATTAATCTCTCCCATATCTTCAACTACTCCATCTTTCTGGATTACTTTTTCTTCTAAAGCCAAGGCAAGATTAATAGGTTTAAAAGTTGAACCAGGCTCAAATAAATCTTGAGAATACCAACCTCTAAAAAGTTCAGAATTATACTGCCAAAATTTATTTGGATCATATGACGGGAATGTAACCAAGGAAAGAATCCGACCATTATTAACATCCATAACCATGGCAAATCCCTTCTTCGCTTTCCATTCGCTTACTTGCTTTGATAATGCATTGAATGATGCTTTCTGTAATTTTGAATCTATAGTTAGGCCTAAACTTTTGTAATCAGAAATAAAATCACCTGGGGCTGAATTATCCGGGAGAGGAGTTCCGTCTCCTCCTCTTTTTATTAAATTACTTTTATTAAAAACTTTAATTTGATTATCTAAATGAAGCTCTAAACCTGCTGAAGCCTTATTCTCATCATTAACAAAACCTACAAGATTAGAGTAAAGCTCCCCTTGTGGATAATATCTCTGCGAATATTTAAACAAATCAAGTCCGCTTATTTGAAGGTTCTTAATCTTTTCTGACTTTTCTTCGGAAATTTTATCCAAAAGCATGATACCACTCATTTTATTATTAAATTTTCTCAAGAGTATTTCACTATCTATATCCAAGATAGATGCCAACTTTTGTGTAACTTCTTCAATACTGCGAACTCTGTTAATTGAATCACCAGGAAAATTAAAATATTTTGGATGGGCCCATAATTTATAGAGCGGTTTATCGTAAGCAATTAGTCTATTATTTCTATCAACAATCGCTCTCCTTTTTTTTAAGGCGTTAGTTTTAGAAGACTGTATTAATCTTGCTTTCCTTTGCAATTCAGAGGAGTTAAAGACTTGCAATTTAACTAACCTACCAAACAAACAAAATATTAAAAGTAAGCTAAAGATATAGAGAAATTTAAATCTTCTTTGATCAAGAGGTATTAGACGGACAATTTTTTTGTATTTTTTCATCAATATCCCCTTTGATATTTACTATCTACAAAACCTTCAATGAAACTATTTAAATATTTTTTAAATAAACTTTCTTTTTTTTCTGGAAGTTTATCTAGATAGATTAAATCTTTAGGTTTAGTTTTTCTATAAGTATTGATTGACTCAAGTTCACTAATATAAAATTCCTCAATTTTAGAAATATAATCAATGAGATTATTATTGATAGCTCTTGTTTTAGATAAATTTTTATATGTGTTTGACCATTTTCTTTGACTACTAAAAGACAAGAAAAATAAAGTGAAAATTAATACCAAAAGAGAGATATTAATGGTATCGAAAATTTGATGTATTAATTTGATATTAATGGTGGATATTTTTTCAGAATATTTTTTACTTTCATATGAAACTTTTTTTTTTAAATTAAGTTGATTCCCATAAGGTTTCATCTATTGATTTATTTTTTTAAATAAAGGAAGTGTTACTAATTAAATAAACATCTTTTTGTTTGATTCGCAAGTATGAAATTAAATTCTTTATGTCCTCAACAAAAACAAATTTAAGAAAGTCAATCCATTCCATAAAGAATGCATTATCACTGAGGAAAACAAACTCCCTGAAGCAATTCTTGTGATTGCTAATCCAATCCCTAGAACAAATAAAGGCGGCATTTCTCCCAAACTTAAATGGGCTAATGCAAAGATAAAAGCTGAAACTATGATGCCAGAAATTACTCCAAAATCTCTTGAAAGAGTTGGTAGTAAAATACCGCGAAATATAATCTCCTCAAATAAAGGAGCTAATAGAGTTGTTGTTACAAATAATAAAAAAAATGATAGGTAATTATTATTATTAAGAACAATTTCCAGCAAGGGGTTGCTACCATTCTGAGTATCGATCAGACTATTCATAATTAGAGAGATCAATAAAACAAAAGGAACAATTGTTAACCAACCTTTAATTCCCTGAATAATTGCATATTTTATTGGCAAGAAATTGAACTGTAAATAATCCTTTTTAAAAGTAAATTCACCATTCAAGGATTTAATTTGATAGAAAACTATCCATAATGGCGGAATAGCCATAAAAAGATATCCAAAGAAAATTTTTAAAGATTGAGACAATTCATTAGAGATATTTTTAGAAAAAAGTTCAACCAAACTGATAGAAAATAAAGGTGATACCACTTCTCCTAAAACAACAAATCCACCCGCAATTAATAAAA
>QCBV01000001.1 GCA_003279015.1 Prochlorococcus sp. AG-347-J19 | reverse complement strand
CGTTTCATTAAATGATTGCGCGCTATTAAATACCCCATTATCTGACGAAATAGAAAAATCAAATCTTTTAAATTGTTCATATGTGTTAGAAATTAGTAGTCAAGGGGTCAGTGATGAATTAACCTCAGAAAGAGACTTCAAAACTTTTAAGGGTTTCCCAGTTAATGTTGAGTTAAACCAAAAGAATTCAAAATTAAAATTTCTAAAAGGTTTACTTTATGAAAAGTCTAAAGATTATTTAGCCATTAACATAAAAGGTAAAATAAAAAAAATACCTTTTGATGAAGTACAAAAAATTAGTCTTTGTACATTATAAAGATTTTTTTCAACCATTATTCAATCACCCATTATTCAATCACCCATCATAGATGGCATTAGTTATTCTCCCAGGTTTAAACAATCTCATTGAAGACATTAGTGAGGAAAAGAAGTTACCTCCTAATATCGTAGAAGCTGCCTTGCGCGAAGCATTATTAAAAGGATACGAAAAATATAGAAAAACTTTTTACATTGGAGTTAATGAAGATCCATTTGATGAGGAATATTTTAGTAATTTTGATGTTGGACTGGATCTTGATGAGGAAGGTTATAGAATCCTGTCAAGTAAAATAATTGTTGAAGAAGTTGAGAGTGAAGATCATCAAATATCTTTATTAGAGGTTAAACAAGTTGCTGATGATGCTCAAATAGGTGACACAGTTGTTTTGGATGTCACTCCTGAAAAAGAAGATTTTGGGCGAATGGCTGCTTCAACAACGAAGCAAGTTTTAGCCCAAAAATTAAGAGATCAACAACGAAAAATGATCCAAGAAGAGTTTGCAGATTTGGAAGATCCTGTTTTGACAGCAAGAGTTATAAGATTTGAAAGACAATCAGTCATTATGGGTGTTAGTTCAGGTATTGGCAGGCCTGAAGTAGAAGCCGAACTTCCCAAGAGAGATCAATTACCAAATGATAACTATAGAGCAAATGCAACTTTCAAAGTATTTTTGAAAGAAGTTAGCGAAATAGCCAGAAAAGGGCCTCAACTTTTTGTTAGTAGAGCAAATGCAGGTTTAGTAGTTTATTTATTTGAAAATGAAGTCCCGGAAATCCAAGAAGGCACAGTAAAAATTGTTGCAGTTTCAAGGGAAGCGAATCCTCCTTCAAGAGCGGTTGGTCCCAGAACAAAAGTAGCTGTTGATAGTATCGAAAAAGAAGTTGACCCTGTCGGTGCTTGTATTGGAGCAAGAGGAGCAAGAATTCAACAAGTTGTCAATGAGTTGAGAGGAGAAAAAATTGATGTTATAAAATGGTCCGCCGATCCAATACAGTACATTTTAAATTCTTTAAGTCCTGCAAAAGTCGATCTTGTTAGACTAGTTGACCCGGAAGGGCAACATGCCCACGTATTAGTTCCTCCTGATCAATTGAGTCTTGCGATTGGTAGAGAAGGTCAGAATGTAAGACTTGCAGCAAGATTAACAGGCTGGAAGATTGATGTTAAGAATTCACATGAATACGATCAAGAAGCAGAAGATGCGATAGTTTCTGAATTAATCACTCAAAGGGAAGATGAAGAAAATCTCCAGCGAGAAGCGGAGATAAGATTAGAAGCAGAACAAGCTGAGCGAGCTGCGGAAGATGCAAGATTAAGAGAGCTTTATCCACTTCCAGAAGATGATCAAGAATTTGAAGAAGAACAATATGAAGGAGGATCCTTCTCAAATAATAATCAGTTAGAAGCAATCCATGATAATGAAATTACTGCGAAAGAGGAAGGAAAACAGTGATGCAACAAGCTCCTATAATGCGTTTATGCATTTCATGCAGAAAAACCTATAACCGAAAAAATCTTTTTAAGATTACCAAAGATCATAAGCAAGGCATTATCTTTCATAACGGGATGGGGCGTTCAGCTTACATTTGTAATTCAAAAAAATGTTATTCAGATTCCAAAATCAAAAAAAAGCTTCAAAAAGCTTTAAAAACATCTTTAGAGCCTGAATTTATTTATATTTTTGAAAAAGAAATTGCTAGCTTTAATGACAATCCCAATCAGGGAATATAATTAAATAAATTATCTTTATTTTGAAAAAAAGTAGAATCAGACTAAATGACTATCAGCGATAAAATCAGAATTTACGAACTTTCCAGAGATTTAAATCTGGAAAACAAAGATATATTGGATGCTGCTCAAAAACTTTCAATTTCTGTAAAAAGCCACAGTAGTTCTATTACTGCAGAGGATGCAAGAAAAATTAAAAATCTTATTAATAAAAAAAATCCAGATAAAAAAATTCTTTCTATTAATAAACCTTCAAAACAAAAAGAGACTCACAAGAAAAACGAAAAAAATAAATCTCCTGACATTTCTTCAACAAAGGGGAAACTGCTCAAAGACAATTCAACCAAAAAACCCCTACTAATACAACCTCTTAATAAGCCTCAGAGTCCAAAAACAATTTCAAATCAACCTAAAAACCCCAACAAGCCTACTATTGTATCTAGTTCACAATCTCGAGGGGACATTAGAAATCAAAATTCAAATAATCAATCTTCACAAAATTTTAACCAAAACAAAAACACTTTTCCTAATAAAACAAATCCTCCTATTAAAGGTCCGTCAAAACCACCTTTTCAACTAATTGAAAAGCCTAAAAATTTAATAAATAATATAAAATCCAATAAATCTATCAATACTATCTACAAACCAGGAGTCAATAAACAAACATTAAATAAATCCGATCAAAATACAAGTAAACCTACACCAAAAAATCTTGGTAACAAAAAAAATACCCCAGAGCTAGTTGGAGCTCCTATAAGAAGGGACGATCCAAAGATAAATCCTAATAAGCAAAATATTAATAATAAGCAAAACATTTCTCTTAGACAAAATAAACCTAACAGACCTGGCGCTCCTAATAGAACTTTTAATACCAATAGACCTGGTGGTCCGAATAGACCTGGATTAAAACACAAGTCAGCAACTCAAGGCAAACCTGGCTCATTTAATAGACCATTCAATCCAAACAGAGTCAGTAATCCTAATAGTAATAGCGAGAATTTTAGACAAGGTGGTTTTAACAAGCCTGGCTCTAAAGTTAATAACCAAAGGTCCTTTGGGATTAGGAAACCAGTATCACCAAATGAACTTTTGCAACTTCAAAAAACTAATAAGCCCCAGAAAGAAAACCTAGGTGTAAAGAATAACGAAAAACAAACCAATGAGTCACCTAAACAGAAGGTTAAAGCGCCTAATAATCGTCCCAATGCTGCCCCAAGTTCTAAAAAACCACCTCACAGAGCATTTTCAAATACTTCAAAAAAACCAGGAAGGAAAGACTGGGACGACAGTGCAAAACTAGAAGCATTAAGAAATAAGAATCCTCAAAAACAACGACAGAAAGTTCATATTATCGGTGAAAATGATGATTCATTAACATCAGAAACAAGTGGCTACTCTGGTGAGAAAATTTCTATTTTATCTGCTAGTTTAGCGCGTCCAAAGAAAGAAAAGTCTGATGAACCTAAATCTCAAAAATCTATAAAACAATTCAAGAAGAAGAAAAAAGAGACCACAAGACAAAGGCAAAAAAGAAGGGCTATGGAATTAAAGGCAGCTAAAGAAGCCAAACAAATAAGACCTGAGATGATAATTGTGCCCGAAGATAATCTGACAGTTCAAGAATTAGCAGATAAATTAAGTCTTGAAAGTTCTGAAATAATTAAATCTCTTTTCTTTAAAGGAATAACAGCAACAGTAACTCAATCTCTTGACTTAGCCACTATAGAAACAGTAGCCGAAGAATTTGGAGTACCTGTTTTGCAAGATGATGTCCAAGAAGCTGCTGAGAAAACAGTTGATATGATTGAATCGGATGATATAGATAGTCTAATAAAAAGGCCCCCCGTTATTACTGTTATGGGTCATGTAGATCATGGCAAAACAAGTCTTTTAGACTCGATCAGAGAATCAAGAGTGGCTTCGGGAGAAGCAGGAGGTATAACACAACATATAGGAGCTTATCAAGTTGAATTTGAACATGAATCTAAAAAGAAAAAATTAACTTTTCTTGATACTCCTGGTCATGAAGCCTTTACTGCAATGCGAGCAAGGGGTACAAAAGTTACTGATGTAGCAGTTCTTGTAGTAGCAGCAGATGATGGTTGTAGACCTCAAACACTTGAAGCTATTAGTCATGCAAGGGCGGCAAAGGTACCTATTGTTGTTGCAATAAACAAAATTGATAAAGAAGGTGCATCTCCTGAGAAAGTCATGCAAGAACTATCAGAAAAAGATTTGATTGCTGAAGATTGGGGTGGGGATACTGTAATGGTTCCAGTAAGCGCAATCAAAAAACAAAATATTGATAAATTACTCGAAATGATTTTATTAGTTTCAGAAGTTGAAGATTTACAAGCTAACCCCAACAGATCTGCCAAAGGAACTGTTATCGAAGCCCACCTAGATAAAGCTAAAGGTCCTGTAGCCACTCTATTAGTACAAAACGGTACCTTAAAATCTGGGGATGTTTTAGCTGCAGGCTCAGTCCTTGGAAAAATTAGGGCGATGGTGGATGAACATGGCAATAGAATCAAAGAAGCAGGACCATCATTCCCAGTAGAAGCACTTGGATTCAGTGAGGTCCCGACAGCAGGCGATGAATTTGAAGTCTACTCTGATGAAAAAACTGCTCGAACTATAGTCGGTGATAGAGCTACAGACGCTAGAGCCACAAAATTAGCTCAGCAAATGGCCTCAAGAAGAGTTAGCTTATCATCACTATCAACTCAAGCAAATGACGGAGAATTAAAAGAGTTAAACTTAATTCTCAAGGCGGATGTCCAAGGTAGTGTTGAAGCAATATTAGGATCACTAGAACAATTACCAAAAAATGAAGTTCAAGTTAGAGTTCTACTATCTGCACCTGGAGAAATTACTGAGACAGATATAGATCTCGCAGCTGCATCAGGATCAGTGATTATCGGATTTAACACATCATTGGCATCTGGAGCAAAGAAAGCGGCTGATGCAAATGATGTTGATATTAGAGAATATGAAGTAATCTATAAACTCTTAGAAGATATTCAGCTTGCTATGGAAGGTCTTCTTGAACCTGATCTTGTAGAAGAATCATTAGGTAAGGCCGAAGTTCGAGCAACTTTCGCTGTTGGCAAAGGATCTATCGCAGGCTGTTACATACAAACGGGCAAACTACAACGGAATTGTTCTCTTAGAGTTATAAGATCAGAAAAAGTAGTTTTTGAGGGCAACTTAGACTCTCTAAAGAGGTCTAAAGATGATGTAAAAGAAGTTAATACAGGATTTGAATGTGGCGTTGGCTGCGATAAATTCTCTTCCTGGATTGAAGGAGACATAATCGAAGCATTTAAATTTGTCACTAAAAAGAGAACATTAACTCAATGATTAAATATCTAACTTTTTAATCTTTATTTCTATCAAAGAATAATAAAGTAGGAAATATTACACAAGCACCCAACTGTATAACAAGGTTATTTTGTTGTAATTCAGTTCCACTTGCCATTTTGAAAAGCATTATTAAAAGTCCCAAAAATGCAGAGCCACTAAAAGCTATCCACAGTATTCTCCTTAATCCCTTAAAAGGAGCCTGAGTTTCTTTTAATAATTTCTTTTTTAATTCAGGATCTATTTTTGACATAAATACTTTCGATTACTAAGTTAAGTCTATATAAAAATATTAATATTTTAGTTTTGCCGGTATAGCTCAGCGGTAGAGCAACTGTTTCGTAAACAGTAGGTCATTGGTTCAATTCCAATTATCGGCATTCCAAAAGCAATTTAAAAACAAAAATGATAGATAGAATTTTTAAATTTAAGAGTCTTTATAAACTATTAATTTTTATTCCTCTCATATTTTCTATTGGCAAAAGAAGTTACATTGCTTTTGATGAGGGATTTTATGCCCTGCAAGCTAGATGGATATTAGATAAAGGGAACTGGATAATTCCTCTTTGGTGGGATGAATATATTTTAGATAGAACAATAGGATTACAGTTTTTAATTGCAAAATCACAAGAAATATTTGGAAGAAATATGTTTACCGCATATCTACCCACAACAACCGCTGCAATTTTGATGCTATTCATAACTTACAAATTCCATGAAGAATTATTTAATAAAAAATATGCAATTATATCTCCACTAATACTTGCTACTACGTATCTTTGGTTTGACTACTCACACTTAGCCACTCAAGACATCATTTATTCCTGTTTAGTTACTATTGGAGTATTCTCTTTAGTCAAAATAAAAAGTAAAGATAATAAATTTTATATTCTTCTTTTTGGTATTTGGATCGGTTTATCGTTTATGCTGAAAACCTTCTTGGTAATTGTACCTTTATTATCGCTTTCACCATATTTATATAAAAAACATAATCTTTTATTCAGTAAATTTTTTTGGCTTGGACTAACTATTGGATTTATTCCATTTTTATGTTGGACATTATCTATTAACGCCTTTTTAGAGAAAAATATTATTTTTTACTTAGTAGAAAAATTTACCATACTCTCTAATAAAAATACTTTTACAAATCCTTTCTACTATTATTTCTGGAATATTCCAGCAACATATCTACCATGGAGTATTTTTGCCATCATTGGCACAATTTACAATTTTTATGAAAGTAAAGAGAAGAAGTATATACTATTCTTTTTCCCTTTAATTTTGATAGGAATTCTGAGTATTTTTTCTACGAAAACTCCCTACTATACTCTACAAATCTCATGTATTCTTTCACTAAATACTTATGTAGGAATAAGATATCTATTTAGCTCTAAAAGATTTAAAAGAATTATTATATTTATCACTTCAAAAATTGTTCCATTATTTTTAGTTTCTCTCATCATCACATATTTTGTTTTCTTTAAAAATATAAGCAACTTTAATTCTAAGGAAAATACATTTCTTATTATTGGATTATTATTTTTTGGGCTATCTTGGTCATTCATAAAATATAAAAGCTCATTCCAAGACATATTAATAACGGTCATTATCGGGCCTTACCTATTGACTTCCCTTCTTTTGCAATCAGGATTATTTACCGATAGATCTCGAGAACTAAGAGAACAAATGGAATACGTATCATCTCTTGATATCGTAAAAAATCAAGAAATAAAAGTAGATAAAAGTGGAATAAAAAATTCTAGTTCTCAATCAAAAATCATAAGAATTTCTTTATTAACTCCAATACTAGGTGAAGGTTTAGAGAGTATCGATGATTTAAACAAATCAGAATTAGCATGGACAACTGAAATTAAGGAAATAAAAAACAATAATTATGCCTATCAAGTTATTTATGAAAACGATATTTTAAATCCATGGAAATTAATAATAAAAAAGTAAACCATCCTTATATACTAAAGTGGCTTTATCAAACTTTATAAGTTAATGAAATCTGTTAATACTTGGAATTTAACGAATAATCAACTTCATCAATTATTCAGAGATAATAACGAGTTTATTTCAATTACAGTTAGAGGTAATACTTGGGAGCCAATAACTAGATGGCTAAGATTAGATTCAAGAGTTTTTAGAGAAACCACTAGCAAAGCAAGAATAACTCTATGCGATATTGAATCTCTTGCAGAAATTTATAATTATAGATCTATTAGATGGAAAGCAAAAAAATTAACACCTTTACCAACCAAACTAATTCCAAAATCTTTAAAAAATATTTTTCGCAAAGTTCCAATAATAAAACAACTTGCATACGAACTAGAAATATTTTTTTATAAATATAATGAGAACATTTCAAATAATTTAATATCTATCGTAATTCCTGCAAGAAATGAAGCTGGAAATAAACAACTATTAATAAATGCACTTAATAAATTTAAAAAAATACCTAATAAATTAGAAATTATATTGGTAGAAGGCAATAGCATTGATAACACATATAAAATCCTGCAAGAGTTAAAAGAAGATTTCTCAGAATTTTTTAAGATATCTCTTTTAAAACAAACTTCTAAAGGAAAAAAAAATGCAGTTGTAGAGGGATTTAATATTTCAAAAGGTGAAACTCTTGCCATAATTGATAGTGACTTCACTGTAGATATTGATGACAGTATTTCAGCAATTATGGAATCAACTAAAAATGAAAATATACTTATTAATTGCGCCCGCACAACTTTCCCAATGGAAAAAGATGCAATGAGATGGGCTAACTATATAGGGAATAGACTCTTTGCAATATTTTTATCAATTCTCATAAATAAGCCAGTATCAGATTCACTTTGTGGAACAAAAGTTTTTTCAAGAAAATTCTTTAAACTTATGAAACAAAATGGGAGTTGGGATTCAAAGTCGGATCCATTTGGAGACTTCACAATAATATTTGAAGCGGCAAACAATAATATAAAAATACTTAATTATCCAGTTAGATATTATGCTAGGCAATCTGGCGTACCAAATATATCTAGATGGATTGATGGATTAAAACTTCTAAAAGTATGTTGGATTTATATGGTTTCCGATATCTAAATTTAAAAAATATCCAGAAGTATTTTCTAAAGATTTTTAATTTCGCCAAATTAGTTCTAAAGTAGTTAGATTCTTATTAAATATAAATTCAATAGAAATTCATAGTATGAATTTTAATTTCGAGTTAAAAAAATTAAATAAGAAAAATTACCACAGAAAGAACTATGCGAAAATTCTTACTGTAAGACTTCCTTGTAATCCAATATTCCCAATAGGGCCAATTTATCTAACGGATCATATTCATAAATGTTTTCCAAACATAGAGCAGCAATTTATTGATCTAGCAATAATTCCATCTAATAAAGTTTCCAAATATTTATGCAGAAAAATTGATCAATTTAGGCCCCATCTAATTATTTTTTCATGGAGAGATATACAAATTTATGCACCTGTCGATGGAAGAAGTGGAAATCCACTACAAAATTCTTTTGAGGTTTTCTACTCAAAAAACATCCTTAAAAAAATTAGAGGTTCTTGGGGAGGATTAAAATTAATTGCATCCCATTATGGAGAAATATATAGAAATACCTCATTAGTCAAAATGGGACTTAAAAGATCTCAGAAATACAACAAAGATGTAAAAGCAATTCTAGGAGGTGGAGCTGTTAGTGTTTTCTATGAACAATTAGGGAATCTACTTCCAAAAGGAACTGTAATTTCTGTAGGAGAGGGAGAAAATCTTATTGAAAAAATTATTAAGGGAGATTCGATAGAGGAAGAAAGATGTTATCTTGCAGGACAAAAACCCCGATACAAATTAATACATGAACAACCTTTGGGTACTGTTAAAACTGCCTGCGATTATAAATACATAAAATCAATATGGCCTGAATTCAATTGGTATATAGAAGGCGGAGATTACTATGTAGGAGTACAAACAAAAAGAGGTTGTCCTCATAATTGTTGTTTCTGTGTTTATACGGTTGTAGAGGGCAAGAAAGTTCGTGTCAATCCTGTTAAAGAAGTAATCAAAGAAATGCAGCAATTATATGATCTTGGAGTCAGGGGATTTTGGTTTACAGATGCGCAATTTATTCCAGCCAAAAAGCATATTCAAGATGCTAAAGCCCTTCTGCAAGCTATTAAAGATCAAGGCTGGGAAGATATTAATTGGGCTGCATACATAAGAGCGGATAACATTGATGCTGAGCTGGCACAGCTTATGGTAGATACAGGTATGAGTTATTTTGAGATAGGTATTACTTCAGGATCTCAAGAACTTGTTAGAAAAATGAGGTTAGCATATGACCTCAAAACGGTATTAAATAATTGCAGAATGCTCGTCAAATCAGGTTTCAAAAATCATGTTTCAGTCAATTATTCATTTAATGTTTTTGATGAAACGCCAAGCACCATAAGACAAACTATTGCTTACCATCGAGAATTAGAAAAAATTTTTGGTAAAGGCTTAGTTGACCCAGCTATATTCTTTATAGGTTTGCAACCGCATACTCTTCTTGAGAAGTACGCCTTAGATCATAAAATTTTGAAGCCGAATTATAATCCAATGAGCATGATGCCCTGGACAGCAAGAAAACTTTTATGGAATCCAGGCTCCCTAGGAAAAAAACTTGGTCAAGTTTGTTTAGAAGCTTTTGATAATAAAGAAGATGAATTTGGTAAAACAGTTATTAACATTCTCGAAAGAGAATATGGAAAAGCCGCCTTACAAGAATCTTTAAAAGTTCGTCCCTTATCAGAGAGAAAATTAGCTCATTCGAAATAAATTTTATCGTTATTAATCTTCCTTCTCAATTGAACTAGAAATCCCTTTAGATTTTAATGACTCTGAATAAAATTCTGCCGGTTCTAAATCACAAACAATTACCAAACCGACACCAGTATTATGTGCTTCTAACATTATAGCGATGGCATCTTGCTCGCTTAATTGCGGAACAACCTCTCTTAGTGAAATAGTGACATACTCCATAGAATTAACTGGATCATTATGAAGTAAAACCTTATATTTTGGAGATTTGTTTTTTAACTCAGCGGGTTTCTTTTCAATAACTGCTGAATTATTACTTCCACTTTGTTCTAACCTTATAGATAGCATTAATTTTTTAAATATTATTAGTAAGTTTAATTATATATTAATTATTCTTTCCATTGCATCAATTACATTTGATCTTGAGTTAAATGCTGACAAACGAAAATAACCCTCTCCAGATAATCCAAATCCGCTCCCAGGTGTGCCTACTACACAAACTTTTTGAAGAAGAAAATCAAAAAAGTCCCACGATGTCATTTGATCAGGAACTTTGATCCAGATATACGGAGCGTTGTCGCCACCATAAACTGTATATCCTGCAGTCTGAAGTTTAGTTTTCATAATTTTTGCATTTTCCATATAAAAATCAATTAAACCCCTCACCTCTTTCTTTCCTTCAAGAGAATATACAGCCTCTGCCCCCCTCTGGACGATATAGCTTACACCATTAAATTTTGTAGATTGTCGTCTATTCCAAAGAGACCATAAGTTTATTTCTTCATGTGTTGAGTTGAAACCTTTGAGATTCTTGGGTATTACTGTAAAGGCACATCTAACCCCTGTGAATCCTGCATTCTTTGAAAAAGATCTGAATTCAATAGCGCAATCCTTTGCTCCCTCAATCTCATAGATTGAATGAGGAATATTCTTATCTTGAATAAATGCTTCATAAGCTGCGTCAAAAAGTATTAAAGATTTATTTTTAAGAGCATAGTCAACCCACTTTTTCAATTCTTCTTTAGTAATAGTTGCTCCAGTAGGATTATTTGGAAAACAAAGATATAAAATATCAACTTTATTTTTAGGTAGTTCTGGCAGAAAGTTATTTTCTTCGTTTATTGCAAGATAAGTCAAACCTTGGTAAGTACCATTTACCTGCGCATCACCAGTTCTTCCTGTCATAACATTGCTATCTACATAAACAGGGTAAACAGGATCTGTTACGGCAATTGAATTATCTTTACCAAGAATATCTAAAATATTGCTACTGTCGCATTTAGAACCATCTGAAACAAAGATTTCATCCGGCGAAATTTGACAACCTTTCAAAATAAAATCATGCTCAGATATTTTTTCTCTGAGCCAAGAATAACCTTGCTCTGGTCCATATCCTTTAAAACCTTCATTTGTTCCCATATCACTCAGAGCTTTTCCCATAGCATCTCGGCATGCTTTAGGTAAGGGTTCTGTCACGTCTCCTATGCCTAGCTTAATTATGTTAGAACTCTTATTTGATTCAGAATATATTTTTACCCTTTTAGCAATTTCAGGAAATAAATAACCTGCTTTGAGTTTTAAATAATTTTCGTTTACTTGAACCACTTTAAATAAATTTTTAACCAATATTAGGATAATAGATCTATGTGCTTTAGTGGAGATTAGATGTTAATATTATTGTAGTTATGATTAAATAAAGAGGTAATCATAGCTATGAATTCAATTTCAATTAGTTTGAAAATCGTCTAAAGCTTTATACATAGCAGAATTCAATTAATTGCTATTAACTTTATTAATTTTAAAAAGTACATAATACTAGCTATAAATAAATGCTTTCTTAAAAGATAAAACTCAACTCTTTACTTTAGATCATTTTCAAAATACAAACCATTCAGAATCAATCATATGTCTCAGCAAATTATCATCGCTGAGCAGGCTCGAATAGCAGCACTACTCACAGATGATCGAGTTGATGAATTAATCGTCGCACAAGGTCAATATCAAATTGGCGATATTTTTTTAGGAACAGTTGAAAATGTTCTCCCTGGCATTGATGCTGCCTTCATCAATATTGGTGAAAGTGATAAAAATGGATTCATACATGTTTCAGATCTTGGTCCATTAAGACTCAAAAAGGGAGCATTTGGAATAACTGAATTGTTAGAACCAAAACAAAAAGTTCTTGTACAGGTAATGAAGGAACCCACAGGATCCAAAGGTCCTAGACTAACGGGAAGTATTTCAATACCTGGAAAGTACTTGATATTACAGCCATATGGTCAAGGAGTAAATATTTCCAGAAAAATAAATATAGAGACAGAAAGAAGTAGATTAAAAGCTGTTGGAGTTCTAATAAAACCACCCAGCACAGGTTTACTATTTAGAACAGAGGCTGAAAAAATAAAAGAAGAACTACTTATTGATGATTTAGAAAATTTAATTCAACAATGGGAAAATATATTACAAGCATCTGAAGCTTCTAATCCACCAAATTTAATAAAAAGAGATGATGATTTCTCTCTTAAAATTTTGCGAGACTATATTAAATCATCAACTAAAAGTATAGTTATCGATAGTAAATTTTCAATTGAAAGGGCAAAAGATTTTTTAATAAATTACGAACCAAATTTAGATATTGAATTTCACGATAACGATTTAAACGAACATATTTTAGAAAAGTATGAAATCAAGAAAACAATTCAAAAAGCTCTGCAACCAAGGGTAGATCTTCCTTCAGGTGGATATATAATTATAGAACCAACTGAAGCTTTAACAGTAATTGATGTAAACTCTGGGTCATTTACAAGATCCGCTAATTCAAGACAAACCGTTTTATGGACAAATTGTGAAGCGGCAGTTGAAATTTCAAGACAAATGAAATTAAGAAATATTGGTGGAGTTATTGTAGTAGATTTTATTGATATGGAATCTAGAAGAGATCAATTTCAGTTGCTCGAGCATTTTACCTCAGCAATAAAAGATGATTCTTCTAGGCCTCAAATAGCTCAGCTTACTGAATTAGGCTTAGTGGAGTTAACCAGAAAAAGACAAGGTCAAAACATATATGAATTATTCGGTAAAAAATGTTCTACATGCCATGGTACAGGAAATGTAGAAAATATATTAAATTACGAAATATCTAACTTAAAAATTAAAAATGTTGAAAATAAATCTAATCAATCAAACAGTCTAAAATCTTTAGATATAGACACTTCACAATCAACTAATGAGCAGGAAAAAATAATTGACAAGGAATTCCTTAACTCCAAATACCTAATTAAAGATAATTCTTCTAATAAAAAAGAAAATGACAATGATAATTTGAACCTATCAAATTCAAAAGAAAAAAATATATTAACCGTTGATCTTACTAATGAAGAAAAAATTGTTTTCAGTCAATTAGGTATTAATCCACTTATAAAGTTAGGTAAAGAATATCTCACCAGCAATAATTTTGTGCGTTTAAAAGATAGTAATAAGGACAGTGAAAAAAATTTAGATAATAAAAAAACAAAAGCAAAACAAATTAAAAAAATCTCAAAATCTGGAGAAGAAAAGATTCAAATTAAAGTTGAAGCTGATGCAAATTCTAAAGATAAATTAACAAATAAAACTAATGAAAATAATGAAGTTGTACTTACAGATACAAAGGATGAAATTGAACTTGCAGATGAGCTAAACAATGCAAGAAAAAAAAGAAGAAGATCATCAGCAAGCATTGAATAACTTATCCGAAGTTGGAATAGATGAAGTTGGAAGGGGATCAATTTTTGGTCCAGTTTTTTCAGCAGTTGTAGTATTGACTGAAAAAAATAAATTTACTTTAAAACAACTTGGAGTGACAGATAGTAAAAAACTAACTCCCAAAAAAAGAAAATTACTTTTACCAAAAATTTTATTACTTTCTTCAGATTATGGAATTGGGCAATCTTCGGCAAGAGAAATAGATAAGTTAGGTATCAGAGTTGCAACAGAACTTTCAATGATAAGAGCCTTAAAAAAATTAAAAGAAAAGCCATCTGAATTAAAAATTGATGGCCCTTTATTATTAAGGCCATGGAACGGAATTCAAAAAAACATAGTATCTGGAGACTCAAAGTTTATCTCGATAGCTTCAGCAAGCATAGTTGCCAAAGTTTCACGTGACAATCTAATGGAAAGGTTAGAAAAAAAATACGCAGGATACTTGATATTTAAAAATAAAGGTTATGGTACCAGAGAGCATCTTTCATTAATCAAAAAAAATGGAATAAGTAAACTTCATAGAAAAAGTTTTTTAAAAAAATCAGATCTTATTTAATTTACACCAATCTAAAAAATCTTTTACTAGTTGCTGTTGAACCCTTGACTTTATACCCAACAGAATTCCATTTAATACAGAATGACCTGTAGATTCCAAAATTTTCTTTGGCACCAGCTTCAGTAGAGGGGGCTGGCTTACAGATACCCCAAGAACCGCCTCACCTTCTAACCCAATATCAGTTGCTTCCAAATTAGCCTTCAAAATAAGATTAAAATCATCTATCATCCCCAAACCATCTAATGTACTTTCAAGGGCACTCATTTTTAAAATTCCATCTTTATTCTCTACCGCGATTGAGACAACAGGGTTAATATCTAGTTGAAAAACCTTAAAACTTGTTACTGTATACTTGTACCTACCTACTCCTTCAGGTACTAATTTTTTGGAGTCCAGCATTGCTCCAACAACTCTTTCTTCCTCTAAAAGATATTTAGAAAGATATTCTTTATTACGTGTTACAGAAAGCTTTAGTTTCTGTTTAGCATCAAAAGACAATAGCATTTTCTATATTCCTCCAATGCTTATTTGATCTCTTTTTTTTTTACGATTAATCATGCGCAAACAAGTTGCATATTTAGGTCCTAAAGGAACATACGCAGAAAAAGCAGCTCATATATTATCAAAGCTTGCCAATTTTCAGACACCTATATTTGTACCATGTAATGGGTTACATTCGGTCATTAAATCAATTGAGTACAACAATTGTGATGCTGCTGTAGTACCTATAGAAAATTCCGTAGAAGGGGGAGTTACAGCCACTCTAGATGCTCTTTGGAAATATCCTGAAATTTTCATAAATAAAGCAATTGTTTTACCTATAAAACATGCATTAATTAGTGATGGAGAACTTTCAAACATTTCAGAAGTATTATCTCATCCTCAAGCATTAGCTCAATGTTCAGAATGG
The DNA here is from genome assembly GCA_003279015.1 of Prochlorococcus sp. AG-347-J19. Taxonomy (GTDB): domain Bacteria; phylum Cyanobacteriota; class Cyanobacteriia; order PCC-6307; family Cyanobiaceae; genus Prochlorococcus_A. Next base: position 207,802 of record QCBV01000001.1, on the reverse strand, counting down.
TTATCTGAAAATCTTCCAAATGCAATTCCTCTCCCAACAAATTCAACATCAGAAGCTGTCAATATGGTTAAGGGGAGTAAATTCAGAGCAGCTATCGGTTCAAAATCATTAATTCAAATTGAAGGACTTAAAGAATTAGCCTTTCCCATAAATGATGTTCAAGGAAATTGCACCAGATTTGTCTTATTGAGCAAGGAACCAAATTCAAATTTAGCTAATATTGCCAGTTTTGCTTTCAAATTAATATCAAATAAACCTGGTGCTTTGCTTAAAGCTATAAATAATATTGCAGATTTTGGATTTAATATGAGTAAAATTGAATCCAGACCTTCAAAAAGAGAATTAGGCGAATATATAATTTACATTGATTTGGAAATAAATAATCAAAATAACATTAATAATTATCTTGAATTGAAAAATAAGCTAAAGCCACTTTGCAAGAATTTTGTAGATTTTGGAAATTATTTTTCCGAAAATATTGAACTAGATTAATTTATCCCCTACATTTATAAACTCCAAACTCCATTAAACCTTTTCTAAATGCCCAATTCATGAGAAGTATTGTTGGAATCTCTCTAATGGACTTAACTATCGCAAATGGACCAAGTGACAAAATTGCAAAGGGCCTTCGCATGCCTTCAATAATGGAATCATACCATGAAGGATTTGTATAAGAATTCCAATTTTCAGAAATAATTCTTCCAGAGCTATATTTGTTAGTTCCAAGAATCTTACTGAATTCGCTAATGCTAATAAAATAGGGATGTACCCATTGTTCAAGTAATTGTTTGAGAACTAACTTCTCAAAAATTGATGGGGGGTATGATTCGAGGTCCCTAGAGTTCCAATCAGCTAATGCCAAATACCCTCCAGGTCTTAGAATTCTCAGCATTTCATCTGCAAACCTGTTTTTATCATTCATGTGTGCACCAGCCTCAACACTCCAGACCGCATCAAATGATCCATCTTCAAATTTCAAATCCAACGCATCCATAACTTGGAAGTTGCAATTTAGCCCATCAGGAGTAAGTTCTCTTGCCCTTTTAACTTGAGCCGGACTAATTGTAATACCAGTGACATTAAACCCATAATATTCTGCAAGAATCCTAGAACTTCCCCCTATTCCACAACCTACATCGAGAATTCTGGATCCCTTTGGCAATTTATCTAGACCACTCCATTTAACTAATTCATGGACGAACTGAACTTTAGCCTTTCTAAAATCAATATTTTTTTTTCCTGAGGGATAAAAACCCAAATGTATATGTTCTCCCCACAATCTCTCAAGTAATTTATCTTGGGTCCAAGAATCATATGCAGAGGCAACTGTACTAGAAGAAATATATTTTCTAGCATTAATTCTCCAGATTATAGATAGGACTAATAATAATAAAACTAGTAAAAAAAAAGGAAATAATAATTCGAACATTTAATTTTCTTTTATATCAGGAAAACTTTCTTTCAATGCAGTTCTTGCTGCAAGTTGTTTTCTTGTATGATCAAGCATTTCGTATTCTCTTTGCAAACGGATAAAAGTATTTCTTTCTTCAAGGAGTCTTTGCTGTTCCTCCGCAACAGGTCCACCTAAATGAGCTCCTATCCAAAATGATAAATCCATCGCATTGTCAGGTAATTTATCAGGTAGATTTTTCTTAGTATTAGTCAATTTACTAGTTAAATTAATGACATCACTAAGTGCTTCTTTTACTGAATTTTTTAGAGAATCTAATTTTTGAAAGTCATCAATATTATCATCACTAATCCAGCTAACCATTGCGGAGCAAAATGGCGTAGAACGTATAATTTCTAGTACCTGAAATCTTTGTTGTCCAAGAGTAATAATATTACTTCTCCCATCATCGGCAGTTTGATGTTTTATGATTTGTGCGCAACATCCAACATTAGCCATACTTTTTGTAGTTGGATCCCACTTGATAACTCCAAACATAGAATCACTCTCAAGAACAGATTGGAGCATAATTCTATATCTCGATTCAAAAATATGTAAAGGCAATACTTCTTGAGGGAAAAGGACTACCTCTGGCAAAGGGAATAAAGGTAATTCCCTTACTGAGAGTTCTCCCATTTAAACCTCTTTTAATTATTTATATTTTAATCAATTTAGAGAGGTTTCGGGATTTCTTAAAGTTTAACTTCTATATCTACACCACTAGGGAGATCTAGTTTCATTAAAGCGTCAATAGTTTTTGCAGAAGGACTATAGATATCTATTATTCTTCGATGTGTTCTTGTTTCAAAATGCTCCCTAGAATCTTTATCAACATGAGGTGATCTTAAGACACAATAAATCTTCCTTTTTGTGGGTAAAGGTATTGGGCCTATTGCTGAAGCAGAAGTAGTATCAGCAGTTTGGATTATTTTATCGCAAGACAAATCAAGCATTCTTCTATCAAATGCTTTCAGTCTTATTCTTATTTTTTGTTGTACGATTGATGCTGTCATAGTTTCAAATAACTTCATGTAAAGGGTCATTTTAATCAATGACCCTATTCATGTATCTATCTTAGATGATTGAGGTTAAATCTTTAAATTCAAATATATTATTTGAGAATTTTAGAAACAACTCCAGCACCGATAGTACGCCCACCTTCACGGATTGCGAATCTCATACCTTGCTCAATAGCTACTGGACAAATTAATTCTCCAGTCATCTTAATTCTGTCTCCTGGCATAACCATTTCAACATTAGAGCCGTCATCAGAGGTAAATGCAGTTATTTGACCTGTCACATCAGTTGTTCTGATGTAGAACTGAGGTCTATATCCTGCAAAGAAAGGAGTATGTCTTCCCCCCTCTTCTTTTTTAAGGACATAAACTTCTCCTTCAAATTGAGTATGAGGGGTAATAGATCCTTTTTTGACGAGTACCATTCCTCTCTCAATATCTTCTTTCTGGACACCACGTAAAAGTAACCCGACATTATCGCCGGCCATACCTTCGTCAAGAAGTTTTCTGAACATCTCAACTCCAGTAACAGTTGTCAATCTTGTGTCCCTTATTCCAACTATTTCGACTTCTTCTCCAACCTTAACTTTACCTCTCTCAATTCTTCCAGTAGCAACAGTTCCTCTACCAGTAATCGAGAAAACGTCTTCAACTGCCATCAAGAATGGTTTATCAACTTCTCTTTCTGGTTCAGGAATGCTAGCATCAACGGCTTTCATTAATTCTTCAATCTTTGATTCCCAAGTAGAATCACCTTCGAGAGCTTTTAAACCTGAAACTTGAATTATAGGAATATCATCTCCAGGGAAGTCGTAACTATCTAACAGTTCTCTAATTTCCATTTCGACAAGTTCAATAATTTCTTCATCATCAACCATATCGCACTTGTTTAGAGCCACTACAAGAGCAGGTACCCCAACTTGCTTAGCTAGAAGAATATGCTCTTTAGTTTGTGCCATAGGGCCATCTGTGGCGGCACAAACAAGGATAGCTCCGTCCATTTGGGCAGCTCCTGTAATCATGTTTTTTACATAATCAGCATGTCCAGGGCAATCAACATGAGCATAATGCCTGCCTTCAGTTTCGTATTCGACGTGAGCTGTATTGATAGTAATGCCACGCTCTCTTTCTTCAGGAGCTCCATCTATGTCTCCATAGTCTTGAGCTTGAGCTTGACCTTTTTTAGCTAATACATTTGTAATAGCGGCAGTAAGTGTTGTTTTTCCATGATCAACATGGCCAATAGTACCTATGTTGACATGTGGTTTGTTCCTTTCGAACTTCTCGCGAGCCATTTTGAATTAAAGAATCGAGGGTTTAATAGTGTTTTAGTTTAGAGATCAGGAGTTGCCCTGATTCTTGGAAATGATAGCTTCAGCAACATTACGAGGAACTTCCTCATAATTTGCGAACTCCATTGAAAATATACCCCGACCTTGAGTCATTGATCGGAGTTGAGTGGCATAACCGAACATTTCGGCTAATGGCACTTTGGCCTGTACTTTAGACAATCCATCGTCAACAGATTGTCCTTCTACTTGACCTCTTCTAGAGGAGAGATCACCGATTACAGATCCTAAAAAGTCATCAGGACTTTCGACCTCAACTTTCATCATAGGCTCTAAAAGAACTGGGTTGCATTTTTTAACCCCATCTTTGAAAGCCATGGAACCTGCAATTTTGAAGGCCATTTCAGATGAGTCTACATCGTGGAATGAACCATCGACTAGTGTTACTTTTACATCAATGAGTGGATAACCGGCAAGAACACCGGATTCACAGGTTTCTTTCATGCCATTAGATGCAGGACCAATGTACTCTTTCGGTACAGCTCCACCAACAATTTTGTTTACGAATTCAAAACCTTTACCAACTTCAGCAGGTTCCATTTCAATTATCACGTGACCATATTGGCCTTTCCCACCAGTTTGCCTTGCATATTTACCTTCACCTTTAGAACTGGACCTAATGGTCTCTCTGTATGAAACCTGAGGAGCTCCAATATTAGCTTCAACTTTAAATTCCCTTAACATCCTGTCAACAAGAATTTCAAGGTGCAACTCACCCATACCAGCAATTACAGTTTGATTTGTCTCGGGATCTGTACTTACTCTAAAGGTTGGATCTTCTTCTGATAAAGCAGTTAAAGCTTTGGATAATTTTTCCATATCACCTTTAGTTTTTGGCTCAACTGCAACTGAGATAACTGGTTCAGGGATAAACAATGTCTCCAAAACTATAGGATCATCTGTATTACATAATGTGTCACCAGTTGTTGTGTTCTTAAGACCTAATACTGCTCCTAAATCTCCTGCCCTCAATTCATCAACCTCCTCTCTTTCATCAGCCTTTAATATTACTAATCTAGAGATTCTCTCTTTAGCATCTTTAGTAGAATTCATTACATAACTCCCCTTTGAAAGTACACCTGAATACATCCTTACAAAAGTTAGTTTCCCATATGGATCTGACATCACTTTGAATGCTAATGCACTGAAAGGAGCATTATCATCTGAAGGTCTAATATCTTCTTTGCCACTTGGCAAAACTCCTTGTATTGGTTTTACATCAACTGGAGCTGGCAAGTAATCAACAACAGCGTCTAATACAAGTTGGACACCTTTATTTTTAAAAGCTGAACCGCATAATACTGGAACCAATCCATGTTTTAGAACCCCTTCCCTGATACCTTTTTTAAGTTGTTCTTCTGATAATTCTCCTGTTTCAAGGAATATTTCTATTAGCTCTTCATCGTTTTCTGCAACACTCTCCATTAACTTAAATCTCCACTCAGCAGCTTCCTCCTCCATGTCAGATGGAATTGATGCTTCTTCAATATCGGTGCCTAAATCATTTTTGTAAAGATATGCTTTGTTAGCTACTAAATCAATAATGCCTGTGAGATCACCTTCAGCACCAATAGGTAACTGGATCGGAAGTGCATTTGCCTTTAGTCGATCTTTAATTTGACTATTAACCTTTAAAAAATCCGCACCAGTTCTGTCCATTTTATTTACAAAAACCATTCTTGGAACAGAGTATCTATCTGCTTGACGCCAAACAGTTTCGGATTGAGGCTGAACTCCACCAACTGCACAAAATACAGCTATAACTCCATCCAAAACACGCATTGATCTTTCAACTTCAATAGTAAAGTCAACGTGTCCAGGAGTATCAATAATATTAATCCTATGATCTTGCCAACTAGTAGATATTGCAGCAGCAGTAATAGTTATTCCTCTTTCTCTTTCTTGAGCCATCCAATCTGTTACAGCAGCACCATCATGAACCTCACCTATCTTATGAACTACACCTGAATAAAACAAAATTCTTTCAGTTGTTGTTGTCTTACCTGCATCAATATGAGCGGCTATACCTATGTTCCTTACTCGTTCCAGGGGAAAGTCGCGTGCCAATTTTAAAGCTCCAAATAAAATAATTTTTGATAAATGTAGTTCACCTTATAAGCAAACTTTAATAATAATAAACTACTTAAGTACCTTTTGATGAAATTAATATCTGTAATGTGCAAAAGCTTTATTAGCTTCTGCCATTTTATGGGTATCTTCTCTTTTTTTGACGGCACTACCAGTTTCATTTGCTGCATCCATCAATTCGCCAGCAAGTTTTTGAGACATGCTTTTGCCATTTCTTGCTCGTGAGAATGTAACAATCCATCTCAACGCCATAGCGGTACCCCTCTCTTGGCGAACTTCCATAGGTACTTGATACGTTGCACCACCAACTCTTCTAGCTCGTACCTCAACAAGAGGAGTAGCATTTTTCACAGCTGTTTCAAATAATTCAACTGCATTCCCGCCTGTTCTCTCGCTTATTAAAGAAAACGCATCAGACAATATTCTTTGAGCTGTAGATTTTTTGCCATGTTTCATCAATCTAGAAATCATCATTGAAGCAAGACGACTATTAAACTGAGGATCAGGAAGGACTGGTCTTTTTACTGCTGCATTACGACGTGACATGTTTTTAAAAAGTGATGTTTACAAATTAATCTTTTGGAGCTTTTGCTCCATACTTAGATCTGGATTGACGTCTATCTTTGACTCCAGCCGTATCTAAAGTTCCTCTTATAATATGATATCTCACTCCTGGCAAATCTTTGACTCTTCCACCCCTAAGTAGTACTACAGAATGTTCTTGCAAATTATGTCCAATCCCAGGAATGTAAGCCGTTACTTCGAAACCAGAAGTTAATCTAACCCTAGCAACTTTTCTCAAAGCTGAATTAGGCTTCTTTGGTGTTGATGTATAGACTCTCGTACATACCCCTCTTCTCTCAGGGCAAGATTTTAATGCAGGAGATTTTGTTTTCTTTGTCAGACGTTTTCTTTCTGAACCTACTAATTGTGAGATGGTGGGCATCTATTAAACTTAGATAAAAATAAAGATTTTACTATCATAACCTTTTAAGAGCACCTACTAAAAGCTTTTAATTATAATTTTTTTAAAATTTGTCAAATTAAAATTCTTTGGTAAATATTCATTATCTTTAGATTTATTTTCATATTTATTTTTATAATAGAAATACATATACAACTAAATAGTATTAAATAATCCATGGGAGAGAGTATCAAAAGAATCGTTAGCCCATATCAAGATAGTTATTCCCCAAATGGAATAATTGGGGAAAAAGATGCATGTGGAGTTGGTTTCGTAGCACATATCAAAGGTATAGAAAGCAACTGGATCCTTAAACAATCACTAAAGGGTCTTAACTGCATGGAGCATAGAGGAGGTTGTGGGGGAGATAGTGACTCAGGCGATGGAGCAGGAATTTTATGTTCAATTCCGTGGGGATATCTAGAAGAAGAAATGAATCTAAAAAATACTCAAGAATTTAATAGAGGTTTAGGCATGGTTTTTATGCCTAATAAATTAGAAAAGATTGAAGAATGTAAATCAATATGTGAGGAGGAAGCAGAAAAATTAAGAGTCAAAGAAACATCTTGGAGAACAGTTCCTGTAAATAATGAAATCTTAGGTCCTTTAGCGAAAGCGAATGTCCCATACATTTGTCAGTGGATTTTATACATAGATATAAAAGATAATCAGAATATTGAAAGGCTTTTGTTCCAGTTAAGGAAAAGAATTGAAAAAAAAATAAGAGAAACCTTTAAAAACGATGTTGGGGATTGTGAGTTTTATTTTGCCTCACTTAGTTCTCAAACAGTTGTATACAAAGGTATGGTTAGGTCTGAAATATTATCTGAGTTTTATCAAGATCTAAAAAAAGATAATTTTAAGGTCTCATTTTCTGTTTACCATAGAAGGTTTAGTACTAATACACTTCCAAAATGGCCACTAGCTCAGCCAATGAGATTCTTAGGTCATAACGGGGAAATAAATACTCTCTTAGGTAATATAAATTGGGCTAAAGCCTCAGAAACACACATAGATGATTTTTGGGGAGAATTATCTAAAGAAATTAAACCAATCGTAGATATAAATAAAAGTGATTCATCAAATCTTGATGCGACTCTTGAAATCAATATTCGTTCAGGCCAGCCTATTACTGACTCATTATTAAAACTTGTTCCAGAAGCATTTAGAGATCAACCAGAACTAGAACAAAGAGAAGAAATTAAATCATTTTATGAGTATTCAGCGAGCCTACAAGAAGCTTGGGATGGTCCTGCTCTACTTGTATTTGCAGATGGAAATTTTGTAGGAGCAACGCTTGATAGAAATGGGCTAAGACCAGCGAGATATTCAATAACAAATGATGGTTTTGTAATAATGGGTTCTGAAACAGGAGTAGTAGATCTTGAAGAGGAAAGAGTGATAGAAAAAGGTCGATTAGGGCCAGGACAAATGTTGGCGGTTGATTTTCATCAAAATAGAATCCTCAGAAATTGGGAGGTAAAAGCTGAAGCAGCTCAAAGGCATGATTATAAAAAACTCCTAAGTAATAGAACTATAGAAATTGAGAAAAGTGAATGGTTTAAAGACTGCAAACTAAAAGACCTTGAGTTGTTACAACAACAAACTGCGTACGGTTTTTCAGCAGAAGATAATGATCTTATTTTAGATTCAATGGCTTCATTAGCTAAAGAGCCTACCTATTGCATGGGCGACGATATCCCATTAGCAGTACTTTCTTCAAAGCCACATATTTTATATGACTATTTCAAGCAAAGATTTGCGCAAGTTACAAATCCTCCTATTGACCCTCTGAGAGAAAAACTTGTAATGAGTTTAGAGATGCACCTTGGAGAAAGATGTACGCCATTTGAGATTAAAGATCCTAAACCTTTTATTCATTTACAAAGCCCAATTCTCAATGAAGAAGAACTCATTTCTATTAAAAAATCAAACATTAAATCGCAAACAATTTCAAGTCTGTTTGATATTGAGGAAGGTGTTCAAGGCTTAGAGAGCCAATTAAAAGCAATCTGTAAGCAGAGTGAGCTCTCTATAAAAGACGGTTGCTCTTTAATTATTATTTCAGATAAGGGGATTAATCCTAAAAAGACTTTTATTCCTCCTTTACTTGCTGTTGGGGCAATTCATCATTATCTTCTAAAAAAAGAAATCAGGCTAAAGGCTTCTCTAATTGTTGAAACAGGTCAATGTTGGAGCACACATCACTTGGCTTGTTTGATTGGTTATGGTGCAAGCGCGGTTTGCCCTTGGTTGACCTTCGAAGCAGGAAGACACTGGTTAAAACATCCAAAAACACAAAAACTTATTGATAGCAAAAAAATAAATCCATTATCAATAACTGATGTTCAAGAAAATATTAAAAAAGCTCTAGAAGACGGTTTAAGAAAAATTCTTTCAAAAATAGGCATCTCACTATTATCTAGTTACCATGGCGCACAAATTTTTGAAGCTGTAGGCCTTGGGTCTGACTTAATAAAAATTGCTTTTGATGGTACAACAAGCCGCATCGCTGGCATAACATTAAAAGAATTAACCAATGAAACACTTTCAATACATACGAAAGCCTATCCAGAGATCGATTTAAAGAAATTAGAATTTTTAGGTTTTGTACAATTTAGAAATAATGGAGAATATCATTCTAATAACCCGGAAATGTCCAAAGTTTTACATTCAGCAGTAAAACAAGGACCAGGATACGATCATTTTGAAACTTACAAAAAACTCATTAGTAATAGACCGACAACTTCTCTAAGAGATTTACTCACAATTAATTCAAAAAGAAAAAGCATTCCATTAGAGGAAGTTGAAAGTGTTGAATCAATTTGCAAAAGGTTCTGTACTGGCGGAATGAGTTTGGGTGCTTTATCAAGAGAAGCACATGAAGTATTAGCAGTTGCAATGAACAGAATTGGTGGGAAAAGTAATAGTGGAGAAGGGGGAGAAGATCCAGCTCGTTTTAATGTTTTAAATGATATCGATGAGAATACTCGATCAGCGACGTTGCCATTTATTAAAGGTCTAGAAAATGGAGACACCGCATGCTCAGCTATTAAACAAATAGCATCAGGTAGATTTGGAGTTACTCCTGAATATCTAAGAAGTGGTAAACAACTCGAAATTAAAATGGCTCAAGGTGCAAAACCTGGAGAAGGGGGACAATTGCCTGGCCCAAAAGTTGATTCTTACATCGCAAAACTAAGAAATAGTAAACCTGGAGTAGCTCTAATATCTCCTCCCCCGCATCATGATATTTATTCAATTGAAGATTTAGCTCAACTTATTCATGACTTACACCAAGTTCATCCAAAAGCGAAAGTGAGCGTTAAGCTTGTTTCTGAAATTGGTATAGGGACAATTGCGGCTGGAGTAAGCAAAGCCAATGCAGATGTAATTCAAATTTCAGGTCATGACGGAGGTACAGGTGCTTCACCTCTAAGTTCCATAAAACATGCAGGTTTACCATGGGAACTAGGTGTTGCTGAGGTACATAAATCTCTCTTAGAGAATAACTTACGTGAAAGAGTAATTTTGAGAACTGATGGAGGTCTTAAAACAGGCTGGGATGTAGTTATTGCAGCTTTACTAGGTGCTGAAGAATACGGTTTCGGTTCTGTAGCGATGATTGCTGAAGGATGCATAATGGCACGGGTTTGTCATACAAACAAATGTCCTGTTGGAGTTGCCACTCAAAAAGAAGAATTAAGAAAAAGATTTAAAGGTATTCCAGAAAATGTTGTCAATTTTTTCTTGTATATTGCTGAAGAAGTAAGACAAATAATGAGTAGTATCGGAGTTTCTAATATGGAAGAACTGATTGGTAATCAAGAATTTCTTTCTGCAAGAAATATCGGTCTTCCAAAAACTTCTAATATCGATCTTTCTTCTTTAGTAAACAATGAATACTCAAGCAATGATAGATCATGGTTAAAACATTCAAAAAATGCTCATAGTAATGGTTCTGTATTAGAAGACGAGTTTTTGTCTGATACTGAATTTATAGATTCAATTAAAAATCACGGAAAATTAACCAAAACAATTGAGATAAAAAATACAGATAGAAGTGTTTGTGCGAAAATATCAGGCGAAATCGCAGAACTTCATGGCAATACTGGCTTCAATGGCGAACTCAACCTAAACTTCAAAGGATATGCAGGACAAAGCTTTGGTGCCTTTTTATTGAAGGGAATGCATGTACAATTAATCGGCGAAGCTAATGATTATGTTTGTAAAGGAATGAATGGAGGAATACTCACAATAATTCCACCAAAAATAGATAAAATATCCTCCGAACAAGTCATCTTAGGTAATACTTGCCTTTATGGAGCAACAGGTGGGAAATTATTTGCATTAGGAAAATCTGGAGAAAGATTTGCAGTAAGAAATAGTGGCGCTACAGCAGTAACAGAGGGAGCAGGTGATCATTGTTGTGAATACATGACTGGTGGAAAAGTAGTCATTCTAGGTTCCACAGGAAGGAATATTGGTGCGGGCATGACTGGTGGAATAGCTTTCATAATCGATGAGAATAATGATTTAAGTAATAAAGTTAATAAGGAAATAGTTAGCATTCATAAAATAACTTCATCAAAGCAGGAAGATATCTTATTGAAAATTATTAGAGAATATCGAGCAAAAACAAATAGCTTAAAGGCTGCCAAAATAATTGAAAACTGGTCACATTTCAAGAGTAATTTCAAATTAATTGTTCCCCCAAGCGAAGAAGAAATGCTTGGCATAAAGAAAATGTAAATGCCTTTCTTTGTAAAAACTGAAATTATAAAAAAAGAATACTTAATTAATAATGATTTAAAACGAAAAATAATTAACGAACATATTGATTGGATCAAAAAATTAAAGAAAGAGGGAATTAATATAAAAAGTGGTTTTTTGGTAGATGAATTAAAGAGGCCAGGGGATGGCGGATTACTCATTCTTGAGATGAATAATTATAAAAATGCACTAAAAATTATTAGAAATGATCCAATGATTAAAAACGATATAGTTGAATGGAAATTAAATGAGTGGGTAGATATAAATAAATGAAAATGACTATCTTGGATACTTTTTCATAAGTTTTTGAATCTCTTCAGCATGGTAACTGCTTCGAGTTAAAGGAGAACTAACTACTTGCATTAAGTTCAATTCTTTTTCCCCGAAAACTTTAAAATAATTAAATTTTGAGGGACTCACAAATCTTTGAACAGGTAAATGATTAGGGCCAGGAGATAAATATTGGCCAATAGTAACAATATCAACGAAATTTCTTTTTAAATCCTCAAGAAGACTCAACACCTCTTCATCTTTTTCCCCTAAACCAAGCATAAAGCCAGACTTTGTATAAACTTTGGGAGCATAGTATCTAGTTCTTTTAAGTAACTCAAGTGTTCTATCATATTTACCCTGAGGTCTCACTTTTTTATATAGTGACGACACAGTCTCGATATTGTGGTTTAAAACGTTTGGATTTGAATCAAGCACTTTTTCAAGCGCTTTCCAGTTGCCACAAAAATCAGGAATTAAAAGCTCAATGGTAGTTTCAGGAGATTTTTTTCTTACTTGATAAACACATTCAAAAAATTGAGATGAGCCACCATCCTCAAGATCGTCTCTATTAACTGATGTAATTACAACATGTTTAAGCTTCATTCTAAAAACGGCTTCAGCTAGACGATATGGTTCTGTTGGATCTAATTCCCTTTTTGATCTATCAAAATCAATATCACAATATGGACATGCTCTAGTACAGCCAGGTCCCATTATGAGGAAAGTGGCAGTTCCATTAGCAAAACATTCACCAATATTTGGACAGCTTGCTTCTTGACATACAGTATTGAGCTTTAAATCATTTAACAAATCTGCAGTATTCCCAATTCTCTCAACTTGCGGAGCTTTTACTCTTAACCAATCAGGTTTTGAAATTAAACTATTGGAATTTTTAGTCAAATTAATTTTTTCTTACCTGTATTCTTATTTTACTAAAAACATTTTGAATTAACTATTAATAATTTCAAAAATGAAGACTTCTCAATAGAGGTCAAAAATAAATGATTGTAATTAATCCGTAAACAATTTAAAAGATCCTTATTCAAATTAATAGTTACACTATATTTTTGTTTCATCAACTGAAAATAGAACAGAATATAGAACGATATTTTTAATACAGTTATAAGAACACTCAAATTATATGCTAAATAAATAAAAACGGGTTTTAACTATTATTAATTGTACTAATAAGTGTTTTTTTATTTATTTATTGATACAGTAAAAAATATATGTAATAAAACATTGACTTATAAATTCAAAAGAAAACATCCTTTACTATCTGAAAAAAATAAAAACTCTAAAGCAATAGGTTATGCTAGAGCTACTCATGATGAATATGAATATTTAGAAGAGCAAATAAAAATTTTAAAGGGAGAGGGTTGCAGCTTAGTTTTCTCCGAATTTATAAGTTTAGATGAAGAAATCAAACCCCAACTCAATCAAGCTATAAATTGCTTATCCAAAGGCGATCAATTAATAATAACTCAGCTTGATAGAGCATTCAAAAATAAAAAAGAATGTTTACGGACAATAAATAAACTTATTAATAAGGATATTAAATTGCGAACTTTGACTAGTTTTTTTGCTGATAATGAATCAACTAAAGCAAGTTCTTCAATTTTTAAGATTTTATATGAATTAGATAATTTAGAAGACAAAAGTTTAGTTGAAAGAAAAAAAGAACAACTATTACGCAGAAAATTATCTGGAAATAATCTGGGAGGAAGGCCCAAAATAAGTCCTTTAAAAGAATCTTTAGTTATCAGATTACGTAATGAGGGTTATTCATATCGATCAATCAGATCACAAACGGGAATTGCATTGTCAACAATAAGAAGAGTTATTTTGGAAGGAGAATTAATATAAAATGAGGAAGAAAGAAATTGAAAATTTAATTAAAGAAAATTTTAAAGATACAGCATTGCGTATTTATGAATTAGATAATGATGATAGAAAGAGTTTGTTAGCAGAATATAGAGAATGGATTATGAATGATTTAGATTCTGAAGAGGTAATGATGTTACCTTATGAAGCCTATACTGATAAATTAGACTCTAATTACTTAGACGATTTACTTTAGTCCCTAATAGTATTTATATCTCTTATTAAATTCATATACTTCTTTAGCTATTAATGGTAATAAGGAAGTATCTTTAGAATATTTTTCTCCATTACAAAAAACAACTAATAAAGTCTGTAAGGATTGACTATTAGTCCACCAAGCTGAATCGTGTCTAACTTCAGACATTAAGCCTGCTTTACTCCAAAGATTAATGCTTTCTGGTAATCCCTCACCCAAAAAACCATCTATTTGATTAAGAGAATCCTTTTTAAGAACAACTTTATTTAAATTTCTTTTTAAAAAACTTCGTAAATTTAAGTCATCTTCTTGATAATCAATATGAATCATAATTTCCTCCAAAACTCTTGCAGCCGAATCAGAATTCATAGCGTTTCTATTTTTATTATTATGTCCATAAAATTCTTTTTCACGGCCAAATGGTCCATCATCCCAGGTCTTCTGACAGCAATTTATACCACTCAATTCCTCCCACTGTAAATCATGTAGCCAATCGTTTATTATAGTCCTTTGATATTTCCAATTTTCCCATAATTCACCTTCAATACAAGGTCCACTTGTTGTTCCGGTAAGTAAATCAATTAAAAAGCTTGTTGCATTATTACTGGAAAAAGACAACATTTTCCCTACAGCATCAATAATTTCATCTGATAATAATAAACTACCTTTTTTAATCCAATAAAATGCAGCAAGGCCATAAACTAACTTGACTATACTAGCAGGGTAAACCATTTTTTTATTATTAATACCAGTTCCAAAACCTTTAAATACACTTTTATTTTCACTTTTATAATTAATCCAAGTTATCGAAATATCTTCTCTTGAAAAATCTTTATTATAAGAGCATGCTCTTCCTAAAATATCATTTAAGGCTAGACCCATCTCTTTACTTAAATAGTAAAAGGACATTGTATGGAAAGTTATAAAGATCCTATCTCACTATTTAAACAAACTAATTTTTCAAAAACTATTTGGTGGAAATTAAAAGTTAATATTTCTGGATATCAAAATGAAACAGAAGATAAATTAGTTACTGAAATATTTAAAAATAGAATTTTTAAGCTTATTTATTCAAATATTTCTCGAAACAACCATAAATTATCAAGAATACTAGTTCAACTATATGAAGACGGCTACGTCTGTTGGATAAATTTAGATGGATTAATTATTGAGAAATACGAATTAGGAAAACTTGAGAATTCAAAAAAAGAAAACTTCTTTATAAAAGATAAAGTTAACTCAATTTTAAAATGGATAAAGGATCAATCTGAGTTAAATAATGAATACCTTTGGGGAGGAACATTAGGGCCAAATTTTGATTGTTCGGGATTAATTCAGACTGCTTTTTTAAAGCATCAAATTCATATACCTCGAGACTCTTTTCAAATAAAAAGTTTTTGTAAACACCTTTTTTATTACAAAGAATCATATGCGGCTCTACGACCTGGCGACCTTTTATTTTTTGGAAATGAAGAAAAATGTGATCATATTGGAATCTACAAGGGAGATGGATTGTATTACCATAGCTCTGGAAAGGATTTTGGCAGAAATGGAATAGGATTAGATACCCTGAAAAAGTCTAATAATAAAATCTCATCTCACTATAAATCTAAACTCATTTCGGCAGGACGAGTAGTTAGAAACTATAGATGGGACAGAACTATACGTTAATTAATAGAGCTCACCTTTTAATTTTAAATTAAATTTAAATATTACTTATTCTTTTATTTAGGAATTAACCAGCAGTCCAAATATTTTTAATAATTGGCATTATGGTATCTAAGTGTAAAGTTCCAACAAGTAACCAAGCAAAAACAGCTCCTCCGCAGCCTCCTAACCAAAATCCACTTGTAAAATCAGCCCAACCAGCTCTTGTAAATAAGTCCTTTGGGGGATTATTAACAGTCGCATCTGAAGGCTGAACATTAGGTGCTTTACCAGGTGCATTGTATAGAACAAAAAGTGCTGTCAAAATATGAACAGCTCCAATAGTAGCGAGAAGTCCAGCTGTTAGAGCAAATTCAGAATTTCTTAATGGGCCAGTCATAGTGAAAGGTCCGTATAGAAGATATCCAAAAGCTGCTCCAGTTTCTAAACCTCTAAAATTAGGGGAAATACCTTCTCTATAAAAAGGTAAATTATTTATAAAGGCTTTAGTAAAATAACCACTATTAACTGGAGTAGCTAAATTGCCAACAAAAGGATCAGCAACTGTTTTTACTGCCCATTGTTCTGCTACGCCAATATCATTTGGTTGTACAGAAGTATCTATGTATTTCTCATCAAACTTAATAGAACTTGTTGATTCTGAGAATGATTTTTGAAAGTCGCTCATTTTTTTAATAGTTTAGTGTTTGATAATTTATTCAGTTGCTGTAATTAATCTTCCAATCAATACGATAAAAACAGCAGGCATTGCTATACCAATTAATGGAACAAAAATTGAAGGTAAAAGACTTGGTAAATCAGATGGCATAGTTCTTTAAACATCTTTAAACACTTTAGTATTTAAATGCGAAATAGTGTTAATTTTATTACTGGATGATATAAAAATTATTAACTTTTTACATGATAAATTTTTTCGCAATTGTACTTATTATTTTTATAGGAATATTACTTCTAGTCTTAAAAAAAAGAAGCTTTAAAAAGTTAATAAATAAAAGCAATTTATATTCTATTAAATTAAACAAAAAAAATAAATTTTCATCTAATAAAGATAGTTTTTTATACAATCACGAAGAAAAAAAATACTCAGTGTTTTATAAAAATTCTCAAAGAAATAAAATGTTTAGTCTTTTTCAGGGTAATACAGAAAATAAATTAAAGGCATTAAAAATTGCGGAAGAATTGGCTGATAAGTCAACATTACCAATTTTACGAAAAGGCTTAAAAGATATTTCTCCTGAAGTCGTTGAAATTTCAGCGTTATTAATAAGAAAATTCAAGTAAAATTCAATTTTGATTAGTACTGCTTATTGATCTAATTCTGTAAATTGGACGACTTTGACTTTCATGATATGTCCTAATCAAAAGTTCGCTCAATAATCCAAAGCTAAATAATTGAACACCAGCAATTCCTAGTATTAATGCAAACATTAGCAACGGACGATTTCCAATATCCTCACCCATTATTTTTAAAACTATCAAATAAGAACTCATCGCAAGGCTAATAAAAATACTTATAATTCCAACAAAACCAAATCCATACATTGGTCTTGTTAAAAACTTATTCATAAACCAAACAGTTAGTAAATCCATTAAAACTCTAAAAGTCCTATCAATTCCATATTTACTAGATCCATATTGCCTGCTTCTATGATTTACTTTAATTTCTTTGATTCTTGCACCTTCAATATTTGCTAAAACGGGCAGAAACCTGTGAAGTTCACCATACAATTTAATATCATTTATTATTTCTTTCTTAAAAGCTTTTAATGAACATCCATAATCATGCAACTTTAAACCTGTTACGTGAGCTATTAATTTATTTGCTATTTTTGATGGTATCTTTCTATTAATTAATTTATCTTTTCTATCAAACCTCCACCCACAAATCAAATCATACCCATCATTAATTCCTGAAATCAATGTAGGAATATCATTTGGATCATTCTGTAAATCACCATCCAAAGTAATGATAATATCGCCTTTAGAATTATCAAAGCCGGCTGACATTGCTGCAGTTTGCCCATAATTTTTCCGAAGGGAAATTACTGACAATTCTTTAATTGTGAGAGTTAATTCCTTCAATACTTGAAAAGTATTATCTTTTGAACCATCATTGACAACAATCATTTCAAAATTAAGATCATTAAATGACATTACATTTATAACTTCTTCCAATAAAAAACCAATACTCTCACTTTCATTGTAAACAGGGATAATAATAGAAATTAATTGTTTTATATCTGGCATTTATATTTGATAATATTTATATAATTTTAACTTAATTTAGAACATTAAAATTAAACAAAAAAAATCACCACATTTGTGGTGATTTAAATTATTTAAAGCAAAGTTAACCAAACTTACCTGAAGTTGATGCAATAACAAATGCTCCGAATGTAAGAATATTTCCAATTGTGAAATGTGCTAGTCCAACTAATCTAGCTTGAACAATTGAAAGTGCAACTGGCTTGTCTCTCCATCCAACTAGATTAGCTATTGGAGTACGTTGATGTGCCCAAACTAAAGTTTCAATTAATTCTTGCCAGTAACCGCGCCATGATATTAGGAACATGAAACCAGTAGCCCAAACTAAGTGACCGAATAGGAACATCCAAGCCCAAGGAGATAAGGAGTTTACTCCGAATGGATTATATCCGTTAATAAGCTGAGCAGAGTTTAACCAGAGATAATCTCTGAACCAACCCATTAGATAAGTTCCTGATTCATTAAATTGTGCTACATTACCCTGCCATATTGCTAGGTGTTTCCAATGCCAGTAGAAAGTTACCCATGCTAGTAAATTTAATGCCCAAAACATAGCTAAGTACATAGCATCCCAAGATGAACTATCACAAGTACCTCCACGTCCAGGACCATCGCAAGGGAATGCATAACCTAAATCTTTCTTATCAGGAATTAATTTTGTTCCTCTAGCATCAAGTGCACCTTTGATAAGAATTAAAGCGGTTGTATGAAGACCTAAAGCGATAGCATGGTGAACTAAGAAATCTGCAGGACCTATAGGTAAGAAAGCACTTAATGCATCTTGTCTATTGATCAAATCCATCCAGTAGTGATTACCTGGTAATGAATTAGCAGCTATACTTGCTGAACTTGTAGGATCAGATAATAGAGCATTAAAGCCATACATCATCTTACCTTGAGCAGCTTGAACAAATTGAGCAAACACTGGCTCAATTAGAATTTGCTTTTCAGGATTACCAAAAGCTACAACAACATCGTTATGAACATAAATTCCTAGAGTATGGAATCCAAGCAACATTGTTACCCAACTAAGGTGACTTATCAAAGCTTCCTTTGTTCCAAGAACTCTTGCTAACACATTGTCTTTATTTAATTCTGGATCGTAATCTCTTACGAAGAAAATAGCTCCATGTGCAAATGCACCAACCATCAAGAACATAGCTATGTATTGATGATGACTATATAAAGCAGATTGTGTAGTATAGTCCCTGGCAATAAAAGCATATGAGGGAAGTGCACCCATATGTTGCGCTACAAGAGAAGTAGCTACACCAAGTGATGCTAATGCTAGTCCAAGTTGGAAATGTAATGAATTATTTACAGTTTCATATATTCCATCATGGTTAATTCCAAAACTACCTTTATGAGGATCATTAGGGTGTCTTGTATTATGAGCTTCCGTAATTTCTTTGAGGCTATGACCAATACCAAAAGTATTTCTATACATATGACCAGCAATTACAAAAACTGTTCCAATAGCAATATGATGATGGGCAATATCAGTTAGCCATAATGCTTCACTTTGAGGATGAAGACCACCTAAAAAAGTAAATATTGCTGTTCCAGCTCCTTCGGCTGTTCCAAATACTTGATCTAAAGAATCAGGATTTTGGGCATAAGCTCCCCAGTTTAAGGTAAAGAAAGGAGCTAATCCTGCAGGGTGTGGAAGCACTGTTAACCAGTTATCCCAACCTACATGCTGTCCTCTTGATTCAGGTATAGCAACATGAACTAAATGACCTGTCCAAGCGATACTACTAAAACCAAATAAGACAGCTAAATGATGATTTAATCTTGACTCTGCATTTTTAAACCAAGCTAAAGAAGGTCTGAATTTTGGCTGTAAGTGTAACCAACCTGCAAATAGAGTCCAACAAGCCAAAATACTCATGAATATTGAAGCTTGGAAAAGTTGCTCATTAGTTCTCATTCCAATTGTGTACCACCAATGGTAGAGACCCGAGTAAGCTATATTTACTGGACCACTAGCTCCAGCTTGTGTCATTGCTTCTGTAATACCTGAACCAAAGTGAGGATCCCAAATAGCATGAGCAATAGGACGAACGTGAGTTGGATCAAGTACAAATTGCTCAAAGTTACCCTGCCAAGCAATATGAAATAAGTTACCAGCAACCCAGAGGGCGATAATTGCTAGATGTCCGAAATGTGTAGAGAATAGCTTCTGATAAAGTTTTTCTTCTGTCATACCATCATGACTTTCAAAGTCATGAGCGGTAGCTATTCCGTACCATATTCGTCGGGTTGTGGGGTCCTGAGCTAGACCCTGGTTAAATGATGGAAATTTTGTTGCCATTGAATTAATAAGGTGAAGTTCAGGTTATTAGCCCAGCCCGAAAAGGCGAGCATGGAAGAAGGCCCATGTGGTAGCAATACCACCTACAAGGAAGTGTGTAACACCTACTGCACGTCCCTGAGTAATAGATAGAGCTCTAGGTTGAATGGTTGGTGCAACTTTCAATTTGTTATGTGCCCAAACAATTGATTCAAACAATTCTTGCCAATATCCTCTTCCGCTAAAGAGGAACATTAAACTGAATGCCCAAATAAAGTGAGCTCCTAAGAACATCAAACCGTACATGCTTATTGATTGACCATAGCTTGTTAATACTTGAGAAGCTTGGGCCCATAGGAAATCTCTTAGCCAACCATTGATAGTAATTGCACTTTGTGCGAAGTTACCACCAGTAAGTCCCCAAACATCACTCTGCATTTTCCAAGAGAAGTGGAAGATAACTATTGATAAACAGTTATACATCCAGAAGAGAGCCAAGAAAACGTGATCCCATGAAGAAACTTGACATGTACCACCTCTTCCAGGTCCATCACATGGGAATCTAAATCCTAAAGAAGCTTTATCAGGGATCAACCTTGAACTTCTTGCATAAAGTACTCCCTTGAGGAGTATCAAAACAGTGACATGGATTTGGAAAGCATGAATATGATGAATCATTAAATCAGCTGTACCTAATGGAATTGGAGCTATAGCAACCTTTCCACCAACTTCTACTAAACTTCCATTAAAAACTTCACTTAATGCTTTGTGGGGTAAAGCTTCAGCAGTACCTGCTAAAAGAGAGGTTCCAACAGCAGATGCTTGAATACTTTGTACCCATTGAGCAAAGATTGGCTGAAGTTGGATTGCAGAATCACTAAACATATCTTGGGGTCTACCCAAAGCTCTCATAGTATCGTTGTGAATGTAGAGTCCAAAACTATGGAATCCTAACCACATACATACCCAGTTCAAGTGACTGATTAAAGCATCTCTTGCCTTGAGAATTCTGTCTAATACATTATCAATATGTTTTGCTGGATCGTAATCTCTAACCATTGCAATTCCAGCATGAGCTCCTGCACCTACTATGAATAATCCACCTATCCACATGTGATGGGTAAATAATCCAAGGACTGTCATGTAGTCAGTAGCTATGTAAGGATATGGAGGCATCGCATACATGTGATGGGATACAAGTATGCTTATTGATCCAAGCATCGCTAGGTTTACTGAAAGCTGAGCATGTCTACTTTCTGCCATGAACTCAAAAAGACCTTGATGTCCTTTTGGAGCAGGAAATAATATTGGGTCTCCTTGCTGTGAATCTAATATTTCTTTCATACTATGACCAATACCGTAATTGGTTCTATACATGTGACCACCGATTATTGCTATTACGCCAAAAGCTAAATGATGATGTGAAACATCAGTCATCCACAAGCTTCCTGTCACAGGATTAAGTCCACCTTTGAAAGTAAGGAAGTCTGAAAAAGCTAACCAATTTAAACTAAAGAAATTGCCTGTACCACTTGCTAAACCAGGAAATATCTGACCTATAATTTGTGGATCGCAGAGTTGATGCGGCATAGGCATATCTGCAATAGTTGCTATTTCTTTACCATTAATGATTAAAGGAGAACCTGCATCAATTGCATCTAATAAAGCTGCTGTAGGAGCTCCAATATGAATACAATGGCCTGCCCATGCTAAAGATCCAAGTCCCACTAAACCGGCTATATGGTGGTTAAGCATAGACTCAATATCTTGGAACCACTCCATTTTTGGAGCTGCTTTGTGATAATGAAAAATTCCGGCATGTAGCATAAGTGCAGCCATTACTACCGCACCTATTGCTAAAGCCATCAATTCACTCTCATTAGTGATTCCCCATGCTCGCCACATGTGAAATATTCCTGAACTAATTTGAATACCGTTGTAGTTAGCACCAAGATCAGCATTAAGCATTTCTTGACCAACAATTGCCCATACTTGCTGAGCTCCGGGTTTGACATGAGTTGGATCAGCTAACCAACCTGAGTAATTAGAAAATCTTGCTCCATGGAAAAATGCAGCACTCATCCATATAAAAATGACTGCAAGATGTCCAAAATGAGCTGAAAAGATTTTTCTTGTTGCTTCTTCAGCATCGCCTGTATGCACATCGAAATCATGTGCATCAGCATGCAAATTCCAGATCCAAGTTGTAGTTTTTGGACCCTTAGATAATTTACTTGACCAGAAACCTGGCTTATCTAATTTGGCAAAATCAATGGGTCTTGGATCGGCCTTAACAGGATCTTCCAAAACTTTTTTGTTTTTTTCTCCACTTTCTGGTGGGCTGATGGTCATCTAGCACCTCGAAAATAATTGACATTAAAGCCGACTGATCAGATCTTGAACTTATTTTTAATAATAATGTTCAAGAAAACGAATCCTTCGAAACTTTATATATTCGTTTCAAAAATAATAAGGCAAAGATTCTTTCGTTATGCATTAACGTAACAAATGTTCTAATGATTGTTACTATATGAATATTTTGTTAAATTCTAGTCTATGACTAAATTATGAGTATTTTTACTCAAATTTTATTAAAAATTCTTAAATTTTTTTTTATATTTCAAAGAAAATTTTTTAAATCCAGCGACAAGATATAATTTTAATATAGCTATCAATAGTTTCTGACTTGAAAGGAATTGCAATAGGTCTATCTAATAATTCAAAAGAAATTTTAAAAAGGCTTAAAAAAACCGAATTTGTCAAAGATATATATGTTGCGTGTTCTTCAAAAGATGATGGAAAGGAAAATGAACTTATTCAAGTACAAAAACCTAGAGAAATTTTACTTAAAAAATGGCCTGAAGTAGATTTAATAATTTTTATAGGCTCAATTGCTGCATCAATACGCATAATAAATTCTTTTTTAACCTCTAAAGATCAAGATCCAGGCGTAATCGTATTGGATAATAAATGTTCCAAGATAGTTCCTTTAATTGGCTTGCATCAGTCAAATACTCAAAATATTGCATATCAAATTGCTAATTTATTTGGTGGTGAAATAATAGAAACTAATAATTCCAATGATCAAAACTTCTTAAATCTTGATGCATTTGGAAAACAATGGGGGTGGAAAAGATCCGGCAATATAAAGGATTGGTCAAAACTAATAATTAAACAAGCTAAGAACGAAAAAATATTTTGCAAACAAATATCTGGTAATCGCTTATGGAAAACTTCAGAATCAGGTGAGACTATTAATCAAATTAATGAAAAAGAAACTGAAAAACCAGATTCAACATTTCATGTGAGTATTTATGAAAATAATGAAAGAACTTGGCATCCGCCCGTATTATGGATTGGCATTGGATGTGAAAGAAATACAAGCAAAGAATTAATAGCAAATTCATTAAATAATTTTTTGGAGTCAGGAAATTTATCACAGAAATCAATTGCGGGATTTGCAACTATTGATATTAAAAAAGATGAGAAAGGAATTTTAAAACTTGCTGAAGAAAAAAACTTACCTATAAAGTATTTTAGTAAGGAAGATCTTTCAACAATAATTATTCCAAATCCATCACTTATCGTGCAAAAAGAAATTGGAACATCTTCAGTAGCAGAAGCCTCTTGCTTACTCGCAGCAGGAGAAGAATCAAAATTATTAATAGAAAAAAGAATTTTTAAGAATCAATCTGGGGCAGTAACTATGGCTGTAGCAGAATCAAAAAATCAGTATCATCCAACCCATGGCGAAATACATATTGTTGGGAGTGGGCCTGGTGATATCTCCTTTCTAACCAATAATGCAAGAAAAGCACTTTCAAGATGTACTATTTGGATTGGATACAAAATGTATTTAGATTTGATTAAGCCCTTAAGAAGAAGTGACCAAGTTTTAATTGAAAGTAAACTTACTGAAGAGAAAGAGAGATGCAGTAAGGCAATTAAACTAGCAGAGGAAGGAATAAAAGTGGCATTAATTTCGTCAGGGGAATCTGGATTCTATGGAATGGCTGGCTTACTTTTGGAGTTACTTCAAAAAATCAAAAGAAAATCTAGACCTTACTTTGAAGTACATCCTGGTATAAGTAGCGTTCAATTAGCGGCTGCGCTTAGTGGAGCACCATTAATGAATGACTTTTGTTCAATTAGCTTAAGTGATAAGTTAACTCCCTGGTATTTAATAGAAAAAAAAATTGAAGGAGCTCTTCTAGGTGACTTTGTTATAGCTTTATTTAATCCTCAATCAATTGAGAGAAATTGGCAGCTTAAAAGTGTAATAGATCAATGTTTAAAATCTAGACCATGTAATACACCCGTTTTAATAGCTAGACAAGTAGGTAGAGAAAATCAATCAAAAAAATTTTTCAATTTAAACACCATCCCTTTCAAAGAAATAGATATGTTAACAATAATAATTATTGGCAATTCTCAAACCACATTAATAGATGAAATATTTCTTACTCCAAGAGGATATTTGCAAAATTAAATTTAGGAAATAAATAAATTATCCATAGAATTTTTTTTGCTTTTTTTTAATAAGAATACTAATCTTTTAAAAAGGATTAAGAAAATTCATTGGAAAATATTGGTTTAATTTTATTTGACATAGATGGTGTAATACGAAGCGTAGAGAATAGTTACAGACTTTCATTAAAAAAAACAGTCTACAAATTTACTGGATGGGAGCCCAGTTATATAGATATTGATAATGCCAAAAATGAAGGGATCTGGAATAATGACTGGGATTTAAGTTTAGAATTTATAAAAAGATTTAAAAAAAAAGGTAACTTTAACGTTGAAATACCTACAAGAGAGAACATAGTTAAATGTTTTGAAGAATTTTACTTTGGAGGCGATCCGAATGAAGATAGCAAATATTGGTCTGGATTCATAACGAATGAAGAGTTATTAGTTGATAAAAAGTTTTTTGATTTATTAGAGAGCAATGGAATAATTTGGGGTTTTGTAAGTGGCGCAGAACCTGCTTCGGCAAAATTCGTTTTAGAAGAAAGACTTGGATTAAAATCACCACCATTAATATCTATGGGAGATGCTCCGGACAAGCCTGATCCAAAAGGCTTTATTAACTTATCCAAAAAACTTCTTGGAGATAAACTTGGCTCATCAAATATTCCCATTGGATATGTAGGAGATACTATTGCAGATATAAATACAGTTATGAACGCTAAAAAAGAAATCCCATCTCAGAAATTCATAAGTATTGGAATTGCTCCTCCTCATTTACATTCAAAGTCTCGATTAAATGAACGTAATGCATACGAAAAAAATCTACAAGATGCAGGTGCTGACTTAATTTTAAATTCTATTAATGATATAAAGTCTATTAACCTTGACCTATTTTAAAAAATACAGCTTAAAAGATATTTCTCAATTAAGTACGGAGAGGGAGGGATTCGAACCCTCGACAAAAGTTACCTCCTGTAACTCCTTAGCAGGGAGCCGCTTTCAACCACTCAGCCACCTCTCCAGTTCTTATACATTATCAATTTTTATGCAAACATTCAAAATTTTTTATTTAATCGAAATGTCTAATCAACTTGAACTTTCGGTAATCTATTCTTAAAAGAACAAAGAATTTCCCAAGGAATAGTATTTGATTTTCTTGCCCAATCAATAGGAGAAATTGTTTTATCTCCATCAGATCCAAGTAATACCAAAGTACTACCAACTTTAATTTCAGTCGAATCTGTAATGTCTACCATCATTTGATCCATAGTTATAGTGCCAACTTGAGGATAAAATTTATTGTTATGGATAACGTTTATCTTGCCTGAAAGATTTCTTGGTACACCATCTGCATAACCAATACTTAATACAGCTAAATTAGTTTTTCTATGACTTACAAATTTACCTCCATAACTTACACTTACACCTTTATCAATAGTTCTTATAAACGCCACTTTGACCTTCAAAGATAAAGCTGGTTTAAGTAATAAATTTTTTAATTTTGACAAAGGTTTATATCCATACATAGATAATCCAACGCGTACCATATGAAAATGGAAATTTTTATCAAGAAGCATTCCTGCTGAATTAGCTAAATGAATCTTGATATTTTTATTTCTTTCAACATTAATTTGCTTTAATAATTCCAAAAACTTCTGCCTTTGTAATTGTGTAATACTTTTTGGATTTAATGAGTTTAGTTCATCTGCAGATGATAAATGACTATATATTCCCTCAATAGAAATATTGTCAAAAGATTTGATTTTTTCAAATTGCTGAACAAATTTATTGTATTCGAATCCTAATCTCGACATTCCTGTATCAACTTTAAGATGTAAAGGAAATTTCAATCCAAAGTGTTTACCAATGTTATTGCAAATTAAACATTCTCTTATACTACTGATAGTTGGCATAAGATCATTTTTAAAAGATAAAATAAGATCCCTTTTTGTATAAAGATTTCCGAGGATAAGTATTGGTTTTTTAACTCCAGAAGAACGAAGCTTAATTCCTTCGTTTAATGTGGCCACACCTAATTGAGAAGCCCCACCTTTGATGGCATACTCTGATACTAATTTTGCATCATGTCCATATCCATCAGCTTTAACAACTGCCATAAATTGACAATTTTTACTTAATTTTGATCTTAACTGCCTAACATTTGTTTCTATTGCTTTACCTTTAACTTCAATCCATGCTCTTTGTTTTAGATCTATATCTTTTTCAAAATTTGGAAATTTGTCAAAATTAAGTAATTGATTTGTTTGCCTAATTTGCATTAACTTTGCACAATTATATGCGCTTATTGAAATATACAGTTAGCATGACATGTAAATTGTATTTTGGCATGGGCCAGACTCTAGTTTTAAATGCATCTTATGAACCTTTAAACATCACTTCTTGGCGAAGAGCAGTAATTTTGATGATTAAAGGTAAAGCAGAAAGCTTAGAGGAAGATAAATCATATTCAATACATAGCGGGAAAAAGTTGCCAACTGTTATAAGACTTCGTTACTACGTGAAGGTACCTTTTAGAGAGGTTTCTTTAACCAGAAAAAATATTCTTCTGAGAGATAATAATGCGTGCCAATACTGTAACTATAGAGGTAGTGACCTATCAATAGATCATGTTTTACCGAGAAGCAGAGGTGGAACAGATAACTGGGAAAATGTTACTACAGCATGTCTCAGATGTAATGTACAAAAAGGTAATCGAACCCCAGAAGAGGCAAATATGCCCTTAAAACGCAAGCCTTATCGTCCATTAAGTAATCTAAATTTTGAAGCTACAAGA
This sequence comes from Prochlorococcus sp. AG-347-J19, assembly GCA_003279015.1. Taxonomy (GTDB): domain Bacteria; phylum Cyanobacteriota; class Cyanobacteriia; order PCC-6307; family Cyanobiaceae; genus Prochlorococcus_A. The sequence goes on along the minus strand of QCBV01000001.1, from coordinate 180,319 downwards.
CAAATTGACTCTGGCAGGCATAAAGAATGGAGTAAATACGTAATAGGGGTTGCAATCTAATAAAAAAATTTTAATTTAATTCGTTATTAAAATCTTCCATCATTCTTTTTTGTTCTTGCGCAATGCATGCATCAATCACTTCATCCAGTTGACCAGAAAGAATTGGCTCTAGTGAAAAATTGGAACCTAATCTATGATCAGTTGTCCTGTTATCTTTAAAATTATAAGTTCTAATTTTTTCACTCCTGTCACCTGTTCCAACCTGGGAAAGCCTTTGCGATCTTTCTTTTGCATTAGCTTCTTTTAATTGAATTTCATATAATTTAGCTCTTAAAATTTCCATTGCTCGTTCACGATTTTGCAATTGTGATCTCTCTTGAGTACAAAAAACTCGTATTCCTGTAGGCTTGTGAAGCAAATCTATCGCTGTCTCAACCTTATTAACATTTTGTCCACCTGCACCTCCTGATCTTGCTGTACCAACCTCTAGATCTGTTGGATCAATCTTTACCTCAACAGGATCAGCTTCAGGCATGACGGCCACTGTTGCAGTAGAGGTGTGAACTCTACCTTGAGATTCAGTAGCTGGAACTCTTTGGACTCTGTGTACACCAGCCTCAAATTTAAGTTGACTATATACAGAATCTCCCTTAACAGAGATAACTAACTCCTTGAATCCTCCCATATCTGACTCGGAAGCGCTAACAGCTTTAACAGACCATCCAATTTTTTGTCCATATCTTTCATACATTCTTGCTAAATCACCCGCCCATATACAAGCCTCGTTACCTCCAGCACCTGCTCTGATTTCTAACATCACACTTCTCTCATCTCTCGGATCTTTTGGTAATAAGGCGATTGTGGTTTTTTGAATCAGTTCATTCTTACATTCCTCTAGAGTTATTAACTCCTCATTTATCAAAGACTCCATTTCTTTATCATTTCTATTTTCTTTTAGTAGATTTTTTGAATCTTCTATTTCTTTATCAGTATCTAGCAACTTATTAAAATCAATCACCAGAGGTTCCAATTTTGACCTTTCTCTTGCTATTGATTCTAATTTTTTTGGATCATTAGCTATATCAGGATCTGCAAGCTGCACTTCCAAATTTTCAAAACTTTCTGTAGCAGTTTTCAACCTTGCAATTAATATTGAGTATTCCAATTGAAATTATGCTTAATTTTTAAAAATTCTATTTTTTAGAATCTTTTTCTTCTCTTTGCTCTTTTGATGTGGCTGAATTAGCTGAACCCATTCCATATTTTTTCATAAATCTATCAACCCTACCTTCTGTATCAAGAATCTTCTGAGTGCCAGTGAAGAAAGGATGATTACCACTCCATACATCAACATGCAATTCAGGCTGGGTTGAGCCAGTTGTCATTACAACTTCACCATTACAAATAACTTTTGCATCTGGATACCATTTTGGGTGTATTTCTGATTTTGGCATGATTTAGATTCCTTTAACGTTTTGAGAATTGAGGGGCTTTTCTTGCTTTTTTGAGACCATATTTTCTTCTTTCCTTAGCTCTAGGATCTCTACTAAGATGGCCTTCAGTTTTTAGAGGTTTCCTATTGTCAGGAGATAATTCGCAAAGTGCTCTTGCTGCTCCTTGCTTAATAGCATCTGCTTGACCTGTCAATCCACCACCAAAAACATTTACCAGAATATCATAAGAATTTTCAAGGCCTAATGTTTGCAAAGGGGCTTTTATTGAATTTAAGTGAAGAGGGTTAAAGTTTAAATAATCATCTCCAGAACGACCATTAATTTTTATTAGTCCATTCCCTGGAATCAAACGAACTCTAGCCACTGAAGTTTTTCTTCTTCCAGTTCCCCAATACACAGCTTTGTTTTTTATTTGACTATTCATTTTGATAAATTAACTATTTAATAATACAGGATTCTGAGCAGCATGAGGATGATCTGCACCTTTATAAACTTTTAGTTTTTTAAATTGCTGTCTTCCTAAAGAGTTATGTGGGAGCATACCCTTAACAGCTTGCTCGATGATTCTTTCAGGAATTCTTTCTTGCAAAGACTCAAATTTTTCAATTTTCATTCCTCCTGGTCTGCCAGAATGTCTTCTATATAATTTTTGTGATGCTTTTTTACCTGTTACCTCAACTTTTTCGGCATTTACTACAATAACAAAATCTCCAGTATCTAAATGAGGAGTAAATGTTGGTTTATTCTTACCTCTCAATATAGTTGCAATTTCTGTCGCAAGTCTCCCAAGTGTCTTATCTTTTGCGTCAACTAAAAACCAATTTCTTTCAATGGTTTCTAAAGATGGAGTAATTGTTTTATTCATTTACCAAATTTATGCAAATAAATTTAAAGTTAGTCCTAAATTCTACCTTATTGAAGGAATATTAAACAACATTTTTGAATGATTTACACAAAAATATCGCTTAATTCAACTTAACTCAAGAAAAACCCTTAATTAAAAATACAGGGAAAAAATCATTGTTATTAATCTTTCTAAAAACATTTTCTTCATAAACAGCATTTACGAAACATAGCCCTCTAGCTGGAGCAGATTCTTTAACATCATTTTTCTTTTTATTTACCCATCTATCTGTAAAAATTTCTGGCGATATTTTTTTTTCTCCAACTAAAACTAGTTGACCAACAATTAAACGGACCATTCCATATAAAAAACCAGTAGCTTTGATATCAACTAAAATCAAATCTTCTACTCTTTTAATGTCTATATTTTTTATTTTTGTAATTGAGTTTGTCCTGTTACTTCCACTTTTCTGAAAAGCAAAGAAATCATGCTCTCCTTCCATGGTCTTGGATGCATTTAACATTAGAACTTCATCTAATTTTTTTTGATATCTATGCCATGACCAATTATTGATAAACAAGTTGGGGAATTTACTGTTATTGATGACATATCGATAATGTCTATAAGTTGCTGAATAACAAGCATGCCAACTATTTTTAACCTCAACTGATTCCAAGATTCTAATTGTTGAGGGTAAAAGACTATTTAAGACATCAGAATAACTATTTCCTGGGATAACACAATCAATATCAAAGTGTACTACTTGACCTGATGCATGAACCCCTGCATCAGTCCTACCTGCTGCAAAAGTCTTTACTTTATGATTTGTAATCTTTAAAAGAGCTCTGTCTAGAATTTCTTGAACTGTAGTTGCATTATTTTGTTTTTGCCAACCTGAATACTGTGAACCATCATATTGGACAAGTAAAGCTACCCTTTTCAAAAGTTATTTTCTAGTAAAAGTCCTTTGTATTAACTACCTTAAACAAGCTCGATTATAGCCATCTGAGCGTTATCACCTTTTCTAGATACAGTTCTCACTATTCTTGTATAGCCACCTTTTCTATCTCCATATCTTTCTTTTGCTTTTTCAAATAATGAATGAACTAATTTCTTATCATAAATATAACCAATAGCCCTTCTCCTAGAAGCTAAACTTCCGTCTTTTGCGAGTGAAATCATCCTTTCAGCTTCATTTCTTAAAGCTTTTGCTCTGGCTTTAGTTGTTGTCACTCTACCTTCTCTTATTAGTTGAGTAGTCAAACCTCTTAGAAGTGCTTTACGCTGGTCTGCAGGTTTACTCAGTAATGGAATTCTAAGTTGGTGTCTCATAATCTTAAAAGGTTGTTAAACAGAGGTTCTACTTTGTGGAATAGAAATTCCTATGCGCTCGAGAGCTTCAATAACCTCATCCGCAGATTTAGAGCCAAAGTTCTTAATTTCAAGCAGATCTTCATAGCTAAAACCCATTAAATCCGAAACTGAATTAACTTGTGCCCTTTTTAAACAATTATATGCTCTGACGGACAAGTTTAGTTCCTCAAGAGGAATTTGAGCTTCCGGAGATGGTTCAGGTTCTTCAGGAATTTCCTCAACCATTGTAACAGTTGCAAGTGGTTGAAAGAGTTCGATTAACTGGTTCGCAGCTTCAGCAATAGCATCATCAGGACTAGTTGAGCCATCTGTTACTACTTCCATCTTTAATCTTTCTCTACCTGTAGCTCCCTCTGCAACAGCAGTTTCATCAATAGTAAAATTTACTCTCTTCACTGGCATAAATACAGCATCTATTTGAAGTAAATCAATTGCAGTTGTCTCTTCACTCTTTCGATCGACTGGTCTATATCCAACACCTCTTTCAACATGAATTTCTAATTCTAAGTTATGACCAGCTTGTATGGTTGCAATCGGTTTTTCACCATCAACAATTTCGACTTGAGATGAGAATTGGATGTCATTTGCCTTGACCTCCATTGGGCCACTAGCTACTAACCTACCGATTTCAAGCTCTGGATTAGAGCTATTTATTGATAATTGCTTGCAGTTGAGAAGAATATCTAAAACGTCTTCTCTAACTCCAGGAATAGTGGCATATTCATGATTAATTCCTGCTATTCTTACTGCAGTAACTGCACTCCCTTCAAGTCCTCCCATGAGGACTCTTCTAAGAGAGTTACCCAAAGTTGTAGCTTGTCCCCTTTCTAGAGGGCCAATTAAAAAAGTTCCTGTCTGGGAGCGATCATCTGCTACTTGATGGTCGATTCTGTCAATCTGGTATTGCAACACGGAAAATAATGAGGTTAAGAGTTTTTTTTTTGGGGGGGGGGGTTGAGAATGGTTAAGACCTAAACGCGTCTCCGTTTAGGTCTTCTACATCCATTATGAGGTAATGGAGTTACATCTCTTATTAGAGTTATTTCTAATCCTGCCACTTGTAAAGCTCTTATGGCCGTTTCCCTACCTGCGCCAGGCCCTCTAACTAATACTTCTATTTGTCTCATGCCTTGATCAAGAGCTCTTCTTGCTGCAGCTTCAGCAGCTGTTTGAGCAGCAAATGGTGTACCTTTCCGAGCGCCTTTAAATCCACTTGCGCCTGCAGAAGACCAAGAAATTACATGACCAGAGGTGTCAGCAATTGAGACGATAGTATTGTTAAATGTGCTTTGGATATGTACCACACCATTAGGTACATTACGTTTAGATTTCTTTGAACCTGTTTTTTTTACTGTAGCTGCCATGATGTTTTAATTTAATACTTCAATTTGTAGATAAATTTAGTTAATTATTTTTTTCTTCCAGCAACAGTTTTCCTAGAACCCCGTCTTGTTCTGGCGTTTGTTCTAGTTCTTTGACCTCTTACTGGAAGACTCATTCTATGTCTTCTTCCTCTTACACACCCTATATCTTGTAGACGTTTTAAAGCCATTCCCTCTTTTCTTCTCAAATCCCCTTCTAAAGTGAACTCTTCTGTAGCACCCCTAAGTTTTTGCACATCAGAATCTGAAAGGTCTTTGACACGAGTATCGGGGTTTACACCTGTATTAGCAAGAATTAGCTTTGATCTCGTTAAACCAATCCCATAGACGTATGTTAGTGCAATTTCAACTCGCTTTTCGCGAGGTATGTCAATTCCTGCAATCCTGGCCACGTGTTTTGAATAAGTAAAAGTTTGAATTTAAGGGTTGAAATTTAACCCTGACGCTGTTTATTGCGAGGTCTTTTCTTGTTAATAACATAGATTTTACCTCTTCTCCTCACGATCTGATCGTCAGGACTAATTTTTTTGACTGAAGATCTGACCTTCATGGGGTTTAACAAAATAAACGCTAATATTACATTCTACATCATCATCAAGCCATTTTTTGCTTGATATCAGAGGAAATGGTTTTTAAATCTCTATCAGCATCAATATATTCTAACAAAGAGAGATCTTTAAAATATTGAATCAGTGGTTCTGTAGTTTTTTTATAAATATCAACTCTTGTTCTAATTGTCTCTTCCGTATCATCTTTTCTCCCTCTTAAAAGCAAACGCTTTATTAGCACTTCTTCTGGAATATCTAAATAAAAAACCACTTCTAAAGGTTGATTTATTTCATTTAGGACTTCATTCAATGAATTTGCTTGAGATAAATTTCTTGGGTAACCGTCTAGAATCCAACCTTTATTATCCTTAACTAAATTATGTCTTACTATCTTTAATACTAGTTCGTCACTAACAAGTTCCCCTCGATTCATAATATCTTTTACTTGGATACCAAGGGTAGTATTCATTTCGATTTCTTTCCTTAATAGTTCACCAGTAGAAAGGTGTAAGTAAGAATTATTTTGACTAAGCAATTCCGCTTGAGTACCTTTCCCTGCTCCAGGAGCTCCTAAAAATAGTAAGTGTTTCTTCATTAATTATTAATTAGTCCCTCATACCTTTGTGAGATAACATAAGTTTGAATTTGCTTAGCAGTATCTATAGCAACACCCACAAGAATAAGTAATGAAGTTGCTCCTAAACCTTGAAAGGTCTGAACATTTGTAGCTCTTTCTACTGCAGCAGGGATTATAGCTACTGAACCCAGAAATAATCCTCCCAATAATGTCAACCTATTTTGTATGCCTGATAAATAGTTTGCTGTATTAGTTCCTGGTCTAACTCCAGGTATCGCAACTCCTCCTTTCTTTAAATTTGAAGCTACATCCACTGGATTGATGGTAAGAGATGCATAAAAATAAGAGAACCCTAAAATCAAGGAGAAGAATGTAAGAGCATATGGCCATGGATTAGAAGATCCAGGATTTAAACTACTAGCTAACTTTATTAAGACTGGATTTCCCGTAACATTTGCAATGGTTATAGGTAAAAAGATTAAAGCAGATGCAAATATAATAGGCATTACTCCTCCTGCATTTAATTTCAAAGGTAAATAACTTTGCCTTGTAGGAAGAAGTGTTGAATTTCCTATTTGTCTTTTTGCACTAACAATTGGAATGCGTCTGGCTCCCTCTTGGACAAAAATGATCCCAACAATCGTCAATAAAAATACTCCAAGTAAAACAGCTATGCCTAAAACATCTCCCCTATCGCCAGTTTGAGCTTTTTCAATGGTTGAACTAAGAGCCTTAGGTAATGTCGAAACAATATTCAAAAAGATTACCAGTGAAGCACCTTGACCTATCCCTTTCTCCGTAATAATTTCACTAAACCACATCACTAACATTGAACCAGTAACTAAGGCAATGGAGGTTTGTAAGACAAATGTAGTATCACTTATCCCTTCCATAGCATATTGTCTGAGAATTAAGGAAAAAATTATACTTTGTAAAAAACCCCATCCTAATGAAACGTATCTAGTTATTTGAGCAATTTTTCTTCTTCCCGCTTCTCCTTCATTTTTTTGTAAATCTTCAAGTACAGGCAATGAAGCTGTGAGAAGCTGAATAATAATTGATGCGTTGATAAAAGGTAGTATGCCTAATGCGAATATTCCTAAGGTTGAAATTCCTCCTCCAGTAAAAATATCTAAAAAGCCTATTAATTGCCCCCCTTGATCAATAAAACTTTTAAAAGCAACCCTATCAATACCAGGCACGGGGATATAGATACCAAGTCTTACTAAAAGGAGAAGACCTAAAGTTGTTAAAACTCTACTCCTTAGCTCTTTATTTAAAAATAATTGGGAAAGAATTTCAGAAGCGCCAGGATTTCTGCTTTTGTTGACAAACATTTTGAAACTTACCTAAATTTTTAGCAAATTTATTTATTATTTATAAGCTCGCAGGATCCACCTGCGTCCTCAATTTTTTGTTTTGCAACTTTTGTAAATGCATGAGCTTGGACTTTTAACTTTACATTAAGTTTTCCATTACCAAGAATTTTTAAAGGAAATTTGGGCTTGAAGATCAATCCCTTCTTAACTAGTGAGTCTAGGTTAACAGTATCGTTATCTTTGAAATCATTTAATTTTTCTAAATTAATTATGGAAAAGTGCTTTTGATTAATTATTTCAAAGTGCTTTAATTTTGGAACTCTTCTATATAAAGGCATTTGACCACCTTCAAAACCTGGACGTGTGGGTCTTCCAGAACGTGACTTTTGTCCTCTCATCCCAAAACCACATGAAGCACCCTGACCGGCTGCAATACCTCTACCCTTTCTTAATTTTTTCTTTCTAGAGCCCGAGTTTGATTTAAGTGTATTTAATGTTGAAGTCATGATTTTTAAGAGTAGAGCTGTTCAAGTGAGATCCCTCTCTCCCTTGAAACAGATTTATGTGTTCTTAATTGAGAAAGGGCTACCATAGCAGCTCTTGCATTATTCAAAGGTGTTTTACTACCCAATCTTTTTGCTAAGACATTTTTTATACCAGCTAATTCTAAAACCGTTCTAATTGAACCACCAGCAATTACACCTGTACCTGGAGCGGCAGGCCTAATCAACACGTTAGCAGCACCATCACTTCCTAAAGATAAAGTTGGTATTGAGTTATTTGGCGTTAATGGAACTCTGACAAGATTCTTCTTACCATCTGAAACTCCCTTTCTTACTGCACCAATGACATCACCAGCTTTGCCAACCCCAACTCCAACTTGACCTTTTTCATTTCCAACAACAACTATTGCTCTAAAACTCATTTTTTTACCGCCCTTAACAGTTTTAGATACACGTCTTATTTGAACAACCCTTTCTTGCCAATCAGAATCTCTTTCAAAATTTTTTGCATCACCTCTTTTGTTTCTTTTGCGATCATTTCGATTATTCTTTTTTTGTTCGTCAGGTATAGCTCCTGGAACGTCATCATTCTTGGATTGAATTTCTTGTTTTGTTGGAGTGTCAGTCATAGTAAAAATAAAAAATTAGAATTCTAGGCCTGCTTCACGAGCAGCTTCTGCAAGTGCCTTTACTCTGCCGTGATACAAATTACCTCCACGGTCAAAAATTACTTGCTTAATACCTTTTTTTATTGCTCTCTTTGCAAGTAATTTGCCAACAATTGAAGAAGAATTACAATCAGAAGGTAATTTATCAGATTTTTCTCTTAGTTCCTTATCAACAGTTGAAGCTGAGCAAATAGTTGTTTGAGCGTTATCATCTATAACCTGGGCATAAATATGGTTATTAGAGCGAAAAACAGACAATCTTGGACGCGTTGCATCTCCAATTAAGAATCTCCTTAATCTTCTATGTCTTTTTTGAGTTTGTAATTTCCTGGAAAGTTTGGTCATTTTTTTAATTGGAATTATTTTTTGCCAGATTTACCAGCTTTTCTGAGGATTCTCTCATCATGATATTTAATTCCTTTACCTTTATATGGCTCTGGAGGTCTAATTGATCTAATTTTTGCGGCTTCATTGCCAACAATTTCTTTATCAATTCCAGATACGGTAACGTTTGTATTACTCTCAACTTTGTATGTTATACCATCAGGGGGGATCATTTCTACTGGATGACTATATCCTGCACTTACAACTAGATTTTTACCTTTTACTTGTGCTCTTGATCCAACGCCAACAATTTCTAGTTTCTTTGAAAAACCTTGAGTAACCCCTTCAACCATATTTGCAATTAAGGCTCTACATAAACCATGTCTCTGCCTTGAGTATATTTTGGTTGTAGTAGGACTTACGACAACAGTATTATCTTTCTTATCAAAACTAACTCCCTCAGGCATGAGACGTTTCAACTCACCCTTAGGGCCTTTCACTGTAACTGTTAAGCCATCAAAATCAACTGTAACTTTATCTGGAATAAGTACTGGTGTTTTTCCGATTCTTGACATGATTAATTCTCCTTAGTAAACATAGCAGAGGACTTCACCGCCAATGCCTTGCTTCCTGGCATCGCGATCACTCATGACACCTTTAGAAGTTGATATTATGGCAACCCCAAGGCCTCCAAGCACTTTTGGTAAACCTCTAGTATTTTTATAAATTCTCAAACCAGGTTTACTTACTCTTTGCATAGATCGAATAGTAGGGAATTTATTTTTACCACTATATTTAAGGCCGAGTATTATTTGTGATTTATAACCTTCACCTTCCTCATTAATATCAGAAATGAACCCCTCTTTTTGAAGCACTTTAGCGATACTTAAGGACATTTTTGAACCTGGGATTGTTGTGGTTGTATGCTTTTTTTGACTCGCATTTCTGATTCGAGTTAGCATATCTGAAATAGGATCGTGATTTGACATAGTTTTAATTTAATTCTTACTAAAAGGCATTCCTAACTCCTGCAGAAGAGCTTTACCTTCTTGATCTGATTTTGCACTAGTGACAATAGTTATATCCATACCTCTTATTGAATCTATTTTATCAAAAGAGATTTCAGGAAAAATCAACTGCTCTTTCACTCCAACGGTGTAATTCCCTCTCCCATCAAAACTTTTTGGATTAACTCCTCTAAAGTCTCTTATTCTTGGTAAAGCTAGATTTATAAATCTCTCCAAAAAGGAATACATCCTGTCTCCTCTCAAAGTTACAGTACAACCAATCGCCATGCCCTCACGAATTTTAAAACCCGCGATAGCTTTTTTGGCCCTAGTTACTAAGGCCTTTTGTCCTGTAATTGTTGCCATTTCATTTAAAGAGGCTTCTAGAGCTTTTGAATTTGAAGCTGCCTCACCAAGACCTCTGTTAACGTTGACTTTGACAACTTTAGGTACTTGATGAATATTTTTAAGACCAAGGTCTTTTAAAAGTTTTGGTCTAATTGATTCTTTGTAGCGATTTTTTAGAGTCATAATTTTTTGTTAATTCTGGTCTTTGTCAGAATTGATAAATTAGAAAAAGTTGAAATCTGGTTTCTGATGAAAAATTAATCAATTACTTCACCAGTTTTCTTCAATCTTCTTTTCTTAACCCCCTCTTTATCAATAAAGTATTCAATCTTACTTGTAAGATTCTTATCTTTTGAAAAGAACATTACATTTGATGCATGTAAAGATGCTTCTTCTGTAAGTATTCTTCCAGTTTCTCCTTCCTGAGTTGGTTTTACGTGTTTAGTCCTAAGATTAATTCCCTTAACCACTACTCTATTTTGAAATGGGATAGTTTTTAAAACCTCACCAGTTTTCCCTTTGTCCTTACCGTTAATTACTTTTACCAAATCTCCAGTTTTGATTCTCATTTTTATTCTTTGGAAATTTTTCTTTTGTTTTAATGAATCCAACATTTAAATCACCTCCGGAGCAAGAGAAACAATCTTTGTATAATTTTTATCCCGCAGTTCTCTAGCTACAGGACCGAAGACTCTAGTACCTTTTGGATTCTTATCTTCATTAATCAATACTGCAGCATTGTCATCAAATCTGATTGAATTACCAGTATTTCTTCTTAATGTTGCTTTAGTTCTGACGATAACAGCTTTAACAACTTCAGATTTCTTAACTCCCATATTAGGAAGAGCATCTTTTACAGTTGCTACGATTACATCCCCAACATGTGCATACCTTCTATTAGAGCCTAAAACTCTAATACATTGGAGTCTTTTAGCTCCGCTATTATCAGCGACTGTTAAGTAAGTTTCTTGTTGAATCATTTTTTAACCTCCCTAGCCTGACTTGTTTTATTGAGAATCTCTTCTATTGCCCATCTTTTATGAGCGCTAAGCGGCCTAGTTTCTCTAATTTTAACTCGATCACCTAAAACACACGTATTTTCGGGGTCATGAGCCTTGTATCGTGTAGTTCTACTTACAATTTTTTTATAAGTGGGATGTGGGTATCTGTTAATAACAGCAACAACAACTGTTTTATCCATTTTGTCGCTGACAACAGTACCAATTCTTTCTTTAAGTGCCATAACTAATAATTAATCAGAAGTAGTTTGAGAAGCAGATTGACTTTTACTTAGAGTTAGTAATTGCGCAACTTGTTTCTTAATGATTTTGAATTTATGAGTTTCATTGAGCTGTCTAGTAGCTTGTTTGAATCTCAAATCAAAAAGATCTTTTCGTAATTGGTCTATCTTTTCAGTAATTTGTTCAGAATTTAATTTTTGAAATTCCTTAAGTGACTCTGAGTTTTTCATTGTTTAACCTCCTCTTGAGATTTTTTAATATTTTTTATATTTTCTTGGGAGGAATTTTCTAGATTTTTATCAATTGAGATAAATTTAGTTTTTACAGGAAGTTTATATTGAGCCAGACGCATAGCTTCCTTTGCAGTTTCCTCAGTGATATCCTCACCACCCATTTCAAAAAGTATTCTTCCGGGTTTTACAACTGCGACCCAAAACTCTGGATTACCTTTACCAGAACCCATTCTAGTTTCGGCAGGTCTCATGGTTACTGGTTTATCAGGAAATATTCTTATCCAGATTTGACCGCCACGTTTGATATATCTAGTCATAGCTCTTCTGCTTGCTTCAATCTGACGTGCAGTTACCCAGCCACAGTCTTGAGCTTGGAGAGCAAATTGACCGAATGCAATAGTATTACCTTTGGAGGCTACACCCCTCATTCTGCCTCTATGTTGTTTACGGAATTTAGTACGTTTTGGACTAAGCATTTTTATACCTCCTATGAATTCTCATTTGAACGATCCTCAAATTGCTGAGGTCTTCTACTAGCTTTCCTCTTAGGGCTCGCACCCACAGGGATAGTTTGTTCTTCTTTAGGGAGAACTTCACCTTTGAAAACCCAAACTTTAATGCCTAGAACACCGTAAGTTGTATTAGCTTCACGTGTTGCGTAGTCAATTTCAGCTCTCAAAGTATGTAAAGGCACTCTACCTTCTCTAGTCCATTCAGTTCTAGCTATTTCAGCACCATTCAATCTTCCCCCTACTTGAATTTTAAGACCTAGAACTCCAGCCCTTTGAGCCCTTTGTAAGGCCATCCTAATAGTTCTTCTGAAGGCGACTCTTTTTTCTAGTTGTTGAGCAATATATTCAGCTAGTAAAAAAGCATCAGCGTCTACGCGTTCAACTTCAACAACGTTTATTCTGACTTGCCTTGTTCTATCACCTATAGTTTTTTGAATGCCAGATCTTAATTCTTCAATACCACTTCCTTGTCTTCCAACTATAACTCCTGGTCTTGCTGTTTTTAATTCAAGTTCCAGTTGGTCAGCTTTTCTTGCTATTAAAACATCGCTAATTCCTGCTGCTCCATATTTTTTTTGTATGAAGGTACGAATTTTAAAATCTTCTTGGAGAAGAATTGGATATGTTTTAGAAGTAGCAAACCACTTAGAGCGATGCTCTTGTGTAATTCCTAATCTTAGTCCAGAAGGATGTATTTTATGTCCCATTAGTTTTGTACCTCCGCATTAGTTTGAGTAGGAGCAGACTCCACAGAAATACTGATATGGCAAGTCTGTTTTTTAATTGAAAAAGCTCGACCTTGAGCTCTGGGTCTATACCTTTTCATTACTGGACCACTATTAGCCCATGCAGAGGAAATAACTAGGGTAGATGGATCCATTCCAAGGTTATGTTCTGCATTAGCAACAGCAGATCTTAGAACTTTAGTAATGGGGTCTGTAGATCTGTAAGGCATAAATTCCAACATAATCAATGCATCTCTATAAGATCTACCCCTTATCTGATCCAAAACTCTTCTCACTTTAGAGGCTGATCCGCGAACATAATTCCCATGAGCAATTGCTGTTTTTGTTGTTTCAGGTGTTTGTGTCATGATTTTGCTCCTTTCTTATCTCTTATATGACCTCGGTAAGTGCGTGTAGGAGCAAATTCACCGAGTTTATGACCAATCATTTGTTCAGTAATAAATACTGGAATGTGAGTCTTGCCATTATGTACAGCGATTGTGTGACCGATCATTAAAGGTAAAATCGTAGAAGATCTTGACCAAGTTTTGATAACAGACTTGTCATTATCGGTATTTTGTTTTTCTACCTTCTTGAGCAGGCTATCTGCTATAAAAGGTCCTTTTTTTAGTGAACGTCCCATGATTATGTAATAAGAATTGAAATAATAAATGAAGTAATCAAGAGTCTCTTCCTCCTCTACTCCTCTTAGAAACGCGACGGCGTCTTCGAACAACTAATTTATTACTTGGTTTGTTCTTTTTACGTGTCTTTAGTCCAAGAGCTGGCTTACCCCATGGAGTAACTGGGCCTGCTCTACCAATTGGAGCTTTTCCCTCTCCTCCTCCATGTGGATGATCACATGGGTTCATTACACTACCTCTTACTTGAGGCCTTCTTCCAAGCCATCTTCTTCTTCCTGCTTTACCTAAGCTAGTATTTCTTATTTCAGAATTACCTACTTCACCAAGAGTTGCGTAACATTCTTTTCTTACAAGTCTTACCTCAGTAGATGGGAGTTTTAAAGCAACATAATCTCCCTCTTTTGCCATAACTTGAGCACTAGCTCCTGCGGATCTAACCATTTGAGCACCCCTACCTGCGTATAACTCAACACAATGAACACTAGATCCTAATGGCATAACAGAAAGCGGCATTGCATTGCCATCTTCAATTGGAACACTTTCTCCAGAAATGACATTTTGTCCGACTTTTACTCCTGCTGGAGCGATAATATATCTTTTCTCTCCATCTTCGTAAAATAAAAGTGCCAACCTTGCATTTCGATGAGGATCGTAGTGTATAGCTGCAACCTTAGCGTTGATATTTCTTTTATCTCTTCTAAAGTCGACCAATCTATATTGCCTTTTGTGACCACCTCCACGATGACGACAAGTGATAACACCACGATTATTCCTGCCTTTAACTCTATGTTTCGAAACTATTAGTGATCTTTCAGGTTTTGCACTTGTGATTTCACTAAAGTCAGTAACTACTCTCTGCCTAGTGCCAGGTGTATAAGGTTTAAATTTACGTATTGCCATGATTAAAACTCCTTAAGATTCTGGAAATAGTTGGATTTTGTCTCCTTCAGCAAGACGTACAATTGCCTTCTTGACCTGAGAACGTTTACCGGAAAATTTCCCGACTCTTCTTGTTCTCCTAGGAGGATTCATAGTGTTAACTCCTATGACTTTAACACTGAACAAGGCTTCAATAGCTGCCTTTATTTGTGGTTTAGCCGCTCTATGATCTACTTCGAAAGTATATTGGTTAAGATCAAGTGCATTTGTAGCTTTTTCAGTAATAACTGGCTTTCGTATTACATCGGCTAAACGAGAATCGAATAATTTACTCATGATGCATAAACCTCCTGAATTTTATCTATAGCTGATTGACCTATTACCAATTTATTGGCATTGAGAATATCAAATACATTTAATTGATCGGCAGCGATTAATTTGACTTTCTCAATATTATTAATGGATTTTTTTATAATATCGGAAGGACTTTCAAGAATAACCAAAACTTTTTCAGTTTTTTGTATACCTAATCGAGCAAGGCCATTGATGATATCACTTGTTTTAGGCTGCTTTAAAGTAGATCCAAAATCTTCAACAGCCTTCATATCAGATACTCTGGACATAAGAGCTGTTCTAAGAGCTAATCTACGTTCCTTACGATTCATATCAAGATTGTAAGAACGTGGCTTCGGTCCAAAAATAATTCCGCCACCAGGTCTTAAGGGTGTCCTTATTGATCCTTGACGAGCTCTTCCTGTACCTTTTTGTTTGTATGGCTTTCTACCGCCCCCGCGCACTTCGGATCTTGTCAAAGTTGATGCTGTCCCTTGTCTTTTATTTGCTAGCTGTCTAAGAACTGCTCTATGGATTAAGTCTGCCGAAGAAGTTTCTTTAGCAACTGCTAAATCAAGAGTAACTTTGCCTGATTTTTTACCATCCCACTTTAAAGTTTCAAGTGTTGTCATGATTTTTCACCTCCTATTTTGCCTACAACATTATTTGGCTTAATGTTAACAATTGAGCCGGGCTTACCTGGAACAGAACCCTTTACTACGAGCAAATTCTTTTGATCATCAATTTTTAGAACTAACAATCCTTTGGTAGTTATCTGTTTTCCTCCATATCTTCCTGCCATTCTTTTCCCTGGATAAATCCTACCCGGAGTTGTTCCTGCTCCTGTAGACCCTGGTGCTCTATGATTTTTTGAACCATGACTCATAGGACCTCTGCTAAAACCATGTCTTTTCTGGTAACCTGCAAAACCTCTACCCATAGATTTGCCACTGATATCAACTTTTTGACCAACTTCAAAGTTTTTTACAGTTATTTGTTTTCCGATTTCATAAGATGAAGTTTCTTCAACCCTATATTCTTTCAAATGCTTTAAAAGTTCTTTACCTGATTTCAATAAGTGTCCCTTTTCAGGTTTGCTTAAATGCTTCTCTTTGGACAAGCCATAACCTATCTGAACGGCGGTATAACCATCCAAAGCAGTTGTTTTCAATTGAGTGACTCGGCACGGACCAGCTTCTATAAGAGTAACTGGTACCGAATTACCTTTATCATCGAAAAGTTGGGACATGCCCAATTTCTTTCCTAAAATTCCGATAGACATAAGACTAAATTAGGCTAGCTCGTAATAATTTTTCAATTATCTAAACCCTTCAGTTGTTAAGGTGAAGTTAATAAAAAAACAATTAGTAAGGTCGAGACTTATCTGAAATAATAGATAGTTTCTCTCGGGATAAACCCACCTGAGTTTTTTAACGAAACGCTAAAAAATGTGAAATTTTCAGAGGCTCGGCTAGCTTGCGAGCTTAAAAATTCACTGAGTTACAATTGTACATCATCAAGTACCATAAAATAAAATAAAATAGAAATAAAGGAAATTTTTATGCCATTACTTCTCTCAGGGAAAAAGTTTCATAACGATTTAAAAACTAACAAATGTCTCGCAATATTTGCTCCTCTTGAAGGTGGTTATGAAACTCGTCTTTTGAGGAGAATGAGGGCCAAAGGCTTTAAAACTTTTATAACTTCAGCAAGAGGGCTTGGAGATCCAGAAGTTTTCTTGCTCAAATTGCATGGCGTTAGACCACCTCACCTTGGTCATCAAAGTGTAGGAAGAAACGGAGCGCTTGGGGAAGTTCAACAAGTAATCCCACAAGCTTCTGAGTTATTTAATGAAAATGATAAAAATAAATTACTTTGGTTATTAGAAGGTCAAGTACTATCTCAATCTGAATTAGAGAGCTTAATAGAGATTTGCACTAACGATAATAAACTAACCATAGTTGTTGAAATGGGGGGTTCAAGAAAACTTGAATGGAAACCATTAAGTAATTATATTTTGGATGAATTTGAAAGTTAAATTGTTTGATTAAAACCAAGAATAAAAAAGATAAATGGATTAAGTTAATTTGTGGTGCCAGTAATGAAGATATTGTTGCCATAGAAGATTTATGTGCAATTTATACTGCTGCTGGTGTTGACTACATAGATGTTGCAGCAGAAGAATCTATAGTTTATGCAGCAAAAAAAGGAATCGATTGGGCAAAAAAAGTCTTTAAAAACTCCCCAGGATTAATGATAAGTATTAGTGATGGTAATGATATCCACTTTCGAAAAGCAAAATTTGATCCTTTAAAATGTCCCCCTAGTTGTCCAAGACCATGCGAAAAAGTATGCCCCACCTTTGCAATTGATAATTTCGGAATTAAAGAGAGTAAATGTTATGGATGTGGAAGATGTTTAAATAGTTGTCCTCTAAATCTAATTAGTGAATATGAATATAATTTGTCAAAAAATGATTTAGCATCAACACTTCAAAAAATAAGGCCTAATGCAGTAGAAATTCATACAGAAATCAATCGCCTAGATTCTTTTACAAAAGTTGTAAGTATCCTTAAAAGTTCTGGAATGAAATTAGACAAGATATCTATTAGTTGTGGATTAAATCAATCTTTCAAAAAAGCCCAGGAGCCCGAAGATCTTTTGAAAGCTCTTTGGGAAAGATATGCAATTCTGAATGAGCTAGATATTCCCCTTATTTGGCAACTAGATGGAAGGCCAATGTCTGGAGATCTTGCTCCTACAACAAGTAGAGATGCTGTTAAGTTGTTTGAAAAAATCGGTTCAGATCTTCCACCAGGATTAATTCAATTAGCAGGAGGAACAAATGAAAAAACTCATGAATTGTTGAATTCAAACAATCTCCCAGATGGAATAGCATTTGGAAGTGCTGCAAGAAAAATTATGCAGCCCCTTATTGAATTTGCTCACGAAAATAACAAAAAACTCTATGAGTATCCTGAAATAATGGGTTTAGCAATCAAAAAAGCTCAGAAATTTCTAGAGCCATGGAAATCGAGCTGATTCAAATAATATTTTTATTTTTCAAAACTAGCTCCATGTTTATAAAAAATTTGTATTTTTTGGATAGAAAAAAATCTTTTCATGTATTAAAATGATAATTCAATGGGCCGTCGCCAAGTGGTAAGGCATCGGGTTTTGGTCTCGACATTCCTAGGTTCGAATCCTAGCGGCCCAGTTCTAATATTCAATTGGTGTCTTCTCAAAAAATTTTTCTATTTGATTTTGATGGAGTAATAGTTGATGGAATGCAAGAATATTGGCATAGCTCCTTGCTGGCCTGTGAAAGATATTTAAATTCACCCAATATCACTATTGATCAAAAACTTTATCAAGGAGTACCAAATTCTTTCAAAGAAATTAGGCCTTGGGTTAAATATGGTTGGGAAATGATCCTAATTGTTCACGAAATTATAAAAACAGAAAATCCATTAAAAAGTGATAATAAAGATGATTTCATTAATAATTATCATCAAAATTGCCAGAGGATATTAAATGAAAATTCCTGGATAGCAGAAGATATACAAAAAATGTTAGATAAGTCTCGCAAGTACCAAATTGATAAAGATTTTAAATCGTGGGTAAATTTACATAAACCTTTTTTTGAAATTATAAATTTTATGAAAGAATTAAGCAAAAGAGGAATTAAAACTGGAGTTATAACAACTAAAGGTAAAGTATTTGCAGAAAAAATTCTTAAACAATTAAATATTTTTCCAGAATTTATTTTTGGTTATGAATCAGGAACAAAAATCAAAATAGCTGAAAAAATTACACAAACTTATGAAATTTTAGGCTTTATAGAAGATAGAAAAAAAACTCTAATCGATATCAAACAAAATTCAGAAACTTCTCAAATTCCATGCTTCCTAGCTGATTGGGGATATTTGAAAGAATCAGATAAAAATAAGTTAAGTAATGAAATCAAATTATTAAAATTAGAAAACCTTGGAGAATTAGTTGCAATTTAAAGATAATCAGCTAGAGTACAGATGTACTATAGTTTGTATTTATGAAGTTTGGTTTAAATAAAAATTTCCAAATTTAGAATAATTACAAGAACTTTAACCGATAAATCAAACAATGAGCCTTGAAGAAAAGAGAAAAACTGAATCAAAAGAAAAAGACAAGGCATTAAGTCTTGTCTTAGGTCAAATAGAAAGAAATTTTGGACGAGGTTCAATAATGAGACTTGGTGACGCCTCAAGAATGAAAGTAGAAACAATATCTACTGGAGCGCTCACCTTAGATTTAGCATTAGGAGGAGGCTATCCAAAAGGAAGAGTAGTAGAAGTTTACGGACCAGAAAGTTCAGGAAAAACTACTTTAACGCTTCACGCGATTGCGGAAGTCCAAAAAAATGGAGGAGTAGCTGCATTTGTAGATGCTGAGCATGCACTCGATCCAGTTTATGCGGCCTCTTTAGGTGTTGATGTTGAAAATTTGTTAGTTTCACAGCCAGATACTGGTGAAATGGCTCTAGAAATAGTTGACCAACTTATAAGATCGAGTGCGGTAGATCTTGTAGTTGTTGACTCGGTCGCAGCACTAACCCCAAGAGCCGAGATAGAGGGAGAGATGGGAGATCACGTAATTGGAAGCCAAGCAAGACTCATGAGCCAAGCAATGAGGAAAATAACAGGAAATATTGGAAAATCTGGATGTACGGTAATATTCCTGAATCAATTACGCCTAAAAATTGGCGTTACATACGGCAATCCAGAAACAACCACAGGAGGTAATGCATTAAAATTTTACGCCTCAGTAAGACTTGATATCAGAAGAATTCAAACTCTTAAAAGAGGTACTGAGGAATATGGCATAAGAGCAAAAGTGAAAGTAGCAAAAAACAAAGTTGCACCACCATTTAGAATAGCAGAATTTGATATTCTCTTTGGGAAAGGTATTAGTACAACAGGATGCTTATTAGATTTAGCAGAAGAGACTAATATCATCATAAGGAGAGGTGCTTGGTATAGTTATGAAGGAGAAAATATTGGACAAGGAAGAGATAATACAATTATTTGGCTTGATCAAAACTTAGAAATCAGGAATAAAGTAGAATCTATGGTTAAAGAGAAATTAACAGAAGGAACCGAAGTCAGTTCTAATTCAATGAAAGCATTAAATAGCAATCCTGCTAATACAATCGCTGTTAATGATATAAAAACAGTAGCTTAGATTTATAAAGAATCAGCTAAAGTCCACCACCCAGCAGCAGGGCCTATAAATCTCACTACAATCCATAAGATTACTAACCCTCCGATTCCAAACCAACTGGCCTTAATACTTAATTTAATTAGGTTATCTCTTTGATTGATTGTAAAGGGAAGCCATTCAAATAATCTTGGAGACTCATCAATTTTAGTTTTAGTATTATTTTTTTTTGGAGGTAAACCAAGTGTTTTACGTCTTTTTGCTTCTCCCATATTTCTTTAGTTATTTACAAAATCATACCCTAATCAAAAGGTAGCATATAGTTAATTTGTTTTGAGGGTTGAATGTTTTGCAAAAGTAATCTTCCCCAGTTTCTTTTATTTACTCTTCCATCTAGGATTATTAACTTACCTGAATTTCTTCTTAAAGGAGAAATAGATTTTTCAAGTTTAATTCTAGCTTGAGGAAGAAAGAAGTCTCTAAACCAATCTTGAGAAAGCTTCTTTTTATGAGAGACAGTAATTGCATTAATGGGTTCTGACATTTTCGGAATCGGAAGTAAAGGAATGATAATTTGTTCTGGAATTTGAATTAAATAAGAATTCATAATCCACCAGTCAAAACTAGAGCAAAGGATTTCATTTCTACCTGAGGGAATTGTCTCCAGCAATACTCTCTTCCCGTAAGTAGAAGCTAATTCTGTAGCAAGATTAGTTTTTAAATCAATATCATCAGACAACACTAAAGTTAAACCCTTTCTAAAAAGTATTAACTTTTTGCATTTGTCCAAGATTGAATTGGTAAAAAGAGGATTATTAGGAAGCAACTGTTTAGAGGGTATATATAAAGAAATCTTTTTCTCTTCAAAATTACTCTTAAAATTAATAACCAAGTCAATATCTAAACTATGCTTTTTAAAATATATTTGGAAAAAATTATCTTTTCTCAATGCTGATAAAAAAACAAATTTATTATTTGAAAAAAATTCCTTAATTTGAAAAAGTTCATCTATTGGCTGTAAATACAAATCCCAATCTAAATTTGTTTCGTTTAACTTTACCCAGCATGCCCAACCTTGAGATAATGCTTTGTTGACGCTTAAAAATTTATCAGAAAAAAAAGAATTTTCATGAAAAAAGTTTGACAAGAAACTAATTTCTTTTTCATCTAAATTGATATAACTATTTCCTAAGACCTTTCTCAAGAAGAACTTTTTCTTCAACGAATCATATACTTTTATAAATTTTTGATTGATTAATTCAAATTCTTTAAAATTTTTTGTCCAATCCTTTTTAATTAAAGAAATCCTAAAATGATTTTTTAAATCCTGTTTTATATCCTCAATTCCTGAATAAACTATTCGATGATTTCTAAGGTTACGAGAATTGGGATCATTAAGAAAATTTTGGATAGTTATCAAGTGAACATGATGATTTGCAAAAATAAATTGATCATTTTTCAAAATAAAATTAAAACCTAGATTTTTCAATGAATCAATCTGAAATTGGCTTATAAATTGGATTTTTTCTTTAGATAAAATAAAAGTTGAATCCTCTTCCTTTAAAAATAAAGAAATCAAAATTGGAGTTAACCAATCATAGCTAGAGAAAATTTCTGAATTAATTAGATAGGTAGAATCATTTTCAATACATTTGGAAACTATCCTCCCAAAAGAATATATGTGCTCCCAATTAGTACTTTGATCTCTCAAAAAATTTTTCAAATATTGATGACTTAAAATTTCAAGCATTTATAATTAATTTAATTTCAAAACATGCAAAATTTATGAACCTAATATACAAAAAATTGGTATCAATAAAAGAGGGTCTTGAATTAATTAATTTATGAAAATTGGAATAGTAGGATTAGGATTAATTGGTGGTTCTTTAGGATTAAAACTCCAAAGTCTAAATCATACAATTTATGGAATAGCAAATAATGAATTTAATGAAAAAAAAGCTAAAGATAAAAAACTTGCAAATTTTGTTAGCTGTGATCTGAGCTTATTAAAAAAATGTGAGCTAATAATTTTGGCATTGCCTATCAAAGATTTGATCAATCCGTCGCAACAATTAGTAGCATCAATACCTCAAGAAACAATACTAACTGATGTAGGGTCGGTAAAAGAACTAATTGTAAATACATGGGAAAATACACATCCTCTATTTATTGGATCTCATCCAATGGCAGGAACAGAAAAAAAAGGAGTTGATGCAGGTTTTGAAGGCCTTTTTAAAAATGCAAAATGGATTATTACCCCAACACAAAATAGTGATTTAAATTCAGTCAGAACTATTTCCGAGCTCATAAAATCAATGGATTGTGAAATTTGCCAAGCTTCGCCAAAAGAGCATGATGAAGCAGTATCTCTAATTTCTCATTTACCTATATTTTTAGCTTCTGCCCTCATAGAAACTGCGCAAACAAAAAATAATCAATCTTTATTAGATCTTTCGCAAAAAATAGCTGCTACAGGATTTGCTGACACTTCGAGAGTTGGCGGAGGCAATGAACAACTAGGCCTAGATTTAGCTATTAATAATCAGATTAATGTTTTAAATTCCATAAATAATTTTAAAAATAAGCTGAATATACTGGAATCTCTTATCAAAGAAAAAAATTGGGATTTACTTGCTAAAAAACTTGCTGAAGCAAAAGAAAATAGACAAAATTTTATAAACTAAAATTTTCTATACCTTTGGAAGCTAAAATTTGCCTTGAAACCATTAATGCAGACTGACTAACACCTGCAGTCCCCTCTCCTGGATAAATAGAATCTCCACATAACCATAAACCTTCAAAAGGTGTCCTACTTGATAATCCAAATAAACCAAAAATATCTGGATTTTGACCAAGCCCGCCTACTATTCCATTAGGTCTTTTTGTCCATTTTTCAAAGCCCAATGGGGTTGCTAATTCTCTATGTAGCCATTTTTCAGGATCAATATCAAATTGACTTTCCAATTCAAGGGATATTTTTTTCATGAAACCATTTTTTTTCTTTAAGTAAGTTTGTTTATCTAGATCAAACCAATCTTTAGTTTTGGTAAAGATACTAGCAATTAAAGTAACCTCACCTTTTGGCGCTCTTCCATCACCATCATCACTAATTGATACAAATAACGAACAAAATTCTTTTGAAACAAATTGATAATGATTGGAGAATGTTTTTTTAATATTTTCCTTTTTTAATGCTGAATAAAAAACTACAGCTCCACTTGGATCAGGCAAATTATTAAGTCGATTTTTATAATTTTTTTTTCTTTCTAAAGGGTCTTTCAAATGCTTGAGCAAAGATTGTGGAGGTGCGGTATAAATTACATCTTTTGCTTGATAAATAAATGATTTTTTTTTCGAATTAGCAGATAGTTGCCAACACATATTTACGTCGTCAAAAGTTATAGAATTAACTTCTTGTCCAAAAATTAAATTAACTCCAGTTTTAATTAATGAACTTTCTAATGCTTCACTTAAAGACTGCATAGATTTTTTAAGATGCCACAGACCATGTGGCTGTTGACACATCTGAAGAACAGTAGATCCATACAATGCTGCAGTACTATAAACGTCCTCTTGAGAATAAAGTTTTAGTTGAAGATTTAAGAATTTAATCAAGCGCTCATTCTTGGATAATCCACATATCCGCAATAGATCAAAAATAGTAGATTTAAGTAAGATACCTGTGAGAAGGTTTGAAGGTACTAGTGCTTTGAGAAGTTGAGAAAAATCCCAAAAATTACTTATTGGTAATACAGGATTATTATTAGCAAATATCCAATTACTTTCATGTATTAGGGTACAAAGCTTCCAAAATCTTTGACTCCCAGGAAACTGCATTTCTCGTTCAGCAATCCATTTACTTTTTTCATACCAAATAGGTATAGGATTACCACCATCATTTAAATCAACAATGCAAGCAGGATCTAAAATTGTAGCTTCTGGGGATGGAATATCTAAAAAATCAAAAATTCTAGAATGAATTCCACCCTTCTCTAAACCAGCAACCTGAGTTGCGCCAACATCGAAAGTATAGTTCTTTCTTTTAAAAGTACCGGCACATCCTCCGGCTTGAGTATGAGATTCGATTAAAGTCACTGATAAGCCTTGTTTTGATAAAATCGCTGCAGAAGTTAGTCCTGCTATACCGGCGCCTACAACAATAACTTCAGACTTTTTCATTAAAATGCAAAAATTATCTCCTATTGAAATTAACGAAATTTGTGAAGAATTAGGTGAAACCTATCCAAAAAGTATTGAACAAGTACATGGTGGCGATATTCATAATGCATGGCGAATAGAATTCTCAAACAAAAAGTTATTCCTTAAAAGAAACATTAGAAACAAAAAATTTCTTAAATTTGAAAAATATTGTCTCCAAAATTTGAGAAAATATATTAATCAAGAAAACTTAGTTATTCCTGAAGTTATTGCATATAAAAATATAAAAAATATAGAGATTCTTTTAATTGAATGGATAGATATGCATAACTTTGACCAAAAAAAGCTTGGAAAAGGTTTAGGTGAATTGCACTTAAAATCAGCTGAATCTAACCCCAAAATGTTTGGGTTTCCAGTTGAGGGTTTTATCGGAACAACAGATCAGAAAAAAGGCTTAGAGGATAATTGGATAGATTGTTTTTTAAACTTAAGGATAATACCTCAATTATTAAGTCTTAAATCAAGAATTATAGATAATGAAATTATGAATAAAGTTAAAGAAAAAATTAAATCAGAATTGGTAAATCACAAACCAATAAATGCTCTAGTTCATGGTGATTTATGGTCAGGCAATGCAGGAATGAACAAATGTGGAAAAGGAGTAATATTTGACCCGGCATCTTGGTGGGCAGATAATGAAGTAGATATAGCTATGACAAAACTATTTGGAGGTTTTAGAAAAGAATTTTATGAAGAATATCATAGAATTTTTCCTATAAAAAAAGGATTTGAAAATAGAATTATTATTTATAATTTTTATCACATATTGAATCACGCCAATATGTTTGGAGGAGGTTACTTAAAACAAGTTGAAGATTACGTAAAAGCAATTCTCAATATGTAATCTTTAACTAACCTAAATATGTCTTCTTAAGGTTTTGTACCTTGTCTAAAACAGCTTCACGATTTTCACTGGTACGAAGATTTTGCCAGCTCCATTGACCGACAACAATTACGCCTAGTAGTTCTAGTAAACCAGGGAGAATTGGGAAAAAGTTTATCGTGTCAATGACGACTTTAATTATTATTTGAGCTATTACGACAACAGCAATTATGCCTGCCGCCTTGCCGTACTTACCCATTTGAGTCCAATCAACATTGCCAAGGGTTTCGTTGACTTTTCCCATAACATCAGAGTATTTCTCTGAAAAACTTTTGGTTTCTGAGCTTGTATCGGAGCCGGAGTCTTGGTTTGACTCTGGAGTGTTATCACTCATGAATTCAGTAAACTTAATATATGAACCAGACAGTATCGGAAAAAACGTCTATTGACTACCTTTTTGTTGTGCAAAATTCCGAACCGAAACATTTTGTATTTTATTAGAGGCGTTGGCATATAGGGTTTCTGAAGATATTTAAACTTAAAATTGATTTATAAAAACTTCACATTATCATCTAGTTCTAACAAAAATATTAATAAATCACAGTAATAAGAAAAATTTAAAAGGCTAAAAATTTGTATTTTAATTATTATATTTTCATAGTTTAGCTCGCAAAAATTAAAAGATCGAAATGTCCAAAGATATAAAATTTAATTTCTTAAACTCTGATGAAGAAGAAAGATATCAAAAACATTTAATCCTCAAAGAGATAGGTTATGAGGGTCAACTAAATCTTAAAAAAAGCTCAGTATTATGCATTGGAGCAGGTGGGCTTGGGTCTTCCGTTTTGCTTTATCTTGCTGCAGCAGGAATTGGGAGAATTGGAATAGTTGATAATGATCAAGTTGAAAAGTCTAATCTCCAAAGACAGATAATTCATGAAACAAATACTATTGGCAATCTTAAAATTGATTCTGCCAGGGAAAGAATTAAAAAATTCAATCCTAATTGCGAAATATTTACCTTTTCAGAGAGAATTAATCCTAAAAACGCTCTTGAATTGATAAAGGGGTTTGATGTTATTTGTGATTGCTCGGATAACTTTGGCACAAGATATTTAATTAATGATTCCTGCCTGATATTAAATAAACCCCTAGTCTTTGGAAGTGTACAGGGCTTTGAAGGGCAAGTGAGTGTTTTCAATTTATATAAAAATAGTCCTAATTTAAGAGACTTACTTCCAGAATCACCTTCAAAAAATGCTGCCCCTAGTTGTGCAGAATATGGGGTTGTAGGTGTTTCAACAGGTTTAATAGGAATTCTTCAGGTTAATGAAATTATCAAAATTATTTTAAAAAAAGGTGAAATTTTAGATGGGAAGATTTTAATTTTTAATCTACTGGATATGAAAATGAAAAAATTACATCTAAAAAGTGATCAATTAAATAAACGAATAAACAATCTGTCTCAGTTTGAGGGCTATTATAATAACGACGAATATTGTGAGAACAATAATGAAATCCAAAGTATTAATGCTAATGACTTCAATAGTTTATACAAAGCAAAACCCAACAAAATTCTTTTAATTGATGTTAGAGAAAATGAAGAATTTTCTACTTCTGCAATAGAGGGATCCATATCAATTCCCTTAAGTCATTTGAACCAAGAATCCGACTTAAAATTTATTCAAAAAGAAAGTTTAAATAAAGAGGTCTTCACTATATGTAAATCGGGGAAACGTTCTGAAAAAGCTTCAAGAATCTTGTCTCAATTCAAAATTCAGTCAAGATCTATTGAAGGAGGTATTGAAAAGATAAAAAAAATATTGTGTAATTAATAATTTTAAGAATATTCAGTAATCTACACCTCTTTTCAAATCAACTCCAACATTTGCATAATGCTTATGGCAAACCATTTCAGAGTAGACATCAGCAAGTTCAAAGTATGAAGGTTCATTTTTACATCTCCCAGTAATGACAACTTCTGTGTCTGCAGGTTTTTTTAAGAGCGTTTGATGTATTGATTCCACAGGTAACAGCTCTAAATCAACAGTTGGGTTCAATTCATCCAAAATAATTGTTTTATACAAGCCAGACAAAATAGCAGCTTTAGCAATTTCCCATGCTCTCTCAGCTTCGACATAATCAATTGGTTGTTGCTGACCTCTCCATACGATGGCATCTCTGCCTGAACGCAAATGATCGACTAAATGGGGATAACTCTCTCTCAAAGCTTCTATGGCAGCATCTTCCGTATAACCATTCCCACCTTTTAACCACTGTAATATTAAAACTCTATGACTTTTATCTTGAGATATTCCTTTACCGATAGCTTGAAGAGCCTTACCAAGTGCACTTGTGGATTTGCCCTTTCCTTCACCTGTATATATCTCAATTCCACCACTAGAAGTACTTTGTCTGGTTAGAGTTGATAAGTCTCTTTTCAAACGTGGCCTCATTTCTGAATGGAGTTGAGATATTCTTACCAAAGAGGAAGGGGCTGCCCTTCCGGTAATAATTATTTCTAATCCATCTGGACGATTTTTAAGAGAGTCAACTACTTCATTGATATCAAGCATTCCTAAATCAAGAACTGGGTTCAACTCATCAAGTACAACTACAGAATACAGAGAACTAGCAATAGCTCCTTTAGCAATATTCCAACCTCTCTCAGCCTCACCAACATCAAATTTTGTCACTTGGTCAGCAGTAAAGAATTCAGATCTTCCTGTCCTAACATGGTCAATTAAATGCGGAAAGCCTCTTTGCAAAGCCTCTATAGCTGAATCCTCGTCATATGGCCTCTCAGGACCTTTTAAAAATCTTAGAAGTAAAACTCTTGACTGTCTTTTTTCGCATATTCCTAAACCTATTGTCCTGAGAACCACTCCCAAGGCAGCCTGACTTTTTCCTTTACCCTCTCCATCATAAATATGTAATTGACCTTTTGATCTCTCTTGACTGTCACTTGCTGTGACAATTCCAATTCCCCTATTTCTACTCGTATTCGTCAATTGAACAAAATTAATAGATTTAATCTAATATATAAATAAGAATATTATTAAAGATTTAATAATTAATTCAACCTATTCATATGTAATTTGAATTTTAAAGTAATTAGCATGTTCAATCAACTAGAAATTCTCTCTGATGAACAAAGTGAAAAGCTTTATACAATAAGAAGATTCATTAAGAATCTTGATAGCGCTTGTATTGCTTATTCAGGAGGAGTTGACAGTACATTAGTAGCATCATTAGCATTCGAGCAATTAGGTAGTAAAGCAATAGCGATAACTGGTATTTCTCCTGCATTAGCAAATACTCTTCGCCAAGAAGCAAGAAGTCAAGCAAAATGGATTGGAATAAAGCATTTAGAAATTAAAACATTAGAATTAGACCAATCAAGTTACAGTAAAAATCCTAAGGATAGGTGCTTTGCATGCAAAAAAGAGCTCCACAAACATACAACCTATCTCTCTAACAAACTTAATTACAAGATTGTTTTAGATGGAGTCAATCTTGATGATCTTAAAGATTACAGACCAGGTATACAAGCCTCAAAACAAGCAGGAGTCCTCTCTCCGCTTGCAAAATTTAAATTCTCAAAACAAGACATTAGGGATATATCAAGAGCATTAGGTTTTCCTTGGTGGGATAAACCTGCTCAACCTTGCTTATCATCAAGATTTCCTTATGGCTATGAAATAACTAGTGAGAGGCTAAAAATGGTTGAAAAAGCAGAAGAATATCTTAAAGAAGGTGGCTTATCAGAGGTTAGAGTTCGGTGCCAAGGCTCAACTGCAAGAATAGAAATTCCACAAGATGAATTAAAGGATTTTTTTAACAAATATAATTTTAGGGAGTTGGTTCAATATTTTTCTAATTTAGGATTTAATTGTACAAGCTTAGATCTTGAAGGACTAATAAGCGGAAAATTAAATAGGTAATATTCTATTAAAAAGCTGTTCTGATCTGTTTAGGTACTGCTGAAGGTGGATTTCGCTGAATTACACGCAAAGAATGTTCTTTAGCCATTAAAGCTTCAATCAAATATTGACTAGCTAGTTCAGGCATCATATTTTGACCACATGTAAAAATATCGACTGCAGAATAATTAGATTCAGGCCAAGTATGTATCGAAATATGAGATTCTGCGAGTAATGCGATTGCAGTAACCCCCTGAGGTTCAAATTTATTACTTATCAAATTCAGAACTGTTGCATTTGCTAATTTAGCAGCTCTGTTTAAAGTACAGCGTAAAAAGGATTCATCATTTAATTTTTCACAATCACATCTATAAAGTTCCAACAAAAGGTGTTTACTTTGATGAATTAATTTTTGGTTTTTATTAAATGAACTTAAAATTTGATTTTTTTTGTAGATTTCCATTTAAGAAACTTTTATAAATACAAGATTAGCTGATATTTATGATTTTAGAATTACAAGTGGATTATTTGTGAAGAGCCTAAGAAAGACTGATTAAATTTGTCTAGATGCGTTGCACTTATAAAACATTGGCTATCTTTACCAACAGAATTTAACAACAAATTTTGCCTAGTTAAATCTAATTCCGCCAAGACATCATCCAAAATAAGTATTGGAGGGACATTTAATGTTTTAGTTAATAAATCTAGTTCAGCCATCTTTAAAGCCAAGATAAAAGTTCTTTGCTGTCCTGATGAGCCATATTTTCTAACTGAAATATTATTAATTAAAAACTCAATATCATCACGATGAGGTCCAAAATTACATTTACCAGTTAAAGCTTCAATTGAACGCTGATTTAATAGTTGTTCTGCAATTCTCTTACAAATAAGTTCCTCTTCTTCTTCTTTTGGACTTATATTTTGTATCCCTGAAAGGTAATTTATACCTATTTGCTCTTTTGATTTACTTAAATGATTATGCCAATATTCCACATATGGTTTTAATTTTAATAAAGCTCTTCTTCTGCGCCTAAAAATTCTTGTACTTATTTTTGCCATTTGAATATCGAAGCTTTCAAGAATTTCTGAGGATTGAGTTTTTAGGGAAATTTCTGAACGCCAAAAATAACTTCTTTGTTTTAAAAGCCTGGTAAATCTACTTATCAAGTCTATATATACTGGTTCAAGCTGAGATACGATTTTATCAATCCATGTTCTTCGAAAACTAGGTTCACTTCTTACAATATCAATATCATTAGAACAAAAACATACGCTCCGAATATAATTCTTTATTTCACTTTGCTTTTTCAAGATTGATTCATTGACATAAATTTTTTTTGGACCTTTTCGAAATAAATTTAACTTTAAATCATCTTTAAAATCTATCTGTCCTAAAACTAAAGCCATATCACTTTCATTTTCTATTAAATCTTTATCACTTAAAGCTCTATTAGATTTTAATTGACTTAAAAATTCAACCGATTCAAGTAAATTTGACTTGCCTATACCATTACATCCAAGAACAATTGCTCTTTGCTCTTCTAAATCAATTTCAAAACTTTTATGGTTCCGAAAATTTTTTATTTTTAATTTATTTAAAAAAATTTTTTTTGTGCATTCATTATTTAAATTAGCTAAGTTTGTAGTAATTAGATTTTCTTTAAAGAAATTGACAAATTAAAGGGCATGTAGCTCAGTTGGATAGAGCGTCAGATTCCGGTTCTGAGAGTCGGGGGTTCGAATCCCTCCATGCTCGTAACATGATTTTAAAGTTTATATCCCATTACTCTTATTCCATTTGGATCAAGTATAAATCCACTTTCCTCTAAACTTTTAAATGAAGATACAGGTGCCTGAACTGAAATACTGCATCCAGGCATTTCTCTATTTATTTTCTCAAGAGTTACTTGAAGCAATATTAAATAATAAAGTTGCTGATTTTTACCTGGCGCAGCACTTAAATTCCATAAGTTAGCATTCAATCCCCTATCAGATGTAACCCTAACAAAGCCATATAATTTATTTTTTAATTCATTCTGTATAGTAAAAAAGAAATTACTTTTCTTAATAGCCTCAGAAAGAAGTTTTACTGGAAATATCTCGCAACCACAATTTGCTAAAAGTTTATTAACTTCTTTAGCTAATGGAATCTTAGAAGAGTTAACAAAGTAACCTTCTGGTAGAACAAGTTTTTTTTTAGAAAAATATTGCAATTATCAACCTGTATTTCTCATGCCAGCTGCTATTCCATTAATAGTTAAAAGTGCACCTCTCAATAATTCACTTCTACTATAAGCTCTTCTTGTTTCATCTTTATCAATCATAAATTCGCTTATTGGGGGTTGTCTTGTTTGGTCTCTAAGTCTTCTTAAAAGTGAAACCTGTAAAAATCCCAATGGTATTATAGTTTTATTTCTCAAGCTTACCGATGATTTCAAGTCTCTATCAGATTCAAGGAGCTTACTTTTACCAGTAATTTCAAGTATTAAAGATTTTGTAAGATTGTATTCTTTAGAAATTACTTCAAAAATATCATCAAAAGAATCTTTATTTTCTTTACTGCCAAGAGTGTCTACATAATATCTTGCAACTTCCAAATCAACCTTAGATAATGTCATTTCTACCTTTGATATAAGCATCCTAAAAAATGGCCATCTTTGATGCAGAACTCTTAATAATTCAATTTGTTGTGAGTCCGCATTTAATTCAGATGACAATGCAGTTCCTACCCCAAACCAACTTGGCAAAAGGAACCTACTTTGTGTCCAACCAAATACCCATGGAATAGCGCGTAAACTTGACAAATCTTTTGCACCTTTTTTTCTTCTTGCAGGTCTACTAGATATCTGTAATTTACTTATTTCTTCTATTGGGGTAACTTCTTGGAAGAAATTTAATAAATCAGGATTCTCATGCACTAATTTTCTGTAATGAGATCTTGATTTTTCTGCCAGCCTAGACATTAATTGATTCCATTCTGGCGTTGCGTCCAGTCTATTATTTACCAAACTATTTTGAATAACAGCTGTAGTAACGGTTTCAAGATTGTATAAAGCTAGTTCAGGAAGGCTATATTTGGAAGCTAAAACTTCACCTTGTTCTGTTATTTTTATTCTCCCTTTTAAAGTACCACTAGGTTGAGCCAATATAGCCTGATAGGCTGGTCCTCCCCCTCTACCTACAGAACCACCTCTTCCATGAAAAAGTCTTAGCAATATGTTATTTTTGCTCGCAAGATTTTGAAGAGCTATTTGGGCTCTATGAATTTCCCAATTGCTAGAAACAAATCCTGAATCTTTATTGCTATCAGAATAGCCAAGCATTAGTTCTTGTAGAGGTTTAAAAGATTCTCCAACTTTAGGCAACAATAATCTATAAAAATCTAATTTAAACAACTTTTCCATTACTTCTGGTGCTCTTTTAAGGTCCTCAACAGTTTCAAACAGAGGAACGACTAATAATTTTGACTTTTGTGAATTTTGATCAAGAAGTCCCATTTCTTTTGCCAGTAAGAGAACTTCAAGCAAATCAGATGCACTATGACTCATAGAAATTACGTAAGAATGGCAAATTCGACTTCCAAATTCTTGCTGCAATCTTTTGACCATTTTAAAAACTGAAAAGGTTTCTTCTGTAGTTTTTGTCCAGTTGACATCAGGAGGAATTAAAGGCCTTTTTGTATTTAATTCATCTACAAGCCATCGAATTTTCTCTTCCTCAGACATTTGTTCATACTTCAAAGATAAATCAAGATAATTTGTCAGCTCTTGAATAGCATCACTATGTCTTGTACTTTCTTGACGAATATCTAAACTTGCTAAAGAAAAGCCAAAAATATGCACCTGCGTGAGTAATGTGTTTACTGCCTCGCAAGTTAAATCTGTACTAATAAGGCTATTTTTAATCAGTTCGAGATCATAAGTAAATTCATTTACAGATTTATAATATAAGTTTTCAACTTTATCTATATTTTTAGTATCTATTTCTCCCTCTAGTTCAAATTTCCACCCACTACTAGCTAATAAATTATTCCTTTCCTGAGTTAACCTTAATTTTTCTAAAATATAACTTAATTTTAATCTGTAAGGTTCTGATCTATATCGTGTTGCTCTCGCTTCATAAATTTCTGGAAACTTAACTCTATCTGTTTCTAATGACTCTAATAAAGAAGAACTTACTTGACTCCATTGCATTGATACACTTAATTGATCTCTAAGATTAGATATTGCAGTAATATATCTTTCCAACATCAGTTGCCTTTGATAGCAGGCAGTTCTCCATGTTATCTCAGGAGTGACCGATGGGTTACCATCTCTATCTGATCCTACCCAAGAACCAAAATTACAAAACGATTCAGATGGCATCTGAACATCTGGATAGTTTTCTGTAAGTGCTTCAGAGATTCTTCCTCTCAATTGAGGCATTGCATTAAATAATACTTGCTGAAAATAATGCAACGCATAATCAACTTCGTCTAAAACTGAAGGTTTAAATTGATGCAATTCATCTGTTCTCCACCAAAGTCTTACTTCCTCTTTTAATTGGGTTTTTAGAGAATTTTTTTCTTCTTGTGTTAAAAATTGCTCGACCTGTATTTTTTTTAATAAATTTGCGACTCTAGTTTGCTTATGTCTAATCGTATGTCTGACTATCTCGGTCGGATGAGCAGTAAAAACTAAACGAATATCCATTTCCTGCAATAACTGCTCTAATTTTCCTGGAGGTACATTTAATTTCCTCAGCCTATAAAATAATTCTCTAAAAGTTACTGGAGCATTTTGTCTAGCCAATGCTGGGGCAAAGGGATCAAGATTGTCAGGCGATTTTTGAACATTCTTATTAGTAAAGCTTTGAATATATCTATCTTCCTCAACTCTTTGTTCCAAAATATTTACTAGTTGAAAATATAATGAAAATGCCCTTGCTGCTGCAATGGATTCTGCCAAATCCATAGAATTTACAATATCAACTATTTCATTTTTAAAAGTTTTCGCACCGTCAGCATCAATTTGTTTTGAATAACTTAATTCTTTAAGCTGTATCAATCTCTCAGCTTGATCATCTGGGCATTCTTCTCTAAGTACAGACTCCCATAAATCCTCTATTAAAAGACGATTTTTATCTAGTGGATCATTGTTACTTATTAAATCCACATTATTATTTTTTATCTGTTGAAAAGATTCCATATAATCATTATGTCATAGTTGAAAATATTGAGATCAATGTTTTTTCAATAATCAAACATTCTGGTCTTCACTCTTAATCATATCTTCAATAGAAATCTTCATTATCTGCTCAATAGAAAGACCTTTTTCATATTGTTTTATCCATTTCATAGATTGATTACCTTCTTTAAGCACTTTATAGATAGGATGCAAAAGATGTTTCATATTAAATTTTTCAGAGGTTGACGATAAATCTGATAATAAATTTTGAATCCATTCTCTACAAATAACTTTTTTGCCATCTTTCCAGTTAATTAACTCTGAATTCAGACTATCTTTAGCAGCATTAATTTCATTCTGATCACATATTTCCTGTAATTCATCAATAGAAAAAATACTTGCATTCAAAGGATCTAAAGTGTTTATATTTTCAAAAAGATCTAAAATCCTAAGTTCTATCATGGCAGTAATCCCTAGGAGCAGATTAATATCATAAACAAAATCACAAATTCTTAGCTCCAAACGATCAAGAATTAAAGGTCTTTGGGGACCATTTGGTCGAATTGAAGACCAAAAATGCCTGATATTTTGCATATTTTTATTAGCTATATTTTCCTCAATCCAATCGATATAAGAATTATGATTTACAAAAAAAGGGACTTTCCTTGGTGTTTTAGGAAACTGTATCCATCTCTGAGAGTGATTCTCCGTAATTTTATTATTTAAAAAAGGTGAACTAGCACTTAGAGATAGGTATAAAGCAGCTTCAGATCTAATAAGTCTAATAGCCGCAAAAAGCTTATCTAAATCATCTATTCCTATGTTTATATGGACACTTGAAGTTGCAATAGAGATCCCATAATTATCTTGTATAAATTGATGATAAACATTGTTAATATCAGATCTTTGAAATTGAATATCGTGTTTAAAACACAGAGTAGATGAAGGAATGATTGTTAACTTTTTATTGTTTAACCATTGTCTTAACTTTTTTCTTGGAGTTATTAATTTCTTGTATAAAAAATTGTAGTCTTTTTCAGGTGTTGTAATGTATTCAACGTTTCTATTATCTGGCTCTTTTACAAAATCAGAAAATTTTTCTTCAATATCTGCTGAAACACCAATATGAGAATCAAAAGAACCTGTGAAAAGTTCTACCTCAAAACCTTTATAAAGATTATTTTTACTCATTTATTTCTCTAAACAGGCTAAAGCTTTTAGTATTCCCTTAGCTTTATTAATTGTCTCTTGGTATTCATTTTGTGGAGAAGAATCAGCAACTATTCCAGCACCTGCCTGGACCGATACATTATATTTGCCATCCTTTGAGGGTTTTACAATCATAGTTCTTATTGTAATTGCCGTATTTAATGCACCATTAACATCTATAGATCCGTAAACACCCGCATAAGGTCCTCTTGCATCTTTTTCAAAGTCTTTAATCAATTGCATAGCTCTTATTTTTGGTGCCCCAGTTACTGTTCCAGCCGGGAAACATGCCTTGAGCAAATCCCATACATCAGTATTATTTTTCAAGATCCCCTCAACTTCACTAACTATGTGCATAACATGTGAGTATTTTTCAATAACCATTAAATCTTTAACTTCTACACTACCAATTTCACAAACTCTTCCAAGATCATTTCTTCCAAGGTCTATTAGCATTACATGTTCTGCTATCTCTTTCGGATCTTTTAATAAATCTTTTTCTAATACCAAATCTTCTTGAGGATCATTTCCTCTTGGTCTTGTACCAGCTATTGGTCTTAAGCTTGCAACAATTTGATTTTTTTTATTTTTTTCAGCTCTAACCATCACTTCAGGACTGGAACCAATCAGGTACCATGAGCCAAAATCAAAAAAAGACATATATGGAGATGGATTAACCATCCTTAAACTTCTATATAAATTAAAGGGCGCATTATTGACTTGTGCCTGAAATCTCTGACTTATGACTATTTGAAAGATATCTCCTTTTCTTATATATTCTTTTGCA
Source organism: Prochlorococcus sp. AG-347-J19 (assembly GCA_003279015.1). Classification (GTDB taxonomy): domain Bacteria; phylum Cyanobacteriota; class Cyanobacteriia; order PCC-6307; family Cyanobiaceae; genus Prochlorococcus_A. Next base: position 144,083 of record QCBV01000001.1, on the reverse strand, counting down.
GAAAGAACTGCATCCTCAAAATCTTTTTTCTTCCAATTACTTTTAATATCTAAATTCAAATTCTTATTTTCATTCCACTCTAAAAACTCATTTTCTTTCAAAGGAACTTTCATTAAATCTCTTATTTTCTGAATTGCAGAAATTGAGTTTAGATACAATTCTTCTACAGAAAAATCTTTTGAAGAAGTTGTATCTGCATAAACCACTGCAGTAATACATCTTTTTATTTGATCAAAAACAACTAACTGATCAAAAAACATCCACGAACCATAAGGGATATTGTTTTCTGGTATTTCATTTATTGGAACGCTTGGCTCTATTCGATTAATTAATTCATAACCCCAAGAGCCATATAACTGTCCAATTGATGGTAAGTCATCAAGCACGATTGACTTATATTCATTTGTCCAACTTTTTAAAATATCAAAAGGATCACCTTTATGAGTTTCAGTTTTGCCATTATTCCAAGTTTTAACTATTTCTTCTCCATAACAAATGGCTTCCCAAAGAGGTTTAGTGGCAACAATACTCCACCTACCCAAACTTTCCCCACCCTCAACAGATTCTAGAAAAACACCATGAGAATCTTTTGAGGATAATTTTAACCAAGTGGACAATGGAGTCTCTAAATCTGCTGGCCAAGTTTGAATGATAGGTATAAAATTTTTACCTTCTTTGTAAGCCTTTAAAAAACTATCTTTCTGTGAGCTGATCATATCAATAATGTCAACCCAAATTATAATTATTTTTTTCTTTTATATCAACTTTAAGGAAGTTAATCAAAAGTATTCTTAGTTGTAAATTTCAATGCAGCTGGATTAGGATTCTCACCTATTCTTCTTGGATTATGACCTACTTTTTCTCTGCCTTCATTTACTTTTTCAGAGAAAACACCATCTTTTGGGTGTAAAAATTCAATATCGCCACCTGGGAAAATTCGGTAGATTTTAAAATCTTCAATTCTTGGTTTGAAGGCTCTTAATTGTGTCCCTAATGCAAGGCATTGTTCTTTTCTTGCAAAGTACATTAGATTATCACCCTCATGCATAATAGCAGCTCCACCGGTGGGCAATTCAAATGCTTGTTCCTTGGAACTTTTCCATACAATTGCATATTTTTCTTCGGTTTCTGCTGAGTTTAATAAACCCCCGGTACTTCCTATATGCTTTGGAAATTGACCAACTAAAGTTTCAGTCATCCTTAATTTTGAGTTATTTCTTATAAGAAACTAGCATTCATATTTTGCAAAATTATAAATTTACAAGAAATTTTCTACATTATTTAATATATGGAAAACTTGTTTATCATTTTATTTTGAATCTGAAATTGGAAAAAATACTGTCAAACCTGTATCTCGCCTTTGTGTGACGTGTCCTCCTAAGCTAGCCAACAACTTTTGAGTAGCATTTTGACTAAGTTGTAAACTACCTGTTTGAGGATTCCAATTTAAAACAGGACCAATATCAGAACCATTATCTTTTTTTCGAATTTCTTTTTGATTACTTTCTACTTTTTGTACTTTTAATTGAAGTTTAAGTTTTTGACCAGCTGGTCTTAGCTCTAAAATTAATGTACTACCTTCTTTTAATCCTCTAGTATTTTTATTAATTAATCCACTTAACATTAATTCCAATTTTTCAGAATCACTCAAAATTTGCGGAAGTTGATTGGGGATATCAATCTTTAAAGAAATCCCACGTCGATTTAATTGTTTATTCCATAAAGGGGAAAGTTTTTTAAAAATTTCCGCTAAATTAATCTTTGTCAAGTTATTTAATGACGGAACTTCATTACTCACTAATTCTGCTGCATTAAATATTAAACCAAACCTATCAATTTGTTCATCACATTCATTATCTATTTGAATTAAACGATTTTTCATTGATTCGTCCATCTTATATTTTTTTAAGGTAGAACTTATAAGAGTTTTTATTGTTGCCAAAGGCGTTCTTACTTCATGAGATATTGCACGTAATAATTTTGCTTCAGTTATTTGCAGATTCTTTTCATCGTTTTTTACAGAATTCTGTATATTATGATTTGGAGCAATATTTGCTAATTTTGCCGATAATGTTGGCCAAAATAATTTTTCAAATTGGTTATTAATATTAAGGTTACCTAAATTATTGATTGCATTACGAAATTTTACTCCTTCCTCACAATTTTCTTGGTTCAATCTTGCATGCATTAATTCAATTGAAAGTTTAAGGCTTTCTTCATCACACTTCATTAATAGAGTTTTCTTATCTTTTTCTCCTACAATTGACAATATGCATTGAAAATTTGGAGTGATTATCATCAAAAAAGGTTCATAACCATCTTCTTGACTAAGATTTAAAACTTTATAATTACTAACTAAATCGAAATCTTTTTTTATCTTGTCTGAATTATTAACTGGTAGAAAACCTGCATTCTCATTCTGAAAATATGGAAACCCCTCAGGAGACCAAAGCCATCCATAAAATTGATTTAAAAATTTTTTATCATTAAAAGCAGGTAAAGGTGAGGCAACCCATAGTCCCCCCTGTTGATAATTCTGAGATAGGAAATCTTTTTGAATAACTTCTAAAGAAGCCCACCACATTCTTCTAGAAGTATCATCATCCACATGTATAGTTTGAACTCCTTTAATCAAAAGGTCTTGAATTTTTTTTATGGTTATTTGTGATTCCATCAATTCCTTAATGATCTAGAACGTTTTAATATAGATAAAACAAATCCAATAGATATAAAATTAGTCACCAATGACGTTCGACCATAGCTCATAAAAGGCAGGGGAATCCCAGTCACTGGTCCTAATCCAATAGTCATAAATAAGTTAATAATTATTTGAAATAAAAAAGTTGTGGCTATTCCAATAACAATTAGAGATTCAAAATTAGTCCTAGCAACTGTTGCAGTATTAATAAGCTTTTTAATCAAAAAAAAGAACAAAAATAAAACTATCATGCACCCCACAAAACCCAATTCTTCGCCTAAAGCACTAAATATAAAATCAGTATGTTGTTCCGGTATAAATTGCAAATTTGTCAGCTTACCTTGAAGCAAACCAGTCCCAAATAATCCTCCAGAACCAATTGCAATTTGACTCTGTATTAAATGATATCCGCCACCTAATGGATCTCTATTTGGATCTAAAAATAAAACTAATCTATCTTTTTGATATTCTTTTAAGCCAAATTGCCACAAAATTGGTGTCAATTTTGCCACTAATAAATGTAACGAAATAGCGAAAGCAGAAAAAATAATTTTCTTTTTTGAAGATCTATAAGCGAGATACCCTATAACTGGAATCCAAAAAATAAGAAGAGTCGGTAAGGTTAAATATAATGCAGCAGTGATAATACAAAAAACTAATATCAATATCCACTCTATGGGCATTTGCGACCAATAGAGCATCACCCCTGTCAAAACAAGTAAAACCAAAGAGGTACCTAAGTCCGGTTGAAAGAAAATTAGTAACCAAGGAATAACTACGACTAATAAAGGCAATACTAAATCTCTTTTTGTTAAAATTGTTTTTTTGTCAAGTACTAAAGCAAGAGTTAGGACAGTACTAAGTTTAGCTACTTCTGAAGGCTGAAAAGAAAAGATGCCAAAGTTTAGCCATCTTTGAGCTCCAGACACTGAAATCCCAAAAAAGTAAATTAGTAACAAAGATATTAAAGTACAAAAATAAAATGGAACCAAATACTTTCTAATTCTCTCTAAAGGTATATAAGAAATAAAAAACGCTAAAAAATAACCTAAAAAACCAGTTAGGATATGACCTAAATAGTTCGATACTAAAAAATCACCCTGAATACTTTTAATTAATAAACCCGAAATAATAACTAAAAACAGGGGGATGATAAGTAGTGGAGAAAATAAAAAACTTCTATTAAAGTTGTCTTTTTTTTGTAAAAATCCTCTGTTATTTAATAAAGAAATTCTCCTAAACATCAATTAACTATTAACAAATTGATTCTTAATTAATTGAGCTAAATTACCAAATTCAATAGAACTTTCTTTATTGGGTTGGCTTATAGAAATTGGTACGCCTTTATTACTATCATCAACGAGAGGGATTTCAATAGGTATTTGGGCTAGTAGTGGTAAATCATTTTCTTTAGCTAATGTTTGTCCACCACCTTTACCAAAAATTTCATATTTTTTACCTGGCATATCTGGTGGAATAAATACTGACATATTTTCTACAATTCCCAGTAAAGGTACTCCGAGTTGTTTAAACATTGCTAATCCTCTCCTTGCATCTTGTAAAGATACTTGTTGAGGAGTAGTGACAACTATAGCTCCAGAAATAGGCACAGATTGAGAGAGGGATATTTGAGCATCTCCTGTTCCAGGAGGCAAGTCAATAACCAAAAAATCAAGATTATTCCATTCGACTTGGTACAAAAATTGTCGGATAATACTATTAAGCATTGGTCCTCTCCATATAACTGGCTGACCTTCTTCTATGAGGAAACCCATCGATACCAATGAAATTCCATATTTATTAATTGGTATTAACCTTTGATCACTACCACTACCTTCTGTAACCTTTGGATTCTGTTCGGCAACTCCCATCATTGAGGGAGTATTAGGTCCATATATATCAGCATCCAGCAAACCAGTTTTAGAACCTAATTTAGCCAGAGAACAAGCGAGATTAACTGCAATGGTACTTTTTCCAACTCCACCTTTACCACTGCTAACAGCTATAATATGACGAATTCCATCAATCTCCTGCAACTCAGGAGCCTTACTTTGATTTTGAGATTCTGTTTTGGAAGGATTATTATCTATCTCTATTTGAACATCATCAATATCTTCAAAATCCAGTAGTACTTTTCTAACCTCTTGTACAATTCTATCTCTCTGAGAATTTGCAAATGATGGCAATGATAATGTTACGATTACTCTAGGCGTAGTTACTCTTACGTTCTTAATCCAAGCTAATTCAATTACATTTTTCTGAGATCCAGCATCTAGAACTTTTTGTAAAGCAAAATTCGCATCTTCTATTGTGGTCATTAAATTTTTAAATATTTTGACAAGGTAGTCGACTGTTTAAAAGATTAAGAACTATGTCGAACTATCAAATAATAGGCAATAAGGACCCCCTAAGAGAAATTATAAAGGGAAACTTATAATTAACCAAAAAAATTTTTTCTTCAAGATTAACTAAATACATGTTGAAAGAACCTCCTAAAAACTCGAGAGAAAAAACTAAAAATCTCTTATTAACTCTACAAGACAATATTTGTTCAGGGCTTGAAAATGTAGATGGCAAAGGGAAATTTACAGAAGAATCCTGGTTAAGAGACGAAGGTGGCGGTGGAAGATCAAGAGTATTGAAAAATGGTTGTATTTTTGAGCAGGCAGGAGTGAATTTCTCGGAAGTACAAGGAAAAGAATTACCGCAATCTATAATCTCTCAAAGGCCTGAAGCAAAAGGTCATGAATGGTTTGCTACGGGAACTTCTATGGTGTTGCACCCTAAGAATCCCTTTATTCCTACAGTTCATCTGAATTATCGATATTTCGAAGCTGGTCCTGTTTGGTGGTTTGGGGGAGGTGCAGACTTAACCCCTTTTTATCCTTATCTTTCTGATGTAAGAAACTTTCATAACGTGCATAAAAAAGCTTGCGAGAAAGTCGATAAAGATTTGCATAAAGTTTTCAAACCATGGTGTGATGAATATTTCTTCTTGAAGCATAGAAATGAATCTAGAGGCATAGGAGGTATTTTTTATGATTATCAAGATGGTTCAGGCAATATTTATAGAGGAAATAATCAAAATGGAGAGGCATCAAAAGCTTCACAAAATATTGGCAGATCTAATTTAAATTGGGATAATTTATTTTCTTTAGCAGAAAGCTGTGGGCAGGCATTCCTCCCTTCATATTTGCCCATTATTGAAAAAAGAGCTTCTCAAACATATACATCGAAGGAAAGAGAATTCCAGATATATCGAAGAGGTAGATATGTCGAATTCAATTTAGTTTGGGATAGAGGGACGATTTTTGGACTACAAACTAATGGCAGAACTGAATCTATATTAATGTCACTACCGCCTTTAGCTAGATGGGAATATGGATATAAAGCTAAAAAGGGTTCTCGAGAGGAATTACTCACATCAATTTTTACAAAACCCCAAGATTGGTTAAATGATAAAGAGTTAGAAAAATTCTGTATAGAGAATGATATTTTTGATTAAAATTTATCGAATAAAATCTTAAAGTATCTTAAATAGGTGTTTTAAATAAAGAACCATCACTTTTCAATTGAAGTTTTTCTCCAAGTTCATTTTCTAAAGAGATTAATTCATCCCTATGCGCTCTTAGTCTCATGAAAGTTGAATCATTTTCATTTTCGCTAATCAACCTTAATTCAAATTTCTCCTCTCTTGCTGATTTTTTAAAATAAATCATTCCAGACAAAGGGCCACCTATCAATCCCAAAAGAATAGGCCACCAACCTAATTTAGGATATATTTGAATAATTACTAATCCCAAAGCACAAGAACCAAAACCGCCAAGAAAACCTAAAAAAATTGCTAAAAATTTACTAGAAACAACTTGACCCTTGAATATTAAAATTCTTTGTTCAAAATCTCCTCCAGTTTGCTTCCATCCCCTCAAATTAAGCCATTCACATAAACCATTTAAAACCTTAAGTGGCTGCTGAGAAGATGAAATTTCAACGATGGTTGTTCTATCTTTACTGGAAGCCCTAAGAAAAAAAAATAATCCTATGGCCAAGAGAATTGTCAGCAATAATGTTGAATTTAAGGAATAGGTCATTAAATAAATTTTTTATAGTAACTCGAGAATAAAAATTAAAGTTACATCATATTATAATTTTTTAGATTTATTCTGTAAAATATTCCTATTAGATAAAAATTCTTAAAGAAATAAAATCTTAAGTAATATTCTAAACCTTTAATTTCCTTAAATACTTATTAAAAATGACTATTGAAAATAAAAATATTGATCTTCTTTATAGCGATTTAACAGTAGATTTATACAATCTTTATAAAAAATCATCCTACCTAGCTATTGACACTGAGGCAATGGGTTTAATTCATGGAAGAGATAGACTCTGTTTAGTACAAATATGCAATGAATTTAAAAGAACATCCTGTATAAAAATCGAACTTAATACTTCTTCTTCACCTCATTTAAAAGCACTTCTTGAAGATGACAAAATTACTAAAATATTCCACTATGCGAGATTTGATATTGCAGCTCTAAAATGCAATCTTGAAATTAATACAAAAAATATTTTTTGTACAAAAATTGCTAGTAAGTTGGCAAGAACTTATACAAATAAACACGGTTTAAAGGATTTAATTAATGAATTGTTAGGTATAGAACTAGACAAAAGCTCGCAAAGTAGTGATTGGGGTAGCAACGAAGATTTAACAAAAGATCAATTAGATTATGCAGCAAATGATGTTAGATATTTAATTGAAGCTATGCATAAATTAAAAGTTATTTTAGAAAGAGAGAATAGATATGAATTAGCTCAAAAATGTTTCGAGACAGTTTCTGTACATGCTGATTTAGACATACTAAAATTCTCAAATATATTTGACCATTAAGAATCAATCTTCAGTTAAAAAATTATCTTCACCATCAAGTGTTTCCATAAGCTTATCTAGTATTCTTGAAGAACTTAATTTATCTCCATCATTTTTTTCACAAATTTTCAAAACATTTTGCGCAACTTGTATTTTTTCTTGAATAGTTTTCGATCCTTCTTTTGCAATTTGAATTTCTACTTTTTTCTTTGCAGAAGATAAGCTTATACTCATAAGTTTTGCAATTTCTGCACAAATTTTTAGATATTGCCGATCATTTATTGGATACATAAAAGAATTAATAATTAATAATCTAGTGCCATTTACTAAGATAACAAATGAAGGTTTATAGCATCTACGATTTTCTTACTCGCGCCGGATTCCCCCATTCTTTTTTTTCCAATTTTTGCTTGATCTAACATATTAACATTTCCTTTCAAAAGTAAACTTAAACGTTTTAAAAGAATTTTTTTGTTCTTGCAAACTAAAACACTACCTCCCAATAATCTTGATTGCCTTTTTGCAAATGATTTTGTAAATTGTGGTCCAGTTCCCGGTAAGGAAAGAGATGGAATTCCAAGGCCAGCAATTTGCTCTGTAGCAGTTCCTGCATTAGACAAGCCAACTTCTGCCATATTGGCCCATGAATTGAATTTACCTTTTCCAATCACTACATATTGATCTTTCTTTTTCCATACTGAATCTTCATCAATTAGAAGTTTAACTTTACTCTGTTTTATAAAACCATATTTATTTAAATAATTTTGAATTTGAATCACATTCGCATTAATGCTCAAAGGCAAAAGTATTACCAAATCCTTTGATAAATTAAAATCTTGCAAACAATTAAGAAAATTATCAAGATTTTTAAAAGCTTCAGGGTATCTACTTCCAATTAATAAAATAATCCTTTTAAAAGAAATAATATTTGATATCTTATTGTTTGTTACATTAACAAAATCCATCATTGGATTTCCCAAGTATTGTGCATCAATATTTTTTTTATACAAATTATTAGCTGTTATTTTATCTCTCATAATTAAATTTTTACATCTTGGAGATTTCATTAAAAACATTTCCCATGGATCCCATTCAGAGCCTTTCAACTTATGATAAAAATCGCTTAAATCCCAACCTGGCCCACTACTCCAAGTATGATCGCTTTTAGGAGTTCCAATGAAACTAAAGTCGCATTCTGAACTCCAAGCGTAGAGTAATGGCAAGAAATCACCTACTGCGATAATTTTGCAGTTATGTTTTGACTTCTGTTTTACAAGTAGAAAATTTCTTAAATTATCTATTAAAAATCCTGCAAACAAATCAAGCACAAATCCCTTCAGACTTTGATTGCTAAAACCTCCACTAGGCAGCTCTTTTAAAAATCCTATTTTACGAAAATTCTTTGATTTTATGGAATTAAATACATCTCCATTTCCTACTAACGGCAAAACTTCAATATTTTTATTTTTTATTTTTTTTAATAATCTTTTTATTATCTCCGATGCGATTACATCTTCTCCATGACCATTGCATATAAATAATAGAGAATGAGACACCTTACTGTTAAGATCATAAAAAGACTCAATCGAATCTTTCTCGGCGGCATGGCCAAGTGGTAAGGCAGAGGATTGCAAATCCTTTATCCCCAGTTCGAATCTGGGTGCCGCCTTATTTAATTTTTTTATGCATTGAATTATAAAGTTTTCTAAGAACCTCAATTTCAAATAAAGGGTATAAAGTTTCAATTACTTATTGATATGTAGAAAAATAATCTTTTCTTTATTATTTTAAATAATACTTGATATCCATTAATAAATAAAATTTAGTAGATTTATTAATTATTTTCATCAGATCATTTATTTGTAAATTATTTTAGTAATCATTATCTGCTACACACATTCCTAAACATCTAACACCATTTGATGCCGTTCTTTTGCAATGATTACATAAAATAGGATCTTTCTCTGAAGTAAGGTTAATTTTTGAATTATTTTGGTCTTTAAAATTTATTAACTCTTGTGTTGAATCAAATAGAGTCATTCTTGGAATCATCACTTGAATCGATACTAACAACAAGTGAAGCATTAGTGTTGGAAGAAGGTATATCCATAATTTTTACAGTTTCTTTAGGCTCATCAATAACTTGATTTTCTTCAGTACTTTCATCAACTGCACAAGCTTCAAGAGCCTCTCGAAGTAGTGAATCAAAAGTTGCTCCAGGCAATCTATGTCTAGCAACCTCAAGAAAAGTTCTAGGTAACGATTCAGATGCAGCATCTCGTAAAGCTGGATTATTTTTTCTATGTTCTTGTTCTTCTTCTATTGATTTAATAAACCTCAATGTGACATCTCTTTTGGTAGAAGCTTTTATCAGCGTATCGTTTTCCGGATTACTAACATTAGGTTCATTTTCAAGATCACTAAGTCTTTTTTCCAAACTATTTAAAACTTCATTAGCTTCTTTACTAATATGCGCTAATTGACCATCGGACAAATTAGGTAAATCAGCTACAAAAACTTTCCCATGATCCCTTAGTGTCAAGAAAGTTGGCCTTGGACCTTGAGCCTGTCTACCAATTGATTCAGAATTATTACCTATTGGTCTTTTTGGAGGTGTAGGACCAGCTGAACTACGTCTACGTGTAATTCTTTGATTATTTGCAAAAGGCATTGAATAAAGGTTAAATCTTAATACTTAAACTTCCGATATAATTCGGCGGTAATTTTATTATATTACATCTAACTTTTTCATTTGGGTATAAAAAATAATTTTTTAAAACTCATTTAAAAAAGATAAAAAAATTTAAGTTAAAATTTCTGGCAAAAATTTACTAATTTTTGAATCATTTTTTCTAACTATCTTTCCAATTTCCCAACTATCTATATCATAATCTTTACAGATACTTAATATCGCGTCCTTAAATTTTTTATCAATAATTAAACAAAATCCCACTCCAAGATTGAAAGTATTCCAAAAATCTTTTTCAGGAATAGATCCTTTCTCTTTAAGGAATTTAAATAAAATAGGTATTTGCCAAGAACTGGTATTGATATAAGGAATAAAATCAGTAGGAATACATCTTGGTAAATTTTCTGGAATTCCTCCTCCAGTTATATGAGACATTGCTTTAATTTCTATATCTTCAGATAAAATTTGATTAATCACTTTATTGTAAATTTTTGTAGGTTTCAATAGCTCATCATAAAAATTTAAGTTAGAAACTTTTTCAAATTCTTTATCTATTTGCTTATTGTTTTGAATAATTTTTCTTACTAAACTAAAGCCGTTACTATGAACTCCATTACTTTTTAAAGCAATTATTAAGTCATTTTCAGAGACTTTTTTACCATTAATAAGCTTATCCTCATCAACTATTCCAACACAAAATCCTGCAAGATCATACTTATTTTTTGAATAAAATCCAGGCATTTCAGCAGTTTCTCCGCCGAGTAATGAACAGTTATTTTCTCCGCATCCATGTGAAATTCCCTGAACAACCCTCAATAATTGTTTTTTATCAAGCTTACCAGTAGCAATATAATCTAGAAAAAATAAAGGTTTTGCACCACTAGTAATGATATCGTTCATGCACATAGCAACTAAATCAATACCAACCTCAAAGTGAAAGTTTTTACTTTGGGCTAATTCTAATTTTGTTCCAACACCATCAGTTCCTGAAACAAGAACTGGTTTTTTAAAACTATCGATAGGAATTCTAAACAAACCTCCGAACCCGCCAATACCCTCAATCACATTAGATGTATGAGTTCCTTCAACTGCCTGTTTAATTTCGGAAACAAATTCTCGCCCAGCTTCTATATCAACACCTGATGTTTTGTAATCCATGAAATAAAAATGATAGACTTCCCCTATATAGATATTCCTCCTAAGATTGCTTTTGTCCAGTAATTATTTATCAAATAGATTTATTTTTTAAAAACAAAGTGAAGAAAGTAATTATAAATAAAACTGAAGAAATAGAAAATTGGAGGAGAAATATTAATAGTGATATTAACTTCATTCCAACAATGGGTAATCTTCATGATGGTCATATTAAACTAATATCAACAGCAAAAAATGACAATTCTAATATTAATTTAGTAAGTATTTTTGTTAATCCACTTCAATTTGATAACAAGTTAGATTTAGAGAATTACCCTAAAACAATTGATAATGATATAAAAATCTCCTTTTCAAATGGCGCCGATGCTATCTTCATCCCAAGTAATGAAGATATATATCCACCGAATAATAAAAATATTAAATTCCTAAAAGCTCCAAAAGAATTATCTTCTGCATTATGTGGAGTAAATCGAATTGGCCATTTTGATGGCGTTTGTACAGTAGTTTATAGATTACTTAATCTCATCAAGCCAAAAAATCTTTACTTAGGAGAAAAAGATTGGCAACAACTTTTAATTTTAAAAAATCTTGTCTTTAGAAAGAAATTAAATGTTACTATTAAATCCATTCCTACACAAAGAGATTTTGATGGAATTCCTTTAAGTTCACGTAATGTACATTTATCAAAAAACGAAAGAAAATTGATTAGGTTTTTTTCAAGTGAGTTATTAGAAGCAAAAAAAAATTTTCAACAAAATAAAAAGATCAATTTAAACCAAATAATTAAGAAGCTATCAACAAAAAAAATTTCAATTGAATATTTAGAACATTTACACCCTCATACACTTCAAAAAGCAAGCCTTGAGGATAATATTTCGTTATTGGCTGGTGCGATAAGATGTGGAGAGACAAGATTAATTGATCACGTTTTTCTAATGAAAAGAAGACCGATTATTGCAATTGATGGTCCTGCAGGTTCAGGTAAAAGTACTGTAACAAAGTTAATAGCGAAGAAACTTAAACTTTTATATTTAGATACTGGCGCAATGTACAGGGCATTGAGTTGGCTTATGATAAAAGAAAGTATTGATTATAAAAAAGAAAAAAAATTACAGAATATTCTTAAAGATATATCTATAGTTTTCAAGTCGAATACAAATTCACAGCAAGATGTTTATGTTAATAACTACTGTGTTACTGAAGAAATTAGGACGCAAAAGATAAGTTCCATCGTTTCTAAAATTTCCTCAATAAAAGAAGTAAGAAAATTCTTAGTAGAAGAACAAAAAAAAATTGGAGAATCAGGCGGGCTTGTAGCGGAGGGAAGAGATATAGGAACTACTGTTTTTCCTCATGCAGAACTTAAAATATTTTTAACTGCCAGCATCGATGAAAGAGCAAAAAGAAGAAAATCTGATAAAAATAGTAAAGACTCACAAGAAATGGACCTTCATACATTAAAAGAACTTATAAAGAAAAGAGATTTTGAAGATTCCAATAGGGAAATTTCGCCTCTAATTAAGGCGAATGATGCAATAGAAATTATTACTGACGGATATACAATTAATGAGGTAGTGGATAAAATTATTGACCTTTACAATGACAAGATTCCAAAAGAGACTTAGATCAAATAAATTCAAGAAATACTTTCCAAAAAACCGTTTACAGAGTCTTCTAAAATATCAAGGACATAATCAAAGCCCTCATCACCTCCAAAATATGGGTCAGGAACTTCTTGCTCATTAAAAACTGATCTAAAATCCTGTATTTTTTTTATTGCTGCAAAACCAGTTGAAGCTGTTCTATTTTTAAGTTCTTGAATATTTTTAAAATTTGAATCGTCCATCGCAAGAATATAGTTAAATTCGTCAAAATCTTTGCTAGTAATTTGACGAGCCTTGCTTAAGATATTTATATCTCTTCTTTCTGCCGCAATTCTCATCCTAGAGTCAGCTTTTTTTCCAATATGCCAACTCCCAGTTCCAGCAGAATCAACAATAAAGGCATCGGTTAATCCATTCTTTTCAAGTAGTTTTATAAAGATAGCTTCTGCTGCAGGAGACCTACAAATATTTCCCAAACATACAAAAAGAACAGAAATTTTATTCATATGATTTCAAATTCCAGTTGATTATAAGACTTTTACGTAGTAAATAAAACTTCTTCAATTAAAGATTCAGTAAATTCTTTACCAAACAAACTCGACAACATTGGCCTTGCTGGATCGTTATCTCTTCTATAATTCAAATAATTATTTTGACCGTTTATTAATTCTTTTTGCATTTCAATATTGACTTCTTTGCTCTCGAAAAGAATTTCCAAATACAAATCAAGATATTTCTTAAATGAGGTATAAAGCTGATTAGTAATTAAAAAATCACTACTTTCTTCTTTTGATAATTTTGACCATATTACTCCTGGAGAAAAAAATCTAGCTACATCCGCAGACATTTTTTCAGCTAATGGGAGTGATGAATGACAATGATTTTTGAGTTTTATAAGTTTTTCTAATAACTCATTATTGTATTGATTTTGTATTTTTAATGAAGGCTGAAAATCTAACACTATTAAATAACTATTAGGTAGAGAAACAAAATCTACTCCAAAAAATGGGACGTTATAAATAGTATTAGGAATAATTAAAAAATTTAAAACAGAATAATTTGGACTATTTATACAAACTGCTCTTGCGAATTGAATTCTTTTTTTATGCGTTACACCCCAAGTAGATAGATTCACATTTTTTTTTGATTTCTTTGAACCATAAGTTGAATCTTTATAAGAATATTCCGAGGGTATTTTTTTTTCTAAACAATTATATTTACTTAAATTATTTGTTAAATATTTTAAGAAATTATGCCATCTCCATTCTGGCCTATAAAAAATAGTATCTTGTATTAACATTCAATGAATAATCTCATTATTTAATGTAAATAGAAATTTATTAATAAATTTTTTTGTCCATTTTTCTCCAAAAAAAGATTTAAACAATTTTTCTGCAGGGTCTTTTTCAAAACTATACTTGTCATATTTAATTTGATTAATCTTTATTTCTTCTTCATTTAAAAATTGATTAACAGGATTCGATTTATAAATGTCCAAATAATTATTTACAAATGAATGGAATATATTATTTAAATCTCTATCAAGATTTAATTTATTTCCTCTACATATAATCACCCATGGGGAAAAATACTTTTTTGAATCATATATATTCTTCATTTTATTATTATCAAATGCAGAATATTTTTTCTTAATACTACCTAAACTTGAACAATATTTTTCAAGATACTTACTTTCTTGAATTAAAGGTTGATAATCCAGTATTGCTAATAACTTTTGAGAAGTTCCAAACCATAAAATATCAGCTCCTAAAATAGGAAATTCACTATCAAAATTAGGATATGCGACCGTATTAAACACTTGCAGTTTTTTGCCACCATCTAATCTTGTTATTCGCCACTTTCTATATTCGGGAGATGAAAAAAGCCAATTTTTAATAATATATTTTGAGTCTTCATTGTGATGTTCTTTGAATTCACTAGATATTTGTACTTCATGTCCATTTAATTGATCAATATTGGTTTTAATGAAATCAACTAATGAATCAAACATAAACATTAGGTCTCGGTACTTCCTTTCCTTACTTTTTTTGTAATGTAATTGAATACAATCTTCCCTAAAACAGTAATCAAGTTACCTTCAAGCTCCTTAAACATTTTCATATTGTAAGTAAAAGCTTGATTAGCTTCATCAATAATTTGATCAGCCGTCTTTTGATTTATTGGAAGTTGATTCAAAGTAAGGGAATATTCTTCCTTGAATTTTTTTTCATCAGCAATTAATTCGAACTCATAAAAATTTAAACCATCATTCCCCTGCAAATTTAATGCTTTTTTAGCGATCCTTTTCAAGATTTGCCCCCCAGATAAATCTCCTATATATCGAGTGTAGTGATGACCAACTAAAAGTTCTGGTGAATTTTTTGCGACCTCTCGGATTCTTTCTACATATTCTTTTGCTGAGTGCGAAATATTAATTTCATTCTTCCAGTTTTCACCAAAATAAAATTTAAGATCATTTATAAGAGTTTCTTTCCTAAATAATGATTTAAAACCTATAGGTTTTATGACGGGATGTTCCTCATTGACCAGTCTTTCAATTTCCTCTTCCATGGCTTCATAAACAAAATATAAATCACTAATTAATTTTCTATAAGATTTTTTTTCAACAACTCCTTTTAAAAAACAAGCCACAAAGCCGGTATTTTCTGCCATAGTGTGGGATTTTTTTGTCCCTTCTCTTAATTGTCCTGAAAGAGCAACTGCCATATATTTTGAATTATTTTTGTAACTGTGTTTAATCTACAAGAAAAATAGATAAAACAGCTAATTTTTGTTACCAGCAGATGTTGTAGAGAATAGCTTATAAAGTTCTTTACAAACCAAAAACAGATTATCTTTTTGTTCCTTTTGCGGTAGATGAGTACCAGTCATTTCCCAATCACCGATGGTTGCCACTCTCCATCTCTCGGAGGGAACAATCATACCTCGCATTATTATTCCCAACAATTTCGGGACTCTGTCATTAGTATCATTTTCAATTCTTAATTGTAAGAGTATCGCTCTACATTCAATAAGAGGACTCCAACCAGGGAAATGAAACGCAAAATCAATAGTATCTTGCATAGATTCATTTGTATTGTCCCAGGGACTAAAGTTTACGCTTGCATCTGGAAAATATTTCCGAAATAAAGCTGCAGTAGAAGCAATTTTATTAGCTATCTCAACATTACTTACATTTGAACTCGCATTCATAAATGACTGAGTATTTTTTTTGAAAATGACATAATTTGCTTTAAATGGCTTATTAACTACTTTTTCTTTTAATAAAGATGTTGAAATGCTGATCAATAAAGTATTCTCTATTCACATTTGACTAATAAATTTCTAGGTTTTAAAGAAAATAACTCATCGCAAATTAAAATACTATGAGCTTCAAAGAGTTATCTTTTATTAATTCAATGCTATGCCAAAATTTGAAAAATTAACTTTACCTAGTGAAGGCGAGATAATAACTTTTAATCAAGGCAAACCAAATGTTCCTAATAATCCAATTGTCCCTTTTATTAGGGGTGATGGTACGGGAGTTGATATTTGGCCTGCTACTCAAATCGTTCTTGATTCAGCGATTAAAAAAAGCTATGGAGATGAAAGAAAAATTAATTGGTTTAAAGTCTATGCAGGAGATGAAGCTTGTGAACTTTATGGCACATATAACTATCTCCCTCAAGATACTATTGAGGCAATAAGGCACTTCGGCGTAGCTATCAAAGGTCCTTTAACGACTCCCATCGGTGGAGGTATTAGATCTCTTAATGTTGCATTAAGACAAATCTTTGATTTATATAGTTGTGTTAGACCATGCAGATATTATTCAGGGACTCCAAGCCCTCACAAAAATCCCCAAAATCTGGACGTTATTGTTTATAGAGAAAATACTGAAGATATCTACATGGGAATTGAATGGGAAGCCGAGGATAATAATTGTCTTGAATTAATTAATCACTTAAATAATGTTGTAATACCAAATAGTAAAAATTTAAAAAATAGATCCATACCCAACGGATCAGGAATTGGAATAAAACCAGTAAGTAAATCTGGAAGCCAAAGGCATATTAGAAAGGCCATTGAACATGCTAAAAGATTATCAGGAGATAAAAGGCATGTGACTCTTGTACATAAAGGAAATATCATGAAATATACCGAAGGTGCATTTAGAGATTGGGGTTATGAATTAGCAGTCAATGAATTTAGAGAAGATTGCATTACAGAAAGGGAAAGCTGGATTTTAGATAATATTCATAAAAATCCAGAAATCACAATTGAAAATAATGCCCGAAAAATCGAACCAGGTTTTGACAAGCTTACAAATAACAAAAAAGCATTCATTTGCGAAGAAATTAAAGAAGTTCTTGCATCAATATCAAATTCTCACGGAGATGAAAAATGGAGAGAACTTATTCTTGTTGATGATCGGATAGCTGATAGTATATTTCAACAAATTCAAACTAGACCTCAAGAATATTCAATTCTTGCAACATTAAACCTTAATGGAGACTATGTTTCTGATGCAGCTGCAGCAATTGTTGGAGGCTTAGGTATGGCTCCCGGTGCAAATATTGGAGATAATGCAGCAATTTTTGAAGCTACGCACGGTACCGCTCCAAAACATGCAGGCTTAAACAAGATTAATCCAGGCTCAGTAATTCTTAGTGGCGTAATGATGCTTGAATACTTTGGTTGGAATGAAGCAGCTAACTTAATTACTAACGGTTTAAGTAAGGCAATAGAACAAAAAAAAGTCACCTATGATCTAGCACGCTTAATGGAACCAAAAGTAGAACCCCTGTCCTGCAGCAGTTTTGCTGAAGAAATTATCTCAAATTTCTAATTTTAAAAATTATTTTTATTTTCAAAAACTTTCCAAATATTAACTAGTGAATCTTTAGTGCCAATGTTTCCAGGATGGGTAACAATAGGAAGTTTTTCGCCATTTTTTAGGTTGTAAGTCACCACTGAAATGCCTGTTAAAATCTGTCCTTCAAGATAAACATAATCTGCATTTAGTCCATTACTAAGAATAAAATTTGTTGTTATTCCACCTTTTGAAATCAAATATCCTATTTCATACTTCAAATCTGCGACTAATTCAGCAATAAAACAAGCAAGTAAATTATAAAAATTAAATAGTTCAGAAGAATCTAAAGACATAAATTTTCTTGAAGTAAACAAAACAGGAGTTTTTCCTTTCTCAAAAGAAAATCTAATTTCTTTCAAAAATTTATTTTTAAACAAACTCCTTCGCTTCTGATTATTATCTGATGAAGTAATTTTAAAGAATTCAGAAACATTTAATTCAACTGGGTGGCAATTACTTATCTCTAATAAATTATTCAATTGTATTGTGGAAAGTTCTACATAAGATCCAACAATTATCAGTCCTGGAAGAAAACTCTTTTCTTTATTTCTTATTCTTAAATTAGAGAAAAATATTTCACTCTGAGAAACACTTTTTTTCTCAGAAATTGAACTTATAAAACTTGCTGCAGTTCTAAATAAGAATTTTTTATGTTTAATTAATTTTTTAATTACTAAAGAAAATTTTTTTAGTTGAGAATAATTTTCTACATCTACAATTACATGTTTATTATTCTTTAAGTTCTTTAGTGTTTTAAAAACAATATTATTTTCTTCATCATTCAGCAGTTCGATATCTGACAATAAAAGGTTTTGAATATCTTCAAAATTTAATTGAGATTTACTCTTCCGAAATAAAAGATTCTTGACATTACTTGTCTCATATCCAAAAATTTTATCTTTTGCAAAAATTGTTTGACTGATGGGGGTTTTATCAACAAAATGAGATCCATTAATTGTTAATCTTTTACCCTCTATGAAAGCTGGAATATGAAAAGTTGCATCAAAAGGTCCTAAGAAACTATCTAGAGCAATTGGCTCTAAATAGTTATGTCCTCGAAGAGTAGAGTCTCCTCTACTTATAAAAATTATTTCTTCTTTACAGGCTTGAGAACCAATTACAGTCTTAAGATTTTTGCAAATTTCCTCTATTGTTAATTTCGCATCATTTTCCGATAGCGACCTTGTATTAGCCAAAATAAAAAATAAATTAGATTTAGATTCAAAACCTTTGACTAAAGTTGAGCAGTCCCACTTAAGCAATAATAAGCAATCGTGAACAGTTTGAGAGCCTGTAGGATCATCATCGATAACGACAAATTTCATAAGATTGCATAATTATTTAAGAGATTTTATTTGTATTGATGCATTTAACCTTTTACTATCATTTGAAGGAATCATAATTTTTCTAAATCCATCAACAAAAGAATTTCTTGGACTAGTCCAAGGTTCGAGACATATCATTCTTCTTGGAGGATCACTCCAAATAACACCTAAATCAAAAGGATATGGATGATTTAAAATTACCTCTCGTTTAAAAATTTTGTCTCGAAAAGAGCTTCTACCTGCAGTATACATAAGTAGATCAACCCCTAAATTAATTTTGTTTAATTTATCCAAAGTATTACTTATAGTATTTTTTTCTTGATCCTGACAATTAAGTGGATTATCGATAAACTCTAAATTTTTGAAATCTGAAACATTAAAATAAGGATGCAAACCTAAATTTATAGGCATAGCAAAGTCTGTTTTGTTTAGGATTTTAATTTGAAATTCTAAACAGTTAATCTTTAAGATAACTTGTATTCTTAGTTCAAAATCGAAAGGATAATATTTTTTGGTTTTTTTTGATGAATTTAAGAATAAGCATAAAAATTTTTCATTTTCATTAAATGAGTATTGCCATTGCAAATCCCTAGCGAAACCATGTTGTGGTAATTGCAAATAACCATTTCCGAATACTGAACTAGAGTTATTGAGATTTCCACAAATTGGAAACAAGATTGGAATGCCTCCCCTAATACTTTTTGACTTGTCCATAAATCTTTTTTCATCGAAATAAAGTATTTCATTACCATCCGAAACCCAATTTGTTATGACTCCTCCTCTTTCGGGACAAAATTTAATGTAGTTATTTTTATCTATTTGAAAGACAAAAATTCCTTGGTCTTTATTAGATAGTTCAAGTTTCACAATTATTACTTAAAGAGAATCAACCCAATCCAAAATATGCTGATTCACTAATTCAGGTATCTCATCATGAGGACAATGTCCTGCATCAAGGATAATTTCCTTTGTATTTTTTGGTGTAAATTTTTTATAAAGATTTCTTTTTTTTGGAGTATTCATCCATGGATCTTTACCTCCCCAGAGAAGTAATAATGGTGCAGTTAGTTTTGCGAATAGCTTATCCAACGGCAATCCTTGAGGACCTGATGGGTTAAATACACTCCTAAAAACATTAAAAGCACCGAAATCTAGAGAAGGCTTCCTTATTGACTCAACTAAAAAATCATCAACATTTTTTTTATCGACATAAACTTGATTCAAAGTTTTTTTAATATTTTTTGGATTTCTCATATTCTCAAAAATCAAACGTTGAAGAACAATATTTTTCAAAAATATGCCAGCAACTGTTTCAATTGAAGTTTGCAACATATTCTTTTTGATAGTTTTTTCTTCACTAAAATATCCAGCAGCATTGAGTAATATCACTCCTGCGTTTAGCTCATTTAATTCTGCACCAGCTGCTAATGCTGCATAACCACCTAGTGAATTTCCAACAACAATTGTAGGTTTTTTTATTTTCTCTTTAACATATGCTACAACTTGATCTTTCCATAATGATCCTGAGTAATCGACGTCTTGAGGCTTAGGACTTTTTCCAAAGCCGAGTAAATCCATAGCGTGAACTTCATATTTTTTACTTAAAACAGGGATATTAAATCTCCAATGATCCGTAGAAGCACCGAAACCATGAATTAATAAAATTGCGTATTCTTTTGATGTTTGTTCAGGCTTAGCAGAAACAGTATGTATTGGGTAATTTAAAAAATTCCAGTCATAATTAACATCACTACCTATCAGAGCTGATTTTTCCATTTATTAAAGACTTTTTATTTTTTTGATTCTAATAAACTTATTTCCTAAAGAAGACCCACAGGATCAGCTGCAACATCATCTGAAATTTTATTGCCATCATTTGGGGGCTTATCTTTTAGGACAATTCTCAATAGAACAGGTGCAAGAAATGTTGTTCCAATAACCATTAATAAAATAGCTGCTTCAAGAGAAGGAGTTAACAACTTAGCGCTTGTTCCTAATCCAAGGAAAATTAAACCAACCTCTCCTCTAGGCATCATACCCAACCCTACTACTAATCTGTTTGTAGGTTTATCACTAGAAAATACCCATCCTGCTGCAATTTTTCCAATAATTGCGACAACTAATAAAAATCCTGCAACTACAAGAGCTGACCTACTTGTTGGATCAAGTGGATTGATAACTGATAAATCCATTCCCGCTCCTACTAATACAAAGAAAATAGTTGCGAATAAGGATACTAAAGGTAAAACTGATTGTTGAATTGCGTGATTATTTTTAGAACTACTTAGGATTAATCCAGCTGCAAAAGCACCCAAAGCCGCTTCCAATCCAATGGCTGTTGCCACGAAACAACACAATACAAGTATCACAAAAGAAGCAACCACTACGGCTCCAGGAGCCTTTAATCTATCTAATAACCAATCAAAACCTGGAGCAGCTGTTCTACTTAATGCAATAGCAGCAATAACAAATACTACAGCTGCTGCAACCAATTTAACGATAGGAGCAATTTCTAAAGAACCTCCGGCAGCAAGGGCGACTACAACTGCCAGAATAACAATTCCCAAGATATCATCTAACACTGCTGCACCAATAACAATTTGTCCTTCTCTAGTTTTTAAATATCCCAACTCACCAAAAACACTTGCAGTAATTCCTATACTTGTTGCTGTCATAGATGCTCCAGCAAAGACTGCTGGAATTAGATCTACTTGGAAAATAAACATTAATCCAAGAGTTCCAAAAGCAAAAGGTAAAATCACACCAGCCATAGCAACAGTGAAAGCCTGTGCTCCTACAGCTACTAATTCCTCTAACTCACTTTCTAGTCCTGTTAAAAATAAAAGAGCATATAATCCTAGAGTTGCTACTGCTTGAAGAGATGGAAAACTTTCGAAATAAACATCAGGCACTGCTTCTGGGGGGATTGACGCTAATGAACTAATAAAATTTACAAGTCCCTCATTTAGTTCAGTTCCAGCTGAGGGAGGTATTAATAAATGGAATCCTGATGCTCCTATTACAACCCCTGCAAGAAGCTCACCTACAATCGTTGGCAAACTTAGTCTTACTAATACTTCTGCTAATGCTCTTGCGGCTAAAAAGATCAATAAAAATCTTATAACTCCGATCAACGTTTCAGCAACTTCTAAATCATGTGCACTTAATTCAGCAAGTAAAGAGTACATTTAAGTGTAAAAATAAACTACCTAATTGGAAGATAGTTTATTGAGGGCCCACTTTAAGAAATATGTAAGAAAAAAGCAAAAATACTCAACAAGTGTGGATCTGAAGTTACAACAAAGAAATTTTCTTAAAAATAGCTATTGTCTGTTATATGGCTAATCCAATGAATTCCAACGAACCCTTTGATCTGCGCTTGCCTACACCAGGCTGCTATTTAGATCCTGAGAAAGCTGGGATGGATTCAGATGCTGTTTTTCAAGGGATGACAGCCCATCTTTTCTACACTCTTGGAAAGTTAGCAACCTCTGCAAGTCCTCACGACTTATATATGGCTTTGAGTTACGCAGTTAAAGATAGGCTAATGACAAGATACTTGGCCAGCCAGGAGGTAATAAGAAAAAAACCACAAAAAACTGTAGCTTACTTATCGGCAGAATTTTTAATAGGTCCTCAACTAAGTAATAACCTCCTCAACCTTGGAATCACTCAAGAGGCGGAAGATGCATTAAAAAGATTTGGGATTGAATCTCTCTCTACAATACTCGAAGTAGAAGAAGAACCTGGATTAGGTAATGGGGGTCTTGGTAGACTTGCTGCATGTTATATGGAATCATTAGCATCTCTACAAGTACCAGCAGTTGGTTATGGTATTCGCTACGAATTTGGCATATTCAATCAATTAATCAGAGATGGTTGGCAAGTTGAAGTTACTGACAAATGGCTAAAAGGTGGATGGCCTTGGGAACTTCCACAACCTGATGAATCATGTTTTGTTGGCTTTGGAGGAAGAACTGAAAGTTATAGGGACGATAAAGGAAACTACAGATCAAGATGGATACCTTCTGAACA
This sequence comes from Prochlorococcus sp. AG-347-J19, assembly GCA_003279015.1. Lineage (GTDB taxonomy): Bacteria > Cyanobacteriota > Cyanobacteriia > PCC-6307 > Cyanobiaceae > Prochlorococcus_A. The sequence continues at coordinate 120,831 of QCBV01000001.1, read as the reverse complement.
TGCAATTGGTGTCCCTCATGATGTTCCAGTCTTAGGATACAGGGTAAATACATGTGACAGATTAAGATTATGGAGAGCTGATGCAACAGAGAGTTTTGACTTTTATGCTTTCAATATTGGTGATTATTATGGAGCGGTAGAAGAAAAAGTTGCCTCTGAAACTCTTTCAAAAGTTCTATATCCAAATGATGGAACCGACGAAGGTAGAAGATTAAGACTCAAACAACAACACTTTTTTGTAAGTTGTTCTCTTCAGGATATGTTGAGAAGCCTTGAGAAAAGATCAATACCAATAACAGAATTCCCTAAGCATTGGACAGTCCAATTAAATGATACCCATCCTGCCATAGCAGTTGCAGAATTAATGCGACTTCTTATTGACCAATATCATATAGGTTGGGATAAAGCTTGGAACATAACAACTTCCTCAGTTGCATATACCAACCACACATTACTGCCAGAAGCTTTAGAGAAATGGGATTTAAATTTATTTAATGATCTTCTTCCTCGACATTTAGAAATTATTTATGAAATTAATTGGAGATTTCTACAACAATTAAGACTACGTTATCCTGGTGATGACAAAATCCTTCAAAAACTCTCAATAATTGATGAAGAAGGCTCCAAATCAGTTCGGATGGCTCATTTAGCTACAATTGGAGCACATCACATAAATGGTGTTGCAGCTCTCCACTCAGATCTAATAAAAAGACAACTTCTCCCTGAATTTGCAGCTCTGTGGCCTGAAAAATTTACAAATGTAACTAATGGAGTTACTCCAAGGAGATGGGTCGCCCTATCTAATCCATCACTATCGAACCTTTTAGAAGAAGAAGTTGGTCCAAACTGGATAACAAATATGGAACTTCTTAAGAAGTTAGAAGAAAAAAAAGATGATAATAATTTTTTGCAAAGATTTGAGGAAACCAAACTTAATGGCAAAAGAAAATTAGCTAGCTTTATCCATTCTAAAACTGGAATACTTGTGGATCCATCAAGTTTATTTGATGTTCAAGTAAAAAGAATTCATCAATATAAAAGGCAACATCTAAACGCCCTACAAATTATTGCCCAATATTTAAGAATCAAAAATGGCACAAACAAGTATGAAGTCCCAAGAACAATAATATTCGGAGGTAAAGCTGCACCTGGTTACTTTATGGCAAAGCTGATGATTAGATTCATTAATGGTATTGCTGATGTAGTTAATTCTGATCCAGACATGGATGGCTTATTAAGAGTTGTTTTTCTACCAGACTATAACGTTAAACTTGGTGAAATAGTTTATCCCGCAACGGATCTTTCAGAACAAATCTCAACTGCTGGAAAAGAAGCATCTGGAACTGGAAATATGAAGTTTGCCATGAATGGAGCGTTAACGATTGGAACCTTAGATGGAGCAAATGTGGAATTAAGAGATCTTGTCAAAAAAGAGAATTTCTTTCTTTTTGGTAAAACTGAAAGCGAAATTATGGACTTAAAAAATAATAACTACTCTCCCAAAACTTTTATTGATCAATGTCCAGAGCTTAAAGAGGTTATACGTTTAATTGAAATTGGCCACTTTAGCAATGGAGATAAAGAATTATTTAAACCTTTATTAAATAGCTTAACTGGACATGATCCATTTTTTGTTATGGCTGACTTTGAAGACTACTTAAATAAACAGGATGTGGTTAGTGAATGCTGGAATAATAAAAAATCTTGGAATAAAATGGCATTATTAAATACTGCTAGATCAGGATATTTTTCTTCTGATAGATCTATTAGAGAGTACTGTAAATCTATTTGGAAAGTCTCTCCAATGCCAGTTGAAATTACTTGCGACGTCGAAGAATTAACTAATTAATATTTTTTTTATCTGGTGAATCTGGGGTTTGATGAAATAATCTATTTAAGATTAATCTATCCATATTTAATGGGTCTGGGGCCAATTCATTTGCAATTTCTTTAAATTTTGATTCAATATTGTTTGAAATTTTTGTATCAAATATTCTTTCCATTAGTGCTTCAATTGAATATAAATAGGCATTAACACTCTCCAATTCATCTAAAGCTTCAGTAATTTCTGTATCAGAAATATGTATTTCTTTTGCACTGGTATCTTCATTTGATTCTCTTTCAGATAATTCTCTCTGCAGCTCATCAGTTACCTTAGTACATAGAGTTCTAAACGATTGAATAGACGCCCAATTTAATTCTTGTTGCTGCTTAAAAGTAGGAAATTCTCTAATTAGACGATCATGCTCTTTATAAAATCTCTGACAATCAGAGCATTGACATGGTTCTTCAGTCAAAAGAAAAAATAATTCTTTCTATATCATCTCACTATTTGGGCAAAATTGTAGGGCCATCCAATAATTCGTCATTTTCATCAAGGGAATCCGGACTATCTGGCAAAGGTATCTCAATACTCGTAACCAAATTAATAACATCTCTTAGTCTCATAGAATCAGCAAACCATCCCATTGCTTGCTCGGCATCGCCTCTTTTTTCTGCATCATTTGCTTGATCTTCGTGAGCTTCCGCCAATAAAGCAAGCCAACACAGGCATCTTGCTTGAACTATTGAAAGATCTAAATCATTAGGTTGGGATTTAGAAATGCGTTCATGCTCTTGTTGAATTAGAAGCTTTAAACGCATATCATGCAACTTTGCCATAAAAGATTTACTACTAACTATACGCTAGCTAGAGAGTAGCAAGTTTGCACACATACTACATATAGTTTTTTATTTTTACGGGACTGGCGGGAGTCGAACCCACGACCTACGGTTTAGGAAACCGTTGCTCTATCCAGCTGAGCTACAGCCCCAATAGATGATTTTTGGAGTATTAAGCATTATGCTAAATGAAAGCAGGAGAGGCAATCGCGAGAAAGTTTTATTTTGGAAACAAAATAAAACTTCTTGAGGAAAGTCCGGGCTCCCACATGGTCAGGCTTGCTGGGTAATGCCCAGTGCGGGTAACCGTGAGGATAGTGCCACAGAAACATACCGCCTAATACTTTATGTATGGCAAGGGTGCAAGGGTGCGGTAAGAGCGCACCAGCAACATTGAGAAGTGTTGGCTAGGTAAACCCCGGCGGGAGCAAGGCTAAGTAGATTTATGACCATTACGCGATCTGCTTTTAAGCGCCGCTTGAGACTGTGAAGTAATTCCAGCCCTAGATAGATGATTGCCCATCTAATTTAGATGAACAGAACCCGGCTTATGACCTGCTTTACTAATTGTTGTGATTATTAAAATCAGATGACAAATATAATTAACGCCAAGAGAATAAACCAAATAACAACTTTTTTAAAGTCTCTAAATATTGAATCTAAAAGATTTTCTGAAATAATTAGAACACAAAATACTGAAGTTATACAAAATTTTAATCAAGTATTTATCCATTCTTCAGAGGATAAAATAACAAATTACGAAAAACTAGAATTTTTCGGAGATGCAGTACTCAGATTAGCTGCATCTAATTTTATTGAAAAAAAATATCCTCAATTGAGTGTAGGAGAAAGATCAGAGCTAAGAGCACAAATTGTAAGTGATGAATGGTTAACTAAATTAGGAGAAAGAATTGATATAGAGAAATTAATAATAAGAGGACCTAAAGCTCTTGGTGATGAAAATTCAAAAAATACTATTATCGGTGAAGCTACAGAGGCTTTAATCGGTGCCATTTACAAATGCTTTAATTCTATTCAAGAAGTAAATCTTTGGCTAGATGATATTTGGGAAGAAGATTCAGAAATATTTTTAAACGCCCCATATAAATTCAAATCTAAGACAGTATTGCAAGAGTGGTGTCAAAGTAAAGGTTTTGATTTGCCAGTTTATAAAATAATCGAAATTTCAAAGAAAAATGGAGACCCTAAAAGATTTTCTTGCGATATATTTATCGAAGGATTAAAAGAATCATCTGCATTTGGCAAATCTCATAAACAAGCAGAAACAAATGCAGCTAGAGTTTTGATAGAAAAATTTATAGCTATAGGTAAAATCTAATTTTTATACTATTTCTAAATTTGTTAAGTGAAAAGTTATGAGTTTATCCCAATTACCCCCTTCGAATAGAACAGCCGCCCTTTTTTTTGTCACTCTCTGTACAAACCCTTTATATCCTCTATATATAGAGTTAGTGTCTTTTACAACAACAAAAGAACCTGGGAGTATCGGTTTATTAGATAATTCCATAAAACAATCTTTCTAACATAATATATGATAAATAAAAATGAATGGTTGACTGTTGGATTGATAACATCATGTCATGGAATTAAAGGTCAGTTAAAGGTTAAATCTCTAAGTGATTTTGAAGAAAGATTTCTAAAACCTGGAATAAGATGGTTGCAAAAAGAAAATGAACCTCCTTCAAAAATAGATCTTATATCTGGTTTCAAACAGCCTGGAAAAGAAACCTTTATAGTTAGTCTCAAAGGAATAAATACAAGAAATCATGCTGAACAACTTAAAAAATTTAGAATTCTTGTAAAGACTGACAAACTGCCCAAATTAAAAAAGGAAGAATACCACTTAATGGAACTTATAAATCTGGAGGTTAAGAATTTAGAAAATGATGAATTAAAAACAATTGGGAAAGTTATTAATTTAGAAAATGAGAAAAATAATTTACTTGTTATTGAACTATTTAAAAATCAAAAAAAAGTTTTAATACCATTTGTTAAAGAAATAGTACCAATAGTTGATATAAAAAATAATTTTCTAATCATCAATCCTCCAAATGGACTTTTAGAGCTATAAATTTTAAAAAATAGAAATTTGTGAGAAACTAATCACTCCACGGTTACACTTTTAGCTAAATTTCTTGGTTGATCCACATCAAGTCCTCTATGAGCTGCAATATGATAACTCAATAATTGTAGAGGAACTATGTTAAGTAAAGGTGTAATCCATTCATTAGAGGAAGGGACTTTCATTAAATAATCAAAAATTTCAGTTCCATCACATTCAGGAGCAATCCCAATCAAATATGAATCTCTAGCTTTTGCTTCTTGAGCATTACTGATAACTTTATCAAAAACTTCGCCAGGAGAGGCAATAGAAATTACAGGTACTTTTTTATCTAACAAAGCTATTGGACCATGTTTCATTTCGCCAGCTGGATATCCAGCCGCATGAATATAACTAATTTCTTTGAGTTTTAATGCTCCTTCAAGAGCAATAGGATAATTTATGCCTCTTCCTAAAAAAATAACATCTTTAATATTAAAAAAATCATGTGCTAGCTTTTCTGAAGATTTATTATGTTGCTCTAAAAGATCTTCTATTAATGGAGGCAGTTTTATAAGTTCAGTTATTAATTTACTTATTTCATCTAAGCTTTGACTTCCTTTAATTTCTGCAAATTTAATAGCTAATCCATAAAAAGAAAGTAATTGAGCAAAAAAAGTTTTTGTTGCTGCAACTCCTACTTCTATTCCTGCACAAATATCAATTATATTTGAAACCTGTCTTCCTATAGAGCTCTCTTTTCTATTAGTAATTGCAATAAGATTGGGTTTAAATTTTTTATCTTCAATTAAAGAACGTCTTTTAATTTCCATATCGATAGCTGCAATTGTATCAGCAGTTTCTCCAGATTGCGTGACTCCAATAGTTAGAGTATTTGGAAGCAGTGGAGGTGGTGAATATCGAAATTCGCTTGCATAAAAAACATTTGTAGGGATCCCGGAAAATTGTTCTAATAAAAAACTACCGACCATTGCAGCATGTTTACTTGTACCACAAGCGATAATTTCAATTCTTTCGATTGATTCAAAAAACCTTGTATCAAAGGGATAGTTGATCCGATATTGGCCATTTTCAGAGTTTTTAATTAAATAATTTTCCAACCAGTTTTTGGCAGTTCCAGGCTGATCATATATCTCTTTTAACATGTAGTGTTTGAAATTCATCTTATCCATTATTTGTTCTGAGGCTTTTAGAGAAACTGGATTTCTATATTGTCTTTCGTTGCTTGAATCATATATTTCTATCCCAAGGGGAGTTAATAAAGCTGTTTCATCATCCTCCATAGGCAGAATAATGTTTGTAAAGTTTGCGATAGCTGGGGTATCACTTGCACAAATAAATTCCCCTTCACCCAAACCAATAATCAAAGGTGCTTGTCTCCTAGCAACTACCAAAGAGGTTGGGGCCCCAGCCCATAAAACTGCTAAGGCGTATGATCCTTCTAAATCAGATATTACATTTCTTACAGCAACCAATAATGTCGAGCCATTATTTTCAAGATTTAGTTTACTTAATGTATTTAATTCTCTTTCTATTAAGTGAGGAATTACCTCAGTATCTGTATCAGAATTAAAAATAACACCCTCTTTTTCTAATTTATTTTTTAAGTCTTGAAAATTTTCAATGATGCCATTTTGAACAACTGCTATATTTCCTGAACTATCAGTATGAGGATGAGCATTCTTAACTTCGGGTTTTCCATGAGTTGCCCAACGAGTATGACCTATACCAACAGTTCCTGGAACGTTCTTATCATTAAGGGAAGTTGTTAAGTTCTTTAATTTTCCTTCTGCTTTATTACAAATAATAGAATTTGTTTCAGGATTGATTATTGCAATACCTGCAGAATCATATCCTCTATACTCTAGTTTTTCTAAACCATTCATTAATAATGGTAAAGCTTTTTTATAACCAGTAACAGCAACTATTCCACACATACGGCAATTTTTTTTCGATTATATTGAAAAAAAATGCATATTTTTTAAAAAATGGACTCTCTTAAAACTGCACTATAAAGTTAGTATGCGAGGCCCATACTCCTAGTGGTTTCATCTCCTAAATAAACGCGAATACTCAAGAAATCGGTTGGACATGCTGTTTCGCATCTTTTACAACCTACACAATCTTCAGTTCTAGGTGAAGATGCAATTTGACCAGCTTTGCATCCATCCCATGGAACCATCTCTAAAACATCAAGTGGGCAAGCCCTTACACATTGGGTACATCCAATGCAAGTGTCGTAAATTTTAACTGCGTGTGACATGTAAAAATTGTCTTTTGAACCTCGTTATATAATACTATTGTCTTACAAAGAAATTAAAAAAATTAAGATATGCTTCACTCTTGTTAACTCTAGGGCATAAAATCATATAGATATTTAGTAAATCTCATAAACTATGTCACAAGAAATCCTTGAAAAAGTCTGTTCTATTGTTTCAGAGCAATTAAGCGTTGAAGCAGCTGAAGTAAAATCAGATTCAAACTTCCAAAATGATTTAGGCGCAGATTCTTTAGATACCGTTGAATTAGTGATGGCTCTTGAAGAAGCATTTGATATTGAAATCCCTGATGAAGCAGCTGAAGGAATCGCAACTGTTGGCGATGCAGTAAAATTCATCGAAGAAAAAAAAGGATAATTAAAGAATGCCAAATTTCCATCGAGTAGTTATTACTGGTATCGGAGCAGTAACTCCAATTGGTAATAACATTGATGAATATTTAGTTGGTCTTCAAACAGGTACTAATGGGGTCTCAGATATTACTCTCTTTGATCCTGACCAACATCCTTGCAAATTTGCAGCAGAAGTTAAAAATCTTCAATCTGAAAATTTTATTGAAGCTAAAGAATCCAAAAGATGGGATCGTTTTTCCCAGTTTGGAGTTATTGCTGCAAAGCAAGCCTTTAATGATTCAGGACTTGAAATTACTGAAGCTAATTCATCAAGAATTGGAGTGATTATCGGCTCTGGTGTTGGAGGCTTACTAACTATGGAAAGTCAAGCTCAAATTCTGAGTCATAAAGGACCCAAAAGGGTAAGCCCATTTACAGTCCCAATGATGATTCCAAACATGGCTACTGGATTGGCGGCCATTGCTTTAGGTGCAAAAGGACCAAGTTCCTCTGTTTCAACTGCCTGCGCTGCCGGTTCGAATGCAATTGGTGATTCTTTTAGATTACTCCAACTTGGCAAGGCAGATGCCATGATTTGTGGGGGAGCTGAAGCGAGCATTACACCTCTTGGAGTAGCAGGTTTTGCCAGTGCCAAAGCTCTTTCTTTCAGAAATGAAAGTCCTCAAACTGCTAGTAGGCCTTTTGATGCAGAAAGAGATGGATTTGTTATTGGAGAGGGATCTGGAATTCTTGTTTTAGAAACTTTAGAAAATGCACAAAAAAGAGATGCAAGAATTTATGGAGAAATAATTGGATATGGAACAACATGTGATGCTCATCACATTACTTCCCCATCTCCAGGAGGGGTTGGAGGAGCTGAAGCTATAAAACTAGCAATTGAAGACGCTTCTCTTAGCCTTGAAAAAATTGATTACATAAATGCTCATGGAACGAGTACATCAGCTAATGACAAAAATGAAACTTCTGCAATTAAATCTATATTTAAAGACAGATCTTACCTCATTCCTGTAAGCTCTACTAAGTCGATGACTGGTCATCTCCTAGGAGGCTCAGGAGGTATAGAAGCTGTAGCTTGTATACTTTCTTTGACACATAATTTTATCCCTCCTACAATTAACTACGTCAATCCAGATCCTGAATGTGATCTTGATTATGTACCAAATAATGCAAGAGAAGCTCAAATAGGAGTTGCTCTTTCTAATTCTTTCGGCTTTGGTGGTCACAATGTTTGCCTTGCTTTCAGCAAAATGAATTGAAGACAACCAATTCTGTATTTCCAACCTAACTTATTTTAAAACAATGGTCGCTGCATCTGTTTCATTAGAATCACTTTGTGTAAATAGTATAAGAATGCTTGCTGTAGATGCAGTAAATAAATCTAATAGTGGACATCCTGGATTGCCAATGGGGTGTGCTCCTATGGGTTATGCATTATGGCAAAACATACTGAATCACAACCCCAATAACCCAAAATGGTTCAATAGAGACCGTTTTGTATTATCAGCTGGTCACGGCTGTATGCTGTTATATTCATTACTTCATTTGACAGGATATAAATCAGTTTCCATAGAAGACATTAAAGAATTTAGACAATGGGGTTCCAAAACTCCAGGACATCCAGAAACATTCGAAACTGAAGGAGTTGAAGTTACAGCTGGGCCTCTGGGAGCTGGAATTTCTAATGCAGTTGGTCTAGCAATAGCTGAAACTCACTTAGCAGCTAAATTCAATAAGCCTGATTGCAATATCGTTGATCACTATACTTACGTCATAATGGGTGACGGATGTAATCAAGAAGGTATCGCATCAGAGGCTTGCTCATTAGCTGGTCATCTTAAGCTCGGAAAATTAATCGCACTCTATGACGATAATCAAATTACAATTGATGGACGAACCGATGTTTCTTTCACTGAAGATGTTTTAAAAAGATACGAAGCTTATGGATGGCATGTACAACATGTTGAAGATGGCAATCATGATGTTAAAGGAATAACTGAAGCTATCGAAAAAGCAAAATTAATTACAGATAAGCCTTCAATTATCAAAATTTCTACCACCATAGGTTACGGTTCTCCTAATAAATCAGATACTGCTGGAATTCATGGAGCAGCTGTTGGGGAAGAAGAAGCTGCATTAACTAGAGAGTTTCTAAATTGGGAATATCCTCCATTCGAAATACCTGATGAAGTATATGCACATTTTAGAAAATCGATAAACAAAGGCGAAAGATTAGAGAAAGAGTGGGATTCGAGATTTGAAGAATATCAAAAGAAATATCCCTCTGAAGGGGCGGAGTTAAACAGAATGTTAAAAGGCCAATTACCTGATAATTGGGACTCAGACCTCCCCTCTTATAACCCTGATGATAAAGGATTAGCGACAAGAAAACATTCCCAAATATGTTTAGGCGCCCTAGGTCCTAATCTACCAGAATTAATTGGCGGGTCAGCAGATTTAACTCACTCTAACTACACGGATATCAAAGGAGAAACTGGATCATTCCAATCTCATAGCCCTGAAAAAAGATATTTACATTTTGGTGTTCGAGAGCATGCTATGGCGGCAATACTTAATGGCATAGCGTACCACAATAGTGGTCTTATACCTTATGGTGGAACCTTCCTAGTTTTCGCAGATTATATGAGAGGTTCAATGAGGCTTTCAGCACTTAGCGAGTTAGGAGTTATCTATGTTTTAACTCATGATTCAATTGGTGTAGGTGAAGATGGTCCAACACATCAACCTATTGAAACTATCCCTTCTCTTCGTGCCATGCCTAACATGTTAGTTTTCAGACCAGGAGATGGGAATGAGACGAGTGGGGCTTATAAGCTGGCTATTCAAAACCGAAAAAGACCTTCTGCCCTTTGTTTAAGTAGACAAGGTATGCCTAATCAAGAAAATACTTCAATCGAAAAAGTTGCACTAGGAGGATATATTGTCTCAGATTGCGAAGGAACACCAGATTTAATCTTTATTGGCACTGGAAGTGAACTAAATCTTTGTATAGAGGCAAGTAAGCAAATATCAAGCTTAGGTAAAAAAACTAGAGTTGTCTCTATGCCTTGCATAGAACTTTTCGAGGAACAAGAAGAATCTTACAAAGAAAGTGTTTTACCAAGTAGTGTGACCAAGAGAGTTGTAGTTGAAGCTGCCCATTCATTTGGTTGGCATAAATATACAGGTTTTGATGGAATTTGTATTACTATGGACAGATTTGGGGCATCAGCCCCTGGTGGAGAGTGTATGCAAAATTTTGGGTTTACAATTGAAAACGTTGTTAATAAGACAAAAGAAATTTTATAAGTATTTTGATAACTAAACTGAAGTATTGCATTCTTCAAGTTTCTCTTTTAGTTGATCAAGAGAATCATTGGAAATTTTTGAATTCATTGGGCAATGCTTAGGCCCACACATTGAACAAAATTCAGCTTTTTTAAAGATTTCTTCAGGCAGTGTCTCATCATGGTATTGCTTTGCTCTTTCTGGATCTAATGAAAGTTCAAATTGTTTATTCCAGTCAAAGTTATACCTTGCATGACTAAGTTCATCATCTCTGTCTCGGGCACCTGCTCGATGTCTGGCAATATCAGCAGCATGAGCAGCTATCTTATAAGCAATTAATCCTTCACGGACATCTTCTGCATTTGGAAGACCAAGATGTTCTTTTGGAGTTACATAACATAACATAGAAGTCCCATACCAACCAGCCATCGCAGCTCCAATAGCACTTGAGATATGGTCATAACCAGGAGATATATCTGTTACTAATGGGCCAAGCACATAAAAAGGAGCTTCTGAACATTCTTCCATTTGCTTGCGAACATTAAACTCAATTTGATCCATAGGTACATGACCAGGACCCTCAACCATCACTTGGACGTTATGTTCCCATGCCCTTCTAGTAAGCTCGCCTAAGGTCTTCAATTCAGCTAACTGAGCATCATCCGAAGCATCATGTAGACATCCAGGTCTGAGTGAATCTCCTAGAGAAAAAGTACAATCATATTTCTTAAAAATCTCACAAATATCATCAAAACGAGTATAAAGAGGATTTTGTTTGAAATGATGTAGCATCCATTGGGCTAAAATACCTCCGCCTCTACTGACAATTCCGGTAATTCTTCCTTTGACTTTTGGCAAATGTTCTATTAATAAACCAGCATGAATAGTTTGATAATCTACGCCCTGCTTGCAATGTTTTTCAATAATATGGAGAAAATCGTCTTCAGTAAGCCTATCTATTGAGCCATGCACACTTTCTAAAGCTTGATAAACAGGAACTGTTCCTATAGGAACGGGAGATTCGTGAATAATTGCTTGCCTCACTTCATCTAAATTAACCCCCCCAGTCGAAAGATCCATAACCGTATCAGCACCATACTTAACAGCCAACTTAAGCTTCTCTACTTCTTCATTGATATCACTTGCATTAGGGGAAGCACCAATGTTTGCATTAACCTTACATCTAGAAGCAATACCTATAGACATTGGCTCAAGATTCAAATGATTAATATTAGCAGGTATGATTAATCTTCCTCTAGCCACTTCCTCCATTATTAAAGAAGCAGGTAAATTTTCTTTTTTAGCGACAAAATCCATTTCTTCAGTAATATAGCCGTTCCTTGCAAAATTCATCTGAGTTAAATTAGCTTTGCCAATACGAGGCTTAATCCATGAACTTCTCATAACTTATAAATTTTAAAAAATGTTATTACTAAAGTTTGATCAAATTTCCACTTCCCTGTATCAGGATAAATGATTCAGGTTCAAAGGGTATGATCTCAGCTAAGATAAATTTCCTAGCACCCCTAGCATTAATCTTATTAATAGCTCTTTTCTAAAAAATAGTCATCACATATTACGTAAAAATAAATAAAATAATTTTTTATTTCACTTTTTGATAAGACTTTATCTTTTTTAAAATATTTTTCCTATCCAATCTTCTTCTGACGTCTTTCTCCAAAATAATTGAAATCCCCATTAAGCCAATAGGCAAATAAAAAATCTTTTTATTGTTGTCCCTGAATATCAGACCAATAACTGATATGAGGATCATAAAAAGAGTAACAAAAGATAAAATAAATCTTTTATCAATTTTCATTTAGCAACTTTATTAAGTGTTTCATCATTTAATTTTACTATGGATTCTGTTATCACTTTAATTCCAACAGCAATAGCTCTTTCATCTGGATCAAATTTTGAACTATGAAGTGGAGCACATCCATTTGAATTAGAAACGCCAAGCCTAAACATTGCTCCAGGGATCTCATTCAAGAACTCAGCAAAATCTTCGGCTCCTAATGAAGGTTTTTGTAATTCGATAACATTTTCTTGACCCAAAATCTTAATTCCAGAATCTCTAAGTACTCTATTAATTTCGGAATTATTATTAACAGGTGGAGTGATTTCTCTAAAAATTACTTTTGCATTAGCCCCGCAACTATTAGCTAAAGAGGAGATATTTTCATTAAGCCAATTACCAATATCCTTAAATAGTTTTAGATTAGTGCATCTAACTGTACCTATTAAATTAACCTTTTCGGCAAGTACATTGAATGCATTACCACCATTAATTTTACCAAAAGTTATTACTACAGGATCTAAAGGATCTAACTTCCGTGTTATTAATTCTTGAATTCCCGAGATAACTTTAGAGGCAACCCAAATAGCATCAACCCCTTCATGAGGTCGAGCACCATGGCCTGATGTTCCTTTAATCTCTACTTTGATTTCCCCGGCAGCTGCGGTCAAGCTTCCTTCTTTAATCCCAATAGTACCTACAGATAAATCAGGGTAGACATGAACCCCTAAAATATGATTTAAACCTTTAGTTGCCCCATCTTTAATCATCCATCTAGCTCCACTCGCAGTTTCTTCTGCGGGTTGAAAAATTATCCTAATACCACAATTAAGTTTTAAATCCTTAATAATTTTTGCGACTCCCAATCCAATCGTTATATGCAAATCGTGACCACACGCATGCATAACTCCATCTACTTTTGATGAAAAACCTAATTTTGTTTCTTCAAATATTGGCAGAGCATCCATATCTACTCTTAAGCCTATAATTCCTTTATCTATGGGGCCGAAATCAGCTACAACTCCAGTTTTACCTATAGATTCTGTGACATTCCAACCAATATTTTTTAAATATCCACTTATTAAAATCGCTGTTTGATTTTCAAGTCCACTTAATTCAGGGTGAGCATGTATATGTCTTCTTAAATTAATTAATTCACTATTAAAAGAATCAATTTTTTTAAAAACCTGATCATTATTCATTACTTATTTTAAATCTATAAAGTTCATTAAATCTCTAGTAGGTTTTGGAGGCCATCTTCTAACTTTTTTTAACCATTCAGCATCACTATACCTAGGATCTAATTCAATTACGGCTATCCAATTACTTTCTGCTTGCCCAGATTCACCCTTGAACCAATTCAGCGCTGTTAAAGCTGCCCTCGCATCTGCAAAGTTTGGATAACGTCTAATTAAATTTTTTAATTCTTTTTCAGATTCATCAATATTTCCCAATTGGAAATCAGCTAAAGCCATACTTGACCTTGCCATAGCAAATCCAGGATTATATAAAGCTGCTTTTGCAAATAAATCTCGTGCTTTTTCCCATTGTGATATTGAACCTTCAACATTAGCCAAGTTATATAATGCAGAGAAATTTTTACTATCTTGCGCAATAACAAACATATAATCATTTTTAGCTTGAGACCATAGGCCCAATGCTTCCTCTGCTATACCTCTATTTATATAAGGATCTATTTCTTTGGGGTTTAAACTTATTGCCTTATTTTGGTCATCTATTGATCCCTCTACATCTCCAATGACTAGTCTTACATTTCCTCTATTACTCAACCCAGCTGCGTCATCGGGATATGAATCGAGATAACGATTCCATTCTTGCAAAGCAAGATTGAATTGTCCTCTTGAACTTAAATCTAATGCATTTTTAAACAAATCCTCTTGCGAAAATAGTGAGTAGCATGGTGTAACATAAAAAAAATTAGCAAAAGCCAAAATTAATAAAAAATAAACCTTTATTTTTTTAAAAGTTTTCATTTTTTTTGATTAATGTATTTTTTTCCTAATTCAGTAAGCAATCTTCCTCTAGGAGTTCTCCTGAGAAAACCAATTTGGATGAGATAAGGCTCTACCACAAATTCTAACATTGATGAATCATCGCCCAAGCCAGCTGCGATTGAATCTAGCCCAATTGGAATATCCTGATTTAAGTTTAAAAAAGATAAATATTGCCTATCTAAAGAATCCAGACCATTTTCATCTATTTGGTAAGAATTTAAAGCTTTTTTTACTAAATCTTTAGAAATAACATTAGTTTTTACAATAACTTGAGCATAATCTCTAACTCGTCTCAATAATCTTAAAGCAATTCTTGGAGTCCCTCGAGATATCTTTGATAAATTATAAGATGCTTCATCATCTAAATTGAGATTTATTAATCGAGCAAAATTAACAACAATTTGTTTTAATTCATTATTTGAATAAAATTCAATTTTCTGAGAAATACCAAATCTATCTCTTAATGGGGCATTAATTGAGGCTAATTTAGTTGTGGCTCCAATCAAAGTAAATTTGGGAAGATTAATTGTTCTGCAACGCGCTCCTCTATTGGCTCCCATGGTTAAATCTAGTCTAAAATCCTCCATAGCAGAATATAACAATTCTTCAGTTAATTTATTTAAACGATGTATTTCATCGATAAATAAAACTTCTCCTTCTTTTAAACCAAGCAGTAAGCCTACAATATCTCTAGGCCTTTCAATTGCTGGAGCAGTCGCTACCTTACATTTTGTATTCATTTCGTGGGCTATCAAAAAAGCTAAGGTGGTCTTACCTAAACCGGGCTGTCCATGTAAAAGAGTATGCTCTAAAGGTTCTTTCCTAATAATTGAAGCATCTATAGCTATTCTTAGAGAAGTTTTAAGTTGTTCTTGGCCAATAAATTCTTTTAAAGTAAGAGGGCGAGCCAAGTTCAAATTAATATTTCTTTTTTCTTCTGGAATGATTTTTGAATCTACTAGCCTAAGCTCTTTTTTACTAAAAGAAAAATCATCACCTATGTTTGAGGAAATTATTGCCATAATGAAAGGTTAATTGCAATTGTTCTGAGTAGACAGATTTTTTACAAATAAAATGGCAAAAAATTCAAACAAAATTCAAAAAAATAGTGAAAATAAAAATAATTTTAAACGTCTAGCTGAAAACAGATATGCAAAATATCAATATGCTATATCCGAAACAATTGAAGCAGGAATTGAACTCTTAGGGACTGAAGTAAAGTCTATTAGAAACGGAAAAGCAAATTTAAGAGATGGATACTGTACATTCAGGGATGGTGAGATTTTATTATTGAATGTTCACATTTCACCACATAAAAATGTAGGTTCTTTTTTTAATCATGATCCCTTAAGAAATAGAAAGTTGCTACTACATAAAAAAGAAATTATGAAGCTGAAATCCAATACTGAAAAAAAAGGGATGACTATTGTGCCACTTTCTATTTATTTAAAGGGCTCATGGATAAAACTAACTATTGGAGTGGGCAAAGGGAAAAAATTACACGACAAAAGACAATCTGAAAAACATAAAAGTATCAAAAAAGAAATTAATTCTGCATTAAAAAGATAAAAAAAATTATTCAGACTTATTTAAACTATTAATCTAGAGTTACTGAACTTGGAGGAGGGGAAGGATCTGGATCTGCAATTAACATATGCTGTAAAACAGTTTCAGGTCTCTCACTATCTCTCCAGCGAATTTTGTATGCAGGCATTTTGGTACCTCTGCTGGTAGTTTGCTCTACTGGTTCAATAACCCATCCTCTTCTTGATCGGCCTTGGGGATTTCTTTTCACGACTGCGTCCGCGTGTTTGAAACGGAAACCAACACGTTCACCACTCATTTAAAAAATTCGTATTGGATTGATTTTTTTATTTTACTTCATTCAAGGGTAATTTTTCATTTTTATTCGAAGTTATTTCTGGTTTTAATAATGGGAAAGGAATAACATCTCTGATTGATGGACTATTGGTAATCAACATAATAAGTCTGTCAATGCCTATACCTAATCCTCCAGTAGGAGGCATGCCAATTTCCAAAGCATTCAAAAAATCTTCATCTATACAATGAGCCTCCAAATCTCCTTCATCCCTAAGAGATTGCTGTAATTGCATTCTTTCTCTTTGATCTACGGGATCTATTAACTCACTAAAAGCATTGGCTAGCTCTCGACCAACAATGAATAATTCGAATCTCTGAACCATTTCTTTATTATCATCATGGGGTCTAGCTAAAGGTGAAATTTCAATAGGATAATCGATGACAAAAGTAGGTTCTATTAGTTTTGACTCTACTTTTTGCTCAAAGACCTCATTTAAAAGCTTGCCCATAGTATTTACTTTAATAGTAACTTCAACATTTATACTTCTAGCGGCTTTTTTTGCTGCTTGAAAGTCTCCACTGAAAGAATCAAAATCAATCCCTGTATATTTTTTGACAATATCTTTCATGGTTATTCTTAACCATGGTTTAGAAAAATCAATTTCCTGATTTTGATAATTTATAACTAAGGAACCACATGTATCGGTTAAGAGATCTTTAATCAACTCTTCTGTTAAATTCATCATATCAATATAGTTAGAGAAAGCTTGATAAATTTCAACTGAAGTAAATTCCGGATTATGCTTCGTACTTATCCCTTCATTACGAAAGATTCTTCCCAATTCATAAACTTTCTCAAAACCCCCGACAACCATTCTTTTTAAATGCAGTTCTGTAGCTATTCTTAAATAAAGCGGAATATCTAATGTATTGTGATGAGTAATAAATGGTCTTGCTTCTGCACCACCAGCTTCAGATTGCAGAATTGGAGTCTCTATCTCCAAAAAATTTCTTTTCTCTAGCCATTTTCTTATAAAGCTTATACATTTTGCTCTTGTTTTAAATACATTTTTAGAATGAGGATTGACTATTAAATCTAGATAACGTTGTCTATATCTTTTTTCAATATCAGTCAATCCATGCCATTTATCCGGTAAGGGCTGTAATGATTTTGATAACATTTCCCATGTTTCTACTTTAATTGAAAGCTCACCTTTATTAGTTTTTTTAATTTTTCCGTAAACGCCTATCCAATCACCAATATCAACTACTTCCTTAATATCTTCAAAAGAAAGTAATTTTTGGTTTTCTGTATTACGATCAATAATTTTTTTTTCTAAATAAAGCTGAATCTTACCTTCTTGATCACTTATTGTGAAAAAGGCAATTTTACCCATTACCCTCTTTGCCATCACTCTTCCCGCTAAGGAAACTCTGAAATCTTCCTCTTCACCATTTTCTAAATAATCAAATTTTTTAACGAGAAATGTTGTAGTATGGGAAACTTTAAAATTTTCTGCATAAGAAACAAATCCTTTATTAACTAGTGAATTAGCTTTTTGTAGACGGGCTTCTCTTATTTCAGACAAAATTTATTTAAAAAATATTTGTTTTACTTAATAAAATTATCAGACTAAGGCTCAACTTGCCAAAGATGTTGCTGTTTCACCAATCCTTTGAGATGCGTAACCTATTCCTCGAACAGTTAAGATTAATTCAGGATTTCTTGGATCTGGTTCCAATTTCCCTCTAAGTCTTGCTACGTAAACATCTACAACTCTTAAATCTGCGGCTCTACGGGGAGGATAACCCCATAACTGTTCTAGAATTTCAGCTCGCGGAACAACTTTACCGGGCTCGTCGAATAATAATTCTAGTAGGCTAAATTCAGTATAAGTTAGGCTAATTCTTTCTCCGGCTCTAGATACTTGTCTACGATTAGTATCAACTACTAAACTTCCAAATTTCATCACTCCTTTGCCAGATGGAACCTCTTTGGTTTCCGTAACAGATACAGTAGGGCCCATTCTTCTCAAAATAGTAGCTATCCTAGCTTCCAACTCTTTTGGGCTAAATGGTTTAGATAAGTAATCATCAGCACCCAAATCTAAACCAGCAACTCTCTCTGAAATTGCCTCTAGAGCGGTTAAAAATATTATTGGCACTACTGATTCAGCTCTGATTCTTCTACAAACTGCGAATCCATCCATTTTTGGCAGCATAACATCGAGAACTATCAAGTCTGGGGATTCTCTATGAAAAGATTCAAGAGCTTCTTCGCCATTAGTAGCTGAAAAAACTTGATATCCTGCTAGTTGAAGTCTTGTAACTAATACCTTCAAGACTGCTGGTTCATCATCAACAACTAAAATTCTTGCTTTTGACATAGTAAAAAATGATTTCCAGATATTTCAAAGCAAAGCACTATTGCATTGAATATTTATTCTAACAATTAAAAATATAACATTACGAACCCTCAAAGCGATATTTCTTAGATTTATAAAAATTTTAAATAATTCGAGAATATAAATTTTTTTTAAACCAGTTTTTAAATTTTTGCTATCTATTTATTACTATTTTCTAGCTGATGGTTTAAATATTCTAATGAGCTGAGAGCAAATTAAAGGCGCAAAAAAACCAGTTAGAAAAACTTCAGATAATATATTTTGAATACTAGGTATAAAGAGCAAAAAACTTCTATCTGAATAATTTTTAAACAAAATCTGTAAAAAATAAAGAGTTCCACATAAAAAACTTCCAAAAGAACAAATTAAACCATACCTAAAATGACCCACTAAAGTATTACTATTTAATTTAATTCTCCCAAACAAAATTCCACACAAAATCAACCCTGGTATTTGAGTAAAATTACTATTCAGAGTTAAAGAATCTAAAATTAAGCCTAAAAATAACCCCAATATCAGTCCATTAATAGATCCATTAATCATTGACCAAGGCAACAACCAAAATAAAGGCCAATATGGCTGGACACCTAAGAAACCAAGCCAATTAGGGTGCCATAAAAAAATAATTGGGACAAAGATAAAAAAAACTATAGATAATCTTTTTGCAAAAAATTTGTTCATTCAATTTTTATTTTAAGATTTGCACCCAATCAATTAAATGGGGTTTTGCTAAAAGTGATATTTTCGCCGTTTTTTTTGCTTTAAATGGCTCATCAACAGATTGGACAATACCAATAGGTATATTCGGAGGGAATAAAGTACTTGCAGGAGAAGATGAAACAAAATCTCCGACTTTTATATCAGCATCTTTTGAATAAAGTATTAAACTTGGATAATCATCTCCTAAACCGATCAGTAATCCATTAATTTGTATTCTATCTACCCATACCCCTACCTTACTTTCTGGTGAGGTTAGTAAAGTGACTGACGAAGTAAATAAAGAAGTATCGTTTACTCTTCCTAATAATCCACCCGGCCCGATAACACTATTCCCAATTTTTACTCCATCTTTTGAACCTTTGTTTAAAATGAGCTGTCTCCACCAACTTCCTGTTTTTCTCGAAATTACTGCAGCTGAAATATTATCATTATCAAATGAATTGTGAAGAGATAAAATTTCACGTAATCTTTTATTATCATTTTTTAGAAGATTTAATCTTATTAAAGATTCTTGGTCTTTACTCTTAAGAATAACTTCTTTTTGAAATTGACCAGGCCAAAAAGGCTTTGAAAAAAAATAATAAAAATCCTTATAAAGAGATCCTTTTGATATTCTTACAAGAACTAAAAATAAAAATATTCCTAAGAATGTCCAATTTTTCTTTTTATGCCACCAACGACTAGTAGAAATTCGTCGGATATCGAACATATTATTAATCTCTTATTGCGTTCCTTATAAAGTCTGGAGTATCAACAACTCTTTTAAGTTTTTTAAAATCATCCAAAACTTCCCCACAACCATTAACTACGCATAGCAGTGGGTTTTCAGCTATATGAGTAAAAATTCCCGTCTCATCACTCAATAAATCATTGATACCTCTAACTAAAGCTCCTCCTCCTGCAAGCATAATGCCCCTATCAACAATATCTGCAGCAAGTTCGGGAGGGGTTCGCTCTAAAGTTCTTTTTACAGCTTCAACTATTTTGCTAAGTGTATCAGCCATAGCCTCTCTAATTTCTCCTGATGTCAAAGTGACCGACCTAGGTAAACCAGATAAAAGATGTAAACCCCTTACCTCTAAAGTCGTTTTATCGAACTCATCATCTGGAAAAGCAGATCCAATTTTGATCTTAATATCTTCAGCAGTTCTCTCTCCAACAACTAAATTATGAACTTTTTTAAGATATAGGGCAATTGATTCATTTATTTCATCACCAGCTATTCGAACAGATTCACTTAATACAGTCCCACCCAAACTTAATACTGCAACCTCAGTAGTACCACCACCAATATCGACAATCATAGTTCCAATTGGCTCAGTTACTGGTAAAGATGCTCCAATTGCTGCTGCAACAGGTTCATCAATTAAGTGAACTTCTCTAGCTCCCGCTAATCCAGCTTCTCTTACTGCTCTTCTCTCAACACTAGTAACTCCACTTGGAATACCGATAACAATTCTTGGGGCTACTATACCCTTACCTTCATTACATTTTTGAATAAAAGTTTTTATCATTTGCTCTGCCGCATCAAAATCTGCGATAACCCCATCTCTTAGTGGTCTGACAGCTCTTATGTTGCCAGGCGTTCTTCCAAGCATTAACTTTGCTTCTCTACCAACAGCCAATGGAACCCCCTCTTCTAAATCCATAGCTACCACTGAAGGCTCTTGTAAAACAACTCCCTTCCCTGATACGTGTATGAGCGTATTGGCCGTTCCAAGATCTATACCAATGTCTCTAGAAAATTTAAATCTGTTAAAAATCACAATAAGAATTCTTTTTACAAATAATATATCTATTTTTTGTTAACCCATGACAATTCTTTAGTTTAGTTATGAATAGCACGTAAAACTTTGAGCAGAACCTGAAAATATGAGTAGTATAAAAAAAAAAAATTATGGAAATTAACACTATTAACCTTGTTGGCAGAGCAGGAAGAGAACCAGATGTCAGATATTTTGAATCAGGTAGTATCGTAGCGAATTTCACAATTGCAGTTAACAGAAGAAGCAGAGATGAAGAGCCAGATTGGTTCAATTTAGAAATATGGGGCAAGCAAGCACAAATAGCTGCAGATTATGTGAAAAAAGGATCATTAATTGGAATTACAGGAAGCTTTAAAATTGATAGTTGGAAAGATAAAAATACTGGAGAAGATAGATATAAACCAGTTGTTAGGGTAGATAGATTAAACTTACTGGGTTCACGAAAAGAATCTGATAATAACCAATATTCTGGTAGCAATAATTCAAGTGAAATTCCTTTCTAAGCTCAATTTTTTGTCAAAAATCTAATGAGTATTTTTACAAAAAAATATAAGAAAATTAAAATTAAAATTGGCTTGACAACATATTTGATTTGATCAAGGTAAGTTTCAATGATTAGATAGTTTTCACCGAATAAATACCCTGAATAAGTGAGAAGTGCGACCCAGACCAGGCTACCAAATGTAGTCCAAAGTAAAAATTTTCTTAGTGGCATAAGTTCTATACCAGCGGGAACTGAAATTAAAGTTCGTATACCTGGTACTAATCGGCCCCAAAAAACTAAAGAAACTCCATATTTATCAAACCACCTTTTACTTTTATTAAGATCATTAGAAGAAATACCCAGATATTTCCCATTTTTATCTAGAAAATTTGAAAGTCTTTTCTCATTTACTAATCTACCTAAATAATACCAAGGCAATGATCCTAAAATAGTTCCAAGTAATCCCCAAAAAACTAAAATATAAAAGTTTAATTTTTGTTGATAAACAAAGAAACCGCCCAATGGCATTATTATTTCGGAAGGGATAGGGGGGATTATATTTTCTAAAAACATAGCCAGACAAATAGTAAGGTATGCAATTGTTGAATTTTTTTCAACAGCCAAACTAATATAATCAGGAATTGAAGTAAGAAAATCTACAAAAATTAAACTCAATCTTAGTATCTATAAAGTTCTGGTTTGTAAGGTCCATCAATAGAAACATTAATATAATCAGCTTGTTCTTTAGTTAATTTTGTTAATTTTGCACCAATTTTATCTAAATGTAATCTAGCCACCATTTCATCTAGGTGTTTTGGTAAAACATAAACCTCTTTCTCATATTGCTCTGACTTATTGAAAAGTTCGATTTGAGCTAGTACTTGATTAGTAAAAGAATTACTCATCACAAAGCTTGGGTGGCCAGTGGCACAGCCTAAATTAACCAGTCTACCTTCAGCTAAAAGAATAATTTTATTTCCACTAGGTAGAGTTATGTGATCAACTTGCGGCTTAATATTCTCCCACTGATAATTTTTTAATGAAGCTACATCAATTTCATTATCGAAATGTCCAATATTACAAACTATGGCCTCATCCTTCATCTTGATAAGATTTTCATGTGTTATGACCTGATAATTACCAGTAGCCGTAACAAAAATATCTATATCTTTCACAACATCATCTAGCGTAACAACGCTGTAACCTTCCATTGCTGCTTGCAAAGCACAAATTGGATCGACTTCAGCGACTTTTACTATTGCACCAAGTCCACGTAATGACTGAGCTGAACCCTTACCTACATCTCCGAAACCCATTACTAAAGCGACTTTCCCAGCAATCATCACGTCAGTTGCACGCTTTATGCTATCAACTAAAGATTCGCGGCATCCATATAAATTATCAAATTTGCTTTTAGTTACTGAATCATTAACGTTGATAGCAGGGAAAGGTAGAGCATTTTGCTTTTGAAGTTGATAAAGTCTTGCAACTCCCGTTGTAGTTTCTTCAGTGACACCAATGATATTACTCTTAATTCTAGAATAGAAGGTACTATCATTTTCCAACTTAGATTTAATCGAATTGAATAAGGCAATTTCTTCTTCATTGCCGGGATTATCTAAAACAGATAAATCTTTTTCTGCTTTACTACCGAGTATCAATAAGCCAGTTGCATCTCCCCCATCATCAAGAATCATATTGGGAGAGTCTGTACTCCAATCAAGAATATAATGGGTATATTGCCAATATTCATCAAGAGTCTCACCTTTTTTTGCGTATACAGAAATTCCTTGATCTGCGATAGCTGCAGCCGCATGATCTTGAGTTGAAAAAATATTGCATGAAGCCCATTTCACTTCTGCACCAAGATCAACAAGGGTTTCTATTAAGACTGCGGTCTGAATAGTCATATGAAGACTTCCAGCTATTTTTGCACCTTTAAGTGGCTTTTCGGATTGATACTTATCTCTAAGTGCCATTAGCCCAGGCATTTCAGTTTCGGCAATTTTTATTTCTTTACGTCCAAAATCTGATAAAGATATATCAGTAATTACGTACTTAGGTGTAGAGGTTTTAATTGAATTTGCGATAACCATATCTAGTAAATACTTTTTCTATTAAACTATAAATGATTTTTGCATAATTTTGTGTTTATTGAGAATTTAAAAGAGACTTTAAATTTAGGAAAAAAACTCTCACACAAATTAAATCCCCAATCAGTTGTTTTATTACAGGGTCCAATTGGTGCTGGAAAAACTTCATTTGTTCAAGGTATTGCTAAAGGCTTGTCAATCTCTGAAGACATTACAAGCCCAACATTTGCTTTATCGCATCACTATAATTCCGGAAAAATTCCTCTAATTCACCTTGATTTATATAGGTTAGAAAATATTTCTTCAGCAAAAGAAGTTTTTTTTACAGAAGAAGAAGAGGCAATACAAAAACAAGCTATTTTAGTTATTGAATGGCCAGAATTAATAGAACCAGTCATTGATAATTTCTGGAAAATAGAAATTAGTTACGCAAATAATTATGGGAGAAACTACGAAATAAGAGATCCCAAAAATTTATTAACCTTCTCATAATATGGCTGTTGCTCGATAGCGCCTTCACCAAGACAAGTTAATAATCCACAAACACCTGCGAACTTAATGCAATCTTCTATTTCAAGTGCATTTGAAGGATAGCCTGAAGAAATTAATTTTGAAATTAAGCCAGCTAGAAAAGCATCGCCTGCGCCAGTTGTATCAACAATATTTTGTGAAGAAGGAGTTTTGGTAATTCCCTGCAATCCATTGATATACCATGCAACGGGATTTTTACCATCAGTTATTATTACATCAGTTCTATTAGACAATTGTTGAGATATTAGCAAGGGATTTTCATCTTCAAAAAACAAAGTGGCTTCTTCCTTGGCAAGTTTTAAAACATTTGCATGATTTAAAAATTTTTTGATTAAATTAACTCTTTCGGCCTTACTAATTTCTGATGAAAAACTTGAATGATCCCAAAAGACCTCTCTCCAATTCAAATCAATAACTATTTTGACTCCAAATTTTTTAGCCTGTTCAAGAATAAAAAAAATAGTCTCTGCTGATATTGGAGATGATAACAAGATCGTTCCTGTAACCAAATATTTTGTTTCTTGAAAAATTTCCTCCAAATTTAAAATTTCTTTTTCAAGTAATTTCTTACTAAGAGCTTCATCTGCAAAGCATGAATGAGAACTTTCCTCAAAGCCTGAAAAAAAACGATCTCCAAATTGATCTCTATCTACATTAACCACACGAGTAGATGAATCATTATTTAATTGCAAAAAATCTAAATTAACCTCCAATTGATTAAATTGCTTAATAAATTTTTTTCCATAATCATCACTACCCAAACTTCCTATAAATATTGAATCTATTTTTAATTTTCTTAATGCACAAGCTACATTAGCCGGCGCACCTCCTAAAAAATCTTTAAATCCTTGATTTGACTTATTTCTGATTCTATCTATTAAAGCCTCTCCAATACATATGACCTTTTTCTTTTCCATAAAATGAACGCATTTTCTTAACTAAGAATAATTTATGAAAAACGAATAATTTTTTTTTGAATTAAAGTTTAATTAAAAACATATTAATAGTGTCTTTAAATCAATCTGAAACTTGGAAGTGGAAAAATTGGGAAATTTCTTGGTCTTTATCAAAAGAATCTACTTCTGAAAAAAATATTAAAATTTTATTAGTTCATGGATTTGGGGCATCAAAAAACCACTGGAGATATAATCAAGATTTTCTTGGTAAATTTTCTAACTGCTACGCAATTGACTTATTAGGATTCGGGAAAAGCAGTCAGCCTAGTGCGTTATTAGATTACGAACCTGATAAAGAAAACTCAATTAAATATTCCTTTGACTTATGGGGTAATCAAATATCAACATTTTGTGCAGAGATAATAAAATCTCCTGTTTACTTGGTAGGAAATTCAATTGGTGGTGTTATTGCATTGAAAGCTGCTGAAATCCTTAAAGATAATTGCAAAGGTCTGATTTTGATTGATTGTGCACAAAGAACTATGGATGATAAACGTTTAAAAAAGAGTAATATCTTAATGAATCTTCTGAGACCTGTTCTTAAAACGATTGTCAGACAAAGAGTAATTAGCAATACACTTTTTACAAGAGCTGCTAACCCAAAAGTTATTAAGAAAATACTTGAACAAGCTTACCCTACAGGAAAAAACATCGATAAAGAATTGATTGAAATACTTTATCAACCCTCTCAAAGGAAAAACTCTAAAGAAGCATTTCGTGGTTTTATTAACTTATTTGATGACTATCTCGCCACTGATCTTTTCGAAAAGGTGAATGCTCCAATCCAATTGATTTGGGGAGAAAAAGATCCTTGGGAATCCTTAAATGAAGCAAGAGAGTGGAAGAAAAAGTTTAGGAATATTAAAAGATTGGATATAATTCAAGGTGCTGGTCATTGTCCGCATGATGAAGACCCCGAAAAAACTAATCAGTTTATATACGAATTTCTTCAGGAAACAAAATAAGCTTCAACATTATCACTAAGCCTTCTTAAACCTCTTAATCCGTCTCTTTCTAGATTTCTTACTCGATCTCTACTTATTCCAAGTACCCTTCCAATACCTGTAAGAGACATTGGCTCATCGCCATCCATTCCATATCTCATTCTTAAAACTCTACATTGTAAATCAGGCAATTGATGCAAAAGAGAATGAAGATCTCCTCTCATACAATCCATCTCTATTTGTTCGTCTGGCAGATCTTCACCACCTGCTAATAAATCTAACAAAACAGTGTCTTCACCATCACCAACTTTAGTTTCAAGACTTACTGGCTGCCCAGCTTTACACATCAAATCTTTTACATCTTCTTCAGGAAGATCTACATATTTAGCAAGTTCGCTTACTGTTGGAGTCCTAGACATTTCTTGACTCAACTCTCGTTGCCCTTTTTTTAACTTGTTTAACATTTCAGTTATATGAATTGGTAGTCTTATTGCCCTACTTTTTTCAGCTATTGCTCTAGTAATCCCTTGTCTTATCCACCAATATGCATACGTCGAAAACTTGTAACCTCGGGCTGGATCAAATTTTTCTACTCCCCGAACTAGTCCTATAGTCCCCTCTTGAATTAAATCTAATAATTCCATATTTCTTTTGGTATATTTTTTCGCGACACTCACTACTAACCTCAAGTTAGCTGCAACCATTCGTTCTTTAGCACGCTGTCCAGCTCTTAACCTTTTTTTAATTATGGAGGTAGATAAATTTAGTTTGGTTGATAATTCCTCGATGCTTGGTTTATCTCCTGTTAATTCATAAATTTCAATTTCCGCTCTTTCAACTTGCATATATTCTTGAACCTGCCTACCAAGAGTTATTTCTTGCTCATGAGATAATAGTGGAACTCTACCTATATCTCTCAAATAGGATCTAACTAGATCAACATCGTTACTAGCTTTCAAACTTGCTATTGTCGCTAATTTATTCTCATTTAATGTTTCAGAAGGCATGAAATTTAATGATGTTTTGTAAACAATACCATTAAGAATTGTAAAGTTAAACAAAAAAATCCACAAATTTACAAAAATAAGAATAAATACCTAGTAAATCTAGGCTAGTGATGAACTTAATAGCCATTTTGCTGTACTTAAATAAATAAATACACCTGCAATATCAGTAACAGTTGTTATGAAGGGAGAGGACATTAAGGCTGGATCCAATTTCATCCTTTTAAACAATAAGGGTAGGATAGCGCCTGTTGTTGCAGCTAACGTTGTTATGGATATCAAACTTATGCCTACCGCAGAGGCTATTAAAGGCCCTTCTCCTTGCCACCATGCGAAAGGAAATACTACTATCATCATCAAAATACCTAAAAGAGCTCCAGTTATTGCCTCCTTAACTATGGCTTTAATGGCACCAAGAGATTTAATTTTTTGAGTGCTTAAACCTCTTATAACAACTGTTGAACTTTGAGCCCCAACATTTCCCCCAGTACCTATAAGCAATGGAATAAATGCGGCAAGAAGAACTATTTCTTTTAAGATTTGATCATTCATAGCTATAACTTTAGTCGTCAAACCATTTGCCAAAACCAAAATTAACAGCCACAAAATTCTTCGTCTAGCAATCGTCAACAAACTACTTTGGAAATAATCATCTTCATCTCCAGGCTGAACAGCACCCGCAGCATAAATGTCTCTAGTTGCCTCTTGCTCAATCACATCAATTAAATCATCAACCGTTACGATACCAACAAGTCTTTTCTCTTTATCGACAACTGGTAGAGCTAGAAAATCATATCTTTGTATTGCTCTCGCGACCTCTTCTTGATTTGTGTTCGTAGAAATACTTACCACATCCTTTGTCATGACGTCTCCGATTGGCTTTGATGGATCAGCAGTTACAAGATCTCTTAAAGAAAGAATGCCCGTTAAATGTCTTTCTTTATCTGTGACATATAAACTATAAATTGTTTCAGTGAACGGAGCTCTTTTTCTGACTAAAGAAAGAGCCTCAGATGCTGTTTGCATCTCTTTAAGATCTATGAATTCAGTTGTCATTAATCTTCCAGCAGTTTCGGGCTCATATCCAAGCAATTCAGCTGTTACTTTCCTTTCCCCAGGACTCAGAGCAGACAAAAATTTTCGTACAACCTTTGCAGGTAACTCGTCGAAGAGTTGAACTCTATCATCAGGAGACATTTTCTCAACAATTTCTAAAACTTCCCCAGAACGAAGCCTGTCCAATAATGTTTGCTGTACTATTGGATCTAAATATTCATAAACCTCAATTGCCTCATTTTTTTTTAATAAACGAAATGCTAATGCCTGTAGTATTAATGGAAGGCTTCCGATAGCATCTGCAATATCAACTGGTTGGGAGGGTTCTAAAAGTAACTTTGCCTCATCATAATTTCCTGCAATAAGTAATTCTTCAAGTTGATTTTTAATATTTTCTCGAGTACTTAAATCTGAAGATAAGGATGTAACTGTTTTAAGCTTACTCTCATCCATAAATATAATTCCTCATCAAAGTAACAACACTATTATATGAAATCTAAGTAATTTTTCTACTTATCCAGGACCCAAAATACATTATTAATATATTTATAATTAAAATCAAATGTAATAAAATTATAAATTTAATCCAATCGCCTTGATACAAAATTTTGTACAAAAAATATATAAACCCGCTAAAAGATGTAAAGCAAGAAATAAAGCCGCTTAACAAAATTTTTTTTTTCGAGTAACTTAATCTTTTTGTGATAACAAAACCAAAAAGAAATGATCCAATTAATGATATAATAAAGTTATTACCTATAAATATTCTTAAAAAAGTAGCTGCGTAACAAGCTCCAATAATATAAATAATATAAATGAAGTTTTTAATTTTCATTTAATAGTTTGAATCAAATAATAACCTAGGAAAAAGAAAAGAAAGGAAAGTATAATTACCTCCATATAATGCAAAAATAAGCTCATAAATTTTCTCTTTTTAAATAAGAGAAATAGTTGATATATAAAAGAAGAAAATGTACTAAAACATCCTAAAAAACCGGTATAAAATAAGAATAATGTTTTGTTATTAGTAAAATTTAATGCTATTAAAATTCCTAAAAAAAAAGATGCTATGAAATTTACTATTGTAGTATTTTGAATATTAAACCCAAAATAAATTTTAAAATTATTTTCTATAATTATCCTTAATATTAATCCGAAAGTACTCCCAATTAAAACAAAAATTATTGAGGTAATATCCAAAATCTACATTTTTATCCAGCCTTTTTTAATCTTATTAGGATCGTCCAATAATTTATTGGAAGCTAATTCTACCCTAACCCAAATTTCATTTTCGCTGACCTTCCAATTACGCAAGACTGATAATGTTGTACCTACATCAAGAACTAATAATTCTTTAGCATAAATTTCGGGAAACGAATAAAGAGAAATATTAGAACTCAAAATAATTTCTTTTGTATTAAGGGGAAAATTATTTTGATTTAAACTTTTTTGTATGCCACCAGCAGGTAATGTAATTGGAGCAATTAATGCAAAAGTAATTAAGCAAAAATTCTTAAGAAGATTGTTAATCATATATCTAAAGTTGCCATATCTAAGTTGCCACTATGAGTTTCAATAAATTCTCGTCTTGGTGCAACTTTATCTCCCATTAATATATTGAATATTCTGTCAGCTTCAAGTGCATCTTCAATTTCAACCCTTTTCATCATTCTGGTTTGAGGATTCATAGTTGTATCCCACAATTGTTTTGGCATCATCTCACCTAATCCTTTAAATCTTTGAATATTGTAATTTGCATTTTCTCCAAAACCTGAAATTGTATCCTTTAATTGGTTCTCGTTATAACAGTATTTATGATTCTTACCTCTTTCAACTTTGTAAAGTGGAGGACAGGCAATATATATAAAACCTCTTTCAACAAGTTCTCGTTGATATCTATAAAAAAATGTCAACAATAAAGTTCTTATGTGAGCACCGTCAACATCGGCATCTGTCATAATTACGACCCTATGATATCTCAAAGAGTTTACGTCAAACTCCTCCCCTTTTATTCCTAGTCCTAAAGCTGTTATTAATGACTGTATTTCTGTATTTTTGTATATTTTAGTATCGTCAGTCTTTTCAATATTGAGAATTTTACCCCTAAGAGGCAAAATAGCCTGAAAATTTCTATCTCTTCCTTGTTTTGCAGAACCTCCCGCAGAATCTCCCTCCACGATATAGATTTCTGATTCTGAAGGATCTCGTGAACTACAATCTGCTAATTTACCCGGCAAAGTTGAACTCTCAAGTACACTTTTTCTCCTGACTAATTCTCGAGCTCTTCTTGCTGCTTCTGCTGCATTAAATGATTGAATTGCTTTTTCAAGAATCAAGTCCAAGATACCAGGATTAAATTCCATATATTTTGTAAGAGCTTCCCCTACAAGAGAATCAACAATTCCTCTAACTTCAGTATTTCCTAATTTTGTTTTTGTTTGCCCTTCAAATTCAGGATCTGGAACTTTAACTGATAAAACTACAGTCAAGCCCTCTCTGATATTTTCTCCAGCTAAATTCTTTTCAATATCTTTTCTTTTGCCTCTTCTTTTTGCGAGATTATTGAAAGTTCTCGTCAGAACAGTCTTCAATCCTTCAATATGCGTTCCTCCATCGATAGTTCTAATATTATTTGCGAAACCTAAAATATTATCTGAATATACATCTGAACACCATTGCAAAGCTGCTTCTACGTAAACGTTTTCTTTCTGTGAATCGACATATATTATCTCAGGATGAATAGACTCCTTCTCTGCATTCATATATTGCACATATTCTTTGATTCCTCCTTGGTATAAATATATTTCTTCTTTGAAAGAACCATCTGATAATTCATTTCTTTCATCTCTAAAAACAATTTTTACACCACCATTGAGATAAGCTAATTCTCTTAACCTAGATGAAAGAAGACTATATTCAAATTCGATACCACCAGAAAAAATCGTTTTATCTGGTTTAAAACAAATAGTGGTTCCTTTTTTAAAAGGTTTTAAAGTTTGCTTTTTATTTTGCAATTCACCCTTTGATACACCTTTTTCAAATCTTTGATTAAATTCACAGCCATCTCTATAAACAGTGACATTTACCCATTCGCTTAAAGCATTAACTACAGATATTCCTACTCCATGCAAGCCTCCTGAAACTTTATAACCACCACTTCCAAATTTACCTCCAGCATGAAGAACAGTTAGTACAGTTTCTAAGGCACTTTTCCCGGTCCTTGGATGAATATCTGTTGGGATTCCTCGCCCATTATCTGAAATTAAAGCTGAACCATCTGCTCGTAAAACTATTTCTATATGATCACAATGTCCTGCAAGTGCCTCATCAACAGAGTTATCAACTACCTCATATACTAAATGATGCAAACCCCTTGGTCCTGTAGAACCTATATACATTCCAGGGCGTTTACGAACTGGTTCTAACCCTTCTAAAACCTGAATCTGTTCAGCACCATAGTCATTTGAAATTTTATTAGATCTTTTGTCCTCACTCATTTAATATAAAAAAAAAACATCAAACTTTTAAAATGTTATTTTTAAAAGGTCTTTAATTAAACTTACCACCGTAATAAGAGAAAGGCTCGAAGTCTATGAAAAATTTAATCACTTTAATTATATAACTAATAAATTTTTCTTCAGAAACTAGTATGTCTGCATATCTACCTCATGTAATAGTTTTAGTTGGAGCCACAGCTACTGGAAAGACAGAATTAGCTATTGAAATTGCAGAATATTTGAAAACTCATATTCACAATATTGATTCAAGACAAATTTATAAGTCTATGGATATTGGAACAGCAAAACCATCTAAGAATCAACAAAAAAAAATAAAGCATTTTTTGATAGATATTGAAGAGCCGATTAATCCAATTAATGTAAAACAATTCCAGGAAATTGCTCAAAAATCTATTAAACAAGAAATCAAGCAAAATAATTTACCTTTTCTTGTAGGAGGAAGTGGCTTGTATATGAACTCAATAACACGAGGTTTTTTTGTGCCGGATGTCCCTCCGCAAAATAATTTGAGAGAGCAGTTTGAAGAACTTGGCCAAAAAAAATGTTGGGAGTTATTAATAAATTGTGATCCAATATCAGCAAAAAAAATCAATTATGCTGATCAAATAAGAACTATAAGAGCCTTAGAAGTCTTCTACGTAACTGGTAAACCATTGTCAACTCAAAAAATTCAAAAACCGCCTAGATGGAAAATACTAGAACTTGGAATAAACAGAGATAATTTAAAAGAAAGAATTCTACAAAGAACACAAAATATGTTCTCGGCTGGAATTATTGAGGAGACAAAACACCTTATCACCAAATATGGAAATGATTTACCAATATTAGAAACCATAGGTTACCGTGAAGCTAAAGATGTCATAAATAAAAATTTACCGATTGATAGGGCGATTGAATTAACGACTACAAAAACCATCCAATTTGCCAAAAGGCAAAAAACATGGTTCCGTAATAAAAATAATCCTATTTGGCTTAATAACAAAAACCTTCTAAAAGATGCAATAATTAAAATAGAGTCTTTTTTAAGCTAACTTTATAAAAATAGATTTTGTTCATCATCCAATCAATTTATTTACGAAACTGAATGCCACCACGCCCACGCTTTGATCGCCGCGCTCCTGTTCGAGAGCTCCCAAATATTAATGAAAGAATAAAATACCCGCAATTGAGAGTCGTTGATTCAGACGGAAAACAATTAGGTGTCATTGATAGATTAAAAGCTTTAGAAATTGCTTCTCAAAGAGAACTTGATTTAGTTTTAGTAAGCGAGAAAGCAAATCCTCCTGTTTGTAGAATTATGGACTATGGAAAATATAAATTTGAACAAGAAAAGAAAGCAAAAGAAGCAAGAAAAAAATCTCACCAAACAGAAGTTAAGGAAGTAAAAATGAGGTACAAAATCGATAAGCATGACTATGACGTAAGAATAGGCCAAGCAACTAAATTTTTAAAATCTGGAGATAAAGTAAAATGCACTGTAATTTTTAGAGGAAGAGAAATTCAACACTCAAATTTAGCTGAAACACTCCTTTTAAGAATGGCAAATGATTTAGAAGAGCAATCAGAAGTACAACAAAAACCAAAAAGAGAGGGAAGAAACATGATTATGTTTTTAAGTCCTAGAAAAACTCCTCTCATAAAAAAAGATGCAGAATAAAAAATTGTTATGAAAACTATGCCGAATGTTAAAGTGTCACTATAAATAAAATTTTATTAGTCAGGATTTATTTAAAGTGAGATTCCATATTCAACAAGAAAGTGATATACCAGCATCGACGCAACTATATAATCAAATTTGTTTTGCAATAGCAGCAAGGCATTTTCCACCTGGTCACAGACTTCCAAGCACTAGACAGCTTGCAATGCAGACAGGGCTCCATAGGAATACTATTAGCAAAGTCTACAGACAACTTGAAATCGATGGGGTTGTTGAAGCAATAGCTGGATCAGGGATCTATGTAAGAGATCATCTTACAAAAAGAAATTTTAAAAAATCAATTTATTCAAAAGACAAAATCAGTAGGCCTCCAGATCAAGAAGCAAAAAAAGCTATTGATAATTTTATAAATCTTGGATGCACCTTACAAGAAACTAGACTAATATTAACCAATGAAATTGACTGGCGTATTAAATGCGGAGCAAGAATTATAGTCAGTACTCCCAGAGAGGATGTTGGAGCCTCTATGCTAATTGCAGAGGAGCTATCTCCAAAAATTAATGTGCCAGTCGAAGTAGTTCCTATGGAAGAATTAGAAAAAGTTTTAAGTTCTTCCAATAATGGGACTATCGTCACAAGCAGATATTTTTTACAGCCTTTAGAAAAAGTTGCTAAACAATATGGAATTCGAGCTATTGCAGTTGACTTAAGTGACTTTCAAAAAGAATTAAAAATTCTTAAAGAATTAAATGCTGGAAGTTGTGTAGGTATTGTTAGCATTAGCCCTGGCTTATTAAGGGCAGCAGAAGTAATCATACACAGCATGCGAGGTAGTGAATTAATGCTCATGACTGCAATCTCAGATAATAACAGTAGATTACTATCCCTTCTAAAGGCTTCTAACCATATAGTTTGTGATGGGCCTAGTTTATCGGTTGTAGAAAACACATTATTAAAAAATCGGTCTCAACTTATGAGATTACCTCAAATAATATGTGCTAAAAATTATTTAAGTATAGAAACAATAAATCAACTTAAAAAAGAAATTGGAGTTGTTAATTAAAAAATGATGCTAAGAACTTTTAAATCAGATATAGATATTATTAAAGAAAGAGATCCTGCTGCAAGAGGAGTATTAGAGATTTTTCTTTGCTACCCAGGATTTCAATCTATAGTAATTCATAGGCTTACACATAAATTATGGCAATTAAAAATTCCTTTAATTCCACGTTTACTAAGTCATATCAATAGATTAATTACAGGTATTGAAATTCATCCTGGAGCCAAAATTGGTAAACGAGTTTTCATAGATCATGGAATGGGGGTTGTAATTGGAGAAACAGCTGAGATAGGAAATAATTGTCTGCTTTATCAGGGAGTCACATTAGGAGGCACTGGTAAAAGTCATGGGAAAAGACACCCAACCTTAATGGAAAATGTTGTAGTTGGAGCTGGAGCAAAAGTTCTTGGATCCATCACCGTAGGATCTAATACCCGTATTGGTGCTGGTTCAGTCGTTGTTCGTAATGTTGAGGGGAATAGCACTGTAGTTGGAGTTCCTGGCAGGGTAGTTCATCAAAGTGGTGTCAAAGTAAATCCACTAGCACACTCTGCCTTACCAGATGCAGAAGCTAATGTAATAAAAAATTTAATGGATAGAATAGATTTGCTTGAAAATGAAATTCTTAAATTGCAAAAAACTCTACAATGTCTTGCAAATGCAGAATCTATTGATATTTCCAAACTCGGTAATGCTCAAAACCTTAAAGACAAAGAAATTATAGAATTTCTTGGTGATGATTAAACCTTTTTTTAATTTTTATCATCCTTGTCAGTTTTAGGTTGAAACATAAACATTGAATAAATAACGTTTCTTCTCATATTAGTCATCATTTCTAAAAACATATCATATCCCTCATTTTTATATTCGATTAATGGATCTTTTTGACCATAACCTCTTAGTCCAACTGATTCTCTTAAGGAATCCATTGATTGAAGATGTTCTCGCCATAAGTTATCAATTTGCTGCAAAATGAAAAATCTTTCAGCTTCTCTCATTAATCCTGGACGAATCTTTTCTATTTGTGATTCCTTTAAATCATAAGCTATACGCAACTGCTCTTGAAGATAGTTTTTTAATTCTTCTATTGAAAGTAAATTAATATCATCAGATTTAAGATCATCTAATAAATATATAAATTCTTTGACTTTAGAAATTAATTGATCAATATTCCATTCTTCAGGAGGAAGATCAGGATTAATATAAGCATCTACAATTTCAATCATTGTCCTTTCTCCATATCCAATTACTTGTCTCTTTAAATCAATTCCTTTCAATACTCTTAGTCTTTCGCCATAAACTGCTTTTCTTTGATTGTTCATTACCTCGTCGTATTCAAAAACTTGTTTTCTAATGTCGTAATAGTAGGTTTCAACTTTCTTTTGAGCACTTTCTAGAGACCTAGTAAGCATTCCTGACTCAATAGGCATATCTTCATCAACCCTAAAAGCATTCATTAGGTTTGCTACTCTATCACCTCCAAAAATCCTTAATAAATTATCATCTAAAGATAAAAAGAATCTTGTACTGCCAAGATCACCTTGTCTTCCTGCTCTACCTCTAAGTTGATTATCAACTCTTCTTGATTCATGTCTCTCAGTACCAATGACATGTAAACCGCCAGCCTCTCTTACTTTTTGTTCTTCATGAATCAAAACTTTTTCATATTCTTTTTTTACATCGGACAAACATTCTCTCAAAAGCTTTATCAAGTTATCATCAATTGGCGCTTTTTCTGAAGCTGTAGCTATCCTGTCATCAAGTTCCAAGACAGAAAGTTGTCTATCTCCCCAAGTTTTAACAAGTTCATCAGATAATAGAGAGAGTTTCTTTTCAATTGCTTCATCTAATTTGCAAGGGAAAAGACTTGTTGAAGAATTTGAAATGTTCTTTTTCAAATTTGCACCAGCTTTTGTAGAAAACCCACCCTTAGATTTTGAATTTCTTTGTTTAGGTATTGGTGGTTTATGCTCATTATCAGGCTTGACTAATAAAGGAATTAAAATTTCTTTTAATTTAAGCCTTGCCATATAGTCACTATTACCGCCAAGAATAATATCTGTTCCCCTTCCAGCCATATTAGTCGCAATAGTAACAGCACCTGCTCTTCCTGCCTGAGCAACAATTTCTGCCTCACGTTCAACATTCTCTGGCTTAGCATTTAACAAATTATGTGGGATTTTTTCTTCAGATAAAAGTGAACTTAATAATTCACTTTTTTCAACACTTGTTGTACCAATTAAAACAGGTCTACCATCTCTATGAATTTGTGCAGTTTCTTTAGCAACTGCTTTCCATTTACCAATCTCTGTCTTAAATACTTGATCAGACCAATCTTGTCTCTTTCTTACTTGATTTGTCGGTATAACTGTTGATTCTAATTTGTAAGTTTTTTCAAATTCAACCTCCTCAGTTTTTGCAGTTCCCGTCATTCCTGCTAAACCAGGATATAAGAGGAAAAAATTCTGATAAGTAATCGATGCTAATGTTTGAGTCTCAGGCTGAATTTTAAGACTCTCTTTCGCTTCTATTGCCTGATGTTGTCCATCACTCCAACGTCTTCCTGGCATAACCCTACCAGTAAATTCATCAACTATGACAGCCTCATCATTCTTAATAATATAATTCACATCTTTAATAAATAATTCTTTAGCTTTTAAAGCGTTAGTTATGTAATGCGCCCAAGGATCTTGAGGATTATATAAATCATTAACTCCCAAATACTCTTCACATTTTGCAAAACCCTGATCAGTTAAGATACAACTTCTCTGTTTTTCATCAACTTCATAATCGCCTTCTGGATCAATACCATCTTTACTTAATTCTTTTGCTTTGAGTAATGCTAGAGATAATTCTGCAGCTTTTTGATATTTTTCTTGTGGTCTTTCAACTTGGCCAGAGATGATTAGAGGCGTTCTTGCTTCATCAATTAATATTGAATCAACCTCATCAATTACGCAGTAATTAAATTTTCTTTGAACTACCTCACTAATATCGGTAGCCATATTATCTCTTAAATAATCAAATCCTAATTCTGAATTTGTGGCATAAGTTATATCACAATCATAATTTTTCTTTCTCTCAACTGGAT
The DNA here is from genome assembly GCA_003279015.1 of Prochlorococcus sp. AG-347-J19. Taxonomy (GTDB): domain Bacteria; phylum Cyanobacteriota; class Cyanobacteriia; order PCC-6307; family Cyanobiaceae; genus Prochlorococcus_A. The sequence continues at coordinate 83,251 of QCBV01000001.1, read as the reverse complement.
TCATATCTTGCTGAATCAAACCAACGGATAAACCTAAAAAACGATGAACTTGTCCCATCCATTCTGCATCCCTTCTAGCTAAATAATCATTTACAGTTACAACATGAACACCTTTCCCCGTAAGAGCATTTAAATAACAAGGTAATGTTGCGACAAGAGTTTTTCCCTCTCCAGTCTTCATCTCAGCAATTTGGCACTCATTTAAAACCATCCCGCCTATTAACTGAACATCAAAGTGTCTCATATCAAGAACACGTTTACTTCCTTCTCTTACGATTGCAAAGGCTTTAGGAAGAAATTCTTCTAGAAGTTCTTTTTGTTTTTTAAAATCTAATTCTGCTGAAATATTTGATTTAAGATTTTGAGTTTCTTTTCTAAGCTCATCATCAGTCAATTGAGAAATTTCTTCTTCTAAAAAATTTATCTCTTCCACTATTGGTTGATAGCGCTTTAACTTTCGTGTATTCGGATCTCCCAACAAAAGTTTTAGCATAAGTCAAAGTCCCTAAAAAATTCATCCTATTACAAACATTATAAATTAGTGCGTTACAACAGAATGAAGAAATCTATTATCTCTTTATTTATAATAGAAGAAATGGATTAAGGTATTTAGATTGAAGTCACAAAAATAACCTAGCTGACATCACTTTTCAAAATCTTTTTAATAAATGAAAGAAATATCTCTAATCAAACATGCTAAAGGAGCTTTAGGATTAAGGGTGTTTGGATTAGGTCCTAATCTTAAACCAACAAACGGATTACTTAAGCTACAAAAATTACTAGATAACAACGCATTCTGGGCAAAAAATAGAACAATCAATGATCTCAAAAAATGTCTTGCTAACAGTGATGTCATAATAAGTCTTTGGGTTGGTAAGGAAATAGTTGGTTTTGGTAGAGGTTTAACCGATGGGATTTACCGCGGAGTGCTTTGGGATATTGTTATAGATCAAAATCACCAAGGCAAAGGTTTTGGAACATTAATTGTAAAAAATCTTTTATCCTCCAAAAAAATTAAAAATACAAAAAAATTATATTTAATGACAACAAATAAAAAATTATTTTATTCTCAATTAGATTTTAAAGAAGTTAATTCTCAAAATTTATTAATTCGTGAAATATAAAGCACTGTGTTTCTAATAAAAAAAATCAAGATACAAATTTGCTATAAAGCCATCTTATAAAAGGTCCTAAAATAGGCACTGGTCCAAAAGTTGGGCCACAAAAATCAAAGTAATCTCTGTGCTCTTTTATTAATCCATTTTCACCAAATAATAAACGAGTAGTTCCAGGATAAATAAATTCTTTACCCATAATTTTTAAACCCATTGTCCATTCAACAAATCCACAATCCCCAGTTATGGAAATTGCATGAGTTTCTAAAAAAACATCGTCACATCTTTTAACTAGCTTTTCTTGAGCTTTAACGTAAGAATCTAAGCCCTCTGTTTCCTGAGTTGGGTCTGTAAAAATAACATTCTCGTTATAAAATTCAGCCCATTTTTGTTTTGTTGGTGCATCCGTACCATAAGGTTTAGTAAATAATCCCTTTAAATCCTCAATAGTAATTACTCTTGTCATTACGAAATCTTTAATAAGAATATTTTAAAAGATACAAACATTAAAAGCGGATGAAGAGATTCGAACTCTCGACATTCTCCTTGGCAAGGAGATGCTCTACCACTGAGCTACATCCGCATACCTTTTTATTTTATCTCAAATAAGGGATCAATGATAAAAATAATTAAATATTTTCAATTAATTTAAATTTTTAATTAAGGATCCCATCTCAATTGCTTGTAAAGCATAATTCCAACCAAGATTATTTTTAATCCCTGCTCTTTCTAAAGCCTGCTGCATAGTATCAGTAGTTAAAACTCCAAAAATAATTGGAACATTATTTTCATTTGAAACTTGCGAAATACCTTTGCTCGCCTCAGATATAACTACATCATAGTGGGAAGTTTCACCACGGATCACAGCCCCAAGAGCAATTACAACGTCATAACTCTTTTTTTTCATAAGGGTTTTAGCTGCGATTGGCAATTCGAATGAACCTGGAACCCAAACTATATCTACTTGATTACTTAATTCAGAAGTATCTAACCCATGTCTTTTTAAACAGTCAAGGCAACCAGATAGAATTTTATTTGTAATTAAATCATTAAATCTTGCTATTACAATCCCAACTTTTAAAGTAGAGGCATTAGTAAAAGAACCCTCAAAAGTAGCCATTAAATTTAACTTATATATATTAATAGATTCTCACGAAAAGGTATTAAGTTCAAACTAATGAGGAAACTATCCCTGTAACAAAAACCAAAACAACCCAAACAGCAGCAATAGAATAAATTTTTCTCCTACTTTCTCGCTGTCCTTCCTCAGTAGATGGTTGAGTCACATATAAAACGGGTACTCCAACTACCGCAATTAAAGAAGCAAATAATAGAGCATTTACAAAGAAAAAGTTAACAGCCTGCATAATTCAGTCTTAAGTTTCAATTATTATAGATACTATAATCTCATGAAAATGATAATTTTTAGAGAAAATTTACATACTTTATCCACTTTAAATGCAAAAAAAAAATTTCTACCTAATATCTATTTAGGAATTAAAAAAGTATGCAAGAAGATACGATAATTCAAAAGAATTTATTTGCGATTGGTAATGATAATAATGAGCAAAAAGAAATAACAAAAATTCCAGAAGATATATCTTTGGAAGATTTAAAAAAAGAATCGCAAAAAAGACCCAGACAAAGAAAAAATTCAACTAATTTAATAAATAAATTCAAGACTGATTTAATTTCAAAGAACAAAAATGTTTGCATCAATGAAGAATCTTACAGCTATAAAACAGTTCCAAAACTGAAATTAACTCCTGTAATGAAGCATTATGTAACTCTAAAAGAAGAAAATAAAGATAGATTATTACTTTATAGATTAGGAGATTTTTTTGAATGTTTTTTTGAGGACGCTGTATTAATATCTAACCTTTTAGAAATAACGCTTACCAGTAAAGATGCTGGCAAAGAGATTGGTAAGATCCCTATGGCAGGGGTTCCCCATCATGCAATGGAGAGATACTGTGCTGATTTAATTAAAAAAAATTATTCTGTTGTTATATGCGATCAATTAGAAAAAAGTTCTGGAAATTATGGGACACCAATAAAAAGAGGAATAACAAGAATAATTACTCCTGGAACTGTAATTGAAGAGGGGATGTTGATAGCAAAGAAAAATAATTGGATTACTGCTATTTACTTATCAGAAGAAAACTCAGATGAATCTTATGAATGGGGTATATCAAAAGCTGATGTAAGCACAGGAGAATTAATAACCTTAGAAGGCAAATCTCTGTCAAAACTATTTGATGAAATTATTAAATTAGATTCTTCAGAAATCATTGTAGGAAGCAATGCAGTAAAAAATTTATTAATTAAAGGAAATAGTCAAATTACATATACTGTTTCTCAAGAGACTAATTTTGGAATTAATGAAGCAAATTACCTAATAAAAAATTATTTCCAAATTGCAAACCTGGAGGGAATAGGACTTAAAAATTTAAACAATGCAACTAGATCACTTGGAGGTTTATTAAATTATTTAGAAAAAATTAATCCTTCAAATTTAGATAAAGATTCTTCTTTAAAAATCTCATTAGACTTTCCACAAATCCAATATGGTCACAACAAATTAATTATTGATTATCAAACTCAAAAAAACTTAGAAATCAACAATACACAACGAGAAAACAATTATGTAGGTTCGCTACTATGGAGTATTGATAGAACTTATACTTGCATGGGTGCAAGATGTTTAAGAAGGTGGATAGATTCACCACTATTAAACGTTAATGAAATTTATAAAAGACAAAATATAATTACAAACTTTATTGAATCTAAACAATTACGTACAGATACCCAAAATTTACTTAGAGCAATGGGGGATTTAGAGAGACTTGCAGGTAGAGCTTGTGCAGGTCATGCAAGTCCCAGAGACTTAATTGCAATAGCTGAAGGTTTAAAAAAATTGCCTAGACTAAAATCTATAATTGAATTATTTAAATATGATCTCCCAGATTGGACTGATCAATTAAAAAATATTGATGAAGGGCTCTTAGAATTAGCTGATACTATAAGTTTTAAACTAATAGAAAATCCTCCTCTAAATATTAGTGAAGGAGGCATGATCCACGATGGTGTTGACAATATTTTAGATGGTTTACGCAATTTAATGGATGATTACTCTGAGTGGCTAAATAAAGAGGAATTAAAAGAAAGGAAAATTAGCAAAATTTCAAACCTAAAAATTCAATTTCACAAAAATTTTGGTTATTACATTTCAATAAATAAATCAAAAGTTAATTTAGCTCCACAACATTGGATCAAAAGGCAAACACTTACTAATGAAGAAAGGTATATCACTTCAGAAATTAAAAATAAAGAAAATAAGATTTTCCAAATAAAAAGCAGAGCTTCATCAAAAGAATATGAAATTTTCTGCGAATTAAGAAATATAGTTGCTGAAAAAACAAAACAAATAAGATTAATCGCAAAATCCATAGCATCTCTTGATGCACTGCTTGGTTTATCAATTACTTCAGTAGAAAACAATTTTATAAAACCTGCATTAATACCAATAAATGATTCATTGACAAAAAATAGTACAAAAATTATCGCAGGAAGAAATCCAATTGTAGAGCAATTGTTAAGTGATAAAAAGTTTGTAGCAAACGATATATCTTTTGATGATACTCAAAAATTAATTATTTTAACCGGTCCCAATGCAAGCGGTAAAAGTTGCTTTATAAGACAACTTGGTTTAATACAAATTCTCACACAAATTGGTAGCTTTGTTCCTGCTAATAATGCTGAAATAAAGATTGCAGATAGGATTTTCACAAGAATTGGGGCGGTTGATGATCAATCATCTGGACAATCAACATTTATGGTAGAAATGTCTGAAACTGCATCAATTCTAAATCAAGCAACTTCTAGCTCACTAGTTTTACTTGATGAGATAGGCAGAGGGACATCTACTTTTGATGGACTTTCAATAGCTTGGTCAGTAAGTGAATATCTTGCAAAAAAAATTCAATGTAATACTATTTTTGCTACGCACTATCATGAGCTTAATTATTTAAAAAATTCACATACGAATATACAAAATTTTCAGGTTTTAGTAGAACAAAATAACGATCAGCTAATTTTTAGCCACAAGATTGTTAAAGGGGGCTCTAACAAAAGCTATGGCATAGAAGCAGCTAAATTAGCAGGAGTTCCAAAAGAAGTTATAGAAAAAGCAAAATCAGTTTTAAATTCTTTAGAAGAAAATAACAAATTAAATTATGATATTAATTAGATTTTTGACATTTTTATAAAATAAATACTTTTTAAATAGTTTCCCTCAATAAGGCGTTAACCGCAGCAGCTGCCATCGCAGCACCTCCTCTAGTTGAATTCAGAACAATTCTAGGAAGATCGGTAGAAATTAATTTGTTTTTGCTTTTCTCTACTCCAATAAATCCAACAGGCATTCCGATAATTAAACTAGGTAAATCTTTTGCATTCTCTAAAATATCAATTAAATAAGTTAACGCTGTAGGCGAACTACCAATAACTACAATAGGTGATTTGCTTTCAGAATTCATAGCTGATAACTCCTTCCAACCTTCACTTAAGCCATATGCAGTTTTAGTTAATTTTGTATAATTATTTTTTTCAAACCACATCCTAGCGGTGAATACTTTATTCCTAGTGGTATTTTCTGCCATGGATTTTATTGCTGCTGCAGCCATATCAGTATCAGTTAAAATCGGAGCACCATTTTTAAGTGCCTGAAGCCCTTTTTCGCAAGCACCTTCACTAAAATTTACAAGATTTTGAACTGAAAAGTCTCCTGAAGTATGGACTAATCTCTCTAAAACTTTTTTTTCCAAATAATTTAGATCATTGGCTACTAAATGAGATCTTATGAATCTGATACTTTCCAAAAAAATTGGATGATCTATTACCATTAAATTTAATTTATGTTAGAAGTAATCATAGTTAATATATAGTTTTTATTGAGCTATTATGCCAATACAAATATTATGGGGTAATGATCTAAATGCTCAAAATACATTTATTCAAAAATTAATTGATAAGGAAGTATCCAAAGAATGGAAAGAAATAAACGTAACTAATTTAAATGGAGATGATGATGAGCAAGTCAATAAAGCTTTTGATGAAGTTCTTACACCTCCTTTTGGAGATGGATACAGAATAGTTACATTAAAAAATAATCCTATTTTTACTGCCAAAAATGAAGATCTAAGAACTAAATTTGAAAAAATTCATGACAATATACCTCAAAATACTTATTTCATTTTGCAAAATACAAAAAAACCAGACTCAAGGCTAAAGAGTACTAAATTTTTACAAAAACTTATCAAAAATAATTTAGCCAAAGAAAAATCATTTTCTCTACCAGAAATCTGGGACTATGAGGGACAAAAAAGATTTTTAGAAGATGCAGCAAATGAAATGAATATCAAAATTGATAAAAATGCAGCTGAATTAATTATTGATTCAGTTGGTAATGACAGCTTTAAACTAAGAAATGAATTAGCCAAAGCAAAAACATACCTCTCTGCAGAATCAAGTGATTCGAATTCACAACTTTTTCTTAAAAGTATTGATGTAAAAAAAATATTTAGTGATCATCAATCCAATATTTTCAAAATCATTGATCTTCTCTTACAAAAAAATATTAATGAAAGCCTCATTGAAATAAATTATTCTTTACAGAAAGGAGAACCTGCTTTGAGACTAAATGCGGGTTTAATTAGTCAAATAAGAATTCATACAATTATAAAACTAGCAGTTAATTCAGGTAATGATAATGCAGAAAAGATTTGTAATCTTGCAGGCATTTCTAATCCAAAAAGAATTTTTTTTATTCGAAGAAAAGTCAAAAATGTATCTCAAGATTATTTAATTAATTTAATGAGTAACTTACTAGATATTGAATCATTACTAAAACAAGGTAATAATCCTATAAATGTTTTTACAGAGAAATTAATTAATTTAAGTTAACCAAATTATAAGTTTAAGAATTTACATTATGATTTAAGTATGGCTTTACTAGTAAAAAAATTTGGCGGTACTTCTGTTGGTGATATTAAAAAAATTAAAAATATTGCAAGTAGCATTTGTCAAAGTAAAGAAGCAGGGAATGAAATTGTCGTAGTTGTCTCTGCGATGGGGCAAACTACAGATGAGTTAAATTGTTTAGCGGAATCAATTAGTAAAAATCCTAATCGAAGAGAATTGGATATGCTTCTCTCAACTGGAGAGCAAGTAACCATAGCTCTTCTCTCAATGGCATTAAACGAATACGGAATACCTGCAATTTCAATGACTGGTAGCCAGGTTGGAATTATTACTGAATCAATTCATGGGAAAGCGAGAATCCTGGATATTAAAACAGAAAGGATCCAAAATTATTTAAATCAGGGTTTTGTAGTTGTAGTGGCTGGATTTCAAGGAACAACATTAAGCCATACGGGTTCGATGGAAATTACAACTTTGGGTAGAGGTGGTTCAGACACTTCCGCGGTAGCTTTATCAACAGCTTTAGGAGCTGAGAAGTGCGAGATTTATACAGACGTTCCAGGGGTTCTTACTACTGATCCAAGGATTGTTCCTAATGCAAAACTCCTAGATGAAATTAGCTGCGAGGAGATGCTTGAACTTGCAAGTGTCGGTGCTTCAGTTCTGCATCCAAGAGCAGTAGAAATTGCTCGCAATTATGGAATTAAATTGTGTGTCAAATCAAGCCAAAGTGACTCCAGTGGGACTCTCCTAGAAAGTCAAATCCAACCTCTCCCGCTAAAAAGAGGAAGCTTAGAATTAACAAAAACAGTCAATAGTCTTGAAGTATTAGAAAACCAAGCAGTATTCAGTCTCTCAAATATTCCTGATAGTCCTGGAATTGCAGCACAAATATTTGAAAAACTTTCAGAAGCAAGTATTAACGTAGATTTAATAATACAAGCGACAAATGATGGGAATAAAAACGATATTACTTTTACTGTTAGTGAATTAGAAGTTAAAAAGACTGCAGAACAATGTGAACTTATAACTAGTCAATTAGGGGGAGAATTTAACTTAAAAACAAACATGACTAAATTAAGTATTCAAGGAGCAGGCATAATGGGCAGACCTAGTGTTTCAGCTGATTTATTTGATACTTTATCTCAAGCGAATATAAATGTTAGGTTAATAGCTACTAGTGAAATTAAAGTCAGCTGTGTAATTGAAATTAATAATATACCAAAAGCTATTAGATTTGTTGCTGAGAAATTTAAGTTATCCGATACACAAATATTTGTTAATCCAATCAATGAAAAACAAGATCAACCTGAAGTAAGAGGAATTGCATTAGATAAAAACCAAGTTCAGGTAAGTTTTCGAAAACTGCCTGATCGTCCGGGTGTAGCAGCATCGATATGTTTAGCATTAGCTGAAAATAATTTACTTATTGATACTATTGTTCAGTCTGAAAGAATTTCATCTTTAAAAACTAAGGATATTAGTCTTACCATGAATAAACAAGATAGAGAAAAAGCTAACTTAGTTTTTGAGGCCTTAACAAAAAAATTACCCGGATCTTACATTGAAGATGGCCCTGCTATAGCCAAAGTAAGTACTGTAGGAGCGGGAATGGCATTTAAAGTTGGGACGGCTGGAAAAATATTTAGAGCATTAGCTGACCAAAATATCAATATTGAAATGATTGCCACGAGTGAAATTAGGACTTCATGTATTGTCTTAGAAAAAGATTGTGACAAAGCAGTTAATGCGATTCATAATCATTTCGAATTAGAAAAATAAGTTCTTTTTAATTATTTCTTGCCAATTTTTGTCTTAATTTTTTGATTCTATCCCTCAAATTTGCTGCTTCTTCAAAATTTAACTCTTTTGCAGCGTCTTTCATTTTAATTTCTAACTTTTCTATTAATTGAGGTAATTCTTCGAGCAAACATTGATTATCACTGGAACTGAGAATTGAGTCAGTTTTGTTATTAACTATATTTATTAAATCTTTAGATAAACCACCAGCATCTAGTTTTCTGGAAAGTTCTAGAAAAGATAATATTGAATTTTCTATTTTTTTTCCTGCAGGTTTTGGAGTAATACCATTGACTTGGTTATATTTTTTTTGAATAGTTCTTCTTCTTTCAGTTTCAGATATTGCTCTTTTCATTGAATCAGTGAAGTTATCTGCATAAAGCAAGGCTACACCTTCAACATGTCTGGCAGCTCTTCCTATTGTTTGAATCAATGACCTTTCTGCCCTCAGAAAACCTTCTTTATCAGCATCTAAAATGGCGACTAAGGATACTTCAGGAAGATCTAGTCCCTCTCTTAACAAATTAACTCCTACCAAAACATCATATTCGCCCATTCTAAGGTCTTGAATAATTTCAATTCTTTCAATTGAATGGATTTCGGAATGCAAATATCTAACTCTTACTTTATTTTCAGATAAAAAATCAGTTAGATCTTCAGCCATTCTCTTAGTAAGTGTTGTCACAAGCACTCTTTGATTCTTTTCAGCTCGAATTCTTATTTCAGATAACAGATCTTCTATTTGGCCTTCACTAGGTCTTACATCAATTACCGGGTCTAATACCCCAGTTGGTCTTATAACTTGCTCAATAAATTCACCATCACATTGATCTAATTCCCATTGACCGGGAGTTGCACTTATAAATAATGTCTGTTTTGATTTTTCCCAAAACTCTTCACATTTTAAAGGTCTATTATCTGCAGCACTTGGCAATCTAAAACCATGATCTATTAAAACTTTTTTTCTAGATTGATCACCATTGTACATCGCATGAAGTTGAGGGCATGTCACGTGACTCTCATCAACTACCAACAACCAATCTTTGGGAAAGTAATCTATTAAGCATTCTGGCGGTGAACCTTCCTCCCTACCTGATAAATGACGAGCATAATTCTCAACTCCATTACAATAACCAACCTCTTTAAGCATTTCTAAATCATATTTTGTACGTTGTTCTAGACGTTGAGCCTCTAATAATTTTCCTTCGTATGTAAATTTATCCAGTTGAGTTTTTAATTCACTTCTAATTGCACTTATTGCACTCTCAAGTCTTTCTTTTGGAGTCACAAAATGCTTCGCTGGGTAAACACTGACTTGTTCCAAACTTTCAAGTATTTCTCCTGTAGTAGGGTCAACATATCTAATAGCTTCGACTTCATCACCAAATAACTCAATTCTTATTAATCTATCTTCATAAGCTGGACCAATTTCTAAAACATCACCTTTAATTCTGAATCTACCTCTAGTAATTTCAATATCATTTCTAGTATATTGATTTTCAACGAGAGACCTCAAAGAAGAACGTAGATTTATTGATTTTCCCACTTCAAATTTAACTGCAGCTTTTAAATACTCACTCGGTATACCAAGACCATAAATACAACTTATTGAGGCTACAACAATTACATCTTTTCTTTCAAATAATGAGCGTGTTGCAGAATGCCTAAGCATATCTATTTCTTCATTAATTGAAGCAGTTTTGGCTATGTAAGTATCACTTACAGGTACATAAGCTTCAGGTTGATAATAATCGTAGTAAGAAATAAAGTACTCAACAGCATTTTTAGGAAAAAATTCCCTTAATTCATTACATAGTTGTGCAGCCAACGTTTTGTTGTGGGCTAAAACAAGTGCTGGTCTTCCTGTTTGTTGAATTACATTCGCAATAGTAAATGTTTTTCCAGTTCCAGTAGCTCCTAAAAGAGTCTGAAACTGTTTACCATTATGTACGCCTTTAACTAATTTTTTAATAGCTTCTGGTTGATCTCCATTAGGTTTGTAAGGAGCTTGAAGCTTATAGTTGTTCATCAAGCTAGTAGCTAAAAGATATTGCTATACTAAGAAATTTTTTCTCCAATTATTGAATTTTTCAAAGATTCTTTCAAGCCCCTAACAACCGCAATCATTGATATTAAATCATCTAATTTATTAACTGCAGATCCTACGCCAACTGCTGAGGCTCCAGAGGATATTGCTAGTGGACAAGTTACTTGGCTTAATCCAGAGGCACTCATGATTGGTATATTCAGAGATTGTTTCTTAAATTCTTGATGAATAGCATAGGTAGCTGCAAGAGTTGGTACTGATTTTTCAAAAAAACCTTGAATTCCTGGAGAGTAAGGAGTAGAACTGGTACCACCTTCTGTTTGAATAATATCAACGCCTTCTTCCACTAGCTTTACAGCAAGATCGACTTGTTTATCAATAGGCATAGTATGAGGAACAGTTACAGATAAAGGAAAATTAGGCAATAAATCTCTCGTCTCTTTTGTAATGTTTAAAACTTTTTTATCTGAAAAATGAATGCCTTTTTCATAAAAAGTATCGTAATTTCCTATCTCAATTAATGATGCTCCTGCTTTTACACAATCTTGAAAAGATCGAGGTACTACTGAACTAACACAAACGGGTAGTTTTGAATTCTTTAGTGCTAAATCAACCAATTCAGGTTTACAAGCAATATCGATAAGATCTGCACCTCCTAATGAAGCAGCCTCAACAATTATTTTCACAGACTGAACATCGAAATTATTCAATCCGGAAATAACTTTGAGTAAAGATTTGCTTCTCAACTCTTCTTTAATTTTTTGTGGCAAAAGATTAATCAGACTCATTTACTTAATGTTTTTATTACCTGATTGTGACATTGTTTTAGTAAAACAGTGCATTTTTTAAAAAATATTATCTGAGCAACACAAAATGTCTGATAAAAAATTAACTCAGAAAAATTGGTCATCATGGCATCATCAGCTTCATAAGGAGATTCTTACCCAAAAAATATTAATTCCCAAAGGATCGAATATTTTAATAAGTGTTTCTGGTGGACAAGACTCAATGGCCTTATTAACCCTAATTAATGACCTAAAAAAACTACATAGTTGGTCTATTAGTGTTTGGCATGGTGATCATCAGTGGCACGAAAAATCCTCACTATATGCTCTTGAATTAAAAAGTTATTGCGAAGATAAAAATATTTCATTCTCTTTTGATCAAGCAAATAAAGAAAATATTTCTTCAGAAGAAAAAGCACGAGAATGGAGGTACAAAAAATTATGTGAAAGAGCCAAAACTTTATTAAGTAAAAACCAGCAAAAACAGAATATTTATTTGTTAACTGGTCACACGAGTAGTGATAACGCAGAAACATTTATCCTTAATTTATCTAGGGGGAGCAATTTTGCAGGTCTGAGTAATATTGAGAGCAAAAGGTTACTAGAAAATCAAATTTTTTTAATAAGGCCAATATTAATTTTCAGTAGAGAAGATACAAAACAATTTTGTAATCATATGAAAATCCCAGTCTGGGAAGATCCCACGAATTCAGATCTTAAATTAAAAAGAAATTTAGTAAGAAAAAAAGTTATTCCTGCATTGGAGGTTATCTATCCTGGTTGTTCTGAAAGGATAAATAATTTTTCCAAAAAAATGAGCAACTACAATAAAGAACGCAATGATCTCAGTGAATTAGCATACCTATATTGTAAAGATATAAGAGGTATCAATAGGAATCACTTAAATAATATGTGTATCGAAGCGAGGTGCACAATCTTAAATAGATTTTTAAGAGAAATATCTACAAAGCAATGTAGCTCTAAAAATTTAACAAAATTAGCGAATTCAATTTATGAAAAAAATAAAGGCCAAATCAACTTGCAAGAGTTTTTAAAAATTGTTTGGGATAAAAACTATATAAATTTTGAAAAGAGTTAAGATGTGACAGCGGATCTTCTTCTTCTTGTTCTACCTTCAAATGAATCTTCGGAAGGAGTCTCGGCTGATGAATTCTGAGAAACTTTTGAACTTTTTTGGGTATTTTGCGGATTATTTGAACTATTGGGATGATTATTATTTGATTTCTTATGAAAATTATTATTATTTCTATTTCTATTGGAAAAATTTTGCTCTTCAGTAATCTTTGGAATATAAGCACGAGTTCCACTTGGAGCCGGTTGAACTAAACACAAAATAAGTGGTTCAACTTGTAATTCTCTCCTCATTCTTCTCGATAAACCATTTTCAATTTCTCTTTGTACACCAATCCAATCTACTTCAAAATTATTCGGCCCAGTTTGTCTGGATAATTGTTTCCATCTATTTTCTAAGACCCAGCTTATTTCTCGTTCTGTCCACATAGACATTTTTCTTGGCTCTGCAGTAGTAACAACTCCTCTTAAATTCACTCTAGGAGGCGCAACCATCTTCCCATCTGTACTAATAGGAGCTAAAACAGTTACTACACCATCCCCAGCTAATTGCTGCCTTTCCTTTAATACTCGAGCATCTACTATCCCATTTCGTGAGTTATCAAGGAGTTCAACACCAGCTTTTACAGGATCACCCTTTTGAATAGAATTAGGTGTTAACTCAACTACATCTCCATTTTCAATAATTAAAATATTGTCCTTTGGAACCCCCATAGTTTGTGCACTCTTGCCATGACAAACAAGCATTCTATGTTCTCCATGAACAGGAACAAAAAACTTAGGTTTTGCGAGTGCCAACATTAGCTTTTGATCTTCTTGAAAACCATGACCAGAAACATGAATATTCTCACCCTTTCCATAAACAACCTTTGCTCCGAGTTTCATTAACCTATCTATTGTATTAACAACAGAAATAGTATTGCCAGGAATTGGGCTGGCTGAAAATATTACAGTATCTGTAGTCTTAAGACGAACATGCTGATGTTCACCACGTGATATTCTGCTTAACGCTGCTAAGGGCTCTCCTTGACTTCCAGTCATTAATAATAAGGTCTCTCTGTCTGGCAAATCTCTAATTTGCTTGATAGGAACAAACAAATCATCTGGGCATTTCATATAACCAATATCTCTCGCCTTAGCAATAACATTTATCATCGATCTACCTAACAAACCAACCTTTCTTCCATGTTTCATGGCCAACTCTAAGATCATTGTCACTCTATGAACAGAACTAGCAAAAGTGGTAAGGATAACTCGTTCTTTTGCCTCAGCAATATGTTTTTCTAATGAGGGATAGATAGTCTTCTCAGAAGGACAAAACCCTGGAACTTCGGCATTAGTCGAATCACTGAACATGCATAAAACGCCCTTCTCTCCATAATGCACCATTCTTTCAATATCAAATTGCTCTCCATCTACTGGCATATGATCAAACTTAAAATCTCCTGTGAAAATAATTGTGCCAACAGGTGTTGTAACTGCTAAAGAAAAACTATCGCAAATAGAATGGGTATTTCGAATAAATTCAACAGAAAAATGTTGGCCAACTTTTACAACATCTCTTGGATTTACTGTCTGTATAGTTGTTCTATCAGATACGCCTGCTTCCTCCATTTTTCCTCTAAGCATTGACATTGCCAGTCTTGGGCCATAAATAATCGGAATATTAAAATGCTTAAGATGATGAGAAATACCTCCAATATGATCTTCATGTCCGTGAGTGACAATCATTCCTTTTATTCTTCTTTGATTTTCTTTTAAAAAAGTTGTATCTGGCATGACAACGTTTACGCCATGCATACCATCAGATGGGAAGGCTAGGCCTGCATCGACAAGCATCAATTCGTCACCATATTCAAAAACACAAGTGTTTTTTCCTATTTCATGAAGTCCTCCAAGAGGTATTACGCGTAGAGCTGGCGTATTATCTTTAGATTTAGATGAACCATTAGTAGATCTATTAACAGTTGAATTTGTACTTGATTGCATGATTTTAAAATTTATGAAGGCCTGCTTGTAATCAAATAAGGTTTATTTAAATTTAATTATTAAGTTAAATATAAACCCTATTATAGGGAATTCAGGATAAAAGAAAGTTGCTTTTTCATGTCATTGCTTAATGGTGACAAAGGACTTCTAGGATTACCTACATTCCATCCAGACAGCTCCAAAGCAGCCTTAATGGGAATTGGATTAGTAGTCATAAAGAGTGCTTTGAAAAGAGGCTGAAGTTTTTCGTGAATAGCAAGTGCAATGGAAACCTCCCCACTTTGAAAGGAATGAATCATCTCTTTCAATTGCAATCCAACCAAATGACTTGCAACACTTACTACTCCTACAGCACCTACAGATAACATTGGAAGCAACAATGAATCGTCGCCACTATATACAGAGAGTTCGGAGCCACAAATAGCTCTTAGTTCTGTTACTTCTTCTATTCTACCGCTTGCAGCTTTAATACTGAGAATATTTGTGAAATCCATAAGTTTCTTTACAGTATCAGGTAATAAATTACATCCTGTCCTTCCTGGAATGTTGTAGAGCATTAAAGGCAAATCCTTTGCAGAATTAGCAATAGAACTGAAATGTTTATAAAGACCTTCTTGAGGTGGCTTATTGTAATAAGGAACGACGACCAAAGCACCGTCGGCACCAGATTCGTATGCTTTTTTTGTAGCTTCCACAGCCTCGCTTGTGCAGTTACTACCAGTGCCAACTATTACTTTACAACTTGAATCCAAAGATCCTTTTACCGCCATAAATAAATCATGCTGTTCAGTCCATGAAAGAGTCGGAGATTCTCCAGTAGTACCACATAACACTATTCCATCAGAACCGTTCTCAAAAAGATAATTTGATAGTTTTATAGCTAGTTCATAATCAACATCTCCATTTTCAGTAAATGGAGTAACCATTGCAGTCAATATTTTTCCAAATAGTGGGTTATTGCACTCAGTTTTGTCTGGAATCATTTGTTTGGAATTAATAACTCAGCTATTTGAACAGCATTAAGAGCTGCTCCTTTTCTTATTTGATCTCCACATAGCCATAATTCTAATCCATTAGGATGACTTATATCAGTTCTTAGCCTACCAACAGCAACATTATCCCTTCCCATAACGTCATTTGGCATAGGAAATCTATTAGTTTTGTAATTCTCAATAATTTCAATTCCAGGAGATTTTTTTAATTCTTCGAGGGCATCCTGAGGCTCAACTACTCCAGCAAATTCAATATTGATCGATTCAGAATGTGCTCTTAGTACTGGAACTCGAACACATGTAGCAGAGATCATTAAATCAGGAATATTTAATATTTTCCTGGTCTCATTAACCATTTTCATCTCTTCTTCGCAGTAACTATTTGCAAGCATAGGTGAATTATGTAAAAACAAATTAAAAGCCAGTGAATATGGCAAAACTTTACTTTTTTGAAGATTACCCTGAAGATATTTTTCAGTTAAAAGTTTTAGTTCCTCCATCGCTAATTGACCTGCACCACTTACAGATTGATATGTTGAGACAACAACTCTTTGAATAGTCGAAAGTTTATTTAATGGAGCTAAAACTAATGTCAGCAAAATTGTAGTGCAGTTTGGATTAGCTATTACCCCATCATGATTAAGTGCTTCACTAGCATTAACTTCAGGAACTATAAGAGGTACGTTCTTATCTAATCTGAATGCACTTGAATTATCTATTAATACAGCATTTTGTTCCATAATAGTAGACAACCATTTTTTTGAAATACTTCCACCGGCTGAAGCTAAAACCAAATCAAGATTCAAAAATTCTTCCTTAGTTGTTTTTTTTGTAACTAATTCTTCACCTTTCCAAATAATTTTTTTTCCTTCTGAACGCTCTGATGAAAGCAAGACCAATTCTGATATTGGGAAATCACGTTGTTCAAGAATTTTGAGTAATTCAGATCCTACAGCACCTGAAGATCCTAAAACAGCAACTTTTAATGGCCTATTAGGCAAAAACGGAGATTGTCTCACACTTAAAATGATTTTTATAAATAAATTGACTATTTTTTTTACTTTATCAAAAAAATAACTTTCAAGGAAATCACATAATGTGAAATAATTAAGTTTCGGCTTTTAGTAATAAATAAAAAAATGGCTAAAGAAGCATTAATAGTCAAAACAACTCCACTACCTCAAAGTAGAATCTCATTTGAGTTAGAAATACCATCTGAGACATGCAAAACTTGTTTGAATGAAACAATCAGTTCTATAAGTCGTTCGGCTAAAATTCCGGGATTTAGACTTGGTAAAATTCCCAAACAAGTCTTAATCCAAAGAATTGGCATCACACAATTACATGCTTCTGCTCTAGAAAAAATTATTGATAAATCATGGCAAGAAGCGTTAAAAATAAAATCTATAGAGCCACTAAGTGAGCCAGAATTGGTAGATGGATTTGAATCTTTACTTGCAAAGTTTAGTCCCGAAAAATCACTTAAGGTTACCCTTCAAACTGATGTCGCCCCAGAATTAAAACTTAAAAAATCCAAAGGTCTAAGTGTTGAAATCTCAAAAACAAAGTTTGATCCTAAGTCAATAGATGAAGCACTAGAAAAATCTAGAAATCAGTTTGCAAACATTATTCCAGTTACCAATAGAGCAGCAAAATTAGGAGATATTGCTGTAGTTAGTTTCAAAGGAAAATATAAAGATTCTGGTAAAGAGATTGACGGTGGAACAAGTGAATCAATGGATCTTGAGTTAGAAAAGAACAAAATGATTCCCGGTTTCGTTGAGGGAATCGTAAAGATGAAAATTGGTGAAACTAAAACACTTAATCTTCAATTTCCTGAAGATTATTCTCATGAAGATTCAAGAGGCAAAGAGGCAGTCTTTGAAGTAAATCTTAAGGATCTTAAGGAAAAAGAATTGCCTGAACTTAATGACGATTTTGCAAAACAGTCTGGTAACAAAGAATCATTAAAAGAGTTAAAGAAAGATGTTGAAAAGCAACTTAAAGACAATTTTGAAAAAACTCAAAAAGATATCAAAATTGAAGCTTTACTAGATGCCTTAACAAACGAATTGGTTGCTGAAATTCCAAAATCTATGATCGATATAGAAGTGAGGAATAATATTGAACAAACCGCTCAAAGATTTGCTCAACAAGGTCTTGATGTTAAATCTACTTTCACTCCGGAATTAGTAAAGTCACTAGCAGAGTCCACAAGGCCTCAAGCTGAAAAAAATGTTCAAAGAAATTTAGCTTTAAAAGCATTAGCTGAAACAGAAAACATAAAAGTTGAGAAAGATGAAATTGATTTAAAAATGAAAGATTATGAAGATGCAATCTCTCAATCTCCAAAACAAATAGATTTAAAAAAATTAACAGAAGTTATAACTAACGATTTACTCAAAGAAAAATTAATAATTTGGCTTGAAGAAAATTCTGAAGTAAAAGAAAAAAATACAAAAACTTCTAAAGCTACCAAAACCTCCAAAACCTCCAAAAAAACAAAAGCCACAAAAACTGCTACAAAAACAACAAAAACTCAAAATCAAAAAGAAAAAAAATAATTTATGAAATTTCCTACTAATTAAACAAAAACCCCTTAAATTATTTATAAGACGAAAACTAATTTGTGAACTCAGAAAAAAAACATTTAATCCAAAGCTCAATAAGTTCTTACGAAAGTAATAATAAAACTATTGCTGCAGTTCCTACCGTTATAGAACAATCAGGTAGAGGAGAAAGAGCTTTTGATATATATTCAAGACTATTAAGGGAGAGAATAATTTTTTTAGGTACTGGAATTAATGATCAAGTATCTGATTCACTTGTTGCACAATTATTATTTCTTGAAGCTGAAGATCCCGAAAAAGACATACAAATATATATCAATTCTCCTGGAGGTTCAGTAACAGCAGGTATGGCCATATACGATACTATGCAACAAATATCCCCTGATGTAGTGACAATATGCTTTGGAGTAGCGGCAAGTATGGGGGCGTTTCTACTTTCTGGAGGAGCAAAGGGGAAAAGATTGGCTTTACCTAATTCTAGGATCATGATTCATCAACCTCTGGGAGGTGCACAAGGTCAAGCAGTAGAGATTGAAATACAAGCTAAAGAAATACTTTTTCTCAAGAAAACATTAAATTCGCTTTTAGCAGAACATACTGGTCAACCTTTAGAAAAAATTAATGAAGATACAGAACGAGATTACTTTTTATCTCCCTCAGAAGCAGTCGAATATGGATTAATTGATAAAGTTATCAAAAAGTGACAAGGGATACTGATTTTTTAAGAATATGATGACGAATCGATATTTATAAGCAATCCTAGTGAATAGGGAATATTTAACACCTTTCACATTTAAAACTTATAATCGATGGCTAAATTCGACGCCCATCTTAAATGTTCATTTTGCGGGAAATCACAAGACCAAGTAAGAAAGCTTATAGCTGGTCCTGGGGTTTATATCTGTGATGAGTGCATAGATCTTTGTAATGAAATTCTCGATGAAGAACTACTTGATAATCAAGCGAACACAAGCAACTCTCCTCAAGTAAAAAAGAAATTACCAACTGATAATCCCAAAAAATCTGTTCCTTTAGAATTAACCTCAATTCCTAAGCCATTAGAAATTAAAAGTTTTCTAGATAATCAAGTTGTTGGACAAGAATCTGCAAAAAAAATATTATCAGTAGCCGTATACAATCACTACAAGCGATTAGCTTGGAAAGTTAAAGAAGACAGTAAAAATAGCAATTCAACAAATTCAACAGATTCACAAAAAACTAAATTACACAAATCAAATATTTTACTCATCGGTCCTACTGGAAGTGGAAAAACATTATTAGCGCAAACTTTAGCAGAGTTTCTAGATGTTCCTTTTGCAGTAGCTGATGCAACGACTTTGACAGAAGCTGGATATGTTGGTGAGGATGTTGAAAACATACTTTTAAGACTTCTACAGAAATCTGAAATGAATGTAGAACTAGCTCAAAAAGGAATTATTTATATTGATGAAATAGACAAAATTGCAAGAAAAAGCGAGAATCCTTCAATTACTAGAGATGTCTCTGGAGAAGGAGTACAGCAAGCATTATTAAAAATGCTTGAAGGAACAATTGCTAATGTTCCACCTCAAGGCGGAAGAAAACATCCTTATCATGACTGCATCCAAATTGATACGAGTCAAATATTATTTATTTGCGGGGGAGCTTTTATAGGTTTAGAGGATATCGTTCAAAAGCGTATGGGTAAACACTCTATAGGATTTACCACCAATTCAGAGCAAAACAAAGTTGATACAAAAAAAACAATAGAGCCAAGAGATTCCCTGAAAAATTTAGAATTAGATGACCTAGTAAAATATGGCCTAATTCCAGAATTTATTGGAAGAATTCCGGTTTGTGCTGTATTAGATCGTCTTACTAAAGAAACGTTAGAATCTATTTTGACTCAACCAAGAGATGCATTAGTAAAGCAATTCAAAACTTTGCTAAGTATGGATAATGTTGAATTATCATTTGAGCCCGATTCTGTTGCAGCGATAGCAAATGAAGCATATAAAAGAAAAACAGGTGCAAGAGCATTAAGATCAATAATTGAAGAACTAATGCTAGACATAATGTACACTTTGCCTTCTGAAGAAAATATAAAAGAATTCACAATTACGAAAAAAATGGTAGATAATTTGTTCTCATCTAAAATTGTTAAACTACCTTCAGGATCAAAAAGAATCATTAAAGAGTCTGCATAAAATTAGAGTTTAATTTTTTAATTGAATCCCAAATTTTTCTTATTAATGAAAAATAAATGCCAAATATACATAAGCCTTTTCATCAAAAATATAGACCAAACAGCTTAGATGAACTAGTTGGGCAAAAATTTATATCCATTACACTCAAACAAGCACTACTAACAAAAAAAATTGCTCCTGCATATCTTTTTAATGGTCCAAGAGGCACTGGAAAAACATCAAGTGCAAGAATATTTGCAAAATCTCTAAATTGCCAGACATTCGACCAACCCACGATAACTCCTTGTTGTAAATGTGACTTATGTAGACAAATTACAGATGGGAGCGCTCTAGATATTATCGAGATCGATGCAGCATCAAATACTGGAGTAGAAAATATAAGAGAAATTATAGAAAGAGCGCGATTTGCACCTACTCAAGCGAGATGGAAAGTATATGTTATTGATGAATGTCATATGCTTTCAACGGCAGCTTCAAATGCTTTACTAAAAACTATTGAAGAACCGCCCTCAAGAGTTGTATTTATCCTTGCGACGACAAATCCTGAGAGAGTATTGAATACAATAAAAAGTAGATGCCAAAAGTTTGATTTTAGAAGAATAAGCCCAAGTGATATTTTTCAACATTTATCAGAAATCGCCGAAAAAGAATCCATTGAGTACGAAGTTCAGGCGTTAAAAATGATTGCAAAAAGATCTAATGGAGGCATGAGAGATGCACAAAGCCTCCTTGAACAATTAAATCTTTTACCAGAAGGGATAACAATAAATAATATCCAAAACCTCCTAGGAGAAATATCAGAACATGAATTAACAAATCTGATTAAATCATTGGTTGAGAATAATCCAGAATCATTAATTATCACCTGCAACAAATTATATAATGCCGGAATCGAACCTCTTCAAATAATTATCGGATTATTGAATATAACAAGAGATCTACTATTACACACTACAAATAATAAATATTCAGATCTTTATTATACGTCTGATGAATTTCGAGATGAGTTAGATAAAATCTCAAAAACAATAAATAAATCAACAATAATTAATTGGCATAATAATCTGAGAAATATTGAGTATCAAATCAAATCAAGTGATAATCCAAGGCTTTGGTTTGAAATACATTTAACTGGTCTTCTAGATAGTCAAGAAATAAATAGTTTTGAAAATAAAAAAGAAAGTAAAAATTATACAACTGAGGAGAAGCATGAAAGTAGAAAAAACATTCCAATTAATAGAGACAATATTTCAGATGAGATTCCAAAACCAAGTATCCAAGAAGAGATAACTCATAAGGTATTGATCGAAAAAAAAGAGGAAAAATTAGAAAAATTTAACGTTCTTGAAAAAGAAAGTATGGAAAATATTTCTGACAATAACCAAAATAATCTTGGATCAAATAATTTAAAAGATAAATGGGAATTAATTCTTTCTAAATTAGAGTTACCATCAACAAGAATGTTACTTTCTCAACAAGCCGAACTTGAAAGTTTTGATTCAGAGAAAATCACAATTGCATTATCTCCAAACTGGGAAAATATGATAAAAAGCAGAAAAGTTTTAATTGAAAATACTGTTAAAAAGATATTTGGAGATGGAATAATACTTTATTTTTCAACCAAACAATTAAATAAAAGTAATCCAACAAACACTCCAGAAATAACCCAAAATGAAGTAAACAATTTCCGACCAATAAAAAAAATAGAACCAAAAACTAATTCGTCAACAAAAATATCTAACGGGGAAACCTATGACGATAGTTCAAAAAACTTAGCAAATTTTTTTAATGGAGAAGTTATAGACCTTGATGAATAAATTAAACTCCAGTATGAAGAGTTTTTCGCCAGAGTATCTTTTTGGGAAAAATAGACATCTTTATTGTTACCCAAGGGATTACTAAAAACCAATGTGATAAATAAAAAACCGATACAAAAACCATTAAAAAATTGCTTTTTTGTAATACAGGCACTTCGCTTTTACAAGAAGATCCGTACCAAAAAGCAATTCCAGATAACATAAAAGCTGTAAATGAAATAGGCCAGTAAATTGGTGAATCTAATAAAGCAATACTGAAAACTAAATCAAAAATTGAAATGATTGGTAGTGCATATTGCAAGATGAAAAAGTAAGTTAAATCAAATTTCTGCAAATAATCAATTTTATTAGTGAATAACTGATCTCCATAATCAAAGAATCTTTGCAAACCCCCCTCTGCCCATCTTTGTCTTTGCGCTAATAAAGCATTTAAATTCTCAACTGCTTCTTCCATGACTGGAGGATCCCATAAAATTCCAATTCTAGATTTTGATAATAATAATCTTAAACTCAAATCAAGATCATCTGTAACTGTATCTTCATTAAAAGAACCACATTCCAATAATGTTTCTTTTTTAATTAATTGGCCATTTCCCCTTAATTCAGAAACTCCAGCAACTGATAATCTTCCATATTGAAAGATTGCGTCCATAGCCATCTCCATTGACTGACAGGAAGTTAAAAAATTCTTACTTACATTTGTTACTGATTTTCTTAGTTGTACTGCAGACCAATCACCCTCTTCTACAAACCTAAATAACCTTACCAAAGAATCTTGTTTTAATTCAGCATCAGCATCCAAAACTAACAACCATTCACCATGAGTAAACTTTAAGGCATAATTCAAAGCTCCTGACTTTCCTCCTCCTGCATTTGGAGATCGACTTACGACTTTTAGCTTGTCATATTGTCTAGATAATCGATCTAAAATTAAAGGAGTCTTATCAGAACTGCCATCATCGATTATGTAAATATTTAATTTATTTGTTGGATAATCTAAACTAAATAATCTTTCAACTAATCTTGCTATAACATTCTCTTCATCTCTAGCTGCGACTAAAATATCAAGCAAAGGTAACTCTTTATTGCTAATTCTTCTGCTTACAGTATTTAAAATGTTGTTCCTTTTGAAATTTCTAGAAATAACTATTAAACCGTAAAAAACAATCACAAAAGAAAGAGTAAATATGATGTAAAAGAAATTTTCGATAATGTAAACATGAGGAATAAAAGCTACTAAAAAACAAGCACTAAGAAATAAAAACGACTTCAATCTTCTATTTTTATAAAAACCCTTACTCATAAAAGTAAATTTTTAATTACTTAACTTTCATTGAGACAATATCTCAAATTTTTTCAGTTTTGCATTTCGATAGTAATGATTCAATATTTGTTCATAAGAGAATCCTAATTTGGCCATTTCAATTGCTCCTGACTGAGATAAACCTACACCATGACCGAAGCCTCCTCCTCTCAAAAGCCATAAATCATCACTTAATTTATTAATAGTAAACAAATTACTAGGTATAAAATTTAATACCCGTCGAATATCATCTTTAACAAGAACAATAGATTTATTAACTTTGTCCGTTTGTATTTCCAATTTTGTCACTCTGCCACTGACACCACGTTCAATAGAATTTAAATCCAAAACATCTTCATTAATATTTATAAGTTTGTTTTTAATTAACTTTTCTTTAATTTCAATACTAGAAATTTTCTTATTCCATCGAAAAAGAGAATGATTACTCCCATAAAACTGTTCTTTATCAAAATCTAAAAATTTATTTAAATCAGATTCATTTGAAATTGGAAGTTTAAAAATTTTATTTAATGATTTTGAACCATCAATGATTGAATTTAAATAAGAATAATCTTGAATTTGCCAAGACTCGCCTGCGGTAGCAGATACTCCACCATTAGAACCATGGTAAAAAGCATTTATTGGTTGATTCCCATAAGTGAGAATTAAATTTGAAGTTGAATTTATAGCTTTTTGTAGGTTTTTATTTGAAATTTTAGAAGGCTTATAAACTTGACATTGAGTGCTTACACATAAATGATATTTATCCATATTAAATCTATCAGAATTAAATATTCCCCAAGTTCTTGCAATAACTGCTTGAGCCTTGAGTGCTTCTAAAGGAGAATTCGGTCCAATTTCATATGGCAAAACACCTGCCAAATAGTCGTCAAATTCAATTTTTTGAACTAGTGTCCAAGTTCCATATGAATCTTTTATTAAATAAAAATTTTTACCAAAATTGACACCATTTATTTTAATTTCCTCTTGACCGTAAATATGTATAGGTCCTTCAAGTTTAATAACACTATATTCATTTCTAAGAACAGGAGTAATTTGAAAATTTTTTATTTTTCTGGAAATCTTATGTTTTAATTCAAACTCTGGCAGATCATCTTCAAATGGAATCCATACTTCCCAATTTTTAGGGTAAGCAACAGTAGTCTCAAATCCTTTATCTTTAAGTTTCTCTGCTTGTTTTTTTGCTGATTCATAGCTAGCAAAAGGACCAAAAACAATTCTTTCGATTGTTTTTGGATTTTTGATAGGTATGTCCACCCAGCTAATATTAATCTTTTTTGATTTATGTTTAATACCGTTGGACGATATCAAGTTTAGAAAACCTTTATCAGTGATAAAATTGATATTCTTTTTTTTTGAAAAACTGTCATTCGACCCACCTAAATATTGCTTTAAACCAATTAAAAATTTTCCTTTTTTAATTTCATTTTTGAGTTCAACCTTTTGCAATTCTTCTCCTTTGATATTAGAAGTAAATTTTGTGTTTAATAATAAAATAGAAATACATCCTAAAAATAAGTTTAAAAAGGCAAATTTATGTTTCATAAGTTAGAACTTTCCTTATCAATTACAAACTTTAATTTGCACCTATGCGTATAAAGGTTTAGATTATCCTAATTAAACACATTTGACTTAAATGTCTAAACTAAAAACTCGTAAATCGGCTGCCAAAAGATTTAAAGCTACTGCGACGGGTAAATTCATGAGAAGAAGAGCTTTCCATAATCATTTACTTGATCATAAAAGTTCAAAATTAAAAAGGCATCTATCAACAAAAGCCGTAGTTGATGAAAGAGATGCTGATAATGTAAAATTAATGATCCCATACGCATAAATCTTTAACCAATTTTTATTAAATATTCATGGCACGCGTAAAAAGAGGCAACATAGCCAGAAAAAGGAGAAACAAAATCTTAAATCTTGCAAAAGGTTTTAGAGGCGGCAACAAAAATCTTTTCAGAACCGCAAATCAAAGAGTGATGAAAGCTCTTTGTAATGCTTATAGGGATAGAAGAAGAAGAAAAAGAGATTTTAGAAGACTTTGGATTTCTAGAATTAATGCATCTGCCAGAATAAATGGTACCAACTATAGCAAGTTGATAAATGGCATGAAAAATTCAGAAATTATCATTAATAGAAAAATGCTTGCTCAATTAGCATTAAACGATCCTAAATGCTTTGAAAAAATTGTATCTACCGTTAGTAAGTAGAAAAAAGAATATAATCTAAGAAAGTAAATTTAAATAATGGAAATTTCTTCCTTTCAATCTTATTTAATTATTCTTTTTGTTGTATTAATAATAATTTCTATTTTTGTATTCAGACAATTTCTAAAAACAAGAAGTGAAGAATTAAGTTTAGTAAAATACGAGCAGAAAGGTTTAGATTCTCTTACTCAAGCTACAGAATTATATGAATTTGGGTCTATTCAGATTAAAAAAAGACTATATTCTGAAGCAACTAAAACTTTTTTAAAAGCAATTGAAAATTATGAAAATGAACCTGATGAAGCCAAAGCGATCATAAATAATGCTTTAGGATTCTCTTATGCTGCTCAAAATGAGTATAAGAAAGCAATTAAACACTATAATTCTGCATTAAAATCACTTCCAAAATATCCTATAGCCTTAAATAACCTCGCATCAGCACAACAACGTTTACTTGAGTACGACTTAGCATATGCAACTTATCAAAAAGTTTTGGTGATAGATCCAAAAAACAAAACAGCAATTAAAAAAAGTAAGGAGTTAGAAAAAAGAAACAATTATCAACCTTATAAAGGTATTAAAGATAAGGGATTCTAATTATGGAAAATTATTCTTCTCTACTAATTGGTGGAAAACAATTTTCCAGTAGGTTAATGGTTGGCACTGGCAAATACAAATCTACTCAAGATATGGTAGAAAGTTTATCAAATTCTGAAGCAGAAATTATAACCGTTGCTGTTAGAAGAATTAAAAATGATCAGACAGGAGAAAATTTACTCGAAAAGATCAACTGGAAAAAATACTGGATGCTTCCTAATACAGCTGGTTGTGTCAATTCCGATGAGGCAGTGAGAATAGCAAGTTTGGGTAGAGAACTTGCAAAATTATCTGGTCAAGAAGGAAATAATTTTGTGAAGTTAGAAGTTATTCCTGACAAAAAGTATTTGCTACCAGATCCAATAGAAACCATTAAAGCAGCCGAAATTTTAATAAAAAAGGGTTTTGCTGTACTTCCCTATATCAATGCAGATCCTATTCTTGCAAAAAGACTAGAAGAAATAGGTTGTGCAACTGTAATGCCATTGGGCTCGCCTATAGGTTCCGGACAAGGTTTATTAAATTTATCAAATATAAGGATAATTATTGAGAATGCAAAAGTGCCAGTAATAATTGACGCAGGAATTGGTGTTCCTAGTGAAGCTTCTCAAGCTATGGAAATTGGAGCTGATGGTGTCTTGATCAATAGTGCAATAGCTAAAGCTGAAAATCCTCCTCTAATGGCTCAAGCGATAAATTACGGTGTGAAAGCCGGTAGGGAAGCTTTTCTGGCAGGAAGAATTAAAAAACAAGATTTTGCAGTAGCAAGTTCACCTGAAAAAAGCATATCTATCTAATTATGCTGATTGAAAAAAGTTTAAAATAAAATAGAACTTGTTATTTTATTTATCGTATTAAGAAAGAAGATTTGAAACTATTTTCAAGATTTTTTAGCAAATTGGAAGCACTCTGTAGTAATTTAATAAATATATTTTGAATCTATTAATTCTGGAGTTCTGAGTGAAAGTTATTATTCTAGGTGGAGATGGTTTTTGCGGTTGGCCTTGTGCGGTGAATTTAGCAGAGCAAAATCATGATGTAATTATTGTCGACAACTTAAGTCGTAGAAAAATTGATATTGATCTAGAGGTAGAATCTTTAACTCCAATTGCATCTATAACAGAACGACTTTCTGCATGGGAAGAAATTGGAGGTAAGCCTATGAGATTTCTGAACATGGATATCTCTAAACAATATCAAAAATTACTAAATTTGCTCATTGATGAAAAGCCAGATTCTGTGATCCATTTTGCAGAACAAAGAGCTGCGCCTTACTCGATGAAATCTAGTTTTACCAAAAGATATACAGTAGATAATAATGTTAATGGCACCCACAACCTTCTTGCTGCAATAGTAGAGAGTAATTTAGATATTCATGTTGTACATTTAGGAACAATGGGAGTTTACGGATATGGATCACATAGAGGTGCAACAATTCCAGAAGGTTATCTAAAAGTAGAAGTTCCACAACCAGATGGAAGCCGCTTTGAAGAAGAAATATTACACCCTGCAAGTCCAGGTAGTGTTTACCATATGACCAAAACTTTAGATCAATTATTATTTCTTTACTACAACAAAAATGATCTTGTAAGGATTACTGATCTACATCAAGGCATTGTTTGGGGAACAAATACAGAAGCAACTTTAAAAGATCCTAGATTAACAAACCGATTTGACTACGACGGGGACTATGGAACTGTTCTAAACAGATTTCTAATGCAAGCTGCAATTGGATATCCATTAAGTGTTCACGGAACAGGAGGGCAAACAAGAGCCTTTATACATATAAAAGACTCTGTAAAATGTGTACAACTTGCTCTTGAAAATCCTCCAAAAACTGGAGAAAGAGTTAAAATCTTTAATCAAATGACTGAAAGTCATCAAGTCGGAGAACTAGCTAAAAAAGTTGCGTCTTTAACAGGTGCTGATATCAACTATTTACCAAACCCAAGGAATGAAGCAGTAGAAAATGATCTAATTGTTGATAATAAATGCTTTATAGAATTAGGTTTAAACCCAACGACTCTTGATAATGGTTTATTAGAAGAAGTTGTTGAAGTTGCTAAAAAATACTCCAATAGATGTGATCTTAAGCGCATACCTTGTGTTTCATCATGGACTAAAAAACAAGCTGAAGCTATAAAGACTAATTAAAATCTCTGAAATAATTACCTTAAGAAAGTGAAAATTGCATTGTTTACTGAAACTTTTTTACCTAAAGTTGACGGCATAGTCACAAGACTGACTAAAACGATTGAATTTTTAATAAAAAATGGTGATGAAGTTATAATTTTTTGTCCAGAGGGGTGTCCAGAAACATATATGGGCGCCACTGTAGTTGGAGTTGCTGCAATGCCATTACCCTTATATCCAGAGTTGAAGCTTGGTTTACCAGGTCCTGCAGTCTCGGATAAGTTAGAAAAATTTGACCCAGATTTGATACATGTTGTTAATCCAGCTGTACTTGGCTTAGGTGGCATATGGTTGGCGAAAACTAATAATATTCCCTTAATTGCCAGTTACCATACACATCTTCCGAAATATCTAGAACATTACGGTATGGGTATGTTAGAGCCACTTTTATGGGAATTACTTAAAGCAGCACATAATCAAGCCTTGTTAAATTTATGTACATCCACTGCTATGGTCAATGAGTTAAAAGATAAAGGTATTCAAAGGACTGCTCTATGGCAAAGGGGAGTAGATACTTACAGTTTCCGACCAGATTTGAGAAGTGAGAAAATGAGAAAAAAATTATTTGGGAAATATAATGATGCTAATTACTTATTGATTTATGTAGGAAGATTATCAGCCGAAAAACAAATTGAAAGAATTAAACCAGTCTTAGAAAGTATCCCTAATGCCTGCCTAGCACTTGTAGGTGACGGACCATATAGAAACCAGCTTGAAAAAATCTTCGAAAATACCAAGACTAATTTCATAGGATATTTATCTGGCGATGAGCTTGCTAGCGCCTATGCCTCAGGAGATATATTTTTATTTCCATCTAGTACAGAAACACTTGGGTTAGTTTTACTAGAAGCAATGGCAGCAGGATGTCCAGTTATCGGAGCCAACAAGGGAGGGATTCCAGATATTATTAACGATGGGATTAATGGTTGTTTATATGATCCTGATGAAAAAGATAATGGGGAACAGAGTTTGATTGAAGCGACAAAAAAAATTCTAGAGAATGAAGATAAAAGAGAAGGTATGAGGAAAGAGGCACGTAACGAAGCAGAAAAATGGGATTGGAATCAAGCAACGTTACAACTACAAAATTATTACGCAGATACTCTCAAAGAAATAAATTAAAATTAATTTAAATTATGCTACGTGTGGAGGAGTAGGACTACTATAAGGACTTAAAGGCAGTATTAGAGTAGCGATATTTTGATTCTTTTCAGGCCTTTTTTTCTTTGAGAATTTTTTTCCAAAAGGCACTCTTATAACATTAGTTCCTTCAATGGAACAAATGGTTGAGTTATCTCCAGAAAAATTATTGACAAAATTTGGTAAGTCTACATTTTTAACTGGCAGGTGCTTAACATTACCAGATTTAAAATCTTTGGTCATAGCTTCAAATACCCCAAAAAATTTGATGCTCGAATATTGTAATAAAAAAATTTAAAAAAATTCTATAAGAAAATATTAAATTTTTATTCTCACTGATAATAACTAAGTAAATACAAGGACGCTAGTCCTTTAAGCACATTTTTTTTCTTCGAAAGTCTCTCCTTGATTTATATTGCAAGAACAAATTAAATTGCGATCGCCATATGCATTATTGATCCTAGAAACTGAAGACCAAAACTTAATAGATGTTGGAGTTTTATAAGGAAAAGAAGCTTTCTCTTTTGAATAAGGATAATGCCAATTATCAGAAATTAACTCTTTCAGTGTATGGGGGGCGTTACTTATTACATTATTATTCTTTAATTCAACATTTTTTTCTATTTCGCTGATTTCTTCTCCAATCAATAGCATAGCCTCACAGAATCTATCCAATTCAATCAAACTTTCACTTTCAGTAGGCTCTATCATTATGGTCTCTGGAACAGGCCAACTTATTGTTGGGGCATGAAAACTATAATCTATTAATCGTTTAGCTAAATCATTTACACTCAAACCAGTTTTGGATTTTAAATCTCTAAAATCTAAAATACATTCATGTGCGACAAAATTATTTTTTCCTTTGTAAAGAATTTTGAATTTATGCTTTAAAGAATGCGCAATATAATTTGCAGATAAAATTGCATGCGCAGTTGCTTTCCTTAAACCACTAAGACCAACCATTTTTATGTACATCCAGCTTATTGGAAGAATGCTTGCACTACCATGCTTAGCAGAAGATACGTAATTGGAACTATTAGATAAATTATTGTCCATTAACGAATGAGTAGGAAGGAATGGACTTAAAGTTTCTGATGCAGCAACTGGACCAACTCCTGGACCACCACCTCCATGTGGGATACAGAATGTTTTGTGTAAATTCAAATGACAGACATCAACACCATAACTCCCCGGTTTGCATAATCCAACCTGAGCGTTCAAATTTGCGCCATCTAAATAGACAAATCCTCCAACAGAGTGAATTAAATCACATATCTTTCTGATTTGTAATTCAAAAACTCCATGAGTAGAGGGATAAGTCAACATAAGAGCCCCTATTTGGTTATCAAATTTCTTGACCTTGATGGACAAATCTTGAAAATCAATATTTCCTTCGTCATCACATTCAACAGTTAAAACATCAAAACCTGCCATAACTGCACTAGCAGGATTTGTTCCATGAGCACTTTTAGGAATTAAACATTTTTTTCTTAAAAATTCGCCTTTTGATTCAAAATAAGAATTTATTGCCAATAAACCTGCAAACTCTCCTTGAGAGCCTGCATTTGGTTGAAAGGAAACTGATTTTAAACCAACAATCTCACTTATCCATTTTTCAAGGTCAGATATAATTTTTGAATAGCCTTTAGTTTGATCTGGCGGGGAAAAAGGATGAATGGATGATAAATTAGCCCAAGAGACTGGATTTAACTCTGCTGCAGAATTTAACTTCATAGTACAGCTTCCCAATGGCATCATTCCATCCACCAAAGAAAAATCTTTTTCTGCAAGTCGGAATATATATCTCATTAGTTCAGTTTCACTTTGGTAATTTGTGAATATATCTTGCTGCATCCATTTCCTGGATCTCAAAGCTAAACTTTCAAGATGAAATTCTTTATCAAATTTTATATGTTCTAAATCTTCTTCTTTTTCTATGAGGTTTGCTATGAAAGTCAAAATATCTTTTATTTCTTTTTCATTACTAAGCTCATCTAAAGAGATCCCAAAGCCAGTTGAATTTTCAATAGTTGAACCCAACGGCAAAATTCTTAAGTTATAACCATTTTTTAAAGCTTCATTATGGATCCTCTGGGAGTACTCAGAATAAACATCAACACTATCGAATCTAATCCCATCAGGAATATCAAAACCTAAAGCAGCTAAACTTGATTCTAAATTTATTCTCAACTCAACTAATCTCTTAGCAATTTGCGTTAATCCAGAGGGTCCATGATAAATAGCATAAAAAGAAGAAATTATGGCTAACAAAGATTGAGCAGTACAAATATTACTAGTGGCCTTCTCCCTTCTGATATGTTGCTCTCTTGTTTGCAATGCTAATCTTAGTGACGTTTCTCCATTTTTAGATAGAGTTTGCCCAACTATTCTTCCGGGTATCAGCCTTTTATATTTTTCGCTACAAGCAAAATATGCTGCATGGGGACCACCAAAACCCATTGGAACACCAAATCTTTGCATACTCCCCACTGCTACATCAACACCAAATTCAGAAATTGGTTTAATCAAAACTTGTGCTAATGGATCAATACATGCAGTAACAATAATTTCTGATCTATGTGCTTGGGATATTAAGAATGTAGGATCATATAATTGTCCATTTTTACCAGGCAATTGCAACAACATCCCAAAAACATCATCATGATTAGGAAAGTTGCTTTGAGTAAAGCGTTTTAAGCATATTCCCAAAGGTTTTGCTCTGGTTTGTAGAACATTAAAAGTATGATCAAAAACATTTGACTCCACTAAGTAAACTTTTGAAGATTTATTTTTTCTTGCGGAAAAACTCATGGCCATGGCTTCTGCTGCAGCAGTACCCTCGTCCAATAAAGATGCATTGGCGACAGGGAATCCTGTTAGTTCACAAACAATAGTCTGAAAATTAAATAGAGCTTCTAATCTTCCTTGTGCAATTTCTGCTTGATATGGAGTATAAGACGTATACCACCTTGGATTTTCAAGAACATGTCTTTGGATTACTTTAGGCATATGATTGTCATAATAACCAAGGCCTATAAGTGATCTCATTTTAGTATTTTTATTCGCAATCTCTTCTAATTCGTTTAAAGCCTCAATTTCTGAACATCCTCTGGGTAGTATTTCGGAAGACTTATTTTGTAACTGAATATCTTCAGGAATAACTTGATCTATAAATTGATCAATATTCTTAAAACCAAGCTTAGATAGCATTCTCTGCTCTTCATTATCACTCAAACCAAGGTGTCTATTAATAAATAAATCTGATTTAACGATGGATTCCATATCCAATTTTTTTTTTTTTTAATTTAGCCTATTGACTAAGATTTTGCTTTAATTTGGCATAACCTTTGATTTATATTCCTCAGAAGTCATCAAATCAGCAATTGATGCTTTTAATTCAGGTTTCAAAATGACTAACCAACCTTCTCCAATCGGATCATTCTGTAAAAGCTCAGGATTCTCAATAACACTTTCATTTACAGATACTATTTCCCCTGAAAAAGGCACATAGACTTCCTCGACGGCCTTAACTGATTCTATTGTTCCAAAAGTCTCGCCTTTCTCTAGAGTCGCCCCTTCATCAGCTAATTCAACAAAAACAATATCTCCCAATTGATCTATAGCGAATTCACTAACTCCAATTTTGAATAATCCATTTTCTTCCAAGACATATTCATGAGTATCAGCATAATTGAGATTGTCTGGAAACTTGTAAGACATGATTAAGTAGATAAAGGAAGTAGAGAATCCTTTGAAATTAATTTTTCCTCTAATAATTCAGATAATAATCGAATTAATGCGATTTTGATGTGAGCTATGTGAGAACCACCTTGAACAAAAATATTGTAAGGATCTCTTAGAGGGGCATCAGCGGAAAATTCACTTGTACTACCTTCAATAAAGGTACCTCCTGCCATTAATAATTTTGAATCATATCCATTCATTGATGATGCAACAACATTCAGAAAAGAATCTACTGGTGAAGAATTTTGAAAAGATTGACAAACTTTTTGTACCAAATCAGGATTATTCAATCTTACTGACTGAATAAGATCAGATCTATAGGTTGCTGGCTCTGGTAAAACCTTAAATCCCAAATTTTTAAAGACTGCTGCAACCATATCGGCACCTTTTAGTGATTCGTGAACAATTTGTGGTGCTAAAAACAAACCCTGCAAAATTAATCTTCCTAGTCCAAAATTTATTCCTGCAGAAGAACCAATACCTGGTGAAGTTAATCTAGAACATGCCATCTCAACCAACTCTGCATCTCCTGCAACGTACCCACCAGTAGGAACGATTGTTCCTCCCAAATTTTTAATCAATGATCCAGCAATTATATTTGCCCCTTTAGAAATTGGCTCACTATCTTCAACAAGCTCCCCATAACAGTTATCAACAAAACATATACAATTAGGATCAAGGGAATGAATAAGACTACAAATTTTCTTTATCTGATGATTCGTAAGAGATTTTCTCCAACTATATCCACAACTTTTTTGTATGAATACTAATTTGCATGAATTTTCTTCAAAAGAATGAACAATTTTTTCTTCAAAAGAATCAAAATTCTCGCAGATATTTATTTGCTTATATTCAATGTCAAAATCTTTAAGTGAGCCTTTTCCTCCTCCCCTTATTCCTATGACTTCTTCTAACGTGTCATATGGTTGTCCTGTAAGAGATAACATTACATCCCCAGGTCGAAGAATTCCAAATAAGACAGAACTTATTGCATGCGTTCCACTTACAAATTGCATCCTCACAGCAGCCTTTTCAGCAAGAAACAATCTTGCAAAAACCGCATCAATTTTTTCTCTAGATATATCATCATGACCAATACCAGAAGATTGATTGAAATGATTAGTAGAAACTTTTTCTTCCTTAAAAATTGTCAAAATATTTTCTAATTTCTGGAAAACCTGATTGGACCTTTCTTGAAAAACTTTACTTAAACTCTCTTCTACAGAAAGAACAGCGTGTTCAGCCAGTTTTAAATTATTGTCAAGAGTCATTTATTATGAAAATTCATGTTATTTTTCAGAAGCTAAATTTCTTAATTCTGCGAGGAAAGCATTAGGTCCCCTACCCTGAAAATAAGAAAGTTTTTTTGAAGCCTCATATAAATCAAGAAGTTCTCCATCTAATTCTTCTGCCGTATAATCTCTAATTCCTGCAATTACCTCAGCAAAACGTTCTCTACGGAAAGATTTATTGACTGCATATGCTTCCATTACCTGCATCTTACATGATCTCCAAGCCTTATTCTGACAAAAATGCACTGAAAGAGCATCACTTAAAGCAGAAGCTTCTTCATCTTCTATATACCAGTCAAAAGATGAAGGTAGAGGTTTTAATCCTGAAAATATCTCGAATAACTCCCCGGCCGATAATGGATTACCAAAATCATTTTTTAGGGGTAATGCAGACTCCTCCAAAGATTTCCATAACTCTGGGTAATCACTTTCAAAACGATCCCTGATTTTTTCAATACCTTGATCAAGAATCGTATTAACTTGAGCTAAAGCAAGAAAAACTTCAGGACCTGGCGAAGATAACTTCCCATTCCTAAGATTAGAAATTTGCGAATTATGAACTTTACCTAAATCAAGAACTTCTGAAAGTAATGGCAATACTCTGTGAGACCAACCATTTCTTTCATGCCAGAGGTGTATCAAATGAGCCATAGCCCTTCGACCTCTAGATAATTTATCGCGATATCCGAGACTCACAGATAATTAAACTTATCAATAGTATAGTATGATAATATTACATATCGGTAATTTTGAAAATAGTATTTCAATATCATGAATTCAGTAATTTTCCAAGAAACAGCAAAATTAAAAAAACCTGTTCCAGCTGAAAAAGTAATAGAACTCTCAGAAAAATTACTGGAACCTTCCAGTCATTCAAAAAGATATCCTCCAAGACTACATAAAACTTGGGGAACAATAGTTTTTATGGTTGCAATTCATATTCTTTCTCTTGTAGCTATACAACCGAAATTTTGGAGTCTCCCTGCAGTCACTTCATTATTATTTTTTTACTGGTTAACTGCTTGTTTAGGAGTCACCCTTGGATATCACAGATTGTTATCACACAGATCATTCATTGTACCAAGATGGTTAGAAAGATTTTTTGCTACCTGTGGAGCCATAAGTTGCCAACATGGACCAATAGATTGGGTAGGTTTACATAGGCATCACCACTCTTTTTCAGATACTGAAGTAGATCATCACAATAGTAAAAAGGGGTTTTGGTGGAGTCATATGGGTTGGATGTTTAAAGACGTAGAAGCACTAAAAGCTGTTCCAAAACTAAGTGCAGATTTAATCAAGGATCCATACTATAGATTTTTAAATAAATATTTTTTATTCTTACAAATTCCTATTGGACTTTCATTGTTCGCAATAGGTCAAAAATTAGGAGTTGGAGGATGGGCTTTAGTCCTTTGGGGAATTCCATTGAGGCTTGTGGTTGTTTATCATGTAACTTGGCTAGTCAACTCAGCGACGCATTGTTGGGGTAAAGCACCATTTGAAAGTGGTGATTCATCTAAAAACAATGCATGGGTTGCCGCATTAACATTTGGAGAAGGTTGGCATAATAACCATCATGCATTTCCCAATTCGGCAAAACAAGGATTATTTAAAGGTCAGATAGACATAACATGGGAACATATTAAGATTCTTGCGAAATTTGGTTTTGCAAAAAAAGTAAAGTTACCCTCTAGGTCTTATTATTAACTATATTGTTTAATATTTTCATGGCTAAAAGAATACAAGTCGCATTAACTGAATCAATCGCATCACTAGGTAAAGAGGGAGATCTAGTTGATGTAGCACCAGGATACGCAAGAAATTTTCTATTTCCTTATGGCAAGGCAATGAATGTAACACCAGCAGTCCTTAAACAAATTGAGAGGAAGAAAGAAAAAGAAAAAATCGCTGCTGATAAATTAAAGCAAGAAGCTTTAGATTTCCAAACTGCATTATCTACAATAGGTAGGTTCACTATCAAAAAACAGGTTGGAGAAGATGGCGTCCTTTTTGGAACGGTTACCAATGGGGATGTTGCCGAAGCGATAGAAGCGGCAACAAAAAAAGAAATTGATAGAAGAAACATTACTGTTCCTGATATTCATAATTTAGGTTCCTTTACTGCAAAAATAAAATTACATCCAGAAGTAAATGCAGAAGTAAATATTGAAGTAACAAGTTAATCAATTTGTTGCATTATTTTGAAAAGTAGCCAGAGTATATATCTAAGCAATTAAAGATATGGTTTCCGTACCTTTTCCAAATAATGGGCAAAATAAAAATTTTAAAAAGGATTTTAATAGTGAAAACTCAGGATTAGTACCTCCTCAAAACGTTCAAGCAGAGGAAGCTGTTCTTGGGGGCATACTTCTTGATCCAGACGCGATCGGAAGAATTGCAGACTTAATTAAACCTGAAGCTTTTTATATAAATGCCCATAAAGAGATTTATAGAACAGCATTAATGTTGCATACCCAGGGTAAACCAACTGATTTAACATCAATGAGTGCTTGGTTAGCAGATAATGGATCATTAGAAAAAATTGGAGGAAACAGCAAACTGGTAGAACTAGTTGAAAATGTTTCCTCTACAGCCTCCATAGAACAAGTTGCTAATTTAATTAACGATAAATTCATGAGAAGGCAACTTATCAGATCTGGGAATGAAGTGGTTCAACTAGGTTTTGATCAAACTCAAGATACTAATGAAGTTCTAGATAAAGCAGAGCAAAAAATATTTGAAATCAGCCAAGAAAAACCTTCGAAAGGCCTGACTCAAGCAGCTGAAATCCTTACAAGTACTTTCAATGAAATAGAGTCAAGATCATTAGGTACTTCAGTAGCTGGTATTCCAGTAAATTTCTACGACCTTGATGCAATGACTCAAGGTTTTCAAAGAAGTGATTTAATAATTGTTGCTGGAAGACCTTCAATGGGAAAAACTTCAATAGTTCTTAATCTGGCAAAAAATGTTGCACAATCGCAAGATTTACCTGTGTGTGTATTTAGCCTTGAAATGAGTAAAGAACAATTGACATATAGATTGCTATCTATGGAAGTTGGAATCGAGAGTGGCAGGCTAAGAACAGGAAGATTACAGCAAGATGAATGGCCATTACTCGGAGAAGGTATCAATTCATTAGGTCAATTACCAATATTTATAGATGACAAGCCTAACTTAAGTGTTTTAGAGATGAGATCTCTGTGCAGAAGATTAATAGCTGAACAAAAAAAAGAACTTGGATTAATTGTGATTGATTACCTCCAGTTGATGGAAGGATCAACCCCTGATAATAGAGTGCAAGAACTTTCACGAATAACAAGAGGTCTTAAAAGCATGGCCAGAGAATTAAAAGTACCAGTAGTAGCTTTATCTCAGCTTAGTAGAGGGGTAGAGTCAAGAACAAATAAAAGACCAATGTTAAGCGATTTAAGAGAATCAGGATCTATTGAACAAGACGCAG
Source organism: Prochlorococcus sp. AG-347-J19 (assembly GCA_003279015.1). Classification (GTDB taxonomy): domain Bacteria; phylum Cyanobacteriota; class Cyanobacteriia; order PCC-6307; family Cyanobiaceae; genus Prochlorococcus_A. The sequence goes on along the minus strand of QCBV01000001.1, from coordinate 44,913 downwards.
ATTTAGTATTAATGATTTACAGAGACGAATACTATAATCCAGAGACTGAAGATAGAGGAATTACAGAAATCATTGTCACTAAACATAGAAATGGACCCGTAGGAACTGTTAAATTATTATTTGAACCTCAATTTACGAGATTTAGGAATTTAGCTAATTAAATCGATCCTAAAATGCAAGATCATCACTCAACAAATGAATCTTTTGATGTCATCGTTATTGGTGGAGGACATGCAGGATGCGAAGCCGCTATAACAACAGCAAAATTAGGATTTTCTACAGCCTTATTTACAATCAATTTAGATAGGATTGCCTGGCAACCTTGCAACCCTGCTGTTGGCGGCCCGGCAAAAAGTCAGTTGGTACATGAAGTTGATGCATTAGGTGGAATTATTGGTAAATTAGCTGATGAGACAGCTATACAGAAAAGAATATTAAATGCAAGTAGAGGTCCAGCTGTATGGGCATTAAGAGCTCAGACAGATAAAAGAGAATACTCGAAAAAGATGATTGAAATACTACAAAATACAGATAATTTATCATTAAAAGAAGCAATGATTACTGAACTAGACATCGGAAAAACTGAAGAAATTCGATTGAACTCAAAAAAAATCGTAAAAAAAAGAATAAAGGGTGTAAAAACTTTCTTTGGTAGTTATTATTCAGCAAGATCAGTTATCATCACAGCTGGTACGTTCTTAGAAGGAAGAATATGGATAGGAAATAAATCAATGTCAGCTGGTAGATCGGGCGAACAAGCAGCAAAAGGTCTTACTCAAAATTTACACGAAATTGGTATCAAAACAGAACGTTTAAAAACAGGAACTCCAGCAAGAGTTGATAAAAGAAGTATCATTTTTGATGAATTAGATATTCAACCAAGTACTGCAGCAGATAAATATTTTTCGTTTGATCCAGATATCAAAAATAATATGCCCCAAGTTAGTTGTCATATCACAAGAACAACTACCAAAACACATCAACTAATTCGAGACAATTTACATTTAACTCCTATTTACGGCGGTTTTATTGATAGTAAGGGGCCAAGATATTGTCCATCAATTGAAGATAAAATCGTTAAATTTGCTGATAAAGAATCACATCAAATTTTCTTAGAACCAGAAGGAATTAATACCCCTGAAATATATGTTCAAGGTTTCTCTACAGGTTTACCTGAAAGTATTCAATTAGAACTTCTAAGAACTTTACCTGGATTAAATGAATGTAAAATGTTGCGACCAGCTTATGCTGTCGAGTATGACTATATACCTGCAACACAACTCCAAACATCACTCGAAACGAAAGAAATTGAATATTTATTTAGCGCTGGACAAATTAATGGAACTACTGGTTATGAAGAAGCAGCAGCACAAGGATTAGTAGCCGGAGTCAATGCTACAAGAAAACTAAACAAAAAAGATCCAATAATCTTCACTAGAGAAAGCAGCTATATAGGAACAATGATCAATGATTTAATTACCAAAGATCTCAAAGAACCATATAGAGTTCTTACTAGTAGGAGTGAATACAGGTTGACCCTTAGAGGAGATAATGCAGATAGGAGATTAACCCCATTAGGTTATAAAATAGGGCTAATTGATGAGAAAAGATGGACGGTCTATCAAGAAAAAATGAAACTTCTTGAAGAAGAGAAATTAAGATTAAAAAACACTCGTTTAAAAAACACAGATGAAATATCAAAAAAACTAGAATTAGCCACGGGATCAAAAATCAAAGGCTCAACAACTTTGAAAGAACTCTTAAAAAGACCAAACTTTCATTATTCAGATTTAATTAAATATAATTTAACTGAAAAAAATATAGATTCTTCAATACAAGAAGGTGTTGAAATAGATATTAAATACGAGGGTTATCTTAAAAGACAAAAAAACAACATTGAACAAATAAATCGTCAAAGCTGTAAATCTCTGCCTCAAGAAATAAATTACGAAAAGATAGATACATTATCTTTAGAAGCTAGAGAAAATTTGAATAAGATAAAGCCAAAAAATTTTGGTGATGCTTCAAAAATTCCTGGAGTTAGCAAAGCTGATTTAACTGCTTTACTCGTTTGGCTAAAAATAAGAGAGATAAAAAAAGATAAGGCAAATATTTTTGCTGAAAAAAAGTTATCATCTTAAAAGCACTCCGTAAGAGCACTGAATAATAAACTTTTTAACTCTCCAAAAATTTTATGGGAAGAAAAAGCCTCTAATTTTTTAGTGAAGAATTCACTACCAAAAATATCTGGTCCATGGAAATTAATGCTGCTTGGAGATGGAAGTCCAACTAGACATCTGCAGCTTTTAACTAATCAAGAGACAAAAATAGAATTAATTTCTATGCAATTAGATCCTCTATCCACTCAAGAAGGCCCTACAGAATTGAATCAGTTAAATGGCCCTTTAATTAGAAGACAAGTATGGATCAAAAGCAATAATAAAAACCTAGCATGGGCAGAAAGTTGGTGGAATGCAGATCAAGTGAGTGAAAATTTAAAAGCCAAAGAAGAGCCAATTTGGAAGAATTTGACACAAGACAGATCAGAATTATTTAGAGAAGTTGATCGTATTTCACTTGTCAATGCAAAATGGTTAGAAGATCAATTTTGCTTTAAAGGTCCATTCTGGTCAAGAAATTACAGATTTTTTCGAGACAAAAAACCCTTAACAATTATAAGGGAAGTTTTCAATCCAAATCTAGAAACTTTACTGGGTTATTCAGGAATTAAAGAATTTACCAAGCTATACCCTTCTTCTTCTTGATCTGGGAAGATTTCTTGATTTTGATTGAACTTGTTGGATTGATTGATCTCTTGAAGTATTATTCTCATTTTCTGAAGCTCTTTGCCATCTTTCAACTTTCAAATCCATTTCATTTGGCCAATCTTCGTCCCTAGTCTCTTTCACATAAGGTAATTTTTTTTGCTCATTTCTCTGTAAATTTTTTTGTTGCCTTAAAGATATTGCTTCTAAAGGTCTTTTTGAATGCTGTGTAGTAGATTCATAAGAATTTGATTCTCTGGAAAATGTCTTAATATCGCTTTGATCATCGTAAAAATTCTCATCATTCCAATCATCATTTTCTTCATCAAAAAATAAATCCACTTTTTCAGATACCCATCTTCCTACTTTTTTAACACTCTTACTTGTTATTCCTTGAAAATCTGAGTTCCTTCTTTTACCTGGCCTAGCACCAGATACTCCATCAACAAATTGTCTTCCAGTTTCAAAAATTTTATCAACTTGTTTATCAACAATATTTCTATCAAAACTATTTCTAAGATTTCTAATTCTCCTTGAATCCATAAATTATTGTTCTTTTTAAAATATAAATTACATTAAAAAAATAAATAATTCCAAAGATAGAAACAAAAACACATCTAATTATTTCTAATCAAACAAAATTAAACACTTTTTATTCCATGATCCGTTAAAGAAATTTACACAACATTTTTTACAGGCAATATTCTTAATTCTTTTTCTATAAAAAAATTTCTCACCACAATTTTGACAGGTTCCTATATATTTTAATTCTCTCCTTTCAATAGGAAATGAGTGCCTTACAGCAATTTGAAAATTCTTCTCTTTTGAATTAATTTCATGCATCTTTTCTAGGAAATTTGGACCATGTATCTCATTTTTCTTTAATATCCTATCTACCCATGCATGAATCATTTCATGACATAAAGTACTGTTTATTTCACTAGTGGATAATTTACTCAAGATAGGTTTCGATAAGATAATTTCAGAATCTATAAAACCATTAATACGTTTTCTTTTATAAAAACCAGCAGTAGTTTTTAATCTATTATCACTCCATCTAACTTTTACTAAAGGGTGATTATTAACCGTTAAAGAATTTTCAAAATATTGGCTATTAAATCTATGAAATAAGGGTAAAAGAGGAATTACAGACATTATGAATTAAAATTAGTATTATTTTGACAAAAAAAGCCATCAAAAACGATTTCTTTTCTTAAAGTAATAAAAAAACTCAAATTAACATGGATGCAACACTAGTTAAAGATATCGGAATTAAAGCATTATTAGTTGGCGGAGCTGTACTAGTTTCTTTTTGGACTTTTAATGCAGTCAAATTAGTTATAAGCGCCAGAGGAATTAATCCATTAGTAAGAAAGTTTTTCGATCAAATAGCTGCTGGCAGAATTGATGCAGCTTATGGTTTGACTACAAAAACTTATAAAACTCATGTAAAACGACAAGACTTTCTTAAATTTTTAGCTAGTTTAAACCTCAATAAATACAGAAATTTAAAATCAGGAAGACCTAGAGTCCAAGAAGATCAAATCATAATAACTTTGAATTTAAAATCAGAAGACAAACAAGATGAGCTCCCATTAGATTTCACTTTTGCAAAAACTGATAATGATTGGAAAATAGACAGAATAGCTAAAGTGAATTAATAATTTCTTGTGAGGCAAAAAGAATTGTTTAAAGAAGGAATAATACATCAATTAGAATTACACCCAAGTAGATTAGATAAAGAAAAAATCATCTCAAAAGCAATGGAAGAAGGTCTGGATGATTTTTTTGAAGGTATACGTATGGCACTTGATCCATTGGTAACTTTTGGTGTAAAAATTGTCCCTGAGAAAGAGACTGAAAAAAGTCAAAATTTTTTATGGGAAGATTTTAGAAAATTAGCCAATAAGCTTATTCAAAGAGAACTTACTGGTCACGCTGCTCGCGATGCAATTCTTACAGCTATGGAATCTGCAACAAAAGAAGAGTGGAATGGATTTTATAGAAGAGTTTTAATTAAAGATCTTAGATGTGGTGTATCTGAAAAAACAATCAACAAAATAGCAAAGAAATTTCCCAAATATGCTATTCCTATTTTTTCTTGTCCTTTAGCTCATGACAGTGCAAATCATGAAAAAAAAATGATAGGAAAAAAGCAAATTGAAATCAAATTAGATGGTGTACGCGTCTTAACTATTATTAGACAAAATAAAGTAGAAATGTTTTCTCGTAATGGGAAACAATTCCATAATTTTGGTCATATTGTCTCAGAAATAGAAAACGCCTTAAAAGAAGACCCAGCACCTTATGACTTAGTACTCGATGGTGAAGTGATGAGCGCTAACTTTCAAGATTTAATGAAACAGGTACATAGAAAAGATGGCAAACAAACCAAAGACGCAGTTCTCCATCTATTTGACTTATGTCCCCTTGAAAACTTTCAAAAAGGGAGATGGAACACTAGACAAACAAAAAGAAGTTTATTAGTAAAAGAATGGGTAGCAAAACATTCTATGTTTCTAAAACATATACAAACACTTGAATGGGAAAATGTAGATCTCGACACTATTGAAGGACAAAAAAGATTTGTAGAGCTGAATAAATCTGCTGTGGAAGGTGGGTATGAAGGTGTAATGATTAAAGATCCTGATGCTATGTATGAATGTAAAAGAACACACAGTTGGTTAAAAGCAAAACCTTTCATTGAAGTCACTTTAAAAGTTGTATCGGTTGAGGAAGGTACAGGTCGCAACAAAGGGAGACTGGGAGCAATCCTGGTAGAAGGAGAAGATGATGGGTATGAATACAGTCTTAGTTGCGGAAGCGGATTTAATGATATTCAACGTGAAGAATATTGGTCAAAACGTAATCATCTCGTAGGTCAACTTGTAGAAATCAGAGCTGATGCAAAAACCAAGTCAAAAGATGCAGTGGCTTTTAGTCTTAGGTTTCCTAGATTTAAATGCTTTAGAGGATTTAAAGATGGAAAAAAAGTTTAAATTTTAAAAAATAATATTGAACAAAGTAGTCAAAGAAAAATGTGGTTTTTAAATAAAAAAATAAAAATCTTAGCTATAAAATATAATGATAATTATCAGGACTTTTTGAGAGACTTATGACTAAGAAAAGAGTTTTCAACTTCATAAAAACACCTTGTGGACAGGCAAAATATATCGAATTAGAAGCCAACAAAACTTTACTAGGTAAATTAAGGCTTTTGTGGTTTTTCTTAATTGCATCAATTAGAGATTGGAATATTAAAGAATAAATTCTTAAGATTTTTCGAAGTATTCTCTGGAGTATTTAGCTGAAAAATATACAACTAAAAAAGTTGAAATAATTCCAACGATAGTAATATATAAATTATTTGGTGATTGCACATTTTTTAACTCCTGAATACTTTTTGCCAAACTACCTATTGAGCAATAAAGAAAAGTTCCTGGAATTATTCCAATAAGACCAAGAGCGAAATCTCTAAATTTAACATTATTCAAACCATAAAAATAATTAAGAATACTAAAGGGAAATATCGGCGATAATCTTGCTAAAAAAATTAATTTAAGTCCGCCTTTTTCTACTACTTTTTCCATGACACTTAATTTTGGATAACGGCTAAAAAGATTTTTTAGCTTTTTTGCAAAAAAACGTTTTGATACAAAAAAAGCAACTGATGCTCCTATGGAAGCAGAAATGAAAACGATAATTGATCCTAAATATGAGCCATATAAAAAACCTGATAATAAAGATAACCAAGAGGCTGGAAGTATTAATAAAACAATTAAAATATAAATACAAACAAACGAAAAGATCCCAAAACCAGTATTAAAAAAAAAAGACAAATTATAAATATTTTCAAGAAATATATTCATTCTCAATTCAAAAGTTCGAGTTTTTTAGTAATTCTTACCTTTTGTACGGAACCCTCATTTAATTTAAATCTGCATTCGTCAACAATATCTTTTGGAGCCTTATCAATGAAATTTTTATTAGATAATCTCTTATTTAAATTTTCTAATTCAATATTCACCTTTTTTAAATCCTTGGTTAACCTTTCCTTTAATGCATCTATATTTACAAAATCCTGAAAAGGTAAGTAAACCTCTAAATCACTAATTATCCCGGAAAAAGATTTAGCAAACTCCTTTTTATCAACAGCATTAGTTTTAAAAATAAATACTTCAGAAGATTTAGTTAAGGATTGAATATCATCAACTAAAGTTTTTAAAAAATCAATCAATTCATCATTGTCTGAAATTAAATATACAGGACCTTTTTCTGATGGCTTAAGGCCTAATTCAGCTCTCAAATTTCTAATCAGCCTAATAATTTCAAAGAGTTGCTGAAAGGAATTATCAAGCTTATTATCAACAAATTTATTTTCGTGAATTGGCCATTTTTGAAGAGATAATAATGCATTATCTGGTTTTAGTTGCAGCACATGCCAAAGTTCCTCAGTAATGTGCGGCATAAAAGGATGCATCATTACCAAAATATCATTGAGCACTTTTATTAAAACTTTTTCAGATATTTGTCTATTTTTAGTCTCTTTATTATTAAACCTTTGTTTAGCAAATTCTACATACCAGTCGCAAAAATCATTCCACGTAAATTCATATAAAAGTTTCGCAGATTCTCCCAATTTATATTCTTTCAACAAAGCAGCGACTTTTATATTTACCTGATTCAATTTCGATAAAATCCACTTGTCACATAACTCTAAAGAAGTTTCATCACTCTCATTAAGCGAAAAATTATTATTAGAAGTTTTGTTGATTAACACAAATTTAGTTGCATTCCATAATTTATTTGCAAAATTTCTTGAAGCTTCAACAGTTGAAGACGTATCTTTTTTCCTATCAAAATCAAGCCGGATATCTTGTCCAGCTCCTGCAACTTCTCTAATTAAAGCGAATCGTAAAGCATCAGAACCATATTTATCAATTAATAGTATTGGATCAATACCATTACCTGAACTTTTACTCATTTTTTTATTATTTTCATCTCGAACTAGACCATGAATATAAACATCCTTAAAAGGAATATTATTTGTAAAAGTATTCCCCATCATTGTCATTCTGGCCACCCAGAAGAAAATAATATCGAAACCAGTAACAAGAACACTATTTGGATACCATTTTTTAAAATCCGGATCATTTGTATTTGGCCAACCAAGGGTTGAGAAGGGCCATAAACCACTTGAAAACCATGTATCTAAAACATCTTTATCACGAACCAATTTAATATTTAATCCAAATTTTTTATTAGCTTCGATTAAGGCATCCTCTTCATTTCTTGCAACGATATATGGAGTATTTTGTTCTATTGAGTCTTGAGATTCATCTAAAACATACCAGGCTGGTATTTGGTGCCCCCACCACAATTGCCGACTGATACACCAATCATTAATATTCTCTAACCAATCCTTATAAACTTTCTCCCAGCGTGAAGGAATAAACGATGGTTTTTTAGAATCAATTTCATTAAGACATCCTTGTGATATATGATCCATTTTCAAAAACCATTGTGTTGACAATAAAGGTTCAATTGGCACCTTACCTCTATCAGAAAAAGGAACAGTATGTTTATAATCCTCTATCTTTGTCAAAAGGCCTAAGTTATCCAATTCTTTGATAATTTTCTTTCTAGCCTCATATCTATCTAAATTTTGAAAAATACCTGCATTAATATTTAAAGTTCCATCTTTGTTCATTACATTAATCTGTTTTAAATTATGCCTTTTTCCTATTGCAAAATCATTTGGATCATGGGCTGGAGTAACCTTCACACAACCCGTACCAAAATCTTTATCAACATGTGAATCAGCGATAATAGGTATTTCTCTATCAACGAAAGGGACTTTTACTTTGACACCAATAAATTCTTTATATCTATCATCATTAGGATTAACTGCAACAGCAGTATCACCCAAAAGAGTTTCTGGTCTTGTTGTTGCAACTTCTAAGTACTTATCTAACTGTTCACCACTTTCAGAAATTAAAGGGTATTTAAAATGCCATAAATGACCATTTACTTCTTGCATTTCAACTTCAAGATCACTTACAGCAGATTGAGATGCAGGGCACCAATTAACTAAATATTCGCCTCTATAAATTAAATTCTTTTTATAGAGAATATTAAAAGCCTCAATAACTGCTTCGTTTAATTTTTGATCAAGAGTAAATCTTTCTCTAGTCCAATCAACTGAATATCCTATCCTTTTTAATTGAGAAACTATTCTTCCACCACTTTGTTCTTTCCAGTTCCATGCTCTTTTAAGAAATTCATCTCTTCCAATATCCTCGCTTGTTTTGCCTTCACTTTTTAATTGTTTTTCGAGAATAGTTTGAACAGCTATTGAAGCATGATCAGTTCCCGGTAAACACAAAACATTCTTACCTAAAAGTCTTTGAAAACGTACTACAACATCTATCAAAGCCGTATTAAATGCATGCCCCATATGCAAAGATCCAGTTACATTTGGTGGAGGAATAACAACACAAAAAGGCTCCCCATCATCCTCAGGGTTAGGACTAAACGCCTCTAGACTTTCCCATTTTTCTTGCCACTTTTTCTCTACTTCAAAAGGTGAATAATTCTCTAAAGATAATTGATCATTCATCTCTGTCATTTGCAAATTTTATTTCAATAAACTTTTTATTTATTTTATCTTGAGAGCAGCCAATTAATGAAAATAATATTAGTTTGCAAAAAAGACACAATCATTCTACAAAAGTTTGAAACCAGAACCACAGGAACAACGTTTTGCATTTTTTGGTGTTGAAATAAGAAATCCACCACCGCTCAAATCACCGTAATAATCTAATTTTAAATCTTTCAGTAAATTAAACTTTTTTACATCCGCGTATAAAGTTACTCCTTCAGTTCTTGAAATAGGGGATCCATTACATGTACCTGGTCTTAATTTAATATGCATCCATCCTTCGGAACAATTTTTATCCTCTACCAAATCAATCGACATTTCTCCTGGAGAACCTCCAAAAGAAGCTTGCCTAGATAGTTCTGAAGCAGCACTTTGACTGATTGAAAGATTGACGATCTCAGTCATTAGAAAAAAAATAAATGGGCGATCCAGGGTTCGAACCAGGGACATCCTGCTTGTAAGGCAGGCGCTCTACCGCTGAGCTAATCGCCCTTATAATAAATCATTCTAATAGATGAAGTTGAAAAATTTATACTAAGTATTTAAATATTTCATGATTAAGGCAAAATTTAATTAATAAAATATATCCTATGTCCTCAAACAATAGATATAAATTGAAAAACAATTCCGATTTAGAGACTATAAACAGTTTTAAAATCTTAATATCTAATATCAAAGCATTAAAAGATAAAACTTGGGGCTGCCCATGGCAGAAAATACAGTCTCATATATCGTTGATCCCATTTTTATATGAAGAAAGTAATGAATTCATAGATGCGATATATGAAAAAAATGCAGATAACATATGTGAGGAATTAGGAGATCTTTTATTACAAGTAATGCTTCATGCTGAAATCGGTTACGAAGAAAAAGAATTTGCACTAAATGATGTTATAAAAAATTTAAACAAGAAAATTATTAATAGACATCCATATATTTTTAACAAAAAAGAAAAAGTATCATTAAAAAAATCACAACAGATTTGGGAAAATATAAAAAACTTAGAAAAAGAAGCACCGCATATGAAATCTTCAATTAGTAGAAATTTAAATTTGAAAATTAAAAATTTACCGCCAACGGTTGGAACAGATAAAATCACAAATGTTGTTAAAGAAAATGGTTTCAAGTGGGAAAGTACTGATGAGATTTTTAAAAAGCTAGAAGAAGAGATTAATGAATTAAAGGAAGCAATTAAAAGTAAAAATAATTCAGAGATAAAAAATGAATTTGGCGATATTTACTTTACCCTTCTTAATCTCTCAAACTTTTTAAAGATCAATCCTGAATCAGCTCTTCAAAAAACTAATATAAAATTTTTAGAAAGATTTTCAATCGTCGAAGAGCATGCAGGAGATAATATTAAAAAACAAACTCCTAAAGACTTTCAAAGGCTTTGGCAAATAGCCAAACAAAAACTGGCGAGAAAAATTCCTAAAAGCAAATGACAAATATTACTACATGGATAGATGAATATCATAAAGGCTCAAGATTAGGCCTAAATGGGAAAATTCTTATTAAAAAAACCTCAAAATATCAAGAAATTATTGTTATTGAAAATGAATATTATGGTAAAGCTTTAATGTTAGATGGTTGCTGGATGACATCATTAAAAGACGAGAAATATTATCATGAGTGTCTTGTGCATCCTGCACTAAGTAACATTGACAAAAAATCTAATGTACTAATTATTGGAGGTGGTGACGGAGGTACTGTAAGAGAATGCGTTAAATATTCTCAAATATCAACAATTGATTTAGTTGAAATTGATGAGGAGGTAATCAAAATATCTAAAAAATTTTTAAAAGAAATTGGAGGCGAAGCATGGAATGACAAAAGATTAGAAATTCATGTTGATGATGGTGTTAAATGGGTAAAAAAAACAAGAGATAATTTTTACGACGTTATATTTATAGATTGTTCAGATCCCTCAGAATTTTCAAATTTATTATTTTCAGATTCATTTTATAAAGAATGTAAAAGAATACTTACACCAAGGGGGATATTAGCAACGCAAAGCGAATCTCCTGAATCCTTCAAAAATATTCACATAAGTATTTTGAAAACCTTAAAAAATATATTTAAAGTTTCTGAAACTATGTATTCCTTTGTACCTATATATCCAAGCGGGATTTGGAGTTGGACATTTGCTTCTTCAGAAGATCTAAATTTATCAAAGCAAAATTATGATGAAGTCGTAAAAATAGAAAAAGGATGTGAAATTTGGAATTTAAATTTTCAAAATGCAGCATTCAAAATGATTCCAAATAAAATTTTAAAAGAACTAGATTCATAAGATGACAAAAAATTTATTTGATAACGAAAATGCAATTTATATGGGTGCAAAAAGAAGTCCTGAGAATTGCTCAATTGGTATATTTGGAGTTAATTATGACGGGACATGTTCGTTTAAACCAGGAGCAAGATTTGGTCCAGAAGCAATAAGACAAGTCAGTTCTTGTCTAGAAACATATTGTCCAAAAATAAAAAAAGACTTAGAGGATATTATGTATGTTGATTTTGGATCAATACTAATTGATAAAAATGACTCACAGTCCGTTATTGAATCGGTTAAATCAGCAACAAATTATTTAATTAGTAAGCGCCTTAGTCCTATTATTCTTGGAGGCGAACACTCTATTACAAGAGGTGCGATTGAAGCATTAGTAAAAAAATATCCAGATTTGATATTGGTTCAACTTGATGCTCATGCAGATTTAAGAGAATCATATATAGGAAATGAACATAGTCATGCTTGTACTATGAAAAGATGCTTAGAAGTGCTGCCTGAAAAGAAAATTTTGCAAGTAGGAATTAGAAGTGGGACTAAGGAAGAATTTAAAATTATGCATAACAACAACCAATTAGTTAACTTTTGTCCAGGTGGAAATGCACATGAGTTAAAACAAGCTCTTCTGCCATACGCTAAGTCCCCAATCTATTTAACAATAGATTTAGATTGGTTTGATCCTAGTTTATTAGCAGGGACGGGCACTCCAGAACCGGGAGGATTTTTTTGGAATGATTTTGAAGAAATACTGAAAACTTTAAAAGACCTTAGAATTGTGGCTTCAGATATTGTGGAATTATCTCCAGAAATTGATAAAAGCGGAGTAAGCAGCATAGTTGCAGCCAAAGTACTTAGAAGCTTAATTTTGTCATTGGAAAATATGCAATAAAAAATTTCTAAACTACAGTGTAAAAATAATAAATACAAACTAAATATTTCATGGATTTGCTAAAAAGTCCTCTTTATTCAAAATATGTTGAATCAAATGCAAAATTAGTGGATTTTGCAGGTTGGGAAATGCCCATATCATTTTCAGGATTAATTAAAGAGCATGAATCAGTTAGATCTTCAGCAGGATTATTTGATATTTCTCACATGGGTGTGATTTCTATCAAGGGAATCAATCCAAAGGATTATATTCAAAAACTGTTTCCTACCAATTTATACTCCTTTTCTGAAGGTCAGGGGCTTTATACAGTAATGCTCAATGATAAAGGAGGAATAATAGATGACTTAATAATTTATGACCTTGGTATACAAGAAAATGACATGTCAGAATTATTGTTAATAGTTAATGCAAGTAGATATGAAGAAGATTTTCAGTGGATAAAAAATAATTTAGATATGACTGAAATTTCGATAACAAACTTTAAAAAAGATAAAGTACTTTTAGCACTACAGGGAAAAAACTCATTCGATTTATTTGAAGAATGGATTGAATCTTCGATCTCATATATCCCTAACTTTGGATGCGAATATAAAATTTTTGAACATATTTCGCCTAAAGAAAAAATTTTCTTTTCAAAGACAGGCTATACAGGGGAAAATGGTCTAGAAATACTTTTATCTAAAAAAGCAGCAATTAATTTATGGGATTTCTCAATTTCCAAAAATGTTGCACCTTGTGGTTTAGGAGCTAGAGATACTCTTAGACTTGAAGCAGGCATGCATCTTTATGGTCAAGACATAAATGAAGAAACTTCTCCATATGAAGCAGGTTTGGGCTGGCTAGTACATCTAGAAAATAATCATGAATTCTTTGGAAGAAGATTTCTTGAAGAGCAGTCAAGATTAGGCATTCAAAAAAAGTTAGTTGGTCTCTCTATAGAGGGTAAAGCAATAGGAAGAAAAGGTTGCGCAGTACTTAAAGGTGAAGAAAATATTGGGAGTATCACAAGCGGCAGTTGGTCTCCAACTAAACAACAAGCTATAGCTTTTGCATACATCAATATTTCGCATGCCTTTATAAATAATGAAGTTCAAATATTAATAAGAGGCAAAAAATTCAAAGGGGTTATAACAAAAAGAGCGTTTTATAAAAAAATTTATTAACTAAATTTACCCTTAAAGAATTATTATAAGTTATTGATAAATAAATCATACTTAGATGAGAAACAAAATTTGCGAAGAACTCAATAATACAGATATTGGTAAATTAGTTAATTTATGCGGATGGGTAGATAGGAGAAGAGATCATGGTGGTGTAATTTTTATTGATTTAAGAGACCATAGTGGATTCCTACAAATAACAATTAACCCCGATGATGGTGCAGATCTATTTAAACAGGCAGAAACTCTAAGAAATGAGACAGTAATAATGGTTAGCGGAATTATTAATGAAAGGCCCAAAGATTCCATAAATACAAATTTAAGTACTGGAGAGTTAGAGCTTAAGGTTAAAGATTTGCAAATTCTCAACCAAATAAAAAAAAACTTACCTTTTCCAGTGTCTATACATGATTATGAAAATACAAAAGAGGAACTCAGATTAAAATATAGATACCTTGATTTAAGGAGGGGAAAATTACTAGAAAATTTAAAAACAAGACATAAGATTATTAAAGTTGCAAGAGAATTTCTTGATAATTTTGGATTTACAGAAGTAGAGACCCCCTTACTTACAAAGTCAACTCCAGAAGGCGCTCGCGATTTTCTTGTTCCCGCACGTCTTTCAAATGGAGAATTTTTTGCTTTACCTCAATCCCCACAACTATTTAAACAACTTTTAATGGTTGGAGGACTGGACAAGTATTATCAAATCGCAAAATGTTTCCGTGATGAAGACTTAAGGGCTGATAGACAGCCAGAGTTTACTCAATTAGATATTGAGATGAGCTTTATTAGTGAAGAAGAAATAATTTCTTTTAATGAAAGTCTCATAAAAAAAATTTGGAAAGAAGTGTTAAGTATTGATTTTAATAATGCTTTTCCAAGAATGTCATGGCAAGCAGCAATGGATAATTATGGCACTGATAGACCAGATACTAGATATCAAATGTTATTAAAAGATTTAGGAGGAGTATTAGGTGATATTGGATTTAATATTTTCACCAAGGCAATTAAGTCTGGAGGTTATATAAAATCCATAACAGTCAAAGGAGGTAATTCAAGTATTAGCAACGTAAGAATAAAACCAGGAGGTGACATCTTCCAAGTAGCTCAAGATGCTGGAGCTGGTGGTTTGGCCTTTATAAGGGTTAAAGGAGATGAACTTGAGACTATTGGGGCAATTAAAAATAATTTAAGGGAAGGACATGTAGCTGATATTTTAAAAATCACAGAAGCAAAAGATGGAGACTTAATCCTCTTAGGAGCTGGAGATAAACAAATTGTAAATCAGTCCTTGGATAAGGTTAGACAATATATCGCAAAAGACTTAAATCTCATTGATAAAAGTAAATGGAATTTCTTATGGGTAACTGACTTCCCGATGTTTGAGAGAAATGAGGAGGAAAATAGATATGAAGCTTTACATCATCCTTTTTGCTCTCCAAAAAATATAAAATCTAAAGATTCTGAAAACTTGAAAAAAGAAATTGAGAGCTCTACAGCAAATGCTTATGACTTAGTTCTTAATGGATTGGAGTTAGGAGGTGGCTCTTTACGTATTCATGAAGCAAACTTACAAAGAGAGGTTCTGAAAACGGTAGGACTTACTGATAAAGAGATTGATGAAAAATTTGGATTTTTAATAGAAGCACTAGAAATGGGTGCTCCTCCTCATGGTGGAATAGCGTTTGGATTAGATCGTATTACCATGCTTATCATTGGTGCAGATTCAATCAGAGAAACAATTGCTTTTCCAAAAAATCAACAAGCAAAATGTCTTCTCACAAATGCGCCTTCAAATGTCTCTGAATCACAATTAAAAGAATTAGATATTGAAATAACAATTGATGAATAAGAATATATATGGATGTTCTAAAAGTTTTTTGTTTAAATAAAATATAAGGAGGCTGTGCTTAATTAAAAATATTTAATGTCAAAATTTGTATTTGTCACCGGAGGAGTAGTTTCTAGCATTGGTAAAGGAATTGTAGCTGCAAGCTTAGGAAGATTATTAAAGTCTAGAGGATATAGTGTTTCAATATTAAAGCTAGATCCATATCTAAATGTTGATCCAGGAACAATGAGCCCTTTCCAACATGGAGAAGTATTTGTAACTGAAGATGGGGCTGAAACCGATCTAGATTTAGGTCACTATGAGAGATTTACTGATACTGCAATGACTAGGTTAAATAGTGTGACTACGGGATCTATTTATCAATCAGTTATTAACAAAGAAAGGAGAGGTAGTTATAACGGTGGAACTGTGCAAGTAATACCTCACATAACGGGAGAAATCAGAGAAAGAATTCATAGAGTAGCGGCCAACAGCAATGCAGATATTATTATTACTGAAATTGGTGGAACAGTAGGTGATATTGAATCTTTGCCTTTTTTGGAGGCAATAAGAGAATTCAAAAATGATGTCAAAAGGAACGATGTTGCATACATACACGTAACATTACTCCCTTACATCAAAACCTCTGGCGAAATAAAAACTAAACCAACACAACATTCAGTGAAAGAATTAAGATCAATTGGAATTCAACCAGATTTACTTGTATGCCGAAGTGATAAACCAATAAATGAAGGTCTTAAAAAGAAACTTAGTGGATTTTGTGGTGTTAATATTAATTCTGTAATTGAAGCACTAGATGCTGATAGTATCTATTCTGTACCTCTTTCTTTAAAAAAAGAAGGTTTATGCAAAGAAATCCTGAAGTATTTAGACCTTGAAGATAAAAAATGTGATTTAAAAAATTGGGAGCAACTAATACACAACCTAAGAAACCCTGGAGCTCCAATCAAAGTTGCTTTAGTAGGTAAATACATTGAACTTGGAGATGCATATTTATCCGTCGTTGAAGCTTTAAGACATGCATGCATTGAACAAAAGGCTCTATTAGATTTACATTGGGTAAGTGCTGAAACGATAGAAAAAAATTCAGCAGAAACTTACTTAGATGAAGTTGATGCAATTGTTGTACCCGGTGGATTTGGCAATAGAGGAGTAAATGGAAAAATTTCGGCT
This sequence comes from Prochlorococcus sp. AG-347-J19, assembly GCA_003279015.1. GTDB lineage: Bacteria > Cyanobacteriota > Cyanobacteriia > PCC-6307 > Cyanobiaceae > Prochlorococcus_A. The sequence goes on along the minus strand of QCBV01000001.1, from coordinate 28,123 downwards.
ATAAAATTCGCAAGAGAAAACAAAATTCCCTTTTTAGGTTTGTGCCTTGGTATGCAATGTGCAGTTATAGAATGGGCCAGGAATGTAGCTCACCTTCCAGATGCATCTAGTTCAGAACTAGACCCAAACACTCCCAATCCAGTGATACATTTATTACCAGAACAGGAAGATGTTGTTGATTTAGGTGGGACAATGAGACTTGGAGTTTATCCATGTAGATTAACAAAAAATACAACTGGAAAAAACTTATATGATGAGGATGTTATTTATGAGAGACATCGACATAGATACGAATTTAATAATTACTACAAACAAAGTTTTTTAGATTCTGGATACAAAATTAGTGGTACATCACCAGATGGCAGATTAGTTGAGTTAATTGAGTTAGAAAATCATCCATACTTCTTAGCGTGTCAATATCATCCTGAGTTTTTATCACGACCTGGCAAACCTCATCCTTTATTTAAAGGTTTAATAAAAGCCTCTCAAGATAAGTTAAATCAATCAAATTAATATTCTTTATTTTTTTGAATGAAAATGACAAATTTTTTACCCTTAGTCGAACAATTTCATTCATTACAAGGTGAAGGTTATCACGCTGGGAAAAGTGCTTGTTTTGTTAGATTAGCCGGATGTAAAGTTGGATGTTCATGGTGCGATACCAAGAATTCATGGGACGAGAAAAAACACCCTTCTATATCAATTGAAAAAATAATAGATCGCATAAAAATTGCCAGATCAAAAGGAGCATCTTTTTGCGTTATTACAGGTGGAGAACCTTTACAACATAACTTGGATAATTTTTGCAAAGCCATAAAAAAAATGACGATGGGAGCAGAACAAAAGCCAATGCAGATTCATATTGAGACAAGTGGAGTTAATTCAATATCAGGAAGCTATGACTGGATTACTTTATCTCCTAAAAGACACTCACCTCCAAAAAATTATTTTTTAAAAAACTGTAATGAAATCAAAATAATCATAAATGAAATAAAAGATATTGATTTTGCTATTCAAATAAAAAAAGAAACTTTAAAACAATATCAACTCTCTAAAAGTGAAGATGGCTTAAAAAAAGAAGATAAAATTTTTTATTTACAGCCAGCATGGAACAATAAGAATGGGATTTCTCTTGCTATTGATTTCGTAAAAAATAATCCAGATTGGAAATTGAGCCTTCAAACTCACAAATACTTAAAAATCAATTGAAATCATATGACTCTTAAAAATAAATCGATAGTAGTTTTATTATCTGGGGGTTTAGATTCTTCTACAGTTACTGGTATCGCAAAAAAATCCGAAGCTAAAATTTTTGGCCTTTCATTTGACTACGGTCAACGTCATAAAAAAGAATTAAATTCTGCATCAATAATTGCAAAACACTTTGATATCGAAGAATTTAAAATCATTAAGCTTGACTTATCTTTATGGGGAGGCTCATCATTAACTGATACTCAAAAAAGTATTCCGATAGAAGGAGTACAAGCAAATAAAATTCCTAATACTTATGTTCCTGGGAGAAATACTATATTTATTTCCGTTGCACTAAGTTACGCAGAAGCAATAGATGCTGATTTTATAGGATTAGGAGTTAATGCATTAGATTATTCTGGTTATCCAGATTGCAGGCCTGACTACATTAAAAAATTTCAAGAATTAGCAGATTTAGCCAATAAAAGAGGAAGAGAAAAGAATCCAATAAAACTTTGGACGCCACTATTAGATTTAAATAAAGAAGAAATTATTAAATTAGCTTTTGATAATCATGTCCCTTTAGATAAAACATGGAGTTGTTATTCGGGTAATTCAAAACCATGCGGTAAGTGTGATAGCTGCAGAATTAGAAATGACGCTTATGAAAAATGGCTTAATAACAATAATAAAAAATGAAAATTAAAAAAATAATTCTAGAAAAATGGATTGATCCAGCACTGATTACGCATCATCTAGCAAAAAAATTCGGAGATAAAGGATTAGCTTGGCTAGACAGTGATGGCAAAGAAAATGGGGAATGGTCAATAATAGGAATTAAACCTAAAAAAATAATCCAATCAAGAGATATCAATAACTTAGACAAAACTAATAATCCATTTAACAATTTAAAAAATATTGAAAAAGGATTTTGGATGGGATGGCTAAGTTATGAAGCTGGAGTTTACATAGAACCCAAAAACCCATGGCGAAAATCTAATATGGCAACTTTATGGATTGCATCATATGATCCAATCATTAAGTGTAATCTAAAAAAAAAAGAAATAATTATCGAAGGCACAAACTCATCTGAACTGGTGAATTATAAAAACATAATCAACAATATAAAAAATATTGAAGAAGAAAATATTATTAAAACAAATTTGAATTTTGATTTTTCAAAAATAAATTTGGACGAAATGGCTGATAAATTTCAGAAAAATATTCTAAAATTGAAAAAATTAATTTCTCTAGGAGATATATTTCAAGCAAACCTAACAACTAAATGCGAAATTGAATCTTCTAAAGACTATAATCCTCTAGATATTTATTTAAAAATAAGAAGGAAATTAAGAGCTCCCTTTGGAGGAATAATAATAAATAATGATAATTATAAAGAAGCTGTATTGTCGACCTCGCCAGAAAGATTTATAAAAATAGATAATAAAAATTTTGTAGAATCAAGACCTATCAAAGGCACTAGATCCAGAGATAAGGATTTAGATAAAGACGCACTGAATGCTATCGATTTAATAACGAACGAAAAAGATAGAGCCGAAAATATTATGATTGTTGACCTAATAAGAAATGATTTAAGTAAAGTTTGCGAAACAGGCAGTATTATGGTGCCTGAAATATTAAAACTTGAAAGTTTCTTAAAAGTTCATCATCTAACTTCAGTAATCAGAGGCAAATTAAAAAAAGACAAGAACTGGATTGATTTACTAAAAGCTTGTTGGCCTGGAGGCTCTATAACTGGAGCACCTAAATTAAGATCATGCCAGAGACTTTTTGAATTAGAAGAATGTGAACGCGGACCATACTGTGGATCATTTTTGAAGCTTGACTGGAATGGAGAGTTTGACAGCAATATACTCATAAGATCATTTTTAATTAAAGACAAAACAATCAATATATATGCTGGTTGCGGAATAGTTATTGACTCAAACCCTGAAGAGGAAACTAATGAACTAAAGTGGAAACTTTTACCGTTAATTGATTCACTAAAATGATTGAAGCATTAGGCTGGCACAAGGATCAATGGGTTGATATTGATAGAATATTTATTGCCGCTAATAATAGAGGATTAAAATTTGCTGATGGTATATTTGAAACCATTTTGATAAAAGAAAACAAACCTATTCTTTTTGATGAACATCTGAAAAGGTTAGAAAAAAGTAGCAAGATTTTAAATATTAATCTCAAAATGAATAAATTAACTTTGAGACAACTTATTAACGATGGAATTAGAAAGTTATCGCTTAAAAATGATCAATTTGCTTCAGTAAGAATAAACTATAGTCGAGGAACTAATGAAGGTCGAAAACTAACAATTGATAGCACTTCAGAGACAAAAGATTTGGATAATTTATGGCTTGAGTTCTATAGAATCAAACCAAATTTTAATCCGATAAGCGTTTGCATTAGTCAAACGGAAAAAATAAATGAATTCAGTCTCATAAGTAAATGCAAAACATTTTCATATAATCAGGCAATACAAGTTTTAACAGAAGCTAATGAAAAATCATTTGACGATTCTATTCTTTTGAATACATCTGATGAGCTTTGTTGTGGAAGTACATTTAATCTTCTAATTAAAAGAAATAATAAATGGATAACTCCTAGAAAAGAGAGCGGCTGTTTAGAGGGGATTATGGTTTCTAAAGCTTTAAAATTAAAAATTGTAAAAGAAGAATTAATTCCTCCAGAATTTCAAAATGATGACATAGTAGTTGCAATTAATAGCTTATCTTGCAGGCAAATTTATCAAGTTAATGATTTAAAGCTTAAACCTAAATTCGATCCAATTTACTTTTGGGATTTATTATATAGTTGAACTTTATTAATATCTGGCAAATAGACATCAGATACTTTAGTAATATTGTTATTAACCTTAAATTCAACGATTTTTCCAATAATGATAATTGATGGAGCTAAAAATTCTTTATCTTTGATTTTATCTGGAAGATTATCTAATTTCTCTATCAAACATTTTTGATTTTTTAAAGTAGCTTCTTGAATAACAGCGCATTTAGTATTTTTATCTAATCCACCAAGAATTAATTCTTGCACAATAAATTCTATATTTTTTATACCCATAAAAATTACTAAGCTATCTGAAGATTTAGCTAAATCTCTCCAATTTACCGTCTTTTTTTCCTTATCTACACGCTCATGTCCAGTGACGAAAGTTACGGAACTCGCAGCATCTCTATGGGTTAGTGGAATACCAAAATATGTGGGGGCAGCTATTCCAGAAGTAATACCAGGAACGATTTCAACTGAAATTCCATTTTTTTCTAAAATCGATACCTCTTCACCACCTCTAGAAAAAACGAATGGATCTCCCCCTTTGAGCCTTACAACATTTTTGCCCTCTTTTGCCAATTTCAAAATAAGAGCATTAGTTTCAGCCTGAGGTACAGAACACTTTCCAGCTCTTTTACCTACATGGAAAATTTCTGTATGTTTTCCCGCCTCTTTTGTTATTTCATCCGGGATTAAAGCATCATGAACTAATGCATCACAATTTTTAATTAGGCGTAAAGCTTTTAGAGTTAAAAGCTCAGGGTCACCAGGACCCGCTCCAACTAAATAAACAATGCCGGGCACAATAATCTCCATTAACAAGTATGGTAGTAGAAGTTAATGGTAATGAAGGTAAATATTGTGAAAGAAAGTTTATTAAAACCAAATAAAAAATTTACTCTCCTTAGTGCTTTTATTACTCTTCTAAATGATCGTTTAAGTGAAAGTATACTGTTACCCATATTACCCTCCTTTGTTTTACTTTTTGATTCTAAAGCAAGTACATATGGTTTATTATCATGCACTTACCAATTAGCTCAATTTACAGCTTCTCCTTTTATAGGACTTATGAGTGATAGATATGGAAGAAGACCTGTCACTCTTTTTTGTATTACTGGTTCAGTCATAGGAATATCAATATTATCTTTTACGGTTCTTTTTAATTGGTCAAATTCAATAGCCTCTATCCCTTTATTTTTATTATTTTTAGCAAGACTAATTGACGGTTTAAGTGGGGGGACTGCAGCTACTGCAACAACAATTCTTGCAGATATTTCAAGCCCTGAAAAAAGAGCAAAAACATTTGGTCTTATTGGTGTAGCTTTTGGTTTAAGTTTTTTCTTAGGTAATATTTTTGTTGTAATTTTTGCAAAAAATACAAATAATAATTTTATTATTCCAGTTTTGATAGCCTCAATCATTCCAATAATAAATTTCCTCCTTGTATTTTTTTACTTACCGGAAACCAAGCCTAATATTGACTCAAATAAACCAAAACCTATTATAAAAAACCCTTTAAAAAACCTATTTACAGTTTTCAAAGAAGAAAAGATTAAAAAATTATCATTAGCTTTTTTTATTTACTTTATTGCTTTTACTGGATTGACCAATATCCTTATATTTTTCCTTCAAGAATCTTTAAACTGGACGACCAAAGCATCAAGTGGAACGCTTGTTGTAGTTGGAATCATTGCAATTATCGTTCAGGGAGGACTAATTGGGCCTCTTGTAAAGCAATTTGGAGAAATGCGATTAACACTTATTGGATCAGGCTTCATTCTTGTAGCATGTGCTCTTTTAATAACTGCTCCAAAAGAAAATGCGACAATTAATATTTATTCAGCTGTATCATTTTTAGCCGTTGGGGCAGGATTAATTACGCCCACCTTAAGAGCACTCATATCAAAGAAATTAGAAGTTGATAAACAAGGATCAATTTTAAGTAATCTTCAAGGTCTACAGAGTCTTGGAGGAGTTTTAGGAATTGCAATGGCAGGAAGGGTTTATGATAGTTTTGGTCCTAAATCACCTTTCATAGCTGGTTCCGTTATCTTACTTTTCATGATATATCTTATTGCAGAGGGTAAAAGTAATAATTCTTTTAATAATCAAAAATCAAAAGTATTTTAATGAAAAGCCAAGCTGATGTTTTTATTAATAGAGAATTAAGTTGGATTGAATTCAATAAAAGAGTACTCCTAACTGGAATGGAAAAGGGGTACAAAATCCTAGATAAAGTAAAATTTTGTTCAATTTTTAGTAATAATTTAGATGAATTTTTTATGGTAAGGGTAGCTTCATTAAAAGCTCAAGTTGAAGCAGGCGTTACAAAAAAAAGTGTTGATGGACTTACCCCTAAAGAGCAATTAACAAAAATAAATAATGAAGTAAAGAAGTTAACTACCCTACAAGAAAACTACATAAATAATGAACTAAATAATGAATTAAAAGAAAAAGGTGTGATTTTAAAAAAATATAAGGACCTAAGTGAAAATCAAAGAAATTGGTGCAATAACTACTTTATTTCATCTATTTTTCCTTTATTAACTCCATTAGTTGTTGATCCAGCACATCCATTTCCCTTTATAAGTAATTTAAGTCTAAATTTGGCAGCTTTAATAAGAGATGGGGAAGATTCTAAAAATCAGTTTGTCAGAGTAAAAATACCAACAAAAAATATAAATAGATTTATACAAATTCCTAATGAAATTATTCAACACGGTAATGAAAGTACATATTTTTTCATAAGTGTTGAAGATTTAATTGGGAATAATATAAAAACCTTATTTAACGGAATGGAATGTATAAATTACTCTTTTTTTAGAGTGACAAGGGATGCAGATTTAGAATTAAAAGAACTTGAAGCTGATGATCTTCTTTTAGCAGTTGAACAAAGTTTGCAAAAGAGAAGATTAGGTGGAGACGTAGTTAGATTAGAAGTTGAATCGGATATGCCAGAAAATATTCTGAAATTACTCATTGAAAGTATCTCAATACAAAAAGAGTATATTTACTTTTGCAAAAGTTTTTTAGGCCTTGACGATTTTAATCAGCTTACAAAAATTAATAGAGATGATTTAAAAGAAAATCTACTAATTGGGAAAACTCACCCGAAATTAAAAAATTTAAACTTACCCGCAAACAAAAACCTTAATTCTATTTTTAATATACTTAGAAAAAAAAATATTCTGCTTCATCATCCATACGACCTATTTAAAACTTCAGTTGAAGAATTTATAAACAAAGCAGCTGATGATCCACTTGTCATGGCTATCAAAATTACTTTGTATCGAGTTTCCAAGGATTCGCCGATCATTACAGCTTTAATGAGAGCTGCAGAGAACGGGAAAGAAGTAATGACTCTTGTTGAACTAAAAGCAAGATTTGATGAAGACAATAATATTCAATGGGCAAAACAACTTGAACAAGCTGGTATTCATGTTGTATATGGAATCATAGGATTTAAAACACATACAAAAATAGCTTTAATAGTAAGAAAAGAAAAAGGACGATTAAGGAATTATTTCCATATTGGAACTGGAAATTATAACTCTAATACTTCAATGTTTTATACAGATTTAGGATTACTTTCAACTGATCCTGATATTGCATCAGATTTACTTGAGTTATTTAATTACTTATCAGGTTTTTCTAAACAAAAAAGTTATCAAAAGTTATTAGTTTCTCCCTCATCGATGAGAGAGAAATTTATATTTCTGATAAAGAGAGAAATTAAAAATGCAAAGGAAGGCAAAAAAGCCGAAATAATTGCAAAAATGAATTCTTTAGTAGATCCAGAAATAATTAAACTCCTTTATTTAGCTTCAGACTCAGGTGTAAAAATTAACCTCATCATAAGAGGTATTTGTTGCTTATATCCACAAAGAAAAAATTTAAGTGAAAATATTAAAGTCATAAGCATTATTGGCCACTTTCTTGAACACTCAAGAATTTTTTGGTTTTGTAATAACGGTAATAATGAGGTTTTTATTGGGAGTGCAGATTGGATGAGAAGAAATCTTGATAGAAGAATAGAAGCTGTTACTCCAATAGAGGATTATGAATTGAAATGTAAAATATACTCACTTTTGCAAACCTACATTAAAGATGATTACTTTTCTTGGATAATGAAAGAAGATGGTTCTTATTCGAAATATGAATTAGATTCCTCGTCTAATCGTTCGCAAATTGACCTAATAGAAAAATAAAATAAATATTGATTTTTACAACATTTTAAAAAAATACTTAAAATTTCAAATTTTTTTAATTTTTTAAAAATCCATTAATATCAAGGGATTTCGAGAAATAAGCATTTTAAAAAAAAATTTTGTCTTTAAAATTTCAACGTAAAAGTAGTTTTTATTTCGATTTCAGTGCTAGCTTTTTAAAAAATCCATTATTTAGGAGGCCAGGGTGATGGGGATCCCTCTGGAATCTGCGAAAAGCTCTTCAGATAATAATTTTGATGAGCCAAGATTACCAAACACTGCGGGCAAGTCTCGCAAATCGAAATCCAGTCTTACTGCAAAACAAAGCCAAAAAAAATCTGGCAGACTCGCTTCAGATTCTATTGGCTACTACTTAAGTAGCATTGGCAGAGTACCTCTTTTGACTCCAGCAGAGGAAATAGAGTTAGCTCATCATGTTCAGAACATGAAAAAGTTGCTACAGATTCCTGAAACTGATAGAACGCAACGAAATCTTTATCAAATTAAAATTGGCAAAAGAGCTAGAGATAGAATGATGGCAGCTAATCTAAGGCTTGTTGTCTCAGTTGCAAAAAAATACCAAAACCAAGGGCTTGAATTATTAGATCTTGTCCAAGAAGGAGCTATTGGCCTTGAAAGAGCTGTAGATAAATTTGATCCTGCTATGGGATATAAATTCTCAACTTATGCTTACTGGTGGATTAGGCAAGGAATGACAAGGGCTATTGATAACAGTGCAAGAACAATCCGTTTGCCTATTCACATAAGTGAAAAACTATCCAAAATGAGAAGAGTCTCTAGAGAATTATCACATAAATTTGGTAGACAACCTACCAGATTGGAAATGGCAACTGAAATGGGAATTGATCAAAAAGATTTAGAAGATTTAATTTCGCAAAGTGCTCCTTGCGCCTCTCTAGATGCTCATGCAAGAGGCGAAGAAGATAGAAGTACTCTTGGTGAACTCATACCTGATCCAAACTGTGAAGAGCCTATGGAAGGAATGGATAGAACTATTCAAAAAGAACATTTAGGAACTTGGCTTTCTCAATTAAATGAAAGAGAACAAAAGATAATGAAGCTCAGATTTGGATTAGATGGTGAAGAACCATTAACACTCGCAGAAATAGGAAGACAAATTAATGTTTCACGAGAAAGAGTAAGGCAACTAGAAGCTAAAGCAATATTAAAACTTAGAGTAATGACAACTCATCAAAAAGCAGCTTAACCAAATTGATAAAATTTACTGTAATTTTATTATATTTATTTTCAATTTTTCTAATATCAATAGTTTTTAAAAAATATAATGAAGATAGCAAAGAAATCGTAAGAAAAATAATACATATAGGAATAGGACCTTTAATACCAATTGCTCAATTTTTAAAAATTAATCAAAACTCTGCTCTAATTTTCACAGGAATTGTTTCATTAATTGTTTTCATCAATTACAACTATAAATTGTTTCCAACAATAGAGGACGTTGAGAGAAAGAGTTATGGAACATTATTTTATTGTCTAAGTTTATTTATTTTGATTTATCTTTTCTGGGATAAAGATCCATATGCATTAATTACTGGATTTTTCATAATGACTTTTGGTGATGGATTAGCTGGGTTAATAGGAAAAAGCCTTAATTCAAAGAGTTGGATTTTTTTTAAACAAAAAAAATCTTTATTTGGCACTATGACAATGTTTTTAACAAGTTCGATAGTAGTTTGCTCAATAGGATACGCCCAACAAAATAGTTTAAATTTAAATTATTTTACAATAGCTTTTTTTGCGACTTTGCTAGAACAATTTAGTGTTTTAGGAATAGATAACTTCATTGTTCCAATTTCTTCAGCATTATTTTTTAATTTTTTTATAACTAGCTAAGTGAATTGTATAAAATAGCGAGTAATTCCTTTGTTGTTTCTATATCTATACATGCATCTGTAATGCTTCTGCCAAATTGAAGATCCTCTTTTTTTAAAAGCTTTTGATTTCCCTCCTTTAAATGACTTTCAAGCATCACTCCTAAAATATTTTTTTCACCATTGCTAATTTGAGAAGCTATATTTTTTAGCACTTCTGACTGTTTTCGAAAATCTTTATTGGAATTACCATGACTACAATCAATCATCACTTTATGGGGAAGATTACATTGCTGCAATTCAAATGAAATTCTTTTAACTTGTTCACTTTCAAAATTTGGGCCTTTTGACCCGCCCCTTAAAACTATATGTCCATCTGGATTTCCTGTGGTATTAACAATAGAAGCCATTCCATTTTCATTTACACCTAAGAAATGATGCGATTTTGAAGCTGACTGCATTGCATTGATTGCAGTTGTAAAAGAACCATCAGTTCCATTTTTAAAACCAATAGGCATAGATAATCCTGATGCCATTTCCCTATGAGTTTGACTTTCGGTAGTCCGCGCACCTATAGCTGTCCAACTTATTAAATCAGCAATGTATTGAGGAACAATTGGATCTAGTAATTCTGTAGCAGAAGGTATGCCACGAGTTGCTAGATATGAAAGCAAACTTCTTGCCCTTCTTAAACCAGTATTAATATCATAAGAATCATCTAGATGAGGATCGTTTATTAATCCTTTCCAGCCAATAGTTGTCCTTGGCTTCTCAAAATATACTCTCATTATTATTTCTAATTTATCTTTATAAATTTCTCGGAAGTCTTGAATATATTTTGAATATTCCTTCGCCGCCTCTATATCATGAATTGAACATGGACCCACGATCACTAGAAGCTTCTGGTCATTATGATGCAAAATATTTTGTATCGATCTTCTTGTTTTAGATACTGTATTGGCAGAGGCGTGATCTAAAGGTATATCATTATGTAATCTGCTTGGAGGTATTAATGGACGTGTTTCAACAACATGTAAATCTGATGTCTTTTCTAAAGCTGAATTATTTGATGATGTCGTCATTGATTAATTAAGAAGTTTGAATATTTAAAAAAGCATTTATGAATACTCTCCTTTTCAATATTAAAAATAACAATAGATTAGGCATTAAACCTTACTAATGAAGAATTTGGAAACATTGCTAAAAGATTACGCAGATCACGTAGCTGAAAGAGCAGCCAAAGGTATACCTCCTTTACCTCTAAATGCTGAGCAAACAAATTGTATTACAAAATTATTGGAACAAGATAGTTCTTACGATACTTCTTATTTACTTGATTTACTAATAAATAGAGTACCACCAGGAGTTGATGAAGCTGCTTATGTAAAAGCAAGCTGGCTTACAGCTATTGCTAATTCCGAAAAATATTGCAAATCAATTAATCCCGAAAAAGCAATTGAAATACTAGGAACAATGATAGGCGGATATAATGTAAATTCTCTGGTTGAAATACTAAAAGGAAAAAATAGTTTACTTGCTAAAAAAGCGTCAGAAGTTTTAAAAAATATTATTCTTGTTTATGACTCAGCTAATGAAATCTATGAATTATCTCAAAATAATTTTTATGCAAAAGAGGTTGTAAATAGTTGGGCAAATGCAGAATGGTTCAAAAATAAAAAAGTTCTGGAGAAAGAGATTACTTGTTTAGTGTTTAAAGTTGACGGTGAAACAAATACAGACGACTTATCTCCAGCTGTACATGCAACAACACGCCCGGATATTCCGATGCACGCATTAGCTATGTTGGAATTCAAAAAACCTGATGGACTAAAGATTCTTGATAATTTAAAAAAACAAAATTTACCAATAGCTTATGTTGGAGATGTTGTTGGAACAGGGAGTTCTAGAAAATCTGCTATTAATTCACTCATTTGGCATATAGGAGAAGATATTGCTTTTGTTCCAAACAAAAAAACAGGTGGAATAATAATTGGTAGCAAAATAGCCCCAATTTTCTTTAATACTGCACAAGATTCAGGAGCTTTACCAATAGAAGCTGATGTATCTCAAATGAAAACAGGAGATGTTATTAAAATATATCCTCATGCAGGCATTATTAAAAAAATTGAAAAAGATTCAAATACTGAAGAATTAATAAGCAAATTCGACTTGTATCCATCAACTCTTACTGATGAGATTCAAGCTGGCGGAAGAATTAATCTTATGATTGGAAGATCTCTTACGGACAAAATTAGAAATAAATTAGATTATCAACCTAGTGAAATATTTACCAGACCACAAAATCCAACCAAAAGTAATGCGGGCTTTACTCAAGCTCAAAAAATAGTAGGCAAAGCATGCGGTTTAGATGGAGTAAGGCCAGGAATGACCTGTGAGCCAATTATGACTACAGTTGGTAGTCAAGATACTACTGGGCCAATGACTAGAGATGAACTAAAAGAACTAGCTTGTTTAGGATTTACTGCAGATTTAGTGATGCAAAGTTTTTGTCATACAGCTGCGTATCCTAAACCAGTAGATCTAGTGACCCATAAAGAATTACCTGATTTCATATCTCAAAGAGGTGGGGTAGCTCTTAAGCCTGGAGACGGCATAATTCATAGCTGGCTTAATAGAATGCTTCTTCCAGATACTGTTGGCACAGGCGGAGATAGTCATACTAGATTTCCTCTTGGCATTTCGTTTCCTGGAGGCTCGGGTATTGTTGCCTTTGCCGCTGCAATAGGATCAATGCCATTAAATATGCCAGAATCTGTGCTGGTTAAATTTAAGGGAGAATTATTACCAGGAATTACTCTAAGAGATTTGGTAAATGCAATCCCTCTCTTCGCAATAAAAAAAGGACTCTTAACTGTTGAGAAAGCAAATAAGAAAAATATATTCAACGGAAAAATTATGGAAATTGAGGGATTACCAAACCTAAAACTTGAACAAGCTTTTGAACTTACTGATGCTACTGCAGAACGCTCATGCGCTGGTAGTACCATACTTTTATCTCAAGAAACTGTACAAGAATACTTAAGAAGCAATATTTGCCTGCTAGAAAAAATGATTGAGAGCAATTATGAAGATTCAAAATCAATTTCAAGAAGAATAAATGATATGAAAAATTGGTTAAAAAAACCATCATTAATTCAACCAGATTCAAACGCTCAGTATGAAGAAATCATTGAAATTGATTTAGCAAAAGTAACACAACCTATAGTTGCTTGCCCAAACGATCCAGATAATGTAAAAGAAATCACTGATGTTGCAAATACAAATATTGACGAGGTTTTTATAGGTTCTTGCATGACGAATATTGGCCATTACAGAGCAGCTGCGAAAGTTCTTGAAGGTGTACAAAATTTAAAAGCTAAATTATGGATTTGTCCACCAACAAAAATGGATGAAGAAACTCTAAAAGCTGAAGGTTACTATAAAATTTTCGAAGATTGTGGTGCAAGGTTAGAGTTACCAGGCTGTTCTTTATGTATGGGAAATCAAGCCAGAGTAGATGAAGGTTCTGTAGTCTTCTCTACTAGTACAAGAAATTTTGACAATAGACTTGGCAAGAATGCACAAGTCTTTTTAGGCAGCGCTGAATTAGCAGCAGTTTGCGCACTACTTGGCAAAATACCTGAAATTGAAGAATATCAGGATATTACTAAAAATAAAATTAATCCATATTCAGATGAACTTTATCGCTATCTTCAATTTGATGAAATACTCGATTTCAGCTTGACAAAGTAATCATGGACTATGCCGAACTTTATAAAAGATAATATTCAAAAAACAAGTAATAATTCTTCTCGTAGCATCAAAAAATTATTAAAACAAAGATCTCTAGTCGTTGCGTTTTCGCTCTTATTAACAGGTTTAGGAGCCTCAATTACAAGCATATCTTTTAAAACTGGAATCTATTTTATTAATAATTGGAGATTAGCATTATTAGACCAATTCCCATCTATTACGGTCTTACCTATTTTTGGAGCTCTAGGAGGAGCTGTTGCAGGATATTTGATCAAAAATATAGCACCTGCTGCAAAAGGTTCAGGAGTGAGTCAAATCATGGGTTTTTTAAGACATAAAAAAGTTCCAATGAATTTAAAAGTAGGATTAGTAAAGCTAATATCAGGAATTATTGCTATTGGTAGTGGATTCCCTTTGGGTCCAGAAGGTCCATCCGTTCAAATGGGAGGATCAGTAGCTTGGCAAATGGCCAAGTGGCTTAAAGCTCCTACAGCTTTTAGAAGAGTCATAGTAGCAGCAGGGGGTGGTGCTGGAATAGCTGCAGTATTTAGCGCTCCATTAGGAGGATTTGTCTATGCAATAGAAGAGCTATTAAACTCTGCAAGACCAGTAATTTTGCTATTAGTAGTAATTACAACTTTCATTGCAGATTCATCTGCTGATATTATTCAAGCCTTAGGTTTAGATCCTAAAGCAGGAGGCTTTGATTTTAACCTCGGATTTTTGATTCAAAAAGAATACGACCCATCAGTGTTTTTCTTACCTGTAGATTTTATTTACTTAGTTTTACTAGGAATAATTATTGGAATATTTGCAGAATTGTACAGCAGATATGTTTTGTTGATGCAAAATCTTGGGAAAAAGTGGTATAAAAATAAATTTGTTTTAAAAATGAGTATCTGTGGACTTATTTTAGGAAGCATCTACTCTTGTTTACCCAGTACATTTCATAATTTAGATGAATTACAGAAAATAATTGCTGAACAAAATACAAGTATTGGAATTGCTTTATTAGCAGTTTTTGTATTATTTATCACTACAGGTTTAGCTGCAGCATCTGGAGCTCCTGGAGGATTGTTCTATCCAATGCTTACTTTAGGAGGGTCAATCGGACTAATAATGGGGAGCTGGGTGGAAATTGCTACAGGACATGCACCAAGTACATACATTTTTGCCGGAATGGGAGCTTTCGTAGCAGGATGTTCGCGAACACCAATTACAGCAATGTTTTTAGCTTTCGCTTTAACAAAAAATTTATTAATAATGAAACCTGTATTAATCAGCTGCATTGCTAGTTTTTTGATAGCAAGAGCTTTTAATGAAGAATCAATTTATGAAAGACAAATACAAATAGAATTAGAAGACTAAAAACTATCTTCAATCAAAAACAGCAGTTTTGCTGTTATAAACAAATACTTGATGATTTAGGTGTAATCTAACCGCTCTTGCTAGAGCTATTCTTTCAATATCTCTTCCTTTTCTAATCAAATCGTCAACTTCATCCCTATGACTTACATTAACTGTACATTGCTCTATTATCGGGCCTTCATCAAGATCTTCAGTAACATAATGAGCAGTAGCACCGATTAATTTAACACCTCTCTTCCAAGCTCGATGATATGGCTGCCCGCCCTTAAATGCAGGTAAGAAAGAATGATGAATATTTATTATTGAAGAAAACTTTTTTAAAAAAGAGTCACTCAAAATTTGCATATATTTGGCTAATACAACAAGATCAATTTCATATTCTTTTAGTAAATTTAAAAAATGATCTTCAACAATAGATTTATCAGTTTTAAAGGTATCAAAATGAACAAATTTTGCATTAAAGTCATTTGCAATATTTTCAAGATCAGAATGATTTGAAATTATTAAGGGGACTTTCATTTTGAGTTCTCCATTTCTTACTCGCCAAAGTAAATCAATCAAACAATGATTTTGTTTACTCACGAAAATAGCAACATTTGGAATTTCATCAGAATAATTTACATTAAATTTTCCATTTACTTCATCTGCAATTTTTTCAAATTCTTTATAAATTTCATCTCTATTAAAAAATTCATTGTTACTATTCCATTCAATTCGACTAAGAAATAAACCCGCATCTTGATCTGTATGATGATCAGAATGTTTTATGTTGCCACCATAATTTGAAATCCAACTTGTAAGTAAACTTACAAGGCCAGGGCGATCAGGACAAACAATTTTGAATATAATTGAAGGATGTTCCAAAAAATCTTTAACTATTAAGTCAAATAAGAAAGTATATCTAATATATCAATGAAAAGCTTAAAAGAAAATTTTCAAAAAGCAGACATAGTTATTATTGGATCAGGAATTATTGGAAAATTTAACGCCTTAGAATTATCAGAATTAGGTTCCAAGGTAACGATAATAGATCCAGCTCAACACCAAAATAGTAGCAATGCAGCTTTAGGCTTACTAATGGGTAATATGTATCAAAAAAGAAGAGGTAGAAGCTGGGATCTCAGGA
This sequence comes from Prochlorococcus sp. AG-347-J19, assembly GCA_003279015.1. Lineage (GTDB taxonomy): Bacteria > Cyanobacteriota > Cyanobacteriia > PCC-6307 > Cyanobiaceae > Prochlorococcus_A. The sequence continues at coordinate 11,816 of QCBV01000001.1, read as the reverse complement.
AACAAAGCATTGAATTATGGCCACAATGGATTACATTCTTACAAAAATTCAATTGTGAATTAAATATCGAAAAACCATTAATACAACTAACTACTGATGAAGAAAAGTTTAAAAAATTAAAGAAATTTGTTTGTGAAAATAATGATCAAAACTTGCGAATTTTAGAAAGAGACTCAATATTTATCAAGAATATAAATAAAGCCTTCCAAACAAAAAATATAAAAGGAATGATCTCGTTCGAAGATGGAAGAATAAATCCTTTTTCTTTACTTCAAACATTAGATAAATATCTAAAACATAAAAAAGTAAATTATTTGCAAGAAGAAATAATAAAAATAAGAAAATCAAACAACCAATGGATTTCTACAACAAAGAATGATGAAAACATCAAATCCGACATGGTTATTTTGTGTAATTCACTAAAAGCGATTGATTTAATAGATAGCCTATCTCACAACATCAAATTAAAACCTGTTTTAGGTCAAGCTATGGAAATTGAGATAAATGATACAGAAGTTGATTTATTATCGCTGCCAAAACAATTCAATATAAATGGTAAAAATATAATTCCAAAATCAAAAAATAAGCTAATTATTGGATCAACTGACGAATATAGTACTAAACCAGAAGAAAACACATTCGGAAAACTCACAAATTTTCTCGATAAAAGACCAAATTGGCTGATGAAAGGAAAAATTTCTAAAAAATGGTACGGAATAAGATCAAGACCAGATGGTGAACCTTCACCAATTATGAAAAATCTTGAAAATGGATTAATTATTTGTACAGGTTTTTATAAAAATGGAATTTTGCTTGCTCCGGCTTGTTCTAAATGGGTTGCAAATGAAATTAAAAATTACCTTTACTAATCTTTTGTTTCAGTAAAGTCTGCATCAATTACATCATCTCCACCTTTTTCATTTGAATCACTCTGATCAGGACCGCCTGCAGCGCCAGGTGATGGCGGCTGATTACCTGGTTGCTGATAGACAGATGAGCCAACTGCATAAAGTTCTTGCTGAAGTTCTTCAAGAAGTTTTTTCATTGATTCATAATCTTCTTTTGAAGTTGCTTCTTTTAAAGCATTACTTTTTTCTTCAACTTTAGACTTTGCTGCAGCATCAATTTTGTCTCCTAACTCACTAAGTTGTTTTTCTGTCTGATATACGAGTGTTTCAGCTTGATTTTTTAAATCGATTTTTTCTCTTTTTTCTTTATCTGCAGATGCATTTGATTCAGCATCCTTTACCATTTTTTCAACTTCATTATCAGATAGAGTTGAAGCACCAGTGATAGAAATACTTTGTTCTTTACCGCTTCCCTTATCTTTGGCAGTAACACTAAGAATACCATTTGCATCAATATCAAATGTAACTTCGATTTGCGGTACTCCTCTTGGTGCTGAAGGTATACCATCCAATCTAAAAGTTCCTAAACTTTTATTATCAGAAGCCATTTCTCTTTCACCCTGTAAAACGTGTATTTCTACGTTTGTTTGACCGTCTACAGCAGTTGAATATGTTTCAGATTTCTTGGTAGGAACTGTAGTATTTCGATTTATCATTTTTGTCATTACTCCGCCTAAAGTCTCCACACCTAAAGAAAGTGGAGTAACGTCAAGCAACAATATATCTTTAACCTCTCCTGCTAAAACTCCTCCTTGAATTGCAGCTCCAACAGCTACAACCTCGTCGGGATTAACAGTTTGATTTGGTTCTTTACCTATTATTTTCTTAACTAAATCTAAAACCGCAGGTATTCTAGATGAGCCTCCAACCATTACAACTTCATCAATTTCATTAGTAGAAATTTTTGCATCACTTATAGCTCTCTCAACGGGGGTCTTGCACCTATCTATCAAAGAAGCTGCTAATTCCTCAAACTTTGCTCGTGTTAGATTTAAATCTAGATGTTTTGGACCTTCAGGGGTCGCTGTGATAAAAGGTAAATTTATTTCGCTTTGAGTAGCATTTGAAAGTTCAATTTTTGCTTTTTCTGCTGCTTCAGTCAATCTTTGTAAAGCTTGCTTATCTTGTCTGAGGTCAATTCCCTCATTTGATTTAAAAGTAGTTGCTAAATGATCTACGATACACCTATCAAAATCATCACCACCAAGGTGTGTATCTCCAGATGTAGAAAGAACTTCAGTTACTCCGTCACCAGCTTCAATAACTGAGACGTCAAATGTTCCTCCACCTAGATCAAAAACGAGAATTTTTTCATTTTCCTTATCCAAACCATATGCCAAAGCTGCAGCAGTTGGCTCATTTACAATTCTGAGAACTTCTAAACCTGCAATCTTTCCAGCATCTTTAGTAGCCTGTCTTTGTGAATCATTAAAATAAGCTGGAACTGTAATTACAGCTTGTGTAATTTTTTCACCAAGGTATTTACCCGCATCATCTGCTAACTTTCTTAAAACTTGAGAGCTTACCTCTTCAGGAGAAAACTGCTTATCCAAAATAGGACATTTTAATTTAACACTAGAACCAGATTTTTCAACAGAATAACTAACTTCTTTGGATTCTTCATTAACTTCATCAACTCTTCTTCCAACAAATCGTTTTGCTGAATAGAAAGTATTTTCAGGGTTCATTACAGCCTGTCTTTTAGCTATTTGTCCAACAAGCTGATCTTGATTTTTTGTATATGCAACAACTGATGGAGTAGTTCTGAAACCCTCAGCATTTGCTATTACAGTAGGTTTACCACCTTCCATTACAGCAACACAACTATTAGTTGTTCCTAAATCGATTCCTACAACCTTCCCCATGGGTAAACTCTTTATATTTGTTATTCTCCATAATCGGTCATTGACGTCATTATTGTTACTCAAAAATGGGGTGTGGTTCCCGAACAGATCATTATTTTAAAGAAAAATTCTAAACATGATTTCAAGTAAGACATCTTTTATAGCATTAATCGGCAATCCAGTAAGCCATTCATTGTCACCGATTATGCAAAATGCTGCATTACAATATTTAGGCCTAGATTTAATTTATATTGCTATACCTTGCAAAGATGAAGATTTAGAATTGGTTCTAAATTCTTTGAAAAAAATTAATTGCAGAGGTTTAAATATTACAATTCCCCATAAAGAAAAAGTATTTAACCTATGTAGTGAAATTTCTCCTATTGCAAGCAAACTAAAAGCCATTAATACCCTGAAATTAAATTCTGAAAATGAATGGAGCGCAACTAATACTGATTTAGAAGGATTTATTTATCCATTAAAAAATTTAAACTTATCAAAGAAAAAATCAATAGTTCTTGGCTCTGGGGGTGCAGCAAAATCTGTTATTCAAGGTTTAATAAATTTAAATCTTTCAAAAATTTCAGTAATAGGACGTAACAAATCATCACTAAATGAATTAATAAAAAACTTTGACAATCAAATTGAACTTCAAAGCTTCTTAAGTAACGATAATCAAGCTCAAAATTTAATTGAAGAAGCAGATTTAGTTGTAAATACAACACCAGTAGGCATGAAAACATCCAAAAATGAAATGAATTTATTGCCATATGGAGATTTTTTTTGGAGATCTCTTAACTCAAAAACTATTGTTTATGATTTAATTTATAATCCTGCTCCGACTCATCTATTAAAATTCAGCGCCAATAAAGGATGCATGACTATCGATGGTTTACAAATGCTTGTTGCTCAGGGATTGAAATCATTATCATTTTGGACAAATGGCTTAGAGGTACCTTTTCATATTATGAGTGATGCACTCAAAAATCATCTCTAAAATAATGCTAATTTTCAAGGAACTGCACATCATGATGTATCGTTAATGATGAACAGACGCTCATAACATCAATCATATGAGCCAAAGACCTTGTCTGAAACTATGAACGATCAACAATCTTATTACGAAACCATGTACATCCTCCGCCCAGATATTGCGGAAGATGAAGTAACTAACCACATTGATAAATACAATAAGCTTTTAGAGGAATTTGGCGGTACGATCCTCGATAGTCAAATGAGGGGTAAAAGAAGGTTAGCCTATCAAATAGCAAAACATAGAGAAGGTATTTACGTCCAACTAAGTCATCAAGGAGATGGACAACATATTTTCAAAATCGAAAAAGCAATGAGGCTAAGTGAAGATGTTATTAGATACATGACCGTTAAACAAGAAGGGCCCTTGCCAACTCCAAGACCTTCTACGAAGAGTTCAACTAAAGCAGATGGTAAAGAAAATCCTGAAACTAAAGTTGAATCTAAGGAAGAACAACCAGTAGCAAGCGCAGATACTTCAACTGTGGGGAAAGATGTTACTGAAACTAAAGAAAATGCAGAATCTTAAATGTTAATCTTTTGTTTTTGAATTTAATTCAGCCCATATTTTATTAGCCATACCCCACATATAAATAAAACCCTCCGCTAAAGAATGATTAAAAACATCGTCTTTGCTATAAGTTGCCAAATCTTCTCTATAAAGTGAATTATTTTCCGACATTCTGCCGATTACTATAGCGTTCCCCTTATGAAGTCTAATCTTTACTCTTCCATTAACTGCAGTTTGAGTAGACGAAATAAATGAATCTAAACTATCTTTAAGAGGTCCAAACCAAAAACCTTGATAGACAAGTTGGCCCCATTTTTTTTCAACTATCCCTTTAAAGTCAACAACGTCTGGATTTAATGTAATGCTTTCTAATTCTTTGTGAGCTTTGATTAAAAGCAAGAGGCCTGGAGTTTCGTAAATCTCTCTACTTTTAATTCCTACTACACGATCTTCAATCATATCAATTCTTCCAAAACCATGCTCTCCTGCAAGAAGATTAGCTTTTTTAATAATCTCAACGGGGTTTAAAGATTCATCATTAATTGCAACTGGAACCCCATTTTTAAAAATAATTTCTATATCTTGAGGAGAATCAGGTGAATTATCAATAGATGATGTCATTGCAAAAACATCTTCAGGTGCTTCTTGCATTGGGTCTTCTAATATGCCTGCTTCAATACTCCTACCAAGTAAATTAACATCTATTGAATATGGTGATTTTTTTGATACTGGAGCAGGAATACCAAATTTTTCTCCATAAACTATTGCCTCTTCCCTACTCATATTCCATTCCCTTGCAGGGGTAATGATTTTCAAATCAGGAGCTAAAGCATTAATTGCTAAATCAAATCGAACTTGATCATTCCCTTTGCCAGTGCATCCATGAGCTACTGCATCAGCACGAAACTCTCGAGCAATATTTACAAGATTTTCTGCAATTAAAGGCCTAGCAAGAGCTGTAGATAAAGGATATTTATCTAAATATAATGCGTTTGCTCTAATAGCTGGAAAAGCGTATCTCTCAACAAACCTATTAACTAAATTGCCAATAATTGACTGAGATGCACCAGAATTCAAAGCTTTTTGTCTAATAAGTTCTAAATCCTCGCCTTGTCCAAGATCTGCCACAAAAGTAATCACTTCTGAAATTCCATATTCATTCTTTAAATATGGAATACAAACGCTCGTATCTACGCCACCAGAATAAGCTAGTACAACTTTTTTTACCTGCTGCATCTAAATTTTCTCCATAAATTTACATTTTTGACGTAATTAAGAATTTGAAAACTTATTAAAAACTAATACTATTGTAACTAAAAGAGCTGGACCAAAAACTAGTAATAAGACAAGAAAGTTATTAATTATTAAAACATTGGGATTCAAATATCCAATAAATTTTAATAATCCAGACAACAACAATGAAATTACCCAGATAAAAAAGTATTTTAAATTTCCTTTATCAAACAAAGTTTTTCGTGTGCATCATTATGTATTATCTTATATATAGAACGTAAACTTTAATGGATTCAAATAAACTAAAACTTAGATTAGACGATATTTCTGAAGTCAACCCTGCTTTAACTTGCTACCACAGAGATGATCCGGCTCCTGTTTTACCCCTAAGAGATGAACCTGATCTGCTATCTTGGCTTGAAAATACAGGAAGGCTTGTTACTGAAAAAGAAGGCGATTCACAAGAGATTAGTACAATAGAGGAAGAAGAACTTTCAGCGTTAATGGGGGAAAAGGAAGATTATAAAACTGAAGAAGATCCTCAATTAGAAGATGATTGGGAAGATTAAAAAGTTTAACTTTGAATCTTTATTTATATTAAATACTCTTGTTTTAATAGTTACCTCCTATTTTTTTAATAATTTTCTTTTTACAGGAGTTTACATATTATTCTTCTTTATTTCTATTTTTTCAACGAAAAATGGTCTAAAGATAATCACAAAATTAAATTTACTTCAAAATATTAGAACCGAAGGCCCAGCTAATCACTTTAAAAAAAATAATACACCAACAATGGGCGGGATTTTTATGATGATCCCTTTTTTAGTTTTTCTTTTAATAGTGACCATAAATTTAGGTTCCTTAAAACTATTTCTCTTATTACTTACTATTTTTGGTTTCTTTATTACAGGATTTTTAGATGATTATTTAAGCATTAAAAACAAAGAAAATACAGGGTTAAAAACAAAAGAAAAATTTGCTCTACAAAGTATCATCTCAACAATTTTTATATTATTAGCATATGAAAAAAATTTATTAGATCCATTCATCGGTATTTCTGACTCTTGGGCAATCAATATGAATATTTTCATATTACCAATTTCTTTTTTAGTCCTAGTTGGCATAAGTAATTCCGTAAATTTAACTGATGGGCTAGATGGATTAGCAGCTGGTTGCAGTGGGATTGTCTTTAGTGGATTAGGCATAGAAATATTAATAAAAGGTGAGCAAGAGCTTCTTGTTTTTAGTATCTTATGTTTTTCAATGTCAGGAATATGCTTAGGATTTCTTAGATACAATAGTTATCCTGCAAAAATATTTATGGGTGACACAGGATCTTTAAGTATTGGTGCAATTCTTGGTTCTATAGCGTTATTAACTAATAGCATTTTTACTTTATCTATTTTTTCAGGAATATTTATTATTGAATCATTATCAGTAATGATTCAAGTAGGATATTTTAAAATCACAAAAAAATTTCTACGCAAAGGTAAACGGATATTTTTAATGGCTCCACTGCACCACCATTTTGAACTTAAGGGAGTTAAGGAACAAGAAATAGTTGAAAATTTTTGGAGAATCAACATTTTGCTTGTAATTTTAGGTATAGTTTTAAAAATCAATCTTTAAAAAATTTGTTATGAGTTTTTTTACATGGAAAGATAATGGATTAACAAGTGACTGCTCAAGTCTTGATGCAATGGCATCAAGATTTGAAGAAACTGCTAACTTAATGAAAAAACTGTCCAAGAAGGGTTTCAAACTAAAGAAAACTCATACCAATCAAATAATTCTTCACCCTGATCCTAAAGTCTTTGATCAATGGGGTTTTATAAGTGAAGAACTCCCTTTTAAACAACTCTGTTTAATATCAGATGAAGAATAACTGGAAGAACTTGAAAACTCTTCTGTTAGAACTGATAAATAATTGCGTACATGAGTATTCCAACTAAAGTGCCTATTGACACCCTCAATTCCATTTCTGCTCCATAATTTCCACTGATTACTATTAGAAATTCCTTTTTCAAGAATAACTTTCAGCTCATTGATATCAGTAACATCTACGAGAAGTCCATTTTCACATTTTGAGCGTATTTCTTTTGGTCCTCCATCATTCGTTGATATTATTGGCAATCCACATGAAGAAGCTTCAAGCAAGGTCAAACCAAAAGGCTCAGTTAAAGCTGGATTAACAAATACACCCCCTCTGCTTGCAGCCCATCTATATAGTGCAGGTATTTGATTGGGAAGATGCTTTTTGGGATAAGCTACCTTGCCATACAAATTATATTTATCAATCATTTCAAAAATATTATGAAATACATCTTTTTGTTGAGGGTCAAGTTTTGAAGTACTTTCTCTACAACCCAAAATTAAAATCAAATTAGTTTTTCTTTTTAATTTTTCAGATCTTCCATATGCCTCAATCAAAGAGGGAATATTTTTTCTTCGTACGGCTCTAGAAATAGTCAATAATGGAGGTTTAGCAGAATCCTTAAGAAAAGGATTCATCATATTGTCAATTTCTGCTGTCTCTGTTGTCGAGTGAATATGATGAAACTTATTATGATCAACACCAGGAGGAATAACTTTAGCTTTGTGAGGTGAAAAGGAGGAATATTGAGAATATTGATAAACTGATTCCTGTTTAGTACTTGTAACAACAATATCTGCCGACTTTAATGCTTTTTCTTCTGCCTCAATTCTTGTACTTATGAAATAAAGCTTCTCTATTTGATTAGTTTTTAAACCAGTATCAAGCAATTTCCTTTTTTTCTCTCTTCCTAAAGAATGACCGGTAAAAATAAGTGGAACGTTTAGGGATTTACTTAGTTTAACTCCCACATATCCAGCATCTGCATAATGTGCATGGATGAAATTAGGCTTTTTGTTTTTTTTATAGTATGAGATAAGACGTTCAGTTAAATCATCTAAATAAGGCCAAAGCAATTCCTTTCTTAAATATTTATTAGGTCCAAATTTGAATCTTAAAATTCTAACTCCAGGCTCTACAAATTCTTCTTCCTGAGAATATTCATCGTCAACTTGAGAGTCTTTTACTAAACGAGTAACTAAATCTACTTGATCAACTTCTGAAGTATTAGCCAAACTTTTAATTAATTCTAAAACGTATTGTGTTTGCCCTCCTGTATCTGCATCCCTGCCTAACTCAAGATTTTTAGAACGAATAAGGCCATGTAAATGTAAATGTAAAAATCTTAATCTCATTCAGCAAATCCTCCGATAAACGGCCTTTAATACAAATAAGCTGAATTTTCAAAGGAAATATTAAGAAAGCATTATGATTTTCAATGTTTTTTAATACAGAAGTTTTAGAAAAGAGAGTTATAGACAAGTTTTATACTCCCCGAAAACAGACTTTCGTTTTGCTGAAATAATTAAAATACAAAGAAATACAACAAATATTTTTTTATTTTAGAACCTTTTTAAGATATTTTGCTGTATGACTTGAAAGATTTTTAGCTACATCCTCAGGAATGCCCTCTGCGATGATTTCTCCGCCTTTATCCCCTCCATCAGGTCCTAAATCGATAATCCAATCAGAACATCTAATAACATCTAAATTATGTTCAATAACAATTACTGAATTCCCTTTATCTACCAAACGTTGTATCACATCCATTAATTTATGAACATCATAAAAACTTAACCCCGTAGTTGGTTCATCAATCAAATATAAAGTTTTTCCAGTAGCCCTTTTTGATAATTCCGTAGCCAACTTAACTCTTTGAGCCTCTCCACCAGATAAAGTAGGAGCTGGCTGGCCTAATTTGACATATCCTAAGCCGACATCTACCAATGTAGATAATCTATCAGCAGCTTGAGGTATAGCGGAGAAAGTTTCTGCAGCTTGTTCAACAGTCATCTCTAAGACATCAGATATATTAAAACCTTTATATTTAACTTGAAGAGTTTCCCTATTAAAACGAGCTCCTTTACATACTTCACATTGAACATACACATCAGGTAAAAAATTCATTTCAATAACATTGACTCCTTGGCCTTTACAGGCTTCGCATCTTCCTCCTTTAACGTTAAAGCTAAATTGACCAGCCTGATATCCTCTTGCTTTTGCTTCTACTGTGGCAGTAAATATCTGCCTTATAGGGTCAAAAGCACCAGTATATGTAGCAGGATTTGATCTTGGAGTTCTTCCTATTGGAGATTGATCAATAACGATAACTTTATCAATTGCCTTTATACCCTTTAACTCTTTTACGCCTTGAGGAAAAGGAACTTTTAATCCTAGAGAATGACACAATGCAGGATGAAGTAATTCATTTATCAAAGTGCTCTTTCCACTTCCACTTACACCAGTTACAGAAACTAACCTTCCTAAAGGAAATTCCACAGAAATATTTTTTAAATTATTTTTAGTGCAATTATTTAAAATTAAACTTTTTTTTACAGATGATCTACGTTCTTTTGGAGTAGGAATTGACTTCTTACCACTGAGATAAGCTCCAGTTAATGACCTTTCTGAATTTAAGACGTCTTGATAAGATCCTTTAGCTATTATTTCCCCACCATAAACACCTGCCCCTGGACCAATATCTACTAAATAATCTGCGGATTTCATAGTATCTTCATCATGTTCAACTACAACCAAAGTATTTCCCAAATCTCTTAAGCTTTTTAATGTTTCTAATAATCTGTCATTGTCTCTCTGATGCAAACCAATACTTGGTTCATCTAAAACATATAAAACACCAGTAAGACCTGCACCTATTTGTGTAGCCAATCTAATACGCTGAGCCTCACCACCAGACAAAGTCATAGCTGGTCTATCTAAAGTCAAATAATCTAAACCGACATTAATTAGAAACTTCAAACGTAAACGAATCTCTTTTAAAACCAATTCACCTATCTGCTTTTGTTTATCTGATAAAGATATATTTTCCTTCTTTGTCTTACCTAAACCCATGATGCTCTCTACGTGATCAAGTGTTTCAGAAACGCTTATAGAAGTTAAGTCAGTAATGTTGTATGGACCAAGTTTTACAGCCAACGCCTCAGGTCTTAATCTTTTCCCAGAGCATGTCTTGCAGGGAACTAATTCTAGATACTTTTCTAATTTTTGTTTTACTGATTCTCCATTGGCTTCATTCAATTGCCTTTCTAATATTGGCAGAATCCCTTCAAAAGGTCTTTCAAAACCACTAGAAGTTTTAAAACGACTATCAGCTTGAATTAATATTGGTTTATCTGAGCCCAAAAGTAGAACTTTTTTTTGCAAATCACTTAAATCTTTCCAAGGAGTTTTTAATTCAAAACCATAAGCTTGTCCAACAGAATAAAGTAAAGAAAAGTAATAAGTATTATCTTTTTCACTCCAAGGAGCAATTGCAGCGTAAACAGGCAATGTTTTATCAGGTATAACTCTATCCGCAGTAAATTTTTTTAAATAACCAATCCCATGACAATCTGGACAGGCCCCATATGGGCTATTAAAAGAAAATAATCTAGGAGAAAGTTCTTCAACAATAGAGCCATGTACAGGACATGCATAATTTTCTGAGTAAAGTTTTTCTCTATCTAAGTTAGGAGGTAAGTTTTCTCCTTTTTTTGGAACAACTTCTACTATTGCTAAGCCATCCCCTCTTTTAAGACAAGTTTGTAGAGAATCATTTAATCTTTCTTGTATTCCTTCTCTTGCAATTAATCTATCAACTACTACCTCAATATTATGAATTTGATTTTTATCTAATTCAATACTATCAGCTAGTTCCCTAACTTCTCCGTTGATTCTTACTCTGGCGAACCCTTCAGCAGCGAGTCCACTTATTAATTTTGTATGTGTTCCTTTCTTACCTCTTACAACAGGAGCCAACAATTGATACCTTGTTCCTTCTGGTAAAAGAAGAATTTGATCAACCATTTCATCAATGGTTTGAGGCGCAATTGGAATCCCGCAGTGGTGACAATGCGGCTCACCAGCACGGCCAAACAATAATCTTAAATAATCTTGTATCTCTGTTACCGTTCCAACTGTTGATCGAGGATTATGACTTGTAGATTTTTGATCAATTGAAATAGCAGGTGATAAACCTTCAATGTTGTCGACATCTGGTTTATCTACTTGACCCAAAAATTGCCTTGCGTATGCCGAAAGACTCTCAACATATCTTCTTTGACCTTCAGCAAAAATAGTATCAAAGGCTAAAGAACTTTTGCCGCTTCCACTCACACCTGTAAAAACTATGAATTTATTTCTAGGTAGAGAAAGATCAATATTTTTTAAATTATGCTGCCGAGCTCCCCTAATAT